>JAXHNK010000002.1:0-887180 GCA_034520505.1 Anaerolineales bacterium | reverse complement strand
CTTGCCTGTTGTTCACCCATAATAGAGCGGCGAAGGCGGACGAAGGCACGGTGGCCGATTGAATCACGATTACCTCACCCGGCTGCGTCGCACGCACCCGGCCTGGCGGCTGCTCGCCGCCGGCAGTGCGCCGCTGGTGGCCGGTTTCATCCACGCGACCTTCATCGAACCCAACCGCCGGGTGATCGGCGAGCGTGAGCTCGTGGGCGAACTCGACGACTGGCTTCAGGGTGTTCGCGCCGAGGCCACGGAGGATCCGTATCCGAAACGGGCCATCGACTATCTGAACGACTGGGCCAGCGATGAACGCGCCTGGCTGCGCCGCTACTATCCACCAGCTTCGGACGAAGCCGCACTACGAGCCGACGCCGTCCGCCGAGCAGGCGGTGCACTGGCTCGCCGGCCTCGAGGACCGTGGGTTTGTCGGCGCGGAATCGCGCCTGAAAGTCGTGTTCGATCTGCTGCGTGAGATCGTCCACGGGAGCGAGACCGATCCCGAGGTGCGGATCGCGGAACTGGAGCGTCGGCGCGAAGCGATCGATGCCGAGATCGACGCGGTGCGCGAAGGCCGCGCCGCGCTGATGGACGCCACGCAACTGCGCGAGCGTTTCCTCCAGGCGAAGGATACCGCCGGCGCGCTGTTGGCCGATTTCCGCCAGGTGGAGCAGAACTTCCGCGACCTGGATCGTCAGGTACGCGAGCGCATCGCCGGACAGGAGGGCGCCCGGGCGCAGATCCTCGACGAGGTGTTCGGCCAGCGCGACGCCATCACCGACTCGGATCAGGGGCGCAGTTTCCGCGCCTTCTGGGATTTCCTGATGTCGCCACGCCATCAGGAGGAACTGACCGCACTGCTGGATCAGGTGCTTGCACTGGAACCGGTGGCCGAACTGGCACCCGATCCCCGCGTGCGCCGGATCCATCACGACTGGATGGCGGCGGGCGAGGTGACCCAGCGCACCGTCGCCCGCCTGTCCGAGCAGCTCCGCCGCTACCTCGACGATCAGGCCTGGCTGGAGAATCGGCGGATCATGGAAATCCTGCGCAGCCTGGAACGCCACGCCATCGCCGTGCGCGAGACGCCGCCGCAGCAGGTGATGGCCGTCGACGAACCCGCACCGCGCGTCGAGCTCCCGATGGAGCGTCCGCTGTTCAGTCCGCCCGTGCGGGCGGATATCGATTCGGCGGCGGTCGGCGCGGGCGATGCCGACATCGATCCGGGCGTGCTCTTCGAGCAGGTGTATGTGGATCGAGAGCGCCTGCGCGCGCAACTGCGCCGCGCGCTGCAGACACGCCAGCAGATTGCGCTCACCGACCTGTTGGCGGAACATCCGCTGGAGCAGGGCCTCGCCGAACTCGTCGCCTGGCTGAGCATGGCCTCCGGCGAAGGCCTGGGGGTGATCGACGAGGCCCGCGAACACACGGTCGAGTGGACCGACGCCGACGGCCATCAGCGCCGCGCGACCGTCCCGGCCGTGATCTTCACCGCCACGGGTGGCGCCGGATGAACGACACTGCTCCCATCGACGAACCATCCGGCGGCGAGGCGGATCAGCTCGGCCCGCCGCTGATCGCGCTGTTCCGCGGCGTGCTGTACGCCGATGCGCAGCCGCGCAACTGGCAGCAGCTTATCCGCCTGCAGGCACGCGTGCGCGACCATGTCGGCGTGCTGGGCCTCGAACTGATGCTCGACGAGAGCGAGGGCTACGCCTACCTGCGCCAGCGCCCCCGCGATGACGAGGGCGATGCCGATGCGCCGCCGCGGCTGGTCGCGCGGCGCCAGCTCAGCTATCCGGTGAGCCTGCTGCTCGCCCTGCTGCGCCGCAAACTCGCCGAACACGATGCCAGCGGCGCCGACAGCCGTCTGGTGCTGGACCAGGAAGAGATCGTCGACATGATCCGCATGTTCCTGCCCGAGACCGGCGACGAGGCGCGCCTGCTGCAGCGCATCGAGACCCACATCAACAAGGCGATCGAACTCGGGTTTCTGCGCCGGCTGCGGGGTGAGCAGGATCGCTACGAGGTCCGGCGCATCCTCAAGACCTTCGTCGACGCCCAGTGGCTGCGCGAGTTCGACGAACGGCTCGCCGAATACCATGCCTACGCGGCCGGCGACGAGGGCGAAGGGGGGCGGGCCGGTGAGTGAGGCGGCGCAGGAGTGGCTGCTCGATTTCGCGGACTCGGACGCGGACGCCGGCTTCCGGCTGCACCGGGTCGAGGTGCTGAACTGGGGCACGTTCGATCGCCGTGTCTGGAGCCTGCGCCCCGGGGGCGCCAACGCGCTGCTCACCGGCGATATCGGCTCCGGCAAGTCCACGCTCGTCGATGCGGTGACGACGCTGCTGGTGCCGGCCCAGCGCATCACCTACAACAAGGCGGCAGGCGCCGATACGCGTGAACGGTCGCTGCGCTCGTACGTGTTCGGGCATTACCGCGCCGAGCGTGGCGAGGCGGGGCAGTCGGCGAAGGCCGTGGCGCTGCGCGACACCAACAGCTACTCGGTCATCCTCGGTCATTTCCGCAACGAGGCGCTGGACCATTCGGTCACGCTGGCGCAGGTCTTCTGGATCAAGGACCCCAAGGCTCAGCCCGAACGCTTCTACGTCGTCGCCGACCGCCCGCTGGGGATTGTCGAGGACTTCAGCGACTTCGGCAGCGACATCAACCGCCTGCGCAAGCGCCTGCGGGATGCGGACCAGGTCGAGCTGTACGACACCTTCCCGCCGTATGGCCGCGCCTTCCGGCGCCGTTTCGGCCTGGCCGGCGAGCAGGCGCTGGAGCTGTTCAGCCAGACCGTATCGCTCAAATCCGTCGGCAACCTCACCGAGTTCGTGCGCAGCCACATGCTCGAACCGTTCCCGGTCGATGAGCGCATCGAGCAGCTCATCGGCCACTTCGATGACCTGGATCGCGCCCATCAGGCCGTGGTCACGGCGCGTCGCCAGGTCGAGGCGCTGGAGCCGCTGATCGAGCAGGCCGATGAGCATGCGGCGGTCGAGGCGGAAGTCGAGGGCCTGCGGGCCTGCCGCGAGGCCCTGCCCGGCTACTTCGCGAGCCTGCGCAGCGAACTGCTGGTCGAACGGATCGAGCGCCGCGACCGCGAGATCGAGCGCGCCGGGCGCCGGGCGCAGGCGCTCGACGACGAGCGCCGCCAGCAGCAGGGCCGGCGCGACGAGATCCGCCAGGCCATCGCCGAGAGCGGCGGCGATCGCATCGAACGCCTGAAGACCGCCATCGCCGAACATCAGCGCGAGCGTGGCGAGCGCGAGCGCCGGGCGGCCGACTATCGGGCGGTACTCGACGAGGTCGGCTGGGAGATGCCGACCGACGAAGAGCGCTTCGCGGCGCACCGCGAAGCGGCCCGGGAGGAACTGGACGGCATCACCGAGCGCCGCGAGTCGGTCCAGAACGGCTTGACCGAGGCCACGGTCGCGCTACAGACCGCGCGCAGCGAGCACGACGAGCTGACCACGGAACTCGAATCCCTGCGCCAGCGCCGCTCCAACCTGCCGGCCGCCATGCTCACGCTGCGCCAGCGCCTGTGCGCCGATGTCGGCGTCGGTGAGGACGTGCTGCCCTTCGTCGGCGAACTGCTCCAGGTACGCGAGGACGAGCGCGCATGGGAGGGCGCCGTCGAGCGCCTGCTCCACGGCTTCGGGCTCTCCCTGCTGGTGCCGGACGACCATTATGGCGATGTCGCCGCCTGGGTCGACCGGACCCACCTCCGGGGCCGGCTCGTGTACTTCCGCGTGCGCCCGCCGCGCGATCACCGCCTGCCGGACCTGCACCCGCAGTCGCTGGTGCGCAAACTCGTCGTGCAGCCCGATTCCGAACACTACGCCTGGCTGGAGCGCGAACTCGCCGAGCGTTTCGACTATGCCTGCTGCGACGATCTCGCGGCGTTCCGGCGCGAGAAGCGGGCCATCACCCGCAGCGGCCAGATCAAGGCCGGCGGCGAACGCCACGAGAAAGACGACCGCCACCGGATCGACGACCGCTCGCGCTACATCCTCGGCTGGAGCAACGAGGCCAAGATCGCCGCGCTCGAGGAGCAGGCGCGGGAGGTGGAACGCCGCGTCCAGGCCGCCGCCGCCCGGGTCGCCGAGAAGCAGGACGAGCAGCGGGGGCTCGATGGCCGGGTCGCCTGCCTGAACCGACTGCTCGCGTTCACCGACTACCGCCAGCTCGATGCCGCCGCGCTCGTCGTCGAGATCGACCGCCTGGACGCGGAGCGGCGCGCCCTGGAGTCGGAATCGGACACGCTGCGCGCGCTGCAGGCACAGCTTGATGACCTCGACGGCGAGATCGCGGAGACGGAGGAGAAGCTCAAGGAGGCGGAGGCCGAGCGCACGCGGGCGAGTACGCGGCGCGAAGAGGCCGCTGGGCTGCTCGCGACCGACGAGGCCACGCTCGCCGCGACCGACGAGACGGTCCAGGAACGGGACTTCCCGCAGCTCGAATCCCTGCGCGGCGAGGCCATCGGCCAGCAGAGACTGACCATCGAGGGCTGCGACAACCGCCAGCGCGAGTTCCGCGACTGGCTTCAGAGCCGCATCGATACGAAGGACAAACGCCTCAGAACCCTGAGCGAGCGCATGGTCGATGCCATGCGCCGCTACCAGAACGAATGGCCGCAGCAGACCGCCGAGATCGACTGCGGCATCGAGGCCGTCGGCGAATACCGCGCCATCCTCGAGCGCCTGCGCGCGGACGACCTGCCGCGCTTCGAGGCCCGTTTCAAGGAACTGCTCAACGAGAACACCGTGCGCGAGATCGCCGGTTTCCGTTCCCGCCTCGAAGGTGAGCGCCAGCAGATCCGCGAACGCGTCGAGCGCATCAACCGCTCACTGGCCGCGATCGACTACAACCCGAACCGCTACATCCGCCTGCTCGCGGAGAACAGCACCGACGCGGAGATCCGCGACTTCCTCGGCGAACTGCGGGCCTGCACCGAGGGCGCCGTCGGTGCCGACGAAACCTACTCCGAGGAGAAGTTCCTGCAGGTCCGGCGCATCATCGAGCGCTTCCGCGGGCGCGACGGTTCCACCGACATCGACCGGCGCTGGCGGCGCAAGGTTACCGACGTGCGCAACTGGTACGTCTTCTCCGCCTCCGAGCGCTGGCGCGAGGACGACAGCGAACATGAACACTACAGCGACTCCGGCGGCAAATCCGGTGGCCAGAAGGAGAAGCTCGCCTACACCGTGCTCGCCGCGAGCCTCGCGTATCAGTTCGGCCTGGAGCAGGGCGAGAAGCGCAGCCGCTCGTTCCGCTTCGTCGTCATCGACGAGGCCTTCGGCCGCGGTTCCGACGAGTCCGCGCGCTACGGCCTCGAACTGTTCGCCCGGCTCAACCTGCAGTTGCTGATCGTCACGCCGCTGCAGAAGATCCACATCATCGAGCCGTTCGTGTCCAGCGTCGGCTTCGTCCACAACGACGGCCGCGAGTCGCTGCTGCGCAATCTCACCATCGAGGAGTACGTCGCCGAACGCGACGCGCGAACGATGGTGAAGATGCAGTCCTGAGACCGTCGCGATGCCTGTCTGGACCCGGCCCTCCGACATCCAGGCGCGCGTGCGCCGCTGGTGGGATCGGGGCGAGATCCTCGCCGCGATCGTGACCGGCGAGCCGGTCTTCCCGCGCGAGATCCGCCTGACCGGGCCGAAGGCGCGCGATATCAACGAGGACTTCGGCGCGGTGATGGACTGGGTCCGCGACATGCAGGACGCCAGCCGCGAACGCGCCGGCCACGGTTACGACCTGCGCCGGGAAAACCGCCGCAGCCGGTTGCACGGCGAGAACCGCATTCCGGTCGCCGCCGTCATCCCGGACGAGGCCAATGCACTGCGCCTGATCCGCCGGGGCACGGACGCCGAGCGCTTCCGCCGCGCGGTCGACGCGACCCGTACCCGCCTCCCGATGCTGCACGACTGGCTGTCGCGGCGGCCGCTGCAGGTGCTCGAACACATCGAGGACTGGACGCGGATCCTCGATGTCGTCGACTGGTTCCGCCGCCACCCGCGCCCCGGGCTCTACCTGCGCCAGCTCGAAATCCCCGGCGTCGATTCCAAGTTCATCGAGGCCCGACGCGGCCTGATCGCGGAACTGCTGGATGCGGTGCTGCCCGCGGACGCCATCGACACCGACGCCACCGGCAGCCGCGGCTTCAACCGGCGTTACGGCCTCGCGAGCGAACCGCCGCTGATCCGTTTCCGCATCCTCGACCCCGCGCTCGCGCTGCACGGGCTCACCGACCTGTCCGTGCCGCCCGACCAGTTCGCCGCGCCTCGACCTGCCCGTCGAGCGCGTCTACATCACGGAAAACCGCACCAATGGCCTCGCCTTCCCCGAATGCGAGCGCAGCATCGTCATCTTCGGCCTCGGCTACGGCCTCGACCGCCTGACCGACATCGACTGGCTGCACCAGCGCGAGCTCCACTACTGGGGCGACATCGACACCCACGGCTTCGGCATCCTGAATCGACTGCGCGCCGCCTTCCCCGGGGCGAACGCCCTGCTCATGGATCGGGAAACGCTCATGGCCCACCGCCCGCTCTGGGGCAGCGAACCCGCCGACAAACGCTATACCGGCGACCCCGCACACCTCACCGCGGACGAATACAGCCTGTTCCGCGATCTGCGCGACGATCGACTCGGCGAGCGCGTGCGCCTCGAGCAGGAACGCGTGGCCTGGGCGTGGCTCCGCGCCCGGATTCCCGGCCCTGGCGAGTAGTTCGACACGTCCGCCGACCGTCGGTCATTGTGCGTTTCGAATATTTCGAATAGCGTGGCATCAGCCCCGGCGCCCTGTTCGTCGGGCAGGAGATACCCATGAACACACCCGGACACAGGCAGCCCCTGCCGGATTCCGAGGCCGTCGCGCTGGCGCGGACCAGTGCGACCGAACTCAGTCGTCTGCTGAAAGAGTTGCCCGACGCGGCATCTGCGCCCGCATCCCGCCTTGATGAGCAGCGCATCTCGTTCTGCCGCGTCAGGCGCGTCGCGCTGCTGCGCGATCTGCTCGGCCGAGATGGCTCAGGGGAATGCCGTCACCATCGTGCCGACCCACGCTGAACTGACGACCCAGCAGGCGGCCGCGATGCTCAACGTTTCGCGACCGCATGTCGTCAAACTGCTTGAAGCCGGTACGATTCCCTTTGTGCGTGTCGGCACCCATCGGCGCATTCGGTACCAGCGTATCTTCTCGAATACCAAGACTGAGCGCGACCGCGAAAGCCACGAGGCCCTCGATGCCCTCGCCAACCAGGCACAGGATCTGGACATGGGCTACTGATGCGCTTTGTCGTCGTCTTCGACGCCTGTGGCGCTCATCCCGCGCCCCTGCGGGATTTCCTGATGCGACTTGCCGCCACGGAACTGTTCGCCGCGAAGTGGACCGAAGCAATCCACGACGAGTGGATCCGGGAATCTCCTCGCCCAACGACCGGAACTCGCCGATGCCGTAGAGCGCACGCGCGAACTGATGGATCGGGCCGTGCCGGATTGCCTGGTGGAAGGCTACGAACCTGGTGTGGAAGGACTTCGCTTGCCCGACCCGAACGACCGCCACGTCCTCGCGGCGGCGATCTGCGCTGGTGCACAGACCATCGTGACGTTCAATCTCAAGGATTTCCCCTCTGAGGCCCTGAAGCCATACGGAATCGAGGCGATCGACCCCGATACGTTCGTGTTGCAACAGGCGGATCTGCATTAGGGGGCGCTCGTCGCCGCGGCGCGAAACCATCGCGCGTCGCTGACCAATCCTCCGAAAGACGTTGATGCATACCTTGAAACCCTGGCCGCACAGGGCCTCGTCGCAACAGCAGATCGGCTGCGGGACTTTGCAGAGGTGATTTGAGCGGTGCCGTTCCTTCCCGGTTGCGGGATCCGATGAGGCCTCGGCCTGCTTCCGGGGCGCAGCCGCGGCCCTGAGCCATGCGCAGACAGGTTTCTCGCCGCAAGGTACGATTCGAGTCCTTTCGGAATGGGGAGGCCCGGGATCGTGGCGCAACGGGGATTCGGACAGACCTGGTGGGGTTCGCAGTGGTTGCAGGCGCTGCAGGCGGTGGACTGGAACAACCGCCTGCCCCGGGGGCGGCGTTACGCCAACAACGGCTCGGTGCGCTCGCTCAGCCTCGAAAACGGCACCGCCAGCGCGCAGGTCAAGGGCAGTCGCGCCCGGCCCTACCAGGTGCAGGTCAGTCTGCCGCGCCTGCCGGTGCGCAAGCTGGCGCGGCTGCTGGATGAGCTGGCCGCCGATCCGGTCCTGATCGGCCAGCTCCTGAACCGCAGCCTGGACCCGGCCGTGCAGGAGCGCGCCGCTGCCCATGGGTGTCGCTCTGTTCCCGCGGTCGTGGCGGGATCTCGACATGCACTGCTCCTGTCCGGACTGGGCAGTGCCCTGCAAGCATCTGGCGGCGGTGATCTACCTGCTCTCGCGGGAGATCGACGCCGATCCGTTCCAGGTCTTCCGCCTGCGCGGCGTGGACCTGATCGCGGAGCTGGAACGACGCGGTCTGCATCTTGCCGCCACCGCCGAGGCGGCACTGCCCGATCCGCACGGCCTGCTCAGTCAGGCGCCCATAACCCTCGATGAGCCGCCGCCGAGGCCGGACTCGGACCGCGCTGCGCCGCATCGACTACGCCCATCTGCGCCCGTTGCGCGATTCCCTGCTGCAGGCCCTCCCGGACGATCCCGGCTTCGAAGCCGCGGCCGCGGCTGCGTCAGCGCCTGGAAGACACAGATCGGCCGGCTCATGCGCCGCGCCCGCTCGGAACTGGGGCAATTGACCGGCGATGCCGCCCACGAGCCCGGCGAGGCCCTGGCGCTGGCGCCCGATGCCGCGCCCCGGCTCGTGCTCGACAAGGCGCTGGGCGCCAGGATCCATGGCGCCGGGACTGCGCTGATCTGGCGGACCTGTCCGCCTGCGCTGGCCGAGTCTGCGCGCCGACGACCTGGCGCGACTACGACCCGCCAGTGGGCGCCTGGTACGCGGTGCGCATGGCCGCACTGCACCTGCTCGCCGCCGGCGCCGCCGTGCCGCGCCTGTTCCAGCTTGCCCGCGGCAGGCGACGGGCGCCATCTGGCTGCCGGCAGCGCTCGACCCGGAGGTCCAGTCCGTGCTGCGGCAACTGGCGCAGGGGCTTGCCGGCGGGGCTGTTGCGCCTGCACAAGGGGCGCCGCTATCAGCGAACTGCCGCCCATGGCGCAGGCCCTCGCCGCCTGCGGTCTGCTGATGGATCACTGCCATCCGGCAGTGGGCCGAGCTTGCCGGCGCGCCAACAGGAGGACAAGACCCTGGCGCTGCTGTTCGGCGACGGGTGCGCGTCCGCTTCGACCGGGCCGGGCGAGGGCGGCACGGCCGAGCGCATGCACCTGTGGCTGTCGCGCCTGCAACTGGCCGAGCGCGATTATCTGCCGGTGCTGCGGATCACCGAGCGGCGGCGGTCACGCCGGCTTCAATCTCCATGTGGACGCCGAGGACCGCCGCCCCGAGGCGCCTCGGCGGCAAGCCCACCCCTCTGAAGACCGTGCTCACCGCGACCGGCTGGCAGGCCGCACGCGGCGACCTCCTGCAGACCATCGGTCTGCTCGGCCGAGGCGTACCCGCCGCTGAACGACTACGTCGCCCGGCGGCGGCAAGCGCCCGCTCGCGCTCGAGCCCGAGGCCATGCCCGAGCTGCTGCGAGACGGTCTTCCCGGCGCTGCGTCTGCTCGGCATCCGCATCCTGATGCCCAGGGCGCTGGAGCGCATGCTGCGCCCGCGCCTGTCGATGCAGGTGCAGGGCAAGGACAGCCAGGCCAGCAGCGGTCTCCTCGATGCCGGCAGCCTGTTCGACTTCGACTGGCGCGTCGCCCTCGGCGACGAGGTCATCAGCGCCGAGGAATTCGAGACGCTGGTGCATACGGCCAAGGGCGTGGTGCGTTTCCGCGGCGAGTACGTGTTCCTGGACCCCGCCGAGATCGATCGGCTGCGCAAGCAGCTCGACAATCCGCAACCGCCCGCGGGCGCCGAGGGCGTGCGCATCGCCCTGGCGGGGGAGTACCAGGGCGCGCCGGTGCAGCTCGACGAGCAGGCGCAGGGACGCACATCCGCCGCTTGACCGAGACACCGGCAGGTGCCCCTGCCCGCCGCCCTCCAGGCCCGGCTGCGCCCCTACCAGCGGCGCGGTTTCGCATGGCTCTACCGCAACGCCCGGGCCGGGCTCGGCAGCATCATTGCCGACGACATGGGCCTCGGCAAGACGCTGCAGGTCATCGCCGCCATCGCCCGGCTCAAGGAAGACGGCGAGCTGGAGGCCGGCAAGGCACTGATCATCGTGCCGACCTCGCTGCTGACCAACTGGCAGCGCGAGGTCGAGCGCTTCGCCCCGGCGCTCGCCGTCGCCATCTACCATGGCCCCGGCCGCCGGCTCGCCCACAAGGCGCGGCCCGGATATCCTGCTCACCAGCTACGGCGTCGCCCGCAGCGATGCCGCGCGACTCAAGAAGCTGTCCATGGCGGCTGCTGGTGGTCGACGAATCGCAGAACATCAAGAACCCCGCCGCGCAGCAGACCCGCGCCGTCAAGTCCATCCCGGCCGGCGCCGCCATCGCCATGAGCGGCACCCCGGTGGAGAACCGCCTGCTCGAATACTGGAGCGTGATGGATCTCGTCAATCGCGGCTACCTCGGCCCGGCCAAGCGCTTCGAGGAGCAGTTCGGCAAGCCCATCCAGGTCGACGGCGACGAGCAGGCCGCCGAGCGCTTCCGGCGCGTCACTGCGCCTTTCATCTTGCGCCGGCTCAAATCGGACAAGGGCATCATCAGCGACCTGCCCGACAAGATCAGCCAGGATCAGTACTGCGAGTTCACCGCCGACCAGGCCGCTGTCTATGAAACCGTGGTGCGCGAGGCGATGCAGGTCATCGAGGGCACCTCGGACACCTTCGAGCGCCAGGGCCTGGTGCTGCAGATGATTCTGGCGCTCAAGCAGGTCTGCAATCACCCGGCCCAGTACCTCAAGCAGGCGTCAGCCGGCGATCGACGGCTCCGGCAAGGCCCGGCGCCTGCTCGAGCTGCTCGACGCCGCCCACCGCCAGCACGAGAAGGTGCTGGTGTTCACCCAGTTCCGCGAGATGGGCGACATCCTGCGCCAGCTGGATCGGCGAGCACTTCGGCAGCCGAGCCCGCCTTCCTGCACGGCGGCGTCGCCCGCAAGCGGCGCGACGCCATGGTCAGCCGCTTCCAGGAACACCCCTACGAGCGGGTGCTGCTGCTCTCGCTCAAGGCCGGCGGCACCGGCCTCAACCTCACCGCCGCCTCCCAGGTCATCCACTACGACCTGTGGTGGAACCCGGCGGTCGAGAACCAGGCCACCGACCGCGCCTACCGCATCGGCCAGACCCGCACCGTTCAGGTCCACCGCCTGCTCACGCGCGACACCTTCGAAGAGCGCATCAACGACATGATCCAGGCCAAGCGCGGCCTCGCCGAGATGACGGTCGGCACCGGCGAGCAGTGGATCGGCCAGCTCGAGCGACCGGGAGCTGCGCGAGCTGTTCACGCTGGGGGCGGGCTGAGGTGACGCGAATGCGTGCTGCGTTACGTCTCAGCGGCGTCTCGAAGGCCCAGGTGCTCTACGAAGGGCCGAAAGTCTTTATCCGAAAACAGTAACGGAAGGGTATGCTCGATACAGAACGAAGCGATCATTACGTCGGCCGTCTTTCGAACCGTAATTCCTTTCTTGCGCAGTTTCCGGAAGTGCTGCTGCGCTTTTGATCGCCATGTCCTTTCCGAGCAATTCGAACACGGTAAGTTCCTCCAGCATGCGTTTGGCAATCCTGTAATCCTTTTCGTGCCGGAATCCCTGCAGAACTTCCGCGAGGATCAGATCGCCGATCGCAACTGCGCGATGACCCAGCGTACGGTCAAGAAAGTCGGCCTCTGCGGAATCATTACCACTGAAATAATCAATCCAGACGCTGAAGTCGACAAGAATCACAAGGCACGCCTCATTCCGTGGCGCGGCGCCACGCAGGCCGACTATCAACGCTGGCCGAATCGTTACTTTGCCGAGCTTTGGCTGTTCACCCTGTACACGGCCCCATGCACAGGCACGCCGGTCCCGATGCGGAAACGCCTGACTGGAGAGTCGGGTGCGGCAGAACTGCACGTCCGGTTCGGAGGGCGGGGAGGGCGTCAGCCCTTCCGACCCCTATCGGGCGCAGTGGGATGCGGGTGGGGCGCAGGGCTTGCCGGGCGCTGGGCGCGCGCGGCAAACTTGCGCCGCTGTGCCGGTCCGACGCTCGCCCGCTGGGCGTGCACTGCAATGACGTAACCTGGGGGAATCGCGTGAACAGCGTCGCGAAAACGGGCAAGAAATCGAGGAGCAGGAATAACCGCTTCAACAAGCTCTGGCGGCGCGCCGAGAAACTCGAGCGCGACAATGCGCGTCTGCGCGAACGGCTGGACTCGCTGGTCGAGCGCGTTCAGCGCGAGATGGCCCCCGCGGAGATGGAACGCGCCGAGGCGGCGCGGGATTTGATCCTGCACCTGCTGCCCTTCCTGCAGCGCAAATCGCTGACCCAATGGCAGCGTGAAGAGATCCGCGACTGGATCGAGCAGGAGCTGTCGGTCGTCATGGCGGCCGGGCTGAGGGACGAGGCGCTGATGGATGCGCTGGCGCGGGACTGGGCGCTGCAGCGGGGCATGGAGATCGACGAGGAGAGCGATCTCTCGGTGGCGGAGCAGGTGGAGGCCATGGCCCGCGGAGAGCGCGAGGCCGAAGACGAGACCCTGGATGACATCATCGGCCAGGCCTGCGAGGCGTTCGAGGCCATGGTCCAGCAGGAGGTCGAGGAGCAGGTCCGGGAACGGTTCGGCAGCACCCGGCGCCGCAACCAGGGAGCGGCCGCCGATGACCTGTTCGCCGCGGAACTCGACGCGGCCGAGCGTCAGCGCGAAGAGGAGATCGAGCGGTTCCGCCGCGAGGCCGAGCGCGATGTGCGCCAGCGCGTGGAGGCGCAGTTCGGCGCTGCCCCGGACGACGCCTGGGCGGATGCGGCCCGCGGGTTCGGTGACGGGGACGAGACACCCGGCGGCGGCGCCGATGCGCCTGCGGCCGTCGATCGGGGCGTGTTCGAGCGGCTGTTCCGGCGCGCGGCCAATATGCTGCACCCGGACAAGGAGCAGGACGAGATCCGGCGCGCGGAGAAGCAGGCCTTGATGGGAACGCTGCTCAAGGCGCGGGAGGATCAGGACGTGCTGACGGTGTTCCGGCTGCACCGCGAGCATTCGGGCGGGGCGCCGGACCTCGACGCGCGCGATGAGAAGGAACTGCTGGATGTGCTGGAGCACCAGGTCGAGCGACTGGAGGTTGAGCAGGATGAAATCATCCAGCAGTCACCGGTCCACGAGGCGGTTTACAACGATTTCTACGGCCAGCCGAAAAAGAAGGTCGAGCGGGATCTCGACGAGATGAGGGACCAATCGACACGGCACGCGCAACAGGTGCGCGGTCTCGTGCGCGAGGTGACGACGCTCAAGGCCCTCAAACCGGTGCTCGAGGAGCGCCGCGACGAGCGCTTCTTCGAAATCGCCTACAGCATCGAGGGTAATCCGTTCTTCTGACCGGACCGGTGCCGGTCCGGCCGGATCGCGCCTGTGCTCGCGCAGCCCGCCGGGCCAGTGAACATCAAATGGAGTGATTTGCGATGAGTGTCGAACCCGGCATCTGTCCTGCAACTTCGGGTAACGCTGTGCGATGTGGATCCCCCGATCTGGCGGCGCTTTCTGGTAAGCGGCGCGGACGACCTCGCGCACTTGCATAAGGTGCTCCAGGACGTCATGGGCTGGACGGACTCTCACCTGCACATGTTCATGGCAGATGGCTGTGTGTACGGATTGCCGGATTTCGATTTCGATTTCGACGATGACATGATCTCGGAGGAAGGCGTCCGGATCGATGCCTTGCTGCAGCACAAGGGTGACACGCTCCGGTACGAGTACGACTTCGGCGACGGCTGGGAGCATGAGGTCCTGGTCGAGGATATCCTCGATGCCAAGAGGAAACAGGCCGTACCGCGATGTCTCGCCGGGGAGCGTGCCTGCCCACCAGAGGACGTTGGCGGTGTACCGGGCTACGAGGGCTTCCTCGCTGCGTGCTCTGATAAAACGCATCCGGAGCACGAGGAAATGCTGGAGTGGGTGGAGGAGAGTTTTGATCCGGAGTGGGTCGACATCGAGGAGATCAATGCGTTCCTGAAAGCACGAGGGTTTTGATCGGTTTCATCCGGGCGTCGGATCCTCGATTGATGCGTGCGCTGAATACCGGAAGTATCGGGCGGGAACATAGCGCACCCCGGCACGGATAGAATGCAAATATGGCAAAGGTCAAGAAGCCTCTTACCCGCGCGCAAAAGCGCGCGAAGAAAGCCGCAAAGGCCAGGCGCCAGCAGAAATACGAGTGGGTCTTTCTGAACGGCAAACAGGTCAGGATCAAGCGGCCGCCGACTGTAGATGGCATACCGGTCGATCAGTTTATCGAGGAGAACGCTGATCCGGTCTGGTTGCACCAGAATGGACTGTGGGAGTTGATGCCAGCGGGAGATACTGTTCTGGAACCTGATCCCGCTACTGGATCAGGGGCACCGGACGATGAGGGTCAGATACCGTTTTCGATCTCCACCAGTGGCGTTTGGTGCCCGTCGCGGCCATCCACCGGTCACGTGCGCCGGAATCAGCGGTCACATCAATCGCAACGGTCGCGATGCGCCGGAATACGCAGCCCGGAGGCTCATCGTGCGCGAGCAGTGGCGTAGCCCGAGAGTTCAACATAACCATGGCCAACGGGGTCATCGCCGACGGTGACGTCCACGGCGCCTTCCCAGTAGCGCACGGTGGCGTCGATCTCCTGGTCGGCGAGGATGGGGGTGATGGTCAGGGTCCGATCGAGCGGTGCCACGTCCAGGCGCCAGCGTGACGGGTAGGTGCCGCCGCGGGGACTCTCCCACTGGTCGCGGGCTTCGAGCCTGAAGTCGGTGTGGTCCATGCGGGTTACCTGACCATCCGGGGCCACGACGACACCGGCGGACCACGGGTCGGTCGAGCCGTCTTTTTTACGCAGGCGGTAGAGCATGATGTCGGTGCCGTCGTCGAGCTGCAGGGCGAACCAGTCCCAGCCTTCCTGATCGGGGCCGAGGGCGCTGGTGCTCCATTCGCGGTCCATCCACGCGCTGCCGCTGACGGGCAGCTTTTCTCCGGCCAGTTCGGCGTCGCCTTCAGCGGCCATGCGGGTGTAGGAGTAATACCAGGAGGCGTTGCCCGGCGCATCGCTTTTCTGCGAAAGGCCGTCGTCGCCCTGGAACACGGGGCGCTTGCGGGGTGTGAACGTGAGGTCGAGGGCGACGTCATCGGCGGCGGCCTGCAGGCGCCATGTGTCGTCTTCCGCCCGTTCGAGCCGCCAGTCTTCCAGCCAGATCCGGACCGGGTCCCGTTCCGCGCCCGCGAGGCCGATTTCGCCGTCGCGGGAGAAGCGTTCGAAGTGGTGGAACTCGCCCATGCCGGCATCGGTGATGGCGAAGTGGGCCATCCATACCTGATTTGTTGCCCAGCGCGAGTCGCGCTGCGTCTCGCCCGGGGCGAGGCCGATGCGGAAGAAGGTGATCTGGAAGCCGAGCCGGCGACCGTCCGGTCCGTCGAGGTTGCCGGTGATGTACCACCATTCGTTGCGGTACGCCGGGTGCGGGCCATGGTCGTACGGGAAGCGGAACTCGCGTTGGCCCGTTGCGCGCTCGAATCCTTCGTTCGCCTCGCCGCCGAGCGCGTCGCCGAGCGTATCGGTTCCACCATCGGCTGGTGGCGTTGAATCGTTCTGCCCGCAGCCTGCGATCAGCAGCAGGGTCAGCCCGAGAATGGCGACTGCGGCGCGCATGATCATTCCTCCCGCAGCGCCGCGGCCGGTTCCACGCGGCCCGCGCGCCAGGCCGGCCAGGCGCCGGCCAGCAGGGCGGCGGCGATCGCGAGCCCGAGTGCCTCGATCAAGACGAGCGGCGGGATACTTGTCGCGATACTCCAGCCGAAGGCGCGCTGGTTGATCACGTGGATCAACACCTCGGCCAGCGCCAGCCCGAGCGGGATGGCACAGCACGCCGGCCGCGAGCCCGATCAGGCCGGTCTGGCCGAGGACATGGGCGCGGATCTGCCCGGGCGTGGCGCCGGTCGCGCGCAGGATCGCGAGTTCGCGGCCGCGTTCGAGCTGCAGCGCCAGCAGGGCGGTCAGTACGCCGACGAACGCGACGATCAGCGCGAGGCCGCGCAGCACGCCCGTGATGGCGAAGGTCCGGTCGAAGACCTCCAGCGACAGGCGCCGGATCTCGGCGCTGCGGTTCAGGTCGACCGGGCCGGTGTCGCGCAGCACGGCGCGGATCCGGTCGGTGACCGTGTCGATGTCGGCGCCGTCGGCCAGGAAGACACCGATCGATGAGATCGGGTCGTCGGGCCACCAGCGGTCGTACAGGTCGCGGTGCATGAGCACGATGCCGCGGTCGGTGTTGTAGTCGTAGTACACGCCGGCGATGGGGGCTTCACGCCAGCCGGCGCTGGTCTGGAGCCGGACCGTGTCGCCGACGTCCGCGTCGTGGCGTTGGGCCCAGGGCTCGGTTACGAGCACGGCCTCGCCGGCGGTAAAGCGCGGCCATACGCTCTCCGGCTCGCCGTCCCGGAGGCGGATTGCATCGAGGCTGCCGGGGGCCGGATCGAGTGCCATCAACGGCGTCGGCCCTCGCCCCGACTCGACTTCGACCCGCCAGCCGGTGGAGATCGCGCCGACGCCGTCAACGGCGCGAATCCGCTCGGCGAGTCCGTCGGGCAGCGCCGCTGAATGCCGCGCCGCCACGCGGTCCGGCCCGGAGAGATAGAGATCCGCGGCGAGGGTACGTTCCAGCCATGCGGCGACGGTGCCGCGGAAGCTGTCGATCATCACGCCGACGCCGACCGTCGCCGACAAGGCGATCGTCAGCGCGATCACCGCCAGCGCCGTGCGCGACAGCGCCGCCGGGATGCCGGCGGCGGCCATGCGGGCGAGCGGGCCGAACAGCCGGCCGAGTCCGCGCGCGAGTGGTGACATGACGGTCCGCAGGATCAGCGGGATCACGCAGGCGGCGCCGACGATCAGGGCGCAGAGCGCGAAGTAACCGGCCGGCAGGCCGCCTTCGGGCAGGAGCAGCGCGCCACCGCCCAGGGCGAGGATCGCCACGCCCGCGAGCGCCAGGCGCGGGACCAGCGCATGCGTACGCCGCTCCAGCACGGAACGGCGGCCGGCGGTGTCGGGTGGCGAGCCGGCCGCTTCGGCCGCTGGGCCAAGCGCACCGGCCAGCGCGGCGACGAGGCCGACGACGGTACCCTGCGCCAGTACGCCCGCGTCGATGAACAGCTCACGCACGGTCAGCACGAAATACAGGTCGTTGATCGTGCGCGTGACCAGATGGACCAGCCCGTGCGCGAGCACGATGCCGGCGAGCAGGCCGACCAGCGTGCCGGCCGCGCCGAGCAGCAGTGTCTCGAGCACGATCTGGCCGAAGATCATGCCGCGGGTGGCGCCGAGTGCGCGCAGGGTGCCGATCAGCCGTCGCCGCTGCACGACCGTGAAGGTCATCGTGTTGTAGATCAGGAAGACGCCGACGACGACGGCGAGCAGGCCCATGGCCGTCAGGTTCGTGCGGAACGCCGAGGTCATCTCCCGGGCCTGGCGGTTGCGCGTGGCGGTCGATTCGAGGCGCAGGCCGGCGGGTAGATCGTCGGCGAGTCGTTCTGCCGTCGCCGCATCGATGGCGAGATCGATGTAATCGATGCGCCCCGCGCGGTCGAACCAGGCCTGGGCGTTGGCGATGTCCGCGACTGCGAGGCCGTCGAGCGCCGCGTCATCGCCGCGCCGCTCGCCCTCGATCAGACCCGCCACGCGCAGCGTGTGCCTGCGCCCGGCGATCCCGACATCGATCGTATCTCCGGGGGCGATGTCATGGCGTTGCGCCGTCGGTGCCGCCAGCAGGATCGTGTCGGGCTCGGTCATCAGCGCGGACAGATCGTCGCCGCGTACGTCGGCCAGCCGTCCCGAGGCCCCCGTTCCGGCCAGCGGATCGACGCCGAGCACGCGCAGGGTCTCGTCACGCAGTTCGGCGAAGCCCTCGATGACCGGCGCGCTCGCGCGGACGCCGCGTTCGACGCGGAGTTCGCGATAGAAGTCCTCGTCGAGCCCGCGCGGTGGACCGACGATGCGATGACTGGCGTCGCCGGTCACGCGCTCCATCGACAGCTCGAATGCGCGGCCGGCGCTGCCGGTCGCCAGATCGACGGCCACCACCACCGCGACACCCAGGGCGACGCCGACGAAGGCGAGGCCCAGCTGCCACGGATGCCGCAGCAGCCAGCGCAGGCTGGCACGGCGCCAGCGCGGGATCACGAGACGGCGTCCGGCGCCTGCAGGCGCCCGTCGATCAGGTGGAGCGTACGGTCGGCGCGCGCGGCGACCTCGCTGCTGTGGGTCACCAGCAGCAGGCTGTGGCCGGTATCGCGCACAAGGCGGTCGAGCAGATCGAGGACGCGCGCACCGGTCGTCGTATCCAGATTGCCCGTGGGCTCGTCCGCGAGCACCAGTGCCGGCGCGTGTGCCAGCGCGCGCACCAGTGCCACGCGCTGCTGTTCACCGCCGGAGAGGGTATCGGGGCGTGCCTCCATCCGGTCGGCCAGACCGACCTCGGCCAGCAGCGATTCGACGCGTTCGCGCGCCGCGGGTTCGACGCGGCCATCGAGTTCCAGCGGCAGCAGCGCGTTGTCGAGCACGCTCAGCGTGTCGATGAGGTTGAAGAACTGATAGACGAACCCGATATGGCGGCGCCGCAAACGGGTACGCGCGGTCTCGTTCAGCGCGGCGATGTCCTCGCCGGCGACGCGGATGCGGCCCCGGCCCGGCTGCGCCAGCCCTGCCGTCAGGTTGAGCAGACTGGATTTGCCGGAGCCGCTGCGCCCGAGCAGGGCGACCGTCTCGCCGCGTCCGATCGTCCCGTCGATGCCATGCAGGACTTCGTGCCGTCGGCCGGCCTCGACGTAGCCGTAGTGGACGTCCTCGAAAACGACGATCGGATCCGTATCGGTCATGCTTATGTACTCCGCCGAGCGCGCGCTGCGTGAGAAGCCCGGTTCGTTCCGCACCGGGCGGAAGGATTCGTCCCGCGAGCGGGCGCTGCGTGTGTACGACCCAGTGATGGCTACGGTTATGGTAGCGCGTAGGTTGGGTTGACGAAGGAAACCCAACGCGTCGAGCGCTCCGATGGTGACCATCCCTGACGGGGTCGACGGAGCACGCCTCGACCCGTTGGGTATCGCTGGCGCTCAACCCAACCTACGGTTCGGTATGCGGGAAAACCATTTGCGCGGAGACATCGGATCTCCCACAGACTCCTGCGTGCCGGCGCGCCCCGCACGGCCTACAATGCACGGCGGACCGGGCGCTCCCGGTCGTGGCGAGTGATGGCATGAAGCACCTGCCCAATATCCTCAGTGGACTGCGCCTGGCGGCCACGGTCCCGCTGCTCGCGCTCGCCTGGTTCGGCGAGGCCACCGCGTTCCTCATCCTGTTGCTGCTGGCGATCCTGTCCGACGGCGCTGACGGCTGGATCGCGCGCCGGTTCAATGCCTACAGCGCGCTCGGCGTCCGCCTGGACTCCGCGGCCGACTATGCCATTTACATCGTCATCCCGCTCGGCGGCTGGTGGCTGTGGCCGGAACTGGTCACGCGCGAGGCGTTCTGGTTCGGACTCGTCGTGATCGGCTACGCACTGCCCGGCGCGGTGGCCCTGCTGCGCTTCCATCGCCTGTCGGCCTATCACACCTGGTCGGCGAAACTCGCCGTCGGCCTGATGTCGATCGCGGTTCTGGTCCTCTTCGCCGGCGGTCCCGCCTGGCCGCTCCACATCGCCGCCCCGATCGCCCTGCTGGCCGGCCTGGAACAGACCCTCATCACCCTCCTGGCCGACCGCCCCCGCGACGACCTGCCGAGCATCGTGCATGCATTGCGCGCATTCAGTCGACGCGTGTGATCTGGTAAAGCACCTCTCGCCAAGACGCCAAGCGCGCCAAGAAAGAATGGAAGAAAACCCGTCATTATTATTTTGTCTTCCCTTGGCGCGCTCCGCGTCTTGGCGAGAAACGATTTTTCACTGCATAACACGGATACTCGCGACGCGAAATGAATCCCGCAGGGCTTAGACGGAGAAGGATGGATCACCTATCCTTGCCGCCCCTTCGCGGACTGCACCCATGACCCACGAGATCATCCGCCTGCGCGGCGCGCGCCAGAACAATCTGAAAAACCTCGACGTCGATCTGCCGCTGGGCGCGCTCACCGTGATTACCGGGCCCAGCGGCTCGGGCAAGTCCTCGCTCGCGTTCGACACGGTCTACGCCGAGGGCCAGCGCCGCTACGTCGAGACCTTCTCGCCCTACGCCCGCCAGTTCCTGGACCGCATGGACAAGCCGGCGGTGGACACCATCGAGGGCATCCCGCCGTCGATCGCCATCGACCAGACCAACCCGGTCAAGAACTCGCGCTCGACCGTGGGCACGATGACGGAGCTCAACGACCACCTGAAGCTCCTGTTCGCCCGCGCGGCGCGGCTGTTCTGCCAGGGCTGCGGCCGCGAGGTGCGGCGCGACAGCGCGGACGAGATCGTCGCCGAGCTGCTCGAGCGCGGCGCCGGTCTGCGCGCGGTGATCGCCTTCGACGTCCCGCTCACCGGCGAGGTCGCCGAGGACAAGGTCCGGGCCGAACTCGACCGCCAGGGCTATACGCGCGTCGAGACCGTCGACGGACACACGCTGCGCGTGACCCGCGACCGGGTGCGCCTGGTGGCCGACAACCGCGACCGCATCACCGAAGCGGTGGAGGGCGCGCTGCGCGCGGGGCAGGGGCATATCGGCGTCTTCCCGCTGGACGAACAGCGCGAGGCCACCGATCACTGGCGCTTCTCCGAGGGGCTGCACTGCCCGGACTGCAATCGCGACTACAGCGATCCCATCCCCAACTCGTTCTCGTTCAATTCGCCGATGGGCGCCTGCGAGACCTGCCGCGGCTTCGGCCGGGTCATGGGCATCGACTACCGCCTCGTCATCCCGGACGAGAGCAGGTCGCTCGAAGGCGGCGCGATCAAACCGTGGCAGACGGATACCTACGCGGGCTGCCAGCGCGACCTGATCGGCCATGCGCGGCGCGCGGGTGTGGCGACCGACGTGGCGTGGAAGGATCTGCCGTCGGCGGACCGGGACTGGATCATCCAGGGCGACACGGACTGGAGCTGGTCATCGACGCGCGGTGGCTGGTACGGCGTCCAGCGCTTCTTCGATTGGCTGGAATCGCGCTCCTACAAGATGCACGTGCGCGTGCTGCTGTCGCGCTATCGCTCCTACGACGAGTGCCCGAGCTGCCGGGGCGCCCGGCTCAAGCCCGAATCCCTGCTGTGGCGGGTCGGCACGAAAGCGGATGCCGACGCCGTGCTGGATCCGGGACAGCGGTTCCGTCCCACCGGCGCCGGCTTCCCGGACGCGACGCTGCACGAACAGCCCGGTCTCAACATCGCCGACATCGTCGGGCTGCCGCTGGCGCGCACCCGCGAACTGTTCCGGCGCGTGCACCTGCCGGCGCCGCTGGATGCCGCCTCGGACCTGCTGCTGGACGCCATCCGCGCGCGCACCGACTACCTCGTCGACGTGGGGCTCGGTTACCTGACCCTGGACCGTCAGTCGCGCACGCTCTCCGGCGGCGAGGTCCAGCGCATCAACCTGACCACGGCGCTCGGCACCTCGCTGGTCAACACGCTGTTCGTGCTGGACGAGCCCAGCATCGGCCTCCATCCGCGCGACATGGACCGCATCATCGGCGTCATGCATCGGCTGCGCGACGCCGGCAACTCGCTGCTGGTGGTCGAGCACGACCCGAAGGTGATGCATGCCGCGGATTACGTGCTCGACATCGGTCCCGGGCCGGGCGAGCGCGGCGGCGAGATCGTCTTCCAGGGTACGCCGACCGAACTGATGCGCGCGGAGCATTCGCTGACGGCGGATTACCTCACCGGCCGGCGACGCGTGGTGGAGCCCGAACATCTGCGTGGACGCGAAGCGGGCGCGGACGCTGCGCCGGACGGCCCGTGCCTGCGCATCCGCGGCGCGGCCGAGCACAACCTCAAGGGCATCGACGTCGATCTGCCGCTGCACCGCATGGTCGTGGTCACCGGCGTCAGCGGCTCGGGCAAGTCCACGCTGATGGAAGGCGTGCTCTACCGCGCGCTGTGCGAGCTCAAGGGCCATCCCGGCGAGGTGCCCGGGGCGCACGCCGCCATCGAGGGCCACGAGCACATCGACGATGCGGTGCTGATCGACCAGTCCGCCATCGGCCGCACGACCCGCTCGACGCCGGCGAGCTACGTCGGCGCCTTCGACGCCATCCGCAAGGTCTTCGCCGGCCAGGCCGAGGCGAAGGCGCGCGGTTACACGCTCGGCACGTTCAGCTTCAATGCCGGCAACGGGCGCTGCCCGACCTGCGGCGGCAACGGCTTCGAGCACGTCGAGATGCAGTTCCTCTCCGACGTCTACCTGCGCTGCCCGGACTGCGACGGTCGCCGCTTCCGCCCGGAGATCCTCGAGGTCACGCTCGCGCCCTCGGTCGGCTGCGATACCGGGCCGCGCTCGATCGCCGAGGTGCTGGAGATGACGGTGACCCAGGCGGTCACCTTCTTCGCCGACTACCCGGATGTGCTGCGCGGCCTGGAGCCGCTGCAGGCGGTCGGCCTCGGCTACATGGCGCTCGGCCAGCCCGTGCCGACGCTGTCGGGCGGCGAGGCGCAGCGTCTGAAGCTCGCGGGGCATCTCGCGAAGGCGGGTGGTAAGCGCGGCCGCGAGAACCTGCTGTTCATCTTCGACGAGCCGACCACCGGCCTGCACATGGACGACGTGGCGACCCTGCTGCAGGCCTTCCGCCGGTTGCTCGACGCCGGTCATTCCCTGGTGGTGGTCGAGCACAACGAGGACGTGATGGCCGCCGCCGACTGGCTGATCGACCTCGGGCCGGAAGGCGGCGATGCCGGTGGCGAGCTGGTCGCCTGCGGGACGCCGGAGACCGTGATGGCCGAGTCGCGCAGCCACACCGGCCGCGCGCTCCGGCATTACTTCGGCGGCGCCACGGACGCGGTCGCGGAAGACGCCGTCGCCGATGCGCCGCCCGCCGCCGCGACGCATGCGCCGGCCGGACTGCCGGACGCGATCACGATCCATCATGCCCGTGAGCACAACCTGAAGAACGCGGACATCCGCATCCCGCGCGATCAGTTGACGGTGATCACGGGCCTTTCCGGCTCGGGCAAGTCGACGGTCGCCTTCGACATCGTCTTCAACGAAGGGCAGCGCCGCTACCTCGAATCCCTGAACGCCTACGCACGCCAGTTCGTCCAGCCGGCCTCGCGCCCGGACGTCGACGCGGTCTTCGGCATCCCGCCGACGGTCGCCATCGAGCAGCGCACCAGCCGCGGCGGGCGCAAGTCGACCGTGGCCACGATGACCGAGGTCTACCACTTCCTGCGGCTGCTGTTCGTCAAGCTCGGCACGCAGTACTGCCCCGCCTGCGACGTGCCCATCCAGGAGCAGACGCCGGCGGCCATCCGCGCGCGCATCGTCAAAACGGCGCGCAATCGCAAGGCGACCCTGCTCGCGCCCATGGTGGTCGCGCGCAAGGGCTACTACACCGACCTCGCGAAATGGGCGGAGAAGAAGGGCTTCGAGACCCTGCGCGTCGACGGCGAATACCAGCCCACGGACAACTGGCCGCGCCTCGCGCGCCATCAGGAGCACGACATCGACCTGCCGGTGGGCACGCTCAAGGTCGGCGCGGGCAACGAGGACGAGCTCGACGCGCTGATCGCCGCGGCGCTCGAGTACGGGCAGGGCACGCTGAAGCTGGTCACGGCGAAGGACGAGACCATCTTCTCCACCGAGCGCGCCTGTCCCGGCTGCGGCCGCAGCTTCCCCGAACTGGATCCGCGCCTGTTCTCCTACAACTCCAAGCACGGCTGGTGCGAGAGCTGCTACGGCACGGGCCTGCAGCTCGACGGTTTCGACGAGGAGCAGACAGGCGAGGAGGGTGCCTGGCTCGAGGCCGGCGAGGACGACGGCGAACCGCGCACCTGCCGCAGCTGCGACGGCCGCCGGCTGAAACCCGAGGCGCTGGCGGTACGCTTCAAGGACCGTTCCATCGCCGATTACACCGAACGCTCCGTCACGGATGCGGAGAAGCTCTTCCGCAGGCTCAGGCTCACCGGCCGCGAGGCGGAGATCGCCCGCGACATCCTGCCCGAGATCCGCGCCCGGCTGGATTTCCTGCAGCAGGTGGGGCTCGACTATCTCGGCCTCGACCGCGCCGCGCCGACGCTCTCCGGCGGCGAGGCCCAGCGCATCCGCATCGCCGCCCAGCTCGGCTCCAACCTGCAGGGCGTGTGCTACGTCCTGGACGAGCCCACCATCGGCCTGCACCCGCGCGACAACCGCATGCTGCTGGACACGCTCGATCGGCTGCGCGGCAAGGGCAACACCATCCTCGTGGTCGAGCACGACGAGGAGACCATCCGCCGCGCCGAGCACGTCATCGACCTCGGCCCCGGCGCGGGCGTCAACGGCGGCCGGGTCGTGGCCGAGGGCACGGTGGACGATCTCATCGCCAACGCGGACTCCGCCACGGGCCAGTCGCCTCGCGCACCCGATCCGCCACCCGCTGCTCGAAAACCGCCGCACCGAGGCCCCCGAGCAGACCGTCACCGTGCACGGCGCCGACCTGCATAACCTGCAAGGCGTGGACGTGACCGTGCCGCTCGAACGCCTGGTCTGCGTTACCGGCGTATCGGGCTCCGGCAAGAGCTCGCTCGTGCGCGGCGTGCTGCACGACAACCTCCGCCGCCTCACGCTGCAGCGAAAGGGCCGAAAGCCGAAGCCGACGGGCTGCGAGTCCATCGAGGGCTGGAAGGCGCTGGACCGGGTACTCGAAGTGGACCAGACGCCCATCGGCAAGACCCCGCGCTCCTGCCCGGCGACCTACATCGGCTTCTGGGACGACATCCGCAAACTGTTCGCCCGCACCGAAGAGGCGCGCCTGCGCGGTTACGACACCGGGCGGTTCTCCTTCAACACGAAGGAGGGCCGCTGCCCGGCCTGCGAGGGCCAGGGCTACAAGCGCCTGGAGATGAACTTCCTGCCCGACGTCTCCGTCGCCTGCGAGGTCTGCAACGGCGACCGCTTCACGCCGGAGACGCTGGCGGTCACGTACAACGGCAAACACATCGGCGAAGTCCTGAAGATGAGCGTCGACGAGGGCGTCGACTTCTTCAGCGCCCACCCGAAGATCCACCACGCGCTGGAACTGATGCGCGCCGTCGGCCTCGGCTACCTCACCCTCGGCCAGCCCAGCCCGACGCTCTCCGGCGGCGAGGCCCAGCGCATCAAGCTCGTCACCGAGCTGGCCAAGGCGCGACCGGACCTGCGCAGGCAGAAGCAGCCGCACACGCTCTACATCCTCGACGAACCCACGGTCGGCCTGCACATGGCGGACGTGGAACGCCTGGTGCGCGTCCTCCACCGCCTCGTCGATGCCGGCCACAGCGTCATCCTCATCGAGCACAACCTCGACGTCATCGCCGAGGCGGACTGGCTCATCGATCTCGGGCCCGAAGGCGGCGAGGAAGGCGGCAAGGTCGTGGCCGAGGGACCGCCCGAGAAGGTGGCAAAGACCAAGCCCAAGAGCGAGACCGCGCGAGTACTGAAGGAATTTCTCGCCGCGCGGGCCGCGTAATCCGAACCGCGTGCAACCCATGTAGGCTGGGATGCAGCGAAGCGCAATCCCGGCATCATGGAGCAGTGGCTCCATGGGGCGCCTTCTCGCTCGACGCCTCGGTGCTCATCACCGGCAGCGACCGCCCGCAAAGCCCGCTGTCCGAGGGCGGTCCTGCTCGCTCGTCTCTATGCGGCCTCCCCGCTGATCTGCCCGCGCTGCGCGAGCGAGATGCCCCTCACCGCCGGCCATCGCCGATCGTCAACCCTTGCCAAACGGGTGCTGTACGGGAAATCCCTTAGCCGTTTGCCGGAACAGCGGCGCCGCGCGTCTGTCAAACCGGGAGTCCACGCCGGTCGGTCGAGCGCGGGGACGCTTTGCAATCCAACGAGGGAGGAATCGCTATGCAGTGGGTCAAGGCGGGCGCAGTGGGCGCCCTGGGCAGCCTGATCATCTTCGTCGTGATGTTCGTCGGTATCCACGTGACGGGCGTCGCGCCGTTCAACATGCCGCCGTCGGCGGCATTCCTCGAGGCCATCGGGCTGCCGACGAAGCCGCTCGCACTGATCGCGCACTTCGGCTACGGCATCGTCTGGGCCATCATCCTGCTGGCGCTGTTCGGCGGCAAGACGGACGTGTGGCGCGGCATCGGTGTCGCCGTAATCGCGCAGTGGCTGGTGCTGATGCAGTTGATCTACTCGCCGATCATCGGCTGGGGCGTGTTCGGCACGCAGGCGGGCACGATGCCGGCCGACGCCGCGCTCGCGCTGAACTCGATGCCGAAGTACATCGTGCTCACGCTCGTGCTGCACATCGTCTACGGCGCGCTCAACGGCTGGCTGATCCCGAAGTGGACCGGCCTGAACCGCGCCTGAGCGAGGCGGCACCGTCTCCCTCGCCGGCCTCTCGTGCCGGGGAGGATCAAGGCCGGAAGGATGGAGGAGGCCGGCTTGTGCCGAAGGCAACAGCCGGCGCGGTGCGCGGTTCTCCCCCGGGCGCCGGCTGGATCGTTGCGCTTGCACGCCGGCCTGCTCCTTCTGCGAGGGCGCGGTACCGGATCGCCGGCCCCGAGTCAACAGCGGCGGCGCACGTTTCGGGGACCCGAGAACGCGCGCTGAAGGTGACCACGGGCTTCGGATCGCCGTCACCGAAGGGCTGCGGCGCCCCGGACAACGTCGTTCACGGGTTGATCGTGTTTATTCGTGGGGGGCAGTATTTAGAAGGAAGCGCCTGGACTTCCTGTCCTTCCCAAGGCGGTCTGCGGTTTCATCGCTTGCCCCCATTTGCCTGCGGCCTGTTACAGCCGGGCCGCGGCGCTGCCAAGGGTCGGTGATTGGGGAGCACGTACGTAGAGCCAGCGGGTGCAGCAGGGGACAGGACCATGAGTGAAACCGAACTCCGGACGCTGCCGCTGCGCCGGCTCGGCCAGCCCGAGGAAGTGGCCGAGGTGATCCATTTCCTCTGCACGAATACCTCAAGCTACGTTACCGGCACCGAGATCGAGGTCAACGCCGGCGAGCACGTCTGAACGCCCGGCTCATACGGGACGGGGCAGTGCGAGGGCGCACGAACAGCGCGAGACAGGCCCGACAGCGGCTGCGCAGGCCGCGTGCCCGTTTTCAGCTGGCGACCCGCGGCACTCGTGTGCCCAGCCCCTTGACGTGAGTGAGCCGTGAGCTCCATTGCGGTCCGGGGCGGGTACGTTTGGGATCGGTTATCCCTGCGCGCCCTTCGACATCTCCCAGGTAAGCCCGAAGCCGGAGCCCAAGAGCAGGACGCCGCCGCAGATCATGCCGGTTGCGGGGACTTCGTGGAAGATGAGGAAGCCAAGGAGCGCGGCAACTACCGGCGAGACGATGATGTCCACGAGCGAGTAGGTGTTGGGGCGAATGCGTTTGAGCACGAGCGAGATGCCCAAGTAGGCGAAGCCGGTGGAGACGATGCCGAGGCAGAGCGGCCAGAGGACAACCCCGGTAGGGAGATGCCAAGGGCGGGGTAGTGGATGGTTGCGCCGAGCTGTCCCGGACCGAAGATGAAGAGCGAGGGCAACAGAACGACGGCACCGAACAGCATGGACCAGGCGATGTCACTGTCGGTCTAGGTCGTGGCTTCGGAGAAGGTGATGGAGGAGCAGGAGTAATAGCGTGTGGATATTCATGGCGAATCCTTTCCTCTGCGAGTAGCCCCCCACCATCCCATTTTGGTTCACGCACCGGTCGGCCCCACCATTGCGAACACCGTAACCTGCACCACGATCAGGATGATCCACCCGAGTACGCAGACGCCCACGGCACGCCAGGTGCTGCTGTAATCGAGCGCCTGGCGGACACCGACAACCATCGCCGCCAGCATCCAGATGTCGCACGCCAGCATGAGCAGTCCGCCAATGCCGGGGATGAACGCCGACCACGCGCAACATGCCCGGCGCCGAGGCGAAGCCGATGGTGCGCAGCAGCCTGTCCCATGTCCGCTTCGGTACTCGGCTCGGGGAGCAGTCTGGTCCCGATAAACCAGGTCAGGAAGGCCCAGATCACCCAGCCCAGCAAAGCGGCGATAGTGCCCACCATCAGGGCTGTCAGGAGATCCATGTACAGGATACTGCCGATGCCGGCCGCGACACTGGACAGCAACACCACGGCGACTGCCTGGCCCATCGCGCTGGGGTCGTGCTCGAGTTCTTCATAGATGGCGGCGTCCAGCCTGGCGGCGCCGATCATGCGTTCGGTGAAGCTGCTCATGCCTGATGCTCCGTTGCGGGAAGCGGGATTGTCGAAATGACGCTGAGTTCATGCTACGGGGCTGACGATTACGCGTCCAACGAAGAGCGGGCATGGGTCGTGCAAACGGGAGCCGGTTTTGAGGAGATTCCGGGGACAGCAGCGGCCCGGCAGTTCCGAGTTCCAGGGAGTTCCAGGGACAGGGAGTTCCAGGGACAGTAACCATAACTCCTGACGGGAGGGTTGGCCGGGACATTCTGGGCGAGGCTAAAATCGCGCAGGCAACTTGTGGACAGCTGCGCTTATCAGGGAGAGGTTTAATGCCAAGGATGGCGCGAGTCGTGGTACCGGAGTATCCCCACCACCTGACAGAACGGGACAATCGGCGTCAGCCGGTGTTTCTGCGCGACGGCGACTGCTCCTGTTATCTCGCTGAGATG
The DNA here is from genome assembly GCA_034520505.1 of Anaerolineales bacterium. Lineage (GTDB taxonomy): Bacteria > Chloroflexota > Anaerolineae > Anaerolineales > UBA11858 > B10-G9. The sequence goes on along the minus strand of JAXHNK010000002.1, from coordinate 858,182 downwards.
CGTACGGCGTGCCAGCGAGCTGGCACTCGCTTGCTTGCCCACTGCTTGGACGTCATCGCCGAGGCCGACTGGCTCATCGACCTCGGGCCCGAGGGCCCGCCCGAGAAAGTGGCCAAAACGCGCCGCAAGAGCGAGACGGCGCGGGTGCTGAAACCCTTCCTGGCGGAGCGGCGGATTTCGAGCAACTGAATCGGAGTCCTCCGGTAACGGGCGAGCGTGCGTTCGAAAGGCCGCGAAGGTGGTGATCCAGATGAACGCATGCTATCGTGTTTCATGTAACACGATCAGAGGGGACGAATCATGGCTGCATCGACGAACGAGCGCGTGAGAAGGCGTCGTGAAGCCCTGCGCAGCGCGGGATTGCGGCCCGTCCAGATCTGGGTCCCCGATACCCGTCGCCCGGGATTCGCCGAGGAGGCGAGACGCCAGTCGTTGCTGCTCCGTGACGATCCCAAAGAGCAGGCGACGCTCGACTGGATCGATGAAGTGGCAGATAAGCAAGACTGGCAATGAGGCGAGGCGATGTGGTTACGGTCGCAACGTCAGGCGACTATGGTAAGCCGCGCCCAGCGCTCCTGATTCAGTCCGACTACTTCGTCGACCACCCCTCGGTGACCGTGCTCCCGATCACCAGTTACATCCGCGAAGCGCCTCTGTTTCGCATTACAGTCCCTGCCGATCAGGAGAATGGGCTCCGGACCGACTCCCAGGTCATGGTTGACAAGGCGGTAACGGTGGCCGTCGATAAGTTGGGTTCCCGAGTCGGGCAAGTCGATTCAGCGACGATGCTCGAAGTGGATCGCGCCCTCGCGGTCTTCCTCGGCATCGCGAAATAGCGCAGTCGCCCGGGCTGGTTGCCCAAGCGCCTGCGTTGGCGTTTCCCTCACCAGCCGCGTGCGCTTGATACGCCCTCGCGCGTATGGCCGGACGCGATCGAGCGTCATCTGCGCACGCAGTGTGATGCCGCCGATCCGAACGCCCAGGGCGGCGCGGGGGCGTTCATCCACCGCTTCGGCTCGGCCCTCAATACCTGCACGCATTTCCACGTCTGCGCCACGGATGGCTTGGTCGAGGCGCACGGCGAGGGCGTACGCTTTCAGAGTGCGCCCGCGTCGAGCCCCGATGCCATCGAGACGGTCCAGGCCACTATCCGCCAGCGCACCCCGCGCCCCCGCTGGGTAGGCTGGAATGAGGCGAAGCGCAATCAACGCGTCGACCGGCTCAATCACGGGTGGAGGGGATGAACTTGCGGGGAAGTCCATCAACCCGTGGGTCGGACTTTGCGTGGCGCTTCCATGCGCCACGCCCTTCGGGCTGGCGCGCTGATCCGCTCCCGGCGGATCGGTCAGCCCGACATCCCGGTCTCGGTACGCACGGCGCGTTACCCTCCGACCCGCGTCCGGCCTCGCTGCCCGACAGGCCCCGGGCCGGGCAGCGTCACGATCACGCGCAGGCCGCCGAGGTCGGCCTCATCGAGTGCGATGGTGCCGCCGTAGGCCTCCTCGACCATCGAGCGCACCAGATGCAGGCCGATGCCTTCGCCGGGCACGCGTTCATCCGCGCGTACGCCCCGCTCAAGCACCGCGTTTCGACGGTCGGCCGGGAGGCCGGGGCCATCGTCGGCGATCTCGATGCGCAGGCCGCCGTCGGCTTGCGCCAGCGCCCGCAGTCGCACCCATGCCGCGGACCACTTCCAGGCGTTGTCCAGCAGGTTGCCGAGCAGTTCGATCAGATCCTCGGGGTCGCCGTGGAAGACCGTGCCCGGCGCGATGTCGCGCTCCAGCGTGACCGGCTTGTCGGCGTGGACCGTGGCGAGCGCACCCGCCACCCGGTTGACGGCGGTCTCGAGTTCGACCCGCTGGGCCAGGCCGGAACCACCGTGGCCGCGGCCCGCCGCAGGTGCCAGTCGATGGCGCGTTGCATGCGCTCGGCCTGCTCGCGCACGCGGGGGTCGCCGTCGCGGGCGCGCAGTACTGCCAGCGGCGTCTTGAGGCTGTGCGCGAGCTCGGCGAGGGTCTCGCGGTAGCGCTGCAGCCGTGCGGCGCTGCCGGCGAGCAGGGCGTTGAGGTTGGCCGTCAACGGTTGCAGTTCCGGCGGGTAACCGCCGCCAAGGCGCTCGCGTTCGCCGGCCTCGATGCCAGCGACCTCGCGCGCGGCCCGCCGCAACGGCGTCAACCCCCAACGCAGGAGCGCGACCAGCATGGCCAGCAGGGCGACGAACACCGCCGCGAACCAGCCCCAGAGGGTGCGCCGGAACTCGGCGATGCGCAGTTCCGCGGCCGAGTGGCGCTCGGCGACCAGGATGTCCAGCCGGCGGCTGTCCCCGTCGGTCAGCTCCCAGTCGATTGGCCAGGCCAATGCGTGCAGCGTGCGCTCGCCGATGCCGTCAATACGGGCATGGACCGGCTTTCCGGGGTGCTGCGCCGTCGGCCAGGCGATGTCGCGGCCGAGGCTGGACTCAGAACGCCAGAGCATCCGCCCTGCATCGTCGCGGATGGCGGCGTAGAGCCCGGAATCCGGCGTGCCCAGGCGTGGCTCGGCGAGCGTGGCAGGCATCGCGAGCGTGCCGTCGGCATCGACCTCGGCCGCACCGAGCAGCAGGTAGACCCGCGCCTCGAGGCTGTGGCGCATGCCGGCACCGACACTCTGGCGGAAGGCGCGTTCCAGGGCGATGCCCGCGAGCGCCAGGAAAACGGCGAGGATTGCCCCGACGGCGAGCGTCAGGCGGGTCTGCAGCGAGCCGCCGCCCGCCGGCCTCAAGCGTTTTCCCCGGGCGGGCGCAGCCGGTAGCCGCGCCCGCGCAGGGTCTCGATGGGCTCGCGCACGCGCCTGGGGTCGAGCTTGCGCCGCAGGCGGGCGACCAGCACCTCGACGACATTGCTGTCGCGGTCGGTATCCTCGTCGTAGATGTGCCCGCTCAGATCGGTCTTGGACACGACCTCGCCGGCATGCAGGGCAAGGTACTCGAGCAGCCGGTATTCGTATCCGGTCAGGGGCACGGGGTGGCCATCGACCGCGACCGTCTGGCTCGCGGTATCGATGGCCAAGCCGCCTGCCTCGATCAGCGGATGGGATCGGCCCGCGGCACGGCGCAGCAGGGCCCGCAGGCGCGCGAGGACCTCCTCCGTGTGGAAAGGCTTGGTGAGGTAGTCGTCCGCGCCGGCCTCGAGGCCGGCGACCTTGTCGCGCCAACTGTCGCGTACGGTGAGGATGAGGACCGGGAAGTCCCGGCCCGCCGCCCGCCATGCGGCCAGTACCTCAAGCCCGGAAAGGCGGGGCAGGGCCAGGTCAAGGATAACCACGTCGATGGGGTACTCCTGGCCGGCGAAGACCGCCTCCTCGCCGTCGCCGGCGACATCGACCGCGAAGCCGTTGGCGCGCAGCGCCTCGGCCAGGCGGTCCCGCAACGCCGCTTCGTCCTCGACAACCAGGGCCCGCATCGACTATAGCTCCCGCGCGCCCCGCCTCACCGGCGCACTCGCCCGCTGCGCGCATCGACCGCGACGGATCTTACGCGCTCGCCATCGACCAGCACGCGCACGCGATACCAGGGGCGGCCGTTGTTGCGCAGTTCGACCCGGAGCACGCGGCCGCCCGAACTTGTTCCGGGGACAGTAACCATAACTCCTGACGGGAGGGTTGGCCGGAACACTCTGGGCGAGGGCTGAAATCGCGAGGGGCAAACTTGTTGACAGGTGCGCTTATCAGGGAGAGGTTTAATGCCAAGGATGGCGCGAGTCGTGGTTCCGGAGTATCCCCACCACGTGACACAACGGGGCAATCGGCGTCAGCCGGTGTTTCTGCGCGACGGTGACTGCGCCTGCTATCTCACTGAGATGCGTACGGCGTGCCAGCGAGCTGGCACTCGCGTGCTTGCCTACTGCCTGATGCCCAACCATGTCCATTTCGTGATGATTCCCCAATGCGATGACGGCCTGCGCGCCGCGGTCGCCGACGCCCACCGACGCTACACCCGCTCGATCAATTTCCGTGAGGGTTGGCGCGGTCATCTTTGGCAGGAGCGCTTCCATTCGGTGGTAATGGACGAGTTTCATCTGCAGGCTGCCGTTCCCTATGTGGAGAACAATCCGGTCCGGGCTGGACTGTGCGCTCTCGCGGCGGAATGGCTGTGGTCGAGTGCAGCAGAGTCTGTGGCACCATGCGCCCACGGGCTGGTGGACTGGAACCTGCGGGCATATCTTCTCGATCACGGTCCGACCGCGGAGCCCACTCGGAGCCATGATCCCGCCGATGAGATTCGACGCCACACGCGCACGGGACGACCGCTCGGGGCGCCTTCATTCGTTGATCAGCTCGAGGCCATGACAGGGCGGGCGTTGGCGCCCCGGAAACCGGGCCCGACGCGCGGCGGTGGCGGTGTGGCCGCGTCCGGGGCGGGCTCGAGGTGAGAACGGGCTGTTATTCCGGTTACGCTGCCCGCGCTTCCCGTTCAGGCCGTCCGCCCGAGGTTGTGGTTACTGTCCCCGGAACTGCCCCTGTCCCCGGAACTGCCCCGGAACTGCCGTTGTTGCACCAGTGCTCACCGGTGGTCTCGGGGCCGTCCTCGAATACATGGCCCTGGTGTCCCCGCCCCCGCGCCGAACGTGAGTGTCAGAAAGTCACGCTCTGTCTGCATTCCGGTTTCCCCGTCCCGGAGCCCCGGATTGTCCCGGGCATCAGGAGTGGCCAATGACGGGTACGACCCGCTGAGCCCTCCACGGGTTCCCCGAACCCGCAATACGCCACCGGCTCGATATCGTTCAGGGCGACCCGTGCTCCGCGTGGCTTCCGCCTTCGGACATGGCAGCGGCCGGCAGGCGAACAGCGGCTGCAACGACACCGAGGATCCGGTGCACGCGCATCAACATGTTTCATCTCCCGCTTGCGGGGCACGGTGGTGAGTCTGACGCCGGACTGCAGACGCATGACAAAGGCGATGTGAAGCTATCGTAAAGCCGGGGACTACGTGTCCCCCGCGCGCGCCCGGAGCAGGCCCGCGTCGGTTATGGCGGTGAGCGCGCCGTCGGGAACTCCACGGGTCACATAGACGCAAACGCCTGTGCGTGTGCGATAATCATCCGCCGCGCACGCCGACACGAAGGGCCTCGAGAGAGGTGCAACGATGCGAAAGGACTACCTGATGCTGGCCAACCGAAAGCTGAAGATCGCCCTGCCGGTCATCCTCGTGCTGGTGCTCGCGCGCTGCGGCAGCGGTGGCACCGCGGAGGAAACGGCTTCCGGTGACGACGCGAAGCAGCCCGACTACTCCGCAGAGCAGATCCGCGCGGCGCTCAAGCTGCTCAAGCAGAGCGGCGGCGACGCGGGCGCCGGCGACAGGGAATACAGCGCCGAGGAGATCAAGGCGGCGATGCGCGAACACATCGCGCAACGCACGGCGCTCGGCACCCCCGGCGTGTTCGAGATCACCGATCCGCAGAACCAGCCAGACGCTCGAGCTGCGAGTTCCAGAAAATCCATGATCCGGTGCGCACGCTGCCCGGCAACTTCTACTTCGCCTGCACCAATTTCGGCGTGCTCGGCCAGCCGGACAAGACCCTTGATCTGGATTTCTGGCTGCAGGCCCACGACGGCGAGCTGAAGGTCTACGAGGAGAATGTCCACAAGCTGCCGGTGCACAAGCACGGCGAGTGGGTCCAGCAACCGCGTTACAACTTCGTGGACGACCGCATCAACCTGCTGCCGTGATGATGTCGGCGGCATTGCATGCGATCGCGCACCGCAATCGCGGACGTTTGTGATGGAAGAAGCGAAACTGCCGATATTCCTGGCCGGCTTCGCCCTGTTCTTCCTGATGGAGAGCCTGGCGGCCAAGCGGCCCGTGGCAGGCCCCCCGCGGGGAACGCCTGCGCACGCACGCCCTGATGGCGGTGTTCAACACCATCGTGCTCCGACTGATCGTGCTGGCGCCCTTCCTCGCGCTGGACGCGATTATGCATTGCCGAACAGGGCTGGGGCCTGGCGCCGATGCTGGGCTACAGCGGCATCGGCGGCATCGTCGCGACCATCATCGTGCTGGACATGTTCGATTACTGGTGGCACCGCTTCAATCACCGCGTCGGGCCTCCTCTGGCGCTTCCACAAGGTGCATCACGTCGATACCCACGTGGACGTCACCACGGCGCTGCGGTTCCACCCGGGCGAGCTGTTCATCTCGTTCTTCGTCAAACTGCTGTGGATCGCGGCGTGGGGCCCGTCGCTCGTCGGCTTCGCCGTTTTCGAGATCTGCGTGAGCCTGGCGAGCCAGTTCCATCACTCGAACATCGACTTCCCGGAACGCTGGGAACGCCGGCTGCGCCTGTTCATCGTCACGCCGCGCTTCCATACCAGTCATCACACGGTGTCGCGGCGGACGGGTGACGCCAATTTCGCGACCATCTTCATCGTCTGGGATCGCCTGTTCGGCACCTATCGCGAACCCGATCCGCGGGAGATGCGCGAACTCGGCCTGGCCGAGGGACGCGGCGATTATCTTTCTTTCGGCACCTGGTTGGCCGAGCCGTTCCGGCACCGCAACCAGAATCAGGCCTACCGGGGGCAGTGAGGTGTGACGGGACTATCCTCCGCGCAACCACTGCCGCCGGGTCGGGCGCCCAGACGCACGGCACGCCACCGCGTGCCGGCGGAAGTTGCCCCAACCGCGGAGTAGTACCATGACGAAACTGCGAAAGATCCACCTCCTGCTCATCCTGGCGCTGGCCGCGCCCCTCGCGTTGTCGGCTTGCCAGACGCATGACGGCGACGAACACGCCGGTGAGGCCGCGAGCGAATCGTCCAGTGGCGACGAGCATGCGGGCGATGAAGCCAGCGGCGATGAGCACGCCGGCGACAGCGCCGAGTAGACGAGCACACCGCCGATGACGACTGGCGGACGGCCCGCGCGACGCGCGGGCCGCTACCCCTGAGAACCGAGGAGGTTCAATTATGTACCGCGTTCAATCCATTACGGCGCTTCTTCTGCTGCTGGTCGGATTGATCTTCGGTGGCGCGGCCATCGCGGGCGACGAGCACGGCGGCGAAGCGGCCACGTCCGAGAGTAGCGACGAGCATGCGGGCGATGAAGCCGATTCGCACGACGACGACCACGGTGATGAACACGCCGGCGACGAGGCCGATTCCGACGAACATGCCGGCGATTCGGCGAACTGATCCATCGCGGTGGCCGCGACCGGTATGAGACCCGGTCCGAACACGACCCCGGCGACAGCGATCGCCGGGGTCGATCGGGAGGCGTTGCCTGCGTCGGCGGATGAAGCCCGGAAAGCGCGGAGCGAACAGCGGCGGGGCCCGACGCCATCTCCGACCGCCGCGTCGGCGCCAGCCGGCGGGCGCAATGCCGGGCCAGACGGTACGGACCAAGCGGGCCATTCAGGCGCCGTTGCGTCGCCCCTCGACCCACCAGGCGAGGATGCCCTCGCGCACTGATCCGATGGCCTGATCGACCGCGCGGTGCTTCTGCGCCGCCTTGGGCCATCCCGCTGACCTGCCCGCACTGCGTCGGCGCGACGGGGATAATCGCCTTTGTCACCGATCCGGCCTCGATCCCGGCACCACGCCCGGGCACTGGCGCAGTCAGCCGCGCGTATTCATTCCCCGGGCAGCAGACTCCCCGGACACGGACGCCCCGGCGTTACCGGCCTCCGCAGCGGACCGCATCCCCTGCAGGCGGCGATACTTGACAGCTGTGTCCGCGCGGCCGATCGTCCGTGCTACGGACCGGTGCGTAGCGCCGAAAAATACGGGGCGAGCATGGATCACAAGGCACAACAACGACTCGACGAGTTCATGCAGGGCCTCGTCCGCCGCAATCAGGGTGAGACCGAGTTCCATCAGGCGGTGTGGGAGGTTGCCGAGAGCATCATCCCGTTCATCATGGATAACCCTGTCTACGAAGAAGCCCAGATCCTCGAACGCCTGACCGAGCCCGACCGTATCGTCGTGTTTCGTGTGTGCTGGGAAGACGACGCCGGCCATGTCCGCGCCCAGCGCGGCTACCGTGTTCAGCACAGCAACGCCATCGGGCCCTACAAGGGCGGCATCCGTTTCCACCACGACGTCACCCAGTCGATCCTCAAGTTCCTCGCGTTCGAGCAGACCTTCAAGAACAGCCTCACCGGCCTGCCCATGGGCGGCGGCAAGGGCGGCTGCGACTTCAATCCCAAGGGCAAGTCCGACGGCGAGGTCATGCGCTTCTGCCAGAGCTTCATGACCGAGCTGCATCGCCACATCGGCCCGGACACCGACGTGCCGGCCGGCGACATCGGCGTCGGCGGCCGCGAGATCGGCTACATGTTCGGCCAGTACAAGCGCCTGGTGAACCGGTTCGAGGGCGTGCTCACCGGCAAGGGTCTCGACTTCGGCGGCAGCGCTGATCCGCACCGAGGCCACCGGCTACGGCGCGGTGTACTTCATGGAGGACATGCTCAAGCACGCACGGCGAGGACGTCGAGGGCAAGCACCTGCCGTCGTCTCCGGCTCGGGCAACGTCTCCCAGTACACGGTGGAGAAGCTGATCGCGCTGGGCGCGCGGGTGGTGACGATGTCCGACTCGGGCGGCTTCATCCACGACCCGGATGGCATCGACACCGAGAAGCTGGAGTGGATCAAGGATCTCAAGGACAAGCGCCGCGGCCGCATCAGCGAGTACGCCGAACACTTCGGCTGCGAATACCACGAGGGCAAGCGCCCATGGATTGTGCCGTGCGAACTCGCCTTTCCGTGCGCGACCCAGAACGAGATCAACAGGAGTGATGCCGAGACGCTGGTCAACAATGGCTGTATCGCCGTGTCCGAGGGCGCCAACATGCCCAGCGAGCAGGATGCGATCAACGTCTTCCAGCAGGCAAAGATCATGTTCGCGCCGTCCAAGGCCGCCAATGCCGGCGGCGTGGCCGTATCCGGGCTCGAGATGACGCAGAACAGCATGCGCCTGTCATGGACGCGCGATGACCTCAACACGCGGTTGCGCCAGATCATGGGCGAGATCCACACCAAGTGCGTGCAGCACGGCACGCAGGCTGACGGCCATGTGGACTACTTCAGAGGCGCCAACATCGCCGGCTTCAAGAAGGTGGCCGATGCGATCCTTGCCTATGGTGTGATCTGACCGGCGGAATCCGATTGCCTCAGTGATCGGGCGTGGAGTCTCCACCGCGGTCTGCAAGTCGGTCGGGCCGCTCCTGCACTTCCCGCATGGCCCACCAGGACCGGCATGAGTGATGAGAAACTGAATCGGCGTCAGCGCTGGCGTCTGGCAAAGGTCGAGGGCGAGCGCCGCAGCCGTGAGGAGCGCCGGCAGGCAGCGCAGGAAGCCGATGTGGCGACGGATCTCGGCGATGTCCGGCCAGGCCTCGTCACGGCCCACTATGGCGGCAAGGTCGAAATCCGCGGCGATGATGGTGAGCGCCAGCGTTGTCACTTCCGCACTGCTCTGGATCAACTCGTGGTCGGGGATCATGTTGGCTGGCAACCGGCCCTGAACGCGGGTGACGGTGTGGTCACGGCGCTGGAGCCACGCCGTAACGTGATCCGACGGCCGGACCGGTACGGCAAACTGAAGCCGGTCGCCGCCAATCTCGATCAACTGCTCCTCGTTTTCGCCCCGTTGCCGGTACCCTCCAGCGAGTTCCTCGATCGCTATCTGGTGGCCGCGGAACTGAGCGGTGTGCCGCCCTGCCTGGTGCTGAACAAGGCCGATCTGATCGATGGCGGCACGCGTGCGCGCCTGGACGAGCTGTGTGCCATCTACCGCCAGATCGGATACACGGTCCTGGAGGTGTCGGCGTCTGCAGGAACGGGTCTGACGGACCTGCAGAGCCAGCTTGCCGGGTGTACCAGCGCGCTGGTGGGTCCTTCCGGTGTCGGCAAATCCTCGTTGATGAATGCCCTGTTGCCCGGTGCCGCCGCCGCGACCGGCGAGCTGTGGGCGCGCTCGGGTGAAGGGCGCAATACCACGCGTACCTCGCGCCTGCTCGACTTGCCGGCCGGGGGTGGTCTGATCGATTCCCCGGGCATCGGGGAATTCGGTCTGTGGAATATTGTTCGGGAAGAACTGCTGCGCGGTTACGTCGAGCTCCAGCCACTGGTTGAGCACTGTCGCTTCCGGAATTGTTCCCATCGACACGAACCGGGCTGCGCGCTGCTGGCCGGCGTGGCTCGTGGCGACATCAGTGCCGAGCGCCTGGCCAACTTCCACGGGATCGCTGCGGAACTGGGCGCTCGACACCGACCAGGGCGCAGGCAGCGCAAGGATTGAAATGCCCGGATGATCGGCACGCCAGCCCGGCCGGGCCTGCGGCAACGGGCTGGGCACCAACCGCGAGTTCCGGCGTCGGGACAGCAACCGTGATCCCGGAGTGACCGGTTAGCGGCACGTTGGGCCGGCGCGAGTACGGGTCAGGGGCCTACCTCCGGATTTGGCAGGCGAGTGCTTTGTCCGCGCGTCGCCGCAGCGATTGTGGTTGCTGTCCCCGAATCCCGCCTGCGATACGGCAGGCCTTTACCCGCGGCGCTTACGCCACTGGCTGGAAGCTGTCGGCCCGGGCGCGTTGCCAGGCCTCCCTGTAGGTGCGGTTGTCGGTTCCGGCGAGCAGCTCGCCGGGTTCGAGGAAGTCGTAGACGTGATCCAGGGTCTCGATCTCGTGGCTCCGGGTACGGCAGGCGACGTGGTGCGGTCGAAGCTCGATGGGAGAGTCCAGCCCGCAGGCGGCGACGATGCCGTTCAGGCCGGCGATGGTCTGGGCGTGGAAGCGCCGCACGCGCTCGCCCTTGTCCGTGACGTCGAGCCCGCGCTGGCGCCACGGATTCTGGGTGGTGATGCCGGTCGGGCAGCGATCGGTATGGCAGTGCAGCGACTGGATGCAGCCCAGCGCGAACATGAACCCGCGTGCGGAGTTGCACCAGTCCGCGCCGAGCGCCATGTTGCGCGCCATGCGGAATCCCGACATGACCTTGCCGGCGGCCGCGATCCTGATCTGATCGCGCAGTCCACAGCCCGTCAGCGCGTTGTGCACGAAGACCAGGCCCTCGCGCATCGGGGTGCCGATGTAGTCGGCCAGTTCCAGCGGCGCCGCACCAGTGCCGCCCTCGCTGCCGTCGACCACGATGAAGTCGGGGACGATCCCGGTCTCGCGCATGGCCTTGCAGAGCGCCATGAATTCCCACGGGTGACCCAGGCACAGCTTGAAACCGACCGGTTTGCCGTCGGACAGCTCGCGCAGCCTGGCGATGAATTCCATCATCTCGATCGGCGTGGAGAACTCCGGGTGCGCCGGGGGCGAGATGCAGTCCCTGCCGGCCGGTACCTCGCGCGCCTCGGCGATCTCCGTGGTAACCTTCACGCCCGGCAGCACGCCGCCGTGGCCGGGCTTGGCCCCCTGTGAAAGCTTGATCTCGATCATCTTTACCTGGGGATCGGCGGCCTGCTCCCGGAAGCGCTCCGGGTTGAAGCGTCCGTGATCGTCGCGGCAGCCGAAGTAGCCGCTGCCGATCTCCCAGATCAGGTCGGCGCTGGATTCGCGGTGGTAGCGGCTGATGCCGCCCTCGCCGGTGTCATGCGCGAAGCCGCCGGCGGCGGCCCCCCTGTTGAGTGCGCGCACGGCCGCCGCCGAGAGGGCGCCGAAGCTCATTGCCGAGATGTTCAGCAGCGAGGCGTCGTAGGGCTGGCGGCACTGTGCGTTGCCGACCGTCACGCGCGGCGACGCGTCGGGATCCGGCTCGCGTGCGGATGAGGACGGGTTCAGCCACTCGTGGCCATCCCCGTAGACATCCAGCTGGGTACCGAAGGGCACCTTGTCGTTGTCCGACTTGGCGCGCTGGTAGACCAGCGCGCGCTGGCGGCGCGAGAAGGGCGCGGCATCGGTATCGCTCTCGAGCAGGTACTGGCGGATCTCCGGCCGGATGGCCTCGAACAGCCAGCGGAAGTGCGCGATCACCGGGTAGTTCCGCAACAGCGTGTGGCCGGGCTGGGCGAAATCGCGCACGCCGAGCAGCGCCAGCGGCGCGGCGATGGCGAAGCCGGCCCACCAGCCGGAGTCGACGCCGAGCGCCAGCGCCGCGGTCAGGGCCGTGGCGGCAATCAGGGCGAACCATGGGGCATAACGCAGCATGGGCGCTATTGTAACCCACCATCACCCGATGAGCGCGATCCCCGCCCCTTCGTCATCATCCGGGACTGCGCCTGCCGCGGATCCGTGATGGGGGAGTTTTGGGGACGGTAACCATAACTCCTGAACGGGGGCGGCGGCGTGGTGGCCGAGCCTGTGACCGGTCCCCGGAGGCGAAAACGGTTGAACGATTTGACCGGATCGCGGCGATGTGTCGATAATCGCGACCCTGTCGAGCCTGACCGTGATTCGCCATGGCTGTCCGGCATCGTTCCCGATTCGACGTTTTCCCTGGAGTGCGCGTGATACAGCAGCGGTCCATCAGCCCCCGTTCACCGGCCTCGCGCCGAAATACTCCGGCGCGCCGGGCGGATGACCGCTGATGGGGGGTGGGGCGACGAACAGCAAGCCGGATTTCCGCATGCACGCCGTTCCCGGGGCGCACGCCGTGCCGACCCTCGCCGAAGATGTGGCGCATGGCTTCGAGCAGCGGCCACGGCGCCTGCCGCCGAAGTACTTCTACGACGCGCACGGCTCGGCGCTCTTCGACCGGATCTGCGACACCCCGGAGTATTATCCGACCCGATCCGAGCACGCGTTGCTCGCCGAGCACGCCGACGCACTCGTCGAGCGCGTACGGCCTGATCACATCATCGAACTCGGCAGCGGCACCGCCCGCAAGACCCTCGCGCTGCTCGCTGGCTGTGAGCGCGTGGGACTGGCGCCGGTCTACTGGCCCTTCGACGTCTGCTCCGAGGTGGTCGAGCAGGCTGCGGGGCATCTGCAGACACGCCTGCCGTGGCTGCGGGTCGAAGGCCTGGTCGGTGATTACACTGCCGGCCTCGACCACCTGCCGCGGCCGGTGGGCCGAACGTTGTACGTTTTCCTCGGCGGGACCTTTGGCAACTTCGATCCGGCCGAGGGCCGAGCCCTTCTGTCCGAGGTGGCCGGACGCATGGGGCCCAACGACGCGCTGCTGCTGGGCGTCGACCGGGTCAAGGAGCGCTCGATTATCGAAGCCGCCTACAACGATGCGGCGGGGGTGACGGCGGCGTTCAACCGCAACGTGCTCGAAGTGATCAACCGCGAACTCGACGCCGACTTCGAACCCGACGCCTTCCGTCACGAGGCCGTGTTCAACGAGCCCCGCGGGCAGCTCGAGATGTATCTGCGCGCCGAACGCGATATGAGCGTCGAGTGCGCGGCCCTGGCACGCCAGTACCGATTCGCCGCTGACGAGCCGCTGCTCACGGAGATCAGCCGCAAGTTCACGGACGACCAGATCGAGCGCGAGATCGCCGCTGCCGGCCTGCGGCGCCGAGCGTCGCTCGTCGCGCCCGGCGATTACTTCGCGCTGGAGCTGCTGGAACGCCCCCCGTGAGCCCGCCGGAGACCAATCCCGGCCCGTACGGCGGCGAATCCGTCGGTGAGGCTGTGGCGAAAAGATCGTTCCCGCCGCGCCGCACGGTGGCGGGCGTGGCGTAACCTTGTATCGCCCGGGCGGCCGGCCGTAGTCTTTTCCTTCGCCGGCGCCGGCGCGGCGATATCCGGGTAGTCTCACTTTCAGCAACGCGGGCATAAGCTGTATGCAAGGCTCCAATCAGCCCGTCCTGCGCGATATCGTGCTGGTCGGCGGGGGACACAGTCACGTCGCCGTGCTCAAGCGCTTCGGCATGAAGCCCGTGCCGGGCGTGCGCCTGACGCTCGTCTGCCGCGACACCCACACCCCGTATTCCGGGATGCTGCCGGGCTATATCGCGGGCCACTACGGCTACGACGATGTCCACATCGATCTGCGTCGCCTGTGCGAGTTCGCCGGGGCGCGCTTCTACCGCGCCGAGGCGAACGATATCGACCGCGAGCAGCAACGGGTGCAGTGCCTTGGCCGCCCCGACGTCCCCTACGATCTCCTGTCGATCAACATCGGCTCGACGCCACAACTGCAGCAGGTGGCGGGCGCGGCGGACCATGCCGTGCCGGTCAAGCCGATCAATCGCTTCGATCATCGCTGGCAGGCGCTGCTCGAGCGCGTGCGCCAGCACCCGGGGCGTACGCGCATCGCCGTCGTCGGCGCGGGCGCGGGGGGCGTGGAACTGACCCTCGCGATGCAGTACCGGCTGCGCCGCGAGCTTGCCGCCCAGGACCGCGACCCCGACGAGCTCGAGCTCGATCTGTTCAACGCCGGCGCACACATCCTGCCGACGCACAACGACCGGGTCCGCGCCGTTTCCGAGCGGATGCTTGAGCGCGCGCGGCGTCGCAGCGTGCACACCGACGCCGCCGTCGAGCAGGTGAGGCGAGCACGGCCTGCAAGACCGCCGACGGCGACATCGGTACGCCGCCGATGAGATCGTCTGGGTAACCCAGGCCGGCGGCGCGCCCTGGCTTGCGCGACACCGGGCTGGCGCTGGACGACGACCGGCTTCCTGCGGGTCGCGCGACACCCTGCAGACCGTCACCGATCCACGGCATCTTCGCCGCCGGCGATATCGCCACGGTGGTGAATCACCCGCGCGAGAAGGCCGGCGTGTTCGCCGTGCGCCAGGGTCCGCCGCTGGCGCGCAACCTGCGCCGCATGGTGCAGGGGCGGCAGCCGCGGCCGTTCCGACCCCAGCGTGACTGGCTGGCGCTGATCAGCACGGGCGATCAGTACGCGGTCGCCTCGCGCGGCTGGATCGGTTTCGACGGCGACTGGGTCTGGCGCTGGAAGGACTGGATCGACCGGCGGTTCATGGCGAAGTACAGCGATCTGCCGCCGCATGGAGGCGGAGGTCCGAGGCAGCCGACAGCTCGAGCTCGCAGCTGGACGCCGAGGAGAGCGCAGCAGGCCATCTCCGCGGTGGCGATGCGCTGCGGCGGCTGCGGCGCCAAGGTGGGCGCCGGCACGCTCGCCAACGCGCTGCAGGCGGCTGTCAGCCGGTCGAGCGCGACGACGTGCTGGTCGGCCTGCACGCCCCGGACGACGCCGCCGTGGTGCGCGTGCCGCCGGGCAAGGCGATGGTCCACACGGTGGACTTCTTCCGCGCCTTCATCGACGACCCCTACGTGTTCGGCCGGGTCGCCGCCAACCACGCCCTGGGCGACATCTTCGCCATGGGCGCCGAGGCCCAGACCGCCACCGCGATCGCCACGGTGCCGCCCGGCCTCGAGCGCAAGATCGAGGACACGGTGTACCAGTTGATGACGGGCGCCATGGAGGTGCTGAACGAGGCCGACTGCGCACTGGTCGGCGGGCACACGGGCGAGGGCAGGAGCTGGCGCTCGGCTTCGCCGATCAACGGCCTGATCGACGATGCCGCGGCATAGCGGAGGTCGACTGCGCAAGGCGTCGGCATGCGATGCCCGGCGACGGCGCGTGATCGCTGACCAAGCCGCTGGGCACCGGCACGCTGTTCGCCGCCGCATGCCAAGCTGGCGGCCGCGGGCGCTGGATCGACAACGCCCTGACGTCGATGGTGCAGTCGAATCGCCGCGCCGCGGAGTGCCTGCACGCCATGGGCGCGACCGCCTGCACCGATATCACCGGTTTCGGCCTGCTCGGCCACCTCGTCGAGATGACGCGGCCGTCGGGCGTTGACGCCGAGATCGATCTGTCCGCACTGCCGATCCTCGACGGCGCCGAGGAGACCGTGGCCGCCGGCGTGGTCAGCTCGCTGCAGCCGGCCAACGTGCGCCTGCGCCGGGCGCTGCGCAACCAGGCCGAGATGGTCGCGCACCCGCGCTATCCGCTGGTGTTCGATCCGCAGACGGCCGGCGGACTGCTGGCTTCGGTACCGGCGGGCCGGGCCGACGATTGCCTCGCACGTCTGCGGGCGCTGGGGTACGTGCACGCGGCGAAGATCGGACGTGTGACGGCGCAGGGCGAGCCGCTCGAGCCGATCGTGCTCAACCCGTGATGGGGACCCGGGCGCGCGCGCGTCAGCTCAGCGGCCGGCCGCAGTCCAGGCACGGCCGCCAGGTCGTCTGCGCTCCCGTGCTGGAGTGAACAGGGGCGCAAGGGCGCGGCTGCGGTCCCGCAGCTCGGCCAGGAAGGCCGGATCGGACTCGGCGCGTACGAGCAGGTCGCGCAGAGCCGCGGTGTCCTCGGCCGGGTAGAGCGCCGGGTGATCGTCGCCGAGCAGGCCGCGGTTGCCCGGGATCGCGGAGGCGATGACCGGGAGGCCGGCGACGCAGGCCTCGGAGACGACGTTGGCACCGCCTTCCATCACCGAGCTGATCGACCATGGCGTGCGCGCGCGCCATCAGCCGGCGCACGCGCCCGTGGGCGAGTTCGCCCGTACCAGCGATAGCGCGGGTTCCCGGCCATCTCCGTCCGCGCCGCCTCGGCCCAGGAGTCGTCGTGGGCGCGCGCCGAGCGTGGACGCACCGGCGAGGCGCGAGGCCCGCCGGCAGCTCGCCGGACCGCGTAGGCGGCGCGCAGCGGGTCCTTCTCCGCGCGCAGGTGGCCGGCCACGCAGCACCCGGATCTAGCGCGGCTCCGGCGCGGTCCGGCGGTAGCTCGGCGGCAGCGGCTTGGCCGACTGGTAGACGACGTGTGCAGCCTGGCGCGGAAGCGGGCCGGTATGTCCTCGGCGACGGCATCGTGGAGCCCGATCAGTGCGTGGGCACGCGCCATGCCGGCGAGCGTGAGCTCCGGGTCGGTGTACTGGAAGCGGTAGATGTCGGTGCCGGTCAGGGCGACGACCAGCGGCCGGTGCGGCGCATGGTCGACGGCCGCTGCGATGGCCTCGGCGGAGCGCCAGGCGTGCAGGGCGATGACGGCGTCGGCCGGTCGGCGCACGGCCGCGGCGCCGGCGTCGCTGGTGGCGATGGTCACGCGGTGGCCGAGCGCCCGCAGCAGGTTCGCCCAGCGCGTCGCCGTCGCGCGGTTGCCGGCGCGCGAGCGCGGCGCGGCAGGCGTGACGATCCGAACGTGCATCATCTCATCGGCTGTGATCCGCTCGAAGGAGGCAGGTCATGATCGAGGTTCCATCGACCCATCGGGTCAGCGCCGAGCGCCTTGCGGCGATGCTCGACGACAGTCGCCGGCGGACGCGGGAATTGACCGCGGACCTGGGCGGCAGTCGCCTGTTCGGGCCGAACATTAGCATCGTCAATCCCGCGCTCTGGGAGGTGGGCCACGTCGGCTTCTTCCACGACTACTTCGCCCTGCGCAAGCTGCTCGGCCTGGACCACTACCAGCGTGCCGACGCCGGGCAGCTCTATGACTCCAGCGCGATCCCGCACGACGACCGCTGGGAACTGCCGCTGCCGACCATGGACGAGACCTGGCACTACCTGCACAGCGTGCGCGACGCGATGATGGCCCGCCTGCCCGACAGCGGCCTCGCCAGCGAGGCGGTCAGTTACGTCTACCAGCTCACCGCGCTGCACGAGGACATGCATGGCGAGGCGTTCACCTACACGCGCCAGACGCTGGGCGATCCGCCACCGGTGCTCGCCGGCAGCGAGGAGCTGCCGCCGGCCGAACCGACAGGGCCGCTGGCCGGGCGATGTCGACGTGCCGGGCGGCGAGCACCTGCCTGGGCTCGGACGAGCGCGTGCCGTTCCGTTTCGATAACGAAAAACCGGCGCATACCGTGACGGTCGAGCCGTTCCGTATCGCCCGCGCCCCCGTGACCAACGCCGAGTTCGCCGACTTCGTCGAGGCCGGTGGCTACGAGCGCCGCGAATACTGGAGCGAGGCAGGCTGGCGCTGGCTGCACAGGCAGAGCCCAGGACGCCGCCGCTCACTGGCGCCGCGGATGGGCGGCGGCTGGGAGCTGCGCTGGTTCGACCGCTGCGATGCCGCTGGCCCCGCATCAGCCCGTGATGCACGTCAACTTCTACGAGGCCGAGGCCTACTGCGCCTGGGCCGGTCGGCGCCTGCCCACCGAGGCCGAATGGGAGGTCGCCGCCAGCCGGGTGCCCGACCGACGATGGCCGCGCGCTGGCGCCGGGCAAGCGCCTCTATCCCTGGGGCGACACGCAGCCAGAGCCTCAGCGCGCCAATCTCGACGGCTATCGCCTCGACTGCGTCGATGTCGCCGCCTTCGCCGACGGTGACAGCGCCTTCGGCTGCCGGCAGATGCTGGGCAACGTCTGGGAGTGGACGAGCAGCATCTTCGCGCCCTATCCGGGTTTCGAGATCGATCTCTACCGCGATTACTCCCAGCCCTGGTTCAAGGAGCAGCGCATGGTGCTGCGCGGCGGCGCCTGGGCGACCCGATCACGGCTGGTCAACAACAACCATCGCAACTTCTTCCCGGGCGGCCGCAACGACATCTACGCGGGATTCCGGACCTGCGCCGCGTAGCCGCGGGGGGGTACCGCGCACCCGGTCCGGCTGCGCCGTTGCGGGGTGCGTGTCAGCGAACGGCAACGGCGACGGCGAGCGGCTTGTCCGCGCGCCGTCGCCAGGCGATACGTGGACCGGATCGGGGCAGAGCAGACGTCCACGTACCCACAGCGATTGCAACAGCGAGGTCAACACCATGTACAAGATCCAGCGTTACGGGGTTTTCAGGCATATCGTTTATACGGCGGCGCTCGTCCTGGGCCTCGGTGCTTCGAGCGCGCAGGCCCAGACCTTCGTCTTTACCGCCATCCCCGATCAGGACGAATCGGCGCTGCAGGAGCGCTTCAACAAGGTCGCCGATTACCTCGAAGGCGAGCTCGACGTGGACGTGCGCTACGTGCCGGTGAAGTCCTACGCCGCCGCCGTCTCCGCCTTCCGCAACAATCAGGTCCAGCTCGCCTGGTTCGGCGGGCTGTCCGGCGTGCGTGCCCGTGCCGCGGTGCCCGACGCCCGGGCCCTCGCCCAGGGCGTCGAGGACACGCAGTTCCGCACGTATTTCATCGCCCACGAGAGCACCGGTCTCGAGCCCGCCGACGAGCTGCCCGGCGAACTCGCCGGCATGACCTTCACCTTCGGCTCGAAGGGCTCGACCTCCGGCCGGCTGATGCCCGAATTCCATCTGCGCGAGCGCTTCGGCAAGTCGCCGCGCGAGATTTTCGATCGCGTCGGCTTCTCCGGCAGCCATTCGCGTACCGTCGCGCTGGTCGCCTCGGGCACCTACGACGTCGGCGCGCTCAACTACCAAGTGTGGAAGAAGGAAGTCGAGCAGGGCAAGGTCGACACCGACAAGGTCCAGGTGATCTGGCAGACGCCGCCGTACTCCGACTACCAGTGGACCATCCGCGGCGACGTGGACGAGCGCTTCGGCGACGGCTTCAGCGAGCGCGTGCAGCGGGCGCTGCTCGCCATGGACGATCCCGAGCTGCTGGAGAGCGTTCCCGCGCTCCGGCTTCATCCAGGCCGACAACAGCGACTACGAGCAGATCCGCGAGACGGCCGAGCAGCTCGACCTGGTCAACTGATGGCCGTGCTCTCGCTCGACAGGGCCACTGCCCACTACGGCGGCGAGCGTGCCGTCGGCCCGATCAGCCTGAGCGTCGAGGCCGGCGAGCACGTCGGCCTCGTCGGCCGCAGCGGCGCCGGCAAGTCGACGCTGCTGTCGCTGCTCTACGATCCGAAGCGGCGCGAGCTGGCCCTGATGCCGCAGGAGCTCGGCCTGGTGCAGACGCTGTCGGTGTTCCACAACGTCTACATGGGTCGGCTCGCCGCCCACGGCGTTTGCTACAACGTCGCCAACCTGGTGCGGCCGTTTCGGCGCGAGGTGCGGGCCGTCGCGCAGATCCTCGAATCGCTCGGCATGGCGGACAAGCTGTGGGCGCGCGTCGGCGAGCTCTCCGGTGGCCAGCGCCAGCGCACCGCCGTCGCGCGTGCGCTCTACCAGCGTGCCGAGGTCCTGCTCGCCGACGAGCCGGTCTCGGCGCTCGATGGCCACCCGCGCCGACGATGTCATGGCCGCGATCACGCAGGCCTACGGAACGACCGTGATCGCGCTGCACGATGTCGAGCTGGCGCTGCGCCACTGCTCTCGGATCGTCGGCATCGACCGGGGCACGGTGGCGCTCGATGAGCCGGCGAAGGGGCTGGGCGTCCCGGACCTGCTGCCGCTCTACGACTACGAGCGGGCCGCGGGCTGCTGAGCCGTGGTGGCTGCTACCCGCACTCCGGGCGCTGCACGGCGCCCGCGCCGTGACCGCGTGGCGGAGCGGCCATGATCCGTTCGGCGACGGTGCGCACCAGCCTCGGCTTCGTCGCCGCGGCGCTGATCTGTCTCGGCTTCGCCGATTTCGAGATCAGCGGCTCCGAGCCGTGGGCGCAGCTCGGCCAGCTCGGTCTCGGCATCGTCACGCCCGACTTCACGGCGGTCGATCAGCTCGGCGTGGCGTTGCTGCGCACGGTCGCCTTTGCCTTGGTCGGCGTCGCGCTGGGCGCGGCCGGCGGCTTCTTGCTGGCACTCGCCTTCCACTGGTGGCCGGTGCGCGTGGGCTGCGCCTTCGTTCGCGCCATCCACGAGCTGTTCTGGGCGCTGATCTTCCTGCAGTGCTTCGGCCTGCATCCGCTGACCGGCGTGCTCGCCATCGCCATTCCCTACGCCGGCGTCTTCGGCAAGGTCTACGCCGAGATCCTCGACGAGCAGGATCCGCTGCCCGAGCAGTCGCTGCCGCCCGGCACGGGCCGGATCGCGCGCGTGCTGTTCGCCCGCATCCCCGATGCCTGGCCGCACCTGCTGAGCTACACCTCGTATCGGCTGGAGTGCGGCCTGCGCTCGTCGGCGATCCTCGGCTTCGTCGGCATGCCCACGCTCGGCTTCCATCTGGAGTCGGCGTTCAACGAGGGCTACTACTCCCAGGTGGGCGCGCTGCTGCTGACGTTCTACATCCTGATCGCGCCGCTGCGGCTCTGGATGCGACCGCGTCTGGTGCCGCTGTATCTCGTCATCGCGCCGTTCTTCCTCGGCACCGGCCTGCCCATCGTCTGGGGCAATGTCGGCCGCTTCTTCACCTCGGACATCGTGCCCGCGCCCCTGCGCGCTGGTGGTGGTGGCTGGGAGGCGCTGTGGCCGTGGCTCGAGCCGATCCTGGTCCAGCAGGCGCTGCCCGGCATCGGCGTGACGATCGTGCTCACCCAGATCGCGCTGGTGCTCACCGGCGTGCTGACCCTGCTCGCCTTCCCGCTGGTCTCGCGCCACTTCACCGGTCGCATCGGCGGCACCCTGGGTCATGTCCTGCTGGTGGTCGCGCGCTCGACGCCGGAGTACCTGCTGGCCTACATCCTGCTCCAGCTCTGGGGGCCGTCGATGCTGCCGGCGGTGGTGGCCCTGGCGTTGCACAACGGCGGCATCATCGGCCATCTGATCGGCCGGCGCAGCAACGAGATCCGGCTGCGCCGCGACGCACCGAGCCGGCTTGAGCGCTATGGCTACGAGATCCTGCCGCGCGTCTACGGACCGTTCCTCGCGTTCCTGTTCTACCGCTGGGAGATCATCATGCGCGAGACGGCGATCCTGGGCATTCTCGGGATCACGACGCTCGGCTTCTATGTCGACAGCGCGATGGAGGCGATTCGCTTCGACGTGGCCATGCTTCTGATCGGGGTGACCGCCGCGCTCAACATCGGCGTCGACGCGCTCGCGCGCTATCTGCGCCGACGCCTGCGGCTGCGCACTTCACCCGTCTACGAGTCGTAGCCGTTCCCCTCAGACCATCGTGCCCGGGGCAGGGTGCCCGGGGCTATAGCCCCCATCGAGCCAGTGGACGATTTCGCGGGCGGCCGGGTGGTCGAATGCCGCGTAGCGCGCGCGCAGTCCGTCGGCCGCGTCGCCGAGGCGGTGGCGTCCGGCTTCCTCGAGCAGGGGCAGGTCCGCGGCGACCGCGGCGGCGAGGTCGGCGCCCAGTACGGCACGCGCGGCTTCGTGGAACGCCGGGATATAGGCGAACGCGTCCCCCTCGCGGTAGCGCTGGGCGAGCGTGAGGGCGGGCAGCGCGGACAGGGTCGGCTGCAGGGCAGGGTTGATCGCGTGCGCGCCGGCCGCGTCGGCGAGCGCAGCGGGTCGGCCCGTGAACGGCCGCAGGTGGAGGTGATCACTGGCATAGCGACCATCGTTGACGGGGTAGTTGTCCCAGAGCCAGGGCGCGCGGCGCAGGCGCTCGGTGACGCGCGCCAACGGTCCGGTGTTGATCTCGCGCGCGCACACCTCCTCGCCCGTCCAGTAGACGGCGATCCGCTGATCCAGGACGTAGCCCAGTTCGTCAAGGTAGTCGACGGGGCGTTCACCGAACAGGCGGTCGAGCAGCGGGTCGTCGCTGTAGTAGGTCGGGCAGACAATGACGCGGTCGGCGTGTGTACGCGCCGCCATCCAGTCGACGATGCGCGCCTGCTCGCGCGCGAGGTCGGGGTGGTCGCCGCGCACGTCGTCGAAGGCGATGACGAGGTCGTCGATGCCGATGGCGTCGAGCTCGGCCAGCCGGGCGGCCAGCGCGTCCCAGTCGGCGCGCGGGCCGTCGCCCGCGAGACCGAGCGGGCTCAGGCCGATGCCGAAGCGCAGTCCGAGGCCCCGGCATCGCGCCGCGAAGGCACTCAGGGCCTCGGCGTGGCCGGTGGACCACGGGTTGCGCCAGTCATCACGCACACCCGGGTCGGCCTTCGGCGCGTAATGCCAGAAGCGGTAGCCCGCAGCGGCGAGGTGTTCGGCCAGGACCTCGCGCTCGGACCACTGCCAGAGCGGGCCGTAGAAGCCTTCGATGAGTCCGAGTCGCACCGTCTATTCGTCCTTTTCCTGAGTCCCGTCCGCGGTGGAGGTCGAAGATCGCACGAGCATGGATGGCCGGGAACCGGATCAGGCGTTTGCGCTGGAATTTTTTCAGGCATGGGGATGCTTTCATAGCGTCGGGACGGATTTTCCGGCCAGGCTCCCGGAGGCGGCGCGGGCCTAATGCCAGCGGAATCAGGTTCAGCCAGCAACTGAGAACCATTCCGGTCCGTATCTCTGTTATTGTTTCGCTGCTATCCGCCTTTCCCGGAAACGTCACGGCCCATATGGCGACCCAAGTGATACCCGAACATCGGCCTGATCCGGTCGAACCCGACATCGCCGCCGAGCGCCAGGAAGTACTGACGATGCGTGGCATCCGTCATGCTTTTGGCGGTCTCGTGGCCGTCGACGATGTCGACCTGGACGTGCGCCGGCACGAGGTGGTCTGCCTGCTGGGGCCGTCGGGCTGCGGCAAGACCACGCTGCTGCGCCTCGCCGCCGGCCTGGAGACGCTGCAGCAGGGTGAGGTCCGCATCGACGGGCAGCTCATGGCGAGCGCGGGTGGCGGCCGTCAGGTGCCCCCCGAGCGCCGCAAAGTCGGCCTCATGTTCCAGGAGTCGGCGCTGTTCCCGCACCTGACCGTGCTGGACAACGTCACCTTCGGCCTCGATGGCCTCGGCACACGCGAACGCGCCCGGCGGGGCCGCGAGCTGCTGGACCGGCTGGGCATGGTCGATTACGCCCACGCCCATCCGCACATGCTGTCGGGCGGTCAGCAGCAGCGCGTCGCGCTCGCCCGCGCGCTCGCGCCGGCGCCGCCATTGATGCTGCTCGACGAACCCTTCAGCGGGCTCGACACCCGCCTGCGCGACCAGATCCGTGACGACACGCTGCACGCGCTCAAGGAGGTGGGCACGGGCACGCTGCTGGTGACGCATGACCCCGAGGAGGCGATGTTCATGGCCGACCGGATCGCGCTGATGCGCGGCGGCCGCATCGTCCAGGCGGGGCCGCCGGTCGAGCTCTACTGTAATCCGGTCGATCCGTTCGTCGTGCACTTCTTCGGCGACGTGAACCGGCTCGATGGTGTCGTGAGGGACGGTCACGTCGACACGGTCGTGGGACCCATCGACGTACCCGACACGCCGGACGGCACGCATGTCCAGGTCCTGGTCCGCCCGGAGGCCATCCATCTCGTGCCGCTCGGCGAGCCGATGGAAGTCCCTGACACCAGCCACGTCATGGTATCCCGGCTGCTGGGCAGAACCAGCCTGATCCACGTCTGCGCCCATGGCCGCGACGGCAGCGAGGTGCATATGCACTCGCGCATGCCGGGCGTGTTCCTGCCGCCCGAGAACCAGCCGGTCACGCTGCAGCTCGACTGGTCCCAGGTCTTCATCTTCCCGCGCGAAGCCTGAAGCTGCCCGCGCGGGGCGCGCCCCGTGCGTTGCCGGCCCCTCAGTCGGCCTCCCTGCGGCCCGGGCGCGACCGCCCCATCGCACGACTCAGCAGGATCACGGGCACGATGCCGACGGCGACGATCACGAGCGAGGCGGTCGAGGCCTCGGCGAGCCGCTCGTCCGAGGCCAGCTGGTGCGCGCGGATCGCCAGGGTGTCGAAGTTGAACGGCCGCAGGATGACGGTCGCCGGCAACTCCTTCATCACGTCGACGAACACGAGCAGACCGGCGGCGAGCAGGCTGCTGCGCATCATCGGCGCGTGGATCAGGCGCAGCGTGCGGCCGGCGGTCTTGCCGAGCGTGCGCGAGGCCGCGTCCATGTTCGGCGTCACCTTCTCCAGGCTGGCCTCGATGGCGTTGTAGGCGACGGCGAGGAAGCGCACGACATAGGCGTACACCAGCGCCACCATCGTCCCCGTGAGGATCAACCCGGTCTGAATGCCGAAGTGATCGCTGAAAAAGCCGTGGAGCGTGCGGTCGACCGCGCCCAGCGGGATCAGGATGCCCACCGCGATGACCGCACCGGGCACGGCGTAGCCCATCGCCGCGATGCGCGCGGCGAGGCGTGCGCTGCGGCTTTGCTGCAGGCGCACGCCGTAGCTCAGAAGCAGCGCCAGCAGCACTGCCACGACGGCCGAGACGGTGGCCAGCGTCAGGCTGTTGGTGATCAGGTCGAGGAAGCGGCCGCCGAGGAGGTCGTCGCCGTCGGTGATGCTCATGCCGAGCAGCAGTCCGCCGGGCAGCAGGAAACCGATGGCGATCGGCGTCGCGCAGGCGAGCGTCGCCAGCGCCGCGCGCGCGCCGCGCAACTGGAAGCGCGGCAGGTCGCGATAGCGCGACGTCGTGTGGAAGTAGCGCGCCCGGCCGCGCGACCAGCGCTCGGCCAGTACGAGCAGGATCACGAACGCGAGCAGGCTGGCGGCCAGCTGGGCGGCGGCGACCGGCTCGCCGAGGCCGAACCAGGTGCGGTAGATGCCCGTGGTGAACGTGTCCACGCCGAAGAAATGCACCGCGCCGAACTCGTTCAGGGTCTCCATGAGCACCAGCGCGGTACCGCCGGCGATCGCCGGCCGCGCCAGCGGCATCGCGACGCCGAACAGCAGGCGCGTGGGCGTGCGGCCCAGCGTGCGGCCGACCTCGAGCACGCAGGCCGACTGCTCGAGAAAGGACGCCCGCGTCAGGACGTAGATGTAGGGGTAGAGCACCAGCGCCAGCAGCACGATCGCGCCGCCGAGCGAGCGGATGTCGGGGAACCAGTAGTCGTGCCGGGTCCAGTCGAAGTACGCGCGCAGCGCGGTCTGGATCGGGCCGGTGAACTGCAGGAAATCGGTGTAGGCGTAGGCGATGACGTAGGTCGGTACCGCCAGCGGCAGCAGCAGCGCCCATTCGAAGATGCGGCGGCCCGGGAAGCGGCACATCACGACCAGCCAGGCGCTGCCGACGCCGACGACCAGCGCGAGCGCACCGACGCCGAGCGCGAGGATGAACGTGTTGATCAGATAACGGGGCAGCACCGTGCTCGCCAGGTGATCCCAGACTTCCGGCGCGGGCACGAATGCATGCGCGAGCACGGCGACGATCGGCAGCGCCACCAGCGCCGCGATCAGCCAGGTCGCGACGCTCCACCCGCCGATGCCGGAGTGCGCCCGACGCCACGCCGGCACGAGTCGGCGCAATCCGGCCGCGATCACAGGGCCTCCATGGCGCCGGTCGCGCTACCCCGGCGCTGGTCGCGCTCCCGGGGCGGGCGGACAGTGAACGTCAGGGCCCGGCTGGAATCGAAGTCGGTCATCGGAAACGTTTTCATTGAGCCAACAGGGCCGCGACCGGTGATCGTCAATCGGCGGCGCGGACGGACTGCGGTGCGGTTGTACGGTGAACAGGCCCGGTCGGGCCCAGGGTGGCGAGTGTCGCCGAGCGTCCGGGGCCTTGCAAGCACCTGACCGCTCAGGCGCAGGATGCGCCTTGATCGCGAGCAAGCTCGCTCCCGCAGCCTCTGGCACACCGCCACGGATTGCCTCGCGTGGCGGGAGCGAGTGCCCTCGAATTTCGACAATCTCTTGCTTTTTCCTTTCTCCGCGGCCTCTGCGGCTCTGCGAGAGACCGCCTTTCCCGGCAAAGCACGACGAATCGAAGAATAAAGAGGCCGGCCCGATGCGGGCCGGCCATGGTGCGACATGGCAAACGCCGGCGCGCGTCAGCGCCAGCCGACCTCGTCCATGATCCGCACGGCCTTCGGGTTGTTGCGGCCGAGGGCGCTGACATTGACGTCGTCGAGGACGATGTCCTGGTGCCACTCCTGCAGGGCCTCCGGCAGGGCCGCATCCGCGACGACCGGGTACTCGTTGTTGCCCTCGGCGAACAGCCGCTGCGCCTCGTCGCTGGACAGGAATTCGAGCAGCTTGACGGCGGCCTCGCGGTTGGGCGCGCCATCGACCACACCGGCGCCGCCGACGTTGGCGTGGGCACCGCGGCCGTCCTGGTTGGGGAAGATCACGCCGACCTTCTCGGCGACTTCGCGATCATCCGGATCGTCCGAGTTCAGCAGGCGCAGGTAGTAGTAGTGGTTGGCCACGGCCAGTTCGCATTCGCCGGCGGCAGCCCCGCGGATCTGGTCGGTGTCGCCGCCCTGCGGGGAGCGCGCCAGGTTGTCGACCAGGCCCTGGGCCCATTCCTTCGCCCCGGCCTCGCCATGTTCGGCGATGATCGAGGCGACCAGCGACTGGTTGTAGATGTTCGACGACGAGCGGATGCAGATCTGGCCCTCGAAACGGTCGTCGGCGAGGTCCTCGTAGGTCTCGAGCTCGTCCGGGTCGAAGTTCTCCTTGTTGTAGAACACCAGGCGCAGGCGCTGGCTGAAGCCGAACCACAGACCCTCGGGGTGGCTCACGCGGTCCGGGATGCGCTCATCGAGCACCTCGGACTCGGTCGGCTGGAAGATGCCCTCGTCCTCGGCCCGCCAGAGGCGGCCGGCGTCGACGGTCATCATGATGTCGGCGGGGCTGGCGTCGCCCTCGCGCTTGATCCGCTGGATCAGCTCGTCCGAGTCGCCCTCGAGGACGTTGACCTCGATCCCGGTCTGCTCGGTGAACATCTCATAGAGTCGATCGTCGCTGTCGTAATGCCGCGCCGAGTAGACATTCACGCTATCGGCCGCGACCGGCAGCGCAATTGCCGTCGCGGCCAGACCCACTAGCCAACGGTTGATCATCGCATCCTCTCCGTTTGTCTCCGTAACTGGAAGGCAAGCCTAGATGAGAATGCATCGGATTTGCAATCGTGAATCGATGTCCGTGTAGCCGGGATCCGGCTTTGCGGCGAACAAGTGCGTGGGCGGGGTCAGGGTGCAGTAAGTGATGCCCCCGGGTGAACGCGGCGCTTCGGTAGGGCGGGCGGCGGAGCACCACCGCCCGCGCACCAGCGTTCAGAAGCGGTAACCGATGCCGATGTTGGTCACCCACGGATCGATGTCCACGTCGACGTCCGTCTTCCCGGTGGCTGTCCTGACCTCGGCGGTGGTGTCGATGTCGATGTAGCGCACACCGGCATTGATCAGCCAGCCGTTGCCGAGCTCGTAGTCGACGCCGACCTGGGCGGCCGCGCCGGTCGAGTCGTCCAGCTCCAGATCGGTGACGCCCGCGGCCGCGGCCTCGCCGTCGACATCCTCGTCCGTGAATATCGTGTGATTGATGCCGACGCCGACGTAAGGCCGCCATGCGCTGCCCGTATCGAAGTGATACTGCACGCTCAGTGTGGGCGGGAGATGTTTGATCGATCCGAGCTCCGTGCCGCCAAGGGCGCCGCCGTCGATCGAGAGGTCGTGTTCAAAGGGGGTCGATGCGAGCAGTTCGAGCGCGATCCGGTCGGTGACGAAGTAAGCCGCGGTAATGCCGAGGGTAGTCTGCGGATCGACTTCCACGTCCGCGCCGGCGAGTGCCCCGGAAAGCTGGCCGCTGACCGAGCCCGTGTCTTCGTTCGGTGAGACGTTGGTTATGCTGCCGCGCACGATCCAGTCATCGGCGTTGGCGGCCGCTGACAGCGTGGGTGCCGAGATCATCGTGAAACCCGCGATGATTGCGAGGGAAATTCGAGCTTGTCGGGTCGGTTGCATTTAAGGGCTATCTCCGTTCGCTGCGTGTTGAGAGCAGACGGAGCCTACCCGGGTTGTGAACGCCCCGTTTGACCCTGATCAAGAGACGTTGCCGCGGCAGCCCCGGCAACATGGCCACAGGCGGATTGTTTGATCCACGTCAATCGCGGTGCGAGTTCCGCGGCATGCGCTGATGGCTCAGTGCCCATTGACGGGCTCGAAATGCACGCACAGGCCATCGAGCTCCGGTGCTGACAGGGGGGCGGCCTCGCGCTCGCAGAAATATGGGCAGGCGGATGCAGCGCCTGATCGTGCGAGGTGGCAGCAGTGGTGGCAGGTACCGAACGACGCGCCTCCGTCCGAATCCGCCATGCTCCCAATGATCACGGGCAGGGCGTTTGCCAGACTTTGCTGCTGCTCCCGCCCGTCCGCGCGCTGTCCGGCGCCGGCCTGGGCACACTGGATCGCGCTGGAGGACCTCGCCGATCACGTCAATGACTGGCCGCTGGATACGCGGATCGTGACGGTCTGCCGGCTGGGCGTGCGCAGTCTGTTCGCCGCGAGCTACCTGCGCCTGCGCGGCTTCTCCCGTGCCGACCCGCTGATCGGTGGCCTCGATGCCTGGCATCGTGTCCCGCGGTAAGGGGCGGTCAGCGGGGCGCGCGCATTTCCGCTCCCTCTTCAGAACTCGGTGGTCAGGTTGAGCCAGAGCTGGCGACCGGGTTCGTTGATGCGCCCGTCCGTGGCGCCCAGGTCTGCACTGCCACGCTGGATATGCTCCGCGTACTCGCGGTCGAACAGGTTATCGACACCGATGGCGAGCCGGGTGTCGGCCCCCAGACGGGCGCCGAAATGCAGCGCCACCGTGGCGAAGCCGGGTGTTTCCTCCGTGTCCAGGCTGTAGATCGTGCCGCTGCCCGCGTCTATACGGTGCTGCCGCGCGACCCCGCGTATCTGCAGGCCGCCGGTGTAGCGCTCCCCGCGTATTCGAGGCCAATCGTGCCCTCCAGCGGGGGCATCTGCGCCAGGGGCGTGCCATCCGTGATATTGCGCCCGCGCGTGTAGGCGAGGGTGCCCTTCAGGTTGAAGTGTCGGGTCAGGGCGTACTCGATATCGGCCTCGATACCGCTTGTTTCGGCGGCGATATTGCGCGCGTCGGCGTCGATCCCGGGTCTCGCGGCGCTGTCGACGATCAGGATGTAGTCATCGATCCGGGCGTGGAACAGGGCCACGCTGCCGCGCAGCCCCTCGCCACGCCAGCCAAGGCCCACATCGATCTGAGTCAGCGCCTCCGGGCTCAGGTCGAAGACGCGCCGGCGTTCCCAGAAATCCGGCGCCCGTTCCGCGTGACCGATACCGCCGTAGACGGTCAGCGGAATCCCGGCCGTCGCGTGTTCGTACCGCAGGAATCCGCTGACCAGGGTGTCGCGTTCGCTTGCGCCCGCTCCGGCACCGCCGTAGCCCTCGCGCTCCGCTTCCGCTTCACTGCGATCGATCCGAAGCCCGGTGCTGACCAGGCCACGGGGGTCCGTCTCCTGTTCCAGTTCCGCGAATAGACCGGCATCCCGGAAACTCGCCGTGTCTTCGCGCCCGCCGCCGCTCCAGGCGAGCGCATCCGCACCCATGCGTCGCCCGTCGGCGTGGTCGTTCTCGCTGTAGTCGGCGCCCACATGGATCCACCCGCCCGTCCACGGGATGAGATCCGCGGTCAATCGGGTGCCGACGGTCCTGCGCTCCGGGAAGCTGATCATCGGCATGTTGGCGGGCGCGCGCAGACGGAAGTTGTCCATCACGTGATCGATGTGGTTGTAGTAAGCGCTCAGGTCGACACCGGCCAGCCAGTCGTTCAGGTTCTCCCTGCTGGCCTCCACCCGGTAACCGGTACGATCGAACCGCGTCCCGTCCATGCCGCGGTCATCGTAGGCGGCCTCACCGTCGCTGCGGTCCCAGGTGAAGGCGACGTGGGAATCCTTGTCCGGCGTCCAGCCGGCGATCCCGGTCGCGCTCCAGCGGTTGTACGCGGAATGAACGGTATTGCCGGCGCCGTCCTCGTAGTCGTCCCGCTCGGACAGGGTGCCGATGAGGCGGGCGTAACCGCTGCTGTTCCCCGTGGTGACGTCGCTCATCAGGTCGAGGCGGCCATGGCTGCCCGCGGTCATGCCGGCGAATCCCTCGACCGTAGGTTCGTACAGCCGTGGCCGGTCCCGCTCGAAGCGGATGACACCGGCCTGGCTCGCGCCATAGCGTACGCTCTGGGGGCCCTTGATGACCTCGATCCGGTCGTACGCCTGCGGGAAGACATACGCGGTGGGAGGATCCATGCGGGCGCCGCAGCCACCGAGGATTTCGCTGTCGTCGAGCTGGATGTTCAGCCGCGATCCACCGAGGCCCCGCAGCAGGGGGTCACCACTGGTGCCACCCTTGCGGCTGTTGGCCATTCCGGGGATCGACTTCAGGTAGGCCGCACCGTCGTTCGCCGGCAACCCGGTGCGCGGGCGGCGCGGATCGGTCGATACCTGGCGCGGGGCATCCATCATGGGTGCGGTAACCACAACTGGATCGAGTTGCGGGGTGTCCGTTTCAGCGCCCACTGCATCGCTCATGACAGCGCCGCTGACGGCCAGCCCGAGTATCGCCGCGCCCGCTCGCAACCACTGAATCTGTATCATCCCGTCGCACTCCCCGCTTCAACATGAGAAGCCGCCCATGGAGCAAACGTCAGGCCAACGGCTGCTGGTGCGAGTGCCGGCTGCAAGTCGTTGTTTTTACCGGAAGAATTGCTGATTCCCGATCGAGCCTACGGTCGCGGGGCATGCAGCGTGTGCCATACGGCGCGGTCTGTGCGCGATATGCCACAGCGTGCGGGTGCTGCCGGAGCGGGTTCGCCATGATCGCCGAGTGGATCTCCGCCTTCCTGATCGGTCTGCTCGGCAGTACGCACTGCCTCGGTATGTGCGGTGGCATCGTGGGGGCGCTCACCTACAGCCTCGATTCCGCCACTCGCGCATCGCGCGGGCGCTTCCTCCTGTTCAAGCTCGCCTATAATGGCGGCCGCGTCGCCAGCTATATGCTGGCCGGTGCGCTGGTCGCGGCCGGAGCGGGGACGGTGTCGGCCGCCGCCGGTGCGACGGCGCCCATGGTGATGAGCACGATCGGCGCGCTGTTTCTGGTCGCGGTCGGCCTCCATATCGGCGGATGGTTGCCCGGTTTCGCACGGATCGAGGCCATCGGCCGCCCGCTGTGGCAGCGACTCGAGCCCGTCGGTCGCCGCCTGCTTCCGGTTCAGCGGCCCCGACAGGCGCTGGCCTTCGGGCTGATCTGGGGCTGGCTGCCCTGTGGTCTGGTGTATTCGGCGCTGGCGTACAGTCTGAGTACGGGTGACGCGCTGCGCGGGGCCCTGTTCATGGGGTTTTTCGGCCTCGGGACGATGCCGGCGCTGCTTACGCTCGGCCTCGTGGCTCGCGGCGCGGGCCTGCGCCTGCGCCACCCGGGGATGCGCCGGGTGGCCGGGATTCTCGTGATGCTGCTGGCACCGGTGCCGGTTCTGATGATGCAGGGGGGGCATTAGTGGATCACCGCGACAGCTCGAATTCGTCCGCGTCTGCGCGTCTGGTCGGGGAGGCGCCGGCACTGCGTACCGTGCTCCGCGCTGCCCGCCTGGTTGCGGCCACGGATGCCACGGCCCTGATCCTCGGCGAGAGCGGTACCGGCAAGGAGCTGCTCGCCCGTCTCGTGCATGCCGAGAGCCCGCGTTTTCGGGGTCCCTGGGTGACCGTGAACTGCGCGGCGCTGCCGGAGGACCTGATCGAATCGGAACTGTTCGGGGCCCGACGCGGGGCGTACACCGGGGCAGACCGGGACCGGTCCGGCCATGTCCAGCAGGCCGCTGGCGGTACCCTGTTTCTCGACGAGGTCGCCGAGCTTCCGCTGCAGGCGCAGGCCAAACTGCTGCGCTTTCTCGAGGAGGGCGAGGCACGTCCACTGGGCGCCGGCGAGGGCCAGCGGGTGGACGTGAGGGTGGTCGCGGCCACCCATCGTGATCTGCGCGCCCGTATTGCCGAGGGGCGCTTCCGGGCCGATCTTTTCTACCGTCTGCACGTCGTACCGCTGGAACTGCCACCGCTGCGTGAGCGCGCCTCCGATATTCCCCTTCTGCTCGACGCTTTCGCGGAGGATCTCGCCGCACGTCACAGCGTGGCGCGTCCCTCGTTCACGCCAGCGCTGGTCGCCCGACTGGGCCACTGCCAATGGCCCGGCAACGTGCGCGAGTTGCGCAACCTGGTTGAACGCGTGGTCGTCCTGTTTCAGGGGAGAAGGGTCGACAGCGGGGATATCCCTGCGGCGTGGCTGGAGGCCGCCACTCCGTCGACGGCTGCGAACGAAGGCGTTCGGCTGCCCGCCGAAGGTCTGCGGATCGATCAGGTCGAGGCGGAGCTGATCACGCAGGCACTTGAACGGGCGCACGGCAATCGTTCACGCGCGGCGCGTCTGCTCGGCATCAGCCGCCACACCCTGCTTTATCGCATGCGCAAATATGCCGTGGCTGATTGATCCGCTGCAGGATGAAAGCCGGATCCATCCGCCCGGGACGTTCGAACGGAAGAGCCCGACGCCGAGGAAATAACAGGATTTGATCAGGATCAATACACGACATGCTAATGCGTATCACTGGTATCCGTTCGGCGCTGTGAAAGCCATTCTTCGAGCGCCTGCCGGGCTCGTTTGGGCTGGCGATAGTCGAGCGCTTCGGCCAGCGTGTCGTTGAGCAGCCGACCCTCTGATCGGTGGCCTCGATGTCTCGCAACGAGGCCTGCTCTGACGTACGCGATCCACTGACCTCGCTCGATCAGGAAACGCTGGCGCTGTTCCACCTCTGTTGCGTCAAGCGTTGAGGCGGACTCGGGCGCGCTATTACGTAGAACCGCGTATTGGCGGTCCTGTCACGGACTCGCAGAATGCCCCCCGTCATCTTTCCCGGAGCGCCACTCCTGCCCGGGCACGCGCGATAGGGCGCTCAGGCAACAGGGGAACCATAGCCGCGATGAAGGTCAAAACCCGCTTCGACAGCACCCACTTCGCACCCGACCCGCGATCTTACTACGGCGGGGTGATGCATGGCCTTGAGTACCGTAACGCGGCGTCGAGCGTGCCCGTTTTCGCGGCCGCCTGGCGAACCGTTACGGCGCTGCGCCAGCCGTCGGCACCTGCAATGCTCGACATGGCGAGTGGCTACGGTGTCGTCTCCGCGCTGATGCGCTACAACATTGCGCTCGACGAACTCCTGTCGCGCTACGTGGATCCGGCGATACAGGCCCTGCCGGCGAGCGCAGTCGTGGCGCGGGACCGCGCATGGTTCCATGAGTCGGGTATGCGCGCCGAGGCTCCACGCAGCATCGGGCTCGACATTTCTTCCGAGGCCCTCACCTACGGAGAGGAGGCCGGATTGTTCGACGCGGTCTTTGCCGAAGACCTTGCGGAGGGCTCGGCGTCGGCAGCGTTGCGCGAGGCGCTGGGCGACTGTGTGCTCATGGTCGAAGCAGGGTCGATCGCCCATATGGCCCCACGAATCCTCACGGAGCTGCTCGCCGTTTGTCCAGAGCCGAAGCCCTGGGTCCTGACCGCGCCGGTGCGTGGCAACCACCGCGCCGAGGCGGTTGAAGCGATGCGTGCAGCGGGTCTCGTAGTCGAGCGGATGCCGGCGAGGCCGTTCCCTGTGCGACGTTTTGTCGATGCCGATGAGCAGGCGCGCGCCTGCGCCGAGGTGCGGCGCCAGGGCCTTGATCCGTCCGGTATCGAGACCACCGGTTATTTGCACGGCTGTCTCTTCCTCGCGCGCCCGGCCGATGAGACGGATCTACCGGCCATGGAGTTATTGCCGGCCGAGCTGCGATCGGACGACGCGGGCACGGCGGTTCGGGAGGTGTCATGAACGGTCCGGTCAGCGTCATGCTCCCGATGCGCAACGAGGCGGCGACCGTTGGTGAGGTGGTCTCACGTCTGCGACGCTCGCCCGCCGTCGCCGAGATTCTCGCCGTCGACAACGCCTCGAGCGACGAGAGCGCCGCGATCGCCCGCCGTGCCGGCGCGCGTGTGGTCACCGAGCCCGCAGCTGGCCTGGGGGCTGTGGTTCGCCGCGGGCTCCGCGCCGCCGCGTACGACCATGTGGTCAAGGTGGATGCGGACCTGCTCGACTTCACCGACGATCTTGTCGAGCGCCTGCTGGGCGCGTCGAACGGCCCCGATATCCGCCTGGTCAAGGGCAAATGGGTGGATCCGGACGACGATATGCCGATGACCCGGCGCCTGATACAGCCGGCCCTGCGGCACCTTTATCCTGGTCTCTCGGGGCATGAAGCACCCAATTCCGGCATCTACCTGATCGACCGCCGGGCGGTCGCGGTCAGACACCTGCCGGACGGTTATGCGGTCGACATCGACGTCATGCTGCGGATCCATAGCGGCGGTTGGCGTGTGGTCGAGGCCGATATCGGGATGCTCCATAACAATCCGCGCACGACCGACCACTACACCGCGATGGCCGACACCATCTTCGGGCTGTTCCTCGAGCGCGCGCGCCAGGAGCCGCTACGTCCAATCGTTGCCATCGCCCCGCGCAGCGAGGACATCATCAGCGGTTGCCTTGGCACCCTGAGTAATCACCTTGGCGTTGGCGGGCGCGTGCTGTTGTGCATTACCGACGAGGATGCGGATGTGGCCCGACGGAGGCTCGTGCCGCTGCTCGACGAGTTCCCGACCGCGGCGCTGACCACGCGGGCGCTTCCCGCGCGCCTCCCGGCCGCCGCGTTTGAACACGGTCTGACCGTGATCAGCGCAGCGGAGTCCGACGCGTTCGTCGACCGCTGGCTGCAATGCACACCCGCGCTCGACGGTAATCGGCTGCGTCGCTACACGCTGCCGCCGGCGGTGACCGGGCACGAGAGCGCCGCATTCAGCCCGGCGTTCAGCGTCGACATTTCGCCGCAACTTGAGCTCAAGCGCCTTTGCTGTGCCGGTCTCCCGCCGGGTGATGCGCGCCAGCGGACGTCGCTGCGCCAAGCCTGCGCCGCCAGCGAGTACTGGGGAGATCTCGCCGGTGTCGACGCCGCCGAGGTGTTCGCCAGCGCCGCCAGCCCGCATGGTCCACCTCGCACCCGCACGCTGTAGATGGCCTGATGCACCGGACGTCCTTCCTGCCGACGTCGCGGGGGCCCGGCAAGCCTCACAAGGGGGAAACGCATTGACCCAGTTGACCGGTATCCTGCTGATCTGGGGCGCGGTGATCACCTACGCCGCGTCGAACTCGATCATTGCCCTGCTCACCGCGGTGGGTGAGAGCAACCCGATCGACGGCAAGAATCCGATCAGTTTCTGCAACATCCTCTTCGTCGGCAACCTCGTCGCTCTGCCCGTACTGCTCGTGCTCTTCGGCCGGTCCTGGACGCGGCGGAATATCGCTGCGCTCGGCCTTGGCGACTGGATCGGCCTGACCCTCTCCGCCGGACTGGCCTCGGCGGTTGCACCGGGGCTGTATTTTTACGCCATCGAGCATACGGCGGTGACCAACGTCGTCCTGGTCGGCCGTGTCGAGCCGGTGCTGATTCTGGGCCTGTCGACGCTGCTGCTCGGTGAACGGCTTAACCGCTGGGCGTTCGCCGGGGCCCTGATTGCCGTCGCCGGGGCAGCGGTCGTTGTCCTGCGCGGAAGTGAGGGCGCCCGGTTCGGGCTGGGCGGGGGAGAATTGGCCGCCCTCGGCGCCTCGCTGTCGTTCACCGTCTCGACCATCTTCTCCCGGCTCTATCTGCGCCATATCCCGTTTGGCGTTTTCATGATCTACCGGACGATCCTCGGCACCGCGTTCTTCGTCGTCGCCGGCCTCTACATTTTTGGCCTCGACCACTTCCAGCACATGTTCGCGCCGATCGTATGGCAATACGTCGTGGTCTACGGTGTCGTGATCGCCGTCGGCGGCACTTTGCTCTGGAACCTTGGACTCAAGTACGGCCGCTCCGGCGACATCTCGCTGGCGACGTCGTTTTCTCCGGTCGCGGGGGTGTTTTTCGCCATCGTCCTGGTGGATGAGCCCGTGACGACCGAGTTGCTCGCGGGTGGTGCCGTCGTCGTCGCGGGCATCATTATCGGCCAGTTCGGCGAGCGTATCGCCGACGAAGCGCGCATCCGTCTGCGGACTGCACCCTCGGATGCCGAGTGCCTCGAGTACGAGTCCCACTGCAACTTCAAGGGGGTATAGGCGGTGGCTATGCGCACACCAATTATCCGAGGGCGACCGGGCACCGCGAGTACGGCGCGGGGTGACGATGGCAATGACCGTTCAGCGCCTGGCGATGTGTTCGGCGCGATCTATCGTCGCAATAGCTGGGGCGGCTATTCCTCGGTGTCCGGTCGGGGGTCCGGACTCGATCAGACACGACGTCTGATCCGTTTGCTGCCGGCTCTTTTCCGCACCTATGACATTACCACTGTGCTCGATCTTCCCTGCGGCGACTTCCATTGGATGCAGCACGTCGACCGGCGCGGCGTCTGCTACGCAGGTGCCGACATCGTCCCTGAGCTGGTCGCGGCCAACCACGCCCGCCACGCCGCCCCCGGCACGGAGTTCCGCTGCCTCGATCTGCTGCGCGATCCGCTGCCCGAGGTCGATCTCGTGGTTTGCCGCGATTGCCTGGTCCATCTGCCCCTGGGCGACGTGTCGCGCGCGCTGGCCAATGTGCGCGCGAGCGGCAGCCGCTATCTGTTGACGACAACGTTCACTGGCGGTCGGATCAACGTCGACATAGAAACGGGCGGCTGGCGGCCGCTTGACCTCCAGCGCCCGCCATTCCACTTGCCGCCACCGCTGCGTGTCCTGCGCGAGGGTTGTACGGAATTCGGTGGCTCTTACGCCGACAAGTCCCTTGGCTTATGGAAGGTTGTCGATCTGCCGCACCCGCAGTGTCCAGCCGCTTGTGCGCGGTAGTGCGGGGGCACGGGGTGGCCGGGTCGTCGAAGTGCTGCGTGCCGCGGGTACTGTAGCCAAGCTTGTCGGCATAGAACCGGGCATTGCGCAGCAGGTTCGCTATCCGAAAACAAAAACACCCCGCGCCGGAGCGCGGGGTGTCCTTCTCAAACGCTTTTCAGCGATGTTCCATCAGAGGCCGAGGGCCTTGCTGACGACATCCTTGGCGTTGCTCTCACCGTCGGCGGTCTTCACCGGGCCGGTCTGGTATGTGCCGCCCTGGGCGAACCAGCGATCCAGCAGTTCCGGCTGCTCCTTGATGAGCTTCTGGCCGGCTTCGGCATAATCCATCTCATCGTTGATGACATAGCCCGCCATCTTCGACTGCTCCTCGACCGTGAACTCATAGTTCTCGAGGAACTGGCCGACGTTCGGGCAGCTCCAGGCATAGCCTTCACGCGACTGCGTGTAGACCGTCGCGCCGCCCTGGTTCGGGCCCCAGTAATCCTCGCCACCGTTGAGGAACTCGAGGTCGATGTTGATGTTCATCGGGTGCGGCGCCCAGGCGAGCCAGGCGGCCCATTTGCCGCGGTCGATGCGCCGCTGGACCTCGGTCAGCATGCCCGCCTCGCTGGAGGGCTGGAGTTCGAGATCGCCCATGCCGTAGGCGTCATCGTCGATCATCTGCTGGATGATCTGGTTGCCGTCGTTGCCGGCCTCGATGCCGAGGATCCTGCCGTCGAACTTGTCGGCGTTTTCCGCCAGATCCTCGAAATGCCGGACACCGGCCTCCCAGGCCGCCTTGTTGACGCCGACCGTGTACTTGGCGCCTTTCAGGTTCTTCGTGACGATGTCGATATCGCCCTTGACCATGTGCTCCTGGACCATGCTGCGTTGCGTCGGCAGCCAGAGGCCGAGGAAGGCATCGATGTCATCGCCGGCCATGGACTGGAACATGATCGGCACGGATGCCGTCGTGACGTTGGTCTCGTAGCCCATCTCCTCGAGCATCCAGGCGGCCGTCTCGGTCTTCGCGGAGACGCCGGTCCAGTTGACCTGGCCCAGCTTGACGGTGCCGCAGGAAGCCTGATCCTCGGCCATCGCCGTGGAGCCGATGGCGAGCGCGGCGGTCGCCGCGAGTGCCGTAATCGTTCGTTTCATCATGAAAACCTCCACCCTTGTGAAGTCGTGTTCGTGACCGGCCCGAGGGCCGGTCCGGGATTAAAACCAGGAGCTAATTTATTGGGTTGATGACTGCGGCACCTCTTAATTAATAAGAAGAGGTGCCGCTTCGGTTTGGCCACGGGGACCGCGGTCGGATATAATAATTGTGATCTTTTACCGCCGCCGGCAATTAAGCAGTCAGCCCGTTTGTTTGAATGAAAAGGGTTTGAGATGGCATGGAAAGAAACCCCGGGAGGGGATGAATCTTCCCAAACAGAGGAGGTTGATTAGATGTCCTCCCGTCAGCGTTCGATCCGCACGGAGGGAGTTATTCTCCGCCGTCGGGATTTCGGAGAAAAAGACCGGATTCTGACGATCTTTACCCGCAAGCTTGGCCGGATAAGTGCCATCGCGAAGGGGGTCAGGAATCCGGGTTCCCGCAAATCGGGACATGTGGAAACCTTTATGCGTTCCAGCCTGCTGATCGCCCGCGGTCGGAATTTGCATATTCTCACCCAGGCTGAAGTGCTTGACAGCTATCAATCGCTTCGGGAAACTCTTCCGGGCATTGGGTACGGTTCTTATGTGGTGGAACTGGTCGATGCCTTTACTTATGAAGAAGGTTCCAACCTGCCGTTGTATTCTCTGCTGGTCACCACCCTGGAGCACCTCGATCGGGGCGACTTTCCCCCGCTGGTGTTCAGACATTATGAACTCCAGCTGTTAGAAATAGTAGGCTTCCGCCCGGAGTTGTTCCACTGTGTGAACTGCAGAGAGGTGATTAAAGAGGTAGATCAATTTCTTTCCGGAATGTCCGGAGGGGTGGTGTGCCCGGCCTGTTCAGGGGCGATGTCCGAAATTAATCTCCGCCGAATCAGTGCCCGGGAATTGAAATATCTGCGTCATATCCAGCGAAACTCTTACTCCGCGTTGGTGAGCTTAGAAATCCCGGCTGAGGTGCTGCCCGGAATCGAGGGCGCGATGGGTTATTTTTTAACCCATATCCTGGAGAGAGAGTTAAATTCGCCGGGTTTCTTGGATAGGATGAATGATTTCTTTTGAACAGGGCTACAGGTCGTGAAAAAAAGGGGTGAGCCCCGGAATTTAATCCTGATGATATGTTCTTTTATGGTGAACCAAGGTCTGAGACGAAATCTAAATTAAAGGGTAAAAAAAGAGTCTGAATATAGTGGTTCAGACTCTTTTTGATTATCCCTCAGCGGGGACGTACTCCCCCCGGGTGATTAACTCGGGTTCCTCAGCCCCGTCATACAGGAAATATTCCATGCTGATGGGTAACACTTGATTCAGCATGTTTTGTGCTGGACAGTATTTAGTTGCTGAGAGTTCAATGGAGCGGATAACAGCATCTTCGCTGAGGTCCTCTCCGGAAAGGTGATATTCTATCACCGCCCGGGTAAACACCTTGGGGTGAGTTTCGGCCCTGTCCGTGTTTACTTTGACTTCGAAATTCTTAACCTGCTGCCGTTTTTTTTGCAGGATCGAGATCACGTCCATCGCCGTGCAGCCGGCCAGACTGATGGCCATCAGCTCCAGAGGACGAAATCCATCATTGTCTCCTCCAACCGCCGGATCGGCCCCCAGCGGGACCTCAAAACCGGTCTCAGCGCTGCCGGTAAAACTCATCTTTCCTCGCCATTTCACCTTTGCTTCCATAAGTTGGTTTACTCCTCCAGCAGGGGGGTAACGTATTGTTCCAGGGTAGCCAGGTTGATCGCTCCTGTCCAGGCCAGACG
Source organism: Anaerolineales bacterium (assembly GCA_034520505.1). Taxonomy (GTDB): domain Bacteria; phylum Chloroflexota; class Anaerolineae; order Anaerolineales; family UBA11858; genus B10-G9. The sequence continues at coordinate 817,991 of JAXHNK010000002.1, read as the reverse complement.
CAGGTTTCCTTCCCGGTCAATGACGAATGAATTGGGCAGTGATTGGTTCTGATAGGTTTTCAAACTGAGATTTTCGGGATCGAGCAAAATTATAAAATCAATCCCATTTTCCTCCACGAATGCTCGGACCTGCTGCTCTGGATCTCCAGCTTCCACCGCGATCACCTGGAAGCCCTGGTCCTTGTAGGAATTATAGTATTGATTGAACTCGGGCATTTCCTCTTTGCAGGGCGGGCACCAGGTGGCCCAATTATTCAGCAGAATGACCTCCCCCAGGTAATCGCTCAATGAGATCAGGTTACCATCCAGATCCTGCAAAGTCAGGTCTGGAGCAGGTTGGTTTACTGTGATCGGAGGAAAAGTAAATTCATTGTTTTCGTTCTGACCGCCTGCTTGATCGGTGAAAGTATAAAAACCGATGACAGCCAGGATCATCAAACCTAAACCTGCCAGGACCAAAGGCAAGAAATTATTTCCTTTCTTTTTTGATTTTTTAGGGGCCATACCATTGCTCCTGGGGTAGGCGGCTCTTCCACCGGGTGTTTCAGAGCCCTAATTGCTGATCGATTTTCCGCCGGTTGAAACCTACAATGACTTTGCCTCCGATATCCACTACCGGCACGCCTTGCTGTCCGCTGCGGCGGACCATATCCCTGGCAGCAGCTTTATCGCGGGAAACATCGACATCACGAAAGGGAACATTATTCTTTCGTAAATAGCGTTTTGCGTGCGTGCAATGCGGACAGGTCGGGGTGCTAAACACAATGACACGGGGAAAATCTTTGTCTTTTTTCTTGCTCATATTGTACCTCAGGATAATGACTAAAAATCAACGGGTAAGGACTTTCTTGATCTCAGCGACCAGGTCTTTTTCCGGGACAGCGCCAACCACTCTGCCGGCGCCGTGGTTGATGGATGTGTCGGGAACGCCGCTGACCTGGTATTTGCTGACCAGGTTTTGAAACTCTGAGGATTCAACCATTTCTGCTTGAACCATGTCGCTGGCCAGGGCAAACCGGTGAGCGAGGATGACGGCTCGCGGGCAGTAGGGGCAGGTTGGGGTAACGAAGACCTGCAGGTGGACCGGTTCCTCCAGGCCCTGTAAAAAGTCCATGGTCTCCGGGCTTAGCCCTGCCTGTTTGCTGGAAACGATTAATAGATCCTGGATTAATGAACTGAATTCATGTCCGCTGGGGATCCCTGCGTACCGAATACCGTAATCCGTGACCTGGTTCCCATCCTGGGAGGCGATAACCAGGCCCGGGGCTTTGTCAATATTATATCTCTCGGCAGCTTCAGGATCTTCTTCCAGGTGGAATTCTTCAATGGTGATCAGTTCGGATATCGCTGCCACTTCTTCTATAAGCTGTTTGGTATCCTGACAATACTGGCAGTTGCTGCCGTCAAAAAAGAGCATGTGCACTGGTTCTTCCAGGTCCTGAAAAGCTTCTTTGACCTGATCAATGACTTCGCTGTTTAGCAGAGCGGACATAGTAGTAAACTCCTTCACTTTTATTTGAGTATGAAATTTTTCCGCCCGGGGAAATATGCCGCAGGCGGAAGTTTGTCCCCGGGGGGAATGAAAGCATAGCGGTTAGAGGTTGGACAACCAATAAAAAGCCGCCAACTGCCTTTCATATCTTTAGATGCGGTACCGATCAGAAAGTTACATTAATCTAAGGTGGGATTAATAAATGATCCCGGGAAAGTCCGGAAAAACAGATAGATTGTTTTTTTCTGGGGTTAAGTTAAAACTTTAATCCGGCAAATATTCTTCCAGGTCCAGGCGCTGAAACAAGCGCCTCCGAACCGGGGAGGGAAGCCCGATTTGATCCGCGGACTGGTTGTAAAGGGTGATTGTTTTTTTCATGGTGTCCACCACAACCTGACAATTTTTACACTGGTCAAGGTGGGCCTCAATTTCTTGACATAACTGTTGATCTTCCAGCTCGTCATCAATAAATTCCGAGAGGTAGCTCAACAGCTGCCGGCAGTTTTCTTTTGGTTTCATAAATTACGTCCTGTCCAGGTTTTCTTGGCCCTGGCGGTTAAAATCGACTGGGAGGGTGTCCACCTTCTGACCATAATAGCCAGAAAGCAATTCCCGGAGTCTTAACCGCGCCCGTGATAAGCGGGTTTTTACTGCTGATTCGCTGATTTCCAGCACCTGAGCTGTCTCTCGGGTGGAGAGCCCTTCAATATCTCTGAGGATAAAAGTCACCCGCATAGCTTCTGGAAGCTGATCTACCGCGCGATCTAAATAGTTAATGGCCTCCGCTGATAGGTATTCCTCTTCCGGCAGACAGCACCAATCTACCAAATTAAGGGGGGTATAATCTTCCCCTTCAGCGGTTACCCTGGCGGCTTCCAGTGAGGTTTGTTTATCGTTTTTCCGTTTACGGATCAACATTAACGCTTCATTCGCTGCGATCCTGTACAGCCAGGTGCTGATCCGGGATTTTCCCTTAAAATCTTGGAATCCGTGATAAGCCTTGATAAACGTTTCCTGCAGGATGTCTTCGGCGTCCTGCTCATTGTGCAGCATCTTTAACCCCAGGCGGTAAATTTTTTCCGAGTGGGCATCCACCACCCGGGCAAACTCGGCCCGGTCGCCAGACCGCAGTGCCGGGAGAGAAAAGTCCTGTTTTTTGTCATTTGCTTCATTCATTTAGATGCCGTTTCCTCGGTTTAGTTACCTGGAATCGCTGCGCTGAGATTTTATCATATCCTCCAGGGGGTGTTTTAAGGAGCAGGGGGAATGGTTCTGAGGTTGTTTTAACCAAATCCCAACTATTTTATGAGTTTCTTCCCTTGATTCTTTGATAGATGACGATAGTATTGATGTTTTTTCCTGATATACTAAGCTTTGAGGAAATAATCAGTTTCGTCAGTCCCGATAGTGTTTACAAACCAATGAAAAATTTGGGAAGCATATGCAACCCAGGCAGCGCTCAGATGGTTTTGATGGTTTCTCTTGATAACGGGTTTGAATTTTCCGGCTGTACGGGAAAAACCCGGAAGCTGTGCATGTCCGCATACATGTCCGACAGCATAGAAGGATCCCCTTGCTGCAGGATCAAGGTGCACAGGGAGGTTCCTATCTGTGCTTAAGTTGCTAATTATCTTTATTGAAATCTGATTTACAAGCAGGTATCAAGGAGGAAACAAGTCATGGAAAGATTTACCCTGGAGCTTCCCGCGATGTATGGTGATCATCATGTCATCGATGTCCGGCGTATCCTGATGGGCATCGAGGGAGTAGAAAGTGTCTATGCCAGCAGTGGTTTTCAAGTGGCTGAAGTCACCTATGATCCGGAGATCACATCACCCGAGAAGCTCACTGCCTCGTTAGAAAAAGCGGGATATACCAGCGATTTCGATTTACCGGCGGAACAATCAATCCCGGCGACCGAACAAAAAGAGAAAGCTTATTTTCGGCATACGGAAGCTTATGCTGAAACCAAAAATACTGTTGGTTTTGCCCAGCGGGTGAGTTATCAGCGGTCCCCCTTATGGCCGTGCCCGGGAATGGGTGCCCTGAAACCGGCAGCTTTAACCGTGGACAAGGAGGCTAAAGATGGCTAGAAAGAAAAAGCGAACCCCCCAGGAAGCAAGTATTGATCCGGCAGCGCAGGAACTGCTTGCCCGGGCGGAAGAATTAGGTATTGAAACTGCATTTAGCAGGGCGGATCAAATGAGTCCGTGTAATATTGGCGCAGCAGGGATGTGCTGCAAAAATTGTGGGATGGGTCCCTGCCGGCTGACCAAAGAAGGTGATGTCGGTGTCTGCGGGGCCACAATCGATACCATTCAAGCCCGGAATTTGCTGCGGGCAATCTCGGTAGGCGCTGCTGCGCACTCTGATCACGGCCGCGATATGGCCTTCACCCTTAAGGCTACGGCCAAGGGAGAAGCGGAAGGATATATCATCCGGGATGTGGCCAAGCTGCGCACTGTGGCAGCCTATTATGATATTCCCGTGGAAGACCGGTCCCCCAGCGAGATCGCTGATGAGCTTGCGGACCTTTACATCGCCCAATTTGGCCAACAGCACGGTGAGATTGCACCTATCCAGCGCGCGCCGGAGGAACGTCTCAAATTGTGGAGAGAACGCAACGTCATCCCCCGGGGGGTCGATCGGGAAATCGTAGATTCTCTTCACCGGACCCATATTGGAGATGATCAGGAACCCGAGCATATTTTAGAGCAGGGCATCAAGACCGCCCTTGGCGACGGCTGGGGGGGAAGTTTGATCGCTACAGATGTCTCGGATATCCTCTTTGGCACCCCGGCCCCGATTCTGGGAGAAGCTAACCTGGGAGTCCTCAAGGAGGATATGGTCAATGTGGTCGTCCACGGCCATGAGCCCACTTTGAGCCAGATGATCGTAGCCGCTACCCAGGATCCAGAAATCATCGCTTATGCGGAGAAAGCCGGCGCCAAAGGCGTCAATCTTTCCGGGATCTGCTGTACGGCCAATGAAATTCTGATGCGCCAGGGTGTTCCCGCGGTAGGAAATTTTCTCCAGCAGGAACTTTCCATTCTGACCGGCGCGGTAGAAGCCATGGTGGTTGATGTCCAGTGCATCATGCAGGCGCTGGTTGGTTTGGCAGAGAATTTCCACACCAAAATTATCACTACCTCCCCGAAGGTCAAGATCACTGGAGCGACCCATATTGAGTTTGAGGAGAAAAAGGCCTTGACTATTGCCAAAGAGATCCTCAAACAGGCGATTGATAACTATCAGAACCGGGGTGAAACCCAGATCCCTTCCCATAAAGAAGAGCTCATCCCGGGTTTTTCCCACGAATACATCAATTACACGTTGGGTGGTTCCTACCGGGCCTCCTTCCGGCCTTTGAACGATGGGATCATCTCCGGGCGGATCAGGGGAGTGGCGGCTGTGGTCGGCTGCAATAACGCCCGCGATCAGCATGATTTCCTGCACACCGAAGTGGTTAAGAAATTACTAAAGGAAGATGTCTTGATTGTGCAGACTGGCTGCGGTGCCATTGCCAGCGCGAAAGAAGGTTTTCTGCTGGGAAAAGCCGGGCTCGATAAGGTTGGCCCGGGCCTGCGGGAAATTTGTGAAGCGACCGGTATGCCCCCGGTCCTGCATATGGGCAGCTGTGTGGATAACAGCCGGATCCTCACTGTACTCACCCAGATGGTCAAAGAAGGCGGCCTGGGAGATGATATCGATCAAATTCCGGCAGTTGGCCTGGCCCCGGAATGGATGAGCGAAAAGGCTTTGTCCATCGGAACTTATTGTGTGGCTTCCGGAGCCTATGTGATCTTTGGAGGGACATCGCCAGTCAGCGGGATGCCGGATCGGGTGTCGGACAGCGATATCGTTACCCGGTTGATTGGGGACGGCTGGGAAGAAAAATATGGCGGCAAACTGGAGTTTATCCCCGATGCGGAAGGTATGATCAAAGCGACTCTAGACCATATCGACAAAAAGCGGAAAGAGTTAGGTCTGGAAGTTTATGATCCCACTCGGTTTGGCAGGAGCGGCGATGACCGCATGCTGAAACTGGAAAATTTATCACTTGAAGACCGCCGCCAGGCAATTTACGGCGTCAAAGTGAAATGAAGGAGAGAAGATAGATGTCTAAGTACATTGCAACCCGAGCCCTTCGCGGAGCCAATGCCCTGGTTTTTGAAGCTGAAACCATGCTGCAGGCCGCTCTGGAGGATAAAGGACCTGAAACCCAGGTTGAATTCCCCAATACGGCTTATTATCTACCCTTGATTTACGGTATGACCGGGATGGAAGTGAAAACCCTCGGTCAGCTGCAAAAAGTTTTAACCCAGGCCAGAAAGCTGCTCCATCCTATTCCTTCTCAGGATAAATGGACGCCTTATCTGGGTGAAACCCTGGACAGCGGCATGGCGACGCTGATGGCTGCCGAGGTCATTGAAGCGATCCGGTTTGTTTATGACCTTCAGCCCGAGCCTTACCCCGGAATTAAACTTTCGGGAGGAACCCAGTATGAAGGTGATAATGGTTCCATTCAGGGACATCTGAATGGTCCCATCGACGATATCCAACTGCGCTCCTGGGGCATCCAGCTGGTAGATGGACGGATGCCCGGTTTTGCGGCTATCGTCGGGGCAGCGCGTTCCAATGAAGCGGCTGTACAGATTATCCGAGAACTCCAGCAGCGAAGTATCCTGACTTTCCTCTCTGGAAATGTCAACGGACGAAGCATCATCGACCAGCTCTTGGAAGAAGGCGTTGAACTCGGCTATGACACCTACACCGTCCCCTTCGGCACGGATACCCTGAGTGCTATTTACGCCCTGGGTTTCGCGACCCGCTCTGCTCTGACTTTTGGTGGGTTAAAAGCCGGAGATGCCCGTGACATCTTACTCTACAATCGGGCGCGCGTATTCGCTTTTGTGCTTGCCCTGGGTGAAGTTGACGACCTGAAATACGCCGCGGCAGCCGGGGCGATCAATTTTGGATTCCCGGTCATCGCTGATACTGTCATTCCTGAGATCCTGCCTACCGGGGTGACCACCTATGAGCATGTGGTCAGTATGCCTTTTGACCAGATCAAAGGCAAAGACGATAAGGAAAAAGCCAAGGAACTGGTCCAGAAGTGTATTGAGATCCGCGGGGTGAAAATAAAGATTACGGATGTACCCGTGCCTGTGCCGTACGGTTCTGCCTTTGAAGGAGAGGTTGTTCGCCGGGCAGACATGCGCGTGGAATTTGGTGGGAAAAATTCCCGGGCGTTTGAATATTTGAAAATGGCCCCGATGGACGAGATCACGGACGGTAAGATCGAGTTGGTTGGCCCCGGATTTGAGGATCTGGAAGAAGGGGCTTCCATGGATATGGGCATCGTGGTTAAAGTTGCCGGTCGGGAAATGGAGGAGGATTTCGAGCCGGTTTTGGAACGTCAGATCCACGACTTTGTCAATGGCGCTTCAGGCATTCAGCACATTGGTCAGCGGGATATTGTCTGGTGTAGAATTTCGAAAGCCGCCGCGGACAAAGGGTTCAAGCTGGAGCACTTTGGTGAGATTATTCATGCCCGGCTGCACGGCAATTTCGGCGCGGTGCTGGATAAAGTAGAAATCACCATTTACACAAAGCCTGAAGAGATTAAAAAACATCTGGAAGAAGCCCGGGAAGCATACGATTATCGGAATAAACGATTGGCAGATATGACGGATACCTCTGTGGATGAGTTTTATTCCTGCACCCTCTGTCAGAGTTTCGCTCCTGATCATGTGTGTATCGTCAGCCCCGAACGTTTGGGCCTGTGCGGAGCATATAACTGGTTGGACTGCAAAGCATCTTTCAGCATCGATCCCACTGGACCCAATCAGCCCATCGCCCTCGGTGAATGCTATGATGAAGAAAAGGGTTACTGGGAGGGGACCATTGAATATACCAAGCAGGCATCCCACGGGATGGTTGAAAATGTTACCATGTACTCGATAATGGAGAACCCGATGACCGCCTGCGGTTGTTTCGAGTGCATTGTGGCGTATATCCCTGAGGTTGAAGGTGTGATGGTGGTCAGCCGGGAAGACACCGAGATGACCCCGATGGGGATGAAATTCAGCACCCTGGCCGGAATGGCCGGCGGCGGAGTACAAACTCCGGGCGTGATGGGTGTGGGTAAATTTTATTTGCTCAGCCCTAAGTTTATCTCGGCAGACGGCGGCTTCAAGCGCATTGTCTGGATGAGTAAAAATTTAAAAACCAGCATGGGCACGGAATTGGAAGCGGTCGCGGAAAGAGAAGGCGTTCCGGATATGATCGACCGGATCGCAGACAGCAGCGCAGTGACCTCGGTGGAAGAACTGGAGGCGTGGGTCAAAGAGCACGATCACCCCGTTCTGGATTTGCCATCCATGCAGGCGCATGTTGATGAAGTTCCGGACCATGTGGACAAAAAACCCGCGCAGGATGAGGACAGTGAAGATATCATCTCGCAGGCTGAAGCCATCCTGGCGGAATCGGATGAAGAAGAGAAAGTCAGCGAAGAACCGAGGGAGGAAAAGGAGCCAGAAAAGCCCCAGGCGGAACCGGTGGAGAAAACTCCTGATCGGGAGCCTTCAATGACAGGAATAAGCGAAGAACGGGCGGAAAATGCGGTTAACATGCTCCGCCGCGCTCTGGCAGCTGCACTGATTGAATTGGGCGGCCTGGAGGATCTTGACCTGGCTGATTTAGGTGAAGCTCCGGCAACCGGGGTCCGGCAGCCTGCTCCCACTCGAAAAGAAGAAAAGGCGGAACCAGAGCCTGAACCCCTTGAGGAACTGCCTCCTGACCATCCCTGGGTGGATCAAGATACGAAAACGAAAGTTGCCCGGGAAAAATGGGATGGTGAGGTCCTGGAGGTTGTCTTAGGTGCTACTCAGGATGAGGGAGGAACCAGGTCCCATCAGGTCACCGTGGGTGGTGAAACGGCCATGCCTTTCATGCATTTTGAAGGAGAGTTTCCCCATCGCCCGGTAGTGGCTGTGGAAATTTCCAACCGCCGACCCGATGACTGGTCGGAACTCCTGGTTGAGGTCTGGGATGAAGTCATGGATGATCCGGGAGCCTGGGCGAAAGCAGCCGAAGAAGCTGGAGCAGATGTGTTGTTTATGAATATCCAGCTTAACGATGCTGAAGGGAACCCCACCACGCCGCAGCAAGCTGTGGAGGCTGTCCAGACTGCCCTCAAAGCCAGTGGGCTGCCCCTGATTGTTTTTGGCCCTGGTAATCCGGAAGCAGACAATGAAATCCTGGTGGAAATTTCTAATGCCTGTCAGGGAGAAAAATTAGCCCTGGGTGTTTGTGAGGAGAAGAATTACCGCACCATCGTGGCTTCAGCGATGGCCAATGATCATGTGGTTATCGCCCGCACGGCGATGGATGTCAACCTGGCGAAGCAGTTGAATATCCTGATCAATGATATGGGGATGCCCATGAATCGAATCATCATGGATCCCACTACCGGCGCGTTGGGTTATGGATTTGAATACGGCTATTCGGTGATGGAACGGTTGAGAATAGCTGCCCTGCAGGACGATAAGATGACCCAGCTGCCCATGCTGGTTACCCCCGGTGAGGAATGCTGGAAAGCCAAAGAATCTCAGGTGGGAGAAGATGTCCCCGAAGCCTGGGGAGACTGGAAGACCAGGGCAATTAACTGGGAAACACTCACCTCGGTGATGCTCATTGAGTCCGGAGCGAACATCGTGGTTTTACGGCATCCAGAGAGCGTCAAGCGGACCTTCACTGCTATCCAGGATTTGATGCAGGCCTAGAGGCTAGAATACACGGAGAAAGAACATGGCTCTATCAGGAATTGAAATTTACAAATTGCTTCCCCAGACCAACTGCAAGGACTGCGGTTTTCCAACCTGTTTGGCTTTCGCTATGAAATTAGCCGCCAAACAAGTGGAGCTGGCTAAGTGTCCTCATGTCAGTGAAGAGGCAGAGCTGAAGCTGGCTGAAGCTTCGGCTCCGCCGGTCCGGCCCATGAAGATTTCCTCCAATGGACGCGAGGTGGAAGCGGGAAATGAAGTGGTCCTCTTCCGGCACAACAAGAGGTTCTACAGTGCTCCCGGACTTTTCGTCCGGGTGCGGGACAACCAGGATGTGGCAGCTATCGAGAAGCTGGCAAAAGCGGTTGGTGAGTACCACGTGGATTATGTCGGGATTGAAATGAGCATGGGAGGAATCGCTGTTCAGTCTGAGGGGGGTGACATGGGGGCGGCTGTCGCCGCTGTCCGGAAGGTCACGACTTTACCCATCATCTTGTTGGGTGATCCGGAATCACTGCCAGCGGGACTGGCAGAACTTAAGGAGGATGAAACCCCCCTGATTGGACAGGCAACCCTGGAGAATTATCAGGAGATGGCAGCGCTTGCCAAGGAACACGGCGCCCTGTTAGCTGTTCGGGCAGATGATATCGATCAGGCTGTTCAGCTGGTCAAAAAGGTCCAGGATCAAGGGGTTGAAGATATTGTGCTTGCTCCTTCCCAGCGGACGATGGCGGGAACGCTAACCGCGAATACCACTTCCCGCAGGATGGCATTGAAGAAAAACTTCCGCCCGTTGGGGTATCCGATATTAAACATCCCGGGTGATGTTCATGACCCGGTCCGGGAAATTAACCTGGCAGCTCAAGCCATCGGCAAGTATGCCGGTTTTATCGTTTTGGATCATTTTGACCCGGCTGCAGCGTATGCTTTGCTTGTGCTCAGGGAAAATATCTATACGGATCCCCAGGAGCCCATTCAGGTCACTCCCGGGATTTATGAGATCAACGATCCTTCACCATCGGATCCCGTTTTGGTTACCACCAATTTCAGCATCACGTATTTCAGCGTGGCCAACGAGATCGAATCTTCGGGCACCCCTGCCTGGCTGTTGGTTTCAGACGCTGAAGGCATGAGTGTGCTTACAGCCTGGGCGGCGGGTAAATTTGATGCCGTTTCAATTGCCAAGGATGTCAAGGAGTTCAAGGCAGCTTCCAAATTGGAAGGGGAAATGCGCATTGTCCTGCCCGGGCATGTGTCTGTGCTGTCCGGAGAGCTGGAGGAAGAACTTCCCGATTGGTCAGTCAAGGTGGGCCCGCGAGAAGCGGTGGACCTGTCAAATTATATGAAGCAGGTTCTCTAAACTTGAATGGTCGGGTTAGAAGTTTACACCCGACCATTCACATTCAACTTACTGGTTAGACAAAACATGACTGAATATTCTGTAAAATTTGATCAGGCTGATCAGCCGGTTCAGGTTTCTCAAGGAACTATCCTCACCGATGCCGCCGGAAAAGCGGGAATTGAAATTGCCCAACCCTGCGGGGGACAGGGGCGCTGTGGAAGGTGTGCGGTCATCGTGGAGGAAGGAAAAGTCCGCCGCCGGAGCACGTTGAGGCTTTCTGCGAATGATATCGCCCAGGGATATGCCCTGGCCTGTCAGACAGTGGTTGAGAGCGATTGTGTGGTCCGCGTTCCTCCCCAGGAGCAGGTCAAACGGCATTTAACCACCGACCGCCAGGTAGCAGATATCACGGTGCCTGCAGGTTATGATCCAGCGGAAGCCCAAACCCTCCGGCGGGTGTCCATAACCCTGGTTCCACCCTCCATGGAAGACCAGACGGATGATTGGAGCCGCCTGGAAGTGGGCCTGCGTCAGGAAGTTGATTTTGGGAGCCTGCATGCTGATCTGGCTGTGATTCGGAAAATAGGCCCGGCACTGCGGGCAGAAGATTGGAAAGTTACGGCGATTTTGCACTCCAATGATTGGAGTGCCTCAGAGAGCCGGGTGGAGCTGATTGACCTCTTTCCCGGCCTGGTTGAACGGGATCATCCGTTGTGGGGGGTGGCGGTAGATATCGGCACGACCACGGTGTCCACCTGGCTGGTAAATTTATTAACTGGGGAAGTACGGGCGACCGCTGCGGAATACAACGGTCAGATTTCCCGGGGAGACGATATTATTTCCCGGATAATCTTCGCCAGCAAGGAGGACGGGGATAAAAAATTACAGTCCCTGGTGCTCGAAACCATCGAGGAGCTGCTCGATCGAATTTGTCAGGACGCCGGAATTGACAAGGGATCTATCTATAAGATGACTATCGCTGGCAACAGCACCATGATGCATTTGCTTTTGGATATCCCGGCTTCCAGCATTCGTCTTTCCCCGTTCGTCACCGTGATCAATCATCTTCCTCTGTTCCCGGCCCGGGAGTTAGGTTTGGGAATTCATCCAGCCGCGCTGATTGATGCTCTGCCGGGTGTTGCCAGCTATGTGGGCGCGGATATCTCGGCGGGCGTGCTGTCCTCTGGATTGGATGACGCTGACCAGGTAACCCTCTTTCTGGATGTGGGGACCAACGGAGAAACTGTGCTGGGGTCCAAAGAATGGCTGGTAACCTGTGCTTGTTCGGCCGGTCCCGCTTTTGAAGGATCCGGTGTGATCCATGGGATGCGGGCAACAACTGGGGCCATTGATGATGTCTGGATTAACAGCGAAGATTATGAACCAACCTGGAATGTAATTGGAAATAAAAAACCCCGTGGTTTATGCGGCAGTGCTCTGATTTCCCTCTTGGCTGAAATGTTCATGACCGGTGTGATCAATAAAAGTGGAGGCATTGACATCACCCTGGATACCGAACGCACCCGCAAAGGAAGCCACGGAGGTGAGTACGTGGTTGCCTGGGCGCAGGAGGCCGAACGCGGGGAAGATATCGTCATCACCGATGTGGATATCGATAACTTGATCCGGACAAAAGCAGCGATCTTCGCCGGATTTACTGTGCTGGCTGATAGCGTGGGTGTGCCCCTGGAAATGGTGGAGCAAGTTCTGATTGGAGGTGCTTTTGGAAAATATATCAACGTGGAGAAAGCCATCCAGATCGGGCTGCTGCCGGACATGGATTGGGATAAATTTAAGTTCCTGGGCAACACTTCCATCAAAGGTGCTTACCAGGCTTTGCTTGACCGTCACGCCCGGGCGAGGGTAGCTGATATCGCCAATCGGATGACCTATGTGGAGCTGTCGGCAGACAACCGATTCTATGATGCTTTTACCTCCGCGATGTTCTTGCCCCATACCGATATGTCGCTTTTTCCCAGTGTGCAGGAAAATTTACAGGGATAAATCAACCGGGAAATCCAGATTCCCTGATTGTCATTAGATTGAAAGGAGATTGGAGAATGTATATCATTGGAGAGAATATTCACATCATTTCACCCAAGGTGAAAGAAGCCCTGAAAGAAAGAGATGCCAAATTTTTCCAAAAGTTAGCTGTCGAACAGGTTGAAGCCGGCGCTCAGGCCATTGATCTCAACCTCGGCCGACAGAAAAAAGACTGGGAAGAAGTGTTCCCCTGGATTACCAAAGTTGTGGAAGAAGTGGTTGATGTTCCTCTGTGTTTTGACAGCACAAACCTGGAGGGTATTGAAGCCGGTTTAAAGGTGGTGACAAAAGCACAACCCATCATTAACTCCACCTCAGCGGAGGAAGAACGGCTGGAACAGGTTCCCCTCGTGGCGGTGGAATATGATGCCCGGTTGATCGCCCTGACAATGGCAAAAAGTGGTATTCCTGTGGGGGCTGATGAACGGGTCAACCTGGCCTTAGAATATTTGATCCCTCGAGCCCTGGAAGTTGGTTTGCCGATCACGGATCTGATCATCGATCCCCTGGTTCTGACAGTATCCGGCTGTCAGGAATATTGTCCGGAATGTATAGAGACAGTGCGGATGCTGCAGTATGCGGGAGATCCCCCACCCGCTATATCCGTAGGCTTGTCCAACGTATCTAACTCGGTTCCGCATGAGATTCGTCCCCTGCTAAATCGGGTTTACGGTGTGATGCTGATGGGCGCGGGACTGAAAATGATGATCGCGGATCCCCTGGATGAGGAGCTGAAAGAAGCCATCCGGATTGTGGAAGAGCGCGATGAGAGCACAGCGTTGGGCAGATTGTACATCACCCTGTACGATAAAGTAGAAGCCATGGAAGAGCTGACGAAAGAAGATGTAGACATGGATGATCCCCAGCAGGTGGCGGTGTGGAAAACGGTGCAGGTTCTGCTCAACAAAGTAATTTACGCTGATTCTTTCCTGGAAAAATAAACTTTCCGGATAATAGAAGGCCGGCTGCGAAAACGTTTTCGCAGCCGGTTTTTTGGTTTAAAGAACGCCCGGAAGGGAAAATATGTGCAAGAAATCACAAAAAAGAAGGATTTAAGAGAGGGACTATTTCCCCGGGAGTTTTTTATACTTAACCTATAGTTCCAATGATGCTGGTTTAACCCTCAGGTAAACTCTCCTTGGAGAAAGGCAGGCGCTATGGAAGACCAGGAAAAAAAAGTCCAGGAATTACTCAAAAAAGCGGAACAGCCCGCGGAGGATGCCCTTAGACTGCACCCCTTTTATCAAGGGAAGATGGAAACAACGCTGAAATGCACCGTGCGGGGAATTGATGACTTTGCTATCTGGTATACCCCCGGGGTAGCCGCTCCCTGTCGGGATATCCACGAAAATCCAGAAAAGATCTATCAGCACACGAGCAAAGGAAACACTATTGCCGTGGTCAGCGACGGTACCCGGGTGCTCGGCCTGGGAGATATTGGACCGAAGGCCGGCCTGCCGGTGATGGAGGGGAAAGCGCTGCTGTTCAAGTATCTGGGAGGGGTGGACGCAGTTCCCATTATGCTGGACACCAAGGACCCCAAAAAGTTTATCGAAACGGTTTTGTTGATCCAGTCATCCTTCGGGGGGATCAACCTGGAGGATATCGCCCAGCCTAAATGTTTTTCCATCCTGGATGAGCTCCGGGAAAAGGCGGAGATTCCGGTCTGGCACGATGACCAGCAGGGGACGGCGACAGTGACCCTGGCCGGATTGATGAACGCTCTCAAAGTGGTCGGAAAGGATAAAAAAGAGATCGAGATCGCCTTTATCGGCACCGGTGCCTCTAATGTGGCTATTTCCCGGTTGATTTTCAGCTGGGGCGTTGACCCCGGTAAGTGTTACATGGTGGACAGCCAGGGGATCCTGGGGGTTCACCGGGAGGATTTAGAAGCCGAGCAAGATGTTTACTGCGCCAAGTGGAAGCTGTGCCAGATCACCAATGAGCAGGGCCGACAGGGTGAGATCCCGGAAGCCATGCGGGGCGTAGACGTGGTGATTGCCCTGTCCACGCCTGGGCCTGGAGTCATCAAGGGGGATTGGGTGGAAACGATGAATGCAGATGCCATCGTCTTTTCCTGTGCCAATCCGATCCCGGAGATCTGGCCCTGGGTGGCTAAAGATGCTGGCGCCCGGATTGTGTCTACCGGCCGTTCGGATTTCCCCAATCAGATCAATAATTCCCTCGGTTTCCCGGGTATCTTCCGGGGCACGCTGGATGTGCGGGCATCTACAATCACGGATGAAATGTGTTTTGCTGCTGCGGAAGCCCTGGCGGAGCAAATCGGTGACCGTCTGGATGAGGAGCATCTGCTGCCCACTATGGATGATTGGGAAGTGTTTCCCCGAGAAGCGGCTGCAGTGGGGATGATGGCTCAAGAGCAGGGTGTGGCTGGACTGGAGAAGTCCTACGACGAACTCTATTCCCATGCCAAAGAGGTCATCAAACGCTCCCGGGATTTGACCGAAATGATGAAACAAGAAGGTTTTATCCTTCCTCCTCCAACTGAGTAAACATTCCATGCGAAATTTTGGTGGGTTCTCTTTAGTGATTGTTGTTTGGGTGACGCTTTGGTCTGCTTCCTGCCTCTCGCCGCGGGGTAAGGTTTCAGACGATCCCACTGAAGCCATGGCCCTGATCCCGGCGGGGGAATTTGAGATGACGGTCTGGGATGAAATCAAGAATCAAAAATCGTCCCGGACGGTCACTGTAGATGATTTTTACCTGGATGTGTTTCTGGTGAGCAATTCAAGATATGCCAGATGTGTGGAAGCAGGAGCTTGCCGGGAGCCGGTGAACACCCGGCATTATCGAGATCCTGCCTATCAAGACCATCCAGTTGTCTTTGTGACCCGGGCGAGGGCAGATGATTACTGCAGCTGGCGGGGAGCGCGGCTGCCCACGAGAGCGGAATGGGAAAAAGCTGCCGGGGAGAAACTTAAGGCAGTGACTTACTATTGGGGGGATCCCAGCCCTGTTTGCCAGTCTGGATCACGGATGGGGGTTGAGGGGGACCCCCGGTCAGCCCTTGAACTGGACACCATGCCGGTCGATCAATTACCTCCGAATGAATTTGGCTTGTATCACATGACGGAAGGGGTCTGGGAGTGGGTTTGTGATGATTATCCCGCAGAGGGATATGATGATTCTCCTCAAACTGTGGGCTTTTTGCGGATTTACCGCACCGGAGGTTATGGTCCCCTTTATACTCGTTTTATGTGTGGTTTCCGATGTGCGCGGTCTCCCTGACTCGAAATTTTTCCTGGAGTGGAGATCGCCTAGGGGTCAGGTCAGGAAGGAAGGTAACTGATGGGTGAAAGGGGTTAATCAACTAAAAGGAACCTCGGCAGTTGAACTAATTCCTGGAATTGTTAAGATCGGTGCCACTTATCGAGAGATTATGTGACGAATGTAACAATCCTTTTAAAGTAATCTTAATTTATAATTAATCTACCGAAAATGTCAGCTTAATTAAATATATCATCCAAACAAGGTGGGGTTCGTAGGCCCGCCTTCTTTTTTTGAAGTGCTGCAGGCGGGAAGACCAACTGTTAGCCTTGGCTTGGTTAGAAGGGATTAGAGGAGAATAGAAGTTATGCCCTCGGAAGTTCAGGTTCGAAAGATGCTCGCTAAAGTGATGGACCCAGAGCTGGGTAAAAATATTGTGGAAGCGGGGATAGTGCGTGAGATCCGAATCGAAGGAAATAAGGCTGAAATCACCCTGGCGCTGACTACGGAGGACTGCCCTCTCAAGTCCAGGCTGCAGGAAGAGACCAAGGCAGCTGCTGAAGCTGTCCAGGGGATAGAAACCGCTCAGGTGAAACTGGATGTGATGAACCCGGACGAGCGCCGGAACCTCATGGAAAATCTTGCCCCCACCATGCAGATGAATCGGGTGGGTAAGATGGTCGCCATTATGAGTGGAAAAGGTGGTGTGGGAAAGTCCTCTGTGACCGCGCTGCTGGCCACCTTACTGCAGAGGCAGGGTCTGCGGGTCGGTGTGCTGGATGCAGATGTGACCGGTCCGAGCATCCCTAAATTATTTGGGATCACCGGCCCTGTCAGCGGGACCCCGATGGGGATTGTGCCTATCGAAACCAAAACCGGGATTAAGGTGATCTCTACAAATCTGATGCTGCGCGAAGAGGACATGGCCATCATCTGGAAAGGGCCGATTGTGGGCAACACTATCAAGCAGTTTTGGACCGATGTGGCTTGGGGAAAACTGGATTACCTATTGCTGGATCTCCCTCCAGGGACTTCTGATGCCACCTTGACCGTGATGCAGGCCATGCCGCTGGATGGTGTGGTGATGGTGACCACGCCGCAAAGTTTGTCTTCGATGGTGGTCCGAAAGACAGTTCATATGTCTCAGGAGCTTAACACACCGATTCTGGGGATTGTCGAAAACATGAGTTATTTTATCGCTCCCGATACGGGAACGCGGTACGAGATTTTTGGGCCAAGCCATACCCAAGAAATTGTTGAGACAGCCGGTTCACCCTTGATCGGCAGCCTGCCGATAGATCCGGGGTTTACCCAACTTGCTGATGCGGGAGAGATCGAACAATATGATCACCCGGTTTGTGCTGATCTGATCACTTCTTTCCTTAACCATGTCCCCGCCTCAAAACCCAAGGCCTTCCTGCCGTGGGTGGAAAAAGGAGCAGAATAGCGAAGAAGCCGAGTTTCTTTTTTAGTGTTAGAACCAGGAGCTCTTAATGGTTGATGACAAGCATATCTGTTCAATTGCAGAGCTAAATCGGGTCCACCTCAGAGAGATGAAGTTGAGTGAAAGTGAGCTGACCTTGTTGAGTGAGGTCGGACTGGCGGTCACTCAGCTGCTTGAGCTGGAGGAAATCCTTGACCTGGCGCTCCGAACATTCGCTGAGCTGCTTGGCATGGATTCGGTGATGATCTATTTGCAGGAACCGTTGTCGGGTCGGTATGAGCTGCGTGCTTCCCGGGGGATTGACCCAGACCAGAAGCGAGAAATCGAAAGCCGAAGATTAGCCGGACAGGACATCACCCAGCAGGTCATTGCTTCGGGTGATGTTTTTTTCGTTAAGGATATGTCTGCTGATCAGCGGTTTGCCGGGGTCTGGAACCCGCTCGCTTATCGATCTTATGTGAAATTTCCCCTGATGTCCCGGGGAGGGGTCAGCGGGGTGTTGGGATTGGTCACGCCCGCGGGGCAGATCCTGGATCCCAGGGAAGTGGAGTTTTTGAAGGTAGTCGGCCGCGTGATCGGCATCGGGCTTGAAAATGCCGCGCTCCTGGATGAAGCGAAACAAAATGAAAGGAGAGCCAAATCCCTTTATCAACTGGGGATGAAAATCTCCTCTTCTCTTTCCTTGGCCAATGTGCTGGAAACTGTGGCTGACTCGATCCGCCATTTGATGGAGGCCGACATCAGTGCTGTTGCTCTGGTAGAGGGGGATAAATCCACCTTAGTCATGGAACCCATTTTGGGCAGGCGGACATCCTGCCTACCCGGTTTTTCTGAAGTTTCTCCAGACCAATTTCCCTGGAAGGAACTCCTGGCGGGTCAA
Source organism: Anaerolineales bacterium (assembly GCA_034520505.1). Taxonomy (GTDB): domain Bacteria; phylum Chloroflexota; class Anaerolineae; order Anaerolineales; family UBA11858; genus B10-G9. The sequence goes on along the minus strand of JAXHNK010000002.1, from coordinate 799,775 downwards.
TCGATACAGATTCATACCCATGAGCGAGAACATTCTCCCCTATACGAAGACAAATTTACCCAGCGTGAAGGTGTGCAATCCCTGCTGGCCGTGCCGTTGATCCGGGCGGGATCATTCCTGGGACTGGCTGTTCTCATGTACCGCTCACCCCGTAGTTTCGCCCGGCAGGATATCCAGATGATGGAAAGGCTCACTCACCAGGTCGTGCTCTCGATCGAGAATGCCCAGCTTTACCACCAGCTTCATCACCTGGCTGTCCTGGAGGAGCGCGATCGCCTGGCCCGTGAACTACATGATAATCTTTCTCAAACACTGGGCTATCTCAAAGTCAAGACCTGTATGACGGAGGATTTGTTAACCGCAGGGGAGGTTGAAAAGGCGCGGGAAAGCCTCCAGCAGTTGAAAAAAGTCAGTGATTTGCTGTATACGGATGTCCGGGAAAGTATTTTTAACCTCAGAGCGGATTTTCGCTCCCAGCAGGGATTTTTTGCGACACTGCAGGAATACCTTGCCAAATACCGCACCCATTATGGGCTCCATGTGGATCTGGTGATCGAGAATGAATGTTGTCTGGATATTCCCGAGCAGGTATCTTGTCAGCTGCTCCGGATTATTCAGGAAGCGCTCTCCAATGTCCGCAAGCATGCGCAGGCCAGAAAAGTATTGTTGATTTGTTCCCGGGTTGAAGATCAGATGCTGGTGGAGATCGAAGATGATGGGAGGGGATTTCCCCTGGAAAGTATGGAGGGAAAAAACCGGGACAGCTACGGGCTGCAGATCATGCGGGAAAGAGCAGAGAGCATTGGCGGCAGGTTAGCTATAGATTCCCGGGTGGGCAAAGGGACACGGGTGGAAGTGTACTGTCCCCTGGCTGAACTTCCGGGGGAGGGAAGATCATGATCAGGGTTCTTCTGGTGGATGATCACGCCCTATTTCGGAAAGGTGTCGCTGAACAATTAGCGAACAGGGAAGATATCACGGTAGTGGGGGAAGCTGAGAACGGTCTGGAGGCCATCCAGGTCGCCCGGGATCTGCTGCCGGATGTCATCTTCATGGACATCAACATGCCGAAATGCAACGGGCTGGAAGCGACCCGGCAAATCAAGCGGGAGATGCCTCATGTCAAGATTGTCATTCTCACGGTAGCCGATGACGATCAGAATTTGTTCGAAGCTATTAAATCCGGCGCCCAGGGATACCTTTTGAAAAACTTGGAACCGGCTAAACTTTCTGACATGTTGGAGCGGGTCTCCCGGGATGAAGCTCCCCTTTCTGGACCGATTGCCGCTAAAATTCTCAATGAGTTCAGCCAACCGGGGTCACCAGAAAATAAAGATTCGACGCTCATTGAAGAGCTGACCGAGCGGGAAACCGAAGTGTTGGAACTGGTTGTAGAGGGGATGACAAACAAGGAGATCGGGGCCGAACTTCACCTTTCAGTGAACACCATCAAGATCCATCTGCGCAATATTTTGGAAAAATTGCACCTCCAGAACCGCATTCAAGCCGCAGTATACGCTGTGCGGGAGGGTCTGGTGGACGAAGGACCCTAAAAATCACTAAATATAGCCCATGTGGGCGATATTTAGGTGATAGATGCACCCGAACGGGCTATAGGGAGATAGCCCGTTTTACTATTTAAAATCGCTCACTGGAGTATGTCGGGCTCTGGAGAAGAGGGGTATATTTAGGGTAAATCATCAGTCTTTTTTCTAGGGGCAGACTGATGGAGATTGATGTTAATTCAGGGGGAGTGCAGAGAGCTCTAGGAAGCCAAAGCGTAATTAGAACGCTCGTTGAAGGCAAAAAGGAGGCGGATTGGAAATAAAGAAGAGAGGGAAACCGACTTGGGGAAAAGTGTCCATTAAGGCAACAGAAGGAGTCGAAAATGGCAGAAGTTGAAAGAAGAGATATGAAGAAAGAACCACCGGAAGAGCCAAAGAAAAAAGATGGTGCGAGTGTCAGTCGAAGAGATTTCCTGATTGGTGGTGGTGCAGGGCTTAGCGGACTGGTTGTAGGTGGGGTGATCGGCCGCGAAGTATTGGGGAAGCCAGCGCCCACACCAGAAGAAGCTGAAGTCCCTTCCGCTGAAGAAGAGGCTGCTGCCGGGGAGGAATCCCCTTATAAGGCAGGCTATACCCTGGTCTTCGACCCGTATCAGTGCACCGGTTGTATGCAGTGCGCTACAGCCTGCGCAGAAAAATATGCCGATTTCCTGTACCCTGAGGAAACGAGCGATACGGTGAACCTGGAATTTGCCAGGATCCGTCCGATGCGTTTCCAGCATGTCGATGTGGTGAACACATGTACCTACTGCCAGCTGGAAGAATGGGCAGAAGGGTCTACCAAGTTCCCCTGTGAAGCCGTGTGTCCGGAGGATGCGATTAATACTATCGCCGAAGGCGAAGGCGTCGAAGGGTACTATGGGATGGGGTACAAATGGATTGACCGCGACAAATGTCTGGGGGCTGACAAATGCTGGCGCTGTGCGGAAATCTGTGAGGATCAATTTGGTTCCGGGATTTCCTTTGATCCGATTGACAAGAAAGCCCAGTCTTGCAGCCGCTGCGGCGGTGACCCGGAATGTGTGAAGGTCTGCCCTGAACCGCAAGCCCTGCAGTGGGTGCCTGCCAGCCGAAATGGGCGTTATTTTGCTCATCAGCCAACGGCATACGCTGAACTGCTTTACCGTAAGATGTACAACACGAGGAGGGAGTTATAATGGCCGACTTATATGGAATGACTGGAAAAATTGCTCGAGTCGACCTGACAAGCAGGACCGTATCCGTCATTGAGCCGGAGGAGGAGATCTATCGTAAGTATCTTGGTGGATCTTCTTTAGGCGCGTATTTCCTTGTCAAAGAAGGTATCCTTGATCCGTCGATTGATCCTCTGGGGCCGGAAAACCTGTTCCAGGTGTTGATTGGACCTGTCACCGGCGCAGGAGCTAATCCGCGCTCCGTGGTCGTGACCAAAAGCCCGTACAACTTCTTCTGCGCTTCCACCTGTGGTGGACACGCAGGGGCAGAACTCAAGATGGCCGGCTGGGATGGAATTCAGGTGACCGGCAAGGCGGATAAACCCGTCTATCTGGCTGTAATTGATGACAACATCGAAATCCGCGATGCCTCTGATCTGTGGGGGATGGAAGTTGAAGAAGCGGAAATGAAAATGAAGAAAGCGGTTCTGGCCGATCTTGAAAGTCGAGATGCCATGATCCGTGATGCGGACCTGACCCCGGAATGGGCAGAGCTTCGGCCTCCCAAGCGAAAGGGATTTGGCGAGAAGCGGTTGGCCCATGTCTGGCTGATTGGGCCCGGCGGCGAGAACCAGGTCTGGTACTCTGCTGTGATGACCGAAGGCGCCCGCGCCCACGGACGCTGGGGCGGTGGAGCCGTGATGGGATCCAAGAACCTGAAAGGGATCGTGATCCGCGGCACCAAAGGTCACAAATTGGCTGACAAGAAAAAGTACATGAACCTGATCAAGAACGTCCAGGCCTCCCAGGCCACGAACTACTTCTGGCGCTCTTACGGGACAGCCGGAATTGGCGCCCGCTCCGCGTATGTGGAAGATGCCTTTCCCATCCGCAACTGGCAGTGGTGTGCTTGGGCAGATCCCAACGTGAAGGCCATCACCGGTCCTTTCATGGATACCACCAGTTTTGTGCGCAAGTCAGCCTGCGCAGGCTGCTCCTTGCACTGCATGTATCCTGTGGAGACCACCAGTGAAGATCCCTTGATGGACGGCGTCCTGTCCGATATGCCGGACTGGGAAGCGATGGGGATGGTAGGGGGCAATCTGGGCTACATGGAAATGAAAGGGACCACACCGAGTGATCCTTTCACAGGTGATCATAATGACCAGGCTGAACACCTCGCCAAGCTTCAGTTCACCACCTTCTTGCACGACAACTACGGGCTGGATTTCATCGAAGGCGGCGCCAACCTGGCCCTGCTGATGGAGCTTAACCAGCGCGGGCTGATCTCTGCCGATGACCTGGATGGAATTGATCTGGTTTGGGGGGATGTCCATGCGGTGGATGAACTGTTGAAGAAAATCACCGAACGGGAAGGCGTGGGCGATAAACTCGCTCAGGGCACCTATGAAACCGCGAAATACTTCGCAGACCTGAAAGGGAAACCGGAGATCATGGATTATGCCATGACCGCGCACCGCTACGGGCAGCCGGCGCACGATGTGCGCAGTCCGGCGGACAAGAACGCCCTGGAATACGTCACGGTGAACCGCTCCTGCGCGCATACCGGCGGCGGCGGATCTGGCTTCAAGCAGGAAGATTTCCCCGCAGCCGTTGCAGGACAGAACGGGTCGTCTGCTACCAACTCGCTGTCAATTTGTTCATTTGCCAGCGGAAACTGGGGCGGCTTTACCTTGGATATCCTCAAAGCCGCGACGGGATGGGACGACTACACTGAGGAAGATCTCAATGAAGTCGGCGCCCGAGAGTATGCCTTATCCCGGCTGTTTGACATCCACACCCAGCAGTTGACCGACCCGAAAAAAGAGTACGACATGCAGGTTCCCCCGCGGTGGTTTGACGACCCCCTGCCCACTGGCCCTCATAAAGGAGCGGTGGCTTATGAAGGGGATTCCTCCAAGCTCTTCAACGAAAACCTGCCTGCTTACTGGGTAGCCCGGGGATGGACGGAGGATAAGGGGATCCCGACCTTGGAAACCCTCAAGAAACTGGGCATTGATGATATCGCGGAGGATTATGCGAAGGAACATCTCTAGCCCCTTTTGAGGGTCTGTGAGTAACTAATCAAGGCCCCAACTAGACTTTTCTAAGTTTCAGTTGGGGCCTCTGATCTACTCAGGGAGGAGCCGACCTCTGGAGTGGAAGCGATCCGTTTGTAAGTCAGCTGATGATCGAGCCGGTGTCTGGAAAGTGTTTGGAAAGATTTTTTTTAGTAGTTGTCAGGACCCAATAGTGGTAAAAAGGAATTATTCTTAGTGTACGGGAAGTTCTTTGAGAGAAATTACGGAATATTCACCCCTGAAGAGCAGGAACGGATTAAAAATGCCCGGGTGGTGATTGTTGGCTGCGGCGGGATCGGGGGGGTGATTGCCCTGGCGCTGGCCAGGAGCGGCCTGGAAAAATACGTGCTTTACGAGCACGATACCTACCAGCTTTCCAACATGAACCGGCAGATCGAGTGTTTCGACCATACGCTGGGTGAGAATAAAGCTGCGGTCATTTACCGGGCCATGCGGGAGATCAATCCGGCGATACAGGCAGAGGTTCATGAGCGAGCACTGAGGCCGGAAGAGATCGATCAGGCCATTGACCAGGGTGACGTGATCCTTCCTGTGGCCGATGAATGGCCCCTGAGTATCCATATGCTGGACCGGACCATCGACCGAGGCAAGCCGGCGGTTTTATCCTACCCGGTGGGTGCTCTGTGCCGGGTGAGCACTTTTTTACCCGGCGGTCCTTACGCCTCGGAATGCCTGGTGATGCCCTTCCGCGCAGATTATGAGACCCTGGCCCGGTTTATGGAAGATCCGAATAACCGGCGGATCTTACTCTATTACCAGACGGCGGGGGCGTGGCGGGAGGACTGGTTTCAGGCCTGGTGTGAGGGTGACAAACCCCACGCTCAGCTTTGCACGCCGGTTTGGATCGCCGGTTCCCTGACTGCCATGGAGGTCATCAAGCTGGTTACCGGACGCTGGGAGCCGGTGGCTGCACCCCGCTACTGGCACATTACCCCCGAGGGGGGACGGGTGGCCAAGTTCAGCCTGGCCCGGCGCCTGCTTTCCAGAGCAACCCGCTACGATTGGGGAGAACGCCTGCTTCCAGCTCTGGCCCGGAGACCGTGGCTGGTCCGATTATTTACCCGGGCGATTGGATAACATAATTATGGATCAAATTAAAGCATGAAAAAGATCAAGTTAGGGATTAATGTTTTAGCTTTTGTGGCAGTGTTATTGATGTCCTACGCTATGACGCAGCCCTGGTGGATGTTTCAACTGGAGGGCTCGCCGATTACCCGGGTATCCCCTTACCTGATCGACGGACCCGGAAGTGAATTCATCGGCTACCGGCGCAGCCCGCAAATGGAAATTTTAACCGGGGTGTTCGGGGTTTGCATCACACTCAGCGCCGCCGCTGTTTTCCTGTCCGGAAGGATATCCCGGATCTTGCTGGGGTTCTCGGGCACAGTGATTATCCTCGGAACCTGGAGGTTATTAGCCCGTCTGTCGGGCGTGGCTGCCCGCTTTGAAATTCCGCTCCAGGGTGAAGGTATCGCAACCTACGATGGTTTTGCGAACATCAATGTCTGGACCCGGCTGGGTCTGGGCACCTATCTAATGGTGGCTGGAGCCCTGCTGCTGCTCCTGGCAGCTGTGCTTCATGATCAGGTCCGTTTAGGAAACTAAGTCCCAACCACATTTAGGTTGTCCGTCTGATGAGACGAGGAGGAAAGTATGAAAGATAAACTGATATGGATTGTATTCCTGCTGATCATTTCGATCATCCTCACCGGTTGTGGGGGGGCAGCTGAAGCGCCCACGGAGACGCCTGTTCCTACCGCCCACCCGGGAAAATCGGTCATGAACAATAAATGCGGAACCTGCCACGATCTCAGCCGGGTGACCAATTATCGGGATGATTTAGAAGGTTGGGAGATGACGGTAGACCGGATGATCATGCTGGGCGCCGAGCTCTCTGACCAGCAGCGGACTGATCTGATTGATTACCTGGCCAAAGAATATCCTCAGGAGTAATTCTATGATGGATACAGACTCTCAACGTCAATTCCGGGATTTGTCCCGGAAACTGCGTGAAGGGCGGATCAGCCGCCGGGAATTTTTAAGGAAAGCGGCTGTGTTGGGGTTTGCCCTCGGAGTAGGAGGAGGGTTGAGCTCCTGCCGCTCCCCCGGTCAGCAGCAGACCGAGGTGCAGGTTTGGAGAGGTGAGTATGAAGGCGGGGATTTTGATTATATTACCGTCACTCCGGACCAGGCGAAAGAGGCAGCAGCTGCGAGGCTCACCCAGCAGGCAGAAACTGAACCGACCAAAACCCCGATCCCCAAGCGGGCAAGCTGGTACTGTGCTTGTTGTGGAGCGCGTTTCAGGACCCTGGAAGATCTGCGGAAACATGCAGCTGCAGAGCACGCCTGGCGACTGCCCTACACAGAACAGGTCGAGGAACCGACCTATGCCCGATTTCTGACGGATGAAATCGGACCCTTTCCAGAACGGAATACGGTGTTTTCGCGGACATCATGGGATAAAGCCTATCAAGCCCAGGTGGCCGAATACACTGCCAAAGCTCCTCAGCCGGATCGGGAGGACCTGGAGGGGAATGCCCTGGTGGCTGGTTCTATTTATGTGGATGCAGCTGCCGGTTCACTGCATCCCAACTATTACGGCTATTTTGGGCATGTGCACGGAGCGGATGGACTTTACAGCTGGGATGACCCTGTCAGCGACGTGGAATACCCCGTTCCGAATTCCGCCCGAATGACCGAGCAGGTCAAAGAAGCTGCCCGGTTTTATGGAGCCAACATTGTGGGGATAACCCGGGTGGATCAGAATTGGATTTATTCGCCTTATTATGAGCTTGCCACCGGGGAATCAGGGGAAAATCAGATCGATCACGCCTATGCGGTGGTGATGGGGATTGAAATGAGCTGGGACGAAATCAATACCTCGCCCGGCAAGCGGGCCAGTGCTGCTACGGCCCTGGCTTATTCCCGGATGGCGGAGCTGTCTGCCTCGCTGGCCAAATACATTCGCTCTCTGGGTTACCGGGCCATTCCCTGTGGGAATGACACGGCTCAGAGCATTCCTCTGGCAATCGATGCTGGTTTGGGAGAACTGGGGAGGAACGGTCTGCTTTTGAGTCCAGAATACGGCTCCCGTCAGCGGATCTGCAAGGTCTTTACCGATCTGCCGCTGGTACCTGACCGGCCGGTAGATTTTGGACTGCAGGATTTCTGTGAAAACTGCCACGCCTGTGCCGCTGCCTGCCCGGTAGGTGCGATCCGATTTGAAGAAAGAACCACCAAGCGGACTTCAATCTCCAATCGGCCCGGTATCCGGCGCTGGCCGGTGGACGTGGCTCGCTGTTATCTGTTTTGGAAAGAAAACGGCAATGATTGTTCTAACTGCATCGCCTCCTGTCCCTGGGCGCTGCACATTCATCGTGATTGGTTAGCATTGTGAAACTGTCTTGTGCATGAAAAAGGAGCTTTAGATGGAAGTTGAACTCAGCACCGTTGATGAAATTATCGATCAACACGGTCTGACCGAGAGGGCATTAATTCCCACCTTGTTGGGAATCCAGGAAAAATACCATTACCTGCCCCCAGAGGCCCTGAACCGGGTCGTTGAACGGATGTCTGTCCCCGCAATCCAGGTCCATCAGGTAGCGGAATTCTATAAAGCGTTGAGCCTGGAAGCTCGCGGCAGGCATATCGCCACTGTCTGTCTGGGCACGGCCTGCCATGTGCAGGGAGGAGGCCGCCTGATTGATCATGCAGCCCGCACGCTGGAAGTGGAGCCGGGGAATACGACCGAGGACATGCAGTTCACCCTGGAAGGCGTTAACTGTCTGGGCTGCTGTAATCTGGCACCAGTGATGACGGTAGACGGCAAGTACTACGGAAACATGGTTGCCAGTAAAGTGGAAAAAGTGCTTGATCAGTATCGAGACCAGGAGGTGGCTGTCCATGAGTGAGACCAAAATTCTCAACGTGGAGGAACTAGAAAAGCTGCGGGAAGAAATCTTAGCGGGTCGTGATCCCGAGCAAGAGCAGATTACCGTTTGTGCTGGAACCGGCTGCTGTGCCTCGGGAGCCCTGGATGTCAAAGAAGCTCTGGAGGAGGCAGTAAAGGCGGAAGGGCTAGATGTGCCGGTTGAAGTCAAGATCACCGGCTGCCGGGGTTTCTGTGAACAGGGACCGCTGGTTTCTATTCTGCCGGAGAATATCTTCTACACTAAAGTACAAACCAAGAATGCAGCTCAAATTGTTAAAAAGACCCTGGTAAAGGGAGAGGTGGCAAAAAACCTGCTCTACCGGGATGCAGCAACCCGGAAACGGATCACTCACGAACATGAGATCCCTTTTTATCGTAAGCAGAAGCGCGTGCTGCTCCATGACAGCGGATTGATCGATCCAACTTCAATGGAAGATTATCTGGCCATCGGTGGTTATCAGGCTTTTACCAAAGCTGTCCAGGAAATGGCACCGGATGAGATTATTGCTGAAGTTAAAAACTCCGGCCTGCGCGGCAGGGGTGGGGCAGGTTTTCCAACCGGAGTGAAATGGGAACTGTGCCGGCAGGCGGACGGGAATGAGAAATATGTAATCTGCAATGCGGATGAGGGCGATCCTGGAGCTTTTCAGGATCGATCCATCATCGAGGCGAATCCCCACAGCGTGCTGGAAGGGATCATGATCGGGGCCTTCGCTATTGGCGCATCAGAAGGATACATTTACCTGCGCCACGAATATCCTCTGGCTGTGGAAAGGTTGAGCATCGCGGTGGAGGCGGCCCGGGAATACGGCCTGTTGGGGGAAGGTATCCTGGGCTCTGATTTCGATTTTGATCTCCATCTCCAGCTGGGGGCGGGGGCTTTCGTGTGCGGAGAGGAAACGGCCTTGATTGCCTCCATCGAAGGAAAAATCGGGGAACCGGTCACCCGTCCGCCCTATCCGGCGGAGAGCGGGTTGTGGGGCAAGCCAACCAATATCAACAATGTTAAAACCTGGGCCTCGGTGCCCTATATCATCAAGCGGGGAGCGGACTGGTATGCCGAGATGGGTACAGAAACCAGCAAAGGGACCTCGATCTTCTCGCTGGTGGGTAAGGTCAAAAATACCGGTTTAGTGGAAGTGCCCCTGGGTATCACCTTGCGTTCGTTGATTGAGGAAATCGGGGGCGGATCGCCCAATGGAAACAAACTCAAAGCGGTCCAAACAGGGGGACCTTCCGGCGGATGCATCCCTGAAGAGTTGTGGGATTTACCGGTGGATTATGAGAGCCTGCAGGAAGCAGGATCAATCATGGGTTCCGGGGGATTAATCGTGATGGATGAGCGGACCTGCATGGTGGATATCGCCCGCTACTTCCTGGAATTCAGCAAGTTTGAATCTTGCGGTAAATGTTCCTCCTGCCGGGAAGGGTCCAAAAGGATGTATGAGATTCTGGATTACATCACCCGTGGTTTTGGTCAGGAGGGTGATATTGAGTTGCTGGAAGAACTCGGTCAGGCGGTCAAGCAGGCCTCCCTGTGCGGCCTGGGTCAAACCATTCCCAACCCGGTGCTGACAACCATCCGTTATTTCCGGGATGAATATGAGGCACACATCCAGGAGCAGCGCTGTCCGGCCGGGGTCTGTAAAGAGCTGGTGACCTACTACATTGACCCTGAAAACTGCACCGGCTGCACGCTGTGTGTGGAACCCTGCCCGACGAACTCAATCACCGGGGAAAAACGGGAACCCCATTTGATCGATACCGAGACTTGCATCAAGTGCGGCATCTGTTATGAGGTCTGCAATCTTGATGCAGTTGTTGTGGAATAGGGAGTGTTGAAAGCTATGGTGAATTTTAAAATTAATGGAAAAAAGTTCGAAGCCCCTGAGGGAACCACCATCCTCGAGGCAGCCCGGGATGCTGAAATTTACATACCCACTTTGTGTGATCACCCGGATCTCACCCCTTATGGCGCCTGCCGGTTGTGCCTGGTGGAGATCAGCCAGAATGGAAAAACCTGGGTGACCACCTCCTGCAATACCAAGGCTCAGGACGGCTGGGAAATTCAAACTGAGACTGAGGAAGTCAACCAGTCCCGGAAAGTGATGGCGAATTTTATCCTCTCTCGGTGTCCGGAAGTTGTTCCTTTGCAGCGGTTAGCTGGATCTCTGGGTGTGGATGCTCCTTACTTCCCGGCTGAGAAACAGGACGAAGATTGTATTCTGTGCGGCCTGTGTGTCCGGGCCTGTGATGAAATCGCTGATCACAGCATTCTTGGCCTTGTAGGCCGGGGCACAGACCGCCGGATTACAACAGCTTTTGATTCGCCCAGCGAAATATGCGACGAGTGCGGGATGTGCATTCCCTACTGTCCCACCGGTGCGATCACGAATCTGGAGGTCCCGGTAATCGGGAGACCCTATGAGCGGAACGCTGTCCGCTGGAAGCGCATCCGTCAGGTCGTGCAGTATGCCGCGCTGCTGCTCTTTTTGGTGCTGATGGGCAGCACGCTGTGGAGCCAGCTGCAGCCGGTCGCGGTTAACCTTTCTCCCGGCTGAATCCTCTTCAAGCCCTGACGTCCATGATCGGCGGACGTGAATTGATTGGAAATTTTTGGCCTGCGCTGCTCACGGTTGGGGCGACGCTGGTCTTCGGGCGAGTATGGTGTGCCTGGGCGTGTCCCCTGGGAGCAGTTTTGGAGTTGTTTGGCTTCAAGGGCAGGCGCATCAAATGGCAGGGAATGCGTTATTGGAAATATATCCTGCTTTTCAGCGTTTTGGTGATGGCAGCCTTTGGTTCTCTGGCTTTCATGTATTTTGAACCTATTACCATCTTTGTGCGCGGTCTGACTTCCATCGGTAAACCGGCCCTGGAGTATTTTCGCTTGGAAGATAAGGAAGCTTTTGTCATGCCTGGGTTCCAGTGGTGGACCCTGGCGATACCTTTCCTTTTTGTCCTGGGGCTCAACCTGGTGGAAAAGCGCTTCTGGTGCCGTTATCTGTGCCCCTTGGGCGCCCTGCTTGGTTTGGGTTCTAAGTTCTCCTGGGTAAAGCGAAGGGTCAGCCAGATGAGCTGCATCCAATGTGGGGACTGCGCTGAGATCTGCCCCATGGGGGCGATCAGCCCGGACCAGGACTACACCAGTGATCCTGCTGAATGCATCACCTGTATGGATTGCGCGGTTCCCTGTCCTAAAGCGGCGATCACTTTTGAACGTACCCCGTGGCCGCTGCCCCTGGACTACGAGTTTGACCCCGGCCGGCGAGAAGCACTGGCTACTCTGGGATTTAGCGCAGCCGCCGTGGGGTTGCTGGCTGCCGATGTCGGCGGTGTGAAAGCAGCGAAGAAGGAAGTTCTCCGACCGCCTGGTGCCCAGCATGATCAGTTCCTGGCCAACTGCATCCGCTGCGGGCAGTGCATTGAAATCTGTCCGGAGACGGCGCTCCTGCCCGCTGCCCTGGAAGGTGGATGGGATGCCCTCTGGACGCCGATGATGGATCCTTTCCAGGGTGGTTACTGCGATTACGACTGCAACCGCTGTGGTCAGGTTTGCCCCAGTCAGGCAATTTTACCCCTGACCCTGGAAGAAAAACGGCAGGCCGTGATCGGTATCGCCAAGGTCAATTTTGAGACCTGTGTGCGCTGTATGGACTGCTTGGAAAATTGTCCCTATGAGTGTTTCCAGGAGGTCGAGGTAGAAGGTTTCCGGGGTGTTTTCCCCGAGGTGGTTCCTGAGGACTGCGTCGGATGTGGTGTCTGTGTGCGTGTGTGTCCGGAACAGGAAGAGCGAGCCATTGTAGTTTACCCGCAAGGGTCTGTCCCTGAGGATAAATTTAAGACCACGTTATACGTTGAAGAATGATGATCTACCCCGATTCCGGAAGAATTTATTCTTCCGGAATCGGGGCATCGTTCGGATGAGGTCGAGTACTGCCGTGAGAATTCTCTCTCGGGGAAGATGATCGAATTTTTATCAGCAGGCGGATGGGGAAGGAAGGGTAGCAGATCCGCGCTAAGGACAGGAAAGTTGAGGCATCTTTGACAACTGAAAAGATTTCATTGAGGAGGCTGGTTGTCCTGCTGATGTTGGTCTGGGGAGCAGTATCTTGTTCGAACCGCCCGGTGGGAACAACAGCCTTCCCTGCTTCGCCTCCAGGACCTGATCCCTCCGGGACCGTAATATCTGATCGTAAGGACTTCCAGGTTGAGGTTTGGGTGAATCATCCCCGGCCGGAGCGGGGAGAACAGGTTGTCCTGCATGGGAGTTTGATCAAGCACGGCGTCCGTCTGGGTGCGATGAATATGGAAGGGTACTGGCCTGATCCGGAACAAGTGCCCGGCGTACCAAACTGCCGCGTGCAGGTAATTTATGGATCCGGGGTGTGCCGGGTGGATACCAGCAGCTTCGAGGCCGGTCAGCCGGTCCGCCTGTGGGTGGAATTCTTCTATGGAGGAAAAACCTTTCGGGGCAGCACGCAGATGATCCCCCAATGACTCGGGGCAGCTGGATGAGGGAAAGTGTCTCAATCTGCGCGGAACCTATTATTAAGGAGTGAATCATGCCAACTTTAGGGACGACTGAACTGATCATTATTCTGGTGATTGTTGTGCTTCTTTTTGGGGTGGGCCGGATTGGCAGAATAGCCGGCGAGATGGGCTCAGCGATCCGAAAATTCCGTGAGGGTGTTCGGGGTGTGGATGATCCAAATCGAAAGATATAATTTTTCGTGAAGGACCAGGAGTTATTTCCCCGCCGCCACAGTAGAACGTTCCCTCTGACCAGGGGATGCTTCTTTCCTGTTCCTTTTTTAAACGGTCAGGTGTTTACCCTTCCGGGTGACTTTGACACTTGTTTGGGAAGTTTTAAAGGGCTTACTCCAGTTTATGCTGTCCTAATGGGCTGAGAAGCGAATACCCTTCCTGCGGGGGGCGGTTTTCCCCGTCCCAGGGAGGGGTTTTAACTCGCCAGGTGGTCCTTGAGCATGTTGACATGATTGAGAAGTGGTATATAATCATATCCCAAGAGTTAGTTGAATACAGTGTTCAAGGGGGTAAATCCGGCGGTTAGGGTGAACGACAGCTGGAGAATAACAATTGGGACAGCCAGTTATGTTTTTTGAGAAAAAAGTTCAGCGAAGAATAAGACATAAAGATTTTTTATTGGTGATCCCTGCTCGAACTGTATTACAATCTAATCAGACCAAACCGTTGATCCATATAAAATAAACAATTCGGTTTAAAGGAGGTGGTGAAGAATTACGTTAATTCGTAAGATATCTATATACCAAGTTTGATGTTCATTAAGTATTCAAAGGAGAAGAAACTGTGAAAAAGAAATATATTTACCTTCTAATGGCTGTGCTCCTGGTTGGTGCCCTGAGCTTGAGTGCCTGTCAGCAGCCTCCAGCGGAAACCGATGAACCCGCTGAAGAGCCGGTTGAAGAAGTCGTCGAAGAACCGTCGGCCGATGAGGAAATGGAAGATGAGGAGATGGAAGAGGCTTATCAGCCAGTTTCCGTGTCTGCTGAATCCTGCGACTACGGAGGAAAAGTCCTCTCCGTGGAAGCTGTAGATGACTACACTGTGGTGTTTTCCCTCTGCAAACCGGATCCTGCCTTCATCGCCAAGATGGCTTTCAACGTGTTTGCTGTCCAGCCCAGCGAGTATTACGCTGAAACCGGCGGCAGCGGAAAACTGCTCGAAAGCCCGATCGGCACCGGCGCTTACCAGCTGGAAGCCTGGAACCGCGGTGACAGCATCGTTTTCTCCCGGTTTGATGATTACTGGGGAGAACCCGCAAAAGCCGAGACACTGGTTTTCCGTTGGTCAACTGAATCCGCCGCCCGCCTGCTGGAACTGCAGTCTGGTACAGTGGATTACATCACCAACATCACTGAAGAAGATATCGAAGCGGTAGAAGCTGATCCCAACCTGGAAGTCGTTCCCCTTCCCGCTCCGAATATTATGTACGTCGCTATGACCAACACCTTTGAGCCCTTCGATGATCCCAATGTGCGCAAAGCGATCGCTCTGGGCTTAGACCGCGAGCGGATTGTGGATAATTTCTATCCACCCGGATCGGAAGTTGCTTCTCACTTTACACCCTGCAGCATCCCCGGTGGATGTGAGGGTGAAGAGTGGTATGACTTTGATCTGGAAACCGCCCAGCAAATGCTTGCTGATGCCGGCTATCCGGATGGTTTTGAAACCGCCATTTACTACCGGGATGTGTACCGCGATTACCTCCCGCGGCCGGGCGATGTGGCTGTTGAAATTCAAACCCAGCTCAAGGACAACCTCAATATTGACGCCGAAGTAATCGTCATGGAATCCGGTGAATTCATCGATGAATCCACCAACGGCAGATTGGACGGCCTCTATATGCTCGGTTGGACTGGTGATTATCCTCACCCCACCAATTTCCTTGACTTCCACTTCAGCGCTCAGAATCCGCAGTTTGGCGAAACCTTCCCTTCCATTTATGAACCACTGGAAGAAGCTTCCCAGATTGAGGATCCGGCCGACGCCCTGGGCCTGTATGCAGAAGCCAATAACGCGATCAAAGAGAACGTTCCTACGGTCCCTGTGGTTCACTCCTCAGCTGCTTACGCCGGCAAGGATTCCCTGGAAGGTGTGAACAATCCGCCTTTCGGTTCTCCTATCATGCGCTTGATCGACCCCGGCAAAGACACCTTGGTGTTCATGCAGAACGCCGAGCCGATCAGTCTTTTCTGCGCGGATGAGACTGATGGTGAATCGTTAGCTGCCTGCCAGCAGGTGGTGGAAGGCCTTTACCGCTACAATACGGAAGGCCGCGCCGAACCCGCTCTGGCCAAAGAATGCATAGCGAATGATGATCTCACGGTCTGGACCTGCTCGCTGCAGGAAGGCATCCAGTTCCACGATGGTTCTGATTTCGATGCTTATGATGTGGTCGCCTCCTTCGGGGCCGGCATTGACGCTTCGAATCCTTACCATGTGGGCAACACCGGTGCCTGGGAATACTACTCCTACCTGTGGGACGGCTTGATGAACGTGGAAGAGTAAGATTGAGTTCATCTGGTTCCGTTAAGTGAATAACGCGGGGCAGCTCAATCCACATTTCAGAAACCTTTGTGGCTTTGGGCTGCTCCGCGCTTTAGCATCTACTAGTAAAAGCTATGACACAATATACCATTCGAAGAATACTGTATTCAATTCCTGTGTTAATTGGCATTCTCGTCGTGACTTTTGTGATCGCCCGTTCTATCCCCGGCGATCCCTGTAAGGCTATGCTGGGAGAGAAAGCGACGGCTGAAGTTTGTGCCCGCTTTAATAAAGAACAAGGCTTGGATCAACCCATCCCTGTCCAGTTCTGGATTTATGCGAAAGATATTGCCCGGGGAGATTTTGGGCAGTCCATTCGCTACAGCCGACCGGTGACCATCATCCTGATCGAGCGCCTTCCCACGACGATCGAGCTGGGATTTATCGCCCTGCTGATATCGATCATCATCGGAATACCCCTGGGAGTGATCTCTGCGGTTAAAAGAAACTCGATTATCGATGTTTTCACCATGTTGATCGCCAATACAGGTGTTTCCATGCCGGTGTATTGGTTGGGTTTGATGCTTTCCTACCTTTTTGCCCTAGTTCTCCTGGGTACACCGCTGTGGCTCCCCCCCTCTGGGCGCTTGACCGCTGGCATTATACCTACACCATTTTATGAAGTTTATGGCTGGCAGGTGGTGGAAGATACTTTCAGGTATCATGTGTTGGAATTTTTTTCCAACATGTACCTGCTTAATTCAATACTGACCCAAGAATGGGAGGTGCTGCGGGATGCAGCCCGGCATTTAATTCTGCCTTCATTCGCCCTGAGCACCATCCCGCTGTCAATTATCGCCCGGATGACGCGGTCCAGCATGCTTGAGGTTCTGCGCCAGGATTATATTCGCACTGCCCGGGCGAAAGGTCTTGGGGAATGGCTGGTGATTTTGAAGCACGCCTTCCGCAATGCCCTTTTACCCATTTCGACCATTATCGGCCTGCAGCTGGGCACCCTGTTCGCCGGTGCTGTGCTTACCGAGACGATTTTTGGTTTAGCCGGGGTGGGCAGGATGCTGTTTGAAGCCATCACTGCCCGGGATTTCCCCATCGTTCAGGCGTTCACGGTAGTGATCGCTGTGGGGTATGTGGCTGCCAACTTATTGGTCGACCTTTCTTATGCTTTTATTGACCCCCGGATTAAATTGGATTGAATTTATGGATGATATCAAAGAACCTCAAGAAGTCTCCTCAAAAGATTACCGCTCAAACAGTTTGTTCTGGGTCACTCTCCGGAGCATAGGACGCCAGCGTTCGGCCCTCATCGGGGGATCAATTCTGGTCCTGTTGGTGCTCGTGGCTATCTTTGCTCCCCTAATTGCACCCTATGATCCGGTGGAAGTTCTGATCGGCAAAGAGGATATTCGCACGCGGGCAGATCCCTGCATTCATCTGTTGGGATGCCCGGAAGACGAACCCCAGCATATCCTGGGGGTGGATGGGAATGTCCGTGATGTGTTCAGCCGGGTGATCTTCGGCACCAGGGTTTCCTTATTCATTGGCTTTAGCACGGTTGGTTTTGCCATCATCGTGGGGACCATCCTGGGTGCGATCGGCGGTTACGTTGGTGGATGGTTGGATAACGTGATCATGCGGCTGATGGATGTGCTGCTGGCTTTTCCCTCGCTGCTGCTGGCGATCGCCATTGTAACCGTCCTCGGCAGAGGGCTGCAGAACGCGCTCCTGGCCATTGCCATCGTATCTATCCCCCGCTATGCCCGGGTGATTAGAGGCAGTGTGCTGTCGATTAAAGAGCAGGAATTTGTTTCCGCATCCCGCGCTCTCGGCGGCGGCGACTTTCATATCCTTTTCCGGCGCATTTTGCCTAACGCTATTCCCCCCTTGATTGTGCAGGGAACGCTGGGAATTGCTTCGGCCATTTTGGAAGCAGCGGCCCTTTCTTTCCTGGGGTTAGGGGCTCAACCCCCGACGCCGGAATGGGGCACGATGTTGGGTTCGGAACGCAACCAGGTTTTCACCGCACCCCACCTGGTTTTTTATCCAGGACTGGCCATTATGATCACTGTCCTGGCCTTTAACCTTCTGGGAGATGGGCTGCGCGATGCCATTGACCCCCGATTAAAAGAATAATAGCTAGTGGAGCAGGCAGCTGTGAAAGAAAATAATTATCCTTTATTAGATGTTCAAAATTTAAAAACCTATTTCTTCACCGCCGACGGGGTGGTCAAGGCCGTTGACGGCGTGGATTTTGAAGTGCACACCGGTGAAATCCTGGGATTGGTCGGTGAATCCGGCTGCGGCAAAAGCGTCACTTCCTTTTCTATTCTCCAGCTGGTCGACCAGCCGGGGAAAATCATGGATGGCAGGGTGATGTTTAAGGATCAAAACCTGTTGGAGCTGGATAAACGGGAAATGACCAAAATGCGCGGCGATCGGATCTCGATGATTTTTCAACAGCCGCAGAGCAGCCTCAACCCGGTGTTTAAAGTCGGCAGCCAGGTTGCCGAAGTTTTTCAGATTCACGATCGAGAGATCTCTAAAAAGGACGCCTGGAAAAAGGCTGTCGAGCTGTTGGATATGGTAGGTATTCCTGACGCTCCGAGTAAAGCTCATGCCTATCCCCACGAGATGAGCGGGGGACAGGCCCAGCGGGTGATGATCGCGATGGCCCTGGCTCTGGAGCCGGAGCTGTTAATTGCTGATGAACCCACAACTGCCCTGGATGTTACCATCCAGGCCCAGATCCTGGATCTGATCCTGGAGCTGCGGGATCGCATGGAAACTTCCGTGATCTTGATCACCCATGACCTGGGGCTGATCGCGGAGACGGTTGACCGGGTGGCGGTGATGTATGCCGGACGGATTATCGAGCAGGCTGATGTAGAAGTGCTTTTTAAAGAACCCAAACACCCCTACACCAAAGGACTGATCGCTTCGGTCCCGATTTTGGGAAACGTCCAGGAAGAGTTAGAAGTTATTCCGGGATCGGTGCCCAATTTAATTGACCTGCCCGAAGGTTGTAAATTCGCACCCCGCTGCCGGGCCCGGGTGGAAAATGATTTAAAAATCTGCGTGGACCAGGAACCGGACTTAATCGATCTGGGAACCGGGCATACCGTTCGGTGCTGGCTCTACCAGGAAGACCTCCGGCACGTTAATACCGATCAAAATGAACGAGGACTGGAATGACAGATACAGCGCAAAGAGATATCGTAGAAGTTAAAAATTTAGTCAAATATTACCCGGTGTTCGGCGGCATCCTCCGTCAGGAAGTTGACCAGGTCCAGGCAGTGGATGATGTCAGCTTTACGATTAAAGAAGGTGAAACCCTGGGTCTGGTAGGAGAGAGCGGCTGCGGGAAAACCACCGTCGGTCACACGATGTTAAAACTCAGAGAACCGACCAGCGGTTCGGTCGTTTTTGATGACCGGGATATTTTTCAACTTACTTCTCAAGAGCTGAAAGCCATCCGTCGGGAAATTCAAATTGTCTTTCAGGATCCTTATGCTTCTCTGGACCCCCGTTTGCCGGTTGGAGAATCTATCGCCGAGGGATTGCGCATCCATCGGATTGGCAGCAATAAGGAGCGGGTGGATATTGTCCTGGAAGCTCTGGCCAATGTCGGGTTGGAAGAATATCATGCCCACCGCTATCCCCATGAGTTTTCCGGTGGCCAGCGGCAGCGAATTGGTATCGCCCGGGCGCTGGCTCTGAATCCGAGATTCATTGTCCTGGACGAACCGGTTTCTGCGCTGGATGTTTCTATTCAGGCACAGGTGCTGAATATCCTCCAGAACCTACAGAAGGATTTCAATTTAACCTTTTTATTTGTCGCTCACAATCTGGCTGTGGTGGAACATATCTCAGACCGGGTGGCAGTGATGTACCTGGGAAAGATCGTAGAATTGGCGGATCGGGAAGGATTATTTGAAAACCCACTGCATCCTTATACCCAGGCTCTCATGTCAGCGATACCTTTACCGGATCCCACCAAAAAACGGGAGCGGATTATCCTGGCAGGAGACGTCCCCAGCCCGCTCAATCCTCCTCCGGGCTGCAGGTTCCATCCCCGGTGTCCGATTGCGGAGAGCATCTGTGCCCTGGAAGAACCGGAATTGAGAGAATTGACTCCCGGTCATACCGTGGCCTGTCATTTTGCCGAACGGTTCCTGTAAAGTGTTTGATCAGGAAAATGTCATTCAGGCACCCCTTGAGAGAGGGTGCCTGTTTTTTTAGTCCAATCCCGTTGTGGTGGTGATAACTCAGGTTTTCGTCTTCTAGCATCAGCTGCTTTCTAACCGGGGCAGGGGCCAGCTATCAGCTGCTGATGCCTGGCTCTTTTTAGGGAAGGGAACTTCTAAAACAGAGAATTCCCTTCCCCGGGGTCAGGTGGAGAGCCTCCCGGGAAGCAAAGTTGAGCGGACATTAATTGACATTATTCTCAGCCCAGACTACAATGTAGGTTAGTTGCCACCGTGAACAAAAGCGGCTAGGGAGGGATTATGAGCGCCTGGCGGGGAAAATATGCCATTGGCTTGACGGGTAATATTGCTACTGGAAAAAGTGTGGTCAGGAAAATGCTGGAACACCTGGGCGCCTACGGTATCGATGCCGATGTATTATCCCAGCGGGCAATTGCCAAAGGATCACCGGGGTATCAACCTGTGGTGGATACTTTTGGCCGCTGGATTTTAAATTCCAACGGAGAAATTAACCGCAAGCAGCTGGGAAATCTGGTCTTCACCAACCCCCGGGCGATGGCGAAGCTGGAGGAGATCGTTCACCCCTTAGTCAGACAGGCTCTGGATGTCCTCGCCCGCAGAACCCGCCAGCGGGTGATTGTTATTGAAGCGATTAAGCTGTTGGAAACTGATCTGCACACCATGTGTGATCAGATCTGGGTGACCAGGGCGCCGTCAGCGCTCCAGCTGGAGCGTTTGCTGGAAAAGAGAAATCTCAGCCGCAAAGAAGCCCGGGATCGAATCAACGCTCAGGCTCCGGCCACTCAGAAATTGACCAAAGCTGATGTGGTTATTGAAAACGATGGGTCTTTTGAGAAGACCTGGGACCAGGTTTATCAGGCCTGGCAGGAGATCACTGAGGCTAAACCGGATTTCAAACCCGCTCCTTCTCAAACCATCGGGAAAATTGATGTCCGCCGGGCTACCCCGGAAGATGCGAATGAGATAGCAGCCTATATCAGGGATTACACCGGTGGAAAGAAGCGGATGGACAAATCGGATGTGATGGCTGCTTTCGGGGAAAAAGCCTATATGCTGCTGCACTCTGGCGAGGAAATTGTGGGTTTGCTGGGATGGCAGGTTGAAAACTTGATCACCCGGGTAGATGATGTGATGTTGAAAAACGGGATGGCTTTTCAGCACGGATTGCAGGCTATGCTGGATTATGTGGAAGAAGCTTCCCGGGAACTGCAAAGTGAGGCTGCTTTGCTTTTTCTGCCGCCTTCAGTGGCCCAGCATGAAAGCCTGTGGAGTTCTTTAGGTTACAAAGCCCGGACAGTCAAAGATCTGGGTGTTCGCGCCTGGCAGGAAGCGGTGATGGAATCGATGCCGCCGGGAACCGTGCTGCTCTTTAAGCAGCTTCGTAAAGACCGGGTTTTGCGCCCCATGCAATAACGTTTTGAGTGAAGTAGAGTCTAATGGTGCTGAAAAACATCCTGGATTACCTAACTTTCATATTTCAGCGGGCAAGCTGGTTAAGCGTCCTCGACGTACTCCTGGTCACCGTCGTGGTTTTCTTTGTCCTCTATTTATTGCGGGAGACCAAAGCGCTTGTGCTGCTCCGCGGCGTTCTGCTGCTGATCGTAGTGATCAGTTTGTTGACCAGCCTGCGGGTGCTGCCTGGGTTTTCCTGGTTGGTTTCCAACACGCTGCCTACCCTGCTGCTGGCCATTCCGGTTATTTTTGCCCCGGAAATCCGCCGGGCGCTGGAAAGGATCGGGCGCACGGGCAATCTTTTGACCAGAGAAAGTTATTCCCGGGAAATTGAGCGGATCATCAATGAGATCGTTCAGGCTTCCCGCCATTTGGCGGAGGAAAAGTATGGAGGTTTGGTCGTTTTACGGCGATTGGACCCCCTTCAGGAGTATATTGAAACCGGCGTGCTGCTGAATTCCCGGGTTTCACCGGAGATGCTGATCCAGATCTTTTACCCTAAGACGCCCCTGCATGATGGAGGAGTGATCATTTCAGAAGAGAGGATAGCTGCTGCAGGCTGTGTGCTTCCCTTATCCTCCAGCGGTGTGCTGGAGGAGTCTCCGGGAAGGTCGATGGGCCTCCGCCACCGGGCTGCCCTGGGAATGGCAGAAGAGACCGATGCGGTGGCGATTGTGATCTCCGAGGAGACCGGAATTATTTCCCTTGCTTATGACGGCAAGATGGATCAGTATGTCTCATTGGATGAGCTTGAAAAACGCTTGTTGATGTTTTACAAGCCGCCTAAGTCGGACAACACCATCAAATCCCGGATCAAATCATTTTTTCAGGGTTTAGCAAAATGAAATTTTTTCGTTGGTTGAGCGAAAACCTTACCACCTTGCTGACCGCTTTCCTGCTGGCAATCGTCATCTGGGGCTCCGCGGTGACGGCGGCCAATCCCAACCAGGAAGCGGAATTGACTGTTCCTCTTCAGATTCGCGGGCAGAGCGAAGATATTATCATAGTCAACCAGCTTCCGGTTGATGTATCGGTCACCGTCTTTGCCCCGGAATCTGTTCTCCAGGAAATCCAGCGAGACAATTCGGTTGCTGCCTGGCTGACCCTCGAGGGGTTAGAGGCGGGAACCTACCGGATTCCGGTTGAGGTTGAATATCCTGAGCAGGTGCGGCCGATCCGGATTCTGGAAAAGCAGCCAGAACAATTGGAATTAACCTTAGAAAACCTGGTCTCTAAGTCGCTGCCCATCCTGACGAACGTCGAAGGGTCACCAGCTGTCGGCTATAAAGCCGGTCCGGTTAATTGGGGAAGAGAAACCGTCAGAGTAACCGGTCGGGAATCCCAGGTGGAACAAATCGCCAGGGTTGAGGCGACCCTGGATATTTCTGATGCCAATGACAATATTTCCCGGGAAGTGGTCCTCATCCCCAGGGACAGCTCCGGAGAAATCATAACCGAAGTTCAACTTGACCCCCAGAAAATTTCCGTCGATCAGGAAATTATTCTCCAGGGAGGATACAGAAATGTGGCTGTTAATGTGGTCACGGAGGGAACTGTTGAACCCGGTTACCGCTTTACCAGCATCACGCCCGCCCCACCCACGATCATGGTCTTCTCAGAAGATCCCCAGCGGGTTGAACAGCTTCCCGGGTATGTGAACACCAAACCCTTGGATTTGACCGGAGTTGATGATTATTTAGAAACTCTCCTGGAGCTGGATTTACCCTCGGGAATTACCGTGGTTGGCGATTCTACTGTGCTTGTTCAAGTCAATGTCACTGCTATCCAGACCACGATGACTGTTTCCCGGGAGATTGAGACCATCGGGCTGCTGCCGGGAATGCGGGCTGAGGTCGCCCCGCTTCAGGCCAGCGTTCGACTCTCTGGACCGGTACCTATCCTGGATAATTTGTCTCTGCGGGATGTGCGGGTGGTGGTGGATTTAACTAACCTGGAAATTGGCGTCCATACGGTTACCCCATCAGTGGAAATTCTTCCCAAGGACATCACTGTTGAAGATATTTCTCCCGCGAATGTGGAAGTGACCATTTCTCAGGGACCTACTCCCACACCGGGATCATAACCCACTCACTCAACCAGTATACCCAGATGTATTTATGACTAGAAAACCTGTTGTCGCTATTGTTGGACGCCCAAATGTGGGTAAGAGCACTTTATTTAACCGCCTGGCTGAACGCCGGCTGGCTATTGTTGATGATATCCCCGGAACCACCCGGGATCGATTGTTCACTGAGGTGGAATGGACAGGTGTGGTTTTCGATATCATTGATACCGGAGGGCTGGATCCCACTCAAGTTGGCCCAGGAAAAGGGCAGGAACCGCTGTCAGTAGGTTCTCATCAGTTCATCGAGCAAATTCGGACTCAGGCAGAAATTGCCATCCAGGAAGCAGATGTCGTCCTGCTGGTTGTAGACGGGCAGAGTGGGATTACCCCGGCTGATCGAGAAATTGTCCAAAGCCTGCGAAAAGCTCAGCGCAGGGAAGAGGATGAGTTGTTCCCCCGGATCATGCTGGTGGTGAATAAGTGTGAAAATCAGAAAGTTCGCCAAAATGCAGTTCAGTTCTACGAATTAGGTTTCCAGGAATTACACCTGATTTCCGCTATTCACGGGACGGGTGTTGGTGATTTGCTTGATGATGTAGTCGAACTCTTTCCTGAGGAGGGCAGTGAGGAACCGGATACGTCTTTGAAAATTGCCCTGGTGGGTAAACCCAATGTGGGGAAATCCAGTTTGCTCAACCAGATTTACGGCGAAGAGCGGGTGATTGTCAGTTCTATCCCTGGAACCACCCGGGACTCTATTGACACCCAGATTGATTTTGACGGGCTCCCTTTTACTTTAATCGACACGGCCGGTATCCGGAAAAGGGGGCAGGTCAAGTCGGGGGTGGAACACTACAGTGTGGTCCGGGCGATGAAATCCATCGAGCGCTCGGATGTTTCTCTGCTGGTGGTTGATGCTTATGAAGGAGTAAAAGCCCAGGACACACATATTGCCGGGCACATCCTGGAAGAATGGAAAAGTGTGATTGTTGTGGTTAATAAATGGGACTTGATCGAGAAAGATACCCATACCATGCACGAGTTCACTGAATTTATCCGCTATGAATTGAATTTTATGGATTACGTGCCGATCCTCTTTACCTCGGCGAAAACCGGACAGCGGGTGGATAAGATCTTACCCCTGGCCCTGCGCGTGTATCAGGAAAGGATGGTTCGACTGCCAACCTCGCAGGTCAACCGGATTATCCAGCGGGCACAAGATAAACATCCTGCGCCTTCTAAAGCTGGCCGGCATTTTAAGATTTATTATGGCTCCATGGTCTGGAACGATCCTCCGACCGTTTTACTGCATGTCAATGATCCCGACCTGGCTCATTTTACCTATCTGCGTTATATTGAGAATCAAATCAGGGAACACACGCCCTATCTGGGAACCCCGATCCGGATCCGGGTAAGGGCCAGTTGATTCCTGATCCTTTCCCTTTATCTCCTGAAAGCAGTTTCTGACAGGGAATAGAAGCGGGTGTCTGGGATGAATTTTTTAATTCCCTTGTCTCGGTTTCTTTCCAGATATATAATCGGATTTACAAACTGAGAGGAAAAAACGAAATTGTTTGAAGAAAACTTTCAACCACAGATAGAAGAAGTGGAAATCCAGGAGCCAGGTAAACCGAGATGGCTGGGGATCTTGAAGGATATCCTGGAAACACTGCTGCTGTCTGTGCTTCTTTTTATCCTGATCAATGCAGTTTCGGCCCGGATAAAGATTGATGGTTCCAGTATGAAGCCCAGCTTAAGCAATGGTGAATTTGTGATCGTCAGTAAACTAAATTATCGGTTCGGGGAGCCGGAACGTGGGGATATCGTGGTTTTTGACTTCCCCCGGAATATCACCCAGGAATATATCAAACGGGTGATTGGTTTGCCGGGAGAGGAGATCCGGGTTGTGGACGGGTTAGTTTATGTGGATGGGAAGCAGTTGATCGAACCATACCAATACGAACAACCCACTTATGAAGGCAGTTGGAAAGTTCCTGAGGGGACCTTGTTTGTCCTGGGTGATAACCGGAATAATTCTTCCGATTCCCACACCTGGGGTATGGTTCCCCTGGAAAATGTGATCGGGGAGGCGCTTTTCGTTTACTGGCCGCCGACTTCCTGGGGATTGGTTCCCGGTGCTGACCCGGTAGCTGCGTCACGGTAAACAGTAAACCCAAGGGGTTGAGGCAAAGCCCCTGGTTGCAGTTGTTAAACTTGGCAGGACCATTGATCGTTGATTGTGTTCCAGTGAGGGGAGACAGATCAAGCTTCTTTCACCTTGATAAGGCATCATCCATGGCCAATCAATCGCTCACTACTCGCATAATCCCGGTTCATATCCTGACCTCCGGCTACCGGATTGTGGGTGATGTGCGGGTGACCAATACTGGGCTCAATGGTTTGCTGACGGATACGACCAGCGCTTTCATGCAGGTGGGGAACGCTAATCTGGCCCGCCTTCACCACCCGGATAAATTAGTGAAAAAACTGGACGATCTCCGTTTGGTCAAGAATCACATTCACAGTGCGAGCGTAAAACGCCGGCAGGATGTTGGCCGCCAGCCTATTTCCAGGCCGGGTTACACCCATGTAAACTACTTCCAGGTGGAAATGACCGATTCTGCTTTTGAGTATGAAGGAATTTTTGAATGGCCGGGAAGATTTGATTTCAAAACAGTGATATCCGGCGGTTCCTGGGAATTTTTACCTATCTACGAGGGATTAGTTCGTTCCATTGAACATCCCGAGTTCTCGGTAACCAGTCAGGCAATGCTGGTCAACCGCAATCATATCGAGACCTTTACCCATAAAATGTATAAAGATGAAGACGAGGAACCATAGACCCCTTTTTAGGGGTTGACCCCGTCCTCTACAAATGGTAAAATTTTTGCCGCTTACCCGTGTGTTTGGGTCAGCAAGTTTGCCCCCATCGTCTAGGGGACCAGGACATGACCCTTTCAAGGTCAAGACCGGAGTTCGAATCTCCGTGGGGGCACAGAAAAAACGCCGTCTTATTGACGGCGTTTTTTGTTTAGGGAGAAATCCAACCTTTCGGGGATCAAGTTTGCAGTTGATCCCGGCCGGCTTCTTTTGCCCGGTAAAGGGCTTGATCGGCTTCACCGATCAGGGATTCTAAGTCCAGTGTATCTCTTCCCGAAGCCAGCCCGATGCTGAATGTGATCTTGATGTCCCCGGCGTCCGTGGTTACCGGGGCTTCCCGGGCTCTCTCCAGCAGCCTCTGGGTGATTAATTTGCCTTCTTCTTTGCTGGTGTTGGATAATAAGATGATAAATTCCTCTCCGCCGTATCTGGCCAGCAAATCCGCTGCGCGTAATTCTTCACTCAAACGATGGGCGATTTCGGACAGGACCTGATCGCCCGCCTGGTGACCATAGCTGTCATTGACCCTTTTGAAATGATCCAGGTCCAGCATCAGCAAGGTAAGTGGATGGGAATATCTCTGGGCTTGTTTAATTTGCTGGTTTGCTAAAAGTTTGAAACCACGTCGGTTATGAGTTCCGGTCAGGGGATCTGTCAGTGCCAGCTGTTGGATTCTTTCGTGCAGGAGGGCATTCTGGAAAGCTGCTGAGGAAGTAGCTCCAAAAGCCTGCCATAATTTCAGATCCGCCTCTTTAACAAACTGAGTCTTTTTAGAATACAGGATCAGATCCCCGGCTGGCTTTTCACTGATGGTGAGGGGGATGATTAAACCTGACCATTCTGGTTCGTTTTTTTGCTGATTTTCTTGCCCCCAAATCAAGGAGATGTTTTCCACGATCAACGGTGTTTTTTGCTGGTTGGCCTGGTTTATTTGCTGTGCTGAGGCGGTGAGCATTTGTTCGATTTCCGGCTGCGCGTCCCATCCCCGGATCGCCTTGATCGCTGGTTTATCTCCAGATTGGGTGTTGAGGACCAGCAGTCCTTTTTCAGCCTGGGGAAGGGCGGATAACGCGGCTTCTAAGATATCTTCGAGCAGGGTATCCAGCTCGAGGGTGGACAGCAGGGTGGTCACAGCCTGATAGAGGGCGTTTAGCTCCCGGGTCCGGCGTTGTTCCTGGTGGTAAAGCCTTTCCACTTCCAGGTTTTTCTTGGACAGCTCTCTTTGGGTGGTAACCAGTTCGTTGTTCAGCTGGCTGATGTCGTTAAAGATTTGCTCATCTCGGGATCTCTGGAAAGCAGTGAGAGCCTGCTCCTTGGCTTGCTCCCGGATTTGATTCGTCTGGTCATTAGAAATCCTCAACATTTCCTCAAAGAGATTTTCCAGTCCAGAAAAAACCGTGGAGCCAACGATAAGCAAGTCTTCCTTCAACTTTCCCCCGGAAAAATAAAAGGTGTGGAATTGGTCCTTTCCTGAAATGACCAATTCCCACCCCGAGACCGCTCCTTTTTCTTCCAGTTTTTCCAGGAAACGGACAGCTTTCTGAAAATTATCTGACTCGGCAAGGGTGGCAAACGGGGGATGGTCTCCATGGCAGGAGATAAGGTTCAGGTCATCCCGGATGACGTGTTTGATCACTCCGTATGGATCACAGATCACAGCTAGGCTGGGGGAATCATTCATTATATTCACTGGTTTACCCTGTCGTTGAAGAAGAAACCAAACGGGTCCCTACCCGGACAGCTTCCGTGGCGTTGAGGGCCTGGCCATCAGCCCCCAGTTTTTGTCCTAATCCGGGATCCACATTAAAAGGTCTGCCGCCGATCAGGATGGGGATCTGTTGATCTGGGAAGGTTGATTTCACAGCCTGGATGAGATCCTGAAGTTTGCCTAGATGATAGGTGATGGTCGTGGAAATCCCCAGCAGATCAGGTTTCTTTTCTTCCAGGGTGGAAAGGATATCCTTTAGGGGAGTGTTTGCTCCCAGATAATAGGCATCCCAACCATCCAGCTCAAAGAAATCAGCCACCATCCGGGCTCCCAGTTCATGAAGCTCATCATGGACGCAGGTCATCACCATCTGGCGGCCGGTTTTTTCGTTAGAAAGGATCCGGGGATAGAGCTGGGACATAATCAACTGGGTGGCAGCGGTGCAGTAATGCTCGTGAGCCACACTGATTTCATTGATTTGCCAGAGACGCCCCACTTCATATTGTGAACGCTGAAAGACGTGCAGGTAAATGTCTTTGATCATGACGCCATCTTCCACTGCTTGTTGAATGATCCGGGAAGCCTGTCCGCGGTTTCCCTGTAACAGCAGGTCGAGATATTCCCGGGATAGATCGAATAGAGGGAGATCCTCATCCATTTCGCTCTTCAGGTTTTCGGGACTGCGGTCGAGGTGTTTTTCTGCACTGTCTAAATACTCTTCAGCGAGTATGAACATCTCCTGGGGGAGGCTTTCTTCCAATACCTGCCGGGTAAGCTTCAGGGTTGTAGGTAAAACGTCGGGGCTAAAATCAAGTCTGGCGAAAAGAACCTTGACCCAGGCGACGTAATCGTGAAACAAACCGGGGCTGGCGTTGGCAGCGGCGTTGGAAAGATAATCCAGGTGGTATTGAGCATCACGCAGGCTTTTTTGGTAACCTTCCTCGCTGTAAGCCTGCCAGCGGTCGGGGTGAAGGGCATATTGGCGGTCGACAATCTCCCGGGCCAATTCTGCTTTTGAGGTCTGGATGAGGGAATTGAAATCCTGGTTCAGGTCGTTCATGGTTCCTCCGGGAACTTCTATGGTTAAATTATACTCAAAACCGAGCGCTCAGGAACTGGCGTTTGGAGCGTGATGATCCCTTTGCTGGTTTATTTTGTTTTCAATAATAAGAGCTACAGGAGGTATGTTTAAAAAGACATAAGCCGGTCCTTTTCAGGCGGCTTATGTCTTGATGTTTTGAAGCTTGAACCAATTAACCAAGTTTGATTGAGGAATCTTCTTCTCCGGGATACCATTCGATTTCAATTTCCAGCTGGCGTTTGGTCCGGCCTTTTTTCATTTTGTCTTCTAGTTCCAGCTCCAAGGTGACCGGATCAGGAAGGTGGAGGGCATATTCTTCTTCTCCCTGTTTCAAGGTTAACTGGTTGCGTTCAATCTTATCTGCCATATCCCGGAAAAAACTGGCCAGCTCTGTAAGACTACGTTTGTCTTCACTCTTCATGAGAATTTTTTCGTTTCCGCTCATAAATACCTCCTCTTGAACCTCGGTTTAGTGGGATTGTTGTTAAATTCATTGTACCGAATCACTGGCACTGGAATCTAAAAGTTTTATAAATACGTTTTGGCAGTGGTTGAGATGTTAATCCGCTTTATCCGAAGGCCTGGTTGTAATCCTCGATGGCGGTCTGGATTACTACTTTCGCTCGCTCTACCCCGTAAGGTTCTCCCACCATGACCTGGGAAACTTCATAAGGACGGAGTTTATAAGTGCTGAAATAATGGCTCAAACGGTCGACCACAGCCGTGGTCAGGTCGGAGATATCTTCCACCTTTCCCCAGAGGGCATCGTTTTCCAGCACGGCGATGATTTTGTCGTCTGCCCGGGAATTATCCAGGGTGGGAAGCCCCCCTACAATATGGGCTCTGAGCAGCACATCGCCCCTGCTGATCGAACGTTCGCTTAACACACAGATATCTAGAGGATCCTTGTCTCCGCCCTTAGCGTTGCTCATCAAGGCTCCTACGCCCTCGCCGCAGTAGGTGCGGGGGATAAATCCATACAGAGCCGGGGGCAGCGAGGAGGTCACCTGGGGACGGTCGACCATCATGAACCCGGTCTCTTTGTCGAGTTCGTATTTGACCAGGTCAAACGGTGTGAGTTCGATAAAAGCATAGACGGTATGAGGGGGATCAGGGCCCACCTCCAGGCCGTGCCAGGGATGAGGGCGTGATTTGAGAAAAGGCTTTTGTGAATTCATGGATATGACGCCTCCGCGGTATTCGTCTTATTAAAATATATCCTATGCCGGTTTGGTCAGCAGTCTTACTCCTGGAGCAAGCCCGGAGGAATCAAAACTCCGGGAGTTTAAAATCTCAACACAGCGTACGGGAAAGAAGAAGGGAGTGTGAAAGGAGCTTTCTCCTGGATGCCTGATCACCAAAGATCCTCCGGGGTGTTATCCCCGCCGCCGGGCGCTCCCGGTGAACGGGGGAGCGGTGATGACGAAAATGCGGCAGATGCGCCTGTCCAGCATCCGGCTGCGGATCCGGGGATCGATCTCGCTCAGGGTGTCTGCAGTGGTGATCACCGTGGGAAGCCCGGCGTTATAGCGATAGTTGAAAAGCTGATACAATTTTTCCTTGACCCAGTTGGTCATCGACTGGGTTCCCAGGTCGTCCAGCACCAGCAGGGGTGCGGTTTTGACCTCATTGAACCGCCGGTCATAACTGGTTGTGCTTTCTGGGTTGAAAGTAGCCCGCAGATGATCCAGGAGATCCGGGACCATCACAAATAAGGGAGGGATGCCCTTGCCAGCCCGGAAATTGGCAATAGCCGCAGCTAGATGGGTTTTTCCGCTCCCGTAGGTGCCCTGGAGGACCAGCCAGCCCTGGGGGTTCTCGGCGAAATCGCGGGCAGCCTGAAAAGCGCGTTCCAGGCGTTTTCTTTCTTCGGCTTCCAGGTTTTCGTTTTCTCGAAGGCTGAAATTACCAAACCTGCGCTCATTCATTAAACCCAGGGAAGATAATTCCGAGTGACCGGTATCATCAGCCGGCCGCCGGTAATCCGGAGCCAGGATATGCACCCTGGTGACCAGGTTGGGATCCTGCAGGCGGGATTTAATGCGCCCTTCCATCTGGTCTAAAGCCAGGTTGGTGGTCACTAACAGGGGCAGCTCATTGACGTAGCGGTAATTGAGGATCTGGAAGAGTTTTTCCTGGGCCCAGGGGGTGGCATTTTCAGTGCCGAAATCATCCATGACCAGCAGGGGGGATTGGCGAATTTCCTGGAAGCGGTCCTCAAAGGGAGCGTCCGGTTTGTTATAGGAAAAACGCAGCGTATCCAGCAGGTCCGGCACGGTGAGAAACAGGGTGGGGATGCCCAGATCGACCACAAAATTTGCCGCTGCTGCTGCCAGGTGGGTTTTTCCGCAGCCGTAATCTCCCTGGAGAACCAGCCAGCCATCCAGGGACCGGGCAAAGCGGTGGGTATGATTGTAGGCTCTTTCCAGGGAATCAGCCTGGGCAGCGCCGAGGCCGATCTGTCCCCGGGGTTGAAAATTATCAAAGGTCAGATGGCTGAGTTCATCCAGGTTGCTCATCCGGTACAGGTCAGCCTGCATGTGCTGTTTCAGCTGTCCAACCCGGCAGGAGCAGGTATAAATCTTTCCGAATTCCGGATCGCCGACCGGCAGATCCCGCCGGTAATAGCCTAATCCCCCGCAGATTTCACAATCCGGATTTCCGGCCAGGCTTTCGCCCTCAGTCTTCGATGAAGTCGGCGAACTCGTCTTCGAGGTATGCCCGGCGGCTCTTTTTAGTATGTCTTCGATCTTTTCGCTCATCTCGACCTTCTTCTTGCCAGCTGCGTAAGACAGCTTCAATATAGTTCCACTTGCGGACGTTATTGGCGACGGCGATTTCCATCGCTTCCCGGATCCAGGTGCTGGGATAAAGTTCTTCTGATTCCCGTAAGGTATCGGCGATCAGCGGGGTCAGCGGGCCGATGTTTTCTTCATAAAGTTGAAAGATGTTCGGCCGTTCGATACTCAGGCCGGCGCTGGGTCCGTCTCCATCGGAGGGGCGCCAGCTCCCGTCTTCCAGGGCTTGTACAGCTTCCCTTCCTTTGGGTGAATTGAAGAAATAGAGAAACTCGTCCTCGCTCCCGGGGATCTCTGAGCGGAGCAGCGTCCCCCGGTTGACCGCCCGCTCCAGGCCGGTCTGGACGTTCGCCAACTGTTCTGAGGGATCGCTTCCCATTCCCGCCAGAAAGTCAGGGTCGCTGGTGAAATCTTCCACCTGTAAATAACGCACTTCCCCTTCCAGCCGGGTGACCTGCCACAGTGCGTAAAGGGTGGCCTTGAGTTCTTCCAGGTTGTCTATTGCCGGCAGCAGTTCCCTGAAGAAGAGGGCGGGAACGCGGGTAAAGGTCACCTTTCCGGGGGGAAAACCGTTGAATTTCATCAGGTCACCTGGGAGAGATCTACGTTGCGGGTAGCGGCGTTTTCAAATTTTGCCAGGCTCTTCCGGAAGATCAGCTGGATGTCCCCCGTCGGCCCGTTTCTGTGTTTGGCGACGATGATCTCGGCCAGGTTAGTGTTGGCCGGGTCATCCTCATAAACTTCGGGACGGTAAATGAACATGACAATATCGGCATCTTGTTCCAGGGAGCCCGATTCGCGGAGGTCAGAAAGCACCGGTCGTTTATCCGAGCGCTGTTCGACTGCCCGGGAAAGCTGAGCGGCGGCCAGAACCGGCACGTTCAATTCCCTGGCCATGATCTTGAGGTTGCGGGAAATATCGGAAACTTCCTGCACCCGGTTGGAGGTGCGGATATCTCCCGTCATCAGCTGCAGATAATCGACGATAATCAGGTCAAGGCTGTGTTCCAGGTGCAGCCTCCGGGCTTTGGTGCGCAGCTGCAGGGGAGTGAGGGCGGGTGTATCGTCCAGGAAGATGTGGGTGTCGCTGAGTACTTCGATCGCCTGAGTGAACAGCGGCCACTGATCGTCTTCCAATTTTCCCGATCGGAGCCGGGTGGAGTTTATTCCCGTTTCTTGGGCAATGATCCGCTGGACCAGCTGTTCGTTAGACATCTCCAGGGAGAAGACCGCGACATGCTTTTTATGGGTGAGGGCGGCGTTTTTGACTGCCGAAAGCATGAAGCCGGTTTTGCCCATCCCCGGACGTCCGGCGATGATCAGCAAATCGGAGGGCTGCAGACCACCCAGCATGCGGTCGAGGTCAATAAAACCAGTGGGGACGCCCACTAATTCTTCATCCCGCTGGGAGAGCTCTTCCACCCGGTCGAAATATTCACTGAGCACGGTCTGGATGGATTGCAGATCGCGGGTCAGCCTCCGTTCGCTGACATTGAAAACAGCTTTTTCGGAGTCATCCATCACCGTGTCCAGGCTGGTGTTTTCTTCGTAAGCCAGTTTGGCGATCTGATTGGCCGCTGTCAGCATCCGCCGGCGGATGGCGGTTTCTTCTATCCTCCGGCCGTAGGCTTCGGCGTGCAGCGAGGAGGGAACGTTGTTGGTTAACCTGGTAATGTACGCCGGTCCCCCTACTTCAGACAGCTGACCCATCTGATCGAGCATTTCGGTGACAGTCACAAAATCAATGACTTCATTGCTCTCGTGGAGTTTGACGAAGGCTTCCCAGATCCAGCGGTGACGGTGGATATAAAAGTCCTCGCTGCGCAGAAACTGGGCGACATCGTAATAGGCCTCGGGGTTGATCAATACCGCCCCGATCACGGCTTCTTCTGCCTCCCGGCTGTGGGGAACCAGGGTGGGACCGGCGCTGTCAGAATGGCTGTCAAATTGGACGGCTTCAGTCATGGGAAATAAGGAACCTGTGGAATAGTTATGAGGGTGAATGCTTGTTTTCTATTGTACACCGGGAGGGAAAAAACTGGTGAGGGAAGCTGGTGAATTATGTCTTCTGCGGGCGCCGACCGGGTTTTTCAGGGTTGATAAAACCTGTTCAGTCTTCGTCCCCGTCTGGCAAATCGCTCTGGGGGGCATCATCCTGCGCGGGTTCATCGTCCCCATCTTCTTCCTCGTTTTCGTCTGCCTGGGATTGATCGGCGTCCAGATTTTCGATATAGTCCTCGAAAATAGACAGGCGTTCGCTGTCCACTTCTTCCTGCAGTTCGCCTTCGACGTCGGTAAGATCCTCTTCAGGGATCAGTCCGGCCTCGTCCATCACCTGCCGGGCGGCAAAGATGGGCACATCCAGCCGGGCGGCAATATTGATGGCATCAGAAGGACGACAGTCGATGTTGTGCAGGGTGCCGTTATTGTTGATCACCAGGTTGCCGTAGTAGGTTTCATCGCGCAGGGCGACCACTTCTACGTGGACTACTTCCGCTCCCAGGGTTTCGAGGGAGCTGACAAATAATTCATAGGTCAGCGGTCGGGAGACCTCAACTTCCTGCAAAGCCAGGGTGAGATGTTCGGCCTCGTAGATACCGACCATGATCGGCAGGTAGCGCTCGGTGCCCACCTCGCGGAGGATGATCACCCGCTGCTGGGACATCAGGCTGACCCGGATGCTGTCAATAACTACTTCAACCATCTCGGACATAAACTTTCTCCACTGATTGGATGCTGCCTCGTCGTCTTGTTATTCTATCATGCGTAAGGTACAGGTGCAACGGGGGAAGTGGGAGAGACGTTCGAGGTTTAGATTAAATTAATGGTGCTGGAAAGGAAGATAGTTAAAGATGATTCTTTGAGTCTTTTCCCCTGGTATTGTGGGCGCCTGGGCGGGTGTCGGTTCCAGCTGAATCCTGGTTTCTCTAGTTTCTGGCCGGGTCCGGGGCAGAGGGATTTCCCTTTTTTCTCCCGGGATTTGGTCCTGGAAATTCCCGCAGGGGGTGGTTGGAAATGAGATGATCCTTTAGATACCCGGAAAGATCACGGTCTGTTTTTTCGACTTCAGGAACCTATCAGAACAGGGTGATATATAATTAATAAAGGAGGGTGTTGATAGAAAAATAGGGGGAGCGCCTGTTTTACCGGGAGTAGGGCCCCTCTATCCCCCATCCGATCCTGATCTTTGAGCGTTTCTTGTCATCAGGACGATAGAATAAAGGAGGGAACGATGTATGGAAAAATTTTAGTGCCGCTGGATGGATCAAAACGGGCAGAATCTATTCTATCCCATGTGGAGAAACTGGCCTTGCAGTTTGAATCTGAAGTGCTGCTGCTGACTGTAATTACCCCGGAGGTGCTGTACAGGGGTTCTCCCGATATGCTGCTGGATATTCCCTATGCACAGGAAAACCTCGAACTGCGGATAAAAGAGGCCGAAACTTATTTATCCGGGGTCGAGGGAGAATTCCGCGCCAAGGGCATTTCCTCCCGAAGCGCTGTTGAGGTGGGCACGGTTGTGTCGACGATTATTGACCTGGCCGAGAAAGAGGGGGTAGATTTGATTGCCATGGCCAGCCATGGGCGATCTGGTTTATCCCACGTTTTTTACGGCAGCGTGGCAGCGGGCGTGCTAAACCGGATCCGTCGCCCCCTGCTGCTGGTGCGGGCTGTGTGAGGTTTGTCCAACCCGAACCTCCTCCGGCAGGATCCTTCCACGCGTGGGGAGTCCGAGCCTGGTTATGCTGCCGGGCTGCAGGATTTGATCTGTCTTTTATATGAAGTTTAATCTTGATGGGGGGTGAGGAAGGCAGCGGTCCGGATAGTGGAATTAAACCCGCTCCCGTTTGGCATCCCGCTGACGGGCTTTATGGTCCAGGACCCGTTTGCGGATGCGCAAGTTTTCCGGGGTCACTTCCAACAATTCATCGTCTGCCAGAAACTCAATATATTGGTCCAGGCTCATCTCCCTCGGAGTGGATAACCGCTGGTCGATATCGCGAATGTTTTCTCGCATGTTGGTCAGGTGTTTGGTTTTACACACATTGATCTCCAGGTCCTCGGGGCGGTTGTTTTCTCCCACCACCATCCCCCGGTAAACTTCCCTGCCGGGGCTGATGAAAAGGGTGCCCCGCTCTTCGGCGTTCTTCAGTCCAAAGGTGGTGGCAGTGCCTGTTTCATAGGCGACCAGTGAGCCGTGTGATCGAGTTTCTACGGTGCCGGCGCTGGGAGCGTAGCTGTGAAAAGAGGTGTTGAGCGTGCCGGTGCCTTTGGTGATGGTCAGGAAATGATGGCGGAAGCCGAGGATACCCCGGGTTGGCGCCAGGAAAGTAAGGATCATGGTGCCGGTGCTGGTTTCCCGCATATCCTGCATCTCCCCCCCGCGATCACTGAGCGTTTCCATCACAACCCCGATATCGTCCGGGTCAATTTCTACCTTCACCAGCTCAAAGGGCTCCCTGATTTCCCCTGTGGGACCTGTTTTGGTGATCACCTGGGGGCGGGAGACCTGGAATTCGTATCCCTCCCGCCGCATGGTTTCGATCAGGATGGCCAGATGCAGTTCGCCCCGGCCGGAGACCAGTAAGGTATCTGGATTCCCCGCTTCCGTTTCTTCCACCCGCAAGGCGAGGTTGCTCCTGGTTTCCCGGAACAAGCGTTCCCGCAGTTTCCGGGAGGTTTTCCATTTTCCCTCCTGCCCAAAGAACGGGGAGGTGTTAACCCCAAAAGTCATCCGGACGGTGGGGTCCTCGACGTGGATGCGGGGCAGCGGCCGTGGATCATGGGGGTCGGTGATCGTATCACCGATAGAAGCCACTTCCAGGCCGGAGACGGCGACGATGTCGCCCGCTCTGGCGCTGTCTACTTCCACCCGGTCCAAACCCCGGTAATGATAGAGGAAAGTGATCTCTTCCGGGACGGATTTTCCGTCTGAGGTCATCAGCGTCACTTCCTGTCCAACTTTAATTTCTCCGGCGGAAATCCTCCCGATGGCGGTTGCTCCGCGGTAGGAATCATAGTCGAGGGAAGTTACCAGGAGCTGGAGCGGCTGGTCGGGATCCACCACCGGGGCAGGAATAGACTCAAGGATGCTTTTAAAAAGAGGTTGGAGGTCCGGGCCAACTTCCGCGGTATATCCTGCCCGATGCTGGGTAGCGATGGTGTAGATGACGGGAAAATCAGCCTGCTCCTCGCTGGCTCCCAGCTCAATGAAGAGGTCAAAGGTGTCGTTCAGGACCGCGGTTGAATCCGCATATTTACGGTCGATCTTATTGATGACCACGATCACCTGGTGACCGAGCTGAAGCGCTTTTTGAAGTACAAAACGGGTTTGCGGGCGGGGACCCTCGGCAGCGTCCACCAGGAGCAGAACCCCGTCTACCATGTTCAAAACCCGCTCAACCTCACCTCCAAAATCGGCGTGACCTGGTGTGTCGACGATGTTGATCTTAACTATTTCTCCGGTTTCGGGGTCGGTGATTTCCACGGCGGTGTTCTTGGAAAGGATGGTGATTCCCCGTTCCCGTTCCAGTTCGTTGGAATCCATCACCCGTTCTTGAAGCTGTTTGTTTTCGTGAAAGATGCTGGACTGGCGCAGCAGCCCGTCGACCAGGGTTGTTTTTCCGTGGTCGACATGCGCGATGATAGCCAGATTGCGAATGTCTGTTCGTGTAATTTTCATGGTTTCCCGTGATAGTGCATAAAAAAAACCGACCCAATGCGGCCGGATTATCAGTCTGGTGCATATTCAGTTTACCAGATGAACGCTTTTGTGGATAGAGCACTGATCAACCTGTCAGGGCAAAGTTAATATGTCCTGCCACTCAGCAAAAACAGGGTATTGGGGAACGAAAAAGTTTTCCTTAAGGGCTTTTTCTGTATATTTTCAAGGTTCTTGATTATAATTATGGATCACAATATTTGATCGCATCCAGACAATGGTTGAGGATTAACGGCTGATTTCTCTCTATTCTATTCCTCCGGAGATGGTTTTATGAACCTCGACATCGCCCTCGTTTTTGTCATCCTGGCCGCGGCAGTGGTCTTGTTGATCACCGAATGGATCCGGGTGGATATCGTTGCCTTGTTGGTGTTGGGCAGTTTAGCCCTTACCGGGCTGCTCACTCCGGTGGAAGCCCTGTCCGGTTTTAGCAATCCGGCTGTGGTCACGGTTTGGGCCGTGTTAATTCTCAGCGGAGCTCTGGTCAGGACGGGGGTTGCCAGAAGGATAGGTGGTTTTGTCCTGCGCCTGGCGGGGGATGATGATGTCCGGCTGCTGGGGGTGATCATGATTTCTGCTGGAGTCCTTTCGGGTTTTATGAACAGCATCGGGGTGACCTCGCTTTACTTACCGGTGGTCGTTGATATCGCCCGACGCACAGATCGCCCTCCTTCTCGCCTGTTGATCCCCCTGGCTTTCGCTTCCCTGCTGGGAGGACTGACCACATTGATCGGAACGCCCTCCAATCTATTAATCAGCGAAGCGCTGCGCAGCGCTGATTTGAGAGCGTTTGCCATGTTTGATTTTACCCTGGTGGGACTGACTATCCTGGTGGTGGGCACCATCTTTATGCTCACTGTCGGGCGGCACCTGCTCCCGGAACGGGATATCGTCAAGGAATTTTCCTCCGGAGGGGGTCAGGACATCAAGCAGCTTTATGATCTGCAGGAAAGGATGACCTTTTTGCAGATACCAGCTGAATCTAAATTGGATGGGACCAGCCTGGCAGAGAGCCATCTGGGGTCAGCCCTGGGGTTAACGGTGCTGGCGGTGATCCGAAAAGGGGAAACTTACCTGGCGCCGGATCCAGATTTTATCCTCCGTATCGGGGACAAAGTATTGGTGGAAGGGAAAATGGGCCAATGGGAGGAACTGTCTCAGCGGAATCATCTTGAGCTGGAAGATCAGGAGTTGGCTTTAGAAAGATTGCTCTCCGAGGAATTTGAGCTGGCGAAGGTGAAGGTTAAAGATAGTTCCCCGTGGGCTGGACGTACGCTCCGGCAGGTGGATTTCTGGCAGCAATATAAAGTCAGCGTGCTGGCGATCCAGCAGAGGGAAGAGATCAAACGGACAAAACTAGGAAATGTCACCCTGCGCGAAGGGGATATACTTTTAGTTCAGGGTCGTCGTGAGCAAATGGGCCAGCTGAAAAACGTGGTGGAAATGACAACTGTCGGATTGGATGAAATCAGGGAGTTCGATTTAGAAAAAAGGTTGATGATCGTCCATATCCCCGCGGATTCCACCCTGGACGGAAAAACGTTGGTGGAAAGCCGCCTCGGTGATGCCTTCGGATTAGAAATTTTGGGGGTCGTCCGCCAGGGTGATGATCAGCTGCAGCCGGACACGGAAACTCGCCTTCAGGCCGGAGATGTCCTGCTGGTCAAAGGAAAAGAGCAGGATCTGCAGCTGATGGATGGTTTGGGCGACCTGGAATTGGTCACCCACCAGAACCTGGAACTGGATGAATTAGAGACCCAGAAAACAGGTTTGCTGGAGGTGGTTTTATCCCCCCACTCCTCCCTGGAAGGATCCACGCTCCGCGATCTAAACTTCAGGACCCGGTACGGGGTGAACGTGCTGGCTATCTGGCGGGGAGGAAAAGCCTATCGATCGAACCTGCGGGAAATGGAACTGCGGTTTGGCGATGCCCTGCTGCTTTATGGTCCGCACTCCAGGCTGCACATGATGGGCGGAGAAGATGACTTTCTGGTTCTCAGTGAAAAGGTTCAGGAGCCACCACGGTCGGCCAGGGCCCCCGCGGCGCTGGGGATCATGGCGCTGGTCTTGCTGCCGGCGATCCTGGGTTGGGTTCCAATTGCCATTTCTGCCGTAGTTGGGGTGGCTTTGATGGTGATCACCGGGTGTTTGAAGATGGATGAAGCCTACCGGTTGATTGAGTGGCAGGCGGTTTTTCTGATAGCCGGCATGCTTCCTCTGGGTATTGCCCTGGCTCAGACCGGGGCGGCAAGTTTTCTGGGAGAGGGGATGGTAACTCTGAGCGGAGGCTGGGGACCCCTGGCAGTGATGGGAGGGTTGTTCGCTCTAGCTGTGTTGGGATCCCAGGTGATCCCTAATCCGGCTGTGGCGGTGCTGCTGGCGCCCATTGCCCTCAGTGCTTCCTCAGAGCTGGGGATATCACCCTATCCTTTTATGATGGCCGTGGCAATTTCTTCTTCGGCATCTTTCCTTACTCCTGTTGGACATCCTGCTAATCTATTGATCATGGCTCCCGGGGGATATCGGACTTCAGATTATGTCAAGGTGGG
The DNA here is from genome assembly GCA_034520505.1 of Anaerolineales bacterium. Lineage (GTDB taxonomy): Bacteria > Chloroflexota > Anaerolineae > Anaerolineales > UBA11858 > B10-G9. The sequence goes on along the minus strand of JAXHNK010000002.1, from coordinate 759,516 downwards.
ACTGCCGCTGACACTGCTGGTGATGCTTGTGGCTATGCTGATGATTCCCCTGATCTGGCCCCTGTGAGAGGGAAAGTGGCTATTAGCGGCTGCAGGGTCCTTTCCGGGGGGTTGATTGCCCCCGGATTATGCTTTGACAGCGGCAGCCTGCCCCCCGGTTCCTGTCCAAGGCATTAACCTTCATAAAAGGCTGTTCGGAGGAAGTTTCGACGGTATAATTGAGCTTATGAAAAAAACAGAACTGACTCATCTTGATTCGACCGGGAAAGCCCGGATGGTGGATGTGGGTGAAAAACCGATCACAGAACGAACGGCCACCGCCCGGGGTGAAGTCCATATGAAGCCGGAAACCCTGGCACTGATCAAGGCTGGTGAGATGAAGAAGGGCGATGTATTGACTATCGCCCAGATTGCGGGGATCAATGCGGCAAAAAAAACCTCTGACCTCATTCCCCTCTGCCATCAACTCCAGCTGGACTCCGTGGAGGTTGATCTGAAGCTGGACTCAGATTTGCCGGGCGTTGTCATCACGGCCTCAGCCAGACTGACGGGAAAAACTGGCGCCGAGATGGAAGCGCTAACCGCCGTTTCGGTTGCTGCCCTGACCCTGTACGATATGGCAAAGGCTGTTGAGAAAACCATGCGTATCGAAAACATCCGCCTGGTTGAAAAGCGCGGCGGTTTATCCGGGGATGTCATTAACCAATCCCAGAAGCAAGCATGAACTCCAGGCCGACCCTTTACCGAATTACGGATCAAAAAATTGATCTTGATGACCTGCTGGGTCAAATTACTTCCCCCGCAGCCGGCGCTGCCGCTGTTTTCACAGGCATGGTCCGGGGCGAGACCACCCGGGAAGATCGACAGACCCTGTATTTGGAGTATGAAACATATCAGTCGATGGCAGAAGGGAAGTTAAAGCAGGTGGCTGAAGAAATCCGTCAGCGCTGGCCGGATGTCATCGGCATAGCCCTGGTTCAGCGGGTCGGCCGCCTGTATCCCTGTACACCTACTGTGCTAATCGCCTGCACCGCCGCTCACCGCGACACCGGTGTCTTTGAGGCCGCCCGTTATGGGATCGATCGGTTGAAAGAGATTGTCCCGGTCTGGAAGAAGGAAGTGGGTCCGGACGGTGAGGAATGGATTGAGGGTGATTACCGACCCCATCCAGGGGAGTAGGTGGGAATTGATGGGACTGGGCGAAGGAAGTGAAGCAATTTCCTCCGCTGACCCGCAGGATAACCCCGTTGGTTCAGGTTTGTCTTTACTGGCCTGAGTCCAGTGGGATTAGTTGGAAAAGGGATCAGAATGCGCCCCAACTATCAATATCACGAGGTCAAACGCTCCCGGGTCACCGGAAAATGTCCCCTGTGCGGCGAGCGAGATGAATTGGATCTCCGTCATCTGGAAGTCAAAGCGCAGGTAAATTTTCTGATTCCGCTGGGAACTTACCAGGAGATTTGGGCTTCTTGCAGCAGGTGCCAGGCCCGTTTCCCCATCTCCCCAGATCTTTCTCAGGCCCTGCTGGTTTCTAAAAAAGCCAAGCGCCTGCATACCGCAGCCTGGCTGACTCTCCCCCTGCCCTTGGTAAGCCTGGTGTTGATGATCTTGACCCTGCGAAACACTCCCCGGACGGCCAATGAAACCCGGATGTGGACGTTGATCGGCCTGGTGCCGGCCGGGTTAATCACTTTGACCTTCCTGGCGCTGCTGATCAGCCTCTAGCGTTTGCATCTCCAGGGGAAACATCATTCCCAGACCCCTCCTGGGCAACCCGATAACTTTCTCTCCCTGCATTTACCTGAAAAACCAGCTGCTGTTTAAGAAGATTGTTAACATCCCGCCGACCAACCCTTCCGGTCTGTTAATATAGTATGATTAAGATGATAGAAATAAAACTTATTGACGGGAGGTTGTCCGATGGCTGTAGATAGTTATCCCCAGTTTTTTAAACAAGTGCAAAGATCGATGGGTGAATATGGAAAAGTGAACCCGGATATCATGAACGGTTTTCGAAAGCTGCATCAGGCGGCAGCGGAAGATGGGGCATTGAGCGGGAAGGTTAAGGAGCTCATTGCCCTGGCGATTGGTATTTCTGTCCGCTGTGACGGCTGTATTGCCTTTCATGTCCATGATGCTCTGGAAGCAGGAGCGACGAAAGAAGAAATTGTGGACACCATCGGGGTGGCGATCATGATGGGCGGCGGCCCGGCTGTGGTTTATGGGTCCTCTGCTCTGGAGGCACTCACTCAATTTCAGGAGAAAGACTGACGGGTTGTTCTTAAAATAGAGTTGAACCGCAGAAGGCCGCTGAATACCCAGCGGCCTTTTTTATTCGCCCCGGGTCTGGCCTCTGAAGTTTTGTCCTCTCCCCTGTTGCGGCAGCTGGAACAAGCCGACGGAGAATTAGCATCTGAACCCCCGGCAGAGCGCTGCTGTTTTAGAGGCGAACCAGCTGACCGGTCCTGGCGGACTGGTAAAGGGCGAGAGCCGTCTGGATGTGCTGGCGGCTTTCCTGCAGACTGAGGTAAGGTTCAACGCCGTCCAGGACGACCGCGTTCATATCTTCGATCTCGCCCAGGTAAAGGTCTTTTCGGGGGAGGGGAACGTCCCGGACTTTTCCTTCCCGGGAGGTGAAAATTAACTGGCTCTCATCCTCCATGTTGGTGAATGGGCGGTTCAAATACAGGCGCCCCTCACTGCCCACGACTGCTAGAAAAGTATGAAACGGGTTCTGAAAAGAGGCGGAGATCTGGGCGAATGTCTCTTTTCCGGTGTCGTTCTCATAACCCATCTGACCGGCAAACACCTCATCCACGCCGGTCTCACCCAGGCGTTGGGAGCCAAAGACCCCTGTGGGCGGACTTCCCATCAGATACTGGGAAAAGCTCAGAGGGTAAACACCAACATCCCACAGGCATCCTCCCCCGAATTCCGGCTCCAGGCGGACGTTGAGGTTCTCCGGCTGCCGCTGTTTTTTACCCAGCTGGAAATCAAACGCTCCCCGGATCAGGGAGATCGAGCCTAATTTTCCCGATCTGACCCATTCCCCGACAAACTTGGTCTGGGGGTGGTGACGATACATGAACGCTTCGGCAAGGTGAAAGCCTGTTTCCCGGGAGGTTTTGATCAGGGAGTCCACGTCTTCCAGGGAGACCGCCAGAGGTTTTTCACAGAGCACGTGCAGACCAGCCTTCAGGGCCTGAATAGACCAGGGGGCATGCAGGTGGTTGGGCAGGCTGATGTACACGGCATCCACTTTGCCAGAATCAAGCATCTCCTGGTAGCTGCCGTAAGATAGGGGGATGGACCATTGGTCGGCGTAAGCACGGGCTCGCTCCGGGCTGCGGCTGGCAACGGCTGTCAGGGTGCCCCGGGATGATGCCCGGATAGCAGGGATGACCTTTTTGTTGATGTTGGCAGTTGAAAGAAGTCCCCACCGGACAGTATCCATAAGCTTTTACTCCTTGTTTAGAGAGTTGATTATCTGACTGTATGATAGTTGATCTGATTACTTATCATTATAAACTCCCTTTTGCGGTGGGAAACAGCGTTAGGTCCTGATCCAGCAGCAGGCTTTTCTGGGGAGGTTTTCTGCTGGAGCGAGAAAGGTTATACTTAAGCTGAAGTTCTTGATGAGCTTATCCCGGAGGGAAAGATGACAGAAGCAGCTTTTATCGGATTGGGTATTATGGGAAGCAGGATGGCGCAAAATTTACTCAGCGGCGGTGTTCCGCTGCGGGTGTATAATCGTTCCCCGGAACCCAGAGAAAAATTGGCTGATGCCGGTGCTGCGGTGGCGAGTTCGTATGGAGGCTGTGCGGCCGATGCGGATTTGGTATTCACCATGCTATCCACCCCGCAGGTGGTTGCTGAATTGGCGCTGGGGGACAGCGGTTTCCTTTCCCGGATGAATCGGCAGGCGATCTGGATCGATTGTTCTACAGTTGATCCCTCTTTCAGCAGGCGCTGTCATCAGGAAGCTTCCGATCTGGGAGTGCGCTTTGTGGACGCTCCGGTGGCGGGAAGCAAACCGCAGGCTGAAGGGGCGGAGTTGTTGTTTTTCGTCGGGGGGGAGGATAAGGATGTGAGGGAAGTTCATCCGTATCTGGAAATGATGGGAAAGCAGATCATCCATGTCGGAGATCCGGGCCAGGGGTCTGCCCTGAAAATTCTGGTCAATTCCCTGCTGGCTCAATCCCTGGTTGCTTTTTCGGAAACCGTCCTGCTGGGAGAGAAACTGGGGTTGGAAAGCGGTTTCCTGCTGGATCTCCTGCCGGATTTGCCCGTGACCGCTCCTTTTATCAAAGCCAAGGCGGAGAAAATCCAAACCGAAGATTATTCCGTTCAATTTCCTCTGGAGTGGATGGAAAAGGATTTAGACCTGGTGACTAAAACCGCTGATGGAGAAGGCCAACCCCTGTTTTTGGCTAATCTGGTTAAAGAGTTATTCCAGGCAGCCAGGGAGAGCGGATTGGCTCGAGAGGATTTTTCAGCCGTGCACCATTATTTACGGGGGCTCAATGATCAGGGGAAATCTTAAGCGGGCCGTTTCGGACGCTTAGTGATCCGGGTACCAGGGATGATAATGAAAAGGGGCTGTCTAAAAAGCAGCCCCTTTTGCTTTTCTCATAACCTGGATCTAGGTTAATAAAAAAAATTAAAATGTGGCTTTTCTTCTAACCGGAGATTAAGCGTAATCAGGTATAATCTTCAGCCGAAGTCTTGTTAATTGAGTTTGAGGTCAAATCATGAAAGAAGATGCGGTTGCCGGGAAAAAATTTGGGGTGGTGTCAGCCTCTGCTTTAAAGGTTACTGCCGGCGCCGTGTGGTTCGCGGGTGGGATAGTTTTAACCTGGAAAGGGGGAAGTTTGCTCCTGGAAGCCGTTCAGCTTAATCATCAAGCCTGGTGGATCTGGCTGGGTTTTCCGGCAGGTATTCTGCTGGGCGCTGTCAAAGGTTTTAAACTGTTTATCCCCAGCTGCCGGAAGAACCTGACTAGAATTGACGCTCTTCAATCGCCGTGGATTTGGCAGTTTTTCTCCGCGAGATTCTTTCTGCTGCTTATCTTGATGATCGCTGCCGGGACTGCTTTATCCCGACTGGCGCACGGTAAAATTCTGCTGTTAATTCCCGTGGGGGTGCTTGATCTCTCCATTGCCTGGGCGCTGCTAATCAGTTTTCCTGCTTTCTGGTTGGCCAGGAAATAGCAGAAGCCGATCAGGTTTAAACCGCCTCCAGGGGGACAAAAAACGAGGCGAAATTTATTTCTGAGAATAGTGGCTGTTTCGATTCCCGTAAAGACCAGGGTAAGTTACAATACAAAAAACCGCTTCCAGCTGCGTTGTTCTGCGGGTCGGATCAGGCAGTGTGATTAATCCGAGGTTTAATTTATGGATCAACAAACTGTGGTTTATCTGCATGGGTTCGCTTCCTCCCCCGAGGGAGAGAAAGGAAAATTTTTCCAGAAAAACATTGTTGACCTCAACAATGTTCGCTATCTGGCTATCAATTTTAACCCCACACCGCAGGATTTCCGGATGTTGACAATCACGGGAATGATCAATCGACTGCGCCAGTTTTTGCTGGACCATGATGTCATCCGGCCGCTGCTGATTGGAAGTTCGCTGGGTGGATTGGTGGGGTTGCGGTACGCGTCCTCTTACCAGGTGGAGAGGATGCTGCTGCTGGCTCCCTTACTTGCCTATCAGTCCTTGAGCATGGACGATTATGCCCTCTCCAGGTGGAAGGAGTCGGGGGTGATCGAAATTGATCATTATGCCTTTCCGGGAAAGATTGATCTGGGTTATCGATTCCATCTGGATGGGCTTGATTATCAGGAGATGATCCAGCCGGCGGCTCAAACGCGGATCATTCATGGGCGGAAGGACGAGCGGGTCTCAATCGAAGACAGCCGTTTCTATGCGGAAAAACATCCTCAGCGAGTGCGCTTGATTGAAGTTGATTCTGATCACCGCTTGAAGGATCAGCACGAATTTATCTGGAAGCAGATTAAAAGTTTTTTGTTAACCAGAGACTAATTGGAGACCATTAATGAAATATCAGGATTACATCCCCGTTCTTGTTTCGGTTTTGATCATTGTTTCGGTGGCCTTGCTGGAAAAGCAGAGCAAGTTGGTAGCTGCGGTGACAGCTACCATGCCCATCAAAGTTCCTCTTGCCCTCTGGGTAGTGTACGCAGCGAATCAGGGAAAACAGGAAACCATGGAGGACTTCAGCCGCAGCCTGGTGGTGGGGATCATTCCTACTTTAGGGTTTCTGGTCGCAGCCTGGTTTGCCTCCCGGGCCGGATTGAAATTGGTCCCCACCCTTCTTATCGGGTATGGAGTGTGGGGCACGGGGGTGGGTTTGGCTTTCCTCTTCCGGACGGCTTTAGGGGTTTAATGGTTCTGCGCCGGATCACCGGCAGGCGGCTGATGGCTCGAAAGAGGGCTGCGCTGATCACAGCGGTCATCTGTCCGCCCTCGACCCCTGTTATCTCCCGGGTCCTCTTGAAGGGGAAAAATTTCTGTGATGCCGTGTTCTCTGGCAGGGTCAGGTGTCCACTTTTCAGGTTTAAACTGTCCAGTTTTCAAGTTTAAATGACATGCTGATTTCTCTGCTTGACAAACCTGCTTTGATCATGTATCCTTAGACCCAACAAAAGAATAACCAAAGACTGAGAAGAGGAAGAGTAAGTGCTGGAACTGACGGCACAGAGAGCGAGCGGTGTTGAGAGTCTCGCCCGCAGGAAAGCACTGAATGGGCCTCGGAGTCGCAGGATGAAAGGGGTTTCCCGAGTAATCTGAGCCGGAGCTGCCACCGTTATCAGGGTAAAAGATATAAACCGGATTCTATTCGGTCGTATCTGAAAGAGTGAGGCTGGCCCCAGGGCTGCTGAGGAATGAATCCCGTCGCATCACCGACGGGTTTTTGTTTTCTGGTCAGGGTCTGTCTAAACTGGGTGGCACCGCGAGATAAATTGACCCTCGTCCCATAGTGGATGAGGGCTTTTTTGTTTAACTCCACGACAGAGTCATTCGCGGCAGAGCTGAGCAAAGAGTAAGAGGAGGAAGTGATGATAAGAAAACGAATATTAACCGGAGACCGCCCGACGGGCAAGCTTCATCTGGGCCACTACCTGGGCAGTTTGAAAAACCGGGTGAAAGCTCAAGATGAGCATGAGACCTTTATTATTATCGCTGACCTGCATACCCTGACAACCCGCCCTGAACAGGATCATATCGCCCAGCTGGAACACAACATCAGGGAACTGGTGGTTGATTACCTGGCTGTGGGATTGGACCCGGAACGGTCGACCATCTTCCTGCAGAGCATGATTCCGGAGATCTACCAGCTCAACACTTTGCTGGAAATGCTGGTCACTGTACCCCGCCTGGAGCGGGTGCCTTCCCTGAAGGAGATGGCCGAGGCAGCGGGCCTGGAGAGTATGCCCTTCGGCCTGCTGGGTTACCCGGTGCTGATGGCGGCCGATATCCTGCTCCCTCGAGCTGATCTGGTCCCGGTGGGCAGGGATAACCAGGCCAACGTGGAACTCGCCAGGGAAATCGCCCGCCGGTTCAACCACCTCTATGAGGAAGTATTTCCGATCCCTGAAATCCAGATCGAGGGGACGTTGATCGGCACGGACGGTCGGGCCAAGATGAGCAAGAGCCTCAATAATGCCATCTTCTTGTCCGATGATCAACATACCGTGGAAGAAAAAGTAAGGGGTATGTATACTGACCCCCGGCGGGTCCGGGCAGACATCCCCGGGCGGGTGGAAGGGAACCCGGTCTTTAGCTATCATGATGCCTTCAATCCCCGGAAGGAAGAAGTAGCAGAGCTCAAGGCACGCTATCAGAAAGGGCAGGTGGGGGATGTGGAGGTCAAGCGGAAACTCGCCCGGGCGGTCAACCATTTCCTGGATCCTATCCGTGAGCGGCGGGATCAATTTTCCCGGCAGTCCGGCTTGGCGGAAGAGATTCTGGACGCAGGGCGCCAAAGTATGCAGCCCGAGGCGCGGGAAACTATGGACCTGATTTGCGAGGCGATGCGGTTGCCCAGCTTCCAACCTCCCGGGACCCCGCGCGGAGAAAGGGCGGTCGGCTTGCAGGGGTTGGCCTTTATTTAAAAAAGCGAGCTTTGGTCGGTGGAAGAATAGGTGAGACCTGAACTACGAGAACAGAACTGACGAGATCATTTAGCAACTAACACAAGGAGAAGATCATGGAACTGAACAAAAAATTTCACCTTAATGAAAGCGATTTGCCCCAACGTTGGTATAACGTGAACGCCGATATGCCGGTTGAGCCGGCGCCGGTGCTCAACCCCCAGACCCTGGAACCGGTCACGCCGGATTTTCTGGCTCAGATCTTTCCGATGAACTTGATCGAGCAGGAAATGGCCGCAGATCGATTTATTGACATCCCGGAAGAAATCCGGGACATCTATAAATTGTGGAGGCCGACACCGCTGGTCCGCGCTTATCACCTGGAGCGGGCCCTGGGGACACCGGCTCATATTTACTTTAAGAACGAGAGCGTTTCCCCCTCCGGGAGCCACAAACCCAACACAGCGGTCGCCCAGGCTTATTACAACAAGCAGGCCGGGGTGAAGAGCTTAACCACGGAGACCGGCGCGGGCCAGTGGGGCTCAGCGCTTTCTATGGCCGGTCAGTTCTTTGATTTGGACGTCGAAGTTTTTATGGTTAAAGTTTCTTATCAGCAAAAACCCTACCGTCGGCTGATGATGGAAACTTTCGGGGCCGATGTCTACGCCAGCCCTACCAACCACACTGAGTATGGGCGAAAAGCACTGGAACGGGATCCGGACACCCCGGGATCGCTGGGGATGGCCATCTCCGAGGCTGTAGAAACAGCCGTAAAATCACAGGGGAAAAAGAAATACAGTTTAGGCTCCGTGCTCAATCATGTGTTGATGCATCAGACTGTGATTGGAGAAGAAACCCTCAAGCAAATGGACATGGCGGATGAGTATCCTGATGTAGTCATCGGGTGTGTGGGCGGTGGATCAAATTTTGGGGGGATCGCTTACCCGTTCCTGCGGGAAAACCTGCGAGCTGGGCAGAGAACCCGCCTGTTGGCAGTGGAGCCGGCGGCTACTCCCACCCTGACCAAAGGAAGTTATGAGTTTGATTACGGGGACACCGCGCGGATGGCTCCGGTGGTCAAAATGTACACCCTGGGTCATGAATTCGTTCCGGCACCGCTGCACGCGGGAGGGCTGCGTTACCACGGGATGTCTTCCAGCCTTTCCGCCCTGTATGATCAGGGTTTGATTGAGGCGGTGGCCGTTCCCCAGCTGGAAACTTTTGAAGCAGCTCTGCTCTTTGCCCAGACAGAAGGAATTATTCCCGCTCCGGAATCCGCTCATGCCATCCGGGTGGCTGTTGATGAAGCGCTGGAGGCGAAAGAAGCCGGTGAAGAACGTGTGATCGTTTTCAACCTGTCCGGGCACGGGCACTTTGACCTGGCTGCTTATCAAGAATACCTGGCCGGGGATCTGGAAAATTACCAGCATCCTGAAGAAGCCATTCGTCAAGCGTTGAAAAGCCTGCCGGCAGTTTGAGCGTTTGGAAAGGATGATCTATCTTCCTGCTGCTGGGTTACCTGTTGAAAAGGAGAGGGGTTCATGCTAGGATGAAAATAATTGCAGGGGCAGCGGCAGGACCGCTGTGATCACACGGCAGCGCGTGTGGGACCATCGACTTTTCATTATCCAGGCCGTTCGCGTTAACTGCGAACGGCCTGTTGGCATCCTGGAGGATTTAGTCTTATCAGGTCAGGGAGGTTGTGCAAATGTACCCAGCTTATCAACCACTTCAATTGACGCACACAGAGGACCCGGTGGGGACCGGTTGGCTTCCTCCCCTTCCGGATTTGAGGGATTATACCGAAGGGGAGCACGATATCCCAGAGATGAGCGCGAAATTAGGCATTTCGGCAGACACAGATCCGGAGCTGCCCGAACAGGTAGACTGGCGAAGATATTGCTCAGAAATCGAAAACCAGGGTGAATTAGGGTCCTGCACTGCCCATGCCGCGGTGGGAGCAGCCGAATATTATCAACGGCGGGCATTTAACGATCACGTCAATGGTTCCCGTCTGTTTGTGTACAAGGTGACCCGCAACTTGATGGGTGTGACCGGTGATACCGGAGCCTGGCTGCGGAACACAATGGGGGCGCTGGTTTACTGTGGATTGGCTCCGGAGAGATTCTGGCCCTATCTGGTGGAAGAGTTCGATCAGGATCCTCCGCCTTTTGTTTATTCGATGGCGGACCGCTATCAGGCGTTGAAATATTTTTGCCATGATCCCCTGGGGCAAAAGCGTCCTCGCGATCGGGTGCTGCTCCGGGTTAAAGCCTACCTGGCCGCCGGCATCCCTTCTATGTTTGGGTTTTTCGGTTTCGGTTCCTTTCAGGGGGCGGATGTCCCCGGGGGGATACCTTTTCCCTGTCTGGGGGAGCGAGCCCGCTGGGGGCACGCGGTTATGGCGGTGGGCTATGATGACGGCCTGGAAATTACCAATACCCGCTGCAGCAAGGCCACCAGAGGTGCTTTGTTGATCCGCAATTCCTGGGGAAAGGAATGGGGAGACGGGGGATATGGTTGGCTTCCTTATGATTATGTGCTCCACGAATACGCCCAGGATTTCTGGTCTTTGATTTCCATGGATTGGATTAACACCAGGGAGTTTGGTATTTAAAGAAGAACTCCAGGAATTGACTTCTGCATATCCTGAATCAGGAGGCAGATCCCTCAGCCGCTGTGGGTAATCTGGAGCGGCGGTTTTTTCCTGGGGTGTTGAGGATTAAAGAGAATCATGTATAATGGGATGGTCCTTTCTGCCAGCGGGTGACTCCGGCAGGTGGAATTGGAGGAAGTGTTGGAGAATCGGGGAGGTTTCGTGAGGTTGATATCCAGAAAGGTGTGGTTGAGCGCCGGGGCTGTCCTGTTGAGCACCCTGGCCTGCCGCCCGGTGATTACCATCGGTTGGGCTGAAATCGCTATCATCGGCGGGCTGATCCTGCTGTTGCTGGCCCCGTTTATCATTAAAGTCTTGAGGTTGTTTGCTCGGATTGAAAAAGATGAAGATCAAGCCTGAGCTTTGATTTTTGAAGCTTTCCGGGTTTAAGGTCAGAAAAGGTGCGGTAAACGCACCTTTTTTTAATCTCGTAACGGAAAAACGATTCTACTCCACGATGACCAGGGTTTGTTTACGCTCAACATTTTCGTTGATTTCTACACGAATTCCGGTTACCGTTCCATCTCGGGGCGCAGTGAGTTCGTTTTGCATTTTCATGGATTCAAGGATCAGCAGTACGTCACCTTCGGCAACCTGTTGGCCTTCACTGACCGGGATGGAGATTACTAACCCGGGCATAGGTGCCTGTAAGCAGTATCTCCCTTCCTCCAGGTTCGATCTGCCTGCGGCCGACCTCAGTAAACGTTCCCGTTCATCTTCAACCCTGACAGTATACCGGCGCCCCCGCAGGATGACTTCCCAGGTTCCGTTTTCCTGATAAAGATTGACCTCAAATGATTTTCCGTCCACTAACAGTGAATAAGTTAGCTGTTTTCCAATCGATTCAAAGTTGATCTCGTGGATTTCACCATCGATTTCTGCTTGATGGTCATTGATCAGTTGAATTTCGTACTCCTGCTGGTTGATCTCGGCGATAAATTTCATGTAGGTTTCACCTTTTTTAGTCCCTGGTGCGTTCCCAGCGCCCGACCCATTTCCAGTTGCTGGTATCGCGGGTTCCCCGTTGGATGATTAAAGCGGAGTGTTGGTTCTGGCGGTGAGCGGCCAGAGCTGCGGCCAGGGCAGCGATTTGGGGATAATCGTCCGTTGTGTTATTCAGCAGCTGTCGGGAGGGGGTGTTGGCGATAAATTGAGTGTCATACGTGCCTGCCAGGAAGGTCTCGTTTCTGAGCAGGTTCTGATGGAAAGGTATATTGGTTTTTACTCCGATGATCTTGTATTCTTCCAGGGCGCGCTTCATCCGGGCGATGGCCTCCTCCCGGGATGATTCATGGACGATCAGTTTCGCCAGCAAGGCGTCATAATAAGGAGAAATCTCAAAACCGGAGTAAATGCCCGAATCAATCCTGACTCCGGGACCGGCGGGAACCAAAGATTGGGTGATCACGCCTGTAGAAGGCATGAATCCCCGGAAGGGGTCCTCCGCGTTAATCCGGCATTCCAGGGACCAGCCTTTGAACTCGATATCCTTTTGCCGGTAGCTTAACTCCTTTCCGGCGGCGATCCTGATTTGTTCTTTGACGATATCGATTCCTGTCACCGCTTCGGTCACCGGGTGCTCAACCTGCAGGCGGGTGTTCATTTCTAAGAAATAATAATTCTTTTGTTTATCCACCAGAAATTCGATGGTTCCGGCGTTCAGATAATCTACAGCCCTGGCTGCTTCCACTGCCACAGTGCCCATCCGTTCCCGGAGCTCCTGGTCCCCGTCGATAAATGGGGCGGGGGCTTCTTCCAGGATTTTTTGATGCCGCCTCTGGATGGAGCACTCTCGTTCGCCGAGATGGATCACGTTTCCGTGCTGATCAGCCAGGATTTGAAATTCGATATGATGGGCTCCCTCAACGAGTTTTTCCAGGTAAACGTTGTCATCACCAAAGGAAGATTTTGCTTCCCGCCGGGCGGCGGTTAACAGCCCCGGCATTTCTTGCAGGTTGAGGACTTCCCGCATCCCTTTCCCTCCGCCTCCGGCAGTGGCCTTGATCAGCAGGGGGAAGCCGATTTCAGGAGCTATCTTAAGCAGTTCTGAGTCTTGAAGGTTTCCCTGGCCTTCCGTTCCGGGCACCACCGGGACCCCCGCCTGAGCGACTGTCAAGCGGGCAACCTGTTTGTCCCCCATGGCGGCTATAGCCGAGGGTCTGGGGCCAATGAAGGTTATCCCGGCCTGTTCACAGGCTGCGGCAAAATCTGCCCGCTCAGCCAGAAATCCATATCCGGGGTGAACAGCATCGGCGCCGCAGGCTCTAGCGATATCAAGCAGTTTATCTATTCGTAAATAGGATTCAGCCGATGGAGCAGGACCCAAACGGTACGCCTCATCAGCGTACCGGACATGGAGGGCATGGCGGTCAACATCAGAATATACGGCGACCGCGGGGATGTTCAGCTCCCGGCAGGCCCGGATGATGCGGACTGCGATTTCACCCCGGTTGGCAATTAAAATTTTTCGAAACATGTAAAGTGTCCTCTAGGATAATATTCAAGTTTTCCCTGGCGCCAGGGATGCTGCTGACCTGGATTATAAAGGCAGGTTGGGATGTTTTTTAGCTGGATTTTTTTCCCGTTTGTTACTCAGCATTTCCAGGGCGTTGATCAGCCGGGGGCGGGTATCCCGCGGCTCAATGACATCGTCAATATATCCCCGGGAGGCAGCGATATAGGGGTTAGCAAATTTTTCCCGGTATTCTTTTACCAATTCCTCTTTCCGCTTTTCGGGGTTTTTGGCTGCGGCTAATTCTTTCCGGAAGATAATATTCACCGCCCCTTCCGGTCCCATCACGGCGATTTCCGCGCTCGGCCAGGCCAGGTTGAGGTCTCCCCGGATGTGTTTGCTGCTCATCACGTCGTAAGCTCCCCCGTAGGCTTTGCGGGTGATCACGGTTAATTTGGGCACAGTCGCCTCCGAATAGGCGTACAGCAATTTGGCCCCGGACCGGATGATGCCTCCATGCTCCTGTTCCAGCCCGGGAAGGAAACCGGGGACGTCGACAAAGGTGAGTATGGGGATATTGAAGGCGTCGCAAAACCGCACAAAACGGGCTGCTTTCTCGGATGAATTGATGTCCAGCACTCCGGCCAGGTGGGCAGGCTGGTTGGCGACGATCCCGATACTGTGGCCTCCTAGCCGGGCAAAACCCACCACGATATTCTGGGCATATTTTTCCTGAATTTCAAAGAATTCGCCCTGGTCGACGATCAACCCAATAGCTTGTTTGATGTCATATGGTTTGGCGGGGTCAGCGGGAATGAGGGTGTCTAGTTCGGTTTCCCTGCGCAGGGGACTGTCCTCGGTGGGTACATACGGGGGATCCTCCATGTTGTTCTGGGGGAGATAGGAGAGCAGTTTTCTGACCAGAAAGAGGGTGTTGGCCTCGGTGTCGGCCGCGATGTGACAGACACCGGATTCCTCCGCGTGCACATCGGCCCCTCCCAGTTCTTCAAAGCTTACCTCTTCATGGGTGACGGTTTTAACCACTTCGGGGCCGGTGATAAACATGAAGGAAGAGCTCCGGACCATGAAGATGAAGTCTGTCAGGGCAGGAGAATAGACGGCCCCGCCGGCACAGGGTCCCATAATCACGCTGATCTGGGGGATGACCCCCGAGGCCAGGCTGTTGCGCAGGAAAATATCCGCGTAACCGCCCAGGGAGACCACGCCTTCCTGGATGCGAGCTCCGCCGGAGTCGTTGAGTCCGATGACCGGTGCTCCGTTCTTCATGGCCAGGTCCATAATTTTGACTACCTTTTCGGCATGGACTTCTCCCAGGCTGCCGCCAAAGACGGTGAAATCCTGAGAGAACACATAGACCAGGCGGTTCTCGATCGTCCCCCAGCCGGTGACCACACTGTCCCCCAGGATTTTTTTGTTTTCCATTTCGAAGTCTGTAGTGCGGTGGACGACAAAGGGGTCCAGTTCCCTGAAGGAGCCTTTGTCCAGCAGGATATCCAGCCTTTCCCGGGCGGTCAGCCGACCTTTCTGGTGCTGTTTTTTAATTCGTTCCTCGCCGCCGCCTAGGCGGGATTCTGCCTTCAGCTGACGGAGTTTTTCAATTTCAGGGTTTTTTGATTCTTCTGACATAGGTTCTCCAGGTTGTTAACGAAAAGGGTCAACGGTTAAAAAATTTACGGCTGGCAGGATGATTGAGGCTGATCAGGGAAAAACCTAATCCCAGGAGGGTGGAAAAGAGGTAGAAGGGCCATCTAGAGTTAAGCAGCGAAGGTGCAGCCGCCAGCAGTATATCAATCCAGGCCGCGGCGGCGAAAAGGACTGCCAGGATGTTCCCTGCGGTTCTCCCCCGGGGGCTGCCTTTCCACAACCATGGGACGAGAATCAAACCGCTCACTCCCCAGAAGAATCCCGACAGGGCTAAGTAAAGGGGTGAAACCAGCAGCGGCTGGCTCTTGAGGAAATCCCAGTTCTGGAGGACCTCAATGAAGCGCAGTACATGGTAAGCACTGATCAGGGCGATGAGCAGACAGAGGGCAGTGATCCAGGCCGGGCGTGTGGACACTGCTGGCTGGGCGGCTGCCGGAGAGGAAGAATCCGTTTGAGGATTGTCCTTCATGCTTTCTTCTCCAACTCTTGATCCTCCTTGTTTATCGACGGAGGGGAAAACCAGATTCCCAGGGAGAGCGCGATCCCGAGCCCGGATAGCATCATGCCTAAGGGCACATCCCAGGGTTGATACCGGAAGGTGTATGTGTGTTTCCCGGCGGGGGCTTCCACAGTGAGCCACTGCTTTCCGAGCAGATCGACCCGGTTACCATCTCTCCAGGCTTTCCAGCCTGACCATTGATTTTCCTGAATTGTCAGGCGACCTGGTTGTGGAGGTTCGCACTCGACTGAAATGTACCCTCCCTGGGCTGTGGCAAGACAGGGATAAGAGCTTTCGCCGGTCTTGACGTAAGCATAAGTGTTTTCTTCATTAAAGTATGCAGGGATGCCATTGATTTGTTCCACCTGGGTCATACCGTCGGGCGGGTCCTTACGTTCCAATAAAAAGAAAGGATCAGGATTTTGGCGGGATTTCCACCACCAGGGAACAACAACATTGGTGATTTTTTGATCATTCTCCAGAGAGGCTAGTATCCACCAGTGTTCTCCATATGGTGTGCCAATCCATTGAGAACTTTTCAGGTTAATGTTTTGAATAGATTGATATAGATCCTGGACATTTTTAACTTTAAGGAATGGTTGGTTGAATTGATAACAAATATATACTGAGTAAACCAGCGGAACGAGGAGTATCCAATGACAGGACAGAGAATAGAGGGATTGACCAGTGGGAAACGTTAGGCTGATTGAGGGCCATTCCAAACGGAATAATCTTTCTGCACTGTAAGAAGCGAGCCCTATAAGGGGAGGTACCATAAGGCCTGCGATCAGTTGGGTGTGGCGGATGCCTGCAACTTTGGGAATAAGTCTTGCTGCCCAACGGAAGGGGATACCGCTGGATAAAAACAGAGCCAATAGCATGATGGAGAACAGCGAAAAAATGTCAGGTTGGACTTTCTTTTTGAGGAAAGCTAGCGAGATAAAGCCCAGCAAGAAAGGAATCCATCCAATAAAGATATTTGTTAAGTAGGGGAATGGGGGTTTTTGAAGGGTGTCGCTAGTAAAGAATTCCCAATCATGGATCAGTAGATTTAATGGAATGTATTCCAAGGTCTGGGCAAGTTCAAAATCAGGATCCCCCCATTTCTCAATTTGGGGTGAAAAATGTAAGATAGGAAGGAGAATAATGCTGGCCAAGAGGAAACCAGTAAGAATAGCCAGAAGGAAATTCTTTCTATCCTCTCGAGGTAAATCTTTGATTTTGAATAAGTAAATGATGGGTAGCGAGGACAGAAAACCAACTTGAAGATAACCATGGCCGGATAATAACATCAGGGCTATTGCCATTGCAACCAAAAGCCGGGAGAGTCTATTTCTCTGGTGAGCGTAATAGAACAAGCTGAAAAGGCATAAGCTCGCCATAGTTGTGGAGAGCATGATGCCAAATGCGCCTAATTCCATTCTTCCTAAAATATGACCGCCAACTACGGCTATGGCTCCGCTCCACAGACGAATAATGCGTCGAGCTTGGAATAAATTTGCAAGTAGCCATTGGGAAATACCAGCTGTCCACATGGTGAGCAGGGTAGCGATTTTGACACCGTTTAACAATTTCCTAAGAAAAGGGTTGGTATCATTACAAAAGGATGAAACGAGGAGCCGAAAGGATCTGATAAGGCAGGAGCTCCACCATTGATGCTTCCATTCCATAAAGCACAAAATCCGCATTCCCTGAGTTGATTCCAAAAGTTGTGTGAAGATACCTGGATCCCAAATTCACGTCCAGTAGGCCAGACCTGGGGATCGAAATTCAGATATTCCCGCCCTACCCATAACGCCCAAATACCTATGAGAATGATTTCTAAAACGTGGCTAGGATTGATTTCTAATACTAGCCTAGTATTAAATATAATTTCGATTCGGTTTTGGAAGTTCGCAAGTAATCTTTCCTCGTATTTCAGAATCCGATGGAAAAACCCCTGATTTGATTGATACGCAGTGCTCTTTCGGTAGATTTGCAGTCTCCAGACTATCAAAGCTGAAGACAAAATACCCAAGACCATGACAAACAAAGTCCATTCAACCTGATTCATCTTTCACCCCTTTTTATTCAAGAAGCACACTCAAGTTGTCCGTGTTGGTTTACCTCAACCCGGTTTCCAAGCGGGCGATCACTAACCGCTGGATCTCACTGGTCCCTTCGTAGATTTCCGTGATCTTGGCATCCCGGTAATAGCGTTCGATGGGCAGCTCCTTGCTGTATCCCATGCCGCCGTGGATCTGGACCGCATGATCCGCGCAGAAGGTGGCGGTTTCAGAAGCAAAAAGTTTGGCCAGGGAAGCTTCCAGGGTAAACCTTTCGCCGGTTTCTTTTGAACGTTCCTTCACCGCTGCGGCCTGATAGATCAGCAGGCGGGAGGCTTCAATCCGGGTTTTCATATCCGCCAGCTTAAAACTTACCCCCTGAAATTGCCCGATCTTTTTACCGAAAGCTTCCCGTTCTTGAGCATAGGAAACGCTGGCTTCATAGGCGGCTTCGGCGATTCCCAGGGCCTGGGCGGCGACGCCAATCCTGCCAGCATCCAGCACAGTCATGGCGATTTTAAAACCTTCACCCTCTTCCCCCAGGCGGTGCGAGACAGGACAGCGGTAATCTTCAAATACCAGTTCACTGGTGGCCGAAGCCCGGATCCCCAGTTTGGGTTCTTTTTTTGCCCGGACAAAACCGGGTTGGTCTGCCTCCACCAGAAAAGCAGTTATCCCCCGGTGTTTTTTCTCCGGTTCCGTCATGGCGAACATGACCACATAATCAGCGACGGGCCCGCCTGAGACCCAGGATTTTCGACCGTTGATCACATATTCATCCCCTTCCCGGACAGCCCGGGTGCGCATGGTGCCCGCGTCGGAGCCGGACATCGGTTCGGTCAGGGAGTAGGCTCCAATTTTTTCTCCAGAGGCAACCGGGATGATAAAAGTTTGCTTTTGTTCCTCGGTGCCGAATTTCAACAGCCCGTAGTTGAACAGCGAGTTGTTGACAGACATGATCGTCCCGTGAGCGGCATCGGCTTTGCAGATTTCTTCCAGGGCCAGCACATAGGCCAGGGTATCCATCCCGACACCGCCGTATTCTTCTGGAACTTCGATGCCCATGAAACCCATTTTTCCCATCTGCTGGATCGTATCCAGGGGAAATTCGCCGCTCTGATCAAATGCTTCTGCGATAGGAGCGATTTCATTCTGGGCAAAATCCCGGGCTGCTTTTCTGATCATTTCGTGTTCATCACTGAGGGTAAAACCCTGACCATGGGCAGACATGTTGATGCCTCCTTATTCAATTAAGTTTTTGTAAATTTGAAAAAGTTCCCCAAGCTGATTATAGCATCTGCCGCTCTCAAAAACTCGCAGGGCGGGATTTAATGGCCGGGTTGCCCTGCCTGTTGTGGGAGGCAGTTTGAGGTGAAATCAGGGGGACGGCGTGAAATGTAGTGATGGATGGATGAACAGGAGACTGATGATTTGCTCCCGGGGGTGAAAAAAAGCCGGTTTTTTTCTTTTCCTGCCACTTACGCGGACTGGTCAATCCACAGTCAGGGTCTTGCTCAGGTTGCGGGGGAAATCGGGGTCATATCCCCGGGCCAGACTGATCCGGTAGGACAGCAGCTGCAGAGGGAGAACGCTGAGCAGGGCAATAACCGGCCCCCGCAGCCAATCTGGGACCTCGATTTCGGGCAGAATGATCACATCGTCGGCGTTTTCTTCCAGGCGTAAATCTTTTTCTGCGATGACAATCGCCCGACCACCCCGGCAGGTGACCTCATTAATCCCGCTGATGATCAGGGGGATATCCTCGGAAACTGCGGTGAACAACACCGGGTAACCTTCAGTGACCGCGGAAAGAGGGCCGTGCTTAAATTCGGTGGAAAGCATCCCCTCACAGTGAGCATAAGTGATCTCTTTGAGTTTGAGGGCTCCTTCCAGGGCCAGGGGATACGTCAGGCCGTAACCCAGCGAGTAGAGATCATCCTGATTGGTGAGGTAGTCCACGATGGGGGGAATTTGACCGCTGACGAAGTCCAGGGTTTGGTCAATCCAGTCAGGAAGCTTGGTTAGCGGAGAGGTGTCCTGTCCGCCGCTGCGCGCAGCCAGGTAAAGCAGTGCCGCAATCTGATTGGTGAAGGTCTTGGTTGCCGGCACGCTGATCTCGTAACCGCAGACCAACGGCAAATAATGGTCGCTGACGATGGTCAGGGTGGAACCGACCACGTTCACCAGCCCGAGGGCTCCCATTCCCTTTTCCTGAGCTGTTTCCAGGGCGTTAAGTACATCTTTCGTTTCCCCACTCTGGCTGATGAAAATCCCTACATCTTCGGAGTTTATCGAGGAACCATATTGGGCGATAAATTGAGTGGCCAGGACAGGAATAGTAGTTTTACCCGCCAGCTGGTTAAAATACACTGAACCTAATAAGCCGGCGTGATAACTGGTTCCGCAGGCTATCAGATAAATGTTCCGTGCGTTTTCCAGTTGGTTGAGGAAAGGATCCACATCAGCGGAGTTATCCAGCATGTCAATCAGCTCCCCGGCTACCGCGGATTGTTCGTGGATCTCTTTGAGCATGAAGTGATCATAGCCCCCTTTTTCGGCGATCTCCAGGCTTTGGTCGATAAATTCGGGCTGCCTTTCTATCCGGCTGCCGTCCTCTACGCTGTGGATCTCAAAACCTCCGGCCCAGAAGGTGATGATTTCCCCATCCTGTAAGCGGAGAATGTTGCGGGTGATGGGCAGGATAGAGGGTAGATCCGAGGCGATGCAGGTGCTGTCCTCGGTCACCCCCGCCACCAGGCCGGAACCTTTTTTGAACGCGTACAGCCGGTCATCTCCGACCCGGCCAATGACGAAAGCATAATCTCCTTCCAGATCTTGGTGTGCGGCCCGGATAGCGTCGATCAGCTCATAGCCCCGGTCATAATAGCGTTCAACAGCATGCACGCAGCTTTCCCCGTCATTTTCTGATCGCACAATCAGGCCTTCTTCCTGGAACTGACGCCTGAGTTCGACGTTGTTGACCACATTGCCGTTGTGAGCTCCGACCAGGTCGCCGTCAGAGTCCAGGTGGGGTTGGGCGTTCACCTGGGAAGGGGCGCCAAAAGTCGCCCATCTCAGCTGAAGGATCGCCCGATTGCCGTAAAGATCGCTGAAATTGTATTTTTCAGCGACTTCGTCTACTTTGCCCGCGTCTTTGCGCAAGTCAATTTCCCCTGATTGGGGGATTGTGGCCGCTCCGACTGTATCATAGCCCCGGTAAGATAAACGGCGTCCGACTTCGATCAGGGTGGGGCCCAGCAGTTGTTCCTCTCGAGTGACAATACCAAAAATACCGCACATAGCAACTCTCCAGCTCTTTTGTCTGTGATTATATATCGCCCCCAGGGATCGTTTTCAGAATGATCAGGCGATTAATTCTACCACCAGCGACCCGGCGGTAAAGTTAACAAAAGCACAGCATTTCAGGAGAAGTGTAGGGAATTTGCCATTCCTGGTTTAAAATAATCCAGAGGAAGGCGGGATCGAAGGTAAACCAGCCTGACAATTGATGATAGAATAAGAGGTAAATTTCCCCCAATTGAGCTGGAAGGAATAGATTATGAGTGAAAAAATCACCCAGGAAGTATTTGACCGGTTGGTCCAGCTGGCATCGCTGGAACTGCAGGAAGAGGAAGCTGACTATCTGCGTAAGGAGTTAAATCACCAGCTGGTTTCAATTGAAGTGCTGGAAGGCATTCCTCTTGATGAGGGCTCTGAGATCGCTGCGCATGGGATCCCCTATACCGAGGAAAACAGCCCCCGGCCGCGGAAGGACGAGGTCCACCGCCATCCCCACCGGCAGGACATTCTGGATCAAGCGCCGGAGCTTGAAGATGGTTATATCGTTGTTCCGGATATTTCCCACGAGGAGCTTGAATGATGAAAGAATTATGTGACCTGCCCGCTTATCAAATTGCAGATCTGGTTCGGACCAAACAGCTGTCGGCAGTAGAAGTGCTGGAAAAAACCCTGGAGCGGGTGCGGAAGGTGGACGGCCGGCCGGGGAGCGTCAATCACGGTCCGATCACTGAAGAGGATCAGAAAAAAGTCCACGCCTTTACCAGGGTAACCGAAGAGCTGGCCAGGGAACAGGCTGAGCAGGTGGACAGCTTGCTGGCAGCGGGAGAAGATCCGGGAAGCCTGGCGGGCGTGCCGGTCACCATCAAAGATATCTTCACGGTGAAGGGAGTTGAGGCTACTGCTGGCTCCAAAATCCTGGAACATTATGTAGCCCCCTATTCAGCTACGGTGGTCGACCGTTTGCTGGGCGAAGGGGCGGTGATCCTGGGCAAGGTAAACCTGGATGAGTTTACCTATGGTTCTTCCTCTGAATCCTCCGCTTTTAAACCCGTTCCCAGAAACCCCTGGGACCCGAGCCGGGTGGTTGGAGGTTCCTCCGGGGGAAGCGCCGCCGCTGTGGCTGCCGGAGAAGGAGCGATCTCCCTGGGCACGGATACCGGAGGGTCAATTCGTCATCCGGCTGCCTTCTGCGGCACCGTGGGGTTAAAACCAACCTACGGCAGGGTTTCCCGTTACGGGTTAATCGCTTTTGGATCTTCCCTGGATTGTCCCGGACCCTTGACCCGGAATGTCTACGACGCAGCTGTCAGTCTCCAGGCGATTGCCGGCCCGGATCCCAGGGATAACACAGCAGCGGACGTTCCGGTGCCGGACTATCTGGCGGATATTGATCAAGGTGTTCGGGGTCTGAGGATAGGCTTATCCGAGGAGTTTTTCCGGGTGACTTATTTTGACGCTGAAACTGGAGAACTGCAGGAGAATCCGATCGCGGATGAAATCAGGGAAACGGTGTTGAGCACCGCCGGGTTTTTGGCCCAATTAGGTGCTGATGTTGTGATGGATGTGCCCCTGCCCCATACAAAATACGGGATTCCTACCTATTTTGTGATCTCCCGGGTGGAAGCTTCCTCTAATTTGCTGCGCTATGACGGTGTAAAGTACGGCTACCGGACGGAACGGCAGGTGGAGGATCTGCGTGATTTATACCGGAAATCCCGCGGAGAAGGTTTTGGGATTGAGCCAAAATTAAGGATGTTGATGGGCATCTATGTCAGCGCTGCCCAATTTGAAAAGGGATACTATCAAAAAGCCCTCCAGGCCCGGGCCCTGATCAGAAAGGATTTTGAGGAAATCTTCGATCCCCGGGGTAAATACCGACTGGATGCCCTGCTGACGCCCACTACTCCTTCTACAGCCTTCCCCATCGGCGGAGTTTATGGGGACTCGGTGTTAATGCAGTACTCGGATCAGCTGACTGTGACTGCCAATCATGCGGGTTTGCCGGGGTTGACCATTCCGGTGGGCTTTGATGAACAGGGGCTGCCCATCGGTGCCCAATTTATCGGACCGGATTATTCGGAAGGTAACCTGTTCCGGATTGCCCGGGCTTATGAAGCCGTCACTGAGGACAAAGAATGGCGAAAAATGCAGCCCCCGGTGCTGGCAGCTGATGGATAACCGATCATCTGCTGTGGCCGTTTTGGGGAACGTTAACCTCGATGTGGTTTGTAAAACGGTGGATGACGTCCCCCGTTATGATTCAATTGTTTACGAACAGGGGATCAGCCTGCCGGGAGGATGTGGGTCTAACGTCGCTATCGGGCTGGCCAAGCAGGGGGTGGACACGCTGCTGCTGGCCAGGACCGGGGATGATTTCATAGCGAATCTGTTGTTTAAGACCTGGGATCAGGTGGGGGTAGATGCCCGGAAGGTCCAGAGGGACAGTAGTTTGCCCACCGGAACCAGTGTGATCCTGGTGGACAGCGCTGCTCAACCTCGATTTGTTCACACTCTCGGGGCTAATGCCTCACTCCGGGTGGGAACCGAGGAAATCCATTTCCTGCTGAAGAAACAGGTTAAGTATCTCCATGTGGCCGGGTATTTTGTTTTGCCGGGGTTGTTGAACGACCAGTTTGGTGAGTTCCTGGGGAGCGTTCGCGACCAAGGGATCAGCGTTTCTCTGGATGTGGTTTTCACACCGGCGATGGATCAGCCTGGGCCTCTCTGGGCTTGTCTGCCCCACCTGGATCTGTTTCTCTGCAACCTGCAGGAAGCAAGAAGATTGACCGGGGAAGAAGAGATGGATCGAGCGGTGGAGGTCTTGCGGGATAAAGGCGCCCGGAACGTCGTGATCAAGATGGGCCGGAAGGGCTGCTGGGCAGCCGGTGAGGAAGGGGAAAGGCGGGTACCTGCTCCAGTGATAATAAAAGCGGAGGTAGATACCACAGGAGCGGGAGATGCTTTTGCAGCCGGCCTGCTGGCATCCCTGCTGCGGGGGGAGGATCTCGTTGAATCCTGCCGTCAGGGCAATCGAGTTGGGGCTGAAGTTGTCCAGCATTTAGGGGCAGTTGAGGTGTGAACATCAGAAAACTGAGGTTCGTGGAAGCTGCCTGAGGATGTATTCTTTAGGGAGAAAAAATGGAAGGAAATGGGGATGAATATTGATTGGATCGCTTTTGATGCGGATGATACCCTCTGGGAAAACGAGGAGGTTTACCGACAGGGGAGGGACCGCTGCCGTGAGATTTTGAACAAATATGCGGCGGATGCTCCCATTGATCAGGTGGTCGATCGAATAGAGGTTAACAATCTTCCCTATTATGGTTATGGGGTGATGAGCTTTATCCTGTCCCTGCTGGAAGCGGGGGTGGAACTGGCGGGAAAGGATCTTCGCGAGAAAGATGTTCAGGAACTGCTCGATTTAGGAAAAAAGATGCTGACCCAGCCCCCGCGGGTATTTAAGGGGGTTCTGGAAATGCTGTCATTCTTGGGCGGATCCTATTCTCTGATGTTAATTACCAAGGGGGATTTATTTCACCAGCAGCGAAAGATCAAAGATTCCGGACTGGAGAAATATTTTCAGGAAATTGAGATAGTAGCAGAGAAAACCCCGGCGACCTATCAGGAAATCCTCCGCCGGCATCATATCCGCGCCGAGCATTTTCTCATGGTGGGTAATTCACTGCGGTCGGATATCAAACCGGTTGTTAATCAGGGTGGATGGGCAATTCATGTCTCGGAACATTTGTCCTGGGACCATGAGGATGCAGATTTGACCGCTGAGGAAGAGGAGCGGGTGATAGATGTCGGCCGGGTGGAGCAGGTTGCAGAGGTGCTGGAAAGGTTAACTGCTGAAAAGTCAGGCTGAGCTTTACTTGAGCGGCAGGAAACGGGGATTATTATTCGCCCCCCTCCTGCTCATCATTTAGCTTAGAGACCAGATGATATTTGCTGGGGCTTTCGTCATCGCGGTAGCCGGTAAGGACAAACAGGGCACTGGTCACTTTATCTCCCGGGTTGCGCCACTCATGTTCCATGTTGCCGGCGAAAAGCAGCGAATCCCCTGATTCCAGCAAATAGGATTGATTTTCAACTACATATTCTAATTGACCGCGCAGGCAGAATACAAATTCATGCCCGGAATGCCCCATGGGAAAACGCCCGCTGCTGGCGCCAGCCTCCAGGGTGAGCATGAAAGGTTCTACCTGTCCCGAAAAGCGTTCTCCTCCTAAATCCTCCCACAGCCCTCGGTGAAACGGGATGCGGTTGCGCTGGGAAGCCTGGATAAAGACCACATTTTCAACGGGAGCGGGTTCCTGGAAGAAAGCCGTTACAGGTACTTCCAGGGCGTCAGCGATTTTATACAGTGTGCTTACGGAAGGTGATGATTTTCCCCGTTCAATGACGCTTAAGGCGTTGGCCGAAAGACCGCTTAACCTGGCCACGGCCCGGATGGAGAGGTCTCTTGCTTCCCGCAGCTCCTGCAAACGTTCTCCGACAATCACAGATTTCGCTTCATTTTGATAGATGCTCATAAATTTCTTCCTTTGTCCTTTGCACTTGGATTATAACAGAAGCCAACCCATCCGGCCGGAAAGGTTGGGCGGGCTTGGGGGTGCCGTTGGGAATTGTTTTTGCGATCAAGATGGGGAACTGCAACTTTTTTCTACATCTTCCGTATATTTTAACAGCGAATAGATCTGAAAAGGAGAATGTTGAGATGAGTGAAGAGATCAAAAAATTATATCGGTCCCGGGAAGATCGGATGATAGCCGGAGTTTGCGGGGGATTGGGAGATTATTTTAACCTTGACCCCACCTTGTTCAGGTTGGCGTTTGTGTTGGGGTTCTTTTCCACGGCCAGCGGAATGTTCTGGGTGTATTTGATCATGATGATTGTAGTCCCGGAAGAAGTTCCAGCGTCAGAAGATGTCGTTCAAGCTTCCTCCCAGGACGTTGATGGATCTTGAGCAGAGGGGCAGGATCACTCGATAAAAATTTCTACATGTTCCTGATCTTCTTCATCAATCACATCAACAATTTTTCCTCGCAAGTCTTCGGTAAGAGCGACTTTAATCGCATCCATCATTTGGTCGTCGTCCATCTCCGGCGCAAACTGAGAAGCGATATTGAGACCAGCATCGAGAAGTTTGAAGGGAAGGTTAACATTGACCTTGGATCTGCCGGTAGCCATATCCGTTACCCTGATCCGCAGCCATTGAGCCCCGCCCCCCGCTTTGCTTACGCTTTTTGATTTTTCTTCCCCGGAGGTCAAGGCTTTAAGCAGTTGAGAACCTTCTTCAGCTGTGATTTTTCCTTCGTTAATCATCTTTAATATTTTCATTCGTTCTTCTGTAGTTATCATGTTTGTCTCCTCGAGCGGTTAGCCGATATAGACCTGGACGCGTTCGCTGTCATCTCCTTCATGGACAGTGATTGACAGCGGCGTTTCTTCGCTTGCTGTTTTTCCCAGGGCCAGGATGACTTCGTCCAGTCCGGTAGATTCAATATGTGGAATCCACCGGCCAAAGGTGCGCAGAAACCAGGCTGTAAAATGGATGGGAATGGGGATGCTGAGGGCAATTTTCTCTGGTTTTTCTCCCGGGGCCTGGTGGATTCTCAGGTGCAGCCAGGGGGAAGTCTGGCTGTGACAGGCCAGGACCAGGGTGCCTACACCCAATAGAAAAGGAATCCAGGCCAGGAAAAACAAAAACCCTATTCCCCGGGCAGTGTAAGCCCAGTACATCAGACTGGATCCCAGGATCGTGATGGCTGCTCCAATCCCCAGGGGGATGCCCCACCATCTTTTCCATTGGTTGAGATCCTCTGGATCAGGGCCCGAACCGGATTTGGTATCAGTGGGCGGCAGCAGTTCTTCACCGGCTGAAGCGCCTACTTCAGCGGAAAGGGAGGATTGTTCTTCACCCTCACCGACCAGGTCCTGCAGTAAGCGCAGTCCCTCCTGAGACGAGATCCTGCCCTCTTCGATCATTTCTAATATCAACAGACGTTCTTCCCGGAATTCCATATCAGCTCCTTTTTTCCAGCGCGGAAAGCAGGTCATTGGCCTGGTCAGCTGATATTTTCTTATCCTGGAGCATTTGTAAGATCATCATCTGTTCTTCTTCCAGGGAAGCGGAGCTTTCTCTGTTTTTAAGGAAAGAATCCAGATTGAATCTCTCTTCACCCCGGCGTTTTTCTCCGGTCCTGCCCTGGGCCTGGGCTGCTTTTTTCTCTATCTTGGCCCGGGTTTTCCGGGTGATTTTTTCTAATCTTCTGGCAGCATCCTGACTGGATTCAGCTATTTTCTCCTGCATTTTTTGAATTTTATGATCCGGAACACCCAGAGAGTTGAGGGTCTCCGAGAGCCCGGTCAGGGATTCCTGTAAGTGGCGGTCCAGCCCATCCAGCTGTTTTTCTAATTGGTTGATGGTCTGGGTGGTAAATTCCTCACCAAAACTGGAGAAATCAGGATCAAGATCAAACTGAAAATCGAACTTTGGTGACCAGCTCTCTTTTTTTGTGGCCAGGAGGATTTCTCCGCCAGCCTGTAAATCAATGGAGGAACCGCCTTCCCCGAATGTTTTTTGATATTTTTTCCTGGCAAGAGTTTGATGGTCATCTCCCAGGTTAAGGATGATGCTTCCGTTTTTGCTGACGCAGTTGACCGCTGCGCTGAGATCTTCGGGGAACTGGATAGTTAGATCGCCCCCGGCCTGCAGGGCATATGCCTGCCAGGAAACCGGTGAAAATTGAGCGTTGATATCTCCACCAGCTCTGGCTTCTATCCCACCTCCTACAGCGTTGAGAATGAGGTCCCCACCTGTTTTAGCGGTAGACAATTGTCCATCAACATCCAGAATGGTGCAGTCCCCGCCGACTTTTTGAACCGACAAGTCTCCCCGGATATATTTAGCGAAGAGGTCGCCGCCCACTGAACTTACGTTGGTGCCCCCCAGGTCACTGAGATATAAATCTCCTCCCACTTTTTTGATTTCCAGAGTCTCCCGCAGCCCTTTGATCACCGCATCCCCTTCCACTTTGTGGATTTTGACAGCCAGGTTGTGAGGTGCGTAAAGGACTGCGTTTCCCGAAAAAGTCAACCGGTAAACGGCCTCCTCTTCCTGGAAATCATCCTGGTCTGTCCAGTCCTGGATTTTGACCGTTCCCTGATTCCAGCCTTTGACAGTCAGATCTCTTGACACGCGATCGATAACTAACCTGGAACCGGCTTCTACTTCAAAAATTTTTTCGCTCATCAGTCCTCCTCGGTTTTTCCTTCCAGCAGTTGAATAGCCTCTTCGTAACTTATTTTGCCTTCATCCAGGTCGTTCAAAACCTGCTGGCGCTCACTTTCGGAGAGGGTGGTGGGATCCTCTTTTCCCCCCGGCTGATAGCCGAGGGCGCGGATGACTTCGTGCAGACGGTTGCGGATGGTAGGGTAGGACACACCCAGCTCTTTTTCCATATGGGTAATCTTCCCCTCCAGCCGGACAAAGGTTTCCACAAAATCCATTTGTTCCGGGGTGAGCTGGGAAAAGGTCCGGGAAGAAAAGCGTCCGTCAAGGGTAGTGCTGCATTCCCGGCAGCTGATCTTGGTGACGATTAATTCTCCACCGCAGACGGGGCATTGTGAGGGTAAGGGATACATGAGATAGTCTCCTTTGGTCTTAGGCCGGTTGAAGCCGATTCTTTAATTGATTTCCGGAAGTGATCAACAGGTCAGCCAGGATCAGGAGCGTGATCTCCCGGAAAGACTTTGGGGGATTTAGCTTCTGTCGATCTCGCCAGGCCTGCGCTCGCTGCTGATAGTTTTCCTGGATTAATTTGCTTTCTTCTAAGGTCATGGTAAACATGGTGGGTTTGCCTCCCCAGAGGGAACTTTTTTGTGTTATGGTTGAAGTATATCAAAAAAATTTATATTGTCAAGTGAAAAATTGAAATTATTAATCAAAATATCAATAAAATCAAAATATTGTTTGTAAAAACATATATCGCCTGATTGAGTTCAGCTGCGGGCAAAAAAAAGACCCCCTCGAAGGGGGTCGGGGCAGTGATTGTATTGCTGGCGGCGGTCAGGGCTGATTTTCTCTGGGGACCAGGCTTTCCTCTCCGGCCTCTATGCTGGCGGTCACAGTTTCGGTAAACCTGGTGATTTTTCCAGCGTATTCTTCATCACCGTTTTCAGCGATCCAACCGTTCAAGTTAAAAGGAATCACGCCGTCAGCCAGGATCCATTCGCCGTTATATTTCCGGGCGATATGGATATGAGAGCCGGTGCTTTCTCCTCCTTCACAGGATGGATGCCCGATGAAATCTCCTCGATCCAGGCGCTGACCCTCTTTCACCCGGTCCCGGGAGCCAATGTGCAGGTAAAAAACAACCCAGCCCGTCCTGGGATCGCCGTCTCCGTCCAGGTCGAGTTCCACTAAACCATCTTCGGACCTGACAACCAAACCCGGGGCAACGGCGGTAGCCCACTCATTGGAAGGGCTGCAGCCCCCGACCGCGCTGGGAGGAGCGAAGTCCAGCGCTGCCCAGGGCTGCCCCTTTCCCCAGCCGGTGTGGGGACCACCGGTAAGGGCCCAGGTTTTATCCTGAGCAAAAGGCAAACTCATCTCCGGCTGCTGCAAGCTGCCGGGAATATGCGGGGGGAATACCCAGGGGTCCGAGAATAAGGACCGATAGGTTTTTATAAAACCATCCGGACTGATCGCCTGGTGATACTCCTTTTTGGTCAGAACCCGGGAAAAATAGTCCTGAAGGGCTACTGTTGCTGCGTTTTGCCAGGGATCGGGATGTTCTATGGTCCCGTCCGGGAATTCGATGGTTTCCAGGTTCCCCTGCAGCCAACCGTAATAGGCCTGATTTAAGGTGTTGGCTGCCCAGACCAGCTGAATGTAGAGTCCGTGATAGCCGTACTCCCGGTGGCCCAGGGGATATCTGTCTAAATCTGTGGGAGGAACGGGATGGGTCAGAGCTCCGGTCTGGTATTCAAGCACAGCCAGCAATAGCTGCGGGCTGATGCTGTATCTACTGGCTATATATTGAACAATTTCGGCCCCCGAGCGGGTTTGTTCTGCGGCGAACTGGGAATATGTCGAGAACCATCCCCGCTGGGAGCGCACAAACGCCTCAGGGTCGAAATCCTGCTGGGCCGGCCCGTTGATGAAGGCGCTGTTGGGCAGCATCTGGAAGGCAGTCCCCCACAGGGTTTCATAATATATCGGGATTTGCATCGGTAAACCCGGGGGAAGCGTGGTGGCATCCTGGGGAATGATCGGGTTTGCTTCCAAAACTTCTTTTTTTGTGGTGTTGAACCGGGATGCCAGGTTGATCAGGGTGTCCCCTGTTTGAGCGGTGTATTCTACCAATTCGCCGGGAGAATAGGTCGGCCGCACCGGGATAGGAGTGGGTGACACCGCAGGGGAAGGGACGGCTGGGGGTTGATCCGGATCCGGCAGCTGCGGGCGGGAAGCGCTGCAGGCTGTTAACAGGAAGACGGCCGCTGTCAGGAAAAACAAAACCGGAAATTTCCTGCCTATTTGTTTAGTCGAGGGTAGATTTGCGGACATAAATTTCATTTTCTGACTCGGAAACCGGTCATCCATTATACTCGGTGCGGGAGGAAATGAGAACACATCTTGAGGTGGGACAAGGTTTTACCCTGAGGAGGGTTAAGGGGCGGATAAGGGGTAGATGGAGCTCGGCTCAGCGCCAGATCATGCTGCCGGGGGCGCTGTACGGGCTGGCGGTGACGATTTCATTCCCTTTGATCAGGGTGCCCTGGTAAGGTTGGTTTCCGGCCTGAACGGTCCAATTGCTGAGCACAAAGGGAATAGGGCCGTTGGCCGTCATCCATTCTCCGTTGTATTTGCGGGCCATATGGACGTGGGTTCCGGTGGAAATGCCCCCCTCGCAGGAGGGATGACCTAATCTATCTCCAGTCTGCACCCATTCGCCAGCTGGAATTCTCCCCAATTCTGCAATATGCAGGTAAAGCAGCACCCAACCGGTTTGCTCTTTGCCGTCTCCATCCAGGTCAATGGTAACCACTCCGTTTTCTGAGCGAGTGACCAGCCCTGGAGCAGAAGCGGTGACGTAAGCATATGATTTGGTACAGCCGCCGCTGAATGTGCTGGGGGCAAAGTCTACGGCACTCATAGAACCTTCTCTCTCCCAGGCGCCGTGCGGGCCTCCGGTATAGGTCCAGCGGGAACCTTTTTGAAAGGGCAGTTCCAGGGGAGGCTGGGTAAGGTCCGCAGGGAACAGAGGTTCATAGATCTGCTCCCGACTGGTGGGATCGCCAAACATCTTCTGGTAAGTGGCCATCACTCCCGCATCTTCATCAAGCGCTTGAATCCATTCATCGCTTTCATAGACCTGGGAGTAATAATACTGCAGAGCGACCGTACCGGCGTTGAGGGTGGGAGCGATCCGGGCCGTGATTTGATCGTTATGGCGCTGGGAATTGGTCAGTTTAATCTCCACCAGGCGTCCTTCCCTCCAGCCGTAGTATCCGATGGATAGTTGGTTAACCGCCCAGCGCAGCTGGTTGATCAATCCATCTTCCTTGTGGTTGACATAACCAAGGGGATATTTTTGCTCTTTAAGGTTGCCCGGATTTCCGGTCACCCATCCGCTTTGATACTCCAGGATAGCCAAGAGTAAAAAGGGGTTTATGGAGTTGTTTTTGGCGATTTGGTCGATAATTTCTCCGCCGCTGATTTCGGTAGTGGTCAGATATCCTCGATACCGGCTCAAGTATCCGCCGGCCTGGTTTACGTATTCCACCACATCCTGGGGAAAGGATGAGGAGGAAGTGGCCGGGGAGTAGACAAATTCGCTGTCGGGTAGTAAATGTTTTTCGGATGTGGTGTTGATGAAAACCTGGGGGACGATCAGCAGCTGCCCGGGGTTTATAAAGGATTCTTGGGGAATAGCCACCGGTGATTCAATTTCTTCTTCCCGCACGCCGAAATGGGTTGCTACCACCGAGAGTGTATCCCCGGCCTGGGCCTCATAAAGGATGGGGCTGAGTTCCACACTGGGGGTGGGAGGGGTCGTGGGGGTGGGAAGAGGGGTTTCCGTGGGCAGCTGGGTAGGAGCAGGCGTCGGCTGCTGGATTTCCGTGGGGATGGAAGTGGGACGAGGTGAAGAGGGAGGCGGGTTGGTAGGAGAGGGGTTGTAGTTAATCTGAACCGGGGTAGAAGTCATTCCCGGGGGAGGAACGAAGGTGGGAGGACTGTTCTGGGGCAGGTTGCAGCTGCCCAGGATGAAGGAAATGATTAAAAAAGGTGCGACAAGTTTTTCTTTCACGGTTAATTCAGCGGTAAATCAGGTTGTAATCGGTTCGATGATCCTCGGCTTGAATATTTTGTTCCCCGTTAACCAAGGTGCCCTGGTAAAGGGCGCCGGTACCTTGGGAAACCCATCCCTCGAGGTTAAAGGGGAGGTTTTGATCGGCTGGTATCCATTCTCCATTATACCGTCTGGCAAGATGAAGGTGAGTTCCGGTAGAAAAGCCCCCTTCGCAGGAAGGGTGGCCGATCCGTTCTCCGGCTTCCAGATAAGTCCCGGTTTCGACCCGCTGGTGGGATTCGATATGCATATAGACTAATGACCATCCGGTCTGTGCATAGGGGTCTCCATCTATGCTTTGAATTACAGCGCCTTGATCCGCATAAACGATTTCTCCGGCTGCAGCTGCGACCACCCAGTGTTTGCTGCGAACACAACCCTGATTACCCGGGGATGGGGCGAAATCCAGGGCAGCCCAGGCTGATCCCGAGTCCCATCCTCCATGCGGACCTCCGGTAAACGCCCAGACAACGTCTTTTTCAAAAGGGAGCTGCAGCGGAGGTTGGGTGAGATCAGCGGGCACTAAAGGAGTGAAAGTGTAATCAAAAGGGTATCCGAAGAGGTCTGTGTAGGTGGCGAAAAACCCATCTTCGGTGACGGCTTTTAACCAGGCAGTATAGGGATAAAGTTGGGATAAAACCCCTTGAATTCCGGCGGTTCCTGCATTCAGCGTGGGGTTAATGGGGATATTCATTCCCTCACGGGTCAGCCAGACTCCCACGCCGCGGACTCGCCACAGGTAATACCCGCGGTTGAGTTCGTTGGCTGCCCAGGCTAGCTGTTTGTATAATCCCTCGTAACCGGCTTCTCTGAATTTAAGCGGGTAATCCTGGTTTTTTCCCTCATTCCGGGTTACCCAGCCGGATTGATATTCGACCAGGGCAATGAGTATCCGGGGGTTTACCGAGTATTCCATGGCGATCCGTTGAATGAGTTCTGCCCCGGAATAGTCTCTCTGGTCAACTTCCTCCTGATAAGAATGGAGATAACCTCCCTGTTCCTCCAGATAACTTGCAATCTGAAATTGTACAGTGTAAGGTCCGTAAACTAATTCCGAATTGGGTATGATTTTGAAATTGGGCCCGGTGGGAGATACTTGGGGAGCGGGGATGATTAACCGCTGACCGATATAGATCAAATTGGGGTCGGTCAGGTTATTTGCCTGGCTGATTTGCGCGGGCAGGACTCGATAACGCTGAGCGATCGCTTTGACAGTTTCTCCCCTGGTCACCACATGAGCAATTTCTTCGGTGCGCAGGGTGGGCAGGGGTTGGGGAGTGTTGGGGGTAGGGGTTAAGATCGGCTGTTCAGGGTCTCGGGTGGGGACCCGATAGGGGGCAGATGTCGGGGTCTGCGGAGGGGAGGAATTGATCTCTGAGAAATTGACATAGGGCGCGGTATGAGCTGACCGGGTGCAGCCCGCGGTGAGCAGGATGAAGATGAGGATGAATAACCTGGATTTTTTGCCCATATTTTCCCTAACATTTTACCTTGTATTCACCGAAAATACCCTGGTGAGGCCTCGTGTTCTCCTTTAAGATGCAAGTTCGGTGCCATTTTCCTGACGAAGCGGAGAGTGCTGGGAAGGGAGGAGAGAGCAGCCGGGTATTGGTCAACAATCCCTGTTGTGGGGTATACTATCCGTGTTTTATAACCTGGACAAGGAGTTATGGATGAAACCTTATATAGTTTATGCCGTAATAGCGGGCGTTTCCTGGGGATTAGGCGGGTTTTTTGAAAAAGCCGGCTTACAGTTGTTGAAGCTTCCCCCTATAGCCGGGATAACCCTGCGGACTGTGGTCGCTCTAGTGATCTTAGGTTCCCTTTCTCTATCTGCCTGGCGCCAAATTGAGGATCCTTCCAACGTCAAAGCCTGGGTGATGATTGTGGTCGGGGGAGGAATTATTGCCGGCAGTCTGGGGATGTGGAGTTTTTATTCTTCCTTATCCCTGACTGAAAATTTGGGAATTACCCTGGCTGTGGCATTTGCGTTTTCACCGATCACGGGTACTCTGGTTGGAATGGTAACCGGATCTCAGAAAATGGACCTTAAAATTGGTTTGGGAATGATCGCGATCATCGCTGGGATCATTTTGATCCAGCTTTCCCATGAGTCTCCAGCCTCAGGATGATTTCCGGACAGAATGATCAGAAAGTTTGTTATCTTTTCTAGCAAAAGGTAAAATAGACTTATGAAGGTTTTGGTGATCTCAGACATTCATGCCAATTTGTCGGCCTTGAACGCTGTTTTGGACCATGCGCCTGCGGTGGATGCCGTCTGGTGCCTGGGCGATATTGTGGGTTATGGTCCGGATCCCAATGAGTGTGTGGAAACCATCCGGGAGCTACCCAACCTGGTGTCTTTACGGGGCAATCATGACGGCGCGGTCTGCGGGCTGGTGGAAAAATCTAAGTTCAATTATTCAGCCCAGGAAGTTTTGCTGTGGACCGAGGATCAGTTAAAACCTAACAACCGTTCTTATTTGGCTTCTCTCCCTGCAAAAACAACCGAATCAGGAGTTACGCTGGCCCACGGGAGTCCCCGGCGGCCGGTCTGGGAGTACATCATGGATTCTCATGCCGCAGAGGTGAACTTTACCCACTTTGAGACGGATTATTGTCTGGTGGGCCATTCTCATTTCCCGGTGCTCTATCTGCAGCGGGAGGGGAAAAAACAAGTAGAAGCCAGTTACCTGGGGCCGAATGAAAAAAGAAACCTGCTCAGGAAAACGATCGTCAATCCTGGATCCGTTGGTCAACCCCGGGATCATGATCACCGGGCGGCTTATGCCCTTCTGGATACGGATGAAAATCTCTGGAGCCAGTATCGAATTTCTTATGATGTCCACGCTGTGCAGCAGCGGATGCGGGATGCCGGGCTCCCGGAGAATTATATCCAGCGGATCGAATCAGGGTGGTAAAGGAACTTTTTGGGACTTTTGCGCGTCCTAAGGAAAAGGAAACGGTCATTAAACTAAGGAGTTACCTATGAAGAAGCAACTGGTTATCTATGCGATTGTGCTCGGTTTGATCTTTACCGCTGGCTGTGCATCCAGCCCGGCGAGCCTGGAAATGAGCCGCGATCAAGAGGCTGTGATGGGACAAAGCGCGCCGGCTGAGAGTTCTAGTTTTGAAGCTGATGGTTTAAACACTGTGACCACCAAAGCTGAACCCAGCGAACGGATGGTGATTAAGGATGGATCCATCTCCATCGTGGTGGATGATCCTTCCCGAACCATGGACGCGATCAGCCAGATGGCTGCAGATCTGGGAGGTTTTGTGGTCAATTCTAATCTGTCTCAGATCCGGACCGAAAGAGGCCTTGAGGTCCCCCAGGCGCACATCACCATCCGGGTTCCCGCAGAACGGATGGACGAAGCCCTGGAGATCATCAAATCCGGGGCAGGCAGGGTGCTCTCAGAAAACGTCTCCGGGCAGGACGTCACCCAGGAATATACTGACCTGGCTTCCCGTTTGAGGAATCTGGAGAGCGCGGAGAGCCAGTTGAATAAGATAATGGAAGAGGCCCAGAAAACGGAAGATGTGCTCAGTGTGTATAATCGGTTGGTTGAAGTCCAGGAAGAGATCGAGGTGATCAAGGGCAGGATGCAGTATTTTGAAAGATCAGCTGCTATGTCTTCGATTTCGGTCCGGATTCAAGCCAATGAAGCAGTTCAACCTTTGAAGATAGGCAACTGGCAGCCGGTGGGAGTGGCTAAACGGGCCATTCAAGCTCTGATCAATACGCTGACGTTTTTCGGGGACGCCCTCATCTGGATCGTGATCTATCTGGTCCCGGTTTTGCTGGTTCTGCTGGTTCCCCTGTGGTTGATCTGGCGGGGGTTGAAGAAGCTGTTCCGGCGGAAAAAAGCTGATCAGGAGCAGGCAGTGAAATCTGAGTCTGAAAAAAAGTAACAACTGTCCTGTAAAGTATCCTGCTAAGCCTGCCGGAAGTATGATTCCGGCAGGCTTGGTTTTTAACGGGGAAAAATTTTCAATTATAATTCAGATACTATGAAAAAGATCGTAAAGGAAACCCAAGATTTAGTATCCATCACCCTTTCTGAACATCAGGTTTCGCAGTTGGAGCATTACCGGCAGGTGCTGGATGAATGGAATGAGCACTATAGTTTAACCGCAATCCAGGATCCAGAAAAAGTCAGGATTAAACATTTTTTGGATTCCTTTACCTGTGCCCTGGTGATGGAAAAAGAATCGCAAGCGCGGATTGTTGATGTGGGAACCGGGGCTGGTTTCCCCGGGATTCCGTTAAAGATCATCCTGCCCCGGACGCAGGTTACCCTGGTAGATTCCGTGCAGAAGAAGGTGGAATTTTGCCAGCATCTGATCCGGGAATTAAAACTTGAGGGAATTGAAGTGGTTAGAGACCGGGCGGAGCGGTTGGGCCAGGATCAGCTTTACCGGGAGAGATATGATTGGGCGGTGGCCCGGGCGGTGGCTCAATTGCCTGAACTGGCCGAATACTTACTTCCTCTTGTCAAACGGGGTGGGGCTATGCTGGCCATGAAGGGGGAAAGTGGGCCGGCGGAGGCTCAGCAGGCGCTGCCGGCGTTTGATCTGCTTGGCGGGGATTTAGACCGGGTGATCAACCTTACCCTGCCCGGGGTTGCCGAAGAACGGTTCCTGATCGTGGTCCGGAAAACAGCTCCTACCCCCAAAAAATATCCCCGGCGGGTGGGGGTTCCAGGCAAGCGTTCGCTTTGATCAAGAAGGCAGCAGCCGACCTCCTTCAATAACCCAGCGCTGGGATTTCTCCTTAAACTCGGGGGTAAATAAAGAATAATCTGTTGTGGTCAGGAAGGACTGCTGGGTGAGGGTAAGCCTTTCCAACACATCACGCCGGCGGACATCGTCCAATTCTGCCAGCACCTCGTCTAACAACAGGACAGGCCAGTGTCCGGTTTTTTCCTTGAACCAGTGAATTTCAGCTATTTTAAGGGAAAGCAGTGTGGTCCGGATTTGCCCTCGGGAACCATAAGTGCCGAGCTGAACACTGTTGCTTAAAAAAGCCAGATCGTCCCGGTGGGGACCGATAGTGGTTACCCCCCGGATGATTTCCTGCTGCCTGTTTTCCAGCAGCTGTTCCCGGAATCTCACCCTGATATCTTCCAGGTGGATCCCCGATCGATCGAGGGTGGTGTTCAGCGGCATTTCAATTTGTTTCCGGGCTTGAGGGAGGGGGTCAAAAGCCGGATGATATTGCAGGCGCAGAATTTCTTGCCCCCGGGTTAATTCTTGGTGAATTTGAGCTGCTTGTTCTTCAATTTCCCGGATGGATTGAATGCGGGCGTGGATCAGGTAGGCGCCGGATTGGACGATCTTCTCATCCCAGAAAGCCAGCTGGTCGGGATCTCCTCCCCGTTCCTGGAGCTGTTTGAGCAAGGCGTTGCGCTGGCTGACGGCTTTGTTGTAAGCCGAGAGGTGCTGATTGTATCCGGCATCGACCTGTGAAATGGTGAGATCGAGATAGCTGCGCCGGTTGCTGGGCGAACCGGTGATCATCGACAGCATATGAGGGAGAAACAACACGGCGTTAAAATGACCGATCAATGACGAAAGGTTATGGGCTTTTCCATCCAGCAGGGCTTCTTTCCGGACGTAACTCCCGTTGTTGTTTCTGCTGTCTTTGATAATTCTGATCTCAAGCTGATGTTTTTTCCTGCCCTTGATATATTCGGCTACGATGCGGCCGACGGCAAGCGGCTTTTCCTGGGCTGAAAAATTGATAACTTCGCTGGAATGCCCGGCATGAAATGAATCCATCGCGGAAAGAAAATAGATTGCTTCCAGCAGGCTGGTTTTACCCTGGGCGTTATCCCCCACCAGCACCAGGGCTTTTTGTGGGACATCCTGGTCCAGGCGGGAAAAAATCCGGAAATCGGTCAGGGAGAGGTGGGTGAGGTACATTGATTATCTTAGACTGCGTGGTAATCCTCAGCCTCATCTTCAATTTCCCAGACCTGCTCAGCCCGATCGGTGAAGAGGATCCCATTGAGGTGGTCGACTTCATGTTGAAAAACCCGGGCCAGCCAGCCTCGGGGCTGCATTTTGAGGGGATCTCCCCGGTGGTTTTGACCCTCGATGGTGATGTGAAGGGAGCGCTCCACGTCGCCCATGAAACCGGGAATGGAGAGACAGCCTTCTGCGCCCAGGACCGTTTCCGGCGAGGACCGGGTGATTTCAGGATTGACCAATTGATAGACAGTTGGTGGAAGCTCGGGATCTGTTTCACTGCCAAACTCGACCACCAGCACCCGCTTCCCGACATCAATCTGGGGGCCGGCTAAGCCTACTCCATCTTCTGCCCGCATGGTTTCTACCATATCGTCTAATAATGCTTTCAGGTCCTGGTCAAATTCAGTTACCCGTTCTGCTTTATTTCGTAAAGAAGGATGGGGTACTTCAACAATTTTTCTAAGGGACATAATCAGGATTGCTCCGGAAAATCGGTTGGTTTTGTGGGATCAGGCTCTTCATCAATCTGGTTGGCTGCTGGTGAAGAGCTTTCTTGATGATATGCGGCTAGAAATTCTACCATATCCTCCCGGCGTTGGTCGGCTTCTTTGATCTCTTTCTTTTTCACCGCCGAGTTGTAATGGTCGAAAATTTCCCGTTGAACGAGCTGGGGATTAGCAACATTCTCAAAATCTAATTGGATGTCACCAACATTGATCGCCACGGTGCCGAAGTTAAATAAACGCTGGGTGATGTTTTTCCTCTCATAATCAAGGCTGAGCACGTTTTCCAGTAAAGCAGACCTTTTAGTCTCCCGACCAAAAGGCTTCCTGTCCAGGTCGATGATGTGTCTATCTGTGATCTGGAACCGATCGTTTGCCCAATCGACGAAGATATAACCTAAAATAAACAGATCCGCGATCAGCAAAAAGCCGATTATTTCCAGGGAGGGAAAGTTAATCAGATTAACCAGCCTGGCAAACAAGGAAGTGCTCAAACCAGCGAGGATTAATAAGAACCACCAGGAGTTTTTCAAGAGGACGAAGATATGCTTTCTGTAAGTGATCACTTCGTTTAATTCGAAACGGGAGCGAAACAAATTGATAAATTGCTGCAGAGGGGTAATGGATTCTGCCCCTTGGGGACCGGAGGATGGGGAGTGAATAGAGATTCCTTCCTGCTCCTCAACGCTGTCATCTGGGTTTTCTGCTAATCCCAGACGGCTCCGGATTGTCTGGTTAATTTTCGTGCTTTCCACACGCTGGTATCTTTCCTGGGCCTGGTGTTGGGCATCATGAATTAGATCCAGCATCACTTGAGGGTGACCTGCATTCCGCATCGTCAGGTCGCCGGTGTAAGTTCGGACAACCACATCGCCGTATCCCCATAAGCGCTGCAGCTGGGTAGTGGCCAGGTTGGCTGATAAGATCGATTTTAAGGGCAGCTCCTTCCTTTGATCATAAAGCCAGACCACTTTTTCTACCCAGGCAACTCGATCACTGGTGACCAGGTAAAAATCATTTCCCCAGTCTATCCAGGCCCATAACACCCACAGGGAAAACCCCAGAACGATCAGGGGGATCAAGAAGAGGGGTATAAGCTTGAAGTAAAGGATAAGGACACTCAAGGAAAGGCTCATGATCAAGGGAAAGATCAATCGGGTAAAGAAAGTAATGAGGTGTTTTCTGTCAATAAAACGGATTGTTTCCTCTTTACCAATCCAGGGGAATTCCTTGGCTTCAACGAGCTGATCGCTGTGGTTGATGGCCTGAATTTTGTGTTTTATCCGGGGATAGGCAGCGATCAGCGCTTCAAAGCGGATTTTATTGATCGCCAGGACGACAGTGTGTCCGGTGGAGGCCGCTGTCCGGGTCCGGTCCCGTCCCTGCCACAAAGCCTTCTCGCCAAAATGCCCTTTGCTGGTGACGGAAGCTTGCTCTCCATCCGGTCCGGTCAGCTTGATCAGGCCCTTGACCACGAGGAAGAAATTACGACCCGGGTAATCAGCATGATAGAGAATTTCCCCATCCCTGAGGGTGAGAGGTTGAAACAGCTTGGCAACCTGTTCCAGCTCGTCGTCGGCCAGCATGCTGAACAGGAAGTGTTCTCTTAAAAAGGAGTAAATTTCGGGAAAGTCCATAGTTTATCTTCTGGTGGTGTCTATCCTTATTGATTTTAGCATACCCTCAAAGCGTACATAACTGACCGGAACAACCCCTCGCTTTCTGGATCGAGAAACCTGACTTCCCGGGGCAGCAGGTGGTTTATCCCTGAATATTTTAACCACAAATGGTAAAATAGCGGGGGTGAAATCTTTCCTTAGCTTTTAAAGGAGCAAGAAGTATGCCTATAAATTTTGGTACAGATGGCTGGCGAGCGGTTATTTCAGATACTTTCACATTTCATAATTTACGCCTGGTTACCCAGGCGATTGCGGATGCCATTCAATCCGGACACTGGTATGATCGTTCCCTGGAGGGCAAAGATCCTGATCCTAATCGGATCGTGGTGGGATTTGACACCCGTTTTCTCTCCGATCGCTATGCCCGGGATGTCGCCCGGGTGCTGGCGGCCAATGGCTATACGGTTTATTTTGCTCAGGCAGACGCTCCCACCCCAGTAATTTCTTATGCGGTGCGCAATTTGAACGCTATTGGGGGAATCGTGATCACGGCCTCTCATAATGCTCCCCGGTACAACGGAGTGAAGCTGAAGGCTGCTTATGGCGGTTCGGTTTCAGCAAGTCAGTCGCGCCGGGTGGAAATATTTCTCAATGACAATCAGGAGCGGGGCAGAGGGCCAAATTTAATGGATTGGACCCAGGCGTTGTCCGATGGTTTGATCCAGCGATTTAACCCGATCCCGGATTACTATGCTCATTTGCGGACCTTGATTGATTTTGATGCCATTGCCGAAAATCCGCCTCAAGTAGTTGTTGATTCGATGCATGGTTCGGGGAGAGGTGTGATCGAAGGAATCCTGAAAGGAACAGGGTGTGAGGTCCAAGAAATCCGGGGTGAGATGAATCCCGGTTTTGGGGGAGCTCATCCGGAGCCTATTGAAAAGCACCTGGGTCCGCTCGCTGGAGCTATCAGCACCGGGATGGGCACGATTGGCCTGGCTTTAGATGGGGATGGTGATCGGATTGGAGCCATGGACGAACGGGGAAATTTTGTGGATCCCCATCAGATCATGGCGCTTTCCTTAAAATATCTGGTGGAGGAGCGCGGATGGCGGGGTCCAGTGGTGAGAACTATCTCCACGACCAAGATGATCGATCGTTTGGCCGAAGAATATGGGCTCCCGGTCTATGAAACACCGGTAGGATTCAGTCATATCGCAGATTATATGATAGAGGAAGATATTTTATTGGGCGGTGAGGAATCTGGCGGCATTTCTTTTCGCGGGCATATCCCTGAAGGCGATGGGATTTTAATGGGACTGTTGTTGGTGGAAATTGTCGCCAAAACCAAGAAAACTCTCTATGAGTTAGTCAAAGACTTGTTTGATCAGGCGGGTCCCGCTTATTATCAGCGGGAGGATCAACGCCTGCGCTTTCCGGTTGAAAAAGAAAAGATGGTTCGCCATTTACTGGAGGACGCTCCAGATCAGATTGGTGGACAGACGGTTGTGGACATTATCGATACAGACGGGGTGAAATTTATTCTGGCGGATGATTCCTGGCTGTTAATCCGACCCTCGGGAACTGAACCGGTTCTCCGGGTTTATGCAGAAGGCAGAACGAAGGAAATGGTTGAAAAATTGATCAAATTCGGGGAAAAAGTGGCAGAAGATATCCCTTGAGAATTTCCCGATAGAAAACATAAAACCACAGCAGAACTTGTCTTCTGCTGTGGTTTTGGGGTTAAGGACAGCTGACAGGGAGCCCTTAATCAGATCATTAGGTTGAGGATGAACGCAGGCGGCGGCTGAAAATTATCACCAGGAGCAGGATTGCAGCCAGGGCCAATAATTCCGGAGCGCCAACATCATCCGCAAAACCAGTGTCGGGAAGGGCGGTGGCGGTGGGAACGGGCGTCTCCTCAGCTCCACCGCCGGCTTGTTCGGTGAGCAGGGCAGCTACGGTGGCAGTTGCCGGGTCAGCAGTCTCATCAGGTGTGGCCTCCACGACCGGGGTGCTGGTTGCAGCCAGGACCGGGGTGGATGTCGCTGTCGGGACCGGGGTATCTGTCGGCAGCGGGGTAGCAGTTGGCGGCGGGGTGTTGGTGAACTGCTTGGCGATCGCTGTTTGTTGGCTCTGTTCAGCTATGGCCGTGTTGGTCGCATTAACACTCAGCGCCTGGGTTTGTTGACTGGCCTGCCGTTGGGGCAGGATCACTACAGCGTAAGCAGCGATTGCGATCAAAGCCAGAAGCAGAATCCCGCCGAGGATTCCGGCGACGATCAAGAAGGTCCGGTTATCACCTCCGGGTGTCCCCCCCTGATCGGCATCCATATCTTCAAAATCAAATTCTTCTAAGTCGTCCATCATTCCCATGGTTTTTTCTCCTCTGATTACCCTGTCAACTCGTTTCTTAGGATGATCAATTAGCTGGTTATTGATTAAGTACCATCAGGTTCCGTAGAGGAACTGCT
Source organism: Anaerolineales bacterium (assembly GCA_034520505.1). GTDB lineage: Bacteria > Chloroflexota > Anaerolineae > Anaerolineales > UBA11858 > B10-G9. Next base: position 716,854 of record JAXHNK010000002.1, on the reverse strand, counting down.
TGCGGGTCATCTCGGTCAAATGTAATCTGTGCTGCTCGGGTTTTTACCCCGTTGGGTAAAGTGTAAGGTTCAGGATAAAGATGATCGATAGTTCCAGTCATTCCGGCTGAGGGTCCGGTGGTGATGTAAACATTTTTTCCGGCGGTTAAATCAGCGGCTTCCGGGGGATAATCTTTGTCCTCTGAGACGGGCATGCTGATCGTGATTTCCGGATGGTTTCCCTGGTAAGGGTCATAGACCTGGGCGTGAACTGAGACATCACGTTCGTGGTTGCTGGCTAAAAGCTTGGCCGCAGCCGGATTCATGGGGCGGCTGCCAAACCCATCAATCAGGATGATGGGATAATTCATGCTTTCGGCCACCGGGATTAAACTGGCGGACATGCTGCCGAGGATTAATCCTTTGACGGGAACAGACTCTGCATTTTCCAGCACGGCAGGATCAGTACAGTAGCCCCCGGCGACAACAGACCCTCGATGGCTGATATCCAATTGATCCAATTGTATTTCATTAAACAACATCCCGGACATGGTATTCAACACGCCGTAGGTAATTTTTCCATTTCCCCAGACTCCCTGGATCAGCACACCTCGGGTTTCGATAATCGCTCCCCTTTCGGGGATAATGCTGGTGACAGTGCCTTCCATTCCAGCTAAAAGCTCGAAGGCTTCTGAGGTCTTTTCAAATAATACTTTCCCCTCTCCTGCGATCCGGATAATTCCGGAATAAGGGGCCCGGATGACCCGTTGAAATAATCCCACTGGGCCGGCAATGACATCACCTTTGGCTAATTCGTCGCCCTCCATCCGCTGCAGCAGCTCATCTGCTCGATCAGGGGAGACGTTCAAACCCTGGGCAATATTCAGCAGAATGTATTCAGGTTTGAGCTGGGCTTCAACAATCACATTGTCCGGCGATACCTTTTGCAGCCGGCGGGCTACTACATGCCCCAGGACGGGAAGCACTCGCTCCCGGTGGATGCTGGTCAGGGGTAAAATGTTTTTCACTGGTGCAATCATACGGTTTCCCGGTTTACTAAACGCTCATTAATTGGAAGCTGGGTTTATTCAAATTTTTCCAAAATCTTCAGCCAATTCCGATTTCGTTTCTGGTTGCGGGCCGGATCAGATGAAAATCGGAGCGGACGCCCGCGGGCATCGATGATGATCCCCATCACACCGCCAACAGCACTGACCTTGCCGGATTTACCCGGACCGCCCATCCCGACATCGAAACCGCGAAGGGGCCGGAGGTGGAGAGTAACTTTTTCACCCTGGTCTGTTGACAGGACGACAAGCGTGCCAAATTTGATATCCCTGGTGGTTCTCCTTCCGTCCTCCCGGTGGATTTGCATCCGTAAGATTGGGGTTCCGGGGCGTGCGTATCCTATAGGTGCAATAACTGTGCCCAAGTTGAGGAAAGTGCTGGATTCAATGATCTGGACAGTCAGGACTGGATTAATTTCACTTGCTGCCCCCAGGGCGGGAAGCAGTGAATTCTGATCCAGGGCCAGCGTGGTCACTCCGGTCGGCTGTAAACCATCCAGAAGGATCAGGGTGCTGTGCGCCCGGCTGGGGGCTGCGGTGAGAACTTTGCCTGATCCGATGATGGGTTCAATCAGGGGAAGAAGGTTTCCATCTTTTTGTTGAACTTCTTCAGGAAAATCTGGAAGACAGTTTTGGACAGCAATCCGGAGAGCCTGACGGGCAAGGGCATGTTCAATCGCTAAATCTTCTTTATCTGCTGGGATCGAGTCGGGATAAATAGTTTTTTGATAGATATAATCTTCCACGTCCTGATCATCTATCGGGAAGGGCAGCCAGCGGGTAACCTTGGCTAAGGAACTACCCTCTAAGATCCCGGCGCTGCTGGTGCCCAGTCCCAGATGAGGATACACTTTGAGGGTTTCTTTTCCATCAAAAGCCGAGGCCAGGAGCGTGCTTTGGGAACCGATATCCACCCCCATCACGCCTTTATCGGGTTCATATTTTTTACTTAGAAAGCGGATCACCCGGCTGATCGCATCGGCGGTAGAAGAGAACTGTCCGTTTGTCCAGGAAAGAACCTGGGAAATCCCCCCCGATTGTTTTTTACGAACCTCTTTAAAAATGTCGTAAAGTTTTTTTTGAGCTGGATAGAGGGTCAGGACCTCCGCGGCTGGCTGAATATTGGGAGCAAGATGGAGATTTGTGATCCGGGAAAGGCTGGTTTTGACTTCGGTTTGCAGCTCTTCGTTACCGACAAATAATACGTGGGGTTTATGACTTTCATCAAGCAGATAACTGGCCAACCCGATGACCTCAATCAAATTTAATAACGATTTAGAAGCGCCTTGATTTGTGCCTCCGGCCACCAAGATGAGATCAGGACGGTCTTGAGTGATGAGTGTGATGCGCTCGGAGCTGTCCCGGTGATCATTCAGGGAGATCTTATTCACAATCCGGGAGTACGTCGTTGAGGCTAAGCGGTCAGCAGCTTTTAGAGAGGCTTGTTTTTGCAGTCCGACGGTGATCACTTTAATGGGTTTGCCGGCAGACATGGTAGCGACGATTTGATCCACCCCGGCGTTTTCCTTGGTGCTGGGTGAAATTAATCCTTCCTCACTGAGTATTCTGTGCAGAGATTTTGCTTCCAGGTCTTCGATCGCCCGCCAGATCCCCTCCCCGATGTCGAAAAGTGGAGCCCCGGCAGTCGAGGAAGCTTCTCCGTAAGAGATAAAGCGATAACGACCGTTGACAATATCAAACAGATTTACCCGGATAGAAGTGGAGCCGATATCAATTGCCAGCAAGGATTTTTCTTCAGGTGCCATAATTTTTTTACAGGTTTGATAATAGTTGGATGCCGATGTTATTGAGATATGTCCAGAGGACAGTTAAACGGTCAATCATTGCTGCCAGGGCTGCCAGGTAAGCTCCTGCAAAAAGAGCACCAAAAGTAATGGCGATAAAGATTTCTCCGATTTGACCAATGGTATCAATGGCTTTCTTCCTGCGGTTGGGCTGACCGGGTTTGGAGCGGGTGCCAAAGTGGAAATAGATCAAAGTGGAGATCGTACCCAAGAGCAAAACGGAACCATTAATTAACTGGATATAAAACGGTTGGTTTGTACTGTCTGAAAATTGAAAACTGTTAATCCCACCCAGGATCTGGGGAAAAAGCGTCCCCGTGATCGCTCCTCCGACAGCAGCTGCTGCGCCAATACCGATCAGGATGGCGACTACCCAGTTCCCGGCTTTCCGGAATGGGGTTGCTTTAGTAAATAAGAAGAGACTGGGAATGATCAATAACAAAGAGATGATCTTTTCGTTCTCAGAACCTGTAAAGATAGGGGTGATCAGGCGGGGGATGAGGACATTATTGATTGTCACCAGGGCAACGTAGGCTGCGGACACACCGATATAAATGTGGGTGGCCAGCTGGAAGAAGGGATTATCGCCCAGCAGGTAGCTGAAGATGAGGATGGTTAATAAAAATCCTAAAGAGAGGCCGATAAATTCGGTCAGATTGACTGCGGTCATGAAGAACCTTCTCCTCTCGGACCTTTATTCTGACCCTTTACCAGGGTCAGAATACCGTTGGCCAGGCCACCGACAAAGATCACGGCTGCTGCCAGAATGATTCCCAGGTTGTACGGCAGCCAGGCGGTGTTTGCCAGGTTGGGATTTTCTGATAATTGTTCGTATGCATACCCCCCCAGGACCCCGGCGACATACCCAGATATTTGCCGGGGGGATGTGTGATAATAAGCCTGAATTAATGGTTCTGCCTGGGCACTGACGATCATGCCCATATCAGGAGTTGAGGAAGTTTGAACCTGTTCTACCCAGATTTTGGCTGTGGTTGGATCATCAGTGATAATCAGGATCAGGGAAAAATCGTTAATCGCATTGACCTCAGCCAGGGGAGGAGAATCCCAGGCGTTCGAACCGTTAAAAGCCAGCGGGATGATTTTTGTAGGCTCAATAGTAAAACTGAGCAACCCCGCGGCTCCTCCTGGCAAGTAGCCAAGATTGATGTAATTCAGCCCAGGGGCGTATTCGTGTTTAACCTGGGTGGTCTGGATAAAATATTCGGCCAGCGCCGGTCCCGTGGGTTGGGTAGAAATCATTGAGATATAAACGCCCTGGGAGATCAAATGATCGATCACGCTGGAAGCTGAATAAGATAATTCTCCCAATAAAGCGGGTTGGTAGTCAAAGGCGATCAGGATGGGCTCTTCTTCCTCAAGATCAGAGATCAGTTCGTAAAGGGCAACATGGCCTGAGCGTTCCTGGTTAGAATTGTTCAGGGGTTGGTTTTCTATCCCCCGCCCAAAGATGATCGCTCCTCCCAGGGTGACGATCAGGAGAAGAGTAATCAGCCAGCGCAGAACTCGCTGAGTAGGTGCGGAGACCGGTTCCGGGACCGTTTCGCTTTTGCTCTCCTGACCAATAACCTTTTCCAGCAGTTCAGCATACTCCCGCTGAGTTTTTGAAACCGATAGAGTCAGGGAGCTTTGAGTAGCGTCTCCCGGTTTAGAGCTTTCAATATCAGCTTCCGCAGGAATAATACTGGCGATCCCCGCCAGGGGTCCATAATTTTCGATGTATTCTTCGTCCTCAGCTAAGCCTGAGCGTCCGGTTTCTTCCACGACTGGACGCATCGCTTGTACCCAGCCGGGTAGATCTCCAGGGGAGATAGCGGCGGAAGCATCTTGATCCTGATCTTCGTCTACCGCGGAGGTTAACCAGGAGGGAAGGTCTTCTTCAAACAGATCATCAAAGAGGTCTTCCTCATCATCTCCGCCGATGTCAAAAGGATCTACGGACTCAGCCGTTTTTTCTTTTGCGGGTTCTTCTCCAGTCAGGAACTGTAAATCTGCCGGGATATCTTCTGTATCGATTTCGCCGATGTCCGGGGGATGGGTTTTTTCTTCGGCTGCCCAGCTGGGAAATATAGAGGCTCTTTCTTCCTTCTCAGAATCGGGTTCTTGCTTCGGCTCTTCCCGTGGAGGTTCCCGGTCAGCACCGGATTGAACAGCGTCTGGGATCTCTCTGGACTCTGGTTGGGGATCCTCCTGCTCGCTGTCTTCACCAAGCAGCTCTCGAAGCTGCTGGTAATCAGCATCTTCTTCTCCCGATTGGTCTTCTTCGGGTTCTAAGCCCAGCTCGTCTGTTTCCAGCTGCAGCCACTCGGGGAGTTCTTCAGGGGAATCATCAGGTGGTTCATGGTCTTCTGATGCTGGTTGGGTTTCTGTGTCAGCAGTCATCCAGGAGGGAAAAGCATCTCCTGTTTTTTCGATCTCCTCTTCCTGGTCAGCACTTTCCCCATCCAGTTTTTTGATTCTATCCAGCCAGTCTGTATCCGCGTCAGCTGGTTCTTCTGCATCAGCAAAGGATGAGGGAAGCAGGTCATCATCATCCGGCTCATCATCATCTCGGAGCTCATCCAACCAGGAGCTAGGGTCATCATCTTCCAGATCAGGAGTCGGGAGATCCTCTGCTGCTGTTTGATCCTCGACCGGGGTTAGATCCGGGGGCGAGTCTTGAGGTTCTTCTGGAATTTGGTCTTCTGGGGTGGATGCCACCAGAGGGCTCAACCGGGCGTCGCAGTTCTGGCAGGTATCTTGATCTTCTGGATTAGCTTGTCCGCACATTTGACAAATAATCTCAGCCATCATTAACCCCCGTATGGACGATCAATACCAGTTAAAATGCGTAAACCGGCAGCGATGCTGCCCAGGGCGATTCCGATCAACAAGCCCCGGGCTCCTGCCAAAGCCGGGATGCGGATAATCCAATTGCGCAGGGATTGAAATACAGGCAGGTAGTTGGTGCTGATGGAGAAAGAACTCAGCAGCACCAAGAGAACCACAAAGAAAAAAATGATTGAGAAAATGCTGAGCCTTTTGCGGAGGATATGAGCCCCGGCGTAAATCAGACTGACCGTGGTAACAGCCATCAAGCTGGTTTCGATCGGCAGGTGAATGTGGGTGAATACCCAATTGGTGATTTGAAAGTTCGGTCGGCCAATTAGATAGGTTTGCACCATATCGACCGTGCCGATGACCAGAGTGGCGATCAAAGCGATCACCAGGATCAAACTGTAACCACTATTAGTTTGATTGGTCCCCATCTTACGGAAATGAACAGCAAGCAAATTGATGATCCCTACCAACAAAGCTACAGCGGCAAGCACTAATCCGGTCCTGAGTAAGATGAACCGCACCTCGGTGAGGGAGGGAATAAAATAGCCGGCGAGGACAACAACCCCTACCCCGATGGCCACAGCCGTTGAGAGGGGTGCGCGAAAGTTTAATTTCACGGGGCGCCTCCCAGAAGGGATTGGAAGGGATAAGCAACTCCCAGCAGGCTCAACACGGCCCCCAGTAAAATGACAGCGATGATCACCCAGCGGAAGATATCCTGGGTGTTTACGCTTGCTTCATGGATTTTTCCTCCGCCGAGATAAGCGCCGCCGACAAAGAGTTCTTCCCCGATCAGCGGATCGGTTGCTGAAGCATACATCACTGCCTGGGAAGGTAATTGAGCTGTGCCTGCTATGATCGGTGTCCCCTGTCTTTCGGCAGCGGAAGTCAACCAGATCACTTCTGGCCCGTACCAACCTGAAAGCACGTTGGCAGAGATATTGGGGTTCCGGATGGAAGTCAGCGTGCCGGCAGCATAAGAATAGGGAGTGAGCGCAATCAATTCACCGGTTGAGTAACTTTTCTGATCATTGATGCTGATGGCTTGAGAGGTGCTCTGGATAGTATCCTGGGCCAGGATTGAAACTACGGCATTGCCGGTTGAAGACACGGGAGGATAATCACAAATGGATGATTCCTTGATAATTTGTTTCAGGATGCTCAATCCAGCAAATGCTGAAGCCGATTCGCTGCTGGTGATTCCTCCCCAACCCAGAGATACATGAAGCTGGGTCCCGCTTTCCACAGCCCGTCTGATTTCTCTGGATAAGCGTCGGTAACTATTGATCTCGCGCAATTGGAAAGTCTCCGAACCGCGTTTGGTCAGGTAGAAGGCGATCATCGCTCCCAGAAAGAGAAGGATGATCACTATCCCAGAAAAACCAGTAAGTGTCACAGCGGGTGTCCTCCGGTTATGATGTGGGCTTGTATGAGCGAAGTGCCCGGATAAAAGATTTGCTTTTCACGGGGTCTTCCAATATTCCGGCGAATTGTTGTGTTTGTCTCTGCGGTATGAGCAGGGTTAAGACAGGTTGGCTGACATAAATAAGTTGGGCTCCAAGCACAGTTAACGGACCCGCCGCTTCCAACAAGGTCGCTGTGAAGAGATGGAGTCGACGATCATAAAGGTACTTCAGTGTTTGATCCCAATGCTCCTTGCTCATATTACAGGTGTAGTATAGCATAATTTCAATAATCTAGGTCGGAAAGCGCGCTGTTCCTGGGGTGACAAATGGTACAGCCATGAGGTTATATATCGAACTGGTAATTTCTGCCGGGATTGGTTTAATTAAGGTAGGGGTTGGACCAGCAAAGTACAAACCGATAATTTAGTTGGGAGGCAGCAATGCAACCTGATTTAACTCAAGAAATTCTGGAATTAGTCCGTTTAACCGCGACAGATCTACCCGAGGATGTAGAAAGGAAGCTCCGAGAAGCTCGAGAGATCGAGGAGAAGGGTTCTGCCGCGCAGAGAGCGTTGGACGCGATCCTGGAGAACGTAAAAATGGCCCGGGAGAAATCGAGTCCGATCTGCCAGGATACGGGAACGCCTCTCTTCAACGTCACTTATCCGGCGGGCTGGAGCACTCTCAAGCTGCGGGAACAGATCAACTCGGCCGTGATTGAGGCGACCCGCCTTACTTATTTGCGGCCTAACGCTGTAAACGCCGTAACCGGGGTGAACACGGGGGATAACACCGGGGGCGACCATTATCCTTCCCTGCATTTTAAAGAGAGCGCAGGCGATCAGTTGATTGTGGAGTTGATATTAAAAGGGGGCGGTTGCGAAAACGTCAGCGCTCAGTATAAATTACCGGATGGGGCAATTCAGGCGGGAAGAGACCTGGACGGGGTGCGTAAAGCAGCTCTGGACACGGTGTTCCAGGCTCAGGGTAAAGGATGTGCCCCGGGAGCCCTGGGGGTTGCCGTGGGCGGAGATCGGGGATCTTCTTACGCAGCCTCCAAAGAGGCTTTGCTGCGCAGCCTGGATGACCAAAATCCTGATCAACAATTGGCAGACCTGGAGGAGCAGATTTCCCGGGAAGCCAACGAGCTGGGGATTGGTCCAATGGGGTTCGGGGGTAAGACTACGGTTTTGGGCACCAAGATTAAAGGGCTGCACCGGCTGCCGGCCAGTTATTTTGTGTCTGTGTCCTATATGTGCTGGGCATACCGCAGGCGCAAAATGGTTTACCGGGATGGTGAGGTCCATTACCGCTGATTTTTTTCTTTGCCCGGGAAATCAAAAAAGGTGCGGATGGCGCTATCCGCACCTTTTTTTCTGAGGGGTTATTGATGTAGTGGATTAAAAAAAGCAGGACATTTTCCAGGGTTGATTGAAAAGGGGTTATCCCCGGGCCGGGGTCGGTCTGGAGGAGTTTTATAAGCAGGCGTCCGTATCGCGGCACCTGTACTTGTGTTTAAATAGGGCAGAGGGGAAGGGGTAAAAATTTTCCGCAGTTAACTCATTCTGAGGTGTTCAATGGTTGATGTTCTGGACAATGGGCGGCAAAAAAAACGGCAGCGCTGGGTGTGGTATTTGTTTGATGTGGGCAATTCAGCTTATGCTGCTGTGGTCATTCTTGCTATTTATGCCGCCTATTTTAAAGGTCACGTGGTCGGAGGTGCTGAGGGTTCCCGTCTGTGGGGAGTTTCTGTGGGGATCGCCATGCTGGTAGTAGCTGTGATTTCTCCCTTCCTGGGTGTGATCGCTGATTACACGGGAAAGAAGAAAAGGTTTTTACTTTATTTCACTATTTTGGCCGTGGGATCTACCCTGCTGCTTTATTTTGTTCAACAAGGGGATGTCCTGCTGGGAATGGTCATTTTCATCCTGGCAGAAATCGGCTATCGGGGCGGCCAGGTCTTTTATAATTCCCTGCTCCCGGAAGTCGCTGAACCCGAAGAGATTGGACGGGTTTCTGGTAACGGTTGGGCTATCGGTTTGCTGGGAGGGATCGTCTGCCTTTTCCTGGTCTTGATGCTGGTGACCTTTAATGAGGGGGTCTGGTTTGTCCGGATTTCCCTGGTGATCACAGCGATCTATTTTGCTGTGTTCGCAGCGCCCTTATTTGTCTGGTTCCGGGAAGATGGAGAAAACAAACCGCTTCCCCGGGGAGAAAGCATCATCCGGGTTGCAGCTGAACGGCTGGCGAAGACTGTGAAATCAGTAAAAAACCATCGGGAATATCTCAAGTTCATCATTGCCTTTTTGATCTATAACGATGGGATTTTGATGACCATCAACTTCGCAGCGATCTTCGGGGCAGTGATGTTCGGTCTTGATCAGCAGCAGATTATCCTCTTTATGATCCTGATCCAACTGACCAGTGTGGTGGGGGCGTTCTTCTCGGGAAAGCTCACCGATTATTTAAGTGGGAAGCAAACGCTGGTGATTTTTTTGGGCCTGATGCTGGCTGCCGTTGTGGGTTTGTTCCTCAATGAGTCAGTTATCGGATTTTATATCATAGGAGGGGCAGCCGGACTGGCTCTTTCCGCCGTGCAGGCGGTCAGCAGGGCTATGGTGAGTATCTTGAGCCCCCGGGAACAGAGCGCTGAATTTTACGGGTTCTTTGCTGTTGCCGGACGGACCTCATCGTTTATCGGCCCCACGATCTACGGAGTGGTGGCTGCTGAGGCAGCTTTCTATTTCCAGGATCTGGGGGCTGAGGCATCTTTTCTGTGGTTCGGGAAATTGGCAGGAGGAGGTCCCTATTTTGAACAGCTGGGCCAGAGGGTGGCTATCATCCCCGTGATCCTTTTTTTGATGGCAGGCATGATCATGCTTTTGCGGGTGGAGACCCCGGGAGTACAGTCCAGGCGGGAGAGCTAATTTCCTCCCGGAAAATTTCAGGTGACCTGCTGGCGTTTAAGAGGAAAACTGGTGTAGGTTTTCTGGGAAATGATTGATCTCATTCTTTTTAACGCGCGAAATATATCCGAGTAGCTGGTGTAAAGAGGGGCAATACCCAGACGGATATTATCTGGAGTTCGAAAATCAGGGATCACCCGGGGTTGATTTTCCGCCGGTACAGGATTGATCAAAGCCTGGCAAATCCGGTAAGCTTCCGGATGGCGAATAGACACCTGGGATCCCCTTTGCTCGGGATCCAGCGGGGACCCCAGCTGGCAGCCCAGGGGTTCCAGCCACTCTTGAAAGAGGAAGAGCAGGTAACTGGTTTGCTGAGTGCTTTTTTCCCGGATCCGGTCAATCCCAGCTTCCAGGATGATATCCAGGGCAGGGTCAATTCCCTGCATGGAAAGAACTTGCGGTGTGCTGACGTTGAAACGGTTAATTCCCTCGGCTGGTTCGAAATCCAGGTTGAATTCAAAGGGGTTTTTGGTTCCAATCCAACCCCATAAAGGTGGGATTAACTCCTCCTGAAGGTCTTTCCGGACATAGAGAAAGGCGGGAGAACCGGGTCCCCCGTTGAGATATTTGTAGGTGCAGCCTACAGCCAGGTCAACTTCCCAGCGGTTGAGTTGTAAGGGAACCGCTCCTGCTGAATGGGACAAATCCCACAGACTTACCCCACCGGCCTGGTGGACCAGGCGGGTAATTTTTTTCATATCGTACATGAATCCGCTTTTAAAGGAGACATGGGTGAGAGCTGTCAGGGTGGGCTTTGCCTGGATGGTTGATTGGAGGAGGGAGGTGTTGATAGTTAGGCCATCTTTGGAAGGAATTAGCTGGAGCTGGTGGTGATCGCCCAACAGATCGACCACTCCCTGAAATATGTACAGATCGGAAGGGAAATTCATTGAGTCGCTGATAATGGATTTCAACTCAGGTCGGGCACGGAGAGCAGCTGCTGTCAGTTTGAAAAGGTTGATGGAAGTAGAATCGCAAACCAGCACCTCGTCCGGTCGGGCTCCAATAATACGGGCGATTTTTGCTCCCAATTTTTGGGGCAGTTCAAACCAACCCTCGTTCCATCCCCGGATTAGGCGTTTCCCCCACTCTTCTTTTACCGCTTTATCCAGGTGACCAGCTGTGCTTTTCGGGAGTCTGCCCAGGGAATTTCCGTCCAGATAAATCAACTGCGGGTCATCAATCACAAATCGATCCCGAAAAGACCGCAGCGGATCCCGCCGGTCTAAATCCCGGGCGGTGGAGAACTTGGAGGAAAAGTTTTTCATGATCTCACTCCTGAAACCAGGTGAATTTAACTCAGGAAGGGGACAGAATCTTTTCAACCTGGGGAAGAATAGATTCTGTCCAGAGGGTGTACATTGGGCTTGAAGGATGCAGCTCATCATCCGCTAACAGTTCCAGGTCGTCAGCTGCTTTCCGGGAAAGGGAGGTGATGTTGTGATATCTGGTGGTGAATTTATCAGCCAGCAGCCGGTTGATTTCATTGAATTCCGCGATACCCTGCCGGATGATGTCCGGGTCCCGGTTCCTGGCAAAGGGGGTGACGCTCCAGTCCGGGATGGATAGGACCAGGATGCTTTCTGGTCGTCCATCCGTGAACTGCAGGCAGCGGTGGAGCAATCTTTGGAAGTTTGTCCGGTAGGTTTCAAGGGAAAAGTTTTCGTAGTGATCGTTAACCCCGATCAGCAGGGTAACCAGATCAAAATGCTCCGGGGATGATATCCTGGACAGTGATTCGAGGAGATCTGCGGTTGTCCAGCCGTTTTTGGCGATGATAACCGGGGTTTTCAGCGAAAAACCCCTGAGACGCAAGGTTCTCACCAGTTGAAAAGGCCAGCTTTCTGGAGCTTCGGTTCCCGTCCCGATGGTGTAAGAATCACCCAGGGCCAGATATTTGTGCAGAGGCTGGGACATATTTTTTCTTCCTGGATAGGTTCAGCGGTGGGTTAAGTGATCCGGAGGAAACGGCGTTTGCCTACCTGCAGGATGCCTGTTCCGGGAAAATCCTGGTGGGGGTCAGTTAATTTTTCATCGTTGAGCCGGACAGCGTTCTGTTTGATCATCCGCCGGGCCTGACTGCGGCTTTTGACTAATTTGCTGTCTGCGAGCACATCAAGAACCGTTTGACCGTCCTGGAGCTGATATTCCTCCATTTCTTCCGGGGTGCCCTGGTTCTGGAAAACCTGGACGAATTCTCGTTCCGCATCCCGGGCAGTCTCTTCTCCATGATAGATGGAAACCACCTCCCGGGCCAGTTTCATTTTTGCATCTTTGGGATGGAGAGTTCCCTTTTCCAGCGCAGTTTCAAATTCGGCCACTTCAGCCGGGGTCCAGCGGGTAACTAAGCGGGCATAAACACCCATGGCATGGTCGGGCAGGCTCATCATTTTTCCATACATATCATGCGGGTCCCCGGTGATGGGGATGTGATTGCCCAGGGATTTGCTCATTCTGACTTCACCATCTGTGCCGGGAAGGATGGACATGGTGATGCCAATATTGGGTTTCTTGCCCATCGCGGTCATCAATTTTCTGGCGGCGGTGACAATGTTAAATAGCTGGTCGCTTCCTCCAACCTGAACATCCGCATCCAGGTGATAGGCGTCGTATCCCTGCATCAGGGCGTAGAAGAATTCATGAAGAAAGATCGCGTCGTTCTTTTCAAATCTCTTCTTGAAATTTTCTCGATTTAGAAACTGCTGGACGGTAAAGTGGGAACTGAGATGAATGACATCCTCAAAGGTCAGGTCAGACAACCATTTCGCGTTGTGGCGGATCAGGGTTTCATCAGGATCCAAGATCTTAAAAGCCTGCTCAGCATAAGTCTGGGCGTTGCGGGCGACCTCCTCCGGGGAAAGTTTGGGGCGGAGCTTGTCTTTATCGGAAGGGTCTCCAATCAGGGAAGTGAAATCCCCGATCACAAAAAGGACCTCATGTCCCAATTCTTGAAACTGCCGCAGTTTGCGCATGGTCACTGTGTGGCCGAGATGCAGATCCGGTGCCGTGGGGTCATAGCCGCAGTAAACGCGTAAAGGTCTGTTCTCTTGATCGGCCTCCACCAGACGGGCCATTAATTCCTCGGCCATGGCTTCTTTTAACCCTTCGTCACCATAATCAGCGCCCTGCATCAGGTAAGCTACCTGTTCATCGATGGTCATTTTTTTGTTGATATTCATATGTAAGCTCCCGCGAAAAGCCGGCGATTAATAAAACGCCCTCAAAGGAGGGCGGGAAGAGAAGCATTGTTCAGCGGTTTCTAAACAAAGCCTCGTTTATGGTTGATCATATCGAATAGCGAGCGTTTTAGAATTGATTAGCTCAGTCATTGTTGTGTCAAAAGGAAGGATAACAGCCTGTTGATTATTTGTCAGTTTATTATATCAGAGCGAATTTGAGTAGGGAATATGCCAGCTAACCACAAGGGCCTCCCAGCTTAACCTGTTCAGGGCTGGCAGTTGTGCCAGCCCTGAAGGCAGGGGAGAGGATAATTTAGTCGACAACGTCCAGGCCGATCGTCAATTCTTCCCCTTCAAACTCCACAGTATTGGTGAACATATCCGGCTCAGGTTTTCGATTTGCCATTTCAACTGTCAGGGTTTCTTCTTCGATGTACTGCTGGAAGGCTTGAATGGCTGCTTCCAGCTGGGGGCTGGCTTGATAGTACAGACGAACCCGGTCGGCGATGTCAAAATCGGCCTGTTTGCGCGAGTCCTGAACCCGCCGGACAACTTCCCGGGCCAGGCCCTCGGCACGCAGTTCCGGGGTAATTTCAGTATCGATCGCCACGGTGAGGTATTTGCTGTCCACTGTGGATAAACCCTCCGCAGCTTCTGTCCGCACCATAATCTCCTCCGGGATCAGGGTGATCTCCTCACCTTCAACCTGCAGGGTGATGTTTTCATTTTCTTTCACTTTGGCGGCAACTTCATCGGGATCTCGTTCCTCCAGGGCAGCCCGGATCCGGGGGAAGTCAGAACCATACTTGGGGCCGAGCAGCCGGTTGACCGGAAAAACTTGATAGCGGATCAGCTCTTTGGGGTCATCGACAAATTGCAGCTCTTTGATGTTGAGCTCATCGGTGACGATTTCAATCAGCTCATGGGCAAGTTCTGCCCGTCCCTGTTTGACATAGACCATCACCCTGGAAAGCGGTTGTCGGACTTTGAGGCCCTCATTACTGCGGCCGCTGAGCCCCTGGCTGGCGGTCTGCCGGGCGAGTTCCATCTGGCCGATCAATTGATCGTTAATGATTTTCTGGTCGACTTCCGGCCACAGGGTGTGATGCACGCTGCGGGCAGCCCGGGGTTCCAGGCTGAAGACCAGATTCTGATAGATTTCTTCGGTCAGGAAGGGGATGATGGGGGCCAGCGCGCGGGACATCTTAACCAGCGTATGCCAGAGGGTAGCATAAGCGGTATCTTTATCTTGATCTTGTTCTGATTTCCAGTAGCGGCGGCGGGAGCGGCGGACGTACCAGTTGCTGAGATCATCCAGCAAAGCCTCAAATTCCTGGGTGGCTGTATAAGCGTCGGAGTCATCCAGGGCGTCCGTGACCTTTTGTAATACTTGATTTAATCGGGCCAGGATCCATTGGTCCAGGGGGTTATCGCTTTCCGGTGCTGTTCCTTCGGGGTGGTCCGGGTTGAAATTGGACAAATCCGGACTCCAGCCGTCAATTTCAGCATAGGTGGTGAAGAAGGAATACACGTTCCAGAACGGGATGATAAAACGGCGCCGGGTTTCTTCTGCCCGGTGGTAACCGAAGGGCAGGTTGTGTTCTGGTTTGTGGGCACTGTAAAGCCAGCGCATGACGTCCACACCCATCTTATCAGCCGCTTCGTTGAATTCGATGGCGTTACCCCAGGATTTGTGCATTTCCCTCCCGTCCTCAGCATACAGACTGGCATAGCTGAAGTTTTCCAGGAAGGGTGGGGAATTATCAATCACCGTGGCCATCGCCAGGAGGCTGTAGAACCAGTTGCGGAACTGCCCGGGAAAAGATTCACTGATCCAGTCAGCAGGATACCATTTCTTCCAATATTCCCGATCTGTCCGGTAGCGGAGGGTGGAAAAGGGGACGATCCCGGCATCCAACCAGGGATTTCCCACATCGGGGATGCGGTTCATCTTCCCCTGACATTTACTGCAGGCCAGTTTTACTTGATCGATAAATGGCCTGTGCGGGGTGTGTCCTTCCAGCGCCTCGAATCCTGCAGTGGCTCGTTCTTCAAGTTCGTGCTCATCGCCGATCACGTGATAATGTCCGCAGTCCTCACAAACCCAGATAGGTAAAGCCAGTCCCCAATAACGTTTTTTGGAAATCATCCAATCGTGCATATTGTGCAGCCAATCTAATTCCCGGGCATGACCGAAATCGGGAATCCAGCGAATTTGATCGACTACGTCCATGATCTGATACCGGAGGCTGTTCTCTTTTTCTTGCTCGGTAAGCTGCTCCCTCGGTTTGTCGTAGTTTTCTCCCATGTTGATGAACCACTCATCGACCAGTCGGAAAACCAATTCCGTTTTGCACCGCCAGCAGGTGGGATAGCGGTGGGTATAAGGTTTCACCTGATAAAGAACCCCTTTCTCTTTCAGGTCTGAGAAGATCTCCTCGGAAATAGTGGAGACATGTTTTCCAGTGATCCAGGCAAAGCTCTCGACAAAGAATCCTTCCTCGTCCAGGGGAACCACTACGGGCAGGTTATGCTCTTTGCCTAATTCGAAGTCCTCGGCACCGCAGCCGGGTGCGATATGGACGATCCCCGTTCCCTCCTCTTCGCCGACTTCCTCCCACAGGATCACCCGGTGAGCCTGGATGGCATTGTCTTCCACACCGGAGATTAATTCTTCAAGCTGGGTGACCCCGCCGGTGGTTTGGGCTGCTGGCAAATCATCGAAAGGCCCGGAATAGGTCCATCCTTCCAATTCCTTACCCTTTAATTCATCCAGCACCTGATATTCACCCTGGAGCATGGACAGGGTGCCCTTGGACAGGTAGAGGATTTCGCCCTCCCCGGTTTTGCCGTCCGGGAAATTGCGAACTTTAACGTAGTCCAATTCCGGTCCGACTGCAGCGGCTACGTTCGATGTCAGGGTCCAGGGGGTGGTAGTCCAAACCAATAAAGATTCGTTTTCCCGCTCCCGGAGGGGAAAGCGAAGGGTCACAGAGCGGTGGGTCAGCTCTGCATACCCGTCTGTGACAATTTCATGCTGGCTGATCCCTGTGGCGCAGCGCGGACACCAGGGCATGACATCGGCGCCGCGGTAAAGCCAACCATTTTCCCAGGTCTTCTTGAGGAATTTCCAGATCATGTAATTGTTTTCGCTGGAAAAAGTGAAGTAGCTTCCCCCCAGCTCCGGTAATCCTAAACGTCCGACAATTTGTTCGACAGTATCCGTTACCGGTCCTTCCGGGCCGTCTACCGTGATTTCTCGGGTGGGATCCTCCAGCAGCTGCTCAGCCAGCCACTGCAGTTGATCGGGATCGTTCCAGTCCATCCAGTAACCGAGGCGGATGGATTGATCTGTTTGCACGGCTGCATAACGCAGCACCCGCGCTTTACATTCCCGGACAAACTTATCCAGGCCGTATTCCTCGATATCCTTTTTGGATGTGAATCCCTTTTCTTTTTCAACCTCAACTTCCACCCACAACCCCTGACAGTCAAATCCGTTCTGGTAGCGCAGCTCATGACCTTTCATTGTCCAGTAGCGGTTGTAAAGATCTTTGTAAGTTCTTCCCCAACCGTGATGGACACCCATGGGATTGTTGGCCGTGATCGGTCCGTCAACAAAGGACCAGGGAGGTTCTCCCTGATGGATCTCCCGCAGGGTTGAAAAGGCCTGATGATCTTTCCAGAACTTTAATATCCTGTGTTCCAAGTCAATAAAATCAATTTCATTGGATGCTTGTTTAATAGCGGTCATGGTTCTTCCTCCAAAAATGAAAAAACTCCCGTCCCTTTGGGACGAGAGCTGCTGCTCACGCGGTACCACCCGGATTCCCGCTGACAGGCGGGCACTTTGGAAAACACTCGCCGATCAAGGGTAAAAAAGAATACCTGCTGATCAGGTTCATGCTGTCACCCTGTTAACGGGGGGTGAATTCGGATCCCTTACTAGCCGGGGGCGTTCGGTTCACAGCTCCGGAAGGATGTTCAGTCAGTGATTTCTGCCCCGGCTTCCACCCATTCCGGGGTCGCTGTCAGTCATCATCCAACTTACTCGTTTCCATCAAAGCATTTTTCTTTTCGGTTCGTCCCGTAGATTATGCCATAAACTCGGGCGCTGGTCAACAGATGGGTTTGACTGGACCGGGGTTTCAACTGATCAGCTGTCGAGAAGGATTGGTGTTTCTGCGCTGGAAAAGGAGCTCTCTTCCTTGGGGGCGTTTAACTCCTCAATTCGGTCACCGGCTTTCAGGTGCAGGAGAGTGTAAATGCCCGCAGCGAAGAGGAGGATGATGCCTGATCCGTACCAGACCCAGTTGGGATTGTAATTGTCCATGATCAGACCGGCCCCCAGGGGCCCGATTGCTGATGGTATTGTCCAGGTGAATCCATAAACGGCCATATAGCGTCCCCTCATCTCAACGGGTGAGAAAGCAGCTACCAAAGCCTGGCCGGTAGGGGAAACAATCATCTCCCCAATGGTAATGATCACCATGGCAACCAGGAAAAGCCAGTAAACTCCGATAAATCCATAGAGGGTAAATCCAACTGCGTAAAATAACGTTCCCACGACCATAGTGATCATCGGGGGAATATGTTTGATCCGGCGGGTGATCATAAATTGGAAAAGGACGACCATGCCGGCGTTAAGGCTGAGGATAAAACCATATCCCTGATCAGAAACTCCGTGCATATCCCGCAGGAAAACGGAAAGGGTGGAGTTCATCTGCATGTAAGCCATAACCATCAGCAGGGAACCGAACATGAAAACTAAATAGAGTTTGTCCTGCAGCACAGTCCAGTATCCTCCCAGGGTTTCCATCAGGGATTGTTCTGTGGGTTCGGTTTCTCCCTCTTTGATCTCCGCGGCGGGCTTAGTTTCCGGGATGAACAGGAAGAAGATCAAAGCAGTAATGGTGCTGGTGATGACATCGATGATGAACAACAGGGTATAAGATTGGGCTGCTAAGAGCCCTCCAATGGCCGGTCCCAGGGTAACTGCAAGATTAGCGATCACCCTCAATAAACCGAATCCATCAGCTCGCTTTTTCTCCGGTAAGACATCGGCAATCATTGCCTGGTGAGCAGGGCCGGCGACATGACCGAATAATCCTACTATCGCGCCGGCAGCATAAATTACCTTTAAGGAAGGAGCAAAAGCCAACAGCAAAGTGCTGGCAGCGCTGACGATCAAACCAAAGATGATGATGGCTTTGCGGCCAAATTTGTCTGTGAGGGCACCTCCCATCAGACTTCCCGCTACCGTAGTTGTGGAAATGATCGTAAACAAGATGCCTACCTGGGTCATTCCCACCCCGTATTTGGCGGTGATGTAGAGGGCAAAGAAGGGGAAGATCAGGGCCCCGCCCAAGCGGTCGATGAACATCGCCCCCAAAATACCCCAGAAAATCGGGGGATATTCTTGATAAATTGTACGAATTTTGCTCAGCATGTTTGGTCCTGATGGTTAATAAATTTTAGGTTGATCTCAAAAATAACAGAAGTATTGTATCATTGTCTTATGCTATGTCAACATATTTATAAAATATTTTAATGTCGACATCAATATAATTAATGTGCTGCATTTTTTTAGGTCGAATCAGCGGCGTTTTTCTACTGCAAAGGGTTGAATGGTATCGTTAAACGAAAAAAAAGTGAATAGCACCGGGGAATTGGTTTTAGCGATCATTTCGGGGTTGGTTGGGCTTGACAATAAATTAGGATAACCTAAAATACATATTAAAATAAACGAAATGACAGGTGATTATGGTCAAGAAAAGAACGGACACCATGGAGGATTATTTAAAGACGGTGTATAAGATAACCTCCCAGAAAGACCGGGCCAGCACCGGGGAGATCGCTGATAAGCTAGGAGTAGCTCCAGCTTCGGTTACCGAAATGGTCCAGCGCCTGGCCTCCGCGGATCCACCATTGCTTGTCTACCGCAAACATCAAGGAGCTTCGCTGACCCCGGAAGGCGAGCAAATTGCCCTGGAAACCCTGCGTCATCACCGCTTGTTGGAATTATTTTTACATGAGATTCTGGGTTACTCCTGGGATCAGGTTCATGAGGAAGCCGAAATCCTGGAACATGTTATTTCCGAGTATTTTGAAGAACGGGTAGCGGAAGTTCTGGGCGATCCCGGCCAGGGAATCCATGGTGAACCCATCCCCTCTCGAGCGCTGGAAATGTCCTCTCACCCGGAGATTTATCTTCATGACCTGCGTCCTACCCAGCGGGGAGTCATTCGGTCCGTTCGGGATGATGATCCCGGTTTCCTTCGCTACCTGCTTAAGTTGAGGGTAACGCCCGGGACCAAATTCCAGGTCAGGGAATTTTCGCCCTATGACCACATCCTTTATTTGATAGTAGAGGGTCAAGAAGAAGAAATTGCTCTTGGAGAATCGGCAACTGCTCAGATCCTAGTGGAGATTATTGAAGATGCTGACTAATCCCGCGTTCAATTTGCTGTTCGGTTTTTTGCTGCTGGTGTTGGTCAGCTGGTTGTTCTGGCCGGAATCTGGAGTCTACTGGCGCTGGCAGAAGCAGTCTCGTCTGACCGATAGGGTGTTGATTGAGGATGCTCTCAAGCATATTTACACCTTTGAGGTAGGCTTCCGGTCGGCGACCCTGGAAAGCCTGGCGGGTGCCCTTTCCATTTCTCTGGATAAGGCATCCCGGGTGTTGGATATCACCCAGCAAAAGAATCTGGTAAAGATCAAGGGGGATCAATTTCTCCTCACTCCTACCGGGAAAGAAACTGCGCTCCAGATTCTGCGAGCTCATAGATTATGGGAAAAATACCTGGCTGAATTCAGCGGATTCCAGGAGCAGGATTGGCACAGTCAGGCTGAACAGCTGGAGCATCATCTGACCCGAGAAGAAATGGATCGAATATCGGCCCGATTAGGCCATCCTACTCATGATCCCCACGGAGATCCCATTCCCACGGCGGCGGGCAAAGTGGTCGAGCACGGGGGCGTTCCGCTGACTGATCTGGCTGAACAGTCAACGGCCAGGATTGTGCACATTGAAGATGAGCCGGAAATGGTTTATGCGCAAATTCTCGCCGAAAAGCTGCACCCCGGTATGATGATCAGGCTTGACGAGATGTCTCCCGCCAGGGTGCGGATTTGGAGCGAAGGAGGGGAACACATCCTGGCTCCCATTGTGGCCAGAAACTTATCCGTCGTTCCCCTGAAAATTCAGACAGATGAGGAGGGGGAGCAGGGGGTACCCCTGTCTTCCCTCCAGCAGGGGCAGTGGTCCCGGATCGTTCAAATTTCCTCTCAATGTCGGCGAGTTCAACGCCGCCGGCTGCTGGATCTGGGAGTGATCCCCGGAACGGAAATAAAAGCAGAGTTGGTCAGTCCGGGAGGGGATCCGACAGCATACAGGATCAGGGGAACAGTCATCGCCCTGCGGGATAGTCAGGCCAAATTGATCCGGATAACACCCCTGGATGATGACCGTCAAATTTAATCGTTTGTTTAGCTGAGGAAATTTTATGGGGTCCGAAAATCAACAGGAAATTGAAATTGTTCCCGAGCAGGCAGATCCTTCTTCCACTGGTTGTGCCAGCTGTCCGGTTCACCACGCGGCTAATTTGCACAAATTAGGTGTGGATATGGAAAACTGGGATTTCATAGCAGCCCTGGCTGGAAATCCCAACACGGGAAAAAGCACCGTGTTTAATGCCCTAACCGGACTCAGGCAGCATACTGGAAATTGGCCGGGGAAAACGGTTACCCGGGCTGAAGGAGGATTCGAATACCGGGATCAGCGCTATAAGCTGGTGGATCTCCCGGGGACCTATTCTCTGCTGGCAACCAGCATAGATGAAGAGATTGCCAGGGATTTTATTCTCTTCGGCCAGCCGGACGTCACGGTAGTGGTGGTGGATGCAACCCGCCTGGAAAGGAATTTAAACCTTGTCCTCCAGGTGCTGGAAATCACCGGCCGGGTGGTTATTAGCTTAAACCTGATGGATGAAGCGAAAAGGCATCAATTGAAAATAGACCACCGACGGCTGGCCCGGGATCTGGGTGTGCCGGTGGTTCCTACGGCAGCACGTTATGACAGGGGGATGGAAGAGCTTGTCCAGGCGATCAGTGAAGTGGCCAGGGGAGAAACCGTGGGAGACCCCTTCCAGGTGAAATATGACCATCCTGAACTGGACCAGGCGGTTTCAGAGCTGGTGGAGGAAATCCAGGAGGTTTTTCCTGAGATACCCAATGCCAGATGGGTTGCTTTACGGATTCTGGATGGGGATCGCAGGATCATTCAAGCTGTCCGGGATGGGGAACTGGGGATTTTGCAGTCTGCCTCAGCCCGCAGCGTGGACGAGGGTAAAACAGCCCTGAAAAGTGGATATAAACAATAGGGTTGCTGGTCAACCACTTGAGGATCGATTACGGGCCAGGAGGTAAAGGGTAAACAAAGATGAGGGAAGGAACCGAGCATATACTTCAAACTGCCGAAGAATTGAGGTGGAAGGTCGGGGGAGATTTCCATGAAAAGATTATGGAGTCTATTTACCTGGATGCCACCCGGATTGCAGACCGGGCGGTGACCCGATTGGGCGAAAAGGAACATTTTGACCTCGATGGATTTATCGATCGTTTGGTAACCAGCCGACACTGGGGATTTCCGATCATGTTCCTTTTGTTAATGGGTGTCTTCTGGTTGACAATCGTTGGGGCGAATTACCCCTCAGCGCTGCTTTCTAGCCTGCTGCTGGATCAATTACACCCTCTGCTGAAAGGTGTCTCCGCCCAGTGGGGTGTCCCCGGGTGGATTGATGGACTCTTGCTGGACGGAGGGTATCTGGCTACAGCTTGGGTAGTCAGCGTCATGCTTCCCCCCATGGCCATCTTTTTCCCGCTTTTTACCCTCCTGGAAGATTTTGGTTATTTACCCAGAGTGGCCTTTAATCTTGATCATATCTTTCAGAAAGCGGGAGCACACGGCAAACAGGCGTTGAGCATGACCATGGGCTTTGGCTGTAACGCGGCCGGGGTTATTTCCACCCGGATTATCGACAGTCCCCGGGAGCGTTTAATCGCGATACTGACCAACAATTTTGCCCTTTGCAACGGACGCTGGCCGACCCAGATTTTGATCGCCACTCTGTTTTTAGGAAGTATGGCCCCTGCTTACCTGGCCGGGTTGATTTCTGCTCTTTCCGTGGTAGGCATTGCCCTTCTGGGGGTGCTGTTGACCTTTCTTGTCTCCTGGGCTTTATCCAGGACAGTGCTCAGGGGAGAGCTGTCCGCTTTCACCCTTGAGCTTCCACCTTATCGTCCGCCGCGGGTACTGCAGACCCTGTATACCTCCCTGATTGACCGCACGCTGGTGGTTTTGTGGCGGGCGGTAGTTTTTGCTTTTCCCGCCGGATTGGTGCTGTGGTTGAGCGCCAACCTGATCATCGGAGAGGTGAGCCTGGCGGAACATCTGATCAATTTTCTGGATCCGCTGGGGGTGTTGATCGGCCTCAACGGGGTAATTCTTGTCGCCTACTTGGTCGCGATTCCGGCAAATGAAATTGTCATCCCCACCGTGCTGATGTTGACTGTCCTGGTAACGGGGATTTCCGGAGTGGGGGAAGGTGCGGGGGTGATCTTTGAACTTGATTCCACTGCCCGGACCTGGGAAGTTTTCAGAGCGGGGGGGTGGACGTTATTAACTGGAATCAATCTAATGCTGTTCAGCCTGATCCACAACCCCTGCAGCACTACCATCTATACGATTTACCAGGAGACCAAGAGCGTTCGCTGGACAGTGGTTGCCACCTTACTGCCGCTGGGGATGGGTTTTGTGATCACCTTTTTTGTCGCCCAGCTGTGGAGGTTTTTTTCTGGAGTATAATTTTGCCCTGTTATTTTTAGGAGATTGATAATAAAAGAGGATAACCAGTTACGATGGGGAATTATTTAAATGATCATGAGGTGATTTGATGGAAAGTTCAGCTATCGAAATTCAAGGATTGGAGAAATGGTACGGAGCGGTCCATGCCCTGCGCGGGGTGGATTTATCCGTTAAGCGTGGTGAAATATTGGGGTTTTTAGGTCCCAACGGAGCCGGGAAAACCACAACCATTCGCTGCCTGCTGGACCAGATCCGGCCGAGCACAGGAACTATTCGTGTTTTCGGTTGGGATCCAAAGCGGCATCCCACCAGGGTACAGGAAAAGGCGGGCTACCTTCCGGGAGAGCTGCGCCTGGAGGGATCAATGCACGTGGAATCCTTGCTCAGTTATCTTCAGGAACTGCGCGGGAACCGTATCGATCCGGATTATCTAGAGGATCTGGTAGGTCGTCTGGACCTGGATACCTCTCGGAAGGTCAAGAACCTCTCCAGCGGAAACAAACAAAAGATCGGCATTGTCCAGGCGTTGATGCACCAGCCCGAGCTGTTGATCCTGGATGAACCGACCTCGGGACTTGATCCGCTCATGCAGCAGGAAGTCTATCAGCTGCTTCGGGAAGCTCAATCCCGCGGAACGACGGTGTTTTTTTCGTCTCACATTCTCAGCGAAGTCGAGGCCCTGGCGGACCGGGTGGCGATCATCCGAAAGGGAAAAATTGTCGAGGAATCGACACCCGGGCAGTTGATTGAGATGGCCATGCGCCGGGTGGTGATCAGCTTTCTGAAGCCGGTGGACTGTGCACCTCTGGAAGACGTGGACGGTGTGAAACTGCTTTCCCACGGCACGGAAGACCAGGTCACCCTCCGGGTGGAAGGGCATATGGATCAGCTGATCAAG
Organism: Anaerolineales bacterium; assembly: GCA_034520505.1. GTDB lineage: Bacteria > Chloroflexota > Anaerolineae > Anaerolineales > UBA11858 > B10-G9. The sequence continues at coordinate 692,851 of JAXHNK010000002.1, read as the reverse complement.
AGCCTGGCGGCCTACCCGGTCAAAGACATGCAAACGGCTTCCCATTCCCTGGAAGAAATCTTTTTGAAGTATTACCGGGAAGATTCCAAGGAGGAAAACTAAGATGTTCGTCGAATTCAAGCATGCTTTAAAAAGATATATCGGGCAGATCCTGGGCTGGGGCACTGGTCTCGCCCTGCTGGGGATCTTGCTGATTTCTGTGTATGATTCCATGGCGGATCAAATGGATCTGTATCAGGAGATGGTGCAGAACTTGCCGGAAGGGATGATGGCTTTTTTCGGCGGTCAGGATGTGATGGCAACCCCGGAAGGGTTTGTGGCCATGGAGTTCTTTTCTTACATGCCTCTGATCCTGGGAATCTTTGCTGTACAGGTGGGCACCGGTCTGCTGGTGCGGGATGAAGAGGAAGGGATCCTGGACTTAATTATGGCCCATCCCGTCAGCCGTTCAGCCCTATTTTTGGGGCGGTTGGGGGCTTTCCTGCTGGCTACGGGGCTAATCCTGGTGATCGCCTGGTTGGGGATTGTGGTGCCCATGAACTGGTCGACCATGTCTCTTTCCCTTGTTGAGATTGCCCGGCCGTTTCTGTCGCTGTATGCGGTAATGGTTTTATTCGGGACCCTGGGCTTGCTGTTAAGTATGGTCCTGCCTTCCCGTCGTTGGGCTTCGATGATCTCCGGCCTGGTGCTGGTGGTCGGTTTCTTTATCGATGGGCTGGGAGAGTTGAATGAAAACCTGGAAAACATCGCCTGGCTGACTCCGATGCATTATTATGAGCATCTGGAGGCTTTTGATGGATTGAACACCGGGTGGCTGCTGGGTTTGTTTACAGTTTCCCTGGTTTTCACCGGGTTGGCCTGGTGGCGTTACCTTCGCCGGGATATCAGGGTGGCTGGAGAAGGAGGTTGGAAACTGAACGCCCTCAATCCACTGACCGTGAAGAAATAGGCGGGATTGAACCAGCGGGATATTGGCCGAGAAGGTCTATCTTAAAAATGAAAAGAGGACTGTCTCGCAGGACAGTCCTCTTTTTGGTCCTTTACAGTCAGCTGAACTTAATCCAGCGCTTCATACCCCGGACCGTCAATAAAGAAAGCGTCGTTGCGGTCAATGGCATCGGTCAGATCGACAACTTCTCCTTCTTCCAATTTCCGGGTAGCCTTCAGGATTACTTCTTCGCCATAGATATCTTCGCTTTCAAAAATCTCATCGAAACCTTCTGTTCCGACCGGCATGTTCAATCTTTCGTCACCGAAAGCCTCGTAATCAGATGGCACTTCATCCTCTAAGAAAATAGCATCATAAGGGCATTCGGGGATGCAGGCCCCGCAGTCAATGCAGGTTTCGCGGTCAATATAATAAGTCGGCCACTCTTCAATCGGGCTGCCGGGTACAATGCATTCCACCGGGCAAACTTCAACGCAGCTGCCGTCATGCATACAAAGTGCGGTGATGATATGAGTCATAGGTAAGTTCCTCCAAAGCTATTATTAGGTGCCAAGTTTTCTTTTTGTGTACTGTATAATTATTTTCTACTTGGGGATTGTAGTCCTCGAATTTTCCTTTGTCAAGAAATTTGGCAGGTAAGGTATAAGACCACGTGTAAATAGGTGACATTCTTCATGCAAAAACCTGATTCCCCTAAACTGCCTCCCGGTGTGGTTTTGCCTGTGGGTATACTGGCAGTTTCTACGGCATCCATATTAATCCGGTATGCACAAATGTATGCGTCCTCTTTGACAATTGCGGCTTTTCGTTTGACCCTGGCGGCGCTGATTATTTTTCCTTATGTGTTGATCCGTCATCGGCGTGAACTGCGGGCGGTGGACCGGAAGGATCTGCGCCTGGCTCTTTTCTCGGGGTCCCTGCTTGCTGTCCATTTTGCATCCTGGATTTCATCCCTGGCTTTTACAACGGTGGCCAGTTCAGTCGTTCTGGTCACTACCACACCAATCTGGGTTGGCATTTTGGGTCCTGTATTTCTGGGAGAGAGAGCTTCCTCCAAGCATTTCTGGGGGATGAGTTTTGCCCTCCTGGGGGGAATCATCATTGGTGTCACTGATTCCTGCTGGGCTTCGAGTCAGGGGTTCAGTTGTCCAGGGTTATGGGAACCGGGGGTCAACCGAGCTTTGTGGGGTGATTTTCTAGCCTTGTTAGGAGCGTTGGCCGGGGCAGGATATCTGATGGTGGGGCGGTATTTACGGCAGCGGCAATCTCTGTCAACGTATATTTTTTTAGTTTACGGGATGGCGGCTGTGATTCTGGTTCTGGTAATGCTGGCCGTGGATGGCCTTCCGGTCGGTTATCCTGTCAGGGTGTATGGCTGGTTTGTCCTGCTGGCGGTAGTTCCTCAATTAATGGGGCATACGATCTTCAACTGGGCTTTAAAATATCTCTCCACCGCTCTGGTTTCCATTTCGCTCCTGGGGGAGCCGGTGGGTTCGACTTTGTTGGCAGCCTTGTTGTTGGGGGAAACCCCCTCATACCTAAAAATATTTGGTGCTATACTTATTCTAGCGGGAATATTAACTGCTACAGTAAACCGGAAAAGTTTTCCCGATTAATCAGGAGTTTTTGTGGTTGATTCCAACGAACCTGGTGAGATCAGAGATATCTTAGAAAAACTTTCCCAGAACAAAATTTCTCTCGGGAAGGTTTGGGAACAGTTACGACCCTACCGCTGGGATCTGGGTGGTATTGCGATCATTACTTTATCGTTAATGACGTTATTAGCCTGGTTAGTCCCCAATCTTGTTCAGGGTTCCATCTTGCTGAACTGGGCCAATCTCCTTCGTCTGGGTTTAGGCTGGGGAAGCTTATGCCTGATCGGGACAGGCTTGACCCTTGGGATCTGGATGCTTAAACAGACTGGTCTGGATGCTCCGGACATTCGCTGGGGACGGATTTTTGCCTTAGAAGGGGCTGTGTTTTCCCTGATTGCTTTTTTGACCGTTCTCGGTGGACATTCTTTGCCTAGAGCCCGGGCGGGTCTGGACGGTGGGCTTGTCGGCTGGGGATTAGTGGAAGCTTTTTCCAGTCTTTTGGGATTATTCTGGACCGGTGTGATCACCTTTTTAGGGATGATCACAGGGGTGATCATTGGCCTGGATCTCCGAGATTTACTGGAGAAGGTTTATTATCAATTGGATTCAAAGATCAACGATGCCCCCGAGGACCTTCCCGCTCCTTCCGGTGTGCAAAAAATCTCCCTGGCAGAACCGGTCCAGGCTGATGTGCCTTCCTCTGCGAGCAAGAAAAGGCGCCGCCTGCCTCCCGAATTCAGGAAAAACTTTCAAGTAGGCGCTCAAGAAGACAAACCGATTTCGCCCCCGGAGCGTGATCAGCGGCTTCCTGATCTTGACCTGCTTATCACCGGGAAGACCAGCCGGCCAAATCAGCGACATATTAATACCTCTGCGGGTCTTATCGAGAAGACGCTGGCAGAGTTTGGGATTCCTGCGCAGGTGATCGGATTTCAAGTAGGGCCCACAGTCACTCAGTTTGCTGTCAAGCCTGGCTATATGAACGGAGCCGAAGAAAGCACGGAAGAGGAAAAGAAGAAAGTCAGAGTATCTAAAATCACCTCCCTGAAGCGGGATCTGGCTCTGGCTCTTTCCGCCAAGCAGCTGCGAATAGAAGCTCCGGTTCCGGGCAGGGCTTATATTGGGATTGAAGTTCCCAACGAAAAATCTTCTCTGGTCCGGCTTCGACCCCTGCTGGAATCGGAAGCCTTTTATAAAGTTGAGTCACCTCTGGCGATCGCCCTGGGGAGGGATGTGTCTGGGGAACCTGTGGTCGCGGATTTGGCAACTATGCCCCATTTATTAATTGCTGGAACGACGGGTTCTGGCAAATCGGTTTGTATCACCTCATTGACCACCTGTTTGGTGATGAACAACACCCCTGAAGATCTCCGATTGGTGATGATTGATCCCAAGATGGTAGAGCTGATCCGGTTCAACGGTCTTCCTCACCTTTATGGTAAAGTGGAAACTGATCTGGAAAGGATCCTTGGGGTCCTCCAGTGGGTGGTAGGAGAGATGGAAAGGCGCTATCAATTGTTGGAAGAAACTAGCTCCAGGAACATCGATACTTATAACCGGAAAATGCAGTCCCGGAAGAAATCCTCAACCTTGCCGCGGATCGTAGTGATGATCGATGAACTTGCGGATTTGATGATGATGGCCCCCGGTCAGACTGAGCACAGCCTGGTCCGGTTGGCCCAGATGGCCAGAGCTACAGGAATCCATCTGGTGGTTGCCACCCAGCGGCCGAGTACAGATGTGGTTACCGGTTTGATCAAGGCCAATTTCCCGGCACGAATGTCATTTGCGGTGGCTTCGTCGGTGGATTCCCGGGTGATTCTGGACACCGGAGGAGCAGAATCTTTGCTGGGCAATGGGGACATGCTATTTTTACCGCCGGAGGAAGGCAGCCCCATCCGGGCCCAGGGCTGTATTGTGACCAAGCAGGAGCTGGAACGGGTGATAAAGGCCTGGGCTGATCAGGAAGTTGAAGAGCAGGATACCCCTCCCTGGGAGTCGACCATTGTCGAACAGGCTGCAATGGATGACTACGATGAGCTGATTAAAGATGCTTTTGAGATCGTTCGCGATTCTCAACGAGCCTCAACCTCAATGCTCCAGAGAAAACTGCGGGTAGGATATCCCCGGGCAGCCAGGTTGATGGATGATTTGTCTGAGCTGGGTTTTGTGGGTCCCTCCAAGGGCAGCGGACAGGAGCGGGAGGTTTTTATCGCCCCGGACGATGAATTTGAAGTTGAGGATTGATTTCATCTTGCACCAGTAGTAAAAGTTATCTAGGAAAGGTTATGCCTACAGGTTTTAATCTCGGCCCGATCGCTATCCATTATTACGGTTTAATAATCATGATAGGGGTGATGGCAGCTTTGGGGTTGGCCGGCCGCCAGGCCCGACTGCGGGGTAAAGACCCCGAATTTTTGCTAGATGCCTTTCCCTGGGTGCTGCTTGCTGGCCTGGTAGGGGCTCGAATCTGGCATATCCTCACCCCGCCTCAGTCAATGGTCCGGCAAGGGATCACCACCAGGTTTTATCTGACCCATCTGGAAGAGGCTGTCGCCGTCTGGAAAGGGGGGTTGGGAATCTATGGTGCTGTGATTGGAGGTGCCCTGGCCCTGTGGATTTATTCCAGCCTGAAAAAGGAAAGTTTTTTTCTCTGGGCTGATATCCTGGCCCCGGGCGTAGCCCTGGCGCAGGCAATTGGCCGCTGGGGGAATTTTATCAATCAAGAAGTTTATGGTTATCCAACCCAGCTGCCCTGGGCGATCTATATAGACCCCGCTCACCGCTTGGCAGAATACCAAGAAGCAGCCTTTTACCATCCTTTATTTTTGTATGAATCCCTGTGGAGTTTATTGAATATGGCTGTCCTCCTGGTGGTGAGTGCCCGCTATCGCCAGGTGATCCGCCGGGGAAACCTGTTTCTAGGGTATGTGGTGATTTACGGTTTGGGCAGGTTCGGATTGGAGTTTTTAAGGCTTGATATCTCCTCTGCGGGCGGGGTCAATATCAATCAGGTTTTTATGCTGGCAGTAGTATTCGCTGCAGGAGCAGTTCTGATTATTCGCCAGAGATCCTCCAGTTTATCATCTGAAACAGATCGAAATCGGGATTTGTCCGAATCGCCAGAGACCAAATGATGATCGTTACCCAACACCTGACCAAGCATTTTGATGATTTTGTGGCGGTTGATGACCTCAACCTGCGGGTTGAAGCAGGAGAAGTGCTCGCTTTACTCGGTCCCAACGGGGCGGGGAAAACCACCACGGTGCGGATGTTGACTACCGTGCTCAAACCGACCCGGGGAACCGCCCGGGTGGCAGGATTTGACATCCGGCAGGATCCCCAGGCGGTAAGGGCTTCCGTCGGGGTGTTAACTGAGGATCACGGTTTATATGATCGAATGAAGCTGGAAGAATATCTGGACTTTTTTGGTCAGCTCTACGGGATCAAACCTGCTCAGCGTGGGGAGCGAATTGAAGAATTATATACGAAGTTTGGGTTAAACCAGGATTTAGATCGTCGAATTGGAGAGTTCTCCAAAGGGATGCGGCAAAAATTGTCTCTGGCAAGGACTCTGCTCCATTCTCCAGCAGTTTTGCTGCTTGATGAACCCACCTCGGCGATGGATCCTGAAAGCGCTCGATTGGTGCATAATGCGATCAAACAATTACGCACGGAAGAACGCTCAATCATCATCTGCACCCATAATTTAGGGGAAGCTGAGATGCTGGCAGATAAAATTGCCATTATCAGGCGGGGGCAAATTATCGCTTATGGGTCCCCTGCCCAGCTGCGTGGGCAGCTGTTGGGACCTGGAGAATATCTCATCCAGGTCCGGGATCCGTTGGATGGACGGGTGCTGCCGCTGCCGGGTGAAATCGTGATCACTGCCCGCGGGGAGGATTGGTTTCAATACCAGGCTCCTGACCCGGCCCAAATTAATCCTCTGATCATTAACGCCCTCCAGGCAGCTAATTTTAACATCATCCGGGTTCAAGAGGTTGAACGTCGATTAGAAGCGGTCTATTTACAGGCAGTTAACTCTCCAGGGCTGCAGGGATAAGCTATGTGGAAAGATCTAGAGAAAGCGCTGGTTATCACCAGGCGCGAGATCCGGGATCAGTTCCGGGATTGGCGAATTATCGCCCCGATCATTGTCCTGACGATATTTTTTCCGGGATTAATGAATTTCACTGCCAAAAGAGCAGTAGATTTTGTGGAAACCTACGGTGCTCCGGTCATTGGAGACCGTTTGATCCCGTTCCTGTTGATGGTGGTGGGGTTTTTTCCGATTTCTGTATCCCTGGTGATCGCTTTGGAAAGTTTTGTGGGAGAAAAAGAACGCCGGAGCATTGAGCCTATCTTGAGCACCCCGCTTACTGATGTTCAACTTTACCTGGGAAAATTGATAGCTGTAATTTTTCCCCCGCTGATTGCCAGCTACCTGGGCATTTCGGTGTATCTGATCGGTGTCTACCGTCAGGTGGGATGGATGCCCGATCCTACCCTTTTGCTGCAGGTGATCGCCCTGGCCACAGTCCAGACCCTGGTCATGGTCAGCGGAGCGGTGGTGGTTTCTTCCCAGACCACTTCAGTACGGGCAGCTAATTTGTTGGCCTCCTTTATCATCATTCCCATGGCCATTCTGTTGATCGGGGAAAGTATGATCATGTTCTGGGCCCAGTATTCTATCCTCTGGTGGGTGATCCTGGGACAGGCCGTTATCGCGGGTTTGCTGATCAGGACCGGAATTGCCCATTTCAACCGGGAAGAGTTACTGGGCCGAGAGTTGGATTCGCTAAACTTCAAATGGGCCTGGAAAAATTTTCGAACGGCTTTTGTCGGAGGTCAGCATTCTTTTCAGGGTTGGTGGAGGGTCCAAGTAATCGGTTCTTTGCGGTCCCTGGGGCTGCCGGTTTTATTATCGATTCTTTTAATGGCTGGAGGGGTCTTGATCGGGGTTGAATTGGCCTCCAGGTACCAGATTCCAGCTGATTATCTCAACTGGGAAGATTTAGATCAGGGGATGGTAACCGGATTGCAGGAAGTTGGTCCTATCCGGTTTTTTTCTGTGGAAGGCGTGGGCACGGTCTTTTTCCACAACTCGAGGGTAGTTGCTCTGGCCAGTGTTCTGGGCATATTTTCATTTGGTGTGTTGGGGATTGTGGTTTTGGTTTTGCCCTTTGGCATCATCGGATTTTTAATGGCTACAGCTGCTCAAACGGGGTTAAATCCCTGGAAATTTTTTGCTGCCTTTGTGCTTCCCCACGGGATCCTGGAAATTCCCGCGATTATCCTTGTCGGAGGATTGGTCCTGCGTCTGGGAGTCACCCTGGTCACCCCCGCCCGGGGAATGACCATCGGGGAAGCCTGGCTGAGATCACTGGCCCAGTGGACCAGAATTACATTAATGGTCATCTTACCTCTGCTGCTGGGCGCAGCGGTTATTGAAGTTTTTTTTACCCCAAAAATTGCAGTTTGGTTTTTTCAACCTTAGAAGTGATTGACACCTTTAGGAGGTGATTAGATGCCCGGCTTAATTTTTCTAGGTACGGCCAGTGCAGTAGCTTATCCCGGACATGAAAACTCTCACCTTCTTTTTGAAGGTGAGAGTCAAACCATTCTGGTTGACTGTGTAGGAAACCCAGTTTTGCGCCTGGGTCAGGTGGGGCGAGAGATCAACGAGATCACCGATTTGATCATCACTCATTTTCACCCTGATCATGTTACTGGTATCCCCCTGTTGTTGATGAATATGTGGCTGCTGGGCAGGACAGAGCGGTTAGATATTTATGGATTGGGTTCCGCGTTAAAACGGGTGGAAAAGATGATGGGTTTGTTTGGTTGGTCTGCGTGGGATATGGAATATGCGGTAGAGTTTCATCCTCTTCCTGAGGAAAACCTGACCCTGGTTTTGGAAACACCGGAATTTCGGATCCAATCTTCTCCAGTCAACCATCTGATTCCCACAATTGGTTTGCGGATTGAATTCCTGGAGCAAAACCGGCTGGTGGCCTATTCTGGCGATACCGAACCCTGTCCCCAGGTTGTCGATTTAGCCGCGGGTGCCGATCTGCTAATTCATGAGGCTGCAGGGAATTATTCAGGCCATACCTCCCCCGGTCAAGCGGGAGAGATTGCTGATCAAGCAGGGGTTAAGGAATTATTTTTGATTCATTATTCCTTTCACGAAAAGGATGCTGCTGCCCATTTGGCTGAGGCCCAGAAGACTTTCAGCGGCAGGGTGGCCCTTGCTGAAGATTTAACAGAAATCAATTTTGAGTAGCGGTTTTTTACCAGCCCTCGATATAGGGTTCCCAATCCTGATATTGATTAAGATATCTTCGGAAGATATATGAGGCAGAACCTGGAGGTTTTCCTGGCTTTTTGAGCAAACTTAATCCAGATTGTTGCAAAGTCTGTCCCCCTTTTTGATGATTACATTTCGCGCAGGCGGTAACTAAATTCCTCCAGGTTGATCGCCCTCCCATATGCTGGGGAAGGATATGGTCCACAGTCAGAGATCGAGCCTTTTTTCCGCAGTATTGACAGCGATAATGATCCCGTCTGAAAATTTCGTTTTTGTTCAGCTTCACCTGAGGTCGAGGTCTTTTGACAACCTGCTGAAGGCGGATAATGGATGGTTTGGGAAAAGCCCGATTCACCGTCCGAATTACCCCTCTGCCATCGAGGATAAGGTTAGCTTTTCCCACCAGGATCAGCCCCATCGCTCTTTTTGTGGAGCAAACGTTGAGGGGGGCGTAATTCCCATTTAAGACCAGCACAGGTTTATTCATGGAGATTCACCTTGAGAAATTATAGCATGCCTTATTTAAACTTCTCAAGGCTGTTTTTGCTGATTAAGTTTAGCTCAAAAGTGGGCAGCTTTTTCGCTGAACATCAGAAAGGAAACCATTCTTCGCTTTGAGTGAAGGATTAATATCCACAGAGGGCCAGGGCTCCCGGGCCGGTGTTGACCCCCAGCACCGGCCCGGTGATGTTAATGATCAATTCCTGGGGTGAATATTCCTCCTGGATCCGTTTCCCCAGAGCTTGAGCCTGATCAGGCTGGTTTCCGTGCAGAACAGCGATGTGGGTTGGTTTCTGGGCCGGAAAGGACTGGAAAAATTCCTCCCATAACAGAGCTATACCGTTTTTCCGGGTCCGGGCTCTCCCCGCAGCCTCTACAATTCCTGTCTGATGATTAATCCTTACCAGGGGTTTGAACTGCAGCACGCTGCCAATCCACATTGAGGCAGTTCCAATTCTTCCCCCTTTGTGCAGGTATTCAAGGGTGTCCAGATAGACATATTGCTGGAGGTTTTCCCTTACCTGTTTGGCTTTCTGGATCATCTGATTGAGATCTTCTCCCCGGTCTCGAGATTGGGCGGCAGCCAACACCTGCCATCCCAGACTCATAGTGGGGCCTTTAGAGTCGATCACCCGGATAGGTTTTGGAAAATCCCTGGCAACCTGGCAGGCGAGCTGATAGGTTCCACTCATCTCACCGCTGACGGTAATTACCAGGATCTGTTCCGCTCCAGCAGCAAACAGCTTTTGATAAGAATCCTGGAAATCTACCGGGCTGGGTTGGGTGGTGCTGGGATGGACGGGGTCAGCAGATAGCCGCTGATAAAATTCTGTGGGTGAGAGATCTATTCGATCCCGATAAGTTTGATCGCCCCAGATAATGATTTGGGGGATGACTTCTATGTGATATTTCGCGAGTAGGGATGGAGGGATGTCGCAGGTGCTGTCGGTGAGGATTGCGGTTTTTGGGGGGACCATAGATGCACCACCGGAACTCCGATTGAACCCAGATTTTCTTTCCGCTGATATTATATCCCAGGTCCACCCCACCGGGGAATGGTAAAGTGATCGTCCCTCGAAAAACTATCTTTCCGGGATGGGCAGCAAACTTACGGTAAAATGGGGATACTACTCATTAAGGAGGATGGATTGAAGAAATATTTCCAGGATTATTTGTTTATCGGTTCAATTTCGGGTTTGATCGTAGTTCTCGATCAGGTGACAAAAGCAATGATCCGGTCTAATCTCAATTTTAACCAGGCCTGGACGCCTGCAGCATGGCTGGCGCCTTATGCCAGGATCGTGCATTGGAAGAATACGGGGGCGGCATTTGGCATCGGGCAGAACCTCAATGTGGTGTTTTCCATATTGGCTCTGGTTGTGGTCGGGGGGATTTTGTTCTATTTTCCCCGGATTCCTTCCACCGATGGCTATTTCCGATGGGCATTGAGCCTGCAATTAGGCGGGGCTTTGGGAAACTTAATTGATCGCTTGCGCATTGGCCATGTGACGGATTTTATCTCAGTAGGTAATTTTCCTGTTTTCAACGTAGCAGATTCCTGCATAACCATTGGGGTAGGGGTGCTTTTGTTGGGGCTGTGGTTGGAAGAGAGAAATCAGCAGCCGGAATCAGAACTTGAACCAGAAGATGAATATGCGAGTTGAAAAGTTTACCTATCAGGGGAGTGAAGATGAACGGTTGGATATCATCCTATCTGATTTAATGGATGATTTTTCCCGGTCCCGGGTCCAATCCTTGATCAAAGATGGGAGGGTCCGGGTGGCAGGGTCAACGGTCACCAAGAAAGCTGAAAAGATACCGCCCGGCACACGGATTCAGATTCAGATTCCACCACCGGTGTCGAGTGAGTTAGCGCCTGAGTCCATCCCCCTGGATATAGTCTATGAAAATGATGATCTGCTGGTGATTAATAAGCCAGCCGGGATGGTGGTTCACCCGGGAGCAGGACATTCTTCCGGCACCCTGGTTAACGCTGTTCTGGCCTATGCTCCGGAAATTGAAGGTGTGGGTGGGGTGAAAAGACCCGGTCTGGTTCACCGTCTGGATAAGGAAACATCCGGACTGATCTTGCTGGCCAAGAATGACCGCGCCCACCAATTTTTGCAGGAACAGTTCCAGGAGCGGAAGGTAGATAAGATTTATCAGGCCCTGGTTGATGGACAACCCCCATCCCGAAAAGGAAGAGTAGAGGTAGCGGTGGGGCGCGATCCCATGCACCGCCAGCGAATGGCGCCTGTCCTGGAAGAAGATGGAAAAATGGCGGTCAGTGAATACTTTACGGTCAAATCATTTCAGGATCATACTCTCCTGGAAGTCCATATTCTGACCGGAAGAACCCATCAGATCAGGGTCCATCTGGCGTTTTTAGAGTGCCCGGTGGTAGGAGATACGACCTATGGAAGAAAGAAACCCAGCGTGGATATTGGGCGCTTTTTTCTTCATGCTGGACGGCTGGGCATCACCCTTCCCGGGGAAAGCGAGAAACGCTGGTTTGAAGTGGATCTGCCGCCTGAGCTGGAAGGCATATTGGCTGAATTGAAATTGGAATAGGAAAGGAATGAACCCAGATGGATGGTATTGATTTACGATCAGACACGGTAACGATCCCGCCCCCTGAGATGCGGGAGGTCATGGCTCGCGCCGAGGTGGGGGATGACGTTTATGGAGAAGATCCCACGGTAAACAGGCTGGAAAACTATGCAGCTGAGCTGCTAGGAAAAGAAGCAGCTCTCTTCGTGCCCTCAGGCACCATGGGCAATCTAGCTGCTCTTCTGGCTCATTGCCAGCGGGGAGACGAGGTCATAGTGGGAGAAAAAGCGCATACTTTCCTTTATGAAGTCGGCGGAATGGCTGCCCTGGGGGGAATTCAACCTCATCAGGTGCCTAATCAAGCTGATGGGACAATCAGGCTGGATGATATTCTGGGCGCGGTAAGATCGGAAGATATCCATTTTCCCATCACCCGGCTGATCAGCCTGGAAAACACCCATAACCGCTGTGGGGGAGCGGCATTAACCGCAGAATACACCAGGCAGGTGGGAGCCCTGGCCCGGGAAAAGGGGCTCAAGATTCATCTGGATGGAGCCAGGATATTCAACGCTGCAGCTGCCCTGGGTGAAGATGTTGACCAGCTGGTTGCTCCGGTTGATTCGGTGATGTTCTGTCTTTCCAAGGGATTAGCCGCGCCGGTGGGATCCATCCTGGCGGGAGAGGGGGATTTCATCACCTGGGCCAGGAAAATGAGGAAGCAGCTTGGCGGGGGTATGCGTCAGGCTGGCATCATTGCTGCCGGCGGGTTGTATGCCCTGGAGCATCACCGGGATCGGCTGGTGGAGGATCATATCCGGGCTCGGGCTCTAGCCAGGGGTTTAGCTGAAATCCCCGGCCTGGCGCTTGATGGTCAGGGCCCCTTTACTAATATGGTTTATGTCAATTTAACGGAGGAAACTCCGCTTGGAGGGCAGGAAGTCGCCGCCCGCTTGAAGGATTTGGGGATTTTGGTGGGAGTGACTGGTTCCAGGAGGTTCCGCCTGGTCACTCACTATTGGATTGATGATCAGGATCTGGAAAAGGTCAAACAGGGATTTGAGCGGGTATTAACTCGCTGATTGGAGAGATGAATAGTTAGATGCTAAGTTCATCCTCCCCGGTCGGTCCGGGAAGTTTGATCTGGGTGGTGTGGTGATATAATTTCAGGGGAAGGAATGCAGGTTACTTGGAACTAGAAAAGGTGTAATTATGGAACAGAAGACCTTCAGTATTGAGGAAATCGATCAGATTGCAGATGAAATCCGGGAACGGATTTCCATCCTGCCCGAAATTGGGATGATCTTGGGGTCAGGTTTGGGCCCTTTGTCGGAAGATGTGGAGAATCCAACGGTAATTCCCTATCAGGACCTCAGCGGCTGGCCTGTTTCCACGGTAGAGGGACATGCCGGCAGCCTGGTGATTGGAACCCTGCAGGACAAAAATGTGCTGGTTATGAACGGCCGCATCCATTACTATGAAGGTTATCAGATGAGTCAGGTGACTCTGCCCATCCGGGTTATGCAGCGCCTGGGGATTGAGATCTTAATTGTGACGAATGCGGCGGGGGGGGTGAATCAGAATTTCACACCGGGCAATCCCATGTTGATCACGGATCATTTTAACCTGCTGGGGATGGCCGGACCCAATCCGCTGCGCGGTCCCAACCTGGATGAATTTGGTCCCCGGTTTCCTGATATGAGCCAGGCCTATGACCGGGAATTGGCCGAGATCGCCCGTCAGACTGCCGAAGAGCTCGACCTCACTCTCCACGAAGGCGTGTACGTTTGCCTGGCTGGCCCGACATTTGAAACGCCGGCTGACCTTCGCTTTCTGCTCGGAGCTGGCGTGGATGCCGTAGGGATGTCCACGGTGCCGGAAGTAATCGTCGCTAATCACGGCGGCCAGCGGGTGTTGGGAATTTCTGGGATCACCAATCAATCCAACCTTCACGGAGATTCAGAAACCACTCATGAAGAGGTTATCGAGACCGGAAAAATTTTAGCACCCAAGATGATGGCATTAATCAAAGGAGTGCTGGCGAAGTTATAACTGCTGGATTTCAGTGAAGCTGTGCCAGAGGAAAATACAGATGAGCAGGGGATATGAACGATAGCGTTCTTTCCATATGGAAGCATTTCTACGTTACCTTAAAGAGTATGAAATCATCATCTACCTCGTTATCGGGATCCTGGCAGCCTGGCAGCTCCGAAAATTTATTTTGGCCTGGGAAGAACTAAGGGCAGCTGCCTTTGGTTTGGAACGGGAAAGCGCCCAGGGTCGATTGAATTCCGCAGCGGTCATCCTGGTCTTGTTGATCCTCGCGGTAGTTATTGTTTATGGGCTGGTTACCTTTCTGGCTCCGGCAGTCCCTGGTGCTGATCAAATCCCTACGCCGACCCTGGATTTGCTGGCAACTCCCACCTATACGCTGGAGCCAGAATCTGAATCCAGCGTATCGCCCACAGAAGAGCCGTTTGAAACCCAAGAGCAGGATCAAACCTCCGGGTGTTTACCCGGGGAGGTTCTGATCTCTTCACCGGCTGATGGGGATGCGGTGCGGAACGTAGTCGAAGTTGAGGGAACTGTAGACATCCCTAATTTCGGTTTTTATAAATTTGAAGTGTCCCGGTCTGATGCTGAAAACTGGTTGACGATTCAGGCCGGAGACAGCTCTAAAAATGAGGAGCAACTGGGCTTCTGGGATACCACCCAGTTGGAGCCGGGATTATATAATCTTCGGCTGGTTGTTTTTGATAATCAGGGAAACCAAAGGGACCCCTGCCAGGTGACCGTAACGGTGGAAAGAGCCTCAGAGCAGTAGAATGTAGAGGATAAAAGATGCCTGAAATTGAAATTCGTCCTGCCTTTTCCAGTGATATACCCCATCTGATCGCTCTGGGTCATAATTACACCACGGGTTATGTATGGCAGATGACCCGGGATATCACAGAAAACCAGACTCAGATAGCCTTTCGCGAAGTGCGTTTGCCCCGGGAGGTTCATGTTAACTACCCCCGGAATCCCCAGCTGCTGGCAGATACCTGGACAGAGAAGGATGCCTTACTGCTGGCAAAGGGAATCGATGATTTCAAGGGTTACATCAGTTTACAGCTGAATAATTCCCCGGCAAGTGCCTGGGTAGAGAACCTGGTCGTTGACCGTGATCTGCGCAGAAAAGGTATTGGAACTGCGCTGATCACGGCGGCTAAAGAATGGTGTCAGAAGAAGGGAGTCAGCAGGTTGACCCTGGAGATGCAGCCGAAAAATTATCCTGCTATTCAGCTGGCAAAGAAGATGGGTTTCGAGTTTTCCGGGTATAACGATCAATACTACCGACGCCAGGAGATCGCCATTTTCTTTTCAGCTTTTCTCTAATTATGCTTATTAACATCCTTGAAACCACCAATCAATTACTGACCGCGGGTATAGCTATCACAGCTTTTTCTTTGCTGTTATATGCTTTAAGCTTCAACCTCAAAGATCGCGTTGCCCGATCATTTGCCTTTATTATGGGCTGTGTGGTTATCGTTTTTGTGGGAGAAGCGGTGGCCAGTGTGGTCAATTCTCCGCTGTGGTTGGAGCTGTGGTATCAGTTTCAATGGGTGGGGATCGTATTTTTGCCCTCAGCTTATTTGCAAATCTCAGATGCGGTTCTGGCCACAACCGGACGTCCCTCCCGGGGGCGCAGGACAAAACTGGTTTGGACAACTTATTTGCTTTCTACCCTGTTCCTGATCACCATTCCCCTCGGGTATCTGGTGGGACCGATTGTGCTGGAAGGAGTAGTGACACCCCATTTAGAGCGTACAGCTTTGACCTGGGTGTTTTCTTTTTATTACCTGGCCAGTATGGTTTTTGCCTGGGTAAATTTTTATCGGGCGTACCGCCGGACTATTACGCGGTCCTCCAGGCGCCGGATGGTTTATTTGATTGGAGGCGCTTTAGCCCCCGCTCTGGGTTCTTACCCTTATTTGCTTTTTGGTTCCTCCTTTGCTTATAACCATCCTCTGATCTTTTGGCTGGGAGCCATCCTCAGCAATCTTTTGGTTTCTGTTTTGATTATGCTTATGGCTTACGCGGTCGCTTTTTTCGGTGTGCCCTGGCCCGATCGAGTTGTCAAACGGCGTTTAATCAAATGGGTCATGAGGGGGCCGGTGACTGCATCCACGGTTCTGGCCCTGGCAACAATCACCCGTCGGTCGGGGGGGGTAATCGCTGATTTTTCTCCGGTGGTGATGGTTGGAACAATCTTGTTGATGCAGTACATGGTGACAATGTTGGCCCCCTTCTGGGAGCGCTGGTTTTTGAACCCCTGGGAAGAAGACAAGCTGGAATTAATTCAGAATCTTGAAGAGCGGCTGCTGACCACCGATGATTTGCGGCAGTTTCTGGAATCGGTTATCGCTGCGGTATGTGATCGCTTACAGGTTGAGGTGGGGTTTGTGGCAGCCATGGATTTACAGGGTTTAGAGATCATTGTTAATGTGGGAGGACAAACCACCTTTCAGCAGGAGGATCTGTCAGATAAAATTCTGGAAGTGGTCAATGATGATCTCAGCAGTGAAGATATTCACCTTTTTTCCTGGGGTGAATACTGGCTGATCCCCCTGTTTCGTTCCAATGACCCCGAACAGCTGCTGGGCATCCTGGGTGTGGAACAAACCGCAGAAGAGTTTCCGGTTGAGCAGCGGGAAGCATTAACCATTCTGGCCCGCCGGGCTTCCCAGGCTTTGGAAGATCGATTTTTACAGCAGCAGGTATTTACCTCTCTGGAAGATTTGTCCCCCGAGATGAGCAGGCTGCAGAGACTGCGGGCGGCGGCGCGCTACGATGGTATCAACGTGCTCACTGCCCCGGCAGAAGAAGGAGAGCTGGACGAAGGAACGCTCGCCGAGTGGGTGAAAGACGCTCTGACCGATTACTGGGGAGGACCGGATTTATCCGAAAGCCCCTTGCTGCAGCTGGAAATATTCCAACAGGCGCTTGATGAACATGACGGGATTTCAGTAAAAGCCGTTCGGTCGATTCTTCGAGAAGCCATCGATAAGATCAAACCGGAAGGAAAACGAAGATTTACCCTGGAATGGGTGCTGTACAATATCCTGGAGATGAAATTCCTCAAGGGGCAGAAGGTCCGGGATGTTGCTAAACGATTGGCTATGTCTGAAGCCAATCTTTACCGGAAACAGAAGGTCGCCATTGAGGTGGTTGCCAAGACGATCATGGAGATGGAGCGGCAGGCCCGTGAAGAATCCGAGGATAACGACTCTGAGATGTGAAGATCAACCAATCATTTGGGGATTTTTATCCCTGAAAGGACCCTTTTCTCTGTAAAAATAATGTTACAATTCAGATAGCGGCAGTTTTTTGAGAGGTGAGATTAATGGTGCACGAGGATAAGGCAGAGCAATTTGCGGGTGAACCCCCACCTCTGGGGGAATCCTGGTGGGAAGCCGCACTGTCTGAGGGGGACAGGCAGATCGGAGAACAAGCCCCGGGCGATTATATCCCGGCAGAAACCCTCAAGGCTGGAAGATCTCATGTCAGCCGTGATCAACCGGTCAATGATTGGGCGCACATTGAAGAGCTCTATCATAATGACGCGATTATTGAACTGAAAGTCGCGGGAAACAACCAGGGGGGACTATTAGTTCAGGGTGAAAGCATCAATGGATTTGTGCCCAGTTCTCATTTATTGAACCCCGATGACATTCTTGAATATCTTCAGCAGATGGTTACGCTTAAAGTAATTGAATATGATCAGGAGCGCTGCCGGGTGGTGCTTTCTGAGCGCGCAGCACAGTCTGAACCCGGTGAAAGATTGAAATTATTGGATACCCTGGACGAAGATACCTGCGTGGATGGCGTGGTTACCACTTTGACGGATTTCGGGGCATTTGTGGATCTGGGCGGCATGGAAGGTTTGATCCACATCTCTGAACTTTCCTGGGGAAGGGTAGATCATCCTTCGGACGTGGTGGCTGTCGGCGACCAGGTTGAAGTGTATGTGTTGAGCGTGGATCGGGAAAATCAAAAAGTAGCTTTGAGTTTGAAAAAGATGTGTGAAAACCCCTGGGAAACGATCGCTGACCGTTATCAAACCGGGCAAATTGTCCAGGCTGTAGTTAAGAACATAGTTTCTTATGGGGCTTTTGTCCGGGTTGAAGAGGGGGTAGATGGGTTAATTCATGTATCAGAACTGGGTGTAGAGGGGGATAATCTTTCACCCTGGGACGTTCTCCAGAAAGATCAAGCTGTTCAGGTGGAAATAATTCACCTTGATCCTCAATCTCAGCGATTGGGATTGAGCCTGGAAACCAATCGTCTCTAAAATAACAGCATTTGTTCAGGCATATGGATAAAACTTGGTGGACCTTACCTCTGGGTGTGCTGCTGGGTTTATTGTGTGCCGGATTGGTTATGTTAGCTACCAAACCTGAACGTAACGCATCTGTTCTGCTCCGGCCGCAACCAACCCCTGCCCCCATGGTGATTGATATCGACGGGAAAGTCCGGGATCCGGGTGTGTATCACCTACCTGTCAACAGCCGGGTGCAGGACGCTGTTCAGGCTGCTGGGGGGTTTGCCCCTGGCGCAAATTCAGAGGCAGTTAATTTGGCCGCTTTCCTGGAAGATGGTGATCACCTGTTGATACCGGGTAAGGGAGGACAGCCTTCCTCTACGCCCCTGGTAGATAAAGGATTCGTCCTTTCTCCGACGCCCACCAGCATTCATTATCCGATCAACATTAACACCGCTGACCAACAGGAGTTAGAAGCGTTGCCGGGGATCGGACCGGTTACGGCTGAAAAGATTCTTGCTTACCGGCGGCAGAATGAGTTTTTCCTGATTGAGGAGATTCAGAAAGTTCCCGGGATTGGGCCTGCTACCTTTGAGAATATTCAGGATCTGATTACAGTGGGTCAGTAAAAGCAGGGGGGGCAGGTCATGATGTTCTGGACGCCCGGCCTGTCTTGTAATGAGAGGGATTAAAAAAATAGAAACCCCAGGTAAATGAGGTTTCTAAATCGGTTAATTGCTTCTTGGGGGAATTTGGTTAAGCTTTTTTCAGCACGGGCAGTCCGTTTTTGCTTTCCGAGACTACGTACCCTTCGGGAACTGCATCCAACGCGCCATCTTTTTCTTCTTTAGCGAAAAAGTAAAGGGTGGTTTCTTTACCACTTTTCAGTTTTCTGGTCCTGCCGTGTAGGATATAAGTCTTCCCTTTAGAATTTGTGTGTTTATAAGCCATGTTTACTCCTTTTATAGAATAGGTGGGTGTAGATGCTGTCTTTCAAGGATTTAGCTTTGTTCGGATTCAACCCCTGAGATAAACGGGAGTCCCGGAGAAAGAATGATCAGCACCTGACGGATTGTACCGTCTATCCTTTATTGTAACCCTTTTTTAACCAATTTTTGCTGAAATCCCCCCTTTTTAGGTGAAAATTAAGCAAAAAACCCCTGTTTTTTGCTTAATTAAGCTCTTTTTAACCTTTTTTCTCGATGGTGAATTCCCCATATTCGGCTTTTTTCCTGAATCCCAGCTTTTGATAGCAGGCGATGGCGGCCTGGTTGTCGGCCCTGACGTTGAGTCCGATTGCAGCTGCGTTCTCAAGCAGCGATTGGCAGCAGCGGGCGGTGACCCTGGCCGCAAAGCCCTGTCCCCGGTAGGAGGGGTGGGTGGCGATATTGCCTAATGCAGCCACTCCGTAACGGGGTGAATAGACATGGATGCCGGCTATACTGATCAATTTACCAGCGGATTTAATTCCGAAATACTGCCTGGTTTCCAGCATCCGGGGGTTAAACCAGTTTCCGGGATAGGCTTGTTGATAGAATTCCTGAATTTGTTCGACCTGGTCGGGGGTCAATCGTTGAACATCCTTTGTATCAAATTTCTCCAGCCTGTCACGATTTACAAGGCCCATTTTAATATGTTTGCCGTGGGGAACAACCTGCCAGGAAGCCTGGAAAACGGACTCGACGCCGGGGCTGAGGTGGGCATAGATTGTCCGAGGAAGGAGGGAATATAGTTCCCGGAGGATTTTGCTCATGGAGTCGGGATTTTGAGATAGAGCCAGGACTACCGGGGGATTTTCTTCCTGGTAAATTAAGACAAGATCGGTTAATTTTCCCCCGGTGATTTTGCCGTACCAGCGGGTAAATGGCCAATAGAAATCATCCAGATCCCCCAGGCTGTACAGGTGGAGAAAGGGATCGCTTCGCAGGAACTTTTCGATTTGTGTTTTATCCTTCAAAATAACAGTTTGGCCCATGAAGGTAATTCCAGGGAGATGTTTCACTCTGTCCGGTTTGTGAAGCTGAAATTTTTTAGATCTGATGATGAGCTCATTATAACTTGTGAGGAATGATAGGCAACCTTTTAGTTGACGTCTTTTGCGTTGGATGAAGTGTTTCTGGCTGAGGTTGAACAATTTTTATGAATCCTGGAAAGATTGCTTGAAACCGTAAGTTCCCAACCTGGTTGATCAGGCCAGCCAGTTCATTATTAGGCAATCTTTCGGTATAATCTTGATGTGAGATATTAATTAAATGACCCTGATAATCAGCGAGGTTTATATTTATGACTACCCCTTTAGTAGAATGCATCCCCAACTTTTCTGAAGGACGACGCCCGGAAGTTATCGAAGAAATCAAATCTGCCATTTCTTCTATTGACGGGGTCTATGTGTTGGATTTTCATGCAGATTATGATCATAACCGGAGTGTGATTACCTTTGTCGGAAACCCGGCTGCTGTGGAAGAGGCAGCTTTCCAGGCGATCAGCAAGGCTGCCGAGTTGATCGATCTCAATCACCAAGAAGGCGAACACCCCCGGGTTGGTGCAGCTGACGTGGTACCCTTCGTACCCATCTCCGGGGTGACGATGGAGGAATGTGTCCAGTTGGCTCATCACCTTGGAGAACGGGTAGGAGAAGAGTTAAACATCCCCGTTTATTTTTATGAACAGGCAGCCACCCGTCCAGGACGAAAGCGCCTGGAAGATGTTCGGCGAGGGGAATACGAGGGATTAAAGGATGAGATAGAGACGAATCCCGAGCGAAAACCGGATTTTGGTCCCTTGCAGATGGGGAGCGCAGGGGCCACTGTGATCGGGGCCAGGGAGTTTCTCATCGCTTATAACGTTTATCTGACCACGGAGGATGAAGACATTGCCAAAAAAATTGCCCGGGTTGTCCGGCGGTCATCCGGGGGCCTGCGCTATGTAAAAGCTCTGGGTATGTTGGTGGACGGCCGCGCCCAGGTATCCATGAATTTGACCAATTTCCGGAAAACTTCACTGTCCCGGGTGGTGGAGTTCATCCGCAGGGAAGCTGAGCGCTACGGGGTGGGAATTCATCACAGTGAATTGGTGGGATTGATCCCCCAGCAGGCGCTGGTAGATGCTTCAGTCTGGTATATGCAGCTGGATCAATTTCAACCGGAGCAGGTCCTGGAACAGCAGATGTACGCGGCCCTGGAAGAGGAAAAACAACAGGAGGAGCAGGATTTTCTGGATTCGCTGGCGGGCGGCACTCCTACTCCCGGCGGTGGTTCAGCCGCTGCCCATGCTGGCGCGATGGGGGCTGGGTTGGTGTCCATGGTGGCCAGGTTGACCGTGGGAAAAGAAAAATACGCTAAAGTCCGGGAGGAGATGGAAGAGATCCTGGAAGAATCAGAGAAATTGCGCAGTGAGCTGACCTTGGCGGTCAAAGAGGATGCCGAGGCTTTCCAGGAATTGATGGAGGCTTACCGTCTTCCCCAGGAGGATGCTGAACGGAGCGCCCGGATTAAACAGGCCACGCTTCATGCTGCTGAAATTCCCCTCCTGGTGGCGAGAAATTCTGAGCGGGTGATCCAATTGGCGCTGCTTGTCGCCGAAAAGGGTAATCTCAACGCTATTTCAGATGGGGCTGCTGGGGCTAATCTAGCTAAGGCAGCGGTGATCAGCGCCTGTTATAACGTCAGGATCAACCTGCTGGATCTAGAAGACCCGGAAGCTGAACAGATATTGATCACTGAATGCCAGGAATTGAAGTCAAGAATTACGGAACATGATTCGCGGCTCAATGATCTTTTACGGGAGCGGGGCGGATTATTTTCCGCTGAAGCAAATGATTCCGATTGACCGCTGGCCGGTGCTTGCTATTCGTTCTCTGGTCCTGACCTGGTCCTGTTCAACTCGACCTCTGGCGGCCGATCAAAAGAAGATTTAGAACTATGAACCTTCATAAAACCTGGAAAATAATAGCTGGAGGAGTAGTTCTCACGCTCCTCCTGATCTGTGTTTATTATGGGGTCCTGCCTGCGTCCATTCTATTTACTCGAGCCACGGAAACCCCATTTAAACCCCCTTCCTTCACCATCACCCCGTTTCAGAGTTTTCCCAGCACTCCGACTGCCCTGCCTACGGCTGTCCCCAGGACAATCTGGATAGATCCTGATCTTCCGGGTACTTTTCGGGCCAATTTGACCCTTCCCCAGGGAATCGGCCAAATTGATTCCCCCCAGGATGCTACAGTCATCATTCAGGCCGGTGATGGGGAAGTGATCAGCCGCTGGATTTATGCTCTGGTTGCCCCCTTTCCTACCGTGAAGGAAGGTGTTTCCACCCAGGATATCATTGGAGCCTGGCGCGGAATCTCCAACCCTGATTTTGGGAACCGTCCTTTATTGATGACCCAATCAACCCGGTCCATGTTGACAGCGCTGTGGGGCGAGCCAGATCCTGAGATGATCAGTGTGGTTTCCAGGGTTCAACTGCTGGACC
This sequence comes from Anaerolineales bacterium, assembly GCA_034520505.1. Lineage (GTDB taxonomy): Bacteria > Chloroflexota > Anaerolineae > Anaerolineales > UBA11858 > B10-G9. The sequence goes on along the minus strand of JAXHNK010000002.1, from coordinate 670,175 downwards.
GGGCCTGGGATGATTCCCTTTCCTGGGCTGTAGTTCCATTTGATCGGCTGGAACCCGCCTGGAAGGTGTTGACCATCGACGGACAATCGCCTCTGCGTAAAGATTTTGTCCCGGCCGACTATCCTCTAATTGTGCCTATCAGCCAGCTGGGCAACTTAGCTGATCCGGGGGAGTATCCTTCCACAAACCGGGATCCAGACAAGCTTACCACGCTGGTGTTGACCGGGGTCACAGCTCTGGTCAGAGCTACAGCCTATACCATGGAACAGCAGGGAATTACTTATCCCGCACAGGATATTGGCCATTGGCTGCGGGATGCTGATTTTACCCATATCAGCAATGAGGTACCTTTCGTTCAGGATTGTCCCTATCCTGATCCCAACCAGAAAACTTTGGTGTTCTGCAGTGATCCCCGCTACATTGAGCTGATGGAAGCGGTAGGCACCGACGTTGTGGAGCTTACCGGAGATCACTTTGGGGATTGGGGCCCGGAGGCGATGCTGTATACTCTGGAACTTTATCAAGAACGGGGATGGCTTTATTATGGAGGGGGAGCGGATTTGGAAGATGCCCGGACGCCGGTAAAAATAGAACACAATGGAAACCGTTTGGCTTTCATCGGCTGTAACGCCAAAGGTGGAGGGTATGCGGGGGCAGCTCCCGGTTATCCCGGAGCAGCAGCCTGTGATTTTGATTACCTGACCCGGCAAATCCAGGATTTACGGACTGAAGGTTACCTGCCCATTGCTACCTTCCAGCACTTTGAATATTATACTTATCAGGCACAGCCGGATCAAATCCGGGATGCCCGGCGCCTTGCTGAAGCTGGAGCGGTAATAGTCAGCGGCAGCCAGGCCCATCAACCTCAGGCGTTTCAATTGACAGGGGAAGCATTCATTCACCACGGCCTGGGGAATTTGTTTTTTGATCAGTTGGTTGAATATCCACCCCATACAGCGGTAGCTTTTATCGATAGACATGTGTTTTATCAGGGGAAGCACCTCAGTACGGAATTATTACCTATTAAATTTATAGATTTTGCCCGGTCGCGGCCGATGACGCCGGTTGAGCGTGAGGACCTTTTGCGGACAGTGTTCCAGGCCAGCGGTTGGTAAATTATGCTTACTGGGATTCCAGGGCTGGAGAGGAGTTCATCATGGATAAGCAACTTCTGGTAAAAGGTTTTCAAATGGGTCATGCGCAGGACAGGAAAGCCCTCACCGGGTGTACGGTGATCCTCTGTCCACCGGATACCGTGGGCGGGGTAGATCAGCGAGGAGGGGCCCCGGGGACTCGGGAAACCGATCTTCTTCACCCCCTTCATCTGGTCAACCGTGTTCATGCCCTTCTGCTGACCGGCGGATCAGCTTTCGGCCTGGATGCTGCTTCCGGGGTTATGCGTTATCTGGAAGAACAGGGGATAGGATTGGATGTTGGACCCGCGCGGGTGCCTATTGTTCCAGCAGCGGTTCTCTTTGACCTGGGGATCGGGGAGGCAAAGATCAGGCCGGGCGATGAGATGGGCTATCAAGCCTGCCTGAAGGCAGGATCAGAAAACATTCCCGAGGGCAATGTCGGCGCTGGCACCGGAGCTACCGTGGGAAAGATATTGGGCATGAAACGGGCCATGAAAACTGGAATAGGCCGGGCCGGCCTGTCCCTTGGGGGTGGTGGGTTTGTAGAAGCGGTTGCGGCTGTTAACGCTTTCGGGGATGTAATCGACCCCGAAAGGGGAAAAATAATCGCTGGGGCCCGGGGAATTAAAGGACCGGTCAACACCCTGCGGTTGATGAAAACTTTTATCGGCCGGAAGATATTAAAAATGGCCGCGAACACTCAGAACACAGTAATCGGTGCCGTTCTGACCAATGTCAGGCTGACGAAAGAACAGGTGAATAAAGTAGCCGAAACGGCCCATAACGGCCTGGCCCGGACCATCAGACCGGCTTTTACCATGCTGGATGGGGATACTGTCTTTGCTTTATCCTCGGGTGAAGTGGAAGTGGATGTAAATATAGTGGGTGCTTATGCGGCGGAAGCTTATGCCCGGGCGATCCTCAGGGCGGTGCGGACGGCCGAATCAGCGGCTGGGCTCCCCGCAGCCGGGGATGTCCGGTTTGATTGATTGGGGAGCTGGTTGTCGATCCTGATGGATTATATTTTATCCCAGGCGGAGCGATGGTTTTCGGCGGTCAGCGGTCAGCTTCTGCGCTGCTCCTTCCAGACGTCTCCTTCATTATGATAGCCGGCCTTTTCCCAGAAACCGGGTTCGTCTTCACTAATAAATTCCAGGCCTGTCAACCATTTTGCTCCTTTCCAAAAATAGGGAGAGCGCTGGTTGTCCCGATCCTTTTCCGGGATATACCCCACGACTCCGCGCAGAGGATACCCGTGGGCCGGCGTGAGGGGTTCCCCATTGAAATGGGTGGCGAGCAAAAAATTATCCTGCAGGAACACTTCCAGGGGCAGATTGGTGGTATAACCGCCCGCTGCATGCTGGATGACGAATGATACTTCCGGCTTTAGTTTGATAATTTCTTGTTCGATTAACACCTGTGGAGAAACTCCCTTCCAGATGGTGTCGAACATACTCCAGCGGGTCACGCAGTGGACGTCCATCTTGATTTCTGCGCGGGGAAGCCGGGAGAATTCTTCCCAGGTCCAGGACAGGTCTTGTTCAACTTCACCCCAGACCCGGAATTTCCAGGAGTTTAAATCGATTTCGGGTATATTGCCATAATGGAGAACCGGAAATTTCTGGGTCAGACTCTGCCCGGGTGGAAGGCGCCCTTCTTTTTCCATATATTTTTCTTCTTCTTGGCGGGATGGGTTAGGCTTCATGGTTTGGTCCTTGGTGGAGCTGGATTGACTGCCGGGGTTTAAGGATGACAACCTCACTGTTGGTTTCTGCCTCGACGTTCGCCTTCCATTGTTCAGGATCCTGATTAATCAGGTCAAAGGTTGAGTAATGCGTGGGGAGAACCCGGCGGGGCTTAAGCAGTTTCACCGCCCGGAGGGCATCTTTGGGCCCCATGGTGAAGTTATCGCCGATGGGCAAAGCAGCAAAATCGATGCCTTCATCTCCGATCAAAGACATACCGGGGAACAAGCCGGTGTCTCCCGCAAGGTATATTGTGTAGTTGTCCTCCGTGGTGATCAGAAATCCTCCCGGCATACCTCCGTAAGATCCATCTGGCAGGGAGGAGCCGTGTAAAGCCTGGGTCATTTTCACGTAGCCAAAGGGATGCTGGAAACCGCCCCCGATGTGCTGGGCGTGGGTTTTTACCCCTTTTTCTTCCAGCCAATTAGCCACCTCGAAACAGGCAATGACCAGGGCGTCTGTCCGTTTGGCAATCCTGACCGTGTCGCCGATATGGTCGCCATGACCGTGGGTGACCAGGATGAAATCAGCATCGAGCTCATCGGGTGAGAGATCCAGGGTCGGGTTACCGGTGAAGAAGGGATCGATTAAAATTGGATGACCATTGATCTTGAGGCCAAAGGTGCTGTGACCGTAATAGGTAAATTGGGTATCCATTGATTTCCTCCTTGAGGGAATATTCCTAGTTTCTGTCGCTGTTCACTGAAGTCATTTCCCAGCCAATCATATTATACGTGATTAGTTAACTCCAGTGGAGGCTGGTAAAATAGGACTCAAATAAGGTCAGAACAAGGGACATAAAGATGAAATCTGCTCGGAAAGTAAAAATAGTATTATTCTTGCTCGCAGTCGTGGTTATGTCTGGGTGCCAACTGGTTAAAGAACCCAGCCTTCCGACTTTTGCTCCCACCGAGGTCCCGGCGTCCGGGTTCGATCCCCGGATTGTGATCAGTGAAGTAATGGCAGCAGATCAGGGAAACAACGATTATGAATTTATTGAGCTTTACAATTCCAGCAGGGATGCCCCGTTTGATCTCAAGGGAATGACCCTTTGGTACCAACTGGAAGAAGGAGAGAAAGAACGGATTTTATACCGCTGGACTGAAACCACGCTGGTTCCTCCCCGGGGGCATTATCTGCTGGGCAAGAAAGGTCAGGATTATCAAACCGTGGTGGACGTTTATTTTGATCTCCCGCTGGCGGCCAGCCGGGGAGGATTGATCCTGCGGGCTGGGGATGACCAGCCGGTGGACAGCCTGGCCTGGGGAGATAACCCCCAGAAATATGGGGAGGGGGATCAGGCCAGGGCACTGGAACGCGGCTTTTCCCTGGAGCGAAAACCGGGAGGGACTGAGGGGAGCGGTCAGGACACGGAGGATAACCGGGCAGACTTTCAGTTTAAACAGAACCCTCAACCGCAGGGTACAGCAGATGATCCCACCCCCTTTCAAGAGGAACGGCTCGTCATTTCAATCTCCGCTCCTGAGCAAGTTGAACCAGGTGCCAAATATACCCTTGATTTGGAGTTCAGCAACTACACTGGACAGGATTTACATCAGTTAGACGCCGTAATTCCGCTCCCTGCTCAAGTGGAAATACTTTCTGTCTCTCCCGGCTTGCGGATAGAGGGGCAGAAGGTGATCTGGGAGCAAGAAAGATTAGCTGCAGGAGAATCTCTCCTCCAGCAGATTACCCTCCGGGCTCCCTGGACGTATCTGACCGCGAGAGTGGATAATTATATCCTCGAGGCTGATGATTGGCCTGTTCCCGCACTTGGGGGTCCGATCCGAACCGAAATCGCCGGTGGTTCTATCCCTGTTGCTAAAGCCAGAGAGCTGCTGGGTGACGAGGTGGTGGTGGAGGGTGTGGCTACCATGTACACAGGCGGATATTATGCCGGAAGCGGTAATACTAAATTTTACCTGGAGGATGAAACCGACGGCATTCAGGTCTGGGTTCCGGGAGGGGGAGGCGAAGTTTCGGTCCAGATAGGAGACCGGGTGAAGGTCAGGGGGGTGCCCGAACTTTATCGGGGGGCGGTGGAATTAGTGGTTAATGATCCCGACCAGGTGGAAGTCAGGGAAAAAGCAGCTGATGACGATCAGCCGCAGCCGGAGCAGCTGACAATTTCGCAGGTGATAGCGGGGTCAGGTGAGCTTCCGGGGCGGTTGGCCCGGGTGGAAGGAGAGATCACCAGGGTAGAAGAATTCAGCTACAGTTATGAGATTGACATCAAGGATGAAGAAAACCGGGTTCTCACCCTCTATGTGGATAAAGACACGGGACTGAACATCGAGCATTTGGAAGTGGGGGATCATTACCGGATGACCGGTATTTTGGAAGTCAGGGACGGCGTCCTTCAGCTTTATCCGCGGACAGCGGTTGACCTGGAAAAGATTTATCCCCCTGTTCTGCGCCTGATTCTGGATGCGCCGAACACTGCTCAGATGGGCGAGGTCATAACCCTCACGCTTACGGCTTACAATCACACACCCCAGAAAATGACCGGGGTTGAAATTACCTTTCAGGTTCCGGAGAATGGGAGGATAGAAGAGGTCCTGGACCAGGGCGAGAAAGACGGAGAAAATCGTGTGGTTTGGAAAGTGGCTGAGCTGGAAGGGGATGGAGGTGCGGTCAGTGTCCGCTGCCGGATCGTTGGAACCAGTGGAGAGTATCTGGAGTATGATCAGGCCCGGGCTATTAGTGAGCAGTGGGAAGACCCGGCCGAGATTGACCTGCAGTACACATTTGCTGGGGAGCTGATCCCTGTCTGGGCAATCCAGGGTCCCGGATTCCGTTCCCCCTATATCCTTGAGCAGGTGAAAACCGCCGGTGTGATCACGGGGACTTTTCCCGAGCTGGCTGGTTTCTGGATCCAGGAATTGGATACAGATCTGGACCCCAGGACTTCTCCGGGGGTTTTTGTGAACAGTGAAGGATTGAGCCTTGACCTTGCGGTGGGTGATTGGGTTCGCGTGGATGGTGTTGCCCGGGAGACCTACCAGCAAACCCAGGTAAAAATCAAATCAGCGGCTGACGTCGAGGTTCTTGGGGAAAAATATCCTCTTCCCCCAGCAGAAGAATTAGATCCCCCTTCTTCTCCGGCAGAAGCAGAGGTTTATTTTGAATCCCGGGAGGGCAGCCTGGTTCAGGTCACGGATCCGGGGATTGCTGTTTCTCCATCGACCAGATACGGTGAATATGTTTTTGTGCTGGCCAAACATCAGATTGACCGCCTGTGGTCCCGGGAGGAAAGCGGTTTGGGTATCATGGTGGATGACGGCAGCGAACAGGAGCATCAATACCGGAACACACTTCCTTATGTGGTCAAGGTAGGGGACCAGGTGATCGGCCTGAGCGGACCGTTGGCTTATACATATGGAAATTATAAGATCGAACCTGCCGGGGAGCCGGTTGTTGAACCTGTTGAGCAGGAACTTCCCCAACTGGCGATGACTGCTGAGGACCAGTTTTCTGTCGCCACCTGGAATGTAGAAAATCTCTTTGATATCGTCCTTCCCCATCCCTCAAGTCCTGATCTGCCCACGGTCAGCGAGTACAGGGTTGATCTTGCAAAGGTTGCCAATACCATCCTCTTCGCGGGAAGCCCGACCGTGGTTGGTTTACAGGAGGTGGAAAACCTGGACATCCTGGAAGATCTTGCCGGCCTTGAAAGCCTCCAGGAGTTTGGATATCAACCTTACCTCATTGAAGGTACGGACAGCCGGGGGATTGACGTTGGGTATTTGATCCGGGGGGATCAGGTCAAGGTCGAGGAGGTCAAACAATTTCCCGCTCCCGAGGGATTGACCAGCCGTCCACCTCTGATGATCAAACTTGAGGTTCAGGGGAAAGACAAGGTAGAAACCGTCATCATTCTCAACAATCATTTCACTTCTATGAGCGGGGGGGAGGAAGCGACAGAGCCCCGCCGGACGGCGCAGGCTGCCTGGAACGTTGAGGTTGTCGAAAAGCTGAGAAAGGTTGATCCGGATGCTCATTTTGTGATCATGGGAGATTTAAATTCCTATTTTGATTCTCCTCCGCTGGATGCACTGCGGGAGGCTGGCCTGGAACATGTGTTGGCTGTTCTGCCGGATGATCAGCGGTATAACTACATTTATCAGGGAAACTCACAGGTATTGGATCACATCCTGGTCAGCCCGGATTTCTTTCAGTATCTGTCCGGGGTTGAAATCCTGCACACGAATGCTGATTTCCCGCTTCCCCTGCCCGAGGACAGTTCTCCATTGAGAAAATCTGATCATGACCTGGTCCTGGCGAGGTTCACTTTGCTGGATTGATGGGGATGTGTTCAGCGGCTTCGATACAGGCAGGAAATTAGGGAAGACCGGGCGTATTAATGGCGGACGGGAATTGCTGCCGGGGGCAGACGTTTGTTATCCAACCTTGATGAGAAGATGAACAGGGCAGACAACCACCGAAAAAAAAACGAGGTAACCATGACAAACTATGCTGGAAAATTTTATCTAGGGAAAATCTTTGATCCCAAGGTTGGTGAGGTTGAGGATAAGCTGCTGACCTATGATCCGGATGACCTCACAACCCATGCGGTTGCGGTGGGGATGACCGGCTCTGGGAAAACCGGGTTGTGCATTGATTTGCTGGAAGAAGCTGCTCTCAACGGCATACCTGCGTTGATGATTGACCCCAAGGGAGATATGACCAACACCCTGCTCCATTTCCCCGATCTCCTTCCAGAAGATTTCAAACCCTGGGTAAACCCGGACCAGGCCCGCAAGGAGGGGAAAACGCTGGATCAGGCAGCTGCGGAGGCAGCTAATTTGTGGAAGAACGGGCTGGCGGATTGGGACATTGACGGTCATCGTATTCGGAAATTAGCTGACGCTGCCCAATTTTCCATCTACACTCCGGGATCAGAAGCCGGGATTCCGGTGAATATCCTGTCCTCCTTGAAATCCCCGGAACTTTCTTGGGAAGAACACCGGGAAGTGCTCAGGGATAAAATTTCGGGGACGGTGATGGGTTTGCTGGGCCTGGTTGGACTTAAGGATATTGACCCGGTCAGATCAGAGGAACACATCCTGCTCAGCAACATCTTTGAGCGGGCGTGGAGCAAAGGTCAGGATCTCAATCTGCGGGAATTGATCCTTCAGATTCAAAATCCACCTTTTGAAAAATTGGGCGTAATTGATATAGAAACATTTATGCCGGAAAAAGACCGGTTGGATTTATCGATGATGCTCAATAATATCTTGGCAGCCCCGGGATTTCAATCCTGGATAACGGGTCAACCCCTGGAGGTGGGGAGTTTGTTATATACTCCGGAGGGCCGACCCCGGCACAGCGTTTTTTATATCGCCCATCTCACCGATGCCGAACGAATGTTTTTTGTCACACTGCTCTACTCGGCTGTGGAGACCTGGATGCGAGCCCAGAAAGGGACCACCTCCCTGCGGGCGCTGATTTATTTTGACGAAATTTATGGGTATCTTCCCCCGGTGGCAAATCCTCCCTCTAAAATCCCCATGCTGCGCATGCTCAAGCAAGCCCGAGCGTTTGGTGTCGGGCAGGTGCTGGTCACCCAGAACCCGGTAGATGTTGATTATAAAGCGTTATCCAATGCCGGCACCTGGTTTATAGGTAAGCTGCAAACCGAACAGGATAAAAATCGACTGCTGGAGGGATTGGAAGGTGCGGCGCCCGGGATGGAAAAGGATATTTATGACCGCTTGATATCGACACTGGGAAAAAGGATGTTTTTACTGCATAATGTGCACGAAAAAAAACCGGTGTTATTTTATACCCGCTGGGCGATGAATTACCTGACCGGCCCCCTCACCCGCAATCAAATTCCAGCGTTGAATGAATTAGCAGGTGCCGGGTGGGACCAATCCCCTTCTAGCGTTCTCCAGAATTCAACGAAACCGGGAGATGCAACCACTCCAGCCTCTGGAAATGGAGAGGCGGGAAAAGAAGCAAGGCGCTCCCCGGATAACTTGCCTGGAACCCTTACCCCGCCTAAAACGCCCGGGGGTATCGATGAATATTATTATCCGCCGGAGATAACCGTTCCAGAAGCTGCCGCGGACGAGGAACTTGAGCTTGATGATGATCTCCAACAGGTAGGGATTATTTACCGCCCATTCCTGGCAGCTCAAAGCAATGTGCGTTTCTTGAAACGTAATTACAATCTGGACTATGAAAAAAAACTGACTGTCTTGGTGGCTGAACCCGATCGGAAGGGGCGTGTCGATTGGGAAGAATGGCTGACAGAAACTATAGCGGCTGGAGATCTTCAGCGGAGCGGCCTGCCTGATGCGCGTTTTTACAACCTGGAACCTCCGCTCAATGATGCCGCCAAGTTGAAGGGACTGGAGGCTGACTTTAAAGATTGGATTTATCACAACCTGACAGTGACGGTGCGGAGTGTTGATGAGCTGGATATCTTTGCTGGCCCCCAGGTCTCTCAGGGAGAGTTTAGAAAAATGGTTGGAGGAGCTGTGCGTAAATTCCAGGAAGAAGAGATCCAGAAAATTAACGATTTTTATACCAAGAAACTGGATCAGATCAAGGTCCGGTTAATTAAAGAGGAGCGGGAATTGGAAGAAGACCAAACCGAACTTTCTCAGCGTAAAATGGAAGAGCTAGGCACCCATGCAGAAAATCTGTTAAGCTTGATTGCCGGGCGGAGAAAACGAGTATCAACCTCTCTTACCAAGCGGCGGATGACGAGCAAGGCTAAAGCGGATGTCAAGGAATCTTTGGCAGTGATTGATCAATACCAGGAGGAAATTCTTGAGCTGGAAGAAGATCGGCAGGAAGCTGTCCAGGAAGAGAAAGAAAAATGGCAGGATGTCCTCCAGCAAGCAGAAGAGATTCCTGTCCAACCCTATAAAAAAGATATCTTGATTGAGTTGTTTGGCGTGGTCTGGTATCCGTATTATTTGATCCAACAGGGTAGACGGTGGACAGAAGTCCCCGCTTTTAAAATGGAGATGTAAATCGAGGTAGAAACCGCCTCGGCCTGTTTCGGATAAGAAGCCTCTCCTGCATCCCGGGCAAATTTTTCCTCTTGGGGTTTAGAATCAGACCCAGACAGTGTAAAAAACTCCGGCCAGCAGGATTCCGATCAGGGTACCAACCAGGATATCAGAGAGGTAATGTACGCCCAGCCCAATCCGGGCGTAGTTGACCAACAAAGCCCAGATAACCAGGAGTAAACCCAGTCCGGTCGATCCGGTCAGGAGGATGATTCCAGCGATTAACCCGGCCCGGGCAGCATGTCCGGAGGGGAAGGAGTGGGGATCAGATTTCCGGTAGATAGTGCCCCACAGGCCCTCGGGGCGGGGACGTTTAATCGCAAACTTGCTTGCCAGGATGATAATCGCGGTCAGGATGATACTGATCAATAAAAGCAGCAGGGTTGAGCGCCAATGAGGGGGAGCGGTGAAAAGAAGGATGATTAAGCCGGCAACCCAGAACCAGGAATCGGCGGAGTGGGCGAAGATTGAAGCTCCCCGGCGCAGCACTGCCCTATCTGCGGGGATCCGGAGCCGGCGGGAGGTTTGCTGATCTAGCAATACTAACTTTTTGAGCATTATTATCATCGATCGGGTTCTAATAGGAATGTTTGCCCATCTTCCTTATATGTTAACATGAGGAGATGGATTTTGCAGTGATTAACTCTCTGGCAGCAGTTCTTAGTCAGCGGCTTTCCAGAACGGGTTATAATGGAAAAGTATTGTTTATGGGCAAGAAAACAACAAATTAACGGCCAGGAGGATTATCCGTGGAGCTTCCCCGATACGCCTATTTCGAAGGAAAAATTGTCCCATTTGATGAGGCAAGAATCAGCATATTGACCCATGCCCTTCACTACGGGACTGCAGCTTTTGGCGGACTGCGGGCCTATTGGAATCAGGAACAAGGTCAACTTTTTCTTTTCCGCCCGGAAGATCATTACCGGCGTTTATTGAATTCTGCCAGGTTGTTGTTAATGGATTTTGATTTTACCCCTGAGGATCTAATTCAGCTTTCGATCTCGCTGCTTCGCCGGGAAGAGTTGACCTGTGATATTTATCTCCGCCCCCTGGTTTATAAAGCAGATATGGGGATTGGTGTTCGGCTGCATGATTTGAAGGAAGAAATAGCCCTGATGGCTGTTCCCTTTGATCGCTATGTGGTTAACGATACCGATGCTCATGTGACCATTTCCTCCTGGAGGAGGATTGACGATAATGCGATTCCCGCCCGGGGAAAAATTACCGGTGCGTATGCTAATTCCGCCTTCATCAAAACCGATGCTGTCCAATCGGGATTTGATGAGGCCCTGGTCTTGACCCAGTCCGGTCATATCTCGGAAGGAAGCGCGGAAAACGTTTTTATGGTCCGGGATGGGATCCTGGTTACTCCACCGGTGACCGATAACGTGTTGGAAGGCATCACCCGGAAAACGGTTCTGGAGATAGCCAGCCAGGAACTGGATATCCCCATCCAGGAGCGGCCGATCGATCGGACAGAAGTCTATTTATGTGAAGAACTCTTTCTGACGGGAACAGCTGCTCAAATCACGGCAGTCACAAGGGTGGATCACCGCAAGATCGGAGCGGGAGAGATGGGTCCTGTCACGGAGAAATTGAGGATTTTGTTTAACGATCTGGTCAGAGGGAAGTTGGATTTACATCCCGAGTGGCTGCGTGCTGTATATAGATCCTGAATTGAAAGAAAGAAAAATGCAGCCCTGGTTTTTATCAGGGCTGCTTTTGGTTTTTTTGTAACGAGGACGCTCAGGTAGTGGTCAGGGAATTTGAATGACAGTTCCAGCTCTTAAGGTCTGAGAAAGGTCCAGGTCATTTACCTGGGCAATTGCCCGGGGGTCAACGTCTCCAAATAAGCAGGCGATTTCATATAAGCTGGTGCTGCTCTGAACGGTATAGCTGGTGGGGTGATTCCGCAGCGCCCGGTTGCCGTTGAAGGGACGAGCCTGGCGGGGGATCTCCAGCACATCTCCCGGATAAAGGATTTGGCCGTCAGACAGGCCGTTATAGTTGAGCAAATCATCGATATTAATGTTAAAACGGCGGGCCAGACAGAAGGGGAATTCACCTTCATGGAGGGTATAAGTGTCCGGTACGGCGTAAGATGGGGCCTGTTTGTTTTCCGAGCTGGATTCTTTGGTGGGAACGGGGGTGTTGGCTGCTGTAGGTTCTTCGTCCGTCCCCTCTTCAGCAGGGGCTGCGTCCGTGGGATCAACCGCCTGGGTCTCGCCTGCCTGGGGTGTTTTGGCGATAGCTGTCTGGGTCGCCTGCCGGGCAATTTCACTAAGATTGGTCGTGGGCGTCACGGGCGGAGGGGTGCTGGCGGACATCTTACACGCTGTTAAACTGAGGATGATTAAGGTCATTAATCCAAGCATGTGGTATTTTTTCATTGTACTTTCTCTCCTTGTCGAGGGTGCTGCTCTCTGCTCTAGCCAGTCATTTATTGAAAGAACCTCAGCAGAATATCTTCTTTTTGATATTAGCATACTCCCTGAAGAGCGTCAACAAAAAGTGCTTGTTGAGGTTCACTTATTATCAGTGCAAGTTATGTGCCGGAAGTTGGAATTTGGAGAGAAATCCACAAAAAGGCTCTAAACGACCGGGAGGGAGGACGGATTCGTTTGGCTCGGGCTGGAAACGGCCGGTGATTGACCGCCTGCTTGCCTTCTGTTACACTACCTATTGATTCCACTCGAGAAATTATTTTGAATAACTGAGGACGAAATTATGTCTAAAGTTTTATATCTTAAATGGCGGCCTTTGAGTTGGGACCAGGTGGTCAGTCAGGAGCATGTGATCACCACCCTGCGGAATGCTGTTCAACGGGACCGGGTATCCCACGCCCAGCTGTTCTCCGGTCCGCGGGGAACGGGAAAAACAACTACGGCCAGACTGCTGGCGAAAGCGGTCAATTGTCTGGCGGAAGATGTCCTGGAGCGTCCGTGTAATGAATGTGCCCATTGTCAAGCGGTCAATCATGGTGAGTTTCTGGACTTGATTGAAATAGACGCGGCCTCAAACACCAGCGTTGATGATGTGCGCGGTTTACGCGAAAAGATCAATTTTTCTCCCAATCAAGGCGCGTACAAAGTTTACATCATAGATGAAGTTCATATGTTATCCACGGCTGCCTTTAATGCTTTGCTTAAAACCCTGGAAGAACCGCCCGCGCATGCTATTTTTGTCCTGGCCACAACCGAAGTTCACAAGATCCCCGCTACGGTTCTTTCCCGTTGTCAGCGGCATGAGTTCCGCCGGATCCCGGTGCAGGACATTATAGGGCAGCTCAAGCATTTAGCTGCTGAAGAAAATCTTGAGGTTGAAGATGCTGCGCTCGGTTTAATCGCGCGCCAGGCAACAGGAAGCATGCGGGACGCGATTTCTATCCTTGATCAGCTGGCATCCCTCGATGAAAAAATTACCCTTGATCTGGTCCATCGGGTATTGGGAACTTCTGCAAATCAGGCGGTGCTCGACCTGGTAGAGGCTTTGCTGGATGGAGAGGCAGGAGGGGGTTTGAGTGTTCTTCAGGAGACGCTGGAAAAGGGATCGGATCCTGATCAATTCGGCCGTCAGGTGGTCAGTTACTTGCGCAGCTTACTGCTGGTGAAGATGGGAAATCGGGATCAAGTGGATCTCCCGGGCGATGTCTGGACGGCTGTAGAAAGACATATTCAACAGCTCAACACCGGGCAGTTATTGAAGCTGATCAAGATATTTAACGAAGCGGTCGGTTATAAACGCAGTTCCTGGCTGCCCATGCTGCCGCTGGAAATAGCCTTTGTAGAAGCCCTCGGTTATATTCCCGGCTTGCATCTCGCCGGGCCGGCAGCGGAAGAAAAATTATCACCAGCAGAACCAAATCCTCAGGGAGCCGCTCCATCCCGGTCAGAAACCCGATCTCCCTCCGCAGGACCAGGAGGAGAAAAGCAGCCTGAAGGTGGGCAGGTTAATATATTACAGATCTGGGATCAGATCTGTAAACTGGTTCGCTCCGCGAATCCCACAACCCAGGCGTTGTTAAACACCTGTCGACCGCTGGGGATCAAAGATGGAACGCTGATCCTCAGCTTTCGGAGTGATATTAATAAAGAAAAGATGGAAAAAGAAGATCATCTCCAGGTTTGCCGGAGTGTGATCAACGAGGTCCTGGGGGATAATCTGTCGATCCAGTGTGTGCTGGGTTCGGGAAAGGATCATGATTTCCCCGAAGATATTGATCCCGATGGTTTGGTAGCTACCGCGGTGCGGGATCTGGGAGGGAAATACGTTTCTGATCAGGATGAGGAATAAACAGTGGATTGACATAATAACTGAGATGATTGTCGATTAACGTTTTAGTGGAGGACAGAATGTCTAAGCGATCAAAACAAGGTGGTTTACCTGGGGGAGGTGGGGGGATGATGCAGCAGATCCAGAAGCTGCAGCAGGAGATGCTCAAGGCTCAGGAAGAATTGGCTGACACCGAGGTGGAAGGAAGCGCGGGAGGAGGAGCGGTGAAAGTGACCGTCACCGGGGATCAGCAGCTGCGGGAAATTGAGATAGATCCTGGCCTGATGGAAGACGGAGATGTAGAAATGCTGGAAGACCTGGTGCTGGCGGCAATCAACAACGGCCTGGAGAAATCCCGGGAAGTGGCTGCCGAAAGGCTGGGCCCTTTGGCGGGCGGCGGGTTGCCCTTTTAGGGATAAGAGGAATACAGCATGCTTCCTGAACCAGTTACCAAGCTGATCGATGCGTTTTCCCGGCTGCCGGGGGTGGGGCCGAAAACGGCCTCCAGGCTGACGTTTTTCCTGCTCCGCAGCCAGGAAAATGATTTGAGTACAGATTTAGCGGAAGCCCTGCAGCAGCTGCGGTTGGGCACTGACACCTGTCCGGTATGTTTTAATATCATGACAGCCGGTCGGGAGGCCTGTGTCATTTGCCAGGATCCCAATCGGGAAGGAAACCTGCTCTGTGTGGTGGAAGAGCCCCTGGATGTGGCCGCGCTGGAGAAGACCTCTGCTTTTAAAGGGCGCTACCATGTGCTCCACGGTGCGCTTTCCCCGGTGGAAGGTATTGGTCCGGAAGACCTCCGTATTCAGGAACTGCTGGATCGGATGGGGAGCAGTGATATTGAAGAGGTGATCATTGCCACCAATCCCAGCATGGAAGGAGATGCTACGGCGATGTACCTTCGGAGGCAGCTGGATCGGGATGGGCTGCGGCTGACCCGTTTAGCCCGAGGGCTGCCGATGGGCGGCGATCTGGAGTATGCCGATCAAAACACGCTGCTGCGGGCTTTGATGGGGCGGCAGGAGCTGGAATAATCCCCGGCTAATTTTTTAAGGTTCTAGGGGAGGATTGGAGCGCAAACCCCTTGACAGGCCAAGAATATACTTTATAATGCCGTAGGTAGGATGAAGGACGGTTTCGCCTGGAAAGGCAGACCGATCAAATTCAAGAGTGCAGACCCCAAACCAAAGCGCAGTGATGTGCAGCGGAAAGGCCGATGTCGAAAAGAGAGGTCGGCGGGGATTTTTGTTCTCTACTACTAAAAGCCCTTGACGCTGAGAAGCCTGGGTGGTAAAATGTCCCTCGCTCTAAGATAAGGGCCTTGAACCTTAACAACTGAATAGTGATAGAAAGCTAACAGCAAAAAGTTCAAACTTTTGAGTTGAGATATGATCTTCGTAATCTGATCCCACTTTGTGGGATGAATTTTTGCGGAGAGTTTGATCCTGGCTCAGGATGAACGCTGGCGGCGTGCCTAATACATGCAAGTCGAACGAAGCAGTTCTTGTGTTCGCACAGGAGCTCTTAGTGGCGGACGGGTGAGTAACGCGTTGGTGACCTGCCCTAAAGAAGGGAACAACCTTGGGAAACTGAGGCTAATGCCCTATACCCTTCAAGAGATTAGAAGCTTTTGAAGGAAAGGTTCTGTGGACGAAAGTTTACAGCGCCACTTTAGGAGGGGCCTGCGTCCCATCAGCTAGTTGGTAGGGTAACGGCCTACCAAGGCGATGACGGGTAGGGGACCTGAGAGGGTGACCCCCCACACTAGCACTGAAACACGGGCTAGACACCTACGGGTGGCAGCAGTAGGGAATCTTGCACAATAGACGAAAGTCTGATGCAGCAACGCCGCGTGCGCGAAGAAGGCCTTCGGGTTGTAAAGCGCTTTTCTGAGGGATGAGAAAGGACAGTACCTCAGGAATAAGTCTCGGCTAACTACGTGCCAGCAGCCGCGGTAATACGTAGGAGGCGAGCGTTATCCGGATTTATTGGGCGTAAAGAGCGTGTAGGTGGTTTGGTAAGTTGGGTATGAAATCTCCTGGCTCAACTAGGAGAGGTTGCTCAAAACTACCAGGCTAGAGGACGGTAGAGGGAGGTGGAATTCCCGGTGTAGTAGTGAAATGCGTAGATATCGGGAGGAACACCAGTGGCGAAGGCGGCCTCCTGGGCCGTTCCTGACACTGAGACGCGAAAGCATGGGGAGCAAACGGGATTAGAAACCCCGGTAGTCCATGCCGTAAACGATGTGGACTGGATGTCGGCGATGTAATAGTTGTCGGTGTCGTAGTTAACGCGGTAAGTCCACCGCCTGGGGAGTACGATCGCAAGGTTAAAACTCAAAGGAATTGACGGGGACCCGCACAAGCAGCGGAGCGTGTGGTTTAATTCGATGCTACACGAAGAACCTTACCTGGGCTTGACATATAAGTGGTAGGGATCCGAAAGGTGACCGACCCCTCGGGGAGCTTATACAGGTGCTGCATGGCTGTCGTCAGCTCGTGCCGTGAGGTGTCCGGTTAAGTCCGGTAACGAGCGCAACCCTTGCCGTATGTTATACGTGTCATGCGGGACTGCCGGTACAAAACCGGGGGAAGGTGGGGACGACGTCAAGTCAGCATGGCCTTTATGTCCAGGGCTACACACACGCTACAATGGTCGGTACAATGGGTAGCAAAGTCGCGAGGCGAAGCCAATCCTCAAAGCCGATCTCAGTTCGGATTGCAGTCTGCAACTCGACTGCATGAAGCCGGAGTTGCTAGTAAACGCAGGTCAGCAATACTGCGTTGAATACGTTCCCGGGTCTTGTACACACCGCCCGTCACGTCACGGAAGCTGGCAATACTTGAAGCCGGTATCCTAACCCTCACGGGAAGGAGCTGGCGAGGGTAGGGCTGGTGACTGGGACGAAGTCGTAACAAGGTAGGTGTACCGGAAGGTGCGCCTGGATCACCTCCTTTCTAGGGAGACACGAGCAAAGGTCCAGTGCTCTTGCAGCACAGATCTGCGCTCCATACTCTAGATTTTTAGTAAAATCTTGACTGACAAAATCCTTGACGGTGTCAAGGTTATCTCAACCACCGCTCGCGGTTTTCTATCACTACTCAGTTGTTAAGGAAGTAAAAGGGCCTGTAGCTCAGTGGTTTAGAGCACTGTGCTGATAACGCAGGGGTCACTGGTTCGAATCCAGTCAGGCCCACTCCCCCCCGAGAAGACCGGGGATGTAGCTCAGATGGGAGAGCGCCGCCTTTGCAAGGCGGAGGCCAGGGGTTCGAATCCCCTCATCTCCACTGAGAGGAGCAGGAAAGAGAAACAGCAAGGATAACAATTTGGCAGCCATTGACAACGACTGACAAAGCGAAGGTGGACATTTTCTAAGGGAGTATTTCAAGCCCGGCGAAGTGTCGGGCTGTTTCTTTGAAAAACGAAAAGTGAAGTTGCCCCGCGGTGGGTGGTCCGGATCGGAAGATCAGGAGTAGCCGCCGATGGACAACCATCGGACAGAACCTTACCAATTGAATAGATTACTGCGAATAAATATCGATTTCTCCGCATCACAGTTAAGCTACTAAGTGCTTACGGTGGATGCCTTGGCGTTCAAGTGCCGATGAAGGACGTGGGACACTGCGATAAGCCTCGAGGAGCCGTGAACAGGTGACGATCCGAGGATCTCCGAATAGGGAAACCTGCACCGGAAAAACCGGTGCATCCTTCAGCTGAATACATAGGTTGGAGGAAGGGAACCTAGGGAACTGAAACATCTTAGTACCTAGAGGAAAAGAGATTATTCCCCGAGTAGTGGCGAGCGAAAGGGGAGAAGCCCAAACCGGCTGCGTTTACGTGGCCGGGGTTGTAGGGCCTGAGCTATAGAAGTCATAAATTATTGCGTTAGCAGAAAGGTGTGAAAAAACCTACCAAAGAGGGTTATAGTCCCGTAAGCGAAAACGCGATAACTTCTTTCAGGACCCCTGAGTACAACCAGACACGCTAATTTGGTTGGAATCTGGGAAGACCACTTTCCAAGGCTAAATACACTTGATGACCGATAGCGTAATAGTACCGTGAGGGAAAGGTGAAAAGTACCCCGATGAGGGGAGTGAAATAGAACCTGAAACCGTGAGCATATAATCTGTCGGAGGACTATGGTAGGCTGAGCGCAGACGTAAGTCTGTGGCCGCTATCACGTCTGACGGCGTGCTTTTTGGAGAACGAGCCTGCGAGTTAATCTCAGTCGCGAGGTTAAGGGAGTAACACCCGGAGCCGGAGCGAAAGCGAGTCGTCTTAATAGGGCGCGAGTGGCTGGGATTAGACACGAAACCAAGTGAGCTACCCATGACCAGGATGAAGCGGGTCTAACCACCCGTGGAGGTCCGAACTTTTCAATGTTGCAAAATTGTAAGATGAGTTGTGGGTAGAGGTGATATGCCAAACGAACTTGGAGATAGCTTGTTCTCTCCGAAATAGCTTTAGGGCTAGCGTTATGCGTTGAGTGTTGGAGGTAGAGCCACTGGACGGGCTAAGGGGCTTGTCGCCTACTGAACCTAACCAAACTCCGAATGCCAGCACTTTAAGCATAGCAGTCAGACTACGGGAGATGAGTTTCGTGGTCAAAAGGGAAAGAGCCCAGACCATCGGCTAAGGTCCCCAAGTGTAAACTAAGTGGAAAACGAAGTAAGACTACTGAGACAACCAGGAGGTTGGCTTAGAAGCAGCCATTCCTTGAAAGAGTGCGTAACAGCTCACTGGTCAAGTGGTCTTGCGCGGAAAATTTACCGGGGCTAAGTTTACCACCGAAGCCATGGGTTTCAGTCTTTGGACTGGAGCGGTAGGAGAGCGTTCTGTCCGCAGAGAAGGTCGACCGTGAGGACGGCTGGAGTGGGCAGAAGTGAGAATGCAGGCATGAGTAGCGTAAAACATGTGAGAAACATGTTCGTCGAATATCTAAGGTTTCCGATGCCAGGTTAATCCGCATCGGGTTAGTCGGTCCTTAGTCGAGGCCGAAAGGCGTAGGCGATGGATATCCGGTCAACATTCCGGAACTATTCAGATGGAGCGATGGGGCGACGCAGTGAGGTAGGCCAGCCTACAATTGGATGTAGGTGGAAATGTGTAGGCGTTGACGTCCGTAGGAAAATCCGCGGACTGAGCTGAGGCATGAGTACGAGTCCATGAGACGGAAGTGGTTGATCCTTACTGCCAAGAAAAACCTCTAAGTGTTGAACTCTGAATATCCGTACCGCAAACCGACACTGGTAGATAGGTAGAGCATACCAAGACGAGCGAGAGAACCTTTGTTAAGGAACTCGGCAAATTAACCCCGTAACTTCGGGAGAAGGGGTGCCTTCCAACGTGTACGTTTTACTACGGAAGCGTAGGGAGGTCGCAGTGAACAGACTCTGGTGACTGGTTACCAAAACCACAGGTCTCTGCTAAGTCGTAAGACGATGTATAGGGGCTGACACCTGCCCAGTGCCGGAAGGTCACAGGGATGAGTTAGCTTGCCTTCGGGTAAGCGAAGCTTTGAACTAAAGCCCCGGTGAACGGCGGCCGTAACTATAACGGTCCTAAGGTAGCGAAATTCCTTGTCGGGTAAGTTCCGACCCGCACGAATGGTGTAACAATCGGAGTACTGTCTCAACAAAGGACTCGGTGAAATTGAAGTACGCGTAAAGATGCGCGTTACCCGCAGCAGGACAAAAAGACCCCGTGGAGCTTTACTGTAGGCTGTCATTGTGTTTGGATATGGTTTGTGCAGGATAGGTGGGAGGCTGGGAAGCCGGAGCGCTAGCTTCGGTGGAGCCGCCACTGGAATACCACCCTTATCATGTTTAGGCCCTAACTTGAATCCGTTATCCGGATTGAGGACAGTGCCAGCTGGGCAGTTTGACTGGGGCGGTCGCCTCCTAAAAAGTAACGGAGGCGCCCAAAGGTTCCCTCAGGTTGAATGGAAACCAACCGTAGAGTGTAAAAGCATAAGGGAGCTTGACTGCAAGACCAACGCGTCGAGCAGGGACGAAAGTCGGGTTTAGTGATCCCATGATACCGTGTGGAAGGGTCATGGCTTACCGGATAAAAGCTACCCCGGGGATAACAGGCTAGTCTGGTCCAAGAGTTCATATCGACGACCAGGCTCGGCACCTCGATGTCGGCTCATCGCATCCTGGGGCTGAATAAGGTCCCAAGGGTTGGGCTGTTCGCCCATTAAAGCGGTACGCGAGCTGGGTTCAGACCGTCGTGAGACAGGTCGGTCTCTATCCGCTGTGGGCGTAAGGAATTTGAGAGGAGCTGCTCCTAGTACGAGAGGACCGGAGTGGACAGACCTCTAGTGTGCCAGTTGTTCCGCCAGGAGCATCGCTGGGTAGCTACGTCTGGCAGAGATAACCGCTGAAAGCATCTAAGCGGGAAACTCGCCTCAAGATTAGATTCCTCATCCCGTTAAGGGAGTAAGACCGCAAGAAGACTACTTGCTAGATAGGCGGCGTGTGTAAGCACAGCAATGTGTTCAGCTAAGCCGTACTAATGGTCGAGGGCTTAAAACGTGGTGCGGAGAACTCGCTATTTATTTCAACGTAATCTATTCATTTCAGGTATTTCAACCTGTGAAATAAGTTCTTGGTGATTGTAGCGGCAAGGGTACACCTGGTAACATCTCGAACCCAGCAGTTAAGCTTGCCAGCGCCGATGGTACTTGAGTGGGAAACCCTCTGGGAGAGTTGGTCATTGCCAAGAACTTTTTCTTTTTAAAACAAAATCCCCGGTATCGACTAGATGCCGGGGATATTTTGGTTTAAGTTTAAATGGAGTTAGATAATCTCAGCGGTAAGAACCCAGCACCTGGATGTAGTTCGCCCGTTCAAAGCCGGACTGATTTCCAGCCTTTTGCTGACTCATGCTCCCCTGCATCTGCTGGATGGAACTATACTCGTGTTCTTCCATCCATAACTGCACTTCAGCCAGCATCCGGGTAGGGTATCCCATCCCATGCTTGAGGAGGGCGGAAGTGGACATGGCGACCCGGGCGCCGGCCATCATCGCTTTGATCAGGTCTTCTGCGGTGTGCACTCCGCTGGTCAAGGCAAAATCGAGATCAATCTTTCCCACCATCAAGGCAATCCAGCGCAGGGGCAGCCGTAAGTCTTCGGAGCTGCTCAGGGTCAAGTTGGAAGTGATTTCCAGGTTTTCTAGGTCAAAATCAGGCTGATAAAAACGGTTGAAAAGCACTGCTCCCTCAGCTCCGGCATCCGCCAGGCGCTGCAGGAAATTGGGCAGAGCGGTGAAAAAGGGGCTGAGTTTGACCGCCAGGGGGATATCAATTTCTCCCTTGATATCGGTAACAAGCTGGATATAGGCGTCTTCTAATTCCCCGCTGGTCAAATTCACCTCGGTGGGCAAATTGTAAAGGTTCAGTTCCAGGGCATCCGCACCGGCATCTGCGATTTTTTTGGCGTACTGGATCCAACCGCCGGTAGAAACACCGTTCAAGCTTCCAATGATAGGAATGTCCACGGCATCCTTTAAATCCTGCACCCGTTTGACATAGGCATCGGGACCCATGGAGTATTTCCCTACCTCGGGGAGATAGGTTAATGCCTCAGCAAAAGATTCCCGGTCGCGGTGGAGAAAATGATCCAGCTCCAGACTCTCCCGGATTACCTGCTCCTCAAATAAGGAGTACATCACGATTGCGGAAACACCCGCTTCTTCTAATTCTCTAACTTTCTCTACTTTTTCACTGAGAGGGGAGGAAGAAGCAACCAGCGGATTCTTGAGTTCTAATCCCAGATACTTTGTCTTTAAATCGATCATAAGTTTACCTCGTTTGGGTTGCTGTCACAGCGGGCTGGAAAATTTCTTTCCAGCCCGCTGAATTTGGATTTACTCTTCTTCGCTTTCCGTGTAGTCCATCTGGGACATTTGCTGATAAAGCGTCCAGCGTTCGTTGATGCCCTCCTGGGCCTTTTCCATCAGCATCTCTGCCCGTTCTTCGTTTTTCTGGACCAGCATCCGGTAGCGGGTTTCATTATAGGCAAAATCTTTCAGCGGGATCTTGGGAGCCCGGGAGTCCAGCTGCAGGGGATTTTTCCCTTCTTCAGCAAGCCGGGGGTCAAAGCGGTACAGAGGCCACAGTCCGGTCTTGACCGCCAGGTCCGAGTGCTCCAGGCTTTGCTGCATGTCATAACCGTGGGCGATGCAGGGACTGTAGGCGATGATCAGGGAAGGACCGTCAAAGGATTCAGCCTCTTTGAACGCCTTCAGCGTTTGTTGATCACTAGATCCCATCGCTACCTGGGCAACGTAGATATAGCCATAGGACATGGCCATCATGCCCAGATCTTTCCGGGGCTGTTCTTTACCGTTGGCGGCAAATTTAGCCACAGCTGCCAGCGGGGTCGCTTTCGAGCTTTGTCCACCGGTGTTGGAATAGACCTGGGTGTCCAGCACTAGGACATTGACGTTTCGTCCGGAAGCCAGGACATGGTCCAGACCTCCAAAACCGATATCATAAGCCCAACCGTCGCCGCCGATGATCCACACGCTCTTCTTGACCAATTTGTCTGCCAGAGAGAGCAGATCATTGACCTGGGGAGAGGCCTTACCCTCCAGCTGTTTTTTCAGTTTCTCCACCCGGAGTCGCTGCTCCTGAATGCCAGCTTCGTTTGACATATCAGCGGAAAGCAGTTCATCAACCAGAACTTCGCCGATTTCTTCCTTGAGGTCGACCAGCAGTTCCCGGGCGTATTGGTTTTGCTTATCCAGAGTCAAGCGCATGCCCATCCCGAATTCTGCGTTGTCCTCGAAGAGAGAGTTTGACCAGGCGGGTCCTCTTCCATCCTCATTGACTGCATAGGGATGAGTGGGGAGGTTGCCGCCGTAGATGCTGGAGCAGCCGGTGGCATTGGCAATCACCATCCGGTCTCCAAAAAGTTGAGTGGCCAATTTCACGTAAGGAGTTTCTCCGCAGCCGGCACAGGCTCCAGAAAACTCAAACAGCGGACGTAAAAGCTGGGAGTTTTTGACGGTATTGGTCTCAAAGCTGGTTCGGTCAGCATCCGGGAGGGAAAGGAAATAATCCCAATTGACAGCTTCCTGTTCTCTGAGCGGAGGCTGCGGTTCCATGTTGATGGCTTTCCGACCGACCTCGGTTTTGTCTTTCACCGGGCAGGCTTCAACACAGACCACGCACCCCGTACATTCTTCCGGGGCTACCTGAAGGGTGTATTTCATGTCCGGGAATTCCCGGAACCGGGCGTCCGTGGATTTGAAAGTTTCGGGGGCGTCATCCAGATATTCGGGGTCGTAAACTTTCTGCCGGATGACTGCATGGGGGCAAACGATCACACATTTTCCACATTGAATGCATAAATCCGGGTCCCAGACCGGGATTTCCAGGGCGATGTTTCGTTTCTCGTACTGGGTGGTCGCGGTCGGATAAGTGCCGTCATTGGGCAGGGCGCTTACCGGCAGGCTGTCACCCTCGCCCCGGATGATGGTGCCCAGGACGTCTTTGACGAACTCGGGGGCATCTTCTGTGACCGGGGGTTTAATCCTTCTCTCGCTGGTTGCCTGCTGGGGGGGAACGACCTTGTGCAGATTTTCCACCGCTTGATCAACTGCGGCAAAGTTCTTCTTGACCACGGCTTCACCGCGTTTGCCGTAGGATTTCTTGATCGCTTTCTTGATTTCCTCAATGGCTTGCTCAGCAGGGAGCACACCGCTGATAGCAAAGAAGCACGTTTGCATGATGGTGTTGATCCTATGCCCCATGCCGGTTTCCTTGGCGACTTCATAGGCATCGATGATGTAAAATTCAAGTTCTTTATCCAGGATATCCTGCTGAACTTCCTGGGGGATGTTATCCCAGACTTCTTCCGGGCCGTAGATGCTGTTGAGGAGGAAAGTTGCCCCTGGTTTGGCGTATTTGAGCATCTCGATCTGGTCGAGGAAGTTGAACTGGTGGCAGGCTACAAAATCGGCCTGGTCAATCAAGTACGGTGCCCGGATGGGTTGAGGTCCAAAACGCAGGTGCGAGATAGTTTTAGCACCTGACTTTTTGGAGTCATAGACAAAATAACCCTGGGCGTAATTGCCGGTTTCTTCCCCGATGATTTTGATGGAGTTTTTGTTGGCACTGACGGTGCCGTCGGAACCTAACCCAAAGAAAACGGCCCTCAGGGTGTCCCCGGAGGCGATTGAGAAGCCGGGATCAAAGTCGATGCTGGTATGAGTGAGGTCATCGTGGATGCCCAGGGTGAAATGATTCTTAGGTTTTTCCTTGTTCATTTCATCATAAAGGCCTTTGACCATCGCCGGGGTGAATTCTTTCGAAGAAAGGCCGTAACGCCCACCGATTATTCTGGGAGCTTTCTCAAAGGGAGCCAGCCCTTCTTCCAGGGCTTCATTGACCGCGGTAAGCAGGTCCTGATAGAGCGGTTCCCCGGAGGCTCCGGGTTCTTTGGTTCTATCCAGGGTGGCGATCACTTTTGTGGTCGCTGGTAAAGTTTCCATCAAGTGTTTGATCGAGAAAGGCCGGTAGAGGCGAACCTGGACCACGCCTACCTTTTCATCTTCGTGCTGATTTAGATATTTTGCGGTCTCTGCTGCCGTCTCTCCACCGCAGCCGATAATCACAATTACCCGCTCTGCTTCCGGGTCACCGACATAGTCAAAAAGCCGGTACTGTCTGCCGGTAAGTTCAGCAAAGCGGTCCATGTACTTCTGGACGATATCGGGCGTTTCATTATAGAAAGGATTGACCGTTTCCCGGGCCTGGAAAAACACATCGGGGTTTTGAGCCGTTCCCCGGATGACAGGCGCTTCTGGCGTGAGACCACGGGCACGGTGCTGGTGGATGCTTTCATCATCCATCATCTCTCTGATCACTTGGTCGGAGAGCATCTCGATTTTGTTTATCTCATGGGATACCCGGAAACCCTCAAAGAAATGGACAAAAGGCACCCGGGATTCCAGAGTGGCTGACTGGGCGATCAGGGAAAAATCATGAGCTTCCTGAATGGATGCCGAGCCCAGGAAAGCAAATCCGGTGGACCGCACGGCCATGACATCGGAATGGTCACCGAAAATGGATAAGGCCTGAGCCGCAATGGATCGGGCGGCGACATGAAAGACCGTGGCTGTCAGCTCTCCGGCGATCTTGTACATGTTGGGCATCATCAGCAGTAATCCCTGGGAAGCGGTAAAAGTTGTGGTCAGGGACCCTGTTTGCAGTGCTCCGTGAATGGCTCCAGCGGCACCGCCTTCGGCCTGCATTTCAATGACATCCGGGACGGTTCCCCAGATATTCTTTCTTCCTTCTGCAGTCCAGGCATCCGCATGCTCCCCCATGGGCGAGGAGGGTGTGATCGGATAGATGGCAACCACCTCGTTGGTTTTATGGGCAACGTGGGCAACAGCCTCGTTACCGTCGATCATTTTTATCTCTTTACTCATTATCTTACTCCCAAAAAAATAAAAGTCTGCTTGCGCTTGATTAGCCGTATTGTGAGATCTTTCTCATTAGGCATTATAGTATATTTTACCATCTGAACCAATATGATCATTTTCTGCTATTTGAATCCCCTGGTAATGGAATGATCCCCGTATTTTTCCTGCAACTTTTGCAGGGTTTCTTCCAGCTGCAGGTCTTTTTTCACCCGGGGATCCCAGAGGCGCATTTGCTGGGGATGATTATCCAGGTTGCTTACTCCCACCCCGATCAGTCTGACCCGACGGTCATCCTGCCAGACCAGTTCAAACAGTTCCTGACAGTGCTTGGAAATGGTCCCTGCGTCCTGGACAGCTTTTCCCAGGGTCACCTGGCGGGTGAGGGTGTCAAAATCAGACCAGCGAACTTTAATCTGGATCGTTCTTCCTTTGAGTTCCTTCTTCTGCAGTCTCCGGGAAACTTTCTGGGCCAATCGGTTAATTTCCCCCAGGATTTCTTCTCTGCGCTCTTTATCATGCCGGAATGTGCGTTCATTACTCACAGACTTGATATCTCTTTCCATGACAAGGGGGCGTTGATCGATTCCCCGAGCCCGTTGGGAAAGCTGATAACCGTGTTTTCCAAATATCTGGGCCAGTTCAATGACAGGATAAGCTGCCAGATCTCCAATGGTCGTAATTCCTAAAGATTCCAGCCGTTCTTTTGACTTTGGTCCTACCCCCCAGAGCATATCCACCGGGAGAGGGGAGAGAAACCGGGCTTCCTCCCCGGGGGGAACCACGGTCAGGGCGTTGGGAGGCCGGTCTCCGGAACTGGATAATTTTCCCACATCCGTGGCAATTTTCGCGACTAATTTATTGGCAGCGATCCCCACCGAGTTAGGCAGATCAAGCTGCGTTCGAATTCTGGCTTGCAGCCTGGAACCGATTTCCTCGGGTTTTGGGTTCAGGCTGGTGATGTTTACAAAGGCTTCATCAATGGAAAGCTGTTCGACCTGGTCGGTCAGCTGGTGCAGGATCCCGATTACTTTTCGGGAGTAAAATCGGTAGCTTTCGTGTTCACCGCCAACGATAATCAAATCCGGACAGATCCTCACCGCCTGAGCCATGGGCATCGCGGAACGAACTCCGAATTTGCGGGCTGGATAAGAGCACGAGGATACTACTCCCCGTCCCCGGGGATCGCCTCCGACAGCAAAAGGTTTTCCCCGCAGCTCAGGATTTTTGATTTCTTCTACAGCGCAGAAGAAAGCATCCAGGTCTAAATGTAAGATAGCCCGCGGGGATTCCATGGTCAGTTATTTGTTCTTGTATGGTTTTCTCAATTGGACTGGTTCTGTTTTTGCCCGGACCTGGAGGTTGATCACTTCCACAAAGATGGAAAAACCCATGGCAAAGTAGATATAACCCTTGGGGATATGCACGCCCAGGCCTTCTGCGACCAGGGAAAATCCTATCAGCAGCAGGAAGCTCAAGGCCAGAATTTTAATGGTCGGGCGTCTATTGACAAAATCGCTGATTGGTCCGGAGGAGATGAGCATGATCAGGACAGCAACTACCACGGCGGTGATCATGATCAGGATCTCATCAGCCATTCCAACCGCTGTGATCACGGAGTCCAGGGAAAAGACCACATCCAGGAGCATGATTTGAATGAGGACTGCTGAAAGGTTGGGTGCGACCTGCTGGGAAGCATGCCCTTCCTCCCCTTCCAGCCGCTCGTGAATTTCAAAGGTGCTTTTCCCCAGCAAGAAAAGGCCGCCGGTCAGCAAGATCAGGTCCCGACCGGAGATGCCGTGTCCCAGGACAGTGAAAAGGGGAGTGGTCAGGTTGATCAACCAGTTCAAGGAAAAAAGGAGCAGGATCCGGGTGACCATGGCCATCAGAAGACCGAGCCGCCGACCGAGGTCCTGTTGATGTTCCGGCAGTTTGTCGGCCAGGATGGAAATGAAGACAATATTATCGATCCCCAGGACTATTTCCAGGGCTGTCAGGGTTAATAAGGCGATCCAGGCTTCGGGGCTAGTTATCCATTCCATAATGATCTTCCTTGGTTTATCTAATTCAAATAATCAACGTTCGGCTTTCAGACTGTATTCCAGGGTGGTTTTCCGATCCGGATTTGTTTAGCAATTGGATCATACAGCTTTTAAGTTAACGCCCGGGCAAAAACTTCCACCGGATGAAGGGCTTTGCGGTGGGTGGTGTGGTGGATTTGATCCCGGCAGGAAGTACCCGGGGCGCAGATGATGGTTTCTGGTTCGGCAGCCCGCACGCTGGGAGCCAACCGCTGTTCGGCGATGTCGATGGATAGCTGATAGTGTTCTTTCTCGTAGCCAAAAGCTCCCGCCATACCGCAGCAGCCGGCATCCGTTTCTTCCACCACACAGTTAGGGATCAGCTCCAGGAACTCACGGGTGCTCTGGGTGCCAAAGTAAGTTTTTTGCTGGCAGTGTCCATGAAGCAGAATCCGGCGCGGTCGGTGGTCAAAGCTGAAGTTCATTTCCCCTTTGTCAACCGCCTTGAGGATAAACTCTTCAAAGAGCATGGTCAGCTCGGCGACCCGTTCGGCATCAGCTCCCGGTTGAAGATCAGGGTATTCATTGACCAGCATGACCATGCTGCTGGGTTCGCAGCCAATGATAGGTAATCCCCGGAGAGCATAAGGACGCAGCAGGTCCAGGTTGGTTTCCGCCAGCTGCCTGGCTTTTTCCAATAATCCCTTCGAAAAAGCAGGTCTCCCTGAATCTACTTTTTCCGGGAGGATGATCGGTTTTACCCCGCCTTTTTCCAGGATTTTTACAGCCTGTTTGCCAATTTGGGGATGATTATGTTCCAGGTAGATGTCATGAAAGAACAGCACTTCGGGTGCCGGATCAGTTAGCTGGGGTTCTGGCCTCTGGGCATACCAGGAGGAAAACGTCTGACGGGCAAAGGGGGGAAGGGTGCGCCGGGGGTGGATACCCCCCCAGGACAGCACTTTGCGCAGAGGACTGGCAAGAACGGCGTTAATCAGAGGTGCCACAGGATGGGATAATTTACTGAACCCCTCAATGTTAGCGAAAAACCAGGATCGCAGAGGAACGCCGTGTTCCTGGTAGTATTGGTGAAGAAATTCGGCTTTCAACTTGGCCATATCGACTGTTGAGGGACACTCGCTGGCGCAGGCATGACAGGATAAACATAGATCGAGGACCTCATACAATTCTTTTGAGGTCATCCCTTTTGCGCCAATTTTTCCCGTCATCGCTGCCCGTAAGGCATTGGCCCGTCCCCGGGTGCTGTGTTTCTCGTCCCGGGTAACCTGGAAGGAAGGACACATCACCCCCTGATCCAACTGCCGGCAGACCCCGGCTCCGTTGCACATTTCTACCGCCCCGTCAAAGCCATGATCAGCTTTAAAATCAAGAATGGTTTCCTGTGGTTTGTCAGGTACCCGGTAACGGGGTCCGTAGCGCAGCATTTTTTCGCTGTCCATCGGGGGTGAATTGACAATTTTTCCCGGATTTAAGAGATGATCGGGATCGAACAGGGTTTTGACTTCCTGGAAGGCCCGGGTCAATTCGGGTCCGAATAACCGCTGGGAAAACTCACCCCGGACGATGCCCTCTCCGTGTTCCCCGCTGGTCGTTCCCCTGTACTTGATGACCAATTCCAGGGATTTTTCCGCCAGCAGCCTCATTTGTTCCAGCCCGCGTTCCGATTTAAGGTTGACCAGCGGCCGGACGTGTAAACAACCGGCGCTGGCATGGGCATAGAGGGCTGTGGAACGGACTCCGATTTCCCGGCCAAAATCCCTGATTTCCAGGGCATAATCGGCCAGGTGTTCTACTGGAACAGCGGCATCCTCAATAAAGGTTGTGGGTTTGCTGTCTCCCCGTTTGCTCAAGAGGATCCCCAGGCCTACCTTGCGGGCTTTCCACACCTGATCCTGATCTTTTCCATCTAACAGGTGAACGGTGGGACCATATTTTTCCAGGACCTGTTGATAATCCTTGACCCGGGATTCCTGATCCCCGCTGTACTCCACAAGCAGGATTGCTTCGGGGTCTCCCTGGATGAAGCGCAGCATCTCCCGATATTCTGGTTTGCTTCTGGTCAGTTCCAGCAGCAGGTTGTCCATTAACTCCACAGCGCTGGGATTGCTTTCTAATATTTGGGGAACCACTTCCAGCGCTTTCCTCATTTCTTCGAAGTGAACCAGATAGAGGTGTTTGCAGCGGGGGATGGGGACCAGATTGATAATGCCTGAGGTGATGATCCCCAGAGTTCCTTCTGAACCTGCCAGGAGGCTGGCCAGGTTGGGCTGACGCTGGTTGTAAAGGATATTGAGCCCATATCCTGCAACTGTCCGAAAGATCGCAGGGTAATCTTCTTCGATCTGGTCGGCGTATTTTTCCAGGATGCGGGGGAGACCGCGGTAAATAGCTCCTTCCAGGCCAGATCTTCGTCCGCGTTCTTCCCAGGAATTTTTTTTCAGAGGGTTGAAATGTACCAGGCTGCCGTCAGCCAATACTGTTTCCACGGAAAGTAAATGATCATGGCTCATTCCGTAGAGGATCGAGTGAGCCCCGGTCGCATTGTTTCCGATTATCCCCCCCAGAGTTGCCCGGTCAGCGCTGGCCGGGTCAGGGCCATACATCAGCCCGTGCGGTTTGAGGAACCGGTTTAAGGTCCCCAGGATCACCCCGGGTTGGACCTCAACCTGGTGTTCTGCCGGATCAAAGGCAAGGATTTGATCTAGGTAGCGGGAAAAATCCAGGATCAGAGCTGGGCCGATCGCCTGTCCGGCCAGACTGCTGCCTCCGCCCCGGGGAAGAACGGGAATGTGGTGTTGAGCGGCTGTTTCCACAGCCGCGATGACCTCATCGTTATTTCTCGGCCAGGCAACGCCCACGGGCATGATTTGATAGATGCTGGCGTCGGTGCTGAAGAGCACTCTGGTCAGACGATCAAAAGCGACATGCTCGACATTTTTTCCCAACTCCTGGATAAAATCTGCTGACGCTTCTGGTGTTTCCGGATAAGTTTTCATGGGGGAAGTATACCAGAACTTGTCTGCTCTGAGCTGGTGGATGAATCCTTTATCGGGATCTCAGGAAGTTTGATCTGCCCTCTTCTTTAGTGCTATAATTTTTAGAGGGCGTAAACAGGAGATGCAGCCAAGGAGTTGATGATGTCTGATCCTGAAAACTTGGAAGAACATCGAAAAAACCTGGAGCGATGGCGAAAGGAGACCCTTCAGCCCGCGCTGGATCAATTCCCGGAAAGAAAGGAAGAATTCCTCACTACTTCTTCACAGCCCGTAGAACGCCTGTACACTCCCTGGGACCGGAAGGGAAAATCCTATCAGGAAGAATTAGGCTTTCCGGGAGACTATCCGTACACCCGGGGCATCCATGCAACCATGTACCGGGGGCGCTTGTGGACCAAGCGGATGTTCGCCGGGTTTGGAACTGCAGAAGAAACCAACCAGCGGTATCACTATTTGTTGGATCAAGGGCAGACCGGGTTGTCTGTTGCTTTTGATTTACCCACTTTAATGGGCTATGACTCCGGTGCCCCGGAAGCCCTGGGAGAGTTCGGGCGCTGTGGAGTAGCGGTTTCTTCCCTGAAGGATATGGAGCGTTTATTCGCCGGGATTCCCCTGGATCAGGTCTCCACCAGCATGACCATCAACTCACCAGCTCCCATCATCTGGGCGATGTATATCGCTGCGGCAGAGAAGCAGGGAGTCCGGGCAGATCAACTGCGGGGAACTATCCAGAATGATATTTTGAAAGAATATATTGCCCAGAAGGAATATATTTTTCCCCCTCGACCCTCCATGCGCTTGGTTACCGATACTATTGAATATGGCACCAGGAACGTTCCCCTGTGGAACACAATCAGCATTTCGGGTTATCACATCCGGGAAGCAGGTTCAACAGCTGCTCAGGAACTAGCTTTTACCTTGATCAATGGTCTGGAATACGTTCACTGGGCGCTGGAAAGGGGTCTGGATGTAGATAGTTTTGCTCCCCGGCTTTCTTTTTTCTTTAACGCCCACAACGATTTTTTTGAAGAAATTTCCAAATATCGGGCGGCCCGCCGGATATGGGCCCGGGAAATGAGAAAAACATTCCAGGCAGAAAACCCCCGGTCCTGGCTGATGAGATTTCATACACAAACCGCCGGTGTTTCCTTAACGGCCCAACAGCCTGAAATTAACATTGTCCGGGTGGCAATTCAAGCCCTGGCAGCCGTGCTGGGAGGAACTCAATCGCTGCACACCAACAGTATGGACGAAGCACTGGCTCTTCCCTCAGAACACGCAGTTACTGTTGCTCTCCGGACCCAGCAGATCCTGGCTGAAGAATCCGGGGTGGCGAATACAATTGATCCTCTGGGCGGTTCTTATTTCCTGGAAACGTTAACCGACGAAATTGAAGAACGGGTTTATGAGTACATCCAGCGGGTTGATGAATTGGGCGGCGTATTACCAGCCATCGAAAAGGGATTTTTCCAATCGGAGATCGCGGATTCCGCCTACCGTTATCAAAGGGAAATTGACCAGGATAAGCGGAAAATTGTGGGGGTTAATATCCATGAAGGGGAAAAGGAGCTGGAAATCCCCCTCCTGGAAATGGACCCTGAGGGCTATCAGAGACAGGTTAACCGTTTAGAGACCCTGCGGGAGCAAAGGGATTCTGCCCGGGTTGGGCAATCCCTGGATCGTTTGCGAATTGCCTGTCAGGGAACGGAAAATACGATGCCTCATATACTGGAGGCAGTTCGTTCTTATGCCACCCTGGGGGAGATCATTGCGGTGATGAAGGAAGAGTTTGGCATTTATCGAGAACAAAATTGGATATAGGATTGAGAAATATGGAAGAATTAGAATTCACACCCCTGGACGAATTGTCTTACGAACAGGCGTTAGAAGAATTAGAATCCCTGGTGGAAAAGTTGGAAACCAGTGAGACTGACCTGCAGCTGACCCTGCAGTATTTTGAGCGCGGTCAGGCCCTGGCGGGTTACTGTCTGAACCTCCTGGACAGCGCGGAGCTGAGAGTTACACAAATCCTGGAAGATGAAGTTGATAATTCGTGAGTTTATCCGGTTAAACGTGGTCTTAGTGACTGCCCTCACCACCTGGACTATCGCTCAGGCATTAAAGGTTCTGGTAGATTTTGTGGGGGACAGGAAATGGAACTGGGTTTTGCTCTTTGAGGCTGGAGGGATGCCCAGTTCTCACTCGGCCATGGTCAGCTCGACAGCGTATTCGATCGGTTTGTTTCTGGGTTTTGACTCTGCTCTTTTTGCCCTGGCGACAATATTGGCAATGGTTGTGATTTATGATGCGACGGGCATCCGCTATCAGGCTGGCAAGCAGGCTGAGCTATTGAATAAGATCATGACGGATATCTCTAAAGGCAAGTTTGATCAGCAGAAGAGGTTGACCGAGGTGTTGGGACATACCCCCGGAGAAGCTATTCTGGGGACTATTCTGGGACTGGTGATGGCTCAGCTTTTCTGGTTTGTGGTCAGGTGACAAATCATCAACCTTTTCCCCCGTTCTGGAGCAGGACGTGTTCGGGACCTTCGGGGTCGATTTCCCAGGGATAGATGATATAGGCGTCTGTAATCGCCGCGTAATATTCGGGCTGGCAATTTAACAGGTTTCGATAGGGGTTGTAGTGAAGGACACAGGTGTGGGGGATTCCTCCCGCTGTTTCGACCTTTTTGAAAACAGCCCTGGATCTTCTGCCCGCCCCCCAGGCATTATTGACGATCAGGATTTCTTTATCAGCCAGATAGTTTTCTTTGGGAAACTGAACGAATTCTGGCCAGGAAAATAATTTAGATTTATTCTGGTCAGGATCGGGAGGGAATTTGACCTGGGCAAGGTACACAGGATCAACCCCCAGGGCAACCGCCAGCATCCCGGCCGGGATCACTCCGTCAGGGGCTATCATGATGATTCCCTCTATTTCAACCTCGAGCTGGGGTTTAATCAGGGAAATCAGTTTTTCTACCTCGTTCCAGCTGATGATTTCTTGACGATGTGATTCCATTGCCGGTAACTCCTGCTCTGGTGAATATACTGCTGACATTATACGGTGTAATCTCGAAGTGAAGTACTGATTTTAATCTCAAAGATCCTCTGTTATTGCGGCTTATCCCCGGGGATGTGGCCGGCAGCTTCTTCCAGGATGGAAAACCCCAACGCCGTCAACGATCCCAGTTTGTCGGCATGATTTGAGGATTGAGGAGAAGATTCAACCGCAGCGAGGGTCTTAGCCAGTGCTGCCCGGACTCCGCTTGCCTGGTGAGCCCAGGGTGAATCGGCGGATATTTTTTCCAGTCGGTTGATCAGGGAACGGGTAAGCTGGTGGTTAATATCTGGAGTGGGGTGATCGGGAGGCATTGATTTTGTGACCGTGTAGTGCCAAGGATTAATCTGATTTTAAAAAATTGTGGTATTTATTAAGTATACAATTAAATAGTCAACATAGCGAATGACTGGGAGGTCAGTATGGAAAGCATCATCGGATTCAGCACCTGTCTTGTCGGGGGGATCGTATTTATAGCAGCTGTTTTTCTGTTAAGGGGTATCAGACTGCTTTATGAGTACGAACGGGGGGTTGTTTTTACTTTGGGTAAATACACCGGCACCCGAACGCCGGGGTTGAACATTGTAATCCCCGTTTTCCAAATGATGCAAAAAGTCGATATGCGGATCAAAACCGCGGAAATCCCCCGCCAGGAAGTGATGACCCGGGATAACATTCCCATGCTGGTCAACGCCGTGGTTTATTTCAAGGTCATCAAACCTGAAGACGCCATTATAAAAATTGAGGATTACGCCTTCGCTATCCGCCAGTACACGCAGGCTGCCCTCCGGGATGTGATCGGCAACAGCGAGATGGACTTTGTGCTCACCGAGCGGGAATCCATCGCTGACAGCATTAAGGTCATCGTCGATTCGGAAACTGATGGCTGGGGAATTGATGTGGAATCGATCAAGATCCAGGAAGTGGAACTGCCGGCCGAGATGAAACGAGCGATGGCCCAGCAGGCAGAGGCGGAGCGGGAGCGCCGGGCTGTGGTGATTACCTCCAAAGGCGAATTGGAAGCTTCCAAGAATTTGCAGGCAGCGGCCCGTAATTTGTCCGCCAACAGCGGCGCGATGCATCTCCGCACCCTGCAGACCATCCGGGCGATCGCGGCTGATCCTTCGGAGAAAATTGTCCTCTTTATTCCTTCTAACATCAAAGGTATGGTTCAAGCGCTGGTCGATGGCGAGGAAGGTTAGCTCTCATGGAAAGGTTGTTGAATGATAAAATCAGATACCTGCAGATCGCGTTTAATTATGATTTGAGTCTGGTCAGGCGGATCCTTCCCACCATCGTCCAGAGCGAAAGGATTCTAATAGAAGCGGGCACTCCCTATATAAAGCGGGAAGGCATGAACGGCATCCGCTTCATTCGCCGGCTTTGGGACGGTCAGGTGATTGCGGATCTAAA
Organism: Anaerolineales bacterium; assembly: GCA_034520505.1. Lineage (GTDB taxonomy): Bacteria > Chloroflexota > Anaerolineae > Anaerolineales > UBA11858 > B10-G9. The sequence continues at coordinate 635,046 of JAXHNK010000002.1, read as the reverse complement.
GACTGTGGACGGCGCGGTTGATGAGGTAGATATGGCCCATCATGCCGGGGCGACCGGGATCACGGTTTTGGGAAATTCCCCAACTGAAACGCTGGATTTATTCATCGACCGCTGCGCCAGGCTGGGCATGATCTCCATGATTGACATGCTGGGAGTCACTGACCCGCTCAAAGTGATGATGCGTCTGGCAAAACCACCTGATGTCATGGTTTTGCATAAAGGTCGAGACGAGGAGAACACCCGGGGTAAGTTGATCCAGTACCGCCATGTTAACCGGGTGAGGAGCAAGTTTGATGTCTTGATCTCAGCTGCAGGGGGTGTGGATATCAAGGAGGCGCGAAGTGCAATCTTCAATGGGGCCAATATCGTGGTGGCTAACCTGGTCCATCCCGCTGATCCCTGGACCGGGATTACGACGGACAGCGATGTGGCAGCCATAGCCCGGGAGTTTTTGACCAGGATTGAGTGAGCAAGGGAAATGGTCTGATGATCAACCCGGGACCGCGGTCCCGGGTTGAGAAGCCGCTGTCCATCCTGGCCGGGTGGGAGAATTTCTGTATTTGATCACGATCTTTTAATGACGATGCTGCTCCAGGGCTGGTCTTCAGAACCGGGCAGCAGTCCGAGAGTTTGGGTTTCCCCTTCCTTTTTTAATTTGAGATAAGCAAAGGGCAGCCCCACCCGGTTGGGAAAGGGTATATAAGAAGTTACTGTCCATTCCGAATGAGGAAGCTCCCGCAGGTAGAAGGCCTGCAGGGCCCCTGGAGGAAAAAATCCCTGGTAGGCTCTCCAGCGATCTGCATCCTGGATATCATCGATCACCCAGGTGGGAGGGATTGGCCGGGAATCTGGAGGAAGGGGAATCTCTTCAGGTGTCCATTCCAGGTTTTCTGCTGAAGGAATCAGCCGCAGACTGGAAATTATCTTTGAAATCAGGGGCTCCATCTCCTTTCGTTTTTCTTTCCAATGGAGGACGAAAAATTCTAGGACCAATTCCTCTTTTTCCAGCATCCCAGCCCACATCCGCTGCCGATTTTTTTTAGGAAGCACGATTTCTGCTTCATAGCCCACAGCCCCGGCCATCTTCCAGCGGGCAGTACCGATGTTTTTTGCTCCCAGGAGCAGGGAGGTTCGTCCCAGATGCTGGTTCCAGAGCTGCTCAGCGGGTTTGCGCAGGCTGTTCCATTCTCCTTGGATGAGAAGTTGAGCGAGGGTTTCCCCTTCATACCCGGTTTGAAAGGCCCGGGGATCGGGTGTGAATCCATCCTTATTTCCCAGCCGCCGGTGGTGCCAGCCTTCAGGGAGGTCCAGTTCATAACCCCACAGCGGTTGCTGGAAGATCTTGGTCATGGAACAGATTCCTTTTCAAAAAAGCCTTGAGAGTTTCAACCCTCAAGGCTTTAGTGTTTCTAGGTCCTTGTCAGTTTATCCTCCCGCCACAGCCGGAATAAAGGTTATCCGGTCCCCGTCCTCGGCGGTCTCTTCAGGATCGGCCTGGCGGTTATTGCGCATGTAGACTTTAACCTCCTGCCGGGGAAGACCCACCTGTTCCCGGATCTCGTCAAGGGTGATAACCTCAGGAACGTCCAGGGTCAGGGGTTCTCCGATGGCCAGATCGGGAAGGTAGCGGCGAAGGGTGGCAAACACTCGAACATCAACCTTCATGCTGAACACGCTGAAAACCGGCGGTTATTGACCATTGACCCAGGCATAAACTTCATCCAATTCCTGATCGGAGATGGACCAGACCTCGTTATGAGGGGGAAGTTTTTCATAGAGCATGAATTCTGGAAGCCGATCATCCTGGGCTGTAAATCCAGCCTGCTGGTTGAATTCTCGTTCGACGCGGAGGATTTCTTTCCCGAGCGAGATGACATCTTCCCCGGTGATATCCATCCCGGTGACCCCGGCTACTGATTCTGCCATACCCGCCCACCCGGATTCGATATCCAGGATGGGGAAGGCGATGAACAAGCAGTAACCTGTGCTGTCAATGAAGGCTGTTGCTGCCTGGAAGGTCAGGGAGAGATCGGCTTTTCCTTCGTTGGAAAGGGCATCAACATCACCGCCCACGCCGGCTATCTCGGGAGCGATGGTGTAACCCGCGGTGTGATCAGCTCCCATGGTCGAGGTAGCGTAAGTTACTCCAATACCCTTAATTGCCCGTGGTTCATAGGCAGGCATGGATTGTCCTTTGACCGTCGGTACCCGGTGAACACCGAAAGCTTTGGCGGTGGCTTCCACGCCCTGTCCGAGGATTCTGCCCAGGGGAGACATCGATCGAATTTCATCAAACATACCAAGGGCGGCTTTTTTATCTCCAAAATCTATCGCGCCGCCTTCCATGGCTATGGCGATCGTGTTTCCGGCTTCGATGGTGTCCAGGCCGAGGTCGTTGCATTGGTAGGTCATCTCAGCCACATAATCCAAGTCGTCAATGCCGCAGTTTGCGCCCAGAGCCCAGGCGGTTTCGTATTCCACCACGGAGACAATGGCCTCACCCTCCTTGTCCGGATAGATGTTGGAGCACTTGATGATGCACCCCGGGTGGCAGGCATGCCCTGTCATACCTTCGCCGCCCCGTTCTTCGACCATCTCAGCCACCATTTCCCCAGAAATCTGGGCAGCGCCTTCAAACTGCCCCGCGCTGAAATTGCGGGTTGGCAGACCGCCGGCTTCGTTGATGATATTCATCAGCACGTTGGTTCCGTAAGCGTTTAAGCCGCCTTCTGGTTTGGTCAGGTCATGTTCCATGATGGCGTCGCGGAGCTTGACGCGTCCCTGTTTGAAGAGGTCTGGATCGGCAATATCCACACCGGGACCTCCTGTGTCATCGACTACAATCGCTTTCACGCCCCGGGCGCCCATGACGGCTCCCAGTCCACCCCGCCCGGCGTAGCGTCCGGGTTTGTTTTCTGGATCGTTAATGCTCACCCCGGCGTTGGAAAGCTTTTTCTCCCCGACCGGGCCGATGCCGATCACTGCCGGCTGGTTGGGATATCTTTCCCACAGCAGTTCATCGACTTCGTACATCCCTTTACCCATCAGCTCATCGGCGTCCTCAAAGGTTACCCCATCCTTGGTGATGACCAGGGTGTACCATGTTCCTGCCGGGGGTGTGCCTTCGATGATAATGGCTGCCAGGCCCAGTTTAGCGATTTTCTGGGAGCTCAAACCGCCCGAGTTGCTTTCTTTGATGGTGCCGGTAAGTGGGCTTTTCCCGCCGAAAGAAGTTCGCCCGCTGCTGGGTGCAGCAGGGGTGCCGGATACCCATCCGGGAGCGATGACAAATTTGTTGTTTGGACCCAGAGGGTGGCAGGTTGGTTCGACCTCATTAGCGATAATGGTCGAGGTCAATCCTCTTCCACCCCATTTGGCCCACGCGGGAGGTAGGTCTTCATAATCGAAGGATTGGTTGGACATGTTGATCCGGAGCAGTTTTTTAGCCATCAGGTTTCTCCTTGGAAGGAAATTCTTCCTTTACAAATTAAATGAGCGGTAGGTGTTGTGGATGGGTCCTTTCTCTCTCAACGCATCTTTCAGCGAGTTGGAGAGATGAATGCCGTCTCGATATTGATAGGGCCACATATGACGGGTAGAAAAGATCCCGATATGGTCCTGATCATGGAGGGTTTCATCCTGGGAAGCGTACAGCCCGGGGGCATCGAAAAGCACAGCGTTAATGAACAAGTATCCTCTTTCTTCCGGAGGTAAAGAGATTTTTTTGAGTAGATCTTCGACCACTGCTCCCTCTGGTAAGTCTAGATTGAGGGTAGCGATGTGGTTACCCCCGGCGTACTGGGCGATGTCTCCGTAGAGGGTCACGTTGACGGTGGGCATGAAGCTCCAATGGTATCCGGTTAGATCCTTCATTTATTAATGTAACACAAAGTGAATAAAATCACAATAGTGTCACATATATATTACACACAGCTCAGAAGGGTGGGTTGTGTCACGATAGAAATCTGCAGACAGACGATTGGCTGAGTGGAGGTGGGGGTATTTAGGTTCGCAGTGTAAGTAAATGATTCCCTGAGATTAGTTTCTATGGAAGGCTGTTATTCACTTCGGGGAGCGGTCAGGAATCACGCTCCCCGAATTTTAGGAGAAGGTCAGCGGATATCCTCGATAATCCGGTCATTCAGCAATTGACCGTCTTCCCGGACGAAATTCTATTGGAGATGCTTCACTGCATTCGTTCCAAACTGCAGATGCGCCACAGCGGAGTCCTCGGTAAGGCCGGGGTCCTCGCTGAATTCGGAGGGGATGTCCTGCGCGAGCAGGAAGGGGTCTGTTCTCAGACCATCTTCTTCATCCAGCAATCCATCGACGTGCTCCTTGAAGCTGGGGGTGAGCAGATCGCTTTCCCGGTAGGATCGTTCGATTAGCGGATTGCGGAAAGCTTCGCTTCCGGGTTCTCCCAATGGAAGCGAGGTACTCCTGGTAGAAGGCATCCACGACCTGCTCCGGGGTGTTTGAAGCGGGGCGTCCGCTGACCACCGAAGGCCAGAGCACAAAAGCTGATACCGAGAATAAAGCTGATGCGATGATAAGAATCATACCAAAACGGGTTTTTTGTGTTCATTTTCATACTCCTTGTATGGATCATTTGACTATATCCAGAATACAAAAATGAAGGCTGTTTTCCATCAGTAAGGAGACTAGATGATACCATTTCCTGGAGCTGATTTTGACCTGTCCTGCTGTCCAGGTTGGGTAGGTCAAAGCGTTTCTGTGTGCGAGTTGGTGGAGGGAAAGGGCTAATTCTCCTCCGATTTCCTGGGCCCGGGTTTCGATCCTCTGCTGATCACCAAGAAAAAGAGATCACCTTTTTTCAGGGTGATCTCTTTTTACGTTTCTGATGAGTGATTTTGAGTTTCCGGTTCAGTAGACAGGCATGGTTTCGTCCCTATCCCGGGCCCAGGCGTTGATTCCCCCTTTCAGGTTTTTGACTTTACGGAATCCGGCAGATGCCAGAATTTCCAGAGCCCGAGCAGACCTCGTCCCGGTTTTACAGAAAAGCACAATTTCATCCGCGGAATCAAGTTCGGACATCCTGGATGCCAGCTTACCCAGGGGGATCAATTGAGCTCCCTCCAGGTGGGAGATTTCCAGCTCATGGGGTTCCCGGACGTCGATCAGGTTCAGATCCGGTTCGTTTTCCAGCCGATCGGCAAGTTCCGAGACTGTGATATCCCATTCTTCTCCCGCCGAGCCCTCCCCCTGATCATGGGCAGGCATTCCACAAAAGGCTTCGTAATCTATCAACTCGGTGACTTCCGGGTGATCGCTGCAAATCAGGCAATCCGGGTTTTTCTGCAGTTTGACTTTTTGAAAGGACATATCCAGGGCATCATAGAGCAGCAGTTTGCCGATCAAGGTCTCACCGATATCCAGGAGCACTTTCAAGGCTTCAGTCGCCTGGATGGAACCAATGGTCCCCGGTAAGACGCCGAGCACACCGCCTTCCGCGCAGGATGGGACCAGCCCCGGGGGTGGAGGTTCCGGGAACAGGCAGCGGTAGCACGGTCCCCGCTCGGCGTCGAATACGCTGGCCTGTCCGTCAAAGCGGAAGATGGAACCATAAATATTGGTCTTTCCCGTCAGCACACAGAGATCGTTGACCAGATAGCGGGTGGGGAAATTATCTGTGCCGTCGATGATGATGTCGTAAGGTTCGGCGATCCGGAAAGCGTTTTTTGAGGTCAGGAGTTCGTTATAGACATCAACCTGAATCTCCGGGTTGATGTCCAGCATCCGATCCCGGGCCGATTCCACTTTCAAATCTCCGATCCGGGATTCTCCGTGAATGATCTGCCGCTGGAGGTTGGAAAAGTCAACCACATCATAATCTACCAGACCGATCCGCCCCACCCCCGCCGCTGCTAGATATAGTGCCACTGGAGACCCCAGGCCGCCGCTGCCGATGATCAAGGCAGAGGAAGCTTTGAGCTTCTTTTGTCCCTCTAAACCTACATCGGGAATCAGCAGGTGCCGGGAGTAGCGTAGGATTTCGTCTTGACTGAGATCGGGAAGCAGTTCGCTGTTGTTAACCATGGTCAGAACCTCCCCGGGATCCCCCCGGCAATGGAGGGGATGATCATTAACTGGTCATTTTCCTCCAGCGGGGTATTGGTCCCCTCCAGATCTTTGATGTTATCCTCGTTTAAAAAGAGGTTTACAAAAGGACGCAGCTGGTGGTCATCAGAATATAGATGCTTTTCTAGAGCCGGGAATTGATTTATGGTGTTTTCCAAGACTTCGGAGACATTTTCTCCGGGAACTTCGATTATACTCTTCCCCTCAACGTAAGGACGGAGGGGGGTGGGGATTTTTAGCAGGGGCATAACTACCTCTAATATATAGTGTCAGGTTGGTTATCGAGTTTCAGCCTGGATTCAGCAACCTTCGCGTTCGACCACCGTTTCACAGTGGGAGGCAGGTTGAATATCTACCGAACCGGCCTGTTGGAACGGCGTCATAAACTGTTTGATTTTATCTTCGTTTTCTGCTTCAAGGATCAGGTTGAAAGTATGCTTTCCGTCCAGGACTGCATCAGCCAGAAGTTTAACGCCAAATTTACGGGCATTTCCTGGTGTCAGGTGCTGGAGTAGAGCGTTACCCTGGGCTGGATCTTGAGCCGGGCAGCTTTCTGCTGAATGATGGTGTTGGACAAAGTAAAGGTTCATTCTAAACCTCCGATTGGTTGGATTGAATGTGAATTGGTTCTGAAAAAAAAGTGGAGCGGTCATCTGCTAAACGCCAGGACCTGGAATCTACAGCTTCGGCCTGATGAACGCTGGTGATCAAGTAAGAGTACCAGGGTATGGCCCATTCCCGGTCGTATTCTGAGGGCTGACTGGGGTGGTCTGGATGGGAGTGAAAAATACCCACGATGCTTAACCCCAGACGGTCAGCTTCCTTCTCGCCTTGAAGCATGTCCTCTGCTGTCAGTAAGTACCGGTTGTGCCGGGAAGATTCCTCCCGGGCATTTTCCAGTTTGAGCAAAGCCGAAACATACCTGGTTTCCTGCTCTTCGTAACCGAGCATCAGACCGGCTCCTTCGTCAGGGTAAGAGTCTTCACCGTGCTGGTGAATTTCGGTAAGTAATTTTTCGGGGATCGATAAGCTCATTGGCCGTTCCACAATTTCTGGTCGCTGAGGTATTTAAACCCTGCGTCGGGGAAGACAGTTACCACGGTTCCCTGATCGATTTCCCTGGCTACCCGGAGGGCGGCTGCCGCTGCCGCGCCGGAGGAGATGCCCACAAAATAACCTTCCTCGCTGGCCAGACAGCGGACCATCGCATAGGCCTCTTCGGTGGTGACACCCATGGTCCTGTCCGGAAGGTCCGAATCGTAAATCCCGGGTTGGATAGAAGACGGCATATGCTTCAATCCCTCCAGCCCGTGAAAGGGAGAATCCGGTTCAACGGCGATGATTTCCACATCCGGCAGTTTTTCCCGCAGATATTTGGCCACTCCCGTCATCGTACCGGTGGTGCCTAATCCGACCACAAAGTGGGTTATTTCTCCTTCTGTTTGGGAAAAAACTTCAGGTCCGGTAGTGCGATAATGTTCCTGCCAGTTGGCAGGGTTATCGTATTGATTGGCATAATAATAAAGCCCGGGATTTTCTTTGACCAATTCCTGGGCCTTGAGGATGGCTCCATCGGATCCTTCCAGGGGATCTGTGAGGATTAATTCAGCCCCGAAAGCGCGCAGGATTTGAATTCTTTCCACACTGGCATTGGAGGGAAGAGCGAGGGTAACCGGGATTCCTAGAGCTGAGCCCAGGGTGGCATAAGCGATGCCCATATTTCCCGAAGTTGAATCCAGAAGATGCGTTCCGGGGAGGATCCATCCTTCATGCAGGGCCTGGCGGATGATCCCCCAGGCGGGACGATCTTTGACTGAACCGCTGGGGTTAAACCATTCTGCTTTCGCGTAAACTTTGACCTGGGGGTAAAGTTCCTTGGAGAGGGTCACCAGGGGAAGGAGGGGGGTGTTGCCGATCAGGGCCGGTAAGCCTTCTTCTAAGGCTCTGCTTTCGATATCAGCATTCATGACCTGCATGTTTCACTTATTCCTAATTTAACCAATTAAACGACTGATAATGGATAGAGACAGAGAATTGACAACTGCGGAGGTCGTATCTGTCCCGCCAAGTTGATCAGTCGTCCTGGCAATAGGATCAGCTGTACGAGCCCCGCTCCATACAGATGCAGTTCATTTCCTGACGCTCCTGTTTTTATGAATTACTTGATATATATTCTAATTTCTTCCCGGTATTTGTCAAGGTGGATGGGTTTTCTCGTTTTCTGTGAATGAGGACAGGAAAGCAGATGAATGATTCACCGGATGCTAAGTATAGAGGGGCTTGCCAGCCCGGATATTACCTGTACGGTGTCAGGTTGTTTTATTATTAGAAAGGAGCATTCTTTTCTAGTAATCAAACCAGAGTGGCATATAATATTGAAAATAATGACCTTAACTATAGTTTTTCAGCGTTTGACCATCAGCGCGGGGAGAAAGTATCATGATCTGGTTTGAAGAATTCTTCTTGAGCATTGCTGGCACCCAACCCATCTGGCAGGGACTGGTGGGTGGGTTGATTATCACGCTTTTGAATACCGTCGGAGCTCTTCTAGTGTTGGTCTGGCAAAAGCCGTCCCGGAAGTTTCTGGATAGCGCGTTGGGTTTCGCAGCGGGGGTGATGCTCGCGGCCAGCTTCACCAGCCTGATCCTTCCCGGGGTGGAGTACGGGGGCATCCTCCCCGTCATTGTGGGAATGGTTTTGGGAACGGCCGTGATGTTTTTTGGGGATCGATTGATTCCCCACCTCCATCCAGGACGGGGCACGGAAGGGCCGGAAACCAGCCGCATTCATGCGGTCTGGTTGTTCATCCTGGCCATCACTATTCATAATATGCCGGAAGGTCTGGCCGTCGGGGTTGGCTTCGGTTCGGGAAATCTGGGGGATGCCCTTCCCTTGATGCTGGCCATAGGCATTCAAAATATTCCGGAAGGGCTGGCAGTAGCTGTAGCCGCGCTCAACGCCGGGATGGGTACCTATTTCTATGCGGGCCTGGTTGGCATCCGGGCAGGATTGGTGGAGATCCCCCTGACCCTGCTCGGAGTCTGGGCGGTATCAACGGTTGAACCTATTTTACCTTACGCCATGGGTTTTGCTGCGGGAGCGATGTTGTATGTAATCAGCGATGAAATCATCCCCGAGACCCACGGGTCCGGGCATGAAACCCAGGCCACCATAGGGACAATGTTAGGCGTGATCATTATGCTTTATCTGGATGTTTCCCTGGGGTAGCTGAAGTCAAACGTCAAAATAGAGGTGCATTTCGTAAGGGTGGGGCCGGTTTCTCACCTCTTTAATTTCTTTTTCTCTCTTATAGTCAATCCATTCCTGGATCAGTTCCGGGTTAAACACGTTTCCTGCCAGCAAGAAATCCTGATCCTTTTCCAGGGCCCCCAGGGCTTCTTTCAATGAAGTTGGCAGGGGTTTGACCTTTTTCCTTTTTTGAGCTGACCAGGAAAAAACATCTTCATCGATAGGACCGAAGCCCAGGGCGGTGGGGTCCATTTGCTGCTGGATGCCGTCAATGCCGGCCAGTAATTGGGCGGCCAGCGCCAGATAAGGATTGCAGGAGGCGTCTGGAGGACGGAATTCAATCCGGGTGGTTTCTGGTTGTTTGGCGTATTTGGGGATGCGGATGGCGGCGCTGCGGTTGCCCAGAGAGAAAAAGGCATTAACAGGCGCTTCATATCCCGGAACCAATCGGCGGTAGGAATTGGTGCTGGGGTTGGTCAGGGCCAATAACGCCGGCCCATGATGGAGCAGCCCGCCCAGATAATGAAGCGCGGTCTGGCTGAGGTTTCCGTAGCCTTCTGGATCATAAAAGAGATTTTGCTCATCCTGGAACAGATGTTGGTGAAAGTGCATGCCGCTGCCCGCTTCTTGAAATATGGGTTTGGGCATAAAAGTAACTGCTTTTTGACTCCGGGCAGCGGTCATCTTCGCGGCGTACTTCACCAGGTGGACCGCATCCCCTGCGGTCATTAAATCCATCAAAGGAGTTTCGATCTCCATCTGCCCGAAACTGCCTACCTCGTGATGATGATATTTGACAGGGAACACCGATGATCTCCAGATGATCGGCAATCTCCTGGCGGAAATTAGAGAAGCGATCTTTTGGTGGACAGGCATGGTACCCGCTGTGCAGGGGGATATATGTTCCCTGATCGCTGTGCTGAAAAGAGGAGGCAGATTCCAGGGATTCAAAATAGTAACCGGCGGTGTGATTGCGGTTTTCATAGAAGACATCATCGAACACATAAAATTCAAATTCAGGTCCCCATTTGCTGGAGGAGGCAATTCCGGTTTCCTGCAAATAGCGTTCGGCTTTACGGGCCAGGTTGCGGGGGTCGTTTTTGAAGGGTTGATGGGTGTTGGCGTCGAGGGCAGTACAGATGAAACTGAGGGTGAGCACATCCCAGAAGGGGTCGATAAAACCGCTGGAAAGGTCAGGGACCATGATCATATCTCCGGCTTTGACATTTTTCAGTCCCAGCGATGACCCATCGAAACCAATACCTTGATCCATGATCTCGGAAGTAAATTGGGAGACGGGGATGGTCAGATGATGGGGGCGTCCCCAGAGGTCACAAAATTTTAAATCTACCGTCCGAACCTCGTGCTTTTCACAATATTGGGTTACTTCAGCAAAGTTTTGAAACATAAGCTTGGTTCCTTTCCCGGGGAATGATCAATCTCTGGCCCGTTATTCAAGGTAAAGGTTGCTCCCTTTCCGCTTTTTCTCGCCGGGATTCCGGACCGCGAAGATTGATCCCTGGGGGCGAAAATCAATCTCCTCGTCGGGCTTTTCGTTCAGCAAGAATATCTTCAATGACGTCTTCAGCTTGCGCGGGAAGTGGAGGGACCTCGGATGCAGCCAGGATTTCCCGGGCCCGTTCGTTTGCCCGGGTGAACATATCCGGGGATCCTGCCTCCTGCCAATCATCAAAATAGCGGCGGTCGATGATCCGGGGAGTCCATTGGGCGCTCCGGAAGTTTTCCAGGGTGTGTTTATCGGCAATGTATCCCCCTCCCGGTCGAACCCGGTGGGTGGCATCAAGAGCCAGCGTGTTGGCGTTGACCGGCATTCCCCCGCACAAGCTGCGGGTCATGCTGATGATTTCATCGGCGATGACCAGCATCTCCAGGGAGGAAGTGGTCCCGAATTCGATATAGCCCACATCGTGAACCAGGGTGTTGCGGCTGAGGAAAGCGGTCATAATTGAAAAGGTGGCTTCGATCCCTGCCTGGGCATCAATGGTTTTACTGTCTGTTGCTCCCCCATATCCCCACACCGGCAGCCCGTAGTAATGGGCCAGGGAAGTCCAGGCAGCCATTCCCAAACTCCACTCGGGACTTCCATAGCTGACAATGGTTGTTTTCATGTCCAGGGCAGCCGTATTCATGCCGTAGATATAAGGCGTTCCAGGATTGATTAATTGAGCGATAATCATCCCCAGCAGGCATTCAGCGTTTCCCAAAACTACAGAACCGGCGACCGTGATCGGGCCGCCCCCGCCCGGGTTGGGTGAAGGGATATAACCTACCGGGATTCCCTTCTCTGCACAGAAAATTACCTTCTGAAGAGATTCTTCAATGATGAACAGCGGGGAGATGGGTTCAGAATACTGGAGGAAAAAGGGTTTTTCCCGCAGGGTGATTTCATCTCCGGCAACCGCGGCAGCGATCCGGTAAATGTCCTTCATATCCTGGAGGTCTTTGGCGGTATAAACATTGGGCTTGACCGTACCCCGGAGCATATTGGCGAAGGAGTGGATGTACTGATCATCAGAATCAACGTCACTGGGATTGCTCATGGACATGACAAAGTCAATGTTTTCCAGTGAGTCGCATAACTGGGCGAAGGTCAGCACATCGGCCGCAGTGGCCCGCCGGCGTTTGCCGGTTTCCAGGTCAAGGGTGTAAATTGTGTCAGATCCTGATCCGAAGAAAACCTTTCCCAGCTCGAGGGGCATGGTCAGGTTGCCCAGGCGGTCATGCATAGGTATCCGGCTGGGAGCGCTGGCCAGTGCGTCGTCCACCAGGACCTCGGGGATCTTAATCCGTCCATTTGACTCCCAGGCCCCGGCCTCCAGGAGCAGCTCGCGGCCTTGAGGGCTTTCCATTTTAACGCCGGTTTGACGGAGGATTTCCAGGGTAGCGGCATGGAGTTCACGAATTTGTTCTATGTTGAGGATATCCAGCTGGGGAAGTCTGGTGGGAATGGGCAATTGTTCTGTCATCGGGTGTTACTCCTGAGTTGTTGTCTTGGGTGTTTGAAAAGCACGAAAATTTTTCCGGGAATTGTCAGAGCCAGGTGGTTATTAATGAGGAAGTGAAGTGTTCTTCGATCCAGGTTCTGGTTTCTGGTTCGATCGGCGTTGGCTGGTGTTCAGCGAGCAGCTCTCTGGCCAGACTGACAGCCCGGGTCCGGGCATCTTTTTCTCCGTCCTGCTGCCATTCGCCGCGGTCCTGCCTGTCCAGGACGGGGGAGGGAAAATAATGTTCAGAGCGCAGGTAGCGGTGGGTGTGCTGATCAGAGAGGTAGTGATTACCGGGACCAACACGATTTATCGCCTCCAGGGCAAGGGTTTCCTCAGTGACCTCTATCCCCCGTACTGCCCGCATGGCGATTCCCAGGATTTCATTATCCAGGACAAATTGCTCGTAAGCGATGGTAGACATATCTTCCAGCATCCCGGCCGCATGATGAATAAAGTTCGATCCTGCCAGGGCAACCTGAATGACAGATTGAGCTTTTTCCATCCCGGCTTGAAAATCGGGAAGTTTCGATTCTGTCATCCCTGCGCTGTTGTAGATAGGCAGCTGATAATGATGGGCCAGCTGGGTGATGGCCGCGTTGGCGATCCCCAGTTCCACCGAGCCGCCCAGGTAACTGCCTGTGCGCATATCGGCGGTGGCCGGAATAGGGCCGATGATCACCGGGGTGCCGGGATTCACCAGCTGGGTGAGACATAAACCCGCGAGCTGCTCGGCGTTTAATTGGGCAAGTGTGCCGGCCAGCGTGATCGGAGATGTGGAGCCGGCCATAGGCGCTGAGGAAAGCACGACGGGCATTTGCTGGCGGCAGACTTCAATCAACAAGGTGGTGACATCGGTGGCAAACAGCAAGGGGCTGACCATCCAGCTGGTGATGAAAGAAACAATCGGCCGCTCACGAAGTTTTTCTTTTCCTCCCATGATCCGCTCGGCCATTTCAATAACATCCAGCAGTCCGCGTTTGGTATAAACGCCGGCCTGGACATGTTTGGTGGTGTTGGATAAAGCAGCGTAATATTTGCTGATCTCCACAGATTCTTCGGGGATATCTGTGGGGTAGATGGGAAGTAAATAGAAATGGATGTTGTCCAGGGCATCCACCAGGCGGGCCATGTCCGCGGCATCTTTGAGGACTGCGGGTCTGAGGCTGCCGCTGTCCAGATCAAGGACCTGAAGGGCGGCTCCTCCGGTGCCGATATGCACCCGGGAACCTTCCAGGATGAGGTCGTTTTCGGGATCTCGTCCAGCCAATGTCACCCGGGAGCGGGCTTTTTTCAGGCAGTCTTCAATCAGGGCAGCTGGAATTCGCACCCGGCTGCCGATGATATCCGCTCCTGCTTCTGTAAACAGGCGGAGAGCTTCTTTTTCCTCTATCTGGACGCCGGTTTTCTCCAGAATAGTTAAGGAGGCATGATGAATTTTCTGGACCTGCTCCTTGGTGAGGGGTTTATACTGCCCTCCGGGGAGTCCTTTTTGTTGGCGGGGAATTTTATGGGTCATGGTTTGCCACCTCCGAAAATGGCTGCTGGATCAGGCTGCGAGGTTGAAAGCATCCTGGACGATAGCTGCGATCTCTTCTGCGGAAGCGGTCCGGGGATTGGTTTCGGCGTTGACGTTCTTTGCAGCCCGTTCGGCGAGAAGGGAGAGGTCTTCTGGTTCAATGGTCACCTCGGGGATGGAGAGCGAGGAAAACTGCTCCTGGGCGATCTCCCGAATTTCATCAACCAGCCGGTTGATTTTCAGGTATTTTTCTCCGCTGACAGTTTGATTGTAATCCAGAACCGCATCCATGCAGCGGATCAGGATCAACCCATGGGGAAGGTCGTGATACAATCCCCCGGTGACGTTGCCGATGGCGTGCATCAGACCCAAACCGGCGTGCAGCATAGCGGCCCCGGTCAGCAAACTACCTTCCAGCATCCCCTGCCGTGCCGGTAGATCCTGACCATCCTCAATTACCTTCATCAGGTGCTGATTGACCAGCTCCATTCCCTGCAGGGAGAGCGCGTCGGTGATCGGATTGGCTGCGCTGGACAGATAGGCTTCCAGCCCGTGAATGAAGGCATCAATCCCTGTCAGGAGGGTTGTTTGGGGGGGCATGGTGATGGTTAATTCCGGGTCCAGGAGGGTGACGTCCGGCCATTTTGAGATCAGGCTTTCCTTTTCCCTGGTTTCCAGATTGCTGATCACGGCCCAGGGCGAGATCTCTCCCCCTGTGCCGGCTGTTGTGGGTATGGTGCAAAGGAAATCCCCCCCGGAACGATCCACGATCACCTTGGCAGCATCCATCACACTTCCCCCCCCGAGAGCTATGCAGGCAGTGATCCCGGATTCTCTGGCCAGTTTGATTCCCGATCGAACAGTGGTCCAGGAAGGGTTAGGCTCCACTTCTGAGAAAACCACAACTTTGGTCCAATTCTGATCGAGGAGAAGATCCCTGATTTTGTCAATCAGGGGTTGAGCCCAGGGTTCCCGGGGGGCGGTTAGCAGCAGGGTCTGATTTCCCGAGGGAGCAGGGAGATGGTGGGTGATCGTTTCCAGGCTGCCTTCCCCGATTACGGTTTTTGTCGGCCAATGAAATTCGTACATAGGATCCCTCTCTTCTAGGATGGGCCTGTGTCCGGCAAGATAGAGTCTGCCGGGTGGGTTTCTGCTGGTTCTATCTGCAAAGGTAAATTACTTTCACTGTTAATTTGCAAATTGTGAGCACCGGTAACTTCGGGGAAGGGAGAAGTGGATAAAGAAGTGGAGCAGGTGGTCTCTTTATTTTTCGTCATCTGGTTTAGGTCCAGCCGCTACTCTCAATTTAAATTTGAAATTGGTTTAGCAGCCGGTGAGTAAATATTTCCTGACGGTTTATCTCTTCTTCCGGCCGGCGAGCCAGGCCAGGAATACACCCAGCAGATAGAGAAGCATCAGCGGAAGCATCACCAGCATCATGTTGAAGGGATCGGGGGTGGGAGTGATAGCAGCCGAGACTACGGCGATAAGAACTGTGGCAATTTTCCACCCCTGGAGCAGCTGGCGGGCTGAAACCAGACCCAGAAAAGCCAGAAAATAGCAGATCAAGGGAGTTTCAAAGCTTATTCCCACCCAGAAGACCAGGCTGAGCACAAAGGGAATGTATTCATCGATCATCCAGGTAGGTTGGACAACATCAGAAAGAAACCTGAGCAAGAAGGGGATGGCTGCTGGAATCATAACAAAATAGGCAAAAGCAGCACCGCCCAGAAAACTAATGGTCACGCCGGGTATGATCCAGTAGAGCGACCTTCTTTCTTTTTTGGTTAAACCCGGAGTGATGAAATGAACCAGTTGATAGGTGATGATCGGGGTAGCCAGCAGGATCCCGGAAAGCAAAGAGATCCGCATAAAGATGGCAATTGATGTCGTCGGCCTGGGAGCGATCACCGGATAATCCCCCATGGGTTTTAGCAGGAACTTTAAGATCGTTTTGGCGAAGAAGAAGCTTCCTGTGCTGGTGATCAACAAGGCGAGGACAGATATTATCAATCGCCCCCGGAGTTCTTCCAGGTGCTGCAGAAAAGACATGGCGTTCTGGTTGAGCGATTTCCCTGATTCAGTCATGGTTTTCTTTTTGCTCGGGTTGTTGATCAAACCGGGTAATCTCACCACGCAGTTGCTGCAGTTCGTTTTCCAGCTGCTCCAGGCGGTTATACATCTGCTGACGTTTATCACCGGATGCTTGACTGGGAGCCTCCGGGGCTTTGTCTGTGGTGATTGAGGAAGTTCGCCCGGGATCGGCTGATACCTTACGCTCGATCTGAGAGACATCCGTTCTGGTGTCTTTGAGGGTTTGGTTAACTGCGCTGGAAATTTTCTCCCCCTCCGCGGACAGTTCGTCTAAACCCGCCTCCCGGCTCCATTCATCCATGATTTGAGAGGAGATGGACCGCAGCTTTCTTAGATAGGAACCAATCCGGGACGCGATCTCGGGCAGCTTTTCGGGTCCGAACAATATCAAGATCAGGATAATGATGAAAAGCAGCTCCAAGCCGTTGAAATTATTCAATATATCCATAAATACTTTCGCTGATCGCTAAAGCCGTTCAAATTCAGCCCCGATAGAAAGTTGGTTTAGGCATTATAAGTGGGTCAGAATTCAAAGTCAAGAAACGAACCTCTCCTTGATGATCTGGAGAAAATCAATCTGCATTCAATAGTTCCCTGACCTTTGTTTTTACTTCTCCGGGAAGCGGTTCAGACTGGTGGTCCTGAAGGATCCCCAGGGTTTTTTCCTGAAGGCGTTCTCCCAGACGGGATTTTCCTTCGGCCGTCCACTCGTTCATCCGCTGCCGATTATACAAACCGGGGTCCCAAAAGGTCCGGAAATGATTCATGGTGTGATCAGTGCTCAGGTAGTCCCCCTGTTGACCGACCTGGTGAATCACTTCCAGGGCCAGGGTTTCGCTGTTGAGTTCAAACCCGGCTGTAAAATATCTCATCATCCCGATCATTTCAGCGGTGAATACCATCATTTCCGGGGAAGTGGTCAGGCCCGCTTCCAGATAGCCGACATCATGGACCAGGTTGTTCCCTGCCAGGAGGGATACCAGGACAGAGAAGCTGGCGTCGGCCGCAGCCTGTTCATCCATCAGGCAGCTGTCGGAATGCCCCGCATATCCCCAGGTGGGCAAATTGTAAAAACGCCCTAATTCTGCCACTGCAGCCCGGGCCAGTTCGAATTCGGGCGCGCTGTACACACTGATCGTGGTTTTCATGTCCAGGTGGTGGAGTCCGCTTCCGTAAACAAAGGGAGCCCCTGGATTTTTTAACTGGTGCAGGACCAGGCTGGAAAGGACCTCCGCGTTACCCAGGGCTAATCCCCCAGCCATGGTCACCGGAGCGGTTCCCCCCATCATGGGGGCGGGGGAATGCACTATTGGCAGCGACTGTTCAGCCATATACAGCAGCTTCCCGGTGGCAGTTTCGGAGTGTTTTAATGGTGTGGTCGGTTCCGAATAAAGCAGTAGGGTGGGATTGGACCGCAGTTTGTCCCACCCCCCGGCAGCGGCAGATGCCATGGCGGCGATCACGGCTGTGTCCTCAGCATCATCACAGACAAAAACCAGGGGTTTGGTGGTGTTTTCCAGCATGGCAGCGAACTGCCAGCGGTAGGGGTTATCAGCATCCAGGTCCGAGGGTATGCCCATGGACATGCAGAAGTCAAGTTCCGGAAGGGCATCAACCACCCGGATGCAGTCCAGCACATCCTGTTTGGTAAAGCGGCGGTGGTTTCCGGTTCGGGGGTCAAGATAATTTAAGCAGTCAGAACCGGGACCGAAATGGACCTTGTTTCCTTCCAGGCTGATGGCTGGTTCGTCGGTTCCCCGTTTGCAAAGCACCACCCGGGATGGAGCCTGAGCAAGCGCCCATTTGACCAGCCCCGGGGGAAGGTGAACCAGGTTCCCCTCGGTGATTTCGGCGTCCGTGGATTTAAGCAGATCAAGTGCTGCTTGATGATAAACCCGGACCCCTGTCCGGCGTAATATTTCCAGGGATGCACGGTGGATGGTCTGGCAGTGTTCTTCAGAAAACATGCTCATGCGCGGATAAACGCGGGCGGTCTGGGACATGCTTACTCCTTCAAAGTGAAAATTAATTTCCAGCAGTTGGGGAATTCTGAGCCCGGCTGCAGGCTTCCCACAGGGCTCTCTCGATCAGGTGGGGGATAATATCCAGGCGGTAGCGCCGGGATGCACGCATCAGGCTGCTGCGCGGTCTGGCTTGATCACGGGCCAGGATTCCTGCCTGACGGAAATTGACTTGGTTTATTTGTTGATCAATCAAGAAGCTTTCCGCTGCCCCTGCCCGGAAGGGACAGGGAGCTGCCGGTCCTGCAGCGATCACAGCCTTCTCGACCCGGGGGGAATTTCACCGGCGGCAATTTTTAATTTAACTGCGGCGTTGATGATGGGCAGGACCAGGGCCTGACGCCGTCCAACCCGCTGCCAGGATGCCCCCCAGCCTTCCCTGTAGTTGTGGTTGGGGAAGCGGATGACCGTGATCAGCTCCCGGGTGGGATCCACAGCGGATTTTCCGGGGCCGAGGAACAATTCGCCCACCGGCACCCAACGCGCGTGATGCTGATCCATTATTCTGGCTTCCGCTTCCAGGGCGAGAGCGATGATCGCCCCGTCAGCGGCCGGCATGGCCTGAACGATATTTCCTGCCCAGGTGGCTGCTCGCTGGATAGCTCCAGCCCCGATGGATCCGGCAGCCTGAACCAGGGCTGGATGATATTCTCTTAATGCCGGGTGTTCTTTGATTTCGCTAAAAGGTACCGCTGCCCCCAGGGTGATGTGCTTTTCATTGATCTCAATACCTGTCAGTTCGGGAATTCCGGTGATGTCGACCAGGTAACCGGGAGCAGCTTTCCCCGCCCGGAGGTCGGGTATGAGGTCGGTTCCTCCGGCAAGGATTTGAGCTTCTCCGTCCAGGGTGTGCAGATAATGGAGGGCTTCCTGGAGGGTAGCGGGGTAGAGGTAGGTATCCATAATTTATCCTCGATCCTGACCGGTTTTGAGGGCACTCAGAACTCGCTCCGGGGTGGCTGGCAGGGTGCGAATTCTGCGTCCGATGGTCCGGGAGATCCCATTGATGATAGCCGGGGCCGTGGGAACAATCGCGGCTTCACCCAGGCCTTTGGCCCCGAAAGGCCCATGAAAGGAGGGGACCTCAATCAGGATGGTTTCAATTACCGGCGCTGACATGGAAGTAGGCAGGTAATAATCTCCAAACCCGGCGGTATGACCGGGCAGATATTCTTCCATCAAGGCTGTTCCCAGACCCATCAGGATGGCTCCTTCTACCTGGCCCCGGGCATCGATCGGATTGATGGCATGACCGACATCATGAACAGCCGTGATCTTCGGCACCCGCACTGTGCCGGTTTTGAGGTCGACCAGGACTTCGGCAGTCTGAGCTCCGGTGACGTATAAGGGCAGGTACTGCGGTCTTTGCCCTGCGGGAAAATAGGGAGAAAGGTCAAGTTCTCCAGAAACGCGGCGGGAAATATTCAGGCGATCCAGTTCCCGGCCGATTTCTTCCAGGGGGAGGCTTTGATCGTTCCGGCAGGATGCAACCCTGTTTTCGCTCAAGTTGAGTTCTTCTGGAGGACAGTCGAGCAGTTCAGCGGCCGTGGTGAGCAGGGTGTGTTTCATAATCCGGGCGGTTTTCTGGACTGCGCCGCCCACGAAGTATGTGGTCCGAGAGGCTCCTTGAATTCCACTGTCCGGGGTGTAAGCTGTGTCGGCGTTGATGATTTGAATCTGACCGGGGGGAATTCCCAATTCCTGGGCAGCGATTCTGGTCATGGCGGTGCTGGTGCCCTGTCCGTAATCCGGGCCGGAGCAGTAAAGGATCAGCTTCCCGTCTGACTGAATTTCCATCTCAGCTTTTACCTGGAGGGAACCAGATTTACCGAAGCGGTACCACATGCCGGAGAAACCGACCCCTTTGCGCAGTTGAGAATCTGCCGGTTGCGATCGGTTGAACTCAGCTGCCTGATTGACTAGCGATTGGTAATGAGGTTGGATTTCCTCGAGGACTTCCCGGTAGCCCAGCGATTCGCCTACGGGATAGCCCAAAAAGGAGTTCGCCTCCTGGGGCAGTTGGTTCGCCAGCCTGAATTTTACCGGATCCTGATCCAATGCCTGGGCCAATTCATCCAGGGCGCATTCCAGGGCGAAGGAAGATTGGGGCGATCCGAAGCCGCGGTATTGACCCGCCTTGGGACCATTGGTGAATATACTTCGGGCAACAGCATCAACCGCTTGATATTCATAGGGGCCGCCGGCTCCTGAGAGGGCGAAGTCGGTGAGGTATTGACCGTGAGCGTCGTACCCGCCGGTGTTGGCATCAATCCGGACCTGGATTCCAGTTAATTTACCCTCCCTGGTGGCCCCAAGCTTGTGGGTCACCTGATAGGGATGACGTTTGGGAGAAGCATCAAAGGATTCTTTCCTGCTGTAGGCCAGCAGCACCGGCTGTCCGGTATGGTAGACGGCCAGAGCGGTGGCGATGAAGGGCCAGGGGTCCTGTTTGCCTCCAAAAGAACCCCCGGTGGGGGGTGTAATCACCCGCACCTCTGCGGGATCCAAATCGAGGGAAGCGGCAATATATCCCTGGTGCCAATGGGGTTCGTGATTTCCTCCAACCAGGCATAACCGGGTGTGGTTATCATAGTATCCCAGGACAGTTTCCCGTTCCAGCGCGCTGTGTTCTTGCCACGCAGTCTGGTAAGTGCAGTTAACGATGACGTCTGAACGGTCAAAAGCCAGATCAAGGTCGCCGTGGTTGATTGTGTTCCTGCTTAAGATGTTCCCGTTCGGATAAAGCTGGGGCGCGTCCTCTGCCAGAGCCTCATCGACCTGGAAGAAGTGGGGAAGAACCTGGTAGTGGACACTGATGGCTTCAGTTCCCTGGTTCGCTGCCTTTTGATCCGCTGCGATAATCAAGGCGACCGGTGCCCCCTGATGTTTACAGGTTTCTCCAACCGGGGTGAGTACCGGTTCATGGCTGGAGTAATCTCCCAGCCCGTTCTCTCCCGGGATGTCGGATGCGGTTAGCACCCGGATCACTCCCAGAACCTTTTCTGCCGGGCCGGTGTCCAATTCCAGCAGACGGGCGTAGTGATGGGGGGAGCGGAGAACCTGTAAATAAAGAGTGCCGGGATGTTTGATGTCCTCCACAAATTTTGTGCGGCCGGTCACTTTTTCCTCGGCGTCAATCCGTCTGGTGCTTTCTCTTCCCAGAGGTCCCGGGAGCGGGGGTGAATCCCTTTGTTCAGTTTCTCCCTGTAAAATCTGGGCAGTCTTTTCTACAGCCTCCACGATCCGGTTATAACCTGTGCAGCGGCACAGGTTACCGGCCATTTCGGAAAGGATTTGTTCTCGCTCGGGCAGGACTTCCCGGTCGAGAAGAGCTTTTGCTGTCAGGAGCATCCCCGGCGTGCAGTAGCCGCACTGGACCGCTCCGGTCTCGATGAATGATTGCTGGAGGGGATGGAGATTATCTGGGCTGCCAAGTCCTTCGATGGTGGTTACTTGCTTTCCCGCGACCTTTCCCACCGGGGTCAGACAGGAGCGAACGGGTTGGTTGTTAACCAGAACCGTACAGGCGCCGCATTCACCTTCGTAATCGCAGCCCTGTTTAGTGCCGGTTAACCCCAGTTCCTTCCTCACTACGTCAAGGAATGTTCGGGTGGGGTCGACATCAAGGGTGACTGGTTGGGTATTGAGCGAGAACTGGATCTTCATTTGTTTCTGGGGATAACTCCTTTTCTCGAAATTGGCGTCCCGGATCGATTCCGTCTCCCGTTGGGTGGGATAGGATCAGTCAGCTTTATGATTATAGAATAAAATGGACCTGCTGGTTGATTGAAATTGGGGTTACATCCTATGATCCGGTCTCCTGATCGAAATTGAGCTGCAGGCTGCGAAGGGTTCGGTTGGTCTCGTTTGTGATCAGGGAGATTCCCTCGTCGATACCCAGTCCTGGTTTCGCCATGATCAAAGCCGGCCGGGTGGCCAATGCCAGATGAACCGAAGCCCGGGCAGAAAGGTCGGTTTCCGCACAGCTTCCTCCTAAAAAGGCGCTGGTTTGATGATTTTTACAGGCCAGCACGGCATCCACGCTGTTGTGCAAGCTCCCCAGGTCGGGGGGCTTAATCTGGATCATATGACCAGCCCGCTGATTGAGAAAGGCCTGGATATCCTCCAGGGTATTCGCCCATTCATCAGTTACCAGCTGAACTTTCATCCTGCGGAAATCCAGGTATTCCCGGAGGGTGGTCATGGCTTCTATTTGTTCTTCCCGGGTTTCCATGATCAGCGGGCATTCGATGCGCAGCGAATAGGGTTCCGCAGCTTTTTCCAGGGCATACAGGCTGCCGAGGATCCTTCCCAGGTCCTGGTTGTAGATCAGTCCTAGGGCGCCGTGGACGTCAAGGTGGATGGTCGGATGATAGCCGTCAGCGCCCCGATCCTGGATTCGCTTTCTTATCCAGCGGGTATAACGGATCAGGTTCACAGCTTCATCACCCATCTGTTCGGGGAGGTTATCTACCAGCGCATGGGGAAGGGAATCAACCCGGTGGGCGATCATTTTATCCACGCCAGCGAAGCGGTTTCTTCCGCACTGGGCATGAAGAGGGACTGGTCGGTCGGGAAGGGGCAGATCCCATTCCTGACAGATAACCTGGCAGCGGCTGATTTTTCGATCCAGGGCGACAGCTGCCAATAAGGCCTGGCTGACTCCGTAGCGGATTCCGGGGTGAATTAGTTTGGTGACTGTTTCCTGCCGGGTAGGCGGCTGGTCATTAAATAACCGGGCCGCTGATTGGAACAATTCTCTCCGGGTAAGATCCTGCCCCTGTTCGGGTTGGGACAGGGTCCTTTCTACCTGGACATCTTCGGTTAGGTCGTCCACTTCGGTCGTGATCTGCCGGAATCCGGAGAGTTTTTTCCCTTCCAAAAAGGGCGCGATCTGTTCCAGAACGGTGATTAACCCCTCCCGGGCGCTGAACACCGACGCCCGGCCCGCTTTTCCGCCGTAAGCCACGGATACACAATCCCCCCAGGCAATCTGCCCGGAATCCAAGACTAAACCAACAGAGACTGTTTCAGCCGGCTGCCTGATGGTGTCAAATCCGGGGGTGACCCCCGGTGTGATGTACCTGTCGGCGGGGTCGATCGGTCGTGACTGCAGAGCAGTCAGGTCTTCTACAAAGCACCCTGCTGTCCCCGGAGCGGCAATTACCCTGGTGATGGTTGTCATTGGTGGTTAAACATGGCCGTAATAATCGCGGTGAACGACCACCGAATAGGCGTAATCCAGCAGCGTACCCCAGCTAAATACCGGGATATCAATTTCCCTTTGAACAGCCCTGGCAAAGGGCTGCATGCCGGTGCATTCCATCATCATCGCTCCCATCCGGGGATGGGCACGGTAGAAGTCGGTGGCGACTGCTACAAATTCTTTTTCTGCTTTGTCGTAGTAGGCAGCAGGTGGGTCCGTGCGTTCGGGTTCATACCAGAGATGAGAAAATTCTTCACAGCGGCCTTCACCTTCTGCCCCGGCAATTACATAATTGCTGCCAATCTGAACCCCGACCGATTCCAGGTGGGTGTCGGTGAGCTGTTCCTCGCGGGCAGCCAGAATGCCTACAATTTTATCCGGTCCGATGAGCTGCTGGGCCAAAGGTACCTGGAGCAGGCTGGACATAAAAACTGGGATGTCAACTGTGCCGGCAATCTGTCGTTGAAAATAAGCAAAATAGCCGCATTCAGCAGCGATTGCCCGACAGCCCATTTGTTCTAAATTCCTGGCAGCCTGCTGGATCGGTTCCAGACAGGGAGATTTATCCTGTTTATGGACCAGCGCCCAGATGTCCACTCCTTCGGCGATTTCATATTGAATAGGGAAAGGATAAGCACTGGCATTTCTGACATCTCCTGGAAACCCGGGATAGACATCATCCAGGATGATGATGCCTAACCCCATCCCGTAGCAGCGGTGGTCTTTGCGGGGGACGATATGGTTGATTCCAAAATCACGATTGCGGTACATGCCTCCTCCCTTCTTGAAAAAATGGCTTAGCTCTTCTTGATCAATGCCTGGAGCCGGGATTTGATATCTTCCGCAAGGGGAGCAGGTTGATGCTCGCGGAGAATATTTTTCACTTCCCGGTTGGCCCTTTGCTGAAGTGTCAGCCCACCGTCTTCCATCCACTGGGTGAAACTGTTCCGGTCAAATAGATTGGGTTTCCATCCTGAAAAGACATGCCGGTAAGTGTGTTCGGATTCCAGGAATACCCCATCCGGTCCAACTTTGTGGATCAGGTCCAGGGCCAGCGTGTCTTGATTGATGGCAGGCTCTTGATAGAAACATTTTAACCAGGAAATGACCTCGCTGCAGAAGGCGACCAATTCCAGGGAGCCGGTCATAGCGTTGTCCAGATACCCGATGTCGTGGATCAGGTGAGCTCCTCCCAAAACGTTGGTCATCAAGCTCATCGCTGATTCAGCCGCTGCCTGAGCATCAAAAACTTTGGCATCGCTGCAGCCCGCTGTGCCAAAGATGGGGAGACCCTGATCTTGAGCAATATCCCAGCCCAGGGGTCCGCAGTCAGGAGCTGAATAAAGATTGACCATGGAGCGCATGTCCAGACATCCTCCGCTGGGGTTGCTGCGGATGAATGGGGACCCTTCTCGCTGCAGCTGGGAGAGCACCAGCCCGGCAAGCTGACCGGCGTTCCCCAGAGCAAGCATTCCGGCGGCTGTGATGGGAGCTGTCATCCCCGCCATATTGCCTGGGGCGTAAATAGTGGGAAGATCTCTCTCTGCTGCGTAAAGCAGGCGCTGAACGCTTTCTTCGTTATGATAGAAACTGGATACTGTGTTGACATAGTTGATAAGGAAGGGTTTCTTCATCAAGGATTCAAGTCCACCAGAAACCACTGAAGCCATTTCAACTGCATGGGTCGTGCTGGCGCTTTCCAATCCTACATAAACCAGCGGCTTGTTGGATTCCTCCAGCATAACCTTTAATTGGTGACGTTCATAAGTGTCTTCCGGCACATCACAAGGGAGGAACATGGACATCACGAAATCCAGGTGGGGCAGGGCGTCTACCAGGCGCACCCCGTTTTTTACATCCTCCAGGGTAGCTTTTCTGCGGTTCTTAGTGTCCAGGTCGTAGATGTACAGGCAGTCGGACCCGGTTCCGAAATAAATTTGATCGCCGCCTAAAACCATGGCCTCTTTACCCACCTGATCATAAATGGAGACTTTCTGGGGAGCGGTTTTCAGAGCCCATTCCACAAGACGCGGGGGGATTTTCACCAGGGTTCCATCTTCGACAGCCGCCCCTCCCTTTCGGAACAGTTCTACAGCCTGGGGGTGGAAAAAACGAACCCCGGTTCTTTCCAGGATTTCCTGGCTGGCATCATTGATCTGGTTGATCTGATTTTTTTTCAAGCTCTGGAATTGGAATGATTTTTGCAGGGGTTGGGCAGTATCTTGGGGCATGATTGATAAAGTTTTCCTTTTCAATAGATTTCCTGGCACCTAAGGGCACCAGGAAACAGTTAATGGAGCTAAAGGGCTCTGTGGTAGAAGGTTCGGGGTACAAATGATTGTCAGCGCACGTCGATGATCTCCTGGCCCTCAATAGTTTTTAAAACGTTGACGAGCTCTTCCTGGGAAACCCCCCGGACTTTGATCACGCAGTCCCAGTGGTCGGGATCTTTAGGGGTTTTCACTCCGCCGCTGGCGTAAATGCCCCATCCTTGATCCGAAATAGCACCGGTCGCTTTAGCCAGCTCGCCTTTACGGTTGGGCATTCGGATGGTGACCCGGACCCCGGGTTCATTTCCCCCCAGCAGATCTGTCAGCTGGGTCATCATGTCAATCTCCGTGATAATCCCGATCACAATATCATCTTCTAAGACCGGCAGAGAACCGATCTTATTGTCGATCATGATTTTGGCGGCCTCTTCCAGGGTGGCGTCAGGCGTGGTGGTGATCACGTTTTTTCGTTTGACCATCACATCACGGACGCAGAGGTTGGAAAGAAAACGGGTGATTTCCCAGACGTTTAAACTGGCAAGTTCAGTCGGGGGAATGCGCATTCGCTGCCGGGTGATGAGTCCCACTAATCGTTTTCCCTCTCCGGTGACCGGCAAGTGCCGGACCTGAGTTTCAGACATGATATTCTGTGCTTCCACAATGGACATATCTGGATCCACCATCACGGGGTGGCGAGTCATATAATCTTTAACTAACATTTCTCAGACTCCTTAGGTTTACCTTGAGGTAACAACAGGGTCAAACTTTCGCAGTTTTTCTAAAGGTATGTGGCAGTAGATCCGGTGTTCTTCTGTGTTGTACTGCCAGGGCGGTTCTTCTTTTTCACAGATGGCACCGTTATCCGGGAGCAGTTCCCGCCGCGGGCAGCGAGTATGGAAAGGACATCCACTGGGAGGATTGAGGGCGGAAGGAACGGTTCCGTGCAAGCGGATGTGTTTCTGTTCGGCAGTGGGATCCGGGATGGGAACTGCCGAGAGCAAAGCTTCTGTATACGGCTGGTAGGGGGGGCTGTAAATATTTTCAGCAGGTCCCACTTCGACCAGGTGTCCGAGGTACATTACAGCCACATAATCAGAGAAAAAGCGCACCACACTGAGGTCATGGGCGATGAACATCATGGTTGTGTTATGCTCGCGCTGAATGTCAAGCAGCAGGTTGAGGACAGCTGCTTGAACGGAGACGTCGAGGGCAGAAACAGGTTCATCACAGAGCACGAGTTCAGGTTGACTGGCGAACGCCCGGGCAATGCCCACCCGCTGTTTTTCACCGCCGCTCAGCTGTCTGGGCAGCCGCTTATAATAACTGCCGTCCAGGCGGACGGCGTTCAGCAGCCTGTGCACTTCTTCCCGGATTTCCCCTTTTTTCACCTTCCCCAGATGGCGCAGCGGGCGCCCGATTTGGTGCCCAACGGTGTAGGAAGGGTTCATGGTCGAATCTGGGTTCTGGAAGACCATCTGCAGTTCTTTGATCAGGTTGACATCCCGCTCGGAAACGGGGGTGGAGAGGTCAAAACCCAGAAATTCTGCTTCTCCCCCCCGGGGTGTTTCCAGCCCTACTATGGTTTTTGCCAGGGTGCTTTTGCCGCAGCCGGATTCTCCCACCACGCCGAGCGTTTTGCCCTCGGGAATTGAGAGGCTGATATCGTCAACTGCCTTGACATGAAGTTTTTCTCCCATGCCAATCAGGCTGAGCAGAGAGCTGGATTCCTGGTCGTAATAAGTTTTTAAGTTTTCAATATTGAGGATGGGTTGGTCCGGTGTCTGCTTTCCGTTGCCGGGGAGAGCTAACTCGGATACCAAACCGGCAGGAGGCTCCCAGGTGGAGGGGTCAATATCATCAGAGTAAAAACAGCGGGACTGATGTCCGGGTCGGTAATCAAATAATTCGGGTTTTTCCTGGCGGCAGCGTTCGGCTGCATAATCACAGCGGGGTGCGAAGATGCATGCTGCCCGGGGCCGATCTTTTGGAGCCGGGACGCGGCCTTTGATCGGATAAAGGGTGCTGCTCTCCTTGGTCGAACCCAGCTTGGGCACGCAGCGCATCAAACCCTGGGTGTAGGGATGGAGTGGATCGCCGAAGATCTTTTCTACTGAACCAACCTCTACCATTTCCCCGGCGTACATCACGCCTACCTCATTGCACACCCGGGCGACCACACCCAGGTCGTGAGTGATGTAGACAATAGCGGTGTCAAAATCCCTTTTTAGATCCTCGATCAGATCCAGGACGACGGCTTCAACAGTCACATCCAGAGCCGTAGTGGGTTCGTCCATGATCAGCAAAGCGGGGTTGTTGAGCAGAGCCATGGCGATCACCACGCGCTGTTGTTGGCCTCCAGAGATCTGGTGTGGATAACGATCCATGACGTTCGCCGCGTCGGGCATATACACCCGCTGGAGCATGCCGATTGACCGCTGCCAGGCTTCATCCCGGGAGATGTCGCGGTGGATGGTGAGGACTTCAGCTAGTTGGGTTCCCAGCGTGAGCGAGGGGTTGAGGGCCTGCATGGGGTCCTGGTAGACCATGGAAATCTGGTCGCCGCGCAGTTTGCGCAGTTCACTTTCTGAGCGTCCGACCAGCTCCCGGCCTTGGAATTTGATGCTGCCGCCGACAATTTTCCCGTTTGCCCCCAGGAAATCAACAATCCCGAAAGCGACCGTAGATTTTCCGCAGCCGGATTCACCGACCACTCCGAAAGTGGATGCCCGGTTGACGTCAAAAGAAACATCACGAACAGCCTCCACATCTCCGTAACGGGTTTCGTAGGAGATCGCAGCGTTCTTTACTTTTAAGATGGGCGCATGCTTTACTTGTTCGGAGGACATAACCAGGTATCTCCTTTATTGGTACCGCAGGGATTCTTCACGGAGACCATCGGCAAATAAGTTAAGGCCGACCACCAGGGAGGCGATAGCCAGCGAAGGCCAGAGCGCGGCCCAGGGACTTCCGGAAAGAATAAATTGCCGACCTTTAGCGACCATGCTTCCCCAGTCCGGTGAGGGCGGCGGCATGCCTAATCCCAGGAACCCGAGGGTTCCCATGGCAAAAATGGCATATCCAACCCGGAGCATAGCGTCAATGATGATGGGCCCCCGGGCGTTGGGGAGGATTTCAACGAACATGATATACCAGGGGTTCTCTCCGCGGGTTTCAGCAGCCCGGATGTAATCCCGGGTGCGGATGTCCAGCGTCAAGCTGCGTACCAGGCGGGCAATTCCCGGGATGCCGACAATGGCAATGGCCAGGACGACGTTGGTCGCACTGGCTCCCACCGCAGCGATGATGATCATGTAAAGCAGAATGACCGGAAAAGCCATCATGGCATCCAGGATGCGCATGACCACCTCATCGATCCATCCCCCCAGATATCCTCCCATCAATCCCAGGGTGGATCCAACAATTAAGCCAAGAAGCACTCCCCAGATGGCGGTTCCCAGCGGAAGCCAGAAACTCTCACTGATGGGCAGCATCACCAGCACCACCCTGGCGCCGTAGATCAGACGCGACCAGATATCACGCCCCAGGCTGTCAGTACCCAGGGGATGAGCGCGGGACGGGCCTTGATTCTGGGCAGTGTAATCCTGTTCGGTGGGCGTGTAGGGGGTGAGCAGGGGGGCAAAGATAGCCACAGTCACCCAGAACAGGACGATGATCAGGCCGACCAGGGCAACTTTGGACTCGAAGACAATCGATATGCGCTCCCACATTTTGGTCAGCCAGGAGGGCTGATTAACTGCATTTTTTAAGGTATCTTTTTTACTTGCGGTCATGATCAGAGCTCCTTACCTTAAACTTGCTAACACAGGCTGGTCAAAATCGGTCAGGATTGGAATCAATCGTATCGAATCCGGGGATTGAGGAAAGTGTATATAACATCAGCGATCAGCTGGGTGCCAACTGCCACGGCTACCAGGATCATCGCGCCTCCTTCAATAGCGTTGAAATCTTTAAATAGGGCAGAATCCAGCAGGTAGCTGCCCAGCCCGGGATAACCAAAGATTACTTCCACCACCACGATGCCGCCCAGCAGCCAGTTGACATGGAGCATAATCACTGTGATGGGGGACATCAACGCGTTGCGGATGGCATGTTTCATTACAACCCGGTGCTGGGGTAATCCTTTCAGATAGGCAGTCCGGATATAGGGCGCTTTCATCACGTCCGACATGCTGGCGCGGGTTATCCTCAGCACGTATCCCAGTTCGATCAGGGTGAGGGTGAGGACAGGCAGGATGAGCATTTCGGGCCTTTCCCAGGGGGCTTGCTCGCCAAAAACTGTGGCTCCCGGCACCAAGTCCAGCCAGAAGGCGAAAATCAGAATCAGGAAGATCCCGGTGGCGAATTCCGGGGTGACTGAGAACATCATTCCGCCGATGGAAAGGACGCGGTCAATGAGTTTTCCTTCGTTGAGCCCGGCGATTAAGCCCAGGACGAGGGCGATCGGCATGACCAGGACAAAAGCGATCCCGGCCAGGACCAATGAATTACGCAGCCGGGTAAATAGCAGATCAGCTACCGGCCGACCGGTGCGCAGGCTTAACCCCGGATCGCCCCGCAGTAAGCCCTTCTGGAGGGGGATATATTCGACCGGACCCCCGCTGGTGGCGATCCAGCCCGAACCCATCACCAGCCTCCAGACAATCTTTCCGGTCCCTTTTTCCCACTGCACGGCCAGGTTCTGGGAATTGACGCCCCAGAAGCTCCTGGCTGCCCGGGCTCCCCTGGCTGCCTCACCCCGGGCGATGGTGGAGGTGAGCTGCCGGAAATTGTCCGCGGATTGTTCGAAAAGTTCCCGGGCTTCGACCGTGTCCCCGGCCCGCATCCGCTCAGCGGCTTCCAGCAGGGGTTCGCTCAGGAGGGGTACATCGTCATCAAAGCCGCTGCCGATTTCCTCGACCAGGGCAGGAAAGACGGTTAACTGGGAACTGTCCAGGGGGACTTGATCGGGATCAGACCAGGTCTCCAGCACGTCTGCGGCTTCTGAATAACGTTCGTTTTTGAGCTCTTCCAGGAACAGGGCCGAGCGGCCCAATAATTGGTCCAGCGTAGAAACAGCTTCTGCTAATTCTTTTTCAGCGGCGGATAGATCTTCGGCTTCGAGATGCTCAGCCGCCCGGGCAAATTGGCCGGCTAATGAGGGATGGTTTTCTTTCAGTTCCTCTCCCACGTTATTATACAGACGAACCAGTGACTGGCGGGTGTCTGAGTTCAGCTCTTCTTCCCAGGCTTCTGCTTGTTGGTAGGAGTTGACCGCCCGGATCAGGGTGTTTCTCCGGGTGATGTCTTTGGCAGTATCAATCAAAACGCTTTTCTGGCGGAGGGCCTGCTGATCGATCATCCCCGCTAATCTCGATTCCGGTTCTTTCAGAGCGGAGTCCAGGGAGGACAGCGGTTGGTCTTGACTGAGAATTTCCAGGATGCGGTCCAGCTCATGGAGGATTTTTTCCCGATCCTCAGCGGACAGCTGCTGGTTTTCATTCAGACTCGTTCGGTAGGTAGATAACCTTTCGATTTCCGAGGGGGGAGATTTAACTTCCCAGCGGAAGTTTTCTTCTACCTCTTCCAGGCTCCCGTCCGGGTGAAGGTACTCGGCGATTAAGTCTTCTCCTTCCATTTCCCAACGCACATAGGAGCCGTTTTCAGCCACTGCCCACCATTCACTAAACGCATTCTCCCGGGTGATTTTTTTAACCTTGAGGTTCACTTTACGGCTGGCCCGCCAATCTGTTCCGATCAACCAGTTGAAATAACGTTTATAAAAAGGCTCGTCAAGCCCCTGCTGGTTGAGGAAGGAAGCCTCTTGCTCCGGGGTGATATGGACACCAAGGACATTGCGGGCAACATTTCCCGGCGCTGCTTCGGTGATCAAAAAAACAGCGACAGATACGATCAGCATGGTTAACAACATCAGCAGCAGCCGACGGATGATAAACTTGGCCATAGTTCACTCCCTTGGATGGAGCGGCAGAAGGTGTATGGATGAAATCCAGGTAAACGATAAGAACTGTTATCAAGTTGGGATTGGAAGCTGTTTACTTCCAATCCCAACGTTTGGTGATCAATTGAAGCCTTTACCCGGATCCTGCCCGATTAGCTGTCCAGATACACTTCATTAAACAGCATGTAGTAGGTAGGATGGGGTTTGACGTTCTTGAGGTTTTTCCGGGATACAGACCACACATTGCGCCAGAAGGGGATCCCTACCGGTCCGCGTTCATACTGGATCTGCTCTAATTCGCAGAAGATTTCCCGGCGGGCTTCAACGTCCAACGTGCCGTTGGCTTCAAAAAGCAGCTCGGTGAATTCTTCATCGACCCAGCGGGTTTCGTTCCAGGCCGCAGGGTTGCCTTCATCATCCGCGATATAGGCCAGGTTGAGGACCATGGTGCCCAGAGGGCGGTGAGTCCAGGGCGTGACCCCTAAAGCAACCTCTGTCCACTGCTCCCAGTACTGGCTGTTGGGCATGGTGTTGAGGGAGATA
The DNA here is from genome assembly GCA_034520505.1 of Anaerolineales bacterium. Classification (GTDB taxonomy): domain Bacteria; phylum Chloroflexota; class Anaerolineae; order Anaerolineales; family UBA11858; genus B10-G9. The sequence continues at coordinate 603,081 of JAXHNK010000002.1, read as the reverse complement.
TTGAAGCCGCCCGCAGCAGCGTCCTCTTTGAGGATTTCGCCGTAGGAGACGATATCGGGCCAACCGCTGCCCACGGCCAGTTCGACATCCAGGCCGTCCGGGTAACCGGCATCGGCCAGCAGCTGTTTGGCTTTTTCAGGATCATAAGGGGGAACCGGTTTGTCGCAGTACTCTGGATGAACAGGAGCAACGTGGAAGTCCTCACCCACCAGACCCTCACCAAAATACGCCAGGTTGAGGATCTTTTCGTGGTTCTGGCAGAGTTTGAGGGCCATCCTTACTCTCTCATCATCCCAGGGCTCCATATCTACGCGCATGCGCAGCACCCGGGTCTGTCCGGTGGTCACACCCTGGACGTTGATTTCCGGGTTGTCCTTGAGGGCCTGGAAAGCTTCAACCGGGTTGCTGTCGCCCAGGTCGAGATAGTCCACCTCACCGGCCTGAATAGCTGCAATCCAGGCGGAAAGTTCCTCGCCCATGTCGATGAATTCCATCCCGTCCAGATAAGGCAGGGGTTCGCCGTCGGCCCCGGTCTGCCAGTAATCATCTCGGGCTGTGACCCGGGCAAATTCGCCCTCGCTGTATTCTTCCAGCGTGTAGGGACCAGTCCCGTGGGGGGCTTTGATGAAGTCGCCTTCAAAGGTGCGGTGATTGAGGATCAGTGACGGATAATGGAAAAGGTGTTCCGGAACGGCTATTTCCGCCCGGCTGAGGTGGAGAACGACAGTGTAGTCATCCACTTTTTCGATTCCGTCGGGGCTGAGATAGCTCATCAAACCCTTGATGGAGGAACCGACATCATCATCCAGCCACTGGTTGATGGAGAAAACCACATCGTCAGCGACAAATTCGTCGCCATTGTTGTGCATGATTCCCTGGCGGAGGTTAAGCGTCCAGGTTTCGAGATCATCACTAACTTCCCAGTTTTTCAGCAGGTAAGGATGGGTGATGTTTTTACCGTCTGTGTAGGTCAGATACTCGGCCACCTGGCGGATGATGTTGGTGGGCATGATCCAGGAAAATTGAGCTGGATGGGTGACCTTCTGGATCTGGGAGCCGACCTTAAGGATCCCACCGCGAACAGGTCCGCCGCTGGGGGCGGCCGTGGGTTCTTCAACCACGTCTTCGATAGTGGGTTCTGGTGTTTCTTGCTGGCAGCCGGCGATAAAAGTGCTGGCCGCTGCCGCTGACATTCCCAGCAGGGTGGCGTTTCTCAAGAATTCCCGGCGGGAAATTTTCTTTGATCGGTAGAGGTCCTTCAGTTCGGGAATATATGGATGCTTTTCTTCCTTATCATTTTTTGTGAAAAAATCCATTTTGCAACTCCTCCTTAACTTATGTTTCTTGTTATTCTGGTAAGACGCATTTTCAACTCATTTGTTGGTTGGGTTTCTCTGCAGTCGTTACCAGTCAGAATGTAGGTTTTCCAGGGCACCTCCTTTTGGGGCTGATGGTTATCATTGGCAGATTCTCGATAATACCGCGATCTCAAAGATTCAGTTGCAGAATCGGTCATTGAGTCGCGGTCGAACTTTTTGTCAGGGTTTCGAATGGATCCGCAGCCAGTAAAAAAGTAATTCGATCTGTTTAGTTTAAGGATAAATTCAGGACTTTGTCTGATTGTAACATAGCTTGCGAGAGTTATCTCCGGGAGAGAGGGTGTACATCAGGTACTTTCCCCTCAGGTTTTGCGAAGTTTTTGTAATTGGTGATCAAGGTCCGGGCTGATAGGCTGCGGCTGGTGGTTTTCGATGATCTTTTCCGCTTGAGCGAAAGCCCGGCGGGCATAGTCATCTCCACCGTCGTCCTGCCAGGTGTCATAATCCTGATGGTCAAAGCTGAGCGGCTCCCAGACTAGATCGTGGAGGTGATCAAACGTATGATCATGACTGAGGAATTCTCCGGCTGGGCCGACCTCGGCGATCACGTTCAAGGCCAGACTTTCCGGGGAAACCTCGAATCCGCTGCGAAACCTTTTCACCCAGCGGATGAGATCAGCACCCAGCAGGATGCTTTCCAGGCTGCCGGTGAGTCCGGAGTTTAGATAACCGACATCGTGGATCAGATTTGTCCCTGCCAGGGCAGCTGCTAATAAGCTGCCGGCATATTCTGCGCCAGCCTGGGCGTCCACCAGCTTGCTGTCGCTGGCTCCACCCGTGCCGAAAACCGGGATCCCGTACCAGCGGGAAATTTCCGCCATGACCAGATCGTTGATCCGCCATTCCGCGGATCCATAAGGGTAAAGCCCGGTCTTCATATCCAGTGGGCTGATGCAGGATCCGGTGATGAAGGGAGCTCCTGGGTTTTGCAGCTGGTGCATGACTAAACCAGCCAGGGTTTCGCTTAAGGCCAGGGCCAGGGATCCATACATGGTCAGGGGTCCGCTGGCTCCGCTCATGATCGTGGGTACATAGATCAAAGGAACCTGGTGATCAGCACAAAAGATCAATCTTTCCAGGGCTTGATGGTCATGTTCCAGGGGCGAAACGAATTGGCCGTAAAGGATGTAATTGGGCCGTTCCCGGAATTTTTCTTCACCCCCCGCCGTCAAGCAGGCCATAGCGTGCACCCGCTCCAAGGTATCTAATCCGGAAAAACTGGTCATAATCACGGGTTTAATGGTGTTCTTCAACAGAGCGTAATATTGTTCTGTTTCAGCATCTTCGTTGGGGACGTCACTGGGCAAGGCAAAGGACATTACAAAATCAATTTCATCCAGGGCATCAGACAACTTCGCCGCACGACCTGCATCTTCCAGGAGGGATTTTCTCCGTTTTCCTGTCTGGGAGTTGTGAGTGTAAATTAAATCCGAGCCGGTGCCGAAATAGATCTGGTGCGGGCCGAGGGGCATCACCGGATCCCCCAGGCGGTTGTGGATGATCACCTCTTTCTGCACGGTTTCCAGAGCCTGCGACACCATGTTTTCCGAGATCTGCACCCGTTTATCTCCGCTGACCGTGCCCCCGGACTGACCGAGTAGATCTCGCATTGGGGGATGATGAACGTTGACCCCGACCTGTTGGAGGATGTCCAGTGCATCTTGATGCAGTTGTTGGAGTCTCTCAGGGTTCATCATCGACAAATGCGGCTGCCAGAAACGCCCTTTATTACTCATGATAAATTCCTTGGATTTTCTTCAGGCTGCTCGCTGTGAGCACCCAGATACCAGCTGGTCCCATCTTCTTCAATCACCCGCTGGAGTGTGATTTCTTCGGTTTCTTTGATTTCTTGCTGCATGGTTTCCCGGGCCAGGTCCACTTGATGGGTGCGGAGGGCGGAGATCAGCCGCTGGTGTCTTTCCTGGACTCCGCTAGCCGAATGGACGAACACAAAGAATCGGGCCAGTTTGTCATGAACTTTTCCCAGCATTTCTGCCAGCTCCTGGTTGCCTGAAGCCTGGGCGATCAGGGTGTGAAATTTCCGGTTTTCGATCACTGAGCGTTCGTATCTTTCTTGATCTGACTCAGGCATGTCACCGTGAACGACTTTTAATTCTTCAATTTGTTTTACGCTGATCTGGGCGGCGGCTCTTTCAACGGCTGCCAGCTCAAGAATTTCCCGCAGCTCAAGTAAGTCTTTTAACTCCTTCAAGGTGACCCTGGTGACGGAAAAACCGCTGTGCGGCTTGGAGGTTACCAGGTCTTCCTGGGCCAGCATTTGCAGTGCTTCCCGAACGGGGGTAACGCTGGTCTGATAATTGTCAGCCAGCTCTTCCAGGGGAAGTTTTTGACCGGGGTGATATTCGCCGAGGATGATCGACCGACGGAGTTTCTGATAGATCCTGTCCTTGGTGGTGTCATGCTGGAGAGAAGGGGGCACCAGATATCCTTTTCTGCAATCTGAGAGGGAAAAACTTGTCTGTTCTTCTAGATGGCCGCTTAGAAGTAATTTTATTCTACTCTCGGTTTGTATGAAATGTCAAGGAAAATATATAATAATGATGGTAATATATATTTATCCGGGGGCGGACCGGGGAAGAATCGGCAGGGGACAGATGTATGATACCGGAACAAAATATTTTCCCATTACCAGGGTGACTAAGCCTAATCTCAAGGAGGCCAGCTCATGTCCAGATCGGATAGAAGCAGCAGGAACAATCTTTCTTATAACCGCCTTGACAGCAGCAAGTGCGAACAGATTCATGTCGCCAGTTTGCAGATCATGGAGCGAACGGGCATTGATGTTCATCATCCAGAGGCCCGGGAGATCCTGGAACGAGCGGGGGCAAGCGTCCAGGGAGAACGGGTCCGGGTTCCGGAGCATCTGGTGGAATGGGCCTTATCCACCGCGCCCCGCCGTTTGACCCTTTATGACCGCGCTGGAAACCCAGCGGTTCATGCCTGGGGAGAGCACACTTTTTTCGGAGGAGGGTCGGACTGCCTCTATGTGCTGGACCATCATAGTGGTAAGCGTCGGTTAGCTGTTTTGGATGATGTCAGACAGGCGGTGAGGTTGATGGACGGCCTGGATCAGATCGATTTTGTGATGTCGGCTTTTCTCCCCTCGGATGTCGATCAGCGGATTTATGAATGCCTGCAGATGGAAGTGATGCTCAACAACACCTCCAAACCGATTGTGTTTGTCACCCCTGAGTTTGAAGGGGTTAAGGCTGTGGTTGAAATGTGTGAGGCTGTTGCCGGAGGGGCTGAGGCTTTCCGGCAGCGGCCTTTCGCTACCTGCTATATTAATGTTACATCCGGGCTGGTGGCTAACCAGGAAGCGCTGCAGAAGTGCATTTACCTGGCGGATAAAGGTCTTCCTCTGCTGTACATTCCCCTCAACGCTGCGGGAGTAAATTCACCGGCGACCACTGCCGGGTGCCTGGCGGCGATGAACGCCGGCAGCCTGCTGGGGATTCTCCTCGCCCAGTTGGTTCGAGAGGGCACACCGGTGGCAGTGCCGGGTTGGAACGGGGGGCCCTATAACCTGCAAACCATGGTGGCCAACTATGTTCTGGCCGATGGGGAGGGAGTGGCAGCTTCCATGGGAAAATATTATCAACTCCCGGTGTTTGGTTTGGGGGGAGCGACGGATTCCAAGCTCCTGGATCAGCAGTGTGCGGCGGAGGCAGCCCTGTGTTTGTTCTCCGCTCATCTCAACGGGGCCAATATCATCCATGATTGCGGCTTTATGGATGCCGGGATGCAGGGTTCGCTGCAGCTGCTGGCGATTACTAATGACCTGATTGGCTTCATCCGGGCAGCTACCAGACCGGTGGAGATCAGCGAGGAAACCCTGGCACTGGATTTGATCGATGAGTTGGGACCTTCAGGGAATTATCTGGCATCCGATCACACTTACCGCCATTTCCGGGAACCCTTCTATTCTTCCCTGGCGGACAAACGTCAATATGCGAATTGGGTGGAGCAAGGGGGAACTACCATGGAAGAAAGGGCAGCTGACCAGGTAGATGAGATCCTCCGTTCTCACCATCCTCAACCGCTTCCGGAATCTGTCCGGGATGAGCTGGCCCAGATTGTATCCCGGGAACGAGAACGTGTGGATCAGGAAGATTCAGTTAGGTAGGTGGGTGGTTTTTCCCCTCGGGAAGCAGAAAAAGGAAGGGATTTATGGAAAGAAAAGAGCAGTTCTTTAGGCGTCAGCCGTGGGTTTATGATCCGGAATATCAACCTTCTGTTCCTCCCGGTAGTGAGCAGGGTTTTAACACCCGATCCCTGCACGCTGGATTTGATCCCCTGGATAGCGTTGAGGAATTTCGATCTTTTGTCCCTCCAATTACTCCCTCCATGACTTATCCTTATCAGCAGTTTGATCAGATTCCTTATCCGGTTTATGGCCGTACGAGCACACCTACCACTGCTGTGTTGGAAAAAAGGTTAGCTGCCCTGGAAGGGGGAGAAGCCTGTGTGAGTGCCGGATCGGGTTCTCAGGCTTTATTTGATCTCCTTTTCACCCTCACCCGCCCGGGAGATAATGTGGTTACCAGTTTGAACATTTTCGGTGAGGGATATAAACAGGCCCAGACGATTTTTCCCGAGCGCTGTGGGGTTGAATTTCGATTTGTGGATGATCCCTCCCATCCGGATTCCTGGGACGCAGCAATAGACGGAAGAACCCGATTGGTCTGGGTGGAAACTCCGAGCAATCCCTGTTTGTTTGTCACCGATATCACTGCGGTGGGGCAAGTGGCGCATGCCAAAGGAGTCCCCTTGTTGGTGGATAACACCATGGTAACTCCGGCTCTGCAGTCTCCTCTTGAACTCGGAGCGGATATGGTTTTGCTTTCTATCACGAAATTCTTATGCGGCAATGCCACCGTGTTGGGGGGTGCTGTGGTAGGTCCGGAGCCTCTGGTAGAAGATGTCCGCTGGAACACCACGGAGTTTGTGGGTTCGGTGCTGCAGCCTTTTGAAGCCTGGCTGACCTTGCAGTTTGTGGAAACCCTTTCTCTGCGCATGGAGCGCCACAGCACAAATGCGCAGCAGGCAGCGGAATTCCTGGAGGTACATCCTGGGGTGGAGCAGGTTAATTATCCGGGATTAGCGAGTCATCCCCAGCATGAGCTTGCCCGGCGGCAGATGAAGGCTGGCGGAGGAATGCTTTCTTTTGTCGTCCCTGGAGGTAAGGCGGGTGCCGGCCGGGTGATCGATCGTTTCCAGCTGATCACCCATGCGGTTACTTTTGGCACCAGCCGGACAATTTGTATGCATCCTCCGACTATCACCCATGAGCACCTTTCCCCGGAGGAAAGAGAGCAGGCTGGTATCGCTGACGGGCTTATTCGCCTGTCGGTGGGTTTAGAGGATCACCGGGATATCATCCGCGATCTGGATCAAGCCCTGGGAGAGTGATCCTTGAGGAATCGGTAGTTCACGGTTTTACTTAATACCCTGATTTAGCTGAGGAGTGTTATCCAAGATGTATCCAGTAAATACTTCGGCCTTTTTATCACCGCAGTTTGCCTTGTTAACCGAGTCCCAACTCCAGGAGCTTCATCAGGGAGCTCTGGAATTACTGCGCCGGACTGGAATCAGGTTTCATCATCCAGAAGCGCTGGAGATGCTCAGCGGAGCAGGTGCTTTTATTTCCGACAGCGATCTGGTTAAGTTTCCTGCCCGGTTGGTAGAAGAGGCACTGGACGGTGTGCCTTCCCGGATCATCATGTGCGATCGGGAGGGGCAGCCGGCCGTGCACCTGGAGGGAACCCGGGTCAATTTTGGCACCGGGTCAGATTGTTTGAACCTGCTGGACCCCGTGACCGGCGAACATCGTAAATTCAAAAAAGATGATCTTATTGAAGGTTACCGGCTTTGTGATGCTTTGCCTAACATTGATTTTGTGATGTCGATCGGGCTGCCGGCTGACGTCGATCCAGGATTGACTTATGATGTGCAGATGGCCCTGATGTTGGAACATACCACCAAACCGCTGGTTTTTGTGACGGATGATCAGGCCAGCTGTCAGCGGGCGATTGATATGGCAGCGGCTGTGGCTGGTGGTTATCAGGCCCTCCGTGAGGGGCAGCATATCCTGCTTTATTCCGAGCCCAGCTCCCCGCTCCAGCAAAGTGAGACAGCGATCGATAAACTGCTGCTGATGGCGGAACATGAACTGCCGGTAGTCCATTCGCCAGGGCCCCTGATGGGAGGAACAGCCCCGATAACCATGGCCGCAGGGTTGGTCATGTCGCTGGCGGAGATCCTCAGTGCCCTGGTCGTTCATCAACTGCGGAAACCCGGAGCCCCATTTGTTTTTGGGGCGGGAGTTCACCATATGGATATGAAAGCTGCCCAGATTTGCTATGCCTCGCCTGAATTCCAGCTGACCAAAGCCGCTGTCGCTGAGCTCGGGCGCTGGTATGGAATTCCCACCTGGGGGTATGCCGGTTGTTCCGACGCTAAAGTGCTGGATGAACAGGCAGCAGCAGAAGGGATGCTTTCCATCGTGCTGGCCCAATTATCCGGCGCCAATCTAGTTCACGATGTGGGTTACCTGGAGAGTGGTTTAACCGGATCCTATGAAATGATCGTGCTCAGTGATGAACTGATTGAATTATCCAGGCATTTGATGCAGGGGATTGAAATAAATCAGGAAACATTGCTGCTGGACGAGCTGCAGCGAGTAGGTCCGGGAGGACATTTTTTAAACACAGAAAATACCAGACACAAATTCCGAGATTTCTGGTATCCTGAACTACTCAGCCGGGAAATCCGGGAACAGTGGGTTGAGGATGGGAAGCTGACCCTGGGTGAACGCTTGAACGCCAAGGTCAGGAAGATTATTAAAAATCACCGGGCGGAACCCCTGAATAAAGGGGCCAGACAACAAATTGCAGATCTGCTCCAGCAGGCAGAAAAGGAAATTGAATGAAATTTACCCAGCGTGTTCAACTTTTAAAACCAGAAGGGGCCTATCAGGTTCTGGCCAAAGCCGAAGAGCTGGAAGCTTCCGGCAGAGAAATTATCCATCTAGAGATTGGGCAGCCGGATTTTGAAACTTTTGGAAACATCAGCCGGGCCGGAATTCAGGCCATCCGGGATGGGCACACCCGTTATACCCCGCCGGCTGGGATGAAAACCCTGCGGGAAATAATTGCCAAAGACGCTGGACGGAGGCGGGGGTTGACCTTTCATCCCGAACAGGTGGTAGTCAGCCCGGGAGCCAAGCCCAATCTTTTCTTTCCCACCCTGGCCCTGGTGGAACCGGGTGATGAAGTCATTTATCCCAACCCGGGGTTTCCCACCTATCAGGCAATGATTGAGATCGCTGGAGGAACTCCGGTGCCAGTACCCCTGGTGGAAGAAAAAGGGTTTTCCTTTGACCTCGATGCTTTTGACAGTCTTCTTTCTGAGCGCACGAAATTAATTATCCTCAATTCACCGGGAAATCCTACCGGAGGGATCATACCCCGTTCGGACCTGGAACATATTGCCCGGGGGGCGATTGCCAACGACAGCTGGGTTTTATCGGATGAGATTTATGCCCGGATTGTTTATGATGGAGAAAAGGTTGATTCTATCGCGGCACTACCGGAGATGGCGGAGCGGACGGTGATCATGGATGGGTTTTCCAAGACCTACGCCATGACCGGTTGGAGGTTGGGATTTGGGATTATGCCCTGGAAACTGGCCGAGCGGGTGGGGTTATTGTTAACCCATTCCGTGGGCTCTACAGCTCACTTTACCCAGTATGCGGGCGCGGAGGCTCTTGCCGGACCGCAGGAACAGGTAAAGCGCGTGGTCGCTGAATATCAAAAGCGGCGGGACGTGATCGTCGAGGGGTTGAACCAGCTGCCGGGTATCCACTGCCAGAATCCGCAGGGGGCGTTTTATGTGTTTCCCAATATTCAAGCGCTGGGAAAATCTTCCCGGGAGGCAGCCGACTGGTTCTTGGAAGAGGCCGGGGTGGCTTTGCTGCCGGGATCGGCGTTTGGGAAGTATGGTGAGGGATATTTAAGGTTGGCCTATGCCAATTCGGTGGAAAACATCCGTCGGGCTTTAAGCCGGATGGAGGCCTTGTTCTAATCCTGGAACGTCGGGGGAAAACGTTTGATGAAGATGAACTTTTATCCGGATTGGTCAGAACCTGACTATGATTCTAACCCTGGATCCAGGCTGCCGGTGGCCCTGGCGCGGATGCGGTAGCTTTCCGCTCCATCAGGAAGCCTTTGAACTTTAATATCAGGGTTGTTAATTCCGACAGCTTCAGCCTGTTTCAGGGCTTGTTTCCGGGTAGTTTCTTCCGCAAATTCCAGGGCATCTTGCAGGGTGCGGAACCTTTTCCGATCCGCTCCGGATTGCACATAATAACCCACGGTTCGCAGGTTTCTGGATTGGGGGATTATCCAGGCTTCTTGCAGGATTGTTCCGGTGCCCGCGGCGGCCCCGATAGCGTTGGCTACTTGAAAGTGCGGGGGGGATATATATTCTGTGTGCAGCAATTCTGCAACTTGCGGCAGGAAAATTTCCGCTGGCGCTCCTATGCCCACAAGGGGCATTTTCAGAGAAATTCGGGATCCCAGGTAGGGATCATCTTTTGAGTAATTTTCTTCAAACAGCCAGAGTCCGAGGTCATCCGGTTCGACAAAAAAGGGCGCTGGTTCGAGGGTTTGTCCGGTCAGGTAAGAGATTGTTTCCCGGGCGATCTTCTTGACCATATGCTGGATCACCTGGTGGATGAATTCTTCTAAATCAAGGTGTAAATAGCCAGCGCACAACCTGGCTGCCAGCCGGGCAGCTTCTGCATTCCAGGGGGCGAACTCCCCGGTGATGTGCAGCAGATCGGTCGGGGTCAGGGAGGATCGCCCGATGATTTCTTCTTTCAGCAAAGCTGATCCGCCAAACTGCAAGGGATGCAAGACATCCAACTCTTCCAGGATTTTGGGAAGGGACCGGGGTCCTAACCGGAGCATTTCCAGGACATGGTCAGCCCGGGGATCGCTGACCGACCGGGTGGGCTCTCTCTGCAGATACCAGTATTCTATTTGCTGGGGGTTGAACGGTTGATGTTGGCTGTTGGCCAGCCGTTCCAGATCTTTGAGGACGGCGGGATGGTCCTGGGCCAGTTTAGACAGGGGCTGCACCCGCTCAGGCCCGATCAGCAGCTGATCTTCCAGGTCGAAGTGTATCAAACTATCTCCGCCAAGTCCCAGGGAATGGATGTGGGCGGCACGGACGGCGGTGTTGTACTTGCCCACTGTGGTCCCTTCTTCCCGGATCCGGACCTGACCCTCGTCGATCAAGGCGATATCGGTTGTGGTTCCTCCCATATCGATCACCAGGGCTTTGTCCAGGTCAGCCAGGAATTTTCCTCCCAGGGCGCTGGCGGCTGGACCGGAATGGACTGTTTCTACCGGTCTGTCCCGTGCTGTCTCCGCGCTGACCAGGGCGCCGTCCCCCCGGACGACCATCAGTGGAGCCTGAATGGCGCGTTCGTGGAGGGAGGACCGCATGGCCTGAATAAAGGCTTGCAAGATGGATAACAGGGAGGCATTGAGGGTGGCAGTTGTCGCCCGCTGGATGGAATCAAGCCGGGTGGATAATTGGTGGCCGAGTACGACCGGAAGGGCGGTGTTATCGGTCACTAACTGGAACGCCCGTTCTTCGTGGCTGGCGTTAAAGGGGCTGAAATACCCAGAAATGGCAAAGGCATCAACCTGATTTTCTAACTTCTGAGCCCTCTCTATGATCCCTTTTTCGTCTAAGGGAGCCTGTTCGTTGGCATAGAGATCATGTCCGCCCTGGAAATAGTGAAAGCTGGAGGTCCCAAATTGGGTTTCCAGGTTAAATTGATCCACCAGTTCCCGGTCGTAGCCCAGCAGAAAAAGGCTGACCGGCCGGCCCTTTTTTTCCGCAATGGCGTTAGTAGCCAGGGTGGTCGAAATTACCACCAGCTTGACTTTCCCCGGGTCATCCGGCAGCAGTTCATCAAGCACTTTGAGGATCCCTGCGGCCAGATCGTGTTTGGTCGTCAGAGTTTTTGCAGTCTTGACAACTTCTTTTGTCGGTTGATTCAGCAATACTCCGTCTGTGTAGGTGCCCCCGGTGTCAATTCCCAGTACAAATTCAGCCATGGAGGGTCTCCTTGGTGGTTTTCTTCTCTTTGGCCAGGGTGACCAGGATCACTCCGCTGATAATTAACAGGGCTCCTATGACCTGTACAGCGTCCATCCTCTCCTGCAAAAAAATATAACCCATAAAGGAAGCGAAGAGAATTTCCGTGGTGGCGGTGATGGAAGCGACGCTGGCGGGAAGTTTGCGGAGCGCCATGGTGTAAAGGCCAAAACCGATAATTGTGGAGATCAGCACAAACCCGATAAACCAGGGGATAACCCCGGATCCCTGCGGCCAGGGGGCAGGTTGTCCCAACTGATAGAGGAAAAGGGTGACCGTGCCGATGCTAAAAATGTAAAACATGATCGTCCAGGAGTTGTAATCGCCGCTGAGCTTTTTTCCGAATAGACTCAAGGTTCCATAAGTGATCGCAGATCCCAGGGCGATGATTAAACCCAGGGGGGCTATTTTCCACTCACCGGTGAAATTAACCCCGGAAACCAGGACGGTGCCAGCTGCTGCCAGCACAACGGCGATAATTTTCCGGGTGGTGATGACTTCCTGAAACAGAAACCAGGCCATGACGGTCACGAAGACAGGTGCGTTGCATTGGACCACAGTGGCCAGGGAAGCGCCGAGGATAACCACGGATTTATTCCACATGATGTGAAAGGCCCCGATGCTGATCGCACCCATACCCACCAACCAGGGTATGTCCTGACGTTTTACTCGGAGCAATCCGGGGTTGATGAGCAGGATTCCTAACAAAAGCAGGAGAGAGGTGGTCAGGTCTCTCCAGAAGGCCAGTCCTTCCGCGGAAATACCGCTGCTCCGGGTGATGAGGTTGATAAAGATCCCCGAAGTGGACCAGCACAGGGTGGCAGCTATCACCATAAGGATGCCCACCAGGCGCTCAGAAAGAGGTTCAGGATTTTTTTTCACGTATGTTTACCTTTTCCTAGGGGGCGAGTTTCATGCCTTCGATATAGAAATGATGGAAGCTGGGATCTGTGTCCAGGTCGACCTGAACCGCTTGATCTGCCAGTTTCTGACCCAGGGCAAATCCTTCATCAGTAAGGAACATGGCTGCCCCGAACCCGGCACCATTGGCGATCGTTTCCACAGCCTCTTTTCGCACCGGAGGGATCATCCCGATCTCTAAGATTGCATCGATATCAACCTGGCCGCCAAACGAGCCGGTCAGCACCACCCGCTCCAGGTCTTCCGGAGCGAGATCTAACTGGGACATCAGCACATCCACCGCTGCCCGGATAGCACCTTTGGCTTTTTGCAGCTCCCTGATGTCCAGCTGGGTGAGGTAGAGATCCGCGTTAGGGGTTAGTTGGATCCTCCGGCTTCCGCGATCGTCCATGCTGATCTTTTCTGCGTATTCTTCACAGGCTTCTGGAAGGACACCCTGGAGGGAAGATGGTTGATCCTGGTTTTTTTCCGGAGTCACGATTTTCTCCTGGTGGGGGACACAATCGGGGTTGATCCGTCCGCTCTCTTCGATCATTTCCGCCCGGCGGAATTCCGCGATGGCCGACAACAGCCCGGAACCGGTCAGTCCCACTGGATCGGCGTCGGAGATGGTTTTAAGCTGGATTTCCCCGTGATCCAGGTTTACTTTGACAATGGCTCCATCAACAGCGCGTGATCCGCAGGAAATGTTCACACCTTCAAAAGCTGGCCCTGCTGCTGTGGAAGCGGTCAGGATCCGTTCTCCGTCGGTGACCATCACTTCCCCGTTGGTACCCAGGTCAATGGCTGCCATCGGACCGGGGGGATCATCAAAGCCAAAATAGGCCAGACAGGCCAGGGCGTCAGAACCCACAAAACCGCCGATCAGGGGTGGTAGTGATACTTCAACGCGGTCCGGGAAAATCCCTTCCATCAAGGCCGAGGCATCTTTGATCGCCCGGGAAGAATGGGGCTGAAAAGGTATGTATGCCAGATTCTCTAGGGGCAGTTCCGCCAGCAGGTGATGCATAGCTACGTTACCCACGATGGTCACCCGCTGGATTCGTTCCCAGATGCGGGAAGAGAGGTTCAACGAATCCGCGGCCTGATTGATCGAAGCCAGCGCCAGGCGGTGCATCCGGCGGGCGTTTTCTGGATCGTCAAGGGCTGCCGCCAGACGGGAGATCACATCGGACCCATACACCGTTTGCTGGTTTAAGCCCCCGCCACCGGCGGCGACTTCTCCATCGTCAAGCATGGTGAGGAAGGCGGCAACGGTCGTTGTGCCGAGGTCAACGGCCAAGCCCAGAGGCACATCCCGTTCCCTTTTGTAGCGGGAACTGCCTTTGAATATTTTATTGGAATACACCACGATCGGGGACAGCACGATCCGGGTGTCGCCCTGCACCCGCGCCCGGCAGGCCAGCCGGTTGTTAAGGGCGATTTCGCCGGGGCTCAAGTTTTTTCGTTCAATATCGTCCGGGGGGGCAGCGCCTTTTTCGACCAGCACCTTACACTTGCCGCAGGTTCCTCTTCCTGCACACGGCTGCTCCAGGGGCAATCCGGTTTCAGCGACCACATCGCCGATCAAGGCGTTTTCTTCTGCTGGGACCACTTTGGTTTCTGATCCATAAATCACAGTTACTTCTGGCATTGATCTCTCCTTGCTTTTTTCAGGAAACGGATAAAATGGGTGGGTCGTGCGGGATGGGGTACCCGGTATTGGAGTTCATTCCTCGAGCAGCCGCTGTTCCTGGATAATCCCGGCAATCTTCTGGTAAAACTCTTCAATATGGGTCCCCATAATATCCATTGCCAAAGGCTCGTTCTGGGACTCAATGGCATCCACCAGGTGGATATGGGATTTTACCGCACTGGGCAGAAAATCAAGATAGGGCAGGGCCAGGAACCACAACCTTTTGGACAGTCCGTAAAAATGCTTCAGGGTATCAGCCAGGTACTGATTGTGGGCCGCCTGAGCAATCGCCCGGTGAAATTTCTGATCCAACTCAAAAAGTTCTCTGGTATCTCCGGTTTCTTCTTTACAGAGCGATTCCAGGATGATCAGATCATCGGGGGTGGCGTGGCGGGCTGCCTGCTGGGCCGCCAGGGTTTCTAAATTCAAGCGAATGGTGCTGATTTTTTCCAGATCAGAAAAATGAAGTTCAGTGACGAATAGTTTCCGGGGAGGGGCATCCACGAGATGTTCATGGATCAGAATCCGCAGGGCTTCCTTGATGGAAGCCTGGGCCAGGTCAAGCTCGCTGGAAAGTTCGCTGATATCCAGCGGTTCTCCGGGCGCTAGTTCCAGGGAGGTAATTTTCTCCCAGAGGATCTGGTAAGCTTGTTCAGTATCAACACGTTGTAATTTCATCAGATACTCCTATGATTCCAGGCGCGGTTTACCCACTGCTGTGGCTTGTACACGGTAACTGTCCATGCCGTCCTGGATGACTTCCAGGATGACTTCCGGGTTATCAGCTCCCGAGCGGAGAGCGGCACTTTTTGCGCTTTCCCTGACCGTTTTTTTTGCCCTGGCCAGGGCTTCTTCTAATTCCTCTACTTCCTCCCGTTGATCGCGGGCTTGCAGGTAATAACCGATGACATCGACATTGCCGGCGGAAAGGTGGGGGTAAATGAGGATTTCTTCAGTGATCATCACACTGCCGGCTACAGCCCCGGCGGCGTTGGCTACCTGATAATGATCAGGGAGGATTAATTCGGTGTTTAACACCCGGGCGGTTTCTTGAAGCATCTCTTTTGCTGGAGCGCCGATCCCGATGATGGGATAGTTAAGGGTGATCCGGGTGGAGAGATGCTCGTGTTCCGGTTGAATGCTGTTTTCTAAAAACCAGTTAGCCAGGGCAAATTTGGGGTCCTGGGCGTCAGGGATTTCCTTGTTGGTGAGAAAATGGACCACGGCTTTGACGATTTTTTCGGTCATTTTCGACCACAGGAACTTGCTGAAATCCTCTTGATCCCAGGACAAATAATTGCTGAAAACGGTCAGGGCTGCCTGGGAGGCTTCTCTATCCCAGGGCGTGTGCCGACCGTCAATGTGCAGTAAATCCGTGGGGGTGAAAGCGGATTTGCCGATCACCTCCTCCCTCCACAGGTTGCTGATATTGACCTGACTCTGATCAAGCAGGCCGAGTTTTTTGATCACTGCTGCAGCTGGTTTAGGCCCGTTGGACAGGATCTGGATGACTTCCTGCTCCCGGGAGGTGAAGGATTCGGCGTCCACCTGCTCGCGCTGCAGGAACCAGTATTCCAGTTCCCGCGGAGAGGGTGCCGGCCAGGTTCGCTGGGAAAGCGCTTTCAGCCGGTCTCTGACGTTGTGGTGTTGGTGAGCGAGAAAAGCCAGGGGGACCACCCGCTGCGGGCCGATGATCACGTCGTTGGTCCGGCTGAGGGTGATGTTGCTGTCGCCGCCCAGCCCGATGGACAGCAGGTTCGCGGCTTTCACCGAGGTTTTGTAGCCGGAGACTGACGCTCCGGTTTCACTGATGGTTACTTTTCCGTCCAGCACCAGGGCTAAATCGGTAGTCGTTCCTCCTACATCCAGAACCAGAGCGTGGTCGAGGCGGGAGAGGAATTTTCCACCGATGGCGCTGGCAGCAGGACCAGAATGGATGGTTTCCACCGGGGTGCGGGCAGCGAACTCATCGTTCATCAAGGTGCCGTCACCCCGGACCACCATCAGCGGGGCATCAATCCCCCGGTTTTCCATGGCCCGCCGAACCGCGACGATAAATTCCTGCAGTACGGCTAACAAGGAGGCGTTTAATGCCGCTGTGGTCGCCCTTTCCACGGATCCCAGGGCGGTGGAAAGCTGATGCCCGAGCACGATGGGCAGCTCACACACGCTGCTGATTGCTTTTTGGGCCCGGATCTCGTGTTCAGGATTGCGGGGGCTGAAGTAGCTGGAAACAGCGATCGCATCCACCTGGTTTTTGATTTGATGGACCTGGTCCAATAAACCAGGCAGGTCCAGTTCTTCCTGTTCCTGGCCGTGGAGGTCATGTCCGCCCGGGATATAAAAAAAATGGGGGGTGGCAAACTGGCCGCCCAGGTCAAAAGAGTCAATCAATTCGGGATCATAGCCGATCAAGAATAAGGCGACCCTTTTACCTTTCCCTTCGGCAATGGCATTCGTTGCCAAAGTGGTTGAGATCGAAACCATCTGGATAGCCGCTGGGTTATCCAGTTCGATTTCCTTGATCACATTTTCGATGCCCAGGGAAAAATCCCGCTTGGTGGTCAGGCTCTTATGGGCGGCAATAACTTTGTGGGAGTTGTATTCCAGAAGAACGCCGTCCGTATAAGTTCCTCCAGTATCAATGCCCAATACCAGAGGCTGGGGTCGGTTTTTTTTGTTCAACTTCGTACCTCTTGATGCTGAAGGGGCGTGACCATTATTGTACTATCGATCACGCCCCTTGGTTTTCTACGGGATGCGGGGTTTAGACAAACATGTCAACGTCTAATTCTTCATCCTTGTATTTCTCATCGGCCAATTCACAAACCCGCTTGAGTTCCTTGAACATGTTTTCATCCAGGAGCGGTTCTTCTTCCTGTTCAAGAATCTCTACCACCCGTTCGTGAACCCGCTGGCGGTGGGTTTTGCCGCCGGATGCTTCCCATTCCTCAAAGTTCTGGCGGTCAATCAACTTCGGTGACCAGATACCTGATTTGAAGCGTTCGAAGGTGTGATCGTGGGCCAGGTAATGTCCACCGGGTCCCACTTCTTCGATCACATGAAGCGCTCGGCTGTCGTCATCAACCGGGATACCCTGCAGGATGCGCTTGACCATATCGATGATTTCATCAGCGGCGACCATCATCTCGGTAGAGCTGGTCAAACCTTGCTCCAGATAACCCACATCGTGGATCATATTGCCGCCAACCAGGGCTGCGGTCGCAATGTTCATGGTCGCTTCCATAGCAGCCTGTTCATCGTACATTTTGGCGTCGGAGCAGCCGGCAGTTTCGTACATGGGCACACCCAGCCATTTGGTGATCTGGGTGTAGGCCGCGCTCAACAGGGCCATTTCCGGCGATCCATAGGTGTACACGGCCGTGCGCATGTCCATAGCAGACATCAGGCCGCCTATGATCATCGGTGCACCCGGTTTCCGCAGCTGACTGAGCACAATGCCCAGCAGGCTTTCTGTCAAAGCCTGGACCGCGGTTCCTGCCAGTGTGGCAGGGGAAGTAGCGCCAGCCAGGGGGCAGGGCGTGTAGACAAAGGGAATGCGGTGATCGGCACAGAAGAGCAGCTTGTCAATCACTTCTACGGAATGGCTTAAAGGAGATACCGGTTCGATGTACAGCGAGAAGATGGGGGTTTTCTTCCATTCTTTCTCTCCACCGATGCGGATGTAAGCCATCTCCAGCTGATCTTTCAACCCGTCCTTGTCCACCGCGGTGATGTTGATCGGTTTGGAGGTGCCTTCCAGCATGGCCAGGTACTGCCAGCGGTCGTAGGTTCCGACCGCAGTATCTTGAACGATACCCAGGGACATGTGGAAATCAAGGTTGGGGAGCGCCTGGGCCAGGCGGGCGAAGTTTTTGACATCATTGTATTTCGCCCGGCGCCGTTCTCCAGTATAGGGGTCAATGGTGAAAGGGGTGTCAGAACCTGCGCCGAAATAAATCTGGTTCTTGTAAAGTTCCATTTTATATTTCGATGGTTCAGCACCATAGACAACCACCTTGCGGGGCAGGGTGGAGAGGGCGATATCGACCATTTCCGGGGGCAGTTTGACCAGCGCGCTGTCCTCGGTGACATCTGTGACGTTGGCCCCGTGAGCGGCCAGCAGGTCGTAGCCTTCTTTGTTGTATACCCGGACGCCGGTTTCAGAGAGGACGGACAGGGCCGAGAAGTAAATGGCCTCGATTTCCTCTTCGGTGAGAACCTCAAACGTCGGGGTTCTATTGACTTGGTAGTTTGTTTTATGAACTTGCATATTTTATCTCCTATTATCGTATCCAGGAAAAAAGCATCTCTCAGCGAAGGAACATTTCCTGTTGGATCTCACCACCCGGGGGGATGACAAGAAAATCCTCGTCCGCGCTGTCCAGGGATGCGGCGGTTTCCACCAACCGCTGAACATAGCGATCTGAACCCAGGATTTCCTGGTAATCCATTCCCCAGCGCTGGCAGTAATCTGCGACCTGCCGGGCTTGAGGGCGGTAAGCTTCCAGCTCGCTGGTCTGATGGGCAACCAGCACCAGCCTTTGGTAATGCTGGTATTGGGTGTCCATGATCCACCGGGCGTCTTTTTCGCCGTATTTTTCTTTGACCTCTTGATATTCTTTCAGGGGATCACTGCCTGCCTCTAACCAGCCTTTGGTGAGGTAGTAGGTCCCGGGCTGGCGGTCGAATTCTTCCAGATATCTCTGGTAGGAACCGAGCAGGACAGCGATGCAGTCGTCCGTCCTGGGAATCAGGAGGGTATGCTGCCGGGATTGAATACCTTTGAGGCCGTTTCCGCACAGTCCATAGCCGAGCACAATCAGGCTGGGAGTTTCCAGCTGATCAATCGCCTTCTGAACCTCGGAGGTCAAGTTACCGGGAACACGGTGTAAACCGTAGTCCAGATAAGTGATGTGCTGGAACAGATCCTCGGGGAGGATGGTTTCCATCATCGATTCAAAGATCCTGCAGGCGATAAAGTTGACGGGAAGTTTCTCGGCCGGGGACATGGGCTTAGTTCCTGGAGGACGAAGTTAGTTCAGGCCAACCAGCTGTTTGGCTAGATCAGCGGATGAGGGGGCGTTGGCTCCATAGCCGTCTGCTCCGATCCGTTCCGCGAATTCCTGATCAACCGGTGCGCCGCCGACCATGACTTTAATCTGCTCACGAAGACCAGCTTCCTCAATGGCTTTGATGGTATGACCCATCGCGCGCATGGTTGTGGTCAGCATAGCGGACATACCCACGATATCGGGCTGGTGCTCCTTGATGGCATCGATGAATTTTTCCGGAGCGGCGTCAAAGCCGATATTGACGATTTCAAACCCGGCTCCTTCACACATCATGCTGACCAGGTTTTTACCAATATCGTGCAGGTCTCCTTCTACTGTACCCATGATGATCGTACCGGCCATCTTGGTGCCGTCGTCGATCAGCAGTTGGCGGAGCAGTTTCATGCCCTCGGACATGGATTCCGCGGACATCAAGACTTCGGGGACGAACATGTCGCCTCGTTTGAAACGTACGCCGACTTCGTCCATTCCCACGATCAACCCGTTGTTGAGCAGTTTTTGGGGTGAAAGTCCCTCATCCAGACCCTGCTGGGTGAGAGCAGCGGCTTTGGCGCTGTCGCCTTCTAATACAGCTGTAGATAATTCTTCAAGTATTTTTTCACTCATTGTATTCACTTCTCCTCGTTAGTCTTCTTTCTGCTTGACCCATTCTTCACCCTCGGCGAGAACTTGTTCAATCAGTTCTTCAGTTTCGGGTTTCAAGGGAACCTGTTCGTAATTTGCCAGCATATCCTGAACTTTGGCTACAGTGCGGTCTTTGAATGACTTCTCACCCATCATTTTCCAATCTTCATAGGAAGTGCGATCGGTCAAGCTGGGAAGCCAGTACTCGCTCTTGTAGTATTTACGGGTATGTTCATCTTTTAGGTAGTGTCCGTTGGGTCCTACCCGGTTGATGACATCCACGGCCAGGGTATCTTCGTTGACTTCAATGCCCCGGGTGATCCGCCGGGCATAACCGATGGCTTCGTTCATCGCCGTCAATTGGAACACAGAGCCAGTCATAGCGCTCTCTGTATAGCCAACATCGTGGCAGAGATCGCCGCCGGTCAGGGCAGAGAAGTAAACTGACAGGGATCCTTCGGTGATCGCTTGTTCATCGAAGGTCTTGGAATCGGTGCATCCCCCGGTTTGCCAGAGGGGTAAGCCGGCATAGTGAGCTAGTTCCGTGTGACCGGCCATCATCAACGAGAGTTCAGGCGCCCCGTAGGCGAGGATCATTGAGCTCATATCCATCACGGATAACACGCCGCCCATGATGAAGGGCAGACCGGGTCGGATTAATTGAGCGATGGTCAGGCCCATCCAGGATTCAGCGGCTGCCTGAATGATAATTCCTGCCGGGGTAACCGGTGCTGTGCCTCCCGCCAGGGGGCAGGGGGTGAAGATCAGCGGAATCCGTTTTTCGGCAGCAAAGACCAATTTGTTCAGCGAGTCCGTCGTGCTGATCAGCGGAGAAAGGGGTTCACAATAGTGAATGTAAGTGGGGCGTCTCTCAAACGCTTCCTGTCCGCCGGCTTCCTCGACCGCAATTCTGTGGATGGCATTGGAGTCGTAATAATCAAAAGACCAGGCCACAATCGGTTTGGTTGTGTAGCGGAACATATCAGCAAATTCATAGAGGGCGCTCAAATCATAAGGCACATCATCCACGGAGCCCAGCGATTCGCAGAAATCGATATTGGGCAGAGAATCGACGACTTTGGCTACGGTGGAGACATCGCTGCGCTGATAGGGGCGGCGTTCCATGGTTTCTATATCGATGAAGTTGACGCAGGTTGGTCCAGGTCCGAAATGAGCTCGTCCGGGACCGATGTGAATGTCGTGCTCCGGATTGCCGTCCCGGGCGTAGACGGTGAAGCTGCGCGGGGCTTTGGAAAGAGCGTCTTTCACCATATAGGAGGGCAGTCTTACCAGATCGCCGTCCACCCAGGCTCCTGCTTCTTTGAGGATTTCTCGGGCTTGTTCGTGTTTTACTTCCAGGCCGATGTTTTCCAGCACATGAAGGGCACCGTTAAACAGTTCCTCCAGCTGGTCATCCGAGAACATCCGGAACTGCACTCCGGAGTTTGCGCGGTAATTTGTTCTCATACTTTTACTCCTTTCTGAGTTTGATCAGGCTTAGGCTACGAAGCGCTTGGCCATTTCCGAGGCTGAAGCAGCGTTAGCGGCATAACCATCAGCGCCGATTTTTTGGGAAAAATCTTCGGTGACCGGGGCGCCGCCGATCATAATTTTGACTGTATCGCGAACACCAGCTTCCTCGAGGGCTTTAATGGTGCGTTCCATGGCGCGCATAGTGGTGGTCAAAAGCGCTGACATGCCGAGCACGTTGGGTTTGTGTTCTTTGACAGCTTCCACAAAACCCTCCGGCTCCACGTCTTTGCCGAGATCGACGACCTCAAAGCCAGCCCCTTCGCACATCATCCCGACCAGGTTTTTGCCGATGTCATGCAGGTCGCCTTTCACGGTTCCCAGGATGACCATCCCGGTTGTTTTGACGCCGGTCTCAACCAGCAGCGGACGGACGATGTTCATCGATTCCTGCATGGCTTTAGCCGAACGCAGAACTTCGGGGACGAACATATTTCCGGCTTTGAACTCGACTCCAACGTGGTCCATGCCGGGCATAAGCCCTTTGTTGAGCAAGTCCTCGGCGCTGTGTCCTTCCTCCAGGGCCGCATCCGTTTTGGCGGCGATGGAACTGAAGTCGCCTTCAATAACCAGTTTAGAGATTTCTGACAAAATGTCACTCATGTTTCCTTACCTCCTGAGCTAAACAAAATGATTGGTGGGGGTGATAATAAGCTTACAGATAGTCCTTAATCGTTTTATGGAACTCCTTGATATGTTGGGCAATTCTCTCTGCGGCCAGATCTGGATCCTGATCGGCAATGGCTTGATAAATCTTTTCATGAGCCTCGACATCAATATCCTCGGCGGCTGCCTGGGGGAGTGCCAGATACCAGATCCGCAAAGAAAGGTTGTAATAATGCTCCAGGTTGGTTCTCAAAAACCGGTTGTGGGATGCCTTTCGGATCAGAGCGTGAAATTTCCCATCCAGGAAGATCAAATTATTTTTATCACTGGGGGGAGCTTGCTTGTAATCTTCAACCAGCTCCTTGAGTTCGTCCAGTTTTTCCGGGGAAATCCGCGCTGTTGCCAGGCGGGCAGCCAGAGATTCTAATTCCACCCGGACTTCGAAAATCTGGGCGAGATCCGTGATGGCCAATTCAGAAACGAATATTCCCCGCCGCGGCTTGACCACGACCAGGTCTTCCACCTGCAGCCGCTTCAGAGCTTCCCGGATCGGGGTGCGCCCAAATTTGAGCGTCTTCATCAGCTGGGCTTCATCGATCACCGATCCCGGGACAAGTTCTGTGGTGACGATCTTTTTCTTGATGGCCTGATAGGCTTTTTCGGCATCCGTTTTTGGCATGGGGTTTCCTTACTCGTCCTTAGAGCGGGCTCGATACGCCTTGATCCAACTCATGCCGAAATCATCCCGCCCCATGACCAGATCGGCAGCCTTGATAGCCAGGACGACCTCTTCTTCCAGGGGATTGGTGATCGGCGCAGTCATACCAGCCAGGATGGACATGGCGATAAAGTTGGAATTGATCACCGCACGATCCGGCATTCCAAAGGAAATGTTGCTGCAGCCCATGGTGACGTTGACCCCAAATTCCTCCACAACCTTTTCAATGGTTTCAATGGAAATCCGTCCTGCATTATGGTCGGAACCCATGGTCAGGGCCAGAGGATCAATAATTATCCGATCTGCCGAAATACCATATTGATCTGCCCGTTCGATAATCTTGGCGGCCACCTTGAGGCGGTCATCAGGGGTGGCTGGAATACCATCATCGTCCATGCACAGGCCAATCACGGAAGCGTCATATTCCTTGACCAGAGGAAGGACACTTTCCAACCGCTCTTCTTCCCCATTGACTGAATTGATCAGGGCCTTTCCTTCATAGATGGAAAGGGCGGTTTCCAGGGCGGTGTTGTCCGCAGTGTCAATGCACAAAGGCGCGTCGGTCACTTCCATCACTGCGTACATCATGTCCTTGAGGATGGGTTCTTCATCTTCACCGGGAACGCCGGCGTTGACGTCAATAATTTTCGCTCCTGCTTCTATCTGGGCGAGGGCATCGCTGCGAACGATGTCATAGTTTCCCTCTTTGAGCTCCCTGAGCAGATCCTTCCGCCCGGTAGGGTTGATGCGTTCTCCGATAATGACAGTGAAATTGTTCCGGTTGATTTCTACAGTTTCGTTTTTTGAAGTTACTACAGTCGTCAGATCTTTGGCCATGATTTCTCCTCTTTTAATAAAGATGATAGTTTCAGTATTTCCTTTTTCTAGTATATTACAAATATATCAGTTAAGGTAGTCTAAGCGGGGGATCAAGAGCTTTGTAATGCGCTTTCAGGATATTCATCGCAGAAAAAGGGGACTTAATTGGAGTGGTTTTGCACATAATCCTCCAGTTGGCGGAGCACCACAGGGTCCAGATCGGGCTGCTGGTACGATGCCAGCAGCTCCTGCCAGCGTTTCCGGGCCCGGGCGGTGGTATCCAGCCTCTCGCCGGCCCACCAGGATTCCAGCCCGCTGCGGTCAGCAAGATCGGGCTGCCAGAATTCAGTCCGGCAGCGCTGCAAAGTGTGGGGATGGTTGAGGAAATAGCCTCCGGGTCCAACTTCCTTGATCACGGAAACCGCCAGGGTATCGGGGCTGACCTCAAACCCCCGCTGATAATGACGGACCATCCCGCAGAGTTCATCGTCCATGACGAATTTCTCATAAGAAAACGCCAGGTAAGAACTCATGATCCCGCCAGCATGGAGGATGAAATCAATCCCGCTGTTGACTGCGGTGAGCAAACCGAACATGGATTCATAACCGGCTTGAGCGTCGACGATACTGGCATCGGTCAGGGCTCCGCCGGCCCGGGACGGCAAATCATAGAAACGGGCGAGCTGGGCATGAGCGGTGACCACCTGGGCAAGCTCCGGGCTGCCCAGCACCAGGGCGCCGGTGCGCATATCAATGTTAGTCGATGTCGTGCCGTAAAGCACGGGGAGGCTGGGCTGAACCAGCTGGGCGAGGGTGATCCCGGCCAGCAGCTCCGCGTTTTGCTGGGCGATAGTCCCTGCCAGGGTGATGGGTCCGGTTGATCCTGCCATCACCAGATTAGCGAAGATCAAAGGCTGGTTGGCCCGGGAATAAACCAGTACGGCCTCGATCATATCAGGACTGTAGCTCAAGGGGCTCAACGCGCTGATTACTCCCAGGGTGACATGTTTTGTCAGCTGATCGCCAAACAGGATCCGGGCTATCTGGATGGAGTCTTCAGCCGCGGTCCGGTTTTCAGCGCTGCCGATAAAGGGTTTGTCAGCGAGGGTGATGGCGGCTTTGAGCATGTGGAGATGGGCGTGTTCTGCAGGGATGTCCTGGGGCTCCACCAGCAGGTAACCGCTCAGGTCCTGGTTGGGCAGCAGCTGGCCGAGGCGGGTGAGGTTCTGATAATCTTCCAGGGTCGGCACCCGTTTGCCGGCATCAGGGTCTATCAGGAAAGGGGCGCCATATCCGGGGGCCAGGACGACTTCTTTCCCCCCGATGGTTACGTCATGGTCCGGGTTGCGGGAGCTCAGGGTGAACTTCCGGGGAACCTGTTTGATTGCTTTGAGGATTTGATCCTCTGGAAAGAAAACCAGATCTCCATCGACTGGATAACCGTGTTTACGAAATATGTCCAGTGCCTTTGGGACAGGGAAGCGGACGCCAACCCGGGAGAGGATCTCCATACTGGTTTGATGGAGATGATTGACTTCTGCATCTGAGAGCAGTTCTAGATAGCCGTTGTGCATTTCTTTCTCCTGTCCGCGGTGGCTGGGATGATAAAAACCGTTGGTATTACGGTTGTTTATGCCCCTGGGCAGCTTCTCGGAGAGAAGGGTTTGATCTTTCTTGATCGGTATAGAAGAAAGAGCCCTGGGGGTTGAGGGCAAGTTCAATTTCCTGGAGGTCGAGCACTTCTGGAAAATGACGATCGATCTCGACACGCTCCACGGCGAGCTCCGTCATGGAGAGCCAAAAGGCGGTGGCTGTTTCTGCAATGCCACCGCCAATGATTACAGCTGCTGCTTTCTCTGGAAATTCTTCCCCGGTTGGAACAGTGATTTTACCCATGTGGAAGATCTCTGGATCATTCCTGATTCAGGGGAGCGGGTTTTATCTTATTCCTTGTTGGATTTGAAAAATCCTTTTACTTTCGATGCAGCCCAGTGGTACGCGCCTGAAAGACCGTCCGGATAGTAGATCATGATCAAGATCATTAATACGCCGTAGATCACCATGTGTAATCCCGGGAGGCTGGTGAGATTTGACCGCAGGTATTCAATGAAAAAGACGAAGGGGAAGGCGACCGCGATGCCGCCCCATAAACTTCCTCGACCGCCGATATAAGCAATCGCCAGGATTTCTACCGTCTTTGAGGTGTGCATCAAGGTCGAGGGGGTCAGCGATCCGAAGTAATGGGCATAAAAGCCACCCAGTAGTCCGGCAAAGAATGCCGACAGGGTGAAGTTGAACACCAGGTATTTGGTGGGGTTAATTCCGGAGGCTTTAGCCGCATCGGGGTTTTCTCCGATAGCCCGGAAGGCGAGGCCGATGTTAGATTTCGTGATCAGCTTCAGGAAGATGTAAATCACCACCATCATGATCAGGATGATGTAAAAATAGGGCAGGTTGTTGGGTGTTTCCACGAATTTCCTAGGGTTCATTCCCAGGGGCCCTCGGGTCAGTTCTGTCAGGTTGTTGACCAAACCCATCAGGCCGATGCCCACGAACCAGGCCATGACCGCGGCAAAAATACCCCGCAGCCGGAGGGTAAGTACCCCGAGCAGGAAACCAACCAGTCCGGCCATGATAGCGCCTAACCAGATGGTCAGCCAGGGACTAAGCCCAGGAGCAATTAACAAGAAAGGGGTGGTATTAGCAAAAATCCCTGATGTATAAGCTCCTACCCCGAGCAGGGCGGCAAACCCAAAGTTGACGATGTTAATATAGCCTGCGGTAAAATCGAAGGCTATGGATTGGGCTGCCAGGAAGGCGCCCATGATCATCCAGCGCAGAATATATTCCCGGGAAAAGGGATAAATATTAGGCAGGATGGCGATGATGATCAACAGCCCCATACCCAGGGGAGAAAAACCGATTTGGTTGAGAAAGCTGACAAATCTTTGCCAGAGGGTGAAGTCTTCTTCTTGGTAGTTTTCTTTTAGGTTCATCTTTTGTTTGTCTCCTCCGTTTATTGTTCCTGGACACCTTTGACTTCACTGCCAAAGATTCCAGAAGGAGCAATGACCAGCACCAGGATCATGACCACGGTGGGCACAACTGACTGCCAGGATAATCCGATAAACATCTGCGTGCTGGACTGCAGCAGGGCAACGATAAAGCCTCCCACAATCGCTCCGGCAACATTGCCCAAACCTGCCAGCATGACCACGTACCAGGAAAAATAGAGGGGAGTCACGCCTACTGTAGGATAGGCCTGGAACATGAACAGCAGGGAGGCCCCTGATATTGCTGCCATGGCAGTAGCCAGCGAAAAGGTCAGGGTCTGAATGAAATCGAGGTCAATGCCTACTAATTGGGCGCCTGTTTCATCCTGGGAGACAGCGCGTATGGCGCGTCCGGTTTTCGTCCGCTGCAGGAAAAACCATAATAAGGAAATGGTCACAATGGCTATTCCGGCGGCCATAATGCGGTCCACAGCGATGTAAGCACCCCAGAGCTGCAGCGCATCGACATCATAGAAGCGGGGGATGCCCCGGAAGTTAGGCCCGAGGACGAGGTTGGTACCGTTGGTGAGCACAAAGCTGATCCCTACGGTGAGCAGGAAGGCGTTCATAACCCAACCCTTTTTCGTCCTGTGCCGCAGCGGGGCAAAGATCATCTTTTCGATTAAGATACCCATTAAAGCACCCACCACGCCGGCGGCCAGGATCGCCAGGATCGGCGCAACGACTTGCAAGAGGCTGTTGGGGTTATCGTAAAGATATTGATTGAGAGGGTTGAAGACAAAATAACCGACAAATGCCCCGATCATGAACGATTCCCCGTGGGCGAAATGGGGGATGTTCATCACGCCGAAGACCAGGGCCAGGCCGGTTGCCAGCAGAGCCCACATGGCTCCGGTAACCAGGATGTTAAAAATTTGCGGCGGGCCGCCTCTGAGGTAAACTAAGATAAATAAAATTAAGGAAAAAACGGCCACAATGACAAGGGGAAGATTGTCCATGATCCAGATCTTGAGATTTTCCTGTGTCTTCGGTGCCGTTAATTGTTCTTTGGCCATAGGTTTTTCTCCTTTTATTGAGCAAGGAAAAACAATAAATTATCTGTTGTCGGGGATCTAGATGCCCAGGTAAGCATTCCGGACGTGTTCATCAGATTTCACTTCTTTGCTCGGCCCCTCCATGACAATTTTTCCCTGCTCCAGGATATACGCACGGTCGGTGATATCCAGGGTGGCGTTGACGTTCTGCTCAACCAGGAGGATGGTCACTCCCTGATCGCGTAACTGCAAAAGAGCATCAAAAACGTCGTAGGTTAGATTGGGCTGCAGACCGAGGGATGGTTCGTCAACCAGCATCAGGGTGGGGTTTGACATCATCCCTCGAGCGATGGCCAACATTTTCCGTTCCCCGCCACTCATGGTTCCCGCTAATTGATCCCTTCTTTCTTGCAGGCGGGGGAAAAGTTCAAAAATATAATCCAGGGTTTCTAGTTGAACTCCCCGCTCTTTAACCGCATAAGCGCCCAGCAGCAGGTTTTCCCGCACAGACATATCGGTGAACAGGTTGAGGGCTTCAGAAACATAACTGATGCCCATCCGGCTGATGATGTGGGCGGATTTCTTGGTGATGGATTTGCCATTAAAAATGATTTCTCCACCTTTGGATTCGATCAACCCGGCGATGGTCCTCAAGGTGGTGGACTTTCCAGCCCCGTTGGGGCCGATGAGGGCTACGAATTCACCATCATCAACGTACAAGGAAACTCCCCATAAAACCTGTAAAAATTCGTACCCGGAATCCAGGTTCTTAATTTCGAGCATTGGGGACCTCCTCTTCACCTAGGTAGGCTTCAATTACTACGGGGTTATTCAAGACTTCATCAGGCGTTCCTTCAGCGATGGTCGTTCCGTAATTAATAACCATGACTTCATCACAGATGCCTTTGATCACCCGCATAATGTGTTCGATAGCGATAATGGTCACCCCGTTATCGCGGATTTCCAGGATTAGCTCCATAATGGAATCCAGTTCGCCGGGGGTAAGCCCGGAAGCTAATTCGTCCAACAACAGCAGCTTGGGTTCACAAGCCAGGGCTCTGGCCAGGTCAATCCTTTTTAACTGCACTGCGTTTAATTGTTGGGCGGGGGTATCGATAGGCAGGGTGAAATCGACGAAATCCAGGGCTTCCCGGGCGCGCTGTTCAGCAGATTTTCTTCTGGGACCGTTGGGACCAAATACAGCGCCAACTTTGACGTTTTCTAAAACGGTAAGCTTGGGAAAAGGCCTCGGAATCTGGAAGGTGCGGGCCAGACCTTTCTTGCACATGACATCCGCGGAATTCCCTGTGGTTTCCTTGCCCCTGAAATAAACCTTGCCATTTGTGGGGGGGAATTTTCCTGCGATGGAGTTGAGAAAAGTGGTTTTCCCCGCCCCATTGGGACCGATTAAACCGTAGATCTGGCCTTCTTCAACCTGCATCGAGACTTGATTAACAGCTGTCAACCCACCAAATCTTTTTGTGACCTCTTTCGTGTCAAGTATCATACGTTGAACCTCTCTAAAAAATGGGGTGGCGGGGTTCATGCTCCCGCCACCCCATAAGTAAACTAAGGGGTCAATTGGTGACTAGGGTAACTGCAGATCTTGAACTGCACCCTCAACCGGATAAATCGGTTTCCCTAAGCATTTCCCATTTTCATAGGAGTACTGCAGGACGGGGAAGGTGTAGTAACCAGGTCCGACAACCGGGTCTGGTGTGGTTTCTTCAGTGTACTTGTACTCGACCATCACGATGCCGTCAGTCAAGGTCCATTCTCCGGTCCAGACCTTGGTCTCGACGAAGTCCTGGATTAGCTCACTGGACAGTTCGCCGTGCTCATCGTAAACTGCCTGGGCGATCTGGAGGAACATCAGGGTGCCGTCGTGGGAGAGACCGGCAGAAGAGGTGCTGGGGGCGAGGTTGTAGCGGGATTCAAATTCTTCCGCAAAAGCAAAACCATCGTCTCCAGACCAACCAGCGATCTGGTCCATGACCAGGTCCGCAGAGGAACCGGTCAGGCCGCAGAAATCTACCCAACCCAGACCGTCAGCGATGATCAGGCTTTCCAGTCCAATTTCGTCAGCCTGTTTGATCAGAGATGTGATCTGAGGGGGAGAAGTGCTGGTGCCGGCCAGAACCGCAGGATCCAGGTCCTTGACTGTGTTCAGGTAGGAGGTATATTCTGTCTGCTCCAGAGGGAAATATTCTTCCGAAATGATTTCCCAACCTGCTTCTTCGAAGAGCTCAATCAAACCGGCAGCGAAGCTGCGGCCCCAGTCAGAGTCCTCACCGTAGATAGCCACGGTCTTTTCTTCGGGGGAGTAAATGCCCTGGTCAATATAGTATTCAAGGGCATCCACGTATTTGTTTCCGAGTTTCGCCGGAGTTGGCCAACCCTTGGTGGACCAGTATCCGTATTTTTCGGGATCAGATTCGAAAGTCTCATTGACCTTCTCAGTAGCGCCAAAACCGAAAATGTGCGGGATCTGGTGCTTGGCGGTGACTTCCATCACGGCCACGGCTACGGAGCTGTGCCAGTTGAGGGCGCCAGCCTGAATGCCGTCCTGGACCACGGCCTGTTCGTAAGCCTGGGAGGCTTTGGCAGGATCCGATTGGGAGTCAATCCACACCGGTTCGATGGTGTAGTGGCCAATCTTGTAGTCGACGGATTCGAGGGCGATGGTTGCGCCGCCCTTGAACTGTTTGCCAGTTTGTGCGCTGGGTCCACTGAAGGGACCTAAGAATCCGACTTTGAAGATCTCTTCTTCCATTTCTTCTTCAGCCATTTCCTCTTCTTCAGCTGGTTCTTCCACTACTTCTTCTTCAGCTGGTTCTTCCACTACTTCTTCTTCAGCTGGTTCTTCCACAGGTTCTTCCGCCTGGGGTTGGCAGGCTGAAAGCACCAGTGAAAGCGCGATCAGAACTGCTACGAAAAGGAAAAGTTTCGATCTTTTGGAATGCATATGTAAATCCTCCTTAGGAAAGATTTTTCAAATATGTATTCTGTTGTTAGTGGGGATGGATGTTGGTTTAGTTTATCTGGGCATTCACCTCCTTGGACTCAATGTGGTTATCTTGTAACAATTATTACAGGATGATACAAACCTCGCGTCAAGTATTATGATAAACGCGAGTCGGTCGGGTTGTCAATTTCCGGACGGTGTAGGCCTTTCAGCCCCAGAATAATCCGAGATCAAGTGACTTTGGAGATGCATTTTTATACTAATAAAACTGTCCATTTGGATTGCCATAGGGTCTCTTAGTATATTTGAAATATATCAGACTTGATAAAACTTGTCAATTAATTGACTAGACAGGTATTTTCTTGCATATTGTTACCGGAATATTTCCAGAAAATCCTGAATCTGATTACTAACCTATTATAAGGAGGGTTTCCCGACTTTGCACCGTGACAAGTGTCACATTTGTTTCCTAACTTGTTACCCTTCCTGAACGTCATCGTTGAGCAGTTTTCGCAGTCGGGTTTCTAATTTCCCGTAACCGGTGGGTTTAACGGTCAGGGGAAGTCCCAGGTACTCAGCGATCTCTTCCGCCCGCTGCCGGTATTCGGTCTTGTTGGTCTGGGTGAGGAAAACCACCCGGCGGTAGTTCCGAAAGTAGTCTTTTTTCAAATCGGGAAATCGATCCAGCCCCATGCTTTTCTTGATCAAACCTTCAAAGGTGCGAACCATAAAATCGGTCAGGAAATAGGAGCCCGGTTCTTCTTCCATCCATTCCTGAAATTTTTCGCCACCGTAGAATTCGTAACAGTGCGGACCGGTCAGCTGTTCAACCTCAGGGTATTCCCTGAGCATTTCATCCAGGGCTCCTTTGGTTCCGCAGTCCCCGTAAACGACGATCAACCGCTGGTAGCGGTCTTTGTGCTGCTGGATGCGTTCTTTTACATGGGGAGCAATGCGCTCGGGGAACATATGGTCCACTGCCGGCACCCCGATCAGCTCCGCGCCCCAGTTGTTCTTCTGGACCAGGTCTCGGACCTCCCTGGCCAGGGCTCCGCAGATGATCAAACCCGCGGTCATGATGATCTATCCCTTGATCGTTTTCTCCCCCGCCGTCTTCTCCTCTGCGAGCCGGTGGTGTTGTGCTTAATCCACCGGGCGCAGTTGGGATCATTGCCGAGCAAGGCATCGGCAGCCAGGATGCTTTCTTTGATCTCGGGTTCCAGCGGGTTGGTGATGGCGCAGGTCATCCCGGCCGTGATCAGCATAGGGAGGAAGGCGGCATTGAGGGAATCTCGATTGGGAAGACCGAAGGAAATGTTGCTGGCACCGCACACTGTGTTACAGCCCAGCTCTTCCTGGATTTTTTGGATGATGGAAAAAACTTGGCGTCCGGCATACTGCCTGGCTCCTACAGGCATCACCAGGGGATCGATGATGACGTCCTCGGGGGGGATGCCGTGATCCTGGGCGCGGTGGACGATTTTCTTTGCGACCTGAAGGCGTTCCTCGGGATCGTCAGAGATCCCTGTTTCATCATTCGAGATTCCGATCACGGCTGCGTTGTGCTTCTTGATCAGGGGAAGGACGGATTCCAGACTTTCCTCCTCCCCGGTCACGGAATTAACCAAGGCTTTTCCCTGATAGGCTTCCAATCCCCGCTTGAGCGCTTCGACGATGGAGGAATCAATACACAAGGGGACATCGGTCAGGCTCTGGATCAACTGGATGATCTCTTCGAGGATGGCGGGCTCATCGGCTAAAGGGATGCCAGCATTGACGTCCAGCAGATGGGCTCCGGCAGCGACCTGAGCCAGGGCGTCTTCTTTTACCCGGGAATAATCACCTGCTGCCATCTCGGCGGCTAATTTCTTCCGGCCGGTGGGATTAATGCGCTCCCCGATGATAGTGAAGGGACGGTCTTGTCCGATAATCACGGTTTGCGTGGGAGAGCTGACAATGGTTTCCATGAAGCAAACTCCTGATAGATAAATCCAGGTTTCTTAAGTCTGGTCGTGATGTCCGCCGGGGGCTAACCCTGTGCATCCCGCTTCCACTTCCTTTTTTGCTGGAAAGGATCAGGTTCGGGAGCTTTGGGCTGGCGGGGGCGGGGGAGCAAACCGGCTTCTTCGATGATCTCGGCTACCAGCTCTTCCTGGCGGTAGGCCATCACGTGAATGCCGGCAACCCCTTCAATTTCCCTGACCTGCTGGATGATTTCCACACAGATTTGTTTTCCAACTTCCTGTTTCTTTTCTGAAGGTGCTTGGCGCAGGCGGTCCACAATTTCATCGGGGATGACCACCCCCGGAACTTTGGTACGCATATATTCCGCAGCGCGTTCTGAGCGCAGCGGACCGACGCCGACCAGCAAACAAACTTTCTGGTCAATCCCCAGATCGCGCACCTGGCTCATAAATTTTCTGAATCGGGGAAGGTCGAAGCAGTACTGGGTCTGGATAAAGTTAGCTCCGGCTTCAATCTTTTTCGCCAGGCGCAGCGGACGCCAGTCGTAAGGTTCCACAAAAGGGTTGCTGGCGGCACCTAAAAATAATCTGGGGGGATGAGTGATCTTCCTGCCGCTCAAGTACTGACCTTCATCCCGCATGATCTTCACGGTTTGGAGCAGATGGATGGCATCGAGGTCAAACACCCGTTTGGCCTGAGGTTGATCCCCGGCAGTCGTGTCGTCCCCGGTCAGACAGAGTAAATTTTTGACGCCCATCGCAGCCCCTCCCAGGACATCTCCCTGGATGGCGATCCGGTTGCGGTCCCGGCAGGACACCTGCATGACGGGTTCGTATCCAGCCCGGGTGAGCAGAGCACAGATGGCGACGCTGGACATATGGCAGTTGGCACCCGAGGCGTCAGTAGCGTTAATGGCATCACACACCCGGGATAGGACCAGGGCGGCATTATACACTTCCTGGGGGTCAGCGCTGTCCGGGGGGTTTAGTTCGGCGGTGACGGCAAAACGCCCGGCGCGGAGGATGCGCTCCAGACGGCTGCTGGCGACATAATCAGGCTCGGAAAGATTTTTTGAAGTCATCATACCAGGTCCTCTCTGCTGGTAAATCCGGGCAGTTGATAATCTTCGATTACGGTCAATCGAGAAACCTTTTCCCACCCCGCCGGAACCTCACGGTCTTCGCCCGTGAGCATACTGATCCAGGCGGAGCGATCTTCCAGCTGGCGGTTGACCGGCGGCTGCAGCCAGGTCATTTCCTTTCCATAAATGGGCATCTGCAGGGAGCGCTCGAAGGCTTCCACCCATACACAGCGCATCTCCGGTTTGACCTCGCAGTAACCATCCTTTCTCACGCCGCCGCAGGGTCCATTGCGGAGGTTTTTTGGGCAGGTCATGGGACAGGTCATACCTGTGGAGTGCAGGATGCACTGCCCGCACATCCGGCAGTCAAAGACTATCTTTTTGCCTATCTCTTCAGGGGGGAGGATCAGTTTTTCTATCCGGTTGTAGCCGAGGAAAGAAATCACGGGGTCCAGGCGTTCAAATACCCAGTGGATGGCCTGATAGGTAATTTCTAAGAAATGAGATCGATTGCGCAGCCAGCTGCCAAGATTCATCATTCAACCTCTCTCTGGTTCAAGGGATAAGGTGGGAGGACTTTGGGGTTCAGGTTTCCTTTTTTAGGTCAGCCAGAGCATCCGCCATGGCTTTGATATGCTCTGGAGAGCTGCCGCAGCATCCCCCGATCAGAGAAGCGCCCTGGCGGCAGGCTTCCCGGGCATAATCGGCCATTAACTCCGGGGTTCCGTTGTAAACCACATCCCCTCCTTCTACCTGGGGTATGCCGGCGTTCGCTTTCGCCACCAATGGGAGATCGGGACCGGATTTTTTCATGGCGGCGATCGCTTCGATCAGCTCATCGGAGCCCGTCCCGCAGTTAGCGCCCATTAGGGATATATCCAGCTGCCCCAGGGTTTCGACAGCGGCGGTGGGAGAGATCCCCATCATGGTATGGCCGTGACTGTCAAAGGACATCGTGGCCGAAATCGGCAGATTGCTGGCGGATCTGATCCCGGAAACAGCGGCCCGAACTTCCTGCAGGTCGCTCATGGTTTCAATCCAGAAGAGGTCCACCCCTCCAGCTGCCAGGCCGGAAGCCTGCTCAGCAAAAGCGGATTGAGCCTCCTTAAAGCTCATTTCCCCGACAGGTTCCAGCAGCTGCCCGGTGGGTCCCATCGATCCGGCGACCAGCACAGGATGGGGGGCGTCATCTGCGGCTGCCCGGGCGATTTCTGCGGCTGCCTGGTTGATTTCAAAGACCTGATCATCCAGGTGATGCATTGCCAGCCG
Source organism: Anaerolineales bacterium (assembly GCA_034520505.1). Classification (GTDB taxonomy): domain Bacteria; phylum Chloroflexota; class Anaerolineae; order Anaerolineales; family UBA11858; genus B10-G9. The sequence continues at coordinate 568,212 of JAXHNK010000002.1, read as the reverse complement.
CTGGGGGGTTCCTCCGAAGGAGTTGGTGAGGATGATCTGGGAACCAGCCTGGATGTACTGCTGATGAACTTCGCGGATCCGTTCCGGGTGAATGAGGTTCCATTCTTCGGGGGGATCGCCTGATTCCAACCCTTGATCCATGAGCATGGTGCCCATCGCCCCGTCCAACAAGATAGGTTTTTGGGTTTGAAGCAGGGATTTGAGGGTGGGCATAAAGGCTCCTTGGTGGTTGGAAAGGGATTCGATGGTTGTTTGCTTGACAGGTTCAGGAACAGGTTCAGGACCCCTGTTTGATTTTCATAAATTTTTTGGCGGTGTCAACAGCTACAGCCGCATCCCGGCAGTAAGCGTCAGCCTCGATATCTTCAGCAAAGGCATCGTTTAAGGGAGCTCCGCCAACCAGGACATTCAAATCGTTCCGCAGACCTTGATCTTTGAGAGTGTTGATCACCGTCCGCATATAAGGCATGGTTGTGGTCAGCAGTGCGCTCATCCCCAGGATATCGGGTTGATGTTCTTCAATAGCTTCCAGGTAGCTGTCCACATCATTGTTGATTCCGATGTTGATTACTTCAAAACCGGCTCCTTCCAGCATCATGGCCACTAAATTTTTACCAATATCGTGAATATCTCCTTTGACAGTGCCGATCACCACCGTCCCCTGTTTGGGGGCGTCTGATTCAGCCAGCAGAGGGCGTAAGATCTTCATCCCTCCCTTCATTGCTTTGGCCGACATCAGCACTTCAGGGACAAACAGGATTCCATCTCTGAAATCCACCCCTACAATGTCCATCCCGGCGACCAGGCCGTTGGTCAGGATGTCATATGCCGTCATCTCCCGGTTGAGGAGTTCTCTGACCTCTTCAATGATTTCTTCCTGGTAACCATCATAAAGGTCTTCCTGCATCAGTTCCAAGATTTCTTCGTCGTTCATTTCTTTGAGGTTAATTTCTTCAATCATTTGCCACCTCGGTAATTTTAGGAAACCGTATTATTAATTGTAAACGATAATTCTTGATCTTCAGCTGGTGATCATTTTGTCCTGCGGTGCCGGCGTTTCCGAGCCGGGGGTAGCGGTTCGATTTGGGTGGGAAGCAGCCCTTTGAGGTGGGGAAATTCATCGGATTGATGGGGGATATGAATTGCCCGGACGAATTCCTCCTGAAAGTTCTGATCGACTGCGGTTTCAATATAGCGGATCTCACCGGCTAATCTTTCAGCTTCCCGTCGCTTTTCCCGGTTGAGCAGCATGATTCGGGCCCCATCACCGGCAGCATTGCCCACTGCGTAGACCTGATCTAAATCACAATCCGGGATCAATCCTAAAATCATTGCCTGGCGGGGATTGATATAGCTGCCAAACGCTCCAGCCAGGATGATTTGATCAATGGATTTCACCCCACTTCGCTTCATGAGCAATTTTGCCCCCGCATAAAGCGCAGCCTTAGCCAGTTGGATGTTTCTGATATCCTCTTGTGTCACCAGGAGGGGTTTACCGCTTGAAGTCTGTTCAGCCCCGGCCAGGATGTAGGCACCCTGGCGCTGCTCCTCATCCCACTGCATGTGGTCGGTACTTATTTGAGGGTTAAAGCGGCCGTTTGGGGCCAGAATTCCGCTCAAAAAAAGTTCTGCCACCACTTCAATGATCCCGGACCCACAGATACCAGAAGCCAGGTGCTGCGGCTGCTCTTCTAGGGAAGCATCCTTATTTAAATTCCAGTGATCAGACCATTTTTCTTCGCCAATGACCTGAAAGCGGGGGAATTTGGTCTCAGGATCAATCCGCACCCGCTCGATCGCTCCAGGAGCCGCCCGCATACCCGCAGAAATCTGTCCTCCTTCAAAAGCCGGGCCGGTCGGGCTGGAGGCGCTTAGCATCCTATCCGCGCTGGTCAGGACGATTTCAGCGTTGGTGCCAATATCAACTGTGAGGGTTGCACCTTTTTTCCCCTGGGGTTCTTCAGCGATCAAGACGCCAATATTATCGGCGCCAACGTGACCGGCTTCAGCCGGCGGAATATAGGCGTTCGCCCCGGGATGCAGCCGGAGTCCCAGCTCCCGGGTGGGGATATTCAGCGCTTCTTGATTGGCGAGGGCAAAGGGCGCCCCGCCCAGTTCCCGGGGGTTGATCCCCAGCAGAAGATGCATCATGGTTGTGTTGCCCACCAGGACGATTTCCTGAATGTCCCGGGCGCGGATACCCGCTTCCCTGGCGGCCTGGCCAGCCAGGGTGTTGATCGTCTTAATGATCACGTCATTCATCTTTTGGAGTCCATCGGAGCGGTTCATGGCGAAGGAAACCCGGCTCATTAAATCTTCTCCAAAGGATACCTGGGGATTCATCTGGGAGGCAGCAGCCAGCAGTTCCCCCGTCCGCAGGTCAGTGAGATAGCTGGCGACTGTCGTGCTTCCGACATCAACAGCCAAGCCGTACACTCCTTCCTGATAACCCGGTTCCAGGTCTATTACCCTCTGCTCATCCCAGAGGGTTGCGGTGACTTTCCAATCTTTTTCGCGCAGTACCGGCTGTATATTGCGCAGGACATGGAGGTCAATTTCTAAACCGGTCAATCCCCATTGATCCTCCAAAGCATCCTGCAGCCGTCCCCAGTCCCCGCGGTGTTTTCCCAGCTGAGCTGCTTCTACCTCCACGTAGTATTTCCGGACAGCGGGATCAACCTCAATGATCCTCTCCGAGGCAGTCTTGCGGATGATTTGCTTTTGAGCCCGGCTTTCTTCAGGCACGGTGATTAACAGGTCTCCATGCACCCGGGCAGCGCAAGCCAGGCGCTGGTCGGGGATTTCCATTTCTTCCAGCAGCTGTGTTTCTTCCCCCGGGGGGGAGGAAAGATGCCCGGGTAGGGATCGGATCCCGTGTTTATCGTAATATCCTTCTTCGACGAGCACATGGCATTTACCGCAGGTTTGCCTGCCCCCGCAGATGCTTTCAATCTGGACTCCCATTGATTCCGCTGCGTCCAGTAAGGACATTCCCTCCGGGATTTGACCCCGCCTTCCGGAGGGCATCATGATCAGGGTGTGTTCATTCTGGGAACTTGTTTTGAGTTCATCCATCATTAGCTCGCCGGGAGCTGTTCGGGGGAGTCGGAATTGGCTTTGATCCTTTCTGCTGTGGCTTTCCAATTTACCTGGGGGTATTTTTCGTCAAATTCTTTTACAATTTGTGCGGCGACCTGCTCGGCGCTTCCTGCTTTCTGCTTTTCTTCACCCCAGTGGAATCCATCGGAATACCCATCAGAATCAATTAATTTCGCAGCCATGGCGGCATCATCGATCGCCAGTTGAAACCTTTCCGGTAATCTTTTTCCCACCCGTCCGTCCTCATCCTCTGCCCGAACCTGGCTGGGGATATCGTGCCAGTATAGAACTTTGTAAACAGCCATGAAAACTCCTCCTGGTATTTAAGTTAACCTATCTTGTTCATCTGTTCAGGCTTTCAAGGGTTGCCTGCGGGGGTCCTGGTCTGCCTCAGCCTGAAAGCGTTCGACTTCAACCTGTGTGTCCTGCCCGGGGGTGGCGAGAGACAGCGAGGGGGTGAAGCCCGCAGCCCCGCAGCTTTGAAATTGAAACAGCCAAGATTTAGACGATGGGTGCCGGACTTATCTTACCCGGAAGGGGCAGATAAGCATCTAAATCTTGGCTGAAAGGGATTCTTTTTATACTGTAGAGCTGGTCAGCTGTTAATTTCAGCTTTCCGTTTCTGGATGAAATCTTCCAACTGCTGTTCGAGTTCTACGTCCATTGCTGGCTGTTGATAACCGGCCAACAAATCCTGGAGTTTTTCGGCGGCCTGTTCGACGGCGGTCCGGCTGCCTTCTTCGACCCACTGATCGATATCAACATAGTCGAAGATCTCGGAGCGGTAGAAGGCTGTGGTGAAGTTGCGCATGGTGTGCGGTGTGCCCAGGTGGTGTCCTCCCGGTTCCACGTCCCGCAAAGAATCCATGGCCAGACCCTCTTCCGAAAAATCAATTCCCTGGGTCAATTTGTTATACATACCCAACATTTCACAATCCAGGATGAATTTTTCATAACCAGCGGTCAGTCCGTTTTCTAACCATCCAGCGGCGTGGAGCACAAAGTTGACTTTACCGAGAACTGCAGGAAGCATAGTCATCACGGCTTCGTAGGCTGCCTGGGCATCCGTGACTTTGGAGCTGGCGAACATCCCCCCGCTGCGGAAAGGCAGCCCGTATCGTTTGGCCATCTGGGAACTGGCCAGAATGGCCATCTGGCTTTCCGGAGACCCGAACACCGGTGCGCCGCTTTTCAGATCAACGTTGGTCATAAAGGATCCGTATACGACGGGAGTTCCGGCTTCAACCATCTGCGCGTAAACCAACCCGGCAAGGGCTTCCGCATTTTGCTGAATGAGGGTGCCTGCCAGGGAGACCGGGGACATCGCCCCTGCCATGATAAAGGGGGTGACGATCACGGCCTGGCGCGCTTTGGCGTAAACAGTCAGGGCTTCCAGCATGCGGTCATCCAACCGCCGGGGGCTGCTGATATTGATCAGGGAGATCAGGGCCGGGTTTTCGCGGACGGCCTTTTTCCCGTGAATGATCTCCACCATCCGGACGCTGTCCTGGGCATGTTCTCGGGACATGACCGCGCCCATAAAGGGTTTATCGGAATATTTGATCAAGCTGTAAAGCATATCCAGGTGGCGGGTTTCCGTGGGCACATCACCCGGTTCGACGATGGTCCCGCCGGAATGGTGGATGTAAGGGCTGAGATAAGCTAGTTTGACAAAGTTTTGGAAATCTTCCAGAGTGGCTTCGCGCCTTCCGTGTTTCAGATCAAAGACAAAGGGCGGACCGTACACGGGAGCAAACACTTTGTGGTTTCCGCCGATGATCACGTTGTTTTCCGGGTTGCGGGCCAGCTGGGTAAATTGGCCTGGGGCTTTAGCGAGGTACTTTTCTATTTGATCGGGGGTGAAATAGGCTGTTTCCCCTTCTAGCTTCACCCCGTGTTTAGCCAGGATCTCCCGCGCTTCCTCCAGGTAAAAATCTATCCCCACTTCACCCAGGACTTCCAGGGATTTTTCATGGATGAGTTCAATTTCTTCCGGACTGATCAGCTCGTAAGTTGGGATTTTCTGGGTGATATACGGTGGCTGTTCCGATGGGGAAGATGTTCTTTTTCGATCTCTCCGGCTTTTTCTTCTTCTGCTGTCACTCATGTGAATTACCTCCGGGAAGTAGGTGCCTTCTGGTAGGGTAGGTGATCAATTGATCAGGAAAATAAAACCCGTGCTGTGGGAGCACGGGTTTTGAATTGCAAGCGGGTGAGTTATTCCACCTCCACAAGTTCTGTGATCTTTGGCCGGGGCAGGCCTGCGTCTTCAACCAGACGGGGGACGATGCTTTCCCAGTGGATGGCCATGATATGCAGGCCGCTGACCCCTTTCGTGTTGTGGAGTTTTTCGATAATTTCCAGGGCGATGGTCACGCCTTCTTCCTGCTGACCTTCTTTATCGCCTGCGTTGTCCATCCGTTTGATCAGGGCTTCCGGAATGACAACACCGGGAACATCACCGGACATGAAGTGAGCTGCTCCGGCGCTTTTCATGGGTGTGATCCCGGCCAAGATATACACTTTGTCCAGCAAATCGCGTTTGTCAAGCGCTTCCAGCCATTCCAGGAAGCGGTCATAATCGAACACTGGTTGGGTTTGGATGAACTGGGCTCCGGCGTTGATCTTCTTTTCGGCCCGGATGGCTTCAAAACGGGGATCAGCACCAAAGGGTGATGCCGCGGCTCCCAGGAAGAAATTAGGTCGATTTTTGATCGGTCTTCCATCAATATAAACACCCTGATCGCGCATCCGGCGCAGCATCCACAGCATTTGAATAGCATCAAGGTCGAACTGATCAGGTTTGATCATCGGGGTGGGTCCGAAGCGGTGATGGTCCCCGGTCAGGCAAAGGATATTGCGGATACCCAGGCCGGCTGCTCCCAGCGCATCGGATTCGATCACCGCCCGGCTGCGGTCCCGGGCCTGGAGCTGCATGACTGGTTCCATGCCGGCGTCCAGGCAAACTTTTGAAGAGGCGATGCTGCCCATCCGGGGAGTGGCCGAAGCGTTGTCTGTGAAATTGGCAGCGGGAACATATTCCTTGATCCAGCCGACTTTCTTGGAAATCACATGGGGCGAAACGCTCAAGGGGGGAGCAATTTCTGCGGTGCTGGTAAATTCACCGGTCCGCAGGTTGGCTTCCAGCAGGGATATTGGTTCCTTATACTCTGGAGCATGATATTCGCTGTCGCCCTGCCACCAATCCGGTTGGCGAACTTTGTAGAACACCCGCTCCCAATCCTCATCCCATTTCTCCCGGTTCCGGAAAAGGTCAATCAGCTGGGGGCTTTCTTCCTCCTCCCGCCAGACGCGAACGACATCCAGCCAGGTCTCCCGGCCGACGCGGTCTCCGTCCAGGGGGGCATTAATCTCAAATAATTTATGATTGCGGCCCATTTTTTCAGAACGTTCATAAATCTTGTACCAGGTGCAGGGTCGGGTTTCATCTACTTCACAAGCTTCCGGGGTGGCGCCGCCACAGAGACCGTTGCGCAGTCCTTTCGGGCAGGTCATGGGACAAATAAAAGCGGTTTCCTGCAGGATGCAGTTGCCGCACATCCGGCAGCTGAACATCGCGCCTTTAATTAAACCTTCGGCTGCGGTGAACACGCGGATGGGCAGGTTATCTTCTTCCTTGCGGCGCATAGGTCGGAAGGGGGCTTGATACCGGCGAGGTGAGAACAGGGACATGAGTAAGCTACTCCTTTTACCTTCTTAATCCACTAAACAAAGGTGGTGAAGTGGGCGGGAAAGTTACCTTGGGTTATTTTATTGATATATCTGTAGTATATCAGTTGGGATGCTAGTGTCAATTGTAGCCAATGTGTCTGGGAATGTACAGATAAAATGTAACCCACTGGGGGTGATGATGTTCCTGCTTCTTCTGGGTTAAATAATGATAACGGCTGTTTTTCATTCAGAAGCGATCTGGAGAAAGGGAGGAGAGATCCAGGCCGGGTTCTCTGTCCTGGACCAGATCAGCGACTAGTTTACCGGTCATCGGGGCCTGGGAAACGCCCAGCATACAGTGCCCGGAGGCGATGACCAGGTTCTTCACTGAGGAAGAAATTCCGATTATGGGTAGCCCGTCGGGAGTACACGGCCTCAGTCCGCGCCAGATTTCTACCAGCGGCTGCTGGTCCAGATCTAGATTCAGATAATCTTGAGCGTTTCGCTGAATGGCATTTACCCGCTGCTGATTGATCTCCTGATCCAGGCCGGCGAGTTCCAGGGTGCCTGCCAGGCGCAGGGTGTCTCCCAGCGGGGTCACAGCGATCTTGGCTTCTTCCAGGATCAGGGGGATTTCCGGATAGTTAGTCGGTCGTTCGACGGTGATGCTGTAGCCTTTGGCGGGTTGGATGGGCAGCCGGATTCCTGTTTTTGCGGCCAATTTTGCCGTCCAGGCACCGGCAGCCAGCACAACATGATCAGCTTTCAGTTTCCCCCGGGTGGTTTGAACTGCAGTTATTTCCCGATTTCTGACCTGAAAATCAAGCACTTCGCAGTTTTCCACCACTATCTGTCCTGAAGCGGCTGCTCTTTGGGCTAATCTGGCGGTGAATACTGCCGGATCCAGATGGGCGTCCGGCTGAAAGTAGATTCCTCCCTGGATTTCCGGGCCGACCGGGGGAAAGATGGATTCCAGCCTTTCGGGGGAGAGGCTTTCTCCTTTGATACCCAGGCCCTCCAGCTTGTCCAGCAGTTTTTTACCCTTCTCAAATCCGGAGCGTGTTTGATAGAGGAGCAATAATCCTTCCCGGTGAAAATGGCAGTCCAGGCTTTCATTCTGCAGCAGCTGGATAAAAAGTCTGATGCTTTCCACGCTGAGTTGGGTGAGCAGAGGAGCCGCTTGTTTCCAGGCGCTTTCCCGGCAGGCTCCCTGGAAATTCCACAACCAGCGCAGCACGCTGGGGTCCAGGGTGGGTTTGATATAGAACGGGCTGGTGGAGTCCAGCATCCAGCGCAGTCCCTGGGTGAGCACCCCCGGACCGGGCACAGGCAGGGAATCGCTGGGAAGGATCAGCCCCGCGTTTCCGTACGTGCTTCCTGCGTTGAGCTGGTCTTTTTCCACCAGGGTCACTGAGTACCCCTCACGGGTAAGGTAATACCCGGCACAGACGCCAATAATACCTCCGCCGATGATCAAAACGTCTGCCGCTTTCTTTTGCTGGTGGGTAGGATTTTCCATGAAAACCTCAAAGTTATCCAGAAGCAGTTCAAATTACAGGTAGTATACCGTGATCCCGGGTTTAGTCCGGGACAAATTCTGACTTTCTCCCTGACCTGATGCTGGACAATTTATTCAGCGGTGGATATATCGAAATCTATATCGGTTTCAGCGGGGGATCTATTTACAGAGGCTCCGGATTTTTTTATGATTAAGGTTAAGTAGAAAAAGGTACATTGTTTGAAGTAGGAATTGACATGGCAGTGAGCACTGGATCAGGGAGGGCAAGATGACTGATGAAGCAAATATTAATGAGTCCGATTTCCAATTCGAGTTTTATGCTGAAGAGGTTGGCAATCCCGCCCTGGAAGAAGAGCTGCGGCTGGAAGCCGACAGCCGGCTGCGAGCTCTGGCCGAGGGGCACCGGGATATGATCGGGGCTTCGGTGGCGGTTGAAAAACCGGTGGAAGCAGAGACAGATTTCGTTTATCGTGCCCGGGTGGTGGCGTATATCAAACCGGATAACATCGTATCTGTGGAAAAAGCAGAGAATGGGCTGACGGCTTTAAAGGGAGCGCTGGATGCCGTCGAGCGCCAGGTGCGCGAGCGCAGGACTAAGATCTCAGAGCCCTGGAAAAAACCCGAATCAGGTCCATCCGATCATATCGTTTGAGGTTGATCGGTCCCTCGTTGATTAACCCCAACCCGCCGCCAAGAGCCAACCTCTTCCGGCGGGTATTTTTCAGTTATAGGAGCTGGGCTGAAGATGCAGGTTGAAACAGGACAGGGGTTGGCTGCTCCGTGTCTAATTGGCTTAAATCAGAAATGTATCGAGAAGCATATCTCTTGCTGAAAGAACGATCTATGGACAAACAACTTTCCTTTCCCTATAGTCAAAAGTGAGTTAGTTTGAATCGGGGCAAGGAATCAATTTGATTGAGCAAGGTTTCCCGGAGAACAGAGGATTGATCTCGGCTCTGGACACAGGAGGGTTTATGACGAAAGGATTCAAAGTTGGCAGAATTTTAGGAATAGAAATTCACCTTGATTGGAGTTGGTTCTTAATTTTTATGCTGGTTATCTGGAACTTGGGAGTCACTTTCGGTGATTACCATGCCGATTGGAGTCTGGTCCTCCAGTGGGGCCTGGCCTTGCTGGCTGCTCTGCTGTTCTTCAGCTCGGTCCTGGCCCACGAACTGGCTCATTCTGTCGTCGCCCAATCAAGGGGGATACCGGTCCGCAGCATCAAGCTGCATTTGTTCGGCGGCGTTTCCAATATTCAGCGTGACCCTGACAGCCCTGGAAGCGAGTTCTGGATGGCCATCGTCGGTCCTGTGACCAGCCTGGTTCTCGGATTTTTGCTGCTGGGGATAGCTGGCTCCGGGAGTCAAACCTTAAGATCGGTTCAAAACCCGGCTGAGGTGATTTCCAATTTGCGTCCAGTTCCTATGATGTTGATGTGGTTGGGTTCAGTAAACATCATCCTAGGAGTTTTCAATCTTATTCCCGGTTTTCCTCTGGATGGAGGAAGGGTGCTGCGTTCTATACTCTGGTCGCTCATGGGGGATCTGCAGGCAGCGACCCGATGGGCTTCCCGGGTGGGCCAATCCTTTGCCTGGCTGATGATATTTGGCGGGGTTTCTATGACCTTCGGCTCGCAGATTCCTTTTTTCGGAACCGGGGTGATGAATGGTCTGTGGTTGATTTTCATCGGTTGGTTTTTGAACAGCGCCTCCATCCAGAGTTATCAAAAGGTGGTTGTCCAGGATATCCTCGAAGGGGTTCCGGTTCAGCGGATGATGCGGACAGATCCTCCAACTGTGGCACCGGATGTTTCCATTGACGGGCTGGTTCATGAGCATGTCATGGGCAGTGACGATCACGCCTTTCCAGTCCTGGACGAGGGACGCCTGGTGGGCATTGTCACCCTTGATGACATCCGGGGTGTACCCAAGGCTAAATGGGAAAAAACCAGGGCAGAGGAGATTATGACTCCCAGGGAGAGTTTGACCATTGTGTCGGCAGATTCGGACGCGGACCACGCTATGACTGAACTCTCCGGATTGGATGTACGGCTGCTCCCGGTAGTGCGAGGGGAAGAATTGGTCGGGGTGCTGAGGCGGCGGGACATCATCCGCTGGCTGCAGCTGGAGTCTGAGGCATGACTTTATTGACCAGGGACGGGTCATCTATTTCCAAGGCCTTCCATTTTCTATGAGGTTTACCACCAGGAAGAAAAGATGATTAAATTTCCGCTTGAATATGAACTGACACCCAGCTTGCTTGAGGCCGGACGACACTGGGTTACCCTGCACTTGAAAAATATTGGCACTGAGAATTTGACAGGTTTGGATGTGAAGTTAAATTCGCTGGATGCCTCCCCCCCCACAGCTGCTCTGCCCTGGAGGCAGCAATTTCTGTTGTTGCGCACCTGCAAACGGAATTACAGGCTCTCTTTGTGGAAGATATTGTCGCCTGCCGCCTGATTGAAGCCTCTTCTTCCCAGGAAATCGGCCTGTTTACAGCTGCCAGACGAAAGTTGGATGGAGAAGAGCTTTCCCGCCAGCTGCGCGCCCGCGCCGAAAAAGTCCGGCGCAATTTTCAAATCCTGATCGAACGAGCTGGTCTGCGCTGCACATTTCAAGAAACCCGGGGGCCAGGTTCCAGCCGAAGTGCTTTCCGCAGCCGTGGATGCCGATGTGTTGATCCTGGGAAAGGGGGCCTGGGCGGCGGTAGAAACCGGCAGGTTAGGTCTTGAAATGCGAAAAATCCTCTCCGGTTCGAGAGGATCGGGGTTGATCCTCCAGGCTGGATCTGGTCTGCAGCTGCCAATTCTGGTGGTTAATGATGGATCTGCCCTGGCTGATGATGTGCTTCTGACAGCGCCCGTCCTGGCTGAGCAGGTGGGGGACGGGAAGATTACCGTTTTGGTGTTGGCCGAAAGCAGTGATCAATTGCCGAGGCTTAAGGACCGGGTCAAGCAAAAAACAGAGGATCGCGATCTGGTGGTGAACTACCGGAGCTTATCCAAGTCTATATTAATCTGGTTGAACAGTTTGATCAGGAGAGAAGGGTACAACCTGGTTGTCCTTCCAGCGCTGCGTTCTGTGATTGAAGAAGAGGCGCTCATGGAATTTCTTGATGAAATTAAAACGCCTGTTTTACTTATTCAGGAGGGGGAGTATGAATAAATAAATACCTGCTCTTCTTTTCCGAACAGAAAAATAATTTTCATGCGGGGTTGGACGCCGACATCCGGATCAAGAAAGTTCAAGGGAAGGGAAGTTCTACAAGAGAGGAAAAACTTAGCAGTAGAGGAGTCGATGGTGCCTGACTATAACTTGGGTATAGTGGAAATATTTTCCCGGATGGCTGATCTTTTGGAGATCGAAGAAGCCAATCCTTTCCGAGTGCGCACTTATCGGAATGCGGACAGGTCGGTGGGCGGGCTTTCCCAAAGCGTGGGTGATATGCTGGAAGAGGGGGAAGATTTGACGGAGATTCCTGGAATTGGAGAGGATCTGGTAGGAAAGATTGAGGAAATAATCCAAACGGGAAGTTTGAAGCAGCTGGAAGAACTCAGCGACCGCACCCCGGCGGACCTTTCCCAGATGCTGTAAATTTCCGAGCTGGGACTCAAGCGGGTGGCGAAAATCCATGAAGAGTGGGATGTGTCAAACTTGGACGAACTTCAAAGAGCTTACTCCCCTCATTAAAAGGGTTGCCGGAAGGGCAGCCCCAGGTTTTAGATATTCAGGTCAGCGTATAAGCCGCATTCTGTCCCGGGCAAATCTGGTTTACACCCCGCAGGGCGTCCTCCCTTTCTCACCCGGTGGTGATTATCTGTCTGGGAGACACCTCTCGGTGACCCTCGGTGCGGCCTACCTGGAATTCGAAGGAGACGAGCAGCCTCCCCTCCCGGAGGAGTTCATTCCTGTTTGGCCTTGCTCCCGATGGGGGTTGCCTGGCCGCGGACATTGCTGCCCGCGCCGGTGGTCTCTTACACCACCATTTCACCCTTACTCCCGAAGGAGCGGTATCCTTTCTGTGGCCCGATCCGGCAGATTGCTCCGCCCCGGATGTTATCCGACATCGTGCTCGCTGGAGTGCGGACTTTCCTCGCCCTGTTCTCAGGGCGCAATCACCCCGCTGACCTGAAAATTTATGATATCATGAAGGAGCTTTTTCAGATAGGGAAGAGGAGTTTCCGCTGTTGGCCTAGACAAATTGGCCTCTTTCTTATAAAATGTCACTCTGAGGAATGAGAAAACAGAGACGGAGGATTTACTTTGGGTTTAAAATCATCACAAAAACGAGATCGACAAAATGTCAAACGACGGGCGCGTAACCGCACCTACCGCGGACGGGCTCGATCTATGGTTAAAGACGTCAGGGAAGCGATAGAAGAAAATGATCTGGAAGCTGCCCGGGAAAAAGCAGCGGAAGCCATGAAAGCGCTGGACAAAGCGGCAGCTAAAGGGGCGATTCATAAAAATAACGCTGCTCGCCGGAAGAGCCGAATTGCCAAACAATTAGCTTCACTGGAAGAATCAGCCTGATCAGTTGATAACCAAACTGAATCTTTTGTAGCGGGAGTATCAAGTACTCCCGCTATTTCTATATCTATCCTCATGTTATAATTTCGAAACATCCTTTAATCGACAACGCAGCCCTGCAAGAGGGGCGTTTTCATCATTAATCCGGGAGCGCCCAATAACCCCTCAGGCAGTTTCCCCGATCGCAAAAGCAGGTTTCTACCATGTTTGAAAATGAACAAAAACGCTTAGAAAAAGAACTCCAGGAACTGCTGACCGCCCAGGATATTCCCCTTCCAGAAACCTGGGAGTGGAAGCCCATCCCTTTTTCTGGGGAATGGGGCATCTCAACTTCTTTCTTTCAAACCGCTGCTCAAGAAGCCAAAGGGGGAAAAAAAGTTCATGTCCCTGAGCGGGCTCAAGAAATTGCCAGGCTGGCAGCGGAAGCTTTTTCCGGAAAGCAGGATTATTCCCGGGTGGAAGCTGTCCGCGGTTACCTGAATCTGTTTTTTGATTCTGCCCGGGTAAGCCAGCGGGTAGTTGATTCTGTGCTGGAAAAGGGAGAACGATTTGGGGAGGGTGAATCCCAGGACCAGCAGTTAATGGTCGAATTTTCCCAACCCAATACCCACAAAGCCTTCCATGTCGGTCATTTGCGGAGTGCTATCCTGGGTGATGTCATCTGTCGGATTCTGGAATTCGCCGGATATGATGTCATCAGAGCTAATTATTACGGGGATATCGGGCTGCACGTGATCAAATGGTTGTGGAATTATCGAAAACACCATGCCGGGGAAAAACCACCTGCTGCAACCACCCGGTGGATGGGTGAACTATATGCCGAAGCGAACCAGCGCCTGGAAGAAAATCCCGATTTAGAAAATGAAATCAGAGAGCTTTATGCCCGTTGGGATCAAAGGGATCCCGAGATCGTCAAATTGTGGAAAGAAACCCGGGAATGGTCGCTAGAAGGTTTTGAAGAACTTTATCAGATCCTGGATATCCAATTTGATCGCTGTTATTCCAACAGTGAGGTGGAGCAGCCGGGCAAGCAAGTGGTTGAGGAATTAATCGAAAAAGGAATTGCCGAAGATCTCCGTCCCCAGGAGGCGGTTATCGTCAAAATTGATCAACTGCTCGGCTTAGAGGAAGAGAAATACCGTGTGTTAGTGGTCCTGCGCTCTGATGGAACCGCGCTGTATGCCACCGAAGACCTGGCCCTGGCCAAATTGAAATTCGAAGAATATGACCTGGACCAGTCAATTTATGTGGTTGATGTCCGCCAAACGCTGCATTTTCAGCAGGTGTGGAAAACCCTGGAACTAGCCGGTTATGAATGGGCAGCAGATTGTAAGCATCTGGCCTATGAGCTGGTCAACTTGCCGGGCAATGTCGTCATGGCCTCCCGGGAAGGCACGGTAGTTCTGCTAGAAGATCTGATCCACGAAGCCCAGGCCCGGGCTCTGGAAGTTGTCCAGGAGAAGAATCCCTCTTTGCCCGAGGAAGTGAAGCACGATGTCGCCCGCGCGGTTGGACTGGGCGCCATTAAATATCCAATGCTGGACCGCGATAACACCCGGTTGGTCACCTTTGATTGGGAAACGGCCCTTGACTTTAACGGCCAGGCGGCACCTTATATTCAATATGCCCATGTGCGAGCTAACAGCATCCTGGAAAAATACGCTGACCGACTGCCGGAGCCTCTCTTGCCGGAACATGACCTGGACACAGCAGAAATCGAGTTGATTGAAGCCATTTCCCGGGTGCCGGTGGAAATTAAACAGGCGGCCAAAGATTTAAAAACGCTGCCGGTGACTAGGGCAGCCTTTGAATTAGCCCAATCTTTTAATGTCTTTTACCGGAGCTGTCCGGTATTGAATGCGGAGCCCGCGGTGCGTGATTTCAGGATCCGGATCGTGGCTGCCTCCCGTCAAGCATTGGCCAATTTGCTCCAGGTGCTGGGATTAGAGGCTCCAGAAGTGATGTGAACCAATCAGGATGGATTGATCATCTAAGTCTGTCGAATGTCACTGGACAGGGAAATTCACCAAAATATAATGGAAGCTCATTCAGTTTCTGAATGATTCAATTAATTATTAAGAAGGAGAACCTTATGCCGATTCGAACCCTTATCATGGGAGCTGCCGGGCGCGATTTCCACAACTTTAATGTCTTTTTCCGGAAAAACCCGGATTACAAAGTAGTTGCTTTTACAGCCACCCAGATTCCTAATATTGAAGGCCGAAAATATCCTTCTCAACTTTCCGGTGAAAATTATCCGGAAGGCATCCCAATTCATCCTGAGGAAGAGTTAACTTCCCTGATTGACGAGATGAATATCCATCAAGTGATCTTTGCCTACAGCGATGTCTCCCACGAATATGTCATGCATAAAGCCAGTGAAGTCCTGGCTGCGGGTGCCGATTTCAGGTTGATGGGACTTGATTCAACTCAGATTAAATCAGAAAAACCGGTGGTGTCAGTTTGTGCGGTGAGGACGGGCAGCGGAAAAAGCCAGACCACCCGGCGGGTGGCTCAGATTCTTAAAGAGATGGGATATCAAGTGGCGGTCATCCGTCATCCGATGCCTTACGGCGATCTGGTCAAACAGGCGGTGCAAAGATTTGGCGAACTGTCTGATCTGGATAAACACGAGTGCACCATTGAAGAACGGGAAGAATATGAGCCTCATATCGTCAATGATGTCCTTGTTTTTTCCGGCGTTGATTACGAAGCTATCCTCCGGCAGGCAGAGAAAGAAGCAGATATCATCCTCTGGGATGGGGGGAACAACGATTTACCTTTTTACGTTCCCGATTTTCAAATTGTGGTCGCTGACCCTCACCGACCCGGCCATGAAACCAGCTACCATCCGGGAGAAGCTAACGCCCGGACCGCGGATGCCTTTGTGATCAACAAGGTGGATACTGCGGATGCTCAAAACGTGATTGATCTGCATGAGTCCCTGCATAAGCTGGCCCCGGAAGCTGTCATCCTGGAAGCGGCCTCTCCGATCTTTGTGGATGATCCCCAGCAGATCCGGGGAAAACGGGTGCTGGTAGTGGAGGATGGCCCTACTTTGACCCATGGGGGGATGGCTTACGGCGCAGGTTGGGTGGCTGCCCGCCGGTTCGGGGCAGCGGAAATAGTCGATCCCCGGCCCTATGCGGTGGGATCTATCAAAACTACCTATGAAAATTATCCGACAACGGGGAATGTGCTGCCTGCGATGGGCTACGGCGATCAGCAGATTAAGGAACTCCAGGAGACAATTAATCAGGCCGACGTGGAGATGGTCATCATCGGGACACCCATTGATCTGGGGAGTTTATTGAACATCAATAAACCTTCTCAGCGTGTGCGGTATGAACTGCAGGTGATTGGACAGCCTACGCTGAAAGACCTGCTGATGGATCGATTTCACTAGTCGTGATTTGGGTTTTCGAAAGGATACGCGGAGCCAGCTAAGGGGTTTTCTGAGTGAAAACCCGGTATTCTCGTATCCTTTTCCCTTTTCTTAGTAAAATAAGCTCAGTTATGCCCCTACTTACCTGGCCTTCAAAATCGCTGCCCCAGCCTCAACCCGCAGACCTGATCACGGAATCTGTGCTCTGCGCCGGTGCTTCGACTGTCCGGGAGGAAGCGGAGAACCGCTTGATTCTGGGGGACAATTTACGGGTGATGTGGGCTTTGCTTGAAGAATGGGAAGGCAGGATTGACTTGATGTATGCCGATCCGCCTTTTTTTACCAATCGGGGTTATCCTGCGCGGGTGGGCCGGGGAGAAGATTCGCGTCAGCCGGAGGGGTGGGAACTGGCGGAAGGTTATCAGGATAACTGGACTGACCTTAATGAATATCTGGATATGCTTTATCCCCGACTGGTCTTGATGCACCGTCTTTTATCCCCCACGGGAACCCTTTATCTGCACCTTGACTGGCACGCCAATTCCTATGCCAGGGTTTTGCTGGACGAGATATTTGGTTACGAGAGGCTGAACAACGAGATCGTCTGGACCTATCATGGGCCGTCGCCCATTCGCTCGGGCTTTAACCGCAAACATGACACTATTCTCTTCTACACGAAAAGCGATGAATATACTTTTAATGTCGATCAGGTCAGGGTTCCTTACAGCAGCAGCACCGTGGATACTTTTAATTCCTCTGATAAAGCTGGCTTTGGAAAAACCCCGGATTTAAAGCGGGGGAAGGTTCCCGAAGATTGGTGGTATTTTCCGGTTGTCGCCCGGCTGCACTCGGAGCGAACGGGTTATCCAACCCAGAAGCCGGAAAGTTTGCTGGAAAGGATCATTCTGGCTTCGTCCAACCCCGGTGATATGGTAGCGGATTTTTTCGCCGGCTCCGGGACCACGGCTCAAGTGGCAGCGGGTTTGGGGAGGAAGTTTATTGTGGTTGATGCTCAGCGCCGGGCAGTTCATACCGCCCGGTCCCGGTTTGTCCTGGATTTCTCGTTGGAGGCTGATCCGGAAGGGAAACCGGAAAAAAGGAGTTTTTCCGGGGTGCTCCTACAGCGGGAAGAACAGGCTCCGCCATCAAAATTCACCAAGCCCCCGGCAAAATACGATCCCGCCTTTACCCGAGAAGCGAATAAGATTTTACTTAATCCTGCTCTGATCCCGGTATTAGATTACTGGGAGGTTGATCCCGATTGGGATGGAAAGATCTTCTGCAGCCGCTGCCATGCAGCCAGACCATGGAGGAAGGGGGAGATTCCCGCGGAATTCAACCTGGAAGAAGAGGGGGGAATGATCTGTGTCCGCCTCTATCTGATCAATGGGGATCAATACCAGATTATTCAATAAAAAAAGCCATTCCGCACCCGAAATGGCTGGTGGAACTCAGTTTGAACTTACTCCCCCCCTTAGAATTCTAATTTATATCCCACTCCTCGCACTGTTTTGAGCAGCTCTGGATTGCCAGCATCTCGTTCAATGATCTTCCGCAGCCAGTTGATGTGCACATCCAGAGAGCGGGTATCCTTGGTGTAATCAGTTTTCCATACCTTGCTGAACAGGATCTCGCGTTCCACCACTTCGCCCTCATGCTTGATGAGGAGCTTCAGCAGCTCGACCATCCGGGGGGTGACGTGTTCTTCATTCTCGTTGCACTTTAAAATCTGGCGGTCAATATCCAGGTGGATGGGTCCCTCGGTGATCACTTCCTCGCCGTCACCGGGACAAAAAGGGATGATCCTGTTTTCCAGTTTCCGGATGGTGAAAGGGAGGATGAGTTGAATATCTGCAGCCACTTCATTGGAAGGTTGATACTGGGGAGAATTAATCAGGATGATGGGTAAATCCTGGTATTTATTTTGGAAGGATTTGCAGATCCTGGTCCCTGTTGTCCGCATGGAATCGGCATCGATGATTAACAGGTCTGGCTTGAGCTTGGGGAGGACTTTCCGGGCTTCTTTACCCGTGGAAACCAGGGTGATCTGATAACCTTTCTGCTTCAGGTCGTGGACAAACGTAGGTTTATCAGTTCTGCGTTTACCTGTCCAGAGTATGTTTGCCTTCAGATCCTGATGATCGGTCATCAAAGTTTGCCTGGTCGATTAGAATAATTCCTGAGGAGAATGGTTTTGCAATTATATCGTGAAGTTGCTCTTATCGCAAATCGTTTTCTTTAAGATTTCCTTATCAACATTATATCCTAAGCTACATTGTATCAAATAGGATGAAGGGAATGCAGCCTTTTGGGGAAAGATTAATGCATCTTCCCGGGAGGATAGGTCTGACCTCGGTGGATCAATGATACAATTTTGATAACTCCAGTTTCCAGGTAGAAGGATCGGTAATTATGCTCATTCATTCGGCTTCTCAGTTATTGACTCTCAGCGGCCCTCCTCAACGGGGCAGTCAGCTGGGGCGCTTGGG
The DNA here is from genome assembly GCA_034520505.1 of Anaerolineales bacterium. Taxonomy (GTDB): domain Bacteria; phylum Chloroflexota; class Anaerolineae; order Anaerolineales; family UBA11858; genus B10-G9. The sequence continues at coordinate 549,513 of JAXHNK010000002.1, read as the reverse complement.
AATGATTGAAGATGGTGGTGTGTTAATCCGTTCCGGGAAAATTATCCTGACCGGCAAGTCGGACGATTTGCTCAGGGAATATCCCGGTGAAGAGCGGTTGGATGCCAGCGGACGGGTGGTTATGCCGGGTTTTGTTGATCCGCACACCCATGCGGTCTGGTCCGGGGACAGGGCTGCGGAATTTGAGATGAGCCTGCAGGGAAAGACTTATCTGGAAATTATGGAAGCAGGAGGAGGGATCCTTTCTACAGTTGGGAAGACTCGAGCTGCTTCTCTTGCCCAATTAAAGACGGAATCTCGACCCCGGCTGGAGGAGATGTTTGTCCAGGGGACGACTACAGTGGAAGCAAAGACCGGGTATGGGTTGGACTATGAGACTGAAGTGCGGATGCTTCAGGCTCTGCTGGAATTGAATGAAGAACTGCCCATTGAGATTTGTCCTACTTTCCTGGCGGCGCATGCAGTTCCCCCGGAATTCGAAGGAGATAGCGAAGGCTATACGGATTTGATCGTCCAGGAAATGCTTCCGGACCTGCAGACCTGGTGGAAGGACCGGGGAGAGGAACCGCTGCTTTTTGTGGATGTGTTTTGTGAAACCGGGGCTTTTAACCTGGCCCAGAGCCGGAAAATTTTGGAGGCAGCCCGGGACCTGGGATTTCCCCTTAAAATACACGCGGATGAATTTGATAACCTGGGAGGAGCCCATCTGGCTGCCGAATTGGGCGCTGTCTCCGCGGATCACCTGGTTGTGACTTCTCCGGAGGATATTCAATCCCTGGCGGAATCGGAGACAGTGGCTGTTGGTTTGCCCTGCACTCCTTTTGGGCTGGCGGAGGGTGAGTATACGCCGGCTAGAAAGATCCTGGCGAGCGGAGGATTATTAGCCGTGGCTACCGATCTGAATCCGGGAACGGCCTGGGGTGGAAATATGCAGTTTGTCTTGGCTCTGGCCTGCCGGTATATGCGGCTCACGCCCCGGGAAGCTATCGCCGCGGCCACCATTAACGCCGCCGCGGCTGTTCGTCGTCAAGACCGAATTGGCTCCCTGGAACCCGGGAAACAGGCAGATCTGATCATCCTGGACGTGGATGATTACCGCCATCTGGGTTATCGGTTTGGTTCCAATCTGGTTCATACTGTGATCAAGAAAGGAAACCTTTATCAGGTAAAGGAGTAAGCATGGAATTTTTTAATAACAGCTTTTTCATCTGGGTGGTCATTGCCGCGGTTGGCTTATTGATCCTGCGATTTATCTTAAATGTAACTCGGAAGATCCTTACCCTGGGAATTATTATATGTTTAGTGATCGCTACCTATTTTTTAGTCAGCAATTATTTCCCCGGGGTGCCCTTACCATTCAATTAAACTGGAATCAATGAACCCTGCTCCATGTGATCGGAGAAATCATTCCATGCCCGATGTAAATCAAGCGCGTCTCTGGTATCCAGAGGAAGACCCTACCCACGGATTTTCCCATATTCTGCGGGTTTATCGGCTTGGCGAATACCTGGCAGAAAAAGAAGGGGGTAATTTAAGGATTGTCCGGGCAGCTGCTTTACTCCACGACGCGGCTGACGAATCCAACCCCCGACAGGATCATCATCAGGCGGCTGCTCAATTTGCTCGCCGGATACTGGAGGAGGAAAACTGGTCCGAAGAGGCTATTCAGGCGGTAGAGCATTGCATCCGGGTCCACCGTTTTCGGGATCAAAGCGAAAAACCTCAGACACTGGAAGCTAAGATCCTCTTTGATGCTGATAAGCTGGATGCGATCGGGGCTGTGGGCGTGATCCGGGCATTGGGTTATGCCCTCCAGGCGGGGGAAAAAATCTTTCATCCGCCCTCAAAACAGTTTTTAGAAACGGGAAAGAAAGAAGAGGGAGAACCCCACACACCTTATCATGAGTATCACTATAAATTGAGAAAACTTCCTGGTTTGCTGTACACCCGCACCGGTCAGGGGCTGGCCGCGAGGCGGCGGCACGTGATGGACCTGTTTTTTGAGCAGCTGCAGCAGGAGATAACTGGAGAGACAGGCGTGGGAGACCCCGGGGTATTGATCGATTGAGATGGGCAGTTGTAAAGAGGAGATCAAGCTGATTCCAGATAGGTGAGGTGAGCAAAATCCGGGGAGAAGAGGTCCTGATTATCGGGTACAGGCAGGGGATCAGACGCTGTTTTTTAAGTCTCTTTCAAATTGATCAAGGTCCACCCGTGAGGTGAGGTCCAGGCTCAAAGGGGTGACAGAAACCACTTTTTTAATCTGCACTGCGTGCACGTCTGTTTGAGGGGGAGTGGCGTCCCAGTCATCAGCGACCCGGTAGCCGATGGTACCTTTTTCAGGGTTCTGTTTTCGGTCAGGTTTTACCGCAGTATAGTAGCGGATGGGAGATAACCTGGTCACTTCCCAGGGAGTGTCGGGTGTGCTCTCAGCGGGAATTTCAACTTTTAACACGCTGACATCGTCCGGCATTTCCTCTTTGAGCAGCATCTGGGCAAAAAAAGCGGTGAAGTAAGCGGCTGTGCTGAAATTTACATCCTGGGAGTAGGAAAGATGGTATTGTGAATCCGCGTCCAGCGAGACAGCCAGGGCTGGTATCCCTGCTGAGCCAGCTTCCAGCGCGGCGCCAACCGTGCCGGAAACGGTGATTCCTGTCCCGACGTTGAGGCCGTAATTAATCCCCGAGACCACCAGATCTGGTTTGCGGTCCATGATTTCCAGAAGGCCGTGGAGTACGGCCTGGGCTGGTGTACCTCCCACCGCATGCACAGTCCACTGTTTTCCGTTGACCTCCATCTGTTGGGGGTGAATTTGTCCATCCGATGTCGAGGGCATACTGCGGCCTGTTCCTGAAGATTGTTCCCGGGGGGCGACAACGGTTACAAAACCCAGTTTGTCCAGGGCTTCAGCTGCTGCCCACAAACCGGGCGATCGAATGCCATCATCGTTGGTTAACAAAATTTGGGGTTCATTCATGTTTTTTTTATCACTGTAAAGAAAAGAGCGGTTTGATCTTCCGCTCTGAAAAATAGCACCCTCGGCGTGATTCGAACACGCGACCCCTTACTCCGCAAGCAAGTGCTCTATCCACTGAGCTACGAGGGCATATGGTTATTAGGCGGGGAGGGTGGGATTCGAACCCACGGTCGAGGTTTTACCCCGACAACCGCTTAGCAGGCGGCCCCAATCAGCCACTCTGGCACCTCCCCGGGTGAATCTCAAGCGGAGGGAGAGGGATTCGAACCCCCGGTGGGCGGTTAAACCCACAGCTGTTTTCAAGACAGCCGCCTTCGTCCACTCGGCCATCCCTCCCCGGAACGACTTTCCCCGAGCGGGAAAATTCTACCATAGCTGGAGGTGTCACGCAATGCCTCTGAATCGTTGTTCCCTTGACCAATTCAACGCGGTAAACTAAAATGCAAGCCTGCGGATGGCATCGGACGGGCTGGTTACGTCATCCGCTGTTTGTTTGTTAATCGGGAAATTTATGTTTGAAAATCTAACTGAACGCCTGGATGAAATCTTTTATAACCTGCGCCGCCGCGGAAAGTTATCCGAGAGCGATGTCGATGCCGCGATGCGTGAAATCCGCCTGGCCTTGCTGGAAGCGGATGTTCATTACGGAGTGGTGCGTGATTTTGTGGCCAGGGTTAAGGAACGGGCGGTAGGCAGTGAAGTCTCCCGGGCTCTCAATCCTGGCCAGCAGGTGGTAAAAATTGTTAATCAAGAGTTGATTGACACGCTGGGAGAACCGGCTCCTCTGCAGGTTGAGGGACAGGATCCTCAGGTGGTGATGTTGATTGGTTTGCAGGGCGCAGGAAAAACTACGGCTGCGGCTAAGATCGCCCGCAAACTGGTCAAGCAGGGAAAACGGGTGATGCTGGTTGCGGCAGATCCTTATCGGCCGGCTGCTGTTGACCAACTGCAGTCCCTGGGAGAACAACTTTCCGTTCCTGTTTACGCGGATCAAACGGTTGAACCGGCTGAGCTGGTCCGGAACGCCTATCAACAGGCCCGGCAGGAAAATCAGGATGTGCTCATCCTGGATACGGCGGGCCGCTCTCAGCTGGATGAAGAATTGATGGACGAACTGCAGAAGATTCAAGCATCCGTTCATCCCCAGGAAGTTCTCCTGGTTGTGGATGCTATGATCGGGCAGGAAGCCGTCAATATCGCTCAGGGTTTTAAGGATGCTGTTCCTCTGACCGGGTTGGTGATGAGCAAGATGGACGGCGATGCCCGGGGAGGCGCGGCGATCTCTATCCGATCCGTTACCGGTGTTCCCATCAAATTTTTGGGAACAGGGGAAAATTTGCGGGCCCTGGAAACATATGATCCCGCCCGTCTGGCTTCTCGGATCTTGGGGATGGGGGATATGGTCGGGTTAATTGAACGGGCTGAAGACGCTTTTGATCAGGATACGGCTGAGGAACAAGCCCAGCGGATGATGTCCGGCGAGTTTACCCTGGAAGATTTCGCCAGCCAGTTGTCCCAACTCAAGAAAATGGGTCCGATTGGCAAAATCATGGACATGCTTCCCGGAGAAATGGGGAAGGCTGCCCAGGCTGTTGACCCCCAGCAGGCTGAAGCCCGCTTGAAGATCACCGAGGCCATCATCCATTCGATGACCCCGGAAGAGCGGAGGAACCCCAAACTATTAAACGCCAGCCGCAGGAAGAGGATCGCCCAGGGCTCGGGAACCAGGGTTTACGACGTTAATCAACTGGTCAAACAATACCGGGATACGCGCCGTATGTTTAAACAATTGAGAAAATCAGGCCTGGGTGATCTAACAAGATTGTTCGGTTAGGTTTTTTTGGTTATAATAATTAATTACTGACTATGTAGATAAAATTGTCAAGGTGATAAAAATCAATTAAGGAGTACAGGAAATGGTTCGAATTCGTTTACGACGCGCCGGCGGGAAGGGACAACCCACCCACAGGTTAGTCGCAGCAGATAAAGAAAGTCCCAGAGATGGGCGCTTCATTGAGATATTAGGTGATTACAATCCCCGCACAGAACCAGCGACCATCCGATTAAAGGAAGATCGCATTTATCATTGGTTAAGTGTCGGTGCTCAACCATCCAAAGCGGTGAAGCAAATTTTTGGCGTGGTTGGACTGATGGAGAGGTATGAACGTTTTCAGGAAGGCGAAGACCTGGAAACCTTGCTGGCCGAAGCCAAAGAGCAGGCGAAAGCACGCCATGTTGATCCCCGGACCAAACGGGATGCCAGCGAAGTGAAAGCGGCTAAAGCTGAAGCAGCTGCGGAAGAAGAGGTTGAGGACCAAGAAGCTGAGGGAGAAGCAGCGGCGGATGAAGAGGATGAGTCAACGGCGGAAGAAAAATCCACCACCGAAGAAGAGTCCGCGGCGGAGGAAGAAACCACGCCGGAGGATCAATCCGCTGAAGAAGATGCAGCTGACGAAGAAGAAGACGAAGAAGATGCAGCTGACGAAGAAGAAGACGAAGAAGATGCAGCTGACGAAGAAGACGAGGACTAAGCGCAGCCAGCATCAGAGAGTCTTTTGGGGATAAGGTTGGAGGTAAAGGTTGAAAGAACTTATTGGCTATATAGCTCGTTCCCTGGTTGATGACCCTACCCAGGTAGAGGTTTCAACCCAGGAAAATCGGGACAAAGTATATATCAAACTGCAGGTGGCCCAGGAAGATATGGGACGTGTAATCGGGAAGAACGGTCAGGTGGCCAATGCGATGCGGTTATTGTTAAATGTAGCTGCTTCAGCCCAGGGTAAAGAAGCCAATCTGGATATTGTTGAACCCCGATGAGTTTTGAGCATGATCCCAACAAAGATCCAGGCTCATCCGCAGATGAGCCTGTCTTGATCTTGATGGGCAAGCTTCGCAAGCCGCACGGAATCCGGGGGGAAATGGTCCTGACGGTTCTGACGGATATTCCTGAACTGCTGAAACCCGGCCAGATGGTAATGCTCGGCGATCAGCAAGGTCAGCTGGTGATTCGATCTGTACGCTGGCACCGGAATGATCTGTTAATTGCTTTTGAAGATTACTTCGACCGCGATGAAATTGGGGTCTATCGGAACACCCTCCTGTTCATGGAGGAAGAGGATTTTCCTGAACTTCCTGAAGATGAGTTTTATTTTCATGATCTGGTGGGATTGCGGGTAATAACTGACGAAGGCCAGCTGCTGGGGATATTGAAGGAAATACTAATTACGGGGGCAAATGATGTTTATCTTGTCCAGCAGGGTGAGGACCGGGAAATTTTACTCCCGGCTATCGATCAGGTTATCCTGGATATTGATCTCGAGGAAGAAGTGATCACAGTGCACCTGCTGCCCGGTTTACTGCCCGATTAACCGGGTATTTTCTAAGCTGAGAGTCAGTTCACTCTGGTGACTTATTATTCCTGAGAAAAGAGGGGAAAAGTTGTTTTTCAGACAGGATCATTTGAAATTCCCTGAACGTGTGTTAACTTAGTTACTTGACACCGGGGAAAAATCTATGGTATTCTTTGCCCGTTCGCGGAGAATCTCACCTTCTTTGCCCGGGCACGGGGGTGAGCATGAATGACCATACCCAATTCTGGATTGGATTCAATTTAGTCAAAGGGATCGGCCCGACTCGAGTCCGGGAATTGATTGAAACTTTCGGGGACGTGTGCTCGGCCTGGTTGGCAGATCCGGATCAGCTGCGGGCAACCGGGCTGAGCACCAAGCTGATCCAGCGGCTGCAAGCTGTTCGCCGCGAATTTGATTGGGAAAAAATGTCAGATCAGATCTCTCGGGAGGGGATAACGATCCTCACCTGGGAAGATCCTTCCTATCCGGATCAGTTAAAAGGAGATTCCTCAATCTCCCCCGGTGCTTTACGTGCGGGGTAGAATCCGGGAGGAAGATCATCAGGCAGTGGCGGTGGTTGGTACCAGAAGGCTGACGTCCTATGGGCGTCAGGTTGCTGAAGAAATTGCCCGTTTCCTTGCCCGGCGGGGGATCACCGTGGTCAGTGGGTTAGCCAGGGGTATTGATGGGATTGCCCACCGGACAGCCCTGGAAGCCGGGGGAAGGACGTTGGCGGTTTTAGGAAGCGGGTTGAATCGAGTTTATCCTCCCGAGCACCGCTCTCTGGCCAGAGATATCTGTCATAAAGGTGCGGTGCTCAGCGATTATCCGCTGGGAACCCCTCCGGATGGCTCCAATTTTCCTCCCCGTAACCGGATTGTATCTGGGTTGGCGAAAATTGTGGTGGTGATTGAAGCCGGGCAGAAGAGCGGTGCTTTGATCACGGCCAATTATGCGGCAGATCAAGGCAGGGATGTTTTTGCCGTTCCGGGAAAGATTTATGCTCCCAAGAGTAAGGGGACGAATTTTCTCCTCAAACAGGGAGCTCACCCCCTGACGGCGCCCGAAGACATCCTTGATGTTTTGGAATTAACGGCTGATGGTCAGCCCGAAGCGGTTCAACTGCCTTTACCTTCCAATCCGACCGAGGAGGAAGTGTTCGAGGTGTTGGGCTTAGAAGCCCTTCATGTTGATGAGATCAGCTCCCGGGCAGGACTGCCAATCGAGGCAGTAACCGCTGCTTTGACCATGATGGAAATCAAGGGCATGGTCGTTAAATCGGGGAGCATGATGTATCGAAAAGCAGCAGGATGAAACCAGAGACAGCAGTTCGGTTAGGATAGATGGTATAAAAGCTAGTGGAGAGGAGATCAGTTTATGGAAGATCATTATTATGCCGTAATCATGGCCGGTGGTGGTGGGACAAGGCTGTGGCCGCTTTCCCGTCAGGATCGCCCCAAACAGATGTTGTCGCTGATCAGTGAGCGTTCCCTTTTCCAGATGGCCGTTGATCGTCTGGAAGGGACTTTCCCCCCCGACAGAATTTTGATTGTCACGGTTAAAGAACAGGCCGGACACCTGCAAGCCCAGTATCCGGAAATCCCGGAAGAAAATTACCTGCTGGAACCTCTCCCCCGGGGTACCGCCTCGGTAGTGGGGATGGCGGCCGCCGCTTTACAGGATCGGGATCCCCAGGCGGTGATGGCTGTTCTGACTGCGGATCACATTATCCCCCAACAGGATTTATTTCAGCAAGCTTTGTCTGGAGCTTATGAGGTTGCCCGGGATGATTATCTGGTTACGCTGGGAATCTCACCGACTTATCCAGCGACCGGTTATGGTTATATTAAACAGGGTTCCTCTCTGGGATCCTATCAGGGTTTAGATGTCTATACGGCTGAGCAGTTTACCGAAAAACCTGACCAGGACCGGGCAGAAAAAATGCTGGATTCGGGTGATTATGTCTGGAATTCGGGCATGTTCATCTGGACCATTGAACGGATTTTGGAAGAATTTTATCGGCAGATGCCGGCTTTGGCTGCTCAATTGGAAATCATCGCTGAAAGCTGGGGTTCCAGTGATCAGCAGCGGATCGTAGCGGAGATTTGGCCTGATATCAAACCAGAGACGATCGACTTTGGGATCATGGAAGGGGCGGAGCGCGTGGCCGTTATCCCGGTTGAGAACCTGGGGTGGAGTGATGTGGGCAGCTGGGAATCGTTATTTGATGTCCTGGACGCCGATGATCTGGGTAACGTGGTCCGGGGCAGTGAACACATATCCCTTGATTCTGAAGGGACATTGATCTATACTGCTGCTGAGCCGCGGACTGTGGTTACCATTGGAACGAACGACCTGGTGATAGTCGATACTGGAGATGTCCTCCTGGTCTGTGATAAATCCCAGTCCCAGCGGGTAAGAGAAATTGTCAAGCGGTTATCTGAGGAAGGTAAAACGCAATTATTATAGAGAACAATCTCGGTCTCTGACCGGGGTAAGGATTGGAGGTTTAAACTTTGAAGGCTTATTGTGTGAAATGCAAAGAAAAAAGAACCATGGTCGATCCCCAGGCGGTGTTTACCACGACCGGGACTCCGGGAACGAAAGGTACCTGTGAAGTTTGCGGTACGAACATGTACCGGATGGGTAAAACCGAAGCGCATGAGGGGATGACACCTCCGGAAAATACCTCTCGGAAAAAGAAGGAAAAACCCCGTAAGGGAAAATTGGTGGTAGTAGAGTCGCCGGCGAAAGCCAGGACCATAGGGCGTTTCCTGGGGGATGATTATCAGGTGACAGCCTCTGTGGGTCATATCCGGGATTTGCTCCGTTCGAAACTTTCGGTGGATGTAGAAAATAATTTCGAGCCCCGTTACCGGGTGCCGAACGAAAAAAGGGATGTAGTCAAGGAAATCAAAGCCAAAGCTGAGAGGGCTGAAGAGATCTATCTGGCTACTGACCTGGATCGGGAAGGAGAAGCTATCGCCTGGCATCTGATGGAGTCTGCAGATCTGGAGCCCGAGTTGACCAAACGGGTAGTTTTTCATGAAATCACCCGTTCGGCGATTGAAGAGGCGTTTGCGCAGCCGGTTGGTTTGAATATGGATCTGGTCGACGCTCAGCAGGGGAGGAGGATCCTGGACCGCCTGGTGGGATTTACGATCAGTCCGATCCTCTGGAAGAAAGTCCGCAGCCGCCTTTCCGCGGGACGGGTGCAATCCGTCGCTCTGCGGTTGATTGTGGAGCGGGAAAGAAAAATCGAGGCCTTTGTTCCCGAAGAGTACTGGTCTGTTGATGTAGAACTAAAAAGGGATCAGGCCGGGGAAGAAGAAGAGTCCTATTTGGCCAGTTTGTCCCGGATTGACGGTAAAAAAGTAGCTATTGGTTCTGAGGAAGAGCTCAAACCTCTGCTGGAAGACCTCAAGAAATCGGTTACCGAGGTCAGAAAGATTCACCGGGGAACCCGAAAAAGAAATCCTTATCCTCCTTTTACCACCAGTACTTTGCAGCAGGATGCTTCCCGCCAGCTGGGATTTTCTGCTAAAAAGACCATGGCTGTTGCCCAGCAGCTGTACGAGGGTATTGATGTGGGGAACGGCGGTGAAACCGGATTAATTACCTACATGCGTACTGATTCGACCCATATTTCAGAGAACGCTCAAGAAGAAGCCCGAAAGCACATCGCCCGCACTTATGGAGAGGAATTCCTTCCAGATGAAGTCCCTCAGTATGAAACCAAAACCAAACGGGCTCAGGAAGCTCATGAAACGATCCGTCCTACCTCCCTGGACCGGGTTCCGGAAGAGATTAAAAGTGCGCTCAGCCGGTCCCAGTTTCGTTTATACCGGTTGATTTTCCAGCGATTCGTCGCTTCTCAAATGGCGGCAGCTGTTTATGACACCCTGCGGGTCATTGTGGGAGCGGACGGCGAGGAACACGCTTACCTGCTGCGGGCTTCTGGTTCCAAAATCAGCTTCCCCGGGTTCCTGAAAGTTTATGATCGGAGCGACGGCAAAGAGCGGGAAGCAAAAAAGGAACTGGAAAGAATCCCCGATCACCTGGAAGTAGGACAAAGACAGGAAATTGTCAAACTGCATCCCGATCAGCACTTCACCAACCCTCCCCCCCGGTATTCAGAAGCTTCCCTGGTGAGCACCCTGGAGGAAAATGGCATCGGTCGTCCTTCCACCTATGCCCCGATCATGGGCACCCTGCAACAGCGGGGATACGTAAGTAAAGAAAAACGGCGGTTGAAACCCACGGAAACCGGGATCACAGTCAATGATTTGCTGACCGAATTTTTCCCCAATATTGTTGATGTCAATTTCACCGCAAAAATGGAAGCAGATTTAGATTTAGTTGCTTCTGGCGAACAACCCTGGCAGGATGTGGTTAGGGATTTTTATGAGCCTTTTTCAGAACGGGTGGAATATGCCAAAAAGGAGATGCCAGAAGTTGAAACTGAACCCACGCTGGTTGGGAGACAGTGTCCGGAATGCGGAGAAGATCTGATCGTCCGCTGGGGGCGCTACGGCAAATTTATCGGCTGCAGCAATTTTCCGGATTGTAAACACACAGAACCCTGGCTGGAAAAAATTGGAGTTTCCTGTCCGGAAGATGGGGGGGAGATAGTAAAGCGCCGGACCCGGAAAAAACGGATATTTTACGGGTGTGCAAATTATCCGGAGTGCGAATTTTCTTCTTGGAAACGACCGCTCGCTGAACCCTGTCCGATTTGTCAGGGTATGCTGGTCACTAAAAACAAAAATCATGCCCAGTGTTTGTCCTGTGAGACTGAATTTGATCTGGACCAAGTGGTTGAACAAGAAAGTTAGTTTTCCTGCTGCTGATAACCGGCTGTCTTCTTTGATAAAGAGGACAGCCTTTTTTTATTGGGGTGCTTTCAGATTATGTCGACTATTCCAGGTTGCTTAAGTTTCCATCAACTCAGAGATCCTGGTCCAAAAAACCTCTCCAAAGAGGTTTTTCTGAAATTAATTACAATCTGGCATGCTCCTTGCATCTGTATATAGCACACAGGCACCTATTGAGGACATTGCAGGATTGATCGCTCTCGTCTAAAATAATGGTACTGGCTTCAGTTTCATTGATAACTCTTATCTAACGGAGAAAGACTATGGAGAAAATCCGAGCATATATCGAAAAAGGTCTGGAAAACCCCTTGATGATGGCCCTGGTGGGTTTGATTATCGGGATCATCTTAGGATTGACTTACGGGTGGGTAATCAACCCCACGGAATATTACAACACCGAAGTCGCCCAGCTGCGGGAAGATTTGAAGGTTGATTACCTGCGGATGGCTGTTGATTCCTATGCCCTGACCAAGGACGCTGAGAAGGCGGAGATGAGATACGAGCGCCTGGGTGAAGAACCGTCGCAGTATCTGGAAACTATTGAGCTCAACCCCGGAGACCAATTGATCAGTGATATTGATGCCTTCCGTGATGTGGTCATGCTCACATCCATGGGTGAAGAAATTGAAGCCGAGCAGCCGGAGGCTGAAGCGGGAGGTAATTTCTTGAAATGGGCGCTGTTGGTAACCGTCATTCTGGCGGGAGCTCTTGTCGGGCGTTATTTCTTGACACAGGGAGAAGGCGGTGAGGCGAAACCGAAATCGGCTGCCAGCATAGCTCAAGACATCACTTCCAAGATGGAGATGACAGATTATGACGACCGGGGGGAAAGCCCTCCCATGCATCAATTTGTCACCACTTATGTGCTGGGAGATAATTTATTTGATGATTCCTTCAGTATTGAGTCCGCGGCCGGGGAATTCCTCGGTGAGTGCGGAGTGGGCATCTCGGAGTCGATTGGTGTTGGGGAACCCAAACGGGTGACCGCCTTTGAGGTCTGGCTGTTTGATCAAAATGATATCAAAACAGTGACCAAGGTCTTGATGAGCGGACATGCCTATTATGATGAAGCGATCCGATCAGAGCTGGAAAAGAAAGGTGAACCCCTGCTGGCTCAGCCGGGATCGGAATTTGTCCTGGAGACGAACAATCTGCGCATTATCGGCCGGGTAATGGATATGGGCTACGGCGAAGGTCCTCTTCCTGAGGAGAGTTTCTTCGATCGGCTTTCCATCGAACTATCCGTCTGGCCGAACGACGGCGTTGATGAAGAGTTTGCTGATGTGGATTTTGATCAGTTCTAAGCCAGAATATGGGATTGAAATAAGCGCAAATAAAAAGCCCCGAAAGGGGCTTTTTAGGTTCTCCATGAACCCGCTGCCAAATGAAGCCGGGAGAAGTTATTGGATACCAGCTATTTTTAAGCCGAATTCTCCTCCCGGTGTTTTTACAGTGATCTCATCCCCTATGCTCTTGCCCAGCAGAGCTTTTCCAATGGGGGAGACATGGGATATTTTATTCTCCTCGGGATCCGCTTCTTTACTTCCTACCAGATGATAGGTCTCCGGCGGGGAACCATCCTCAACCACAGTCACTTTGCTGCCCACCCGGACCGTGTTCTCCAGGTTGGGCTTATCTTCCACGATGGTCGCATGATAGAGGATATGTTTGATTTCCTGGATTTTACCCTCTAAAAAACCCTGTTCTTCTTTGGCAGTAATATAATCAGCGTTTTCGGATAAATCGCCCATTTCAATGGCTTCTTTCAAGCGCTGAGCTAATTCCCGCCGCCGGGGTCCTTCCAGCTCCTCTAATTCTTGCTGGAGTTTATTCTTTCCTTCTGGGGTTAGATAATGTTCTTCTTTTGGCTGCATAATTTTTAGGTTCCTTCTTCCAAGTTAAGGCCGTTTCCGGGGGTCAAACAATTTTTCATATTCTTCCATCGCATAACGGTCGGTCATCCCGGCAATATAATCACATATCGCCCGGTCTAAGCCCCGATCATCGATCCAGGGCTGGATATGTTCGGGTAGCATCAGGGGCTCTTTATGGTAAGCATGGAAAAGTTCACTGATAATTTTTTCTGCTTTGACCTGCATCCTGATCACCCGGTGATTTTTATACAGGTTGGTGTAAAGAAAATCCTTTAATTCCCGGTTGTTAGCCTTCATCTCTTCACTGAAGCTGATCACGTTATAAGGCAGTTTCTGCAGTTCTTCCACGGATTGAATTCCGCTGTCCAGAATGTTTTTATGGGTAGTTTTGGTCAGATCTTCAACTTCTAACCCAATCAGCCGGCGAATGATCCGGTTGCGATCTAATTCATTGAGCTGAGTTCCTTCCCACCCGGTGCTGTCCAGGAGCATCTTCCAGATATTGAGGTCCTTGAGCATATCCGCACTGAGCATGCCCGAACGTATACCATCATCCAGGTCATGGGCGGAATATGCCAGTTCGTCCGCCGCATTGGCGATCTGGGCTTCTAAATGCCCCCTGAGCTCGGGGTCATAATCCTCCGCATCGGAAATATCGTACTCTGTTTCGTGCTTCACGATCCCTTCCCGGGTTTCCCACGTCAGGTTCAAACCCGGGAAATCGGGGTAGCGGTTTTCCAGCTTGGTGACAATCCGGAGCGATTGTTTATTATGATCGAATCCTCCGTGATCTTTCATTAAACGATTCAGCATCCTTTCTCCGGAGTGCCCGAAAGGGGAGTGACCGAGGTCATGAACCAGGCAGATAGCCTCTTCCAGGTCCTCGTTTGCCCCCAGCGCCCTGGCTACCGTTCGGCCGATCTGGGCGACCTCCAGGGTGTGGGTCAGCCGGGTGCGGTAATAATCCCCTTCAGTGTTCAAGAACACCTGGGTTTTATATTCCAGGCGCCTGAAAGCAGTAGTGTGCAGGATTCGATCCCGATCTCGCTGAAACGCGGTCCGGTAGATTGGCTTTTTGTCGGGGTAGTGACGACCTTTGGAGTTCTGGCTGTGCAAACCATAAGGGGCCAGACACTCTTTTTCCTGGGCTTCGCGCTGCTCACGTTGAATTAACATTCGTTTTCCTCTTCGTTTTTTGGTTTTCACCAGTTACAGTCTAATTCAGGCCCTGGTTGATGTCAACTACTCTGAATCATCGATCTTTTTTACCTCGGCCATCAGGGCGATCACCTGCTGGTGATAGGATTCCACCTGGTCAAGGGCTTTTAGGTTGTGGTCCCTTTCTGTTCGGACAAAGCGGGAATAGGGGGCAAAGGTATCTTTGATCTCCTGCAGGCTGTGATCAATCTCGTGCCGGAAGTGAGTTTCCAGGGAGGTGGTCAGCTGCTCCCTCATCTCCCCGATTTTTTGGCGCATTTCATGTTTAGCCTTCCGCCGCCGGTGGGGGATGATGATGAACCCCAGGGCAGCTACAGTCCCGGCGATCAAAATTCCAGTGATGTCGGCTGCTGCAGTTGTCGCCAGGATGGATACGATTGTACCCAGTCCTACCGCTCCGGCTTCAATTGCGGCAGTGGCAGCAACCGCCTTCTGCGCTTGATCGGCGATCCGGTAAGCTTCTTGATCTCGATCATAACTGGCTATCACTTTTTGTGCCCCCTGCAGGATACTGTTGATATATCTTTCCCGATCATAGTTGTAACTCCCCGTTTCATTCATAATCCGACCATGATGCTGCCGACGGCTGTCTGCGAGGTGATCGGTGATCGCCTGCCATTGTTTGAGATTGGCTTCGACAATCCAGTCAATGATTCTGGTAATCCTATTTTCTATTTGCTGGGGAACATCTCCGATCACCTGTTCTTCAAAGGTGTTTTGAATCCGTTTCTTGTTGAGCAAATCAAAAATGCGGGTCAGTCGAAGATGATCCTCGAAATATTTTAGTCCTCGATTTTCCATTTCCACCAGCAGCCCGTCAATCGCGGATAAACGTAATTGAAACGATTCCAGCATATCCTGGTGATAGAGATCCAGCTGACTTTCCACATCTTGCAGAAGGGACAGATCTTGCTCGAGGACCTGCAGTTGGTGTTCATAATGTTCCTGGTATCCCGCGGTTAAATTTTTAGCTACCCCGAGAGGGTTGAGCAGTTTTAACTTCAATCTGCTGGTCTTATTGAGGGTTTGAAAGAGATAGTCTTCAAAATGCTGAAAACGGCTGGTTTCCCAGAGCTGATCTTCTCCCTCTTTAGCCAGGTAGGCTTGCCGGGCACTGAGCGGGAAGATCTCTGGGCTAAAATCAAGCAGGGTTTTGCTGTGTGTATTGATAAAATCGATGACTTCTTCCAATTCTTCTGGCGATTGGAGGAGGTCGATTTTATTGACCACTACCACAACTTTCTTTTTCCATTCCCGGATTTCTTTCATAAAAAGCCGTTCACTTTCGGTGAAGGGCCTATCCGCTGAAGTGATAAAGAGGACCAGGTCAGAGCGGGGAATAAAGCGCGAGGTGATTTCTTCGTGTTCGCGGATGATGGCGTTGGTCCCGGGTGTATCTACAATGCTGATTTCCTGGAGAAAAGAAGCCGGGGAAGTCAGGTGTTGAATGTTTTCGGCATCCTGGAAGCTGGCCATTTCCTCCCCGTAGCGGAGGATGTTTACCCTGGTCGTGGTGGGAGTTACCCCCTCCTTGAGGATCTTTTCTCCTACCAGAGCGTTAATTAAGGCACTTTTACCAGCATTAAATTCCCCGACCACCACCAGTAAAAACAATTCATCCAGCTGTTGAATGGATGCCGTTAGGGCCTGGCGGTCTTCTTTTTTAAGCTTATATTCGGTCAGAAAATGATCAATCTCCTCCAGCAGTTTTCGTTCTTGCTGAAGAAGTTTATCTTCTTGAGATGTGAGAAGTTTCATAATTCACTCTGATTGAGTCCTTTACTCTATTATAAACTGTCCGGAGGGTGAAGGGGTACAAAAGGCTGAGGGCTTTCCGGTCTACAGCGGAGAAGAAGGCGTTGCCTGAAAACGGGAGACCGGCAGATCATGATTATTGGCAGGATAACGGCTCCCTTTACTGTGGGTTGTCCGGGATGATAAGGGAGAAATTGGCTATTCCCTGATCAGCAGGGTGCCGGTTTGTTCGCCGGTCAGGGTTCTTTTCAGGTTTCCCGGCTCCCTGCCGGAAAAGACCAGGACTTCCAGGTCGGGAAGCTCTTCGATCAGGTTCAGCATTTGCTGGATCTTTAGTCTCATTCCTCCGGTTACATCAATCGCCTGGGAGGAATGAAGCGCCGGCTGTAGTTTCGAAAAGGTCGCCGGGGTGATTTCAGGGATCAGGGTGGTGCATTGGGGATAGTCAGACCACACCCCGGGGTCCTTTCCGGCCAGTAAAATCCGGTCCGGGTTGAGTTCCCTGGCCAGGGATGCGAACAGTTCTTCAGTGGAAAGGATGGTCCCTCCCAGGCGGGTGTCAAAACAGACATCTCCGAAAACCACCGGGATCAGCCCCTGATGGAGGGCCGCCTTCAGGGGAGAAAGGTCCCAGGTAGTAATTTGCCGCTGGCGGCTGATGATGGAACTGGAGGGCGGGAACGCGATTGCAGGCAGGTTGTGGCTGTGGAGAGATTTCATCACCCGGTGATTTAAGGAAGCAGCATCCCGCGCCACCCGGGAAAACCCCTGCCATTCCCGGATTGTGCTTACGCCGTCTCTTGTCCCGTACTTTTCCCCGGAAATATGTCCAAAAGACCCGGAGCCGTGCCCGAGCAGGATTTTTAACCGAGGATTGCTGGAAAGGGCAGCGGCAATTTCTGCGGCTGCTTGCTCCAGAACGTCCGGACGGATGGTCCGCCTTCGGGATTTATCCGTGATCAGGGATCCGCCTAATTTCAGAAAAACGAACATAATTTAATCCTCAGCCTTGGCGCCCTCCCAGCTTCCCGGGAGGGACGGGGTGATAATTCAGGAAAAGATCATGTTTGATAATAAGCTGTCGATGATCATCCCCAGCATGAACCAGATACCAAATCGCCGGTTATGTTGAAACGCGGCAGCCACAAAGTAATTAGGCCAGACGTCAGGATAGTCTTCTGGTTTTCGGTCCGGCTTGGGTTTCCGTAAAAGGGGCCAGATCTCTTTGAACACCAGGAGCGCCAGGAGGACTACCAGCATGGCGGGGGTGAAGAAGCCGGCAGCTATGAGATAAATGGTGAAAAGATACTGCAGGACCAGCATAGCCGACAGAGACCAGCGGGATATTTTTTCGCCGAGGACCACCGGAAGGGTGAATATTTTCCGGGTTTTGTCCATATGAAGTTTGTCGATATGCTTGCCGAAGATCACCCCGGTCACTCCCAGGGCATACGGCAAACTGCCCAGGACCACATTCCAGTCCCAGGTGCCGGTAATAACGTAAAAACCTCCCCCGATCATCAGAGGTCCCCAGACTATCAGCACGGCTAGTTCTCCGAGGGCAATATATTTCAGCGGCCAGGTATAGAAGAGCACAAAGAAGGCTCCCAGCCCCATGAACAGTGGAGTGTATCCGCCCCGGAGCAGGACCAGGCTCACTCCGCAGGCGGCTGCTAACAGCCCGGTGATCCCGGCATAAATCAGCAGCTGTTTTTTATTCAACAAACCATGGACCAGCGGTTGAGGACCATATTGAGAGCGGTAATAATTACCCTCATCAACTCCCCGGATGTAATCGGTATAGTCATTAAGCAGGTTGTTGGTAGCATGCGCGAGAACCAGCCCCAGGGTGACTAAGATCCATAAACCAAGATGGAAATCACCCGCACGGTAGGCGAATAGACCGGCAAAGACTGCCGATAACAGCGTCATGATCAGGACCACTCCCCGGGTGGCGATCAGCCAGCGGGAGAGCAGGTCCAACTCGTCCCATTCTTCTTTGCTGATCCGGGGAACGACCTGGAGGGCCTTACGCCACATGGATGGATTCATTGAGCTAATTTCTCCTTGGTAAACAGTAGAAATCTATCCTACCACAGCACAGGGTCACCCCGGTGTCCTTTATCCTCCATTAATCTTTTCCCCCGATCTCTGTGATCAGCGTCCGGACAGCTCCAGCCTCCAGCAGCTGGTGATTGATTTCCTCAACCCGGGATTTATTTACCAGGGCAAGCATATTTCCTCCCCGACCCCCACCGGAAAGTTTCGCTCCCTGAGCACCCGCGGAAAGAGCGGTGTCAACCAGCCTGTCTAATTCCGGTGAAGATACCTTGAGGGAGCGCAGTAGTTGGTGGTTCCGGGTAAGCATCTGTCCCAAAGGGCTGAGGTCACCCTTTTCCAGAGCCAGCTTTAATTCCCGGACGAGGTCCCCGATTTCAGTGAAGATCTCTTGATATCTTTCCGGTTCTTTTTCCCAGCCCCGGCGCACTGCACCTACGGCGGCGGCGGTGGGGCTGGGGATTCCAGTGTCGGCTATGATCAGGGTCAGGGGTCGAGAGATCGAAAAGGTTTTTAATTGTTTTCCTCGGGTGAAATACACCGGCTGCTGATAGGTGATCACCGTATTGTCGATGCCGGAGGGGTTACCGTGATGAATCTTTTCCGCCTGATAGGCGATTTCAGACACTTTTTCCAGGGGCAGGGGATGGCCTAGAAAACCGGAGAGCGCTCGGATAACGGCTACCGAGACCGCTGCGCCTGATCCCAGACCGGCGCTGATGGGGATGGTCGAGTGGATCTGAATTTTCATCGCGGGAGGCTGGTGGATATCCAGCGCGTTGAATACCCCGTCGATCACTATCTTTAGAGGATGGTCAGGGCTTAAATGCGCCAGAGTGTCTTGAAGCTCAATTTGAGATGCTGTAACGCTGATTGTGGGTGGATGCTGGTCGACAGCAGCCTGCACAATGGCTCTGGCCCTGATCTCGGAGAGAGGGACAGCGAGTGCTGGTTGATCGTAGACTACAGCGTGTTCCCCGGCCAGAATAATTTTTCCGGGGGCTGTGGCAGTGAAGGCAGGCATGAATTAAAAGAAGTAAAAAATGAGCAAAATGCTCAGCGACCACAGCAGGATCGATATCTGCAGCGGCCGATCGGTAAGAGCGATTT
The DNA here is from genome assembly GCA_034520505.1 of Anaerolineales bacterium. Taxonomy (GTDB): domain Bacteria; phylum Chloroflexota; class Anaerolineae; order Anaerolineales; family UBA11858; genus B10-G9. The sequence continues at coordinate 530,297 of JAXHNK010000002.1, read as the reverse complement.
CCTCCGGTGCGCCGCCCTGACCGATTTGAATCAAATAGAGATAGCGAAAGATCCCGTATAAAACAAAGGGGATGGTCAGCATCATGGTGTGGTTTTCGGGCAGATTGGGGGCGGAAAATGTGTACAGTGAATAGGCTACGATGGTTGTTCCCGAGACAATGCTGATCAACTGGTCCAGCAGATTGAGGGAATAACCATCAAGCACCCGTCGCGAGTTCCTGGGGCCGTCCGTGGTCAGAACCAATTCCGCACGCCTTTTGCCGAAGCCGATGAACAGGGCAAATAAAGTAGTCACCACATACAGCCACGGTGAAAAGCGTTTGACTTCGATCAGGGAGACGCCGGCGGTAACTCGCAGTACATAAAATGAAGCCAGGACGAGGACATCAATCAGGGGGATATGTTTCCACCAGGTGGAATAGGAAAGGTTGAGGACGATATACAGCACGGCAATGGCTAAAAACGCGGGTTCCAGCCAGTAAGCAAGGGGTAAAGCGATAACGACCAGGCTGATTCCCGCTGCCCAGGCAGCCGGGATAGGTAATTGGCCGGAGGGGATAGGGCGGTGTTTTTTTTCGGGGTGGTTGCGGTCAGATTCTCGATCCGCGAGGTCATTGAAGATATAGATGGCGCTGGCTAACATGCTGAATAGGGCGGCACCTGCCAGGGTGCGCAAAAAGGCTGTCTGGTTTAATAATTTCCGATCAAAAACCAGGGCGGTGAAGATAAAGATATTTTTTGCCCACTGCTTGGGGCGCATAGTCTTTAGAATGGCAGCCAGCATGTTTGAATCATAGCACGATTTTAACCCCGGGGGTAGGGAAAAATGGTTTTCCACGGTCAGGGGGAAACGAGGTGTTTCTGACCGCGCCGTGCTAAAATAGCATCATGGCAGAGAAAACACGGGTGGATCAATTGTTGGTTAAAAAAGGTCTGGTCGATGATCTGAACACGGCCAGGCGTTTGGTCATGGCTGGCAAGGTGCGGGCTTCCGGGCAGTTGGTTCAGCAGCCTTCCAGTCCGGTGTCTTCGAATGCGGAATTGAGCATAGAACAGGGACCTCAGTATGTCTCCCGGGCTGGGGTAAAATTAGCCGCTTTGCTGGATAAGTTTTCCATCAAAATAGACGGCCGGGTATGTGCCGATGTCGGCGCTTCAACCGGGGGATTCACCGATTGTTTACTCCAGCGTGGGGCTGAACGGGTGTACGCGGTTGATGTCGGATACGGGATCCTCGATTGGTCGCTCCGCCAGGATGAGCGGGTGGTGGTGATGGAGAGGACAAACGTTCGCTATCTGGATTCTCTACCCCAGCCGGTGAGCTTTGTGTCTGTCGATGTCTCTTTTATCTCTCTCGAATTGATCTTCCCGGTGGTCAAAAACTGGTTTTCTCCTGCAGGAGGGGAGCTGGGGGTTTTGATCAAACCGCAGTTTGAAGCTTCCAGGGCTGAAGCTGCCCGAGGGGAAGGAGTGATCCAGGATCCGGAGATCCATCGGCGGGTGCTGTGGGAAATCCTGACCGGGGCCAGGAAGGAGGGTTATCAAACCAGAGGATTGATGACCTCACCGCTGCCCGGCCAGGAGGGTAATCGAGAATTTTTGGCCTGGCTGAGATGGAATCAGGAAGAGGTAAGTTCACCGGAGCCAGATCAACTGATCGCTGATCTTTTTTGAAGAAGCAGGACCACCCGCTGGGGCTGAAATGATCCGGTGATCTGTTTCCTATCAACCTGCCGGAAGGGATGTTTCCATGATTAAAAAAGACCGTATGTTAATTAAATTTTCCCTTTATGGTTTTTTAAAGAATTTAAGGTTCTTTGATCCCTTTATTATTCTCATTTTCCGGGCGGGAGGTTTATCGTTTCTGCAAATTGGGTTCCTGTATTCGATCCGGGACGTTTCCACCAATGTTTTAGAAATACCGACCGGAGTGTATGCAGATGCGCGCGGCAGGCGCCATTCCCTGGTCTTAGCTTTCAGCGCTTATATATTGTCATTTGTCATTTTTTATTTTTTTAATTCTTTTTTGATCCTGGCAGCTGGAATGATCTTTTTTGCCTGCGGCGAAGCTTTCCGGTCGGGCACCCACAAGGCGTTAATCATGGAATACCTTGACCTAAATCAGATGAGTAAACTGAAAGTGGCTTATTACGGCCGAACCCGCTCGGCTTCCCAGCTGGGGTCAGCGTTAAATGCCCTGATCGCTGCCGGGTTGATATTTTTTACTGGAGATTACAAGTTAATGTTCTTGATATCCACAATTCCCTACACCCTGGATCTCTTGAACGTTGCTACCTATCCCCGGGAGCTGGATGGCAATTTGATCGAAAGGGAAAAAGGGGCGGTGGCAGCCCGTTTTCGGGCCACTTTCCGGGAATTCAAGGGGATGTTCACCGACAAACAGGTCATGCGGGCGATATTAAACTCTTCCAGCTTTAATGCGGTGTTTAAATCAAGTAAAGATTACCTGCAGCCGATCCTGGCCGCCTTTGCCCTCTCCGTTCCTCTCTGGATGCAGATGGAAGATATGCGCCGTGAGGCTGTAATAATTGGCCTGGTTTATTTTGGGCTTTATCTGCTCACCAGTTATGCGTCCCGACGGGCAGGCAGATTCAGTGGGCGGTTTAAGGACCTTGCCCAGGCTGTTAACCTTTCTTTTCTGGTCGGCGCTGTTTTGCTCCTGTTTGCGGGTGCGGCTTCCTGGTACAGGGCTGGTTTGCTGTCGATAACCGCCTTTATCGCCATTTATTTACTGTATAACCTGCGAAAACCGGTCAACGTCGGTTTGATCGGGGATAAACTTGCCACCCGGGTGATGGCTTCCGGCTTATCCGTGGAATCGCAGTTCACTACGTTGATCATGGCAGCTGTCGCCCCCCTGCTCGGTTTCCTCGCTGACGCTTATAACGTTGGGGTAGGGTTATCCGCGGTCGGTGCCGGGATGTTTGTGGTCTTTTTCCTGGTCCGGGTTGAGTGAAGGGATAAAAATGGAGGCTGGCTTCGCGGCACACGTTCACTATTAGCGGTAGATCGGGTATACTATCACCTGCTTATGGAATTAGAACAAATTCGAAACTTTTCAATCATTGCTCATATTGACCACGGGAAATCCACCCTGGCCGATCGGCTCTTGCAGTTAACCGAAACCATTCCCGACCGGGAAATGTCTTCCCAGGTGTTGGATAACATGGATCTGGAGCGCGAGAAGGGTGTGACGATCAAGGCTTCCGCGGTCCAGATGCGGTATCTGGCTGATGATGGGTTGGAATATGAACTGAACCTGATTGATACCCCCGGTCATGTAGATTTTGGTTATGAGGTCTCCAGGGCACTAGAAGCCTGTGAAGGGGCTTTGCTGGTAGTGGATGCAGCCCAGGGTATGGAAGCCCAAACTGTAGCCAACATGTATCTGGCTCTGGAAGCTGACCTGGAAATTATCCCCCTGATCAATAAAATTGATCTCTCGGCAGCCAGGCCCGATCAAATAGCTGAGGATGTCAGTAATCTGCTGGGGACGCCTGCTGCCGAAATCCTGCAAATATCAGCCAAGGAAGGAAAAAACATCAGGGCTGTCCTGGAAAAGGTGATCAGCGATGTGCCTCCTCCCCAGGGGAATTATTCTGATCCCCTGCAGGCGTTGATCTTTGATACCCATTACAATCCTTATAAGGGGGTTATCGCCTATGTGCGGGTGTTTGCCGGAAAGATCACCCGGCAGGACGGCCTGCATTTAATGGCTACGGATGTGGATCTTGACCCGGTAGAAATCGGCGTCTTTTCTCCCGGGATGAAGCCGGTGGATATCCTATATCCCGGCGAGGTAGGGTATGTGGCGACCGGTTTGAAATCTGTCAATGAATGCCGGGTGGGCGATACCATCACCTATCAGCAGGGAGGCGCTTCTCAGCAGCTGCCTGGTTATAAAGATGTCAAACCGATGGTCTTTGCTGGCTTTTACCCGGTGGATAATGAGGATTATAACGATCTCCGGGAAGCCCTGGAAAAACTGCAGCTTAATGACGCTGCCCTGGTTTATGAACCGGAAACTTCCCAGGCTTTAAATTTTGGTTTCCGGTGTGGGTTCCTGGGCATGTTTCATATGGAAATTATTCAAGAGCGCTTGGAGCGGGAATACGATCTGGAAATTATAGCTACCGCTCCCTCGGTCAAATATCATGCGCTGACAATAGATGGGGAAATCAAAGTGGTAGATTCCCCTGTCGGTCTTCCCGAGCGGGCAAGTTTAGAGGAAATTCGGGAGCCGTGGATGAACGTCCAGATCCATACCCCGACAGAATATTATGGCCCGGTCATGGAACTGGTCACGAAGCGCCGGGGGCAGTTTGTCAGTCAGGAATATCCTGCTCCGGACCGGGTGCAGCTGAACGTGGAAATTCCCCTCGCGGAGCTGATTGTGGACTTTTTTGATTACCTTAAATCCAGCACCCGCGGATATGCTTCCATGGATTATTCCTTTGCTGAATACCGGGAAGGCGATCTGGTGAAACTGGAAGTGTTGGTCAATAAAGAACCTGTGGATGCCCTGGCAGCTATCATTCATCGGGATCAGGCCTACCGGAAAGGGAAGGCTCTGGTAGAAAAATTAAAAGAAATTATCCCCCGCCAGCTTTTTGCAGTGCCTATTCAGGCGTCGGCTGGGGGAAGGATCATTGCCCGGACGGATGTCAAGGCCTTGCGAAAGGATGTGCTCTCCAAGTGTTACGGGGGTGATGTCACCCGGAAGAAAAAACTGCTGGAACGGCAGAAAGAGGGCAGAAAACGCTTGAAGCGGGTGGGAGAAATTGACATTCCCCAGGAGGCGTTCATGGCGGTGCTGAGTTTAGATGATTAGTAAGGATCAACCCTTTACCAAGGATCTCCTTAAAATAAGTTTGGGATTGTTGGTCAGCGGGGCAGCAGTGATTTTGCTGCTCTGGTTAATTGATATTGACCAGGTAATCCAGGCTCTGAAAGCAGTCAATTACCGCAAACTGATTCCGGTGGTTTTGCTGCTGTTGATTTCTTACGGGGCGCGAGCTGCCTCCTGGGGGACGATCCTTGCTGGCAACCTGCCTTACGGTAAAGTTTTTTTGACCATGAATGCTGGCTATCTGATAAACACTCTCCTGCCCTTCAGGATGGGAGAGATCGGCCGGGCTTTACTGCTTCGGACCAAAAAGGTTGATTTCTGGCAGATTATCCCCACCATTCTCCTGGAAAGATTCTTTGATTTGATCTTCGCCCTTACCTTGTTCTTTTCGGTTTTACCCTTTCTCTTTGGTGTGGAATACAGTTCAACTTTTGTCGGTTTGTTAGCTGCTTTAGTGCTGGTTTCCTTTTTGACCCTCCTGGCTTTGGAAAGAAATCAGCACCGGGTGCTGGCCTGGTTCGAAACAGACGGGGGGCGAGCGGGGAGGATCAAAAATTGGGTTGGACCCCGGATGAAAGATTTTTTTGCAGGGTTGGAGATCCTCTCTGACCCCGGAAGGTTTTTGAGGGCACTTCTCTGGATGGCCGCCAGCTGGGCTTTAGCGTTAACTTATCAGTATCTTCTTCTGGAAGCAGTGGTGGGAGAGGCCCGGCTGTTGTGGGTGGCTTTCAGCCTGGGGGCTGTTGCCCTGGGCGCCGCGGTTCCCTCTTCGCCGGGGAATCTGGGTATTTATGAGGTCAGCCTGATGGGTGCTTTGTTAGTCTTTGGCATTGACCGCTCACAGGCTTTAACCTATGCTATTCTCAGTCATTCCCTCAACCTCGGAGTGACTGCGATTTTTGGATCGCTGGCCCTGATCCTGGAAGGGTTTTCGCTGAATTCATTGTGGGCTTATCGCGCTGAACAGGGCCCATCACCTGACCGTAAAGAAGGAAGGTAACCGATGGCTAGAAAAATTTTAGTGACGGGTGGGGCAGGGTTTATCGGAACAAATTATGTTTCCAGACTGCTTGACCGTGGGGAAGAGGTGATCCTTTTTGATAATTTATTCCGGGAGGGAACTCCTCGGAATCTGGCCTGGCTGGAAGACCGTTACGGGTCAGAAGCCTTTGAATTTATCCAGGGTGATGTGCGGGATGCCGATCTGCTGGAAGATACTGCCCGGAACGTGGATGCCGTCCTTCATCTCGCTGCCCAGGTGGCAGTCACCACGTCGGTGATCAAACCCCGGGAAGATTTTGAAATTAACGCCCTGGGTACGTTTAATGTGCTCGAGGCTGCCCGCCGTTCCCCTCAAAAGCCTCCCGTCCTCTTCGCCTCCACTAATAAAGTTTACGGGGAACTGGAAGACCTGGAAGTAGAAGAAGGTGAAACCCGTTACCGGTTTTCCCGGTCGCCGGAAGGGGTAGCAGAGGATCAACTGCTGGACTTTCATTCACCCTACGGGTGTTCCAAAGGCGCTGCGGATCAATATGTGCGCGATTATCACCGGATGTATGACCTGCCGACCGTGGTCTTCCGCCAGAGCTGCATTTATGGGCCTCATCAATTTGGCATCGAGGATCAGGGTTGGGTAGCCTGGTTTGTGATCGCGGCCGTAACTGGAAAACCCATCACGATCTACGGTGATGGCAAACAGGTGAGGGATCTCTTGTTTGTCGAAGATTTACTAGACGCTTACGACCTGGCCCTGGAAAACATTGATCAGGCCGCCGGTCAGATTTACAATCTTGGCGGTGGAAAAGATTTCTCTCTTTCCATCTGGCAGGAATTTGGACCGCTGTTGGAGCAAGAGTTAGGCAAACCGATCCCGGTCTTACGGGAAGGATGGCGGCCTGGAGATCAACAGGTGTTCATCGCCGATATCCGGAAAGCGGAGAGGGATCTGGGATGGAGACCAAAGGTGGATCCAGAAACTGGCATCCGCCAGCTTTTCGATTGGGTGAGGGAAAACCGGGATTTATTCAACTGATTGATCTCCCCGGAGCCCCCCGAGAATTTTGAGGGATAACGATGAAGATCTTGATGGTCCTGACCTACTATCGACCTCATACCAGTGGATTGACTATATACGCTGAGCGGCTGGCCAGATCCCTGGTTAAACTTGGTCACAGCGTGACCGTTCTCACCTCCCAGTTTGAACCGGAATTGCCCGGAGAAGAGTATAGGGAAGGGGTTCGAATCGTCCGAGCGCCGGTTATTTTCAGAGTCAGTAAAGGCGTGATTATGCCCACGTTCGGTTATCTGGCCTGGAAACTTTGTTTTGAGCATGAGGTGATTCATTTGCACCTGCCCCAGTTTGACGCGGCCGGGGTTGCTTTCCGGGGACGATTGCTCAACAAGCCAACGGTTATCACCTATCACTGTGATCTGGAACTTCCCCGCGGGATTTTTAACCGGTTTGTCAACCTTACTGTGCACGGCATGAACCATCTTGCCGGTTTGTTGGCTCACCGCATCGGGGCTTACACCGAGGATTTTGCGTCTCACTCTCCCTACCTGAAGCGGTTTAAGGATAAAGTCCAGGTGATACTGCCACCTGTAGAGCTGCCCGAGGTCTCACCGGAGGATGTGACCGACTTTAAAAAGGAGCACAATGCGCGGGGAAAGCGGCCGGTCATCGGGATGGCCACCCGGTTTGCAACCGAAAAAGGGGTGGAAGTGCTGCTCAACGCCATCCCCGATATACTGCAGCGTTATCCGGATGCTCTGGTTCTTTATGCCGGACAGTACCGGAATGTGATGGGGGAAGGCGATTATTTCCAGCGCCTGATCCCTACTATTCGGAAGTATCAGAAACAGGGCCGCTGGAAATTTCTGGGCATCCTCGAACCGGAACAAATGGGCGCTTTTTACCAGAATCTGGATGTGCTGGTCGTCCCCAGCTTGAACTCTACGGAAACTTTTGGTTTGGTTCAAATTGAAGCGATGATGAATGGGACCCCGACGGTGGCCTCGAACCTTCCCGGGGTCCGTCAGCCTCCCCGGATGACGGGGATGGGTAGGGTAGTCCCTATCGGGGATTCCAGCGCCCTGGCTGCTGCTCTGCTGGAGATTTTTGACCACCCGGAGAAATTCAGCGGCGATCCGGCTCAGGTCGCAGAACAATTTAATCCCCTGATCAACGCCCGGGCTTATGAGCGGATGTATCAGCAGATTGAGGGGGAAATCAGGTGAAAGATTTCCTCGGGCTGCAGTTGCGGGATATCCCCTATTTCCGGGCCCTGCTCCGGGCAGTGGAAGCCCGTTTTTATCAGGGTATTGACCTTCCCTCACCCACTCTTGATCTGGGGTGCGGCGATGGTCAATTTGCGGAGGTAACTTTTGATTCGCCATTAGAAGCAGGGGTGGATCCTTGGTGGGAACCGCTCAGCAGCGCCCCGGGCCGGGCGGCGTACCAGCTGCTTTCCCAGGCCGAAGGGGCTCATTTGCCGTTTCCTTCCCAGTACTTTTCCAGCGCAATCAGCAATTCGGTGCTGGAACATATTCCTGATTTAGATCCCGTGCTGCAGGATCTCAACCGGGTGCTCAAACCGGGGGCTTCCTTTGTGTTTTGTGTGCCTAATCAACGGTTTACGGCTCATCTTTCCCTCGGTCGGGCGCTGGACAGCGTGGGACTGCAGTCGCTGGGCAGCGGATACCGAAAGTTTTTTAACGCTATCTCCCGCCATCACCACTGTGATCCGCCCCGGGTCTGGGAGGCCAGGTTAGGGAGAAACGGTTTTATCATTGAAGATCATTGGGATTATTTTTCTCCAGCCGCGTTGCGGGTCCTGGAATGGGGTCATTATTTTGGCTTGCCCTCCTGGGTTTCCAAGAAGATATTTAACCGTTGGATTCTGGTTCCTGCATCCTGGAACCTTTATTTGACCCGGAAAGCAGTGGAAAAGTATTATCTGGAAAATCCCAGACAGGAACAGGGTGCCTATACTTTTTATCGGACGCGCAAAGTTTAGGCGAGTATAATGGAATGAAATTCCAGGGAGATTGAACCTGTTTTATGAATGAACCTAGTGTCCTTGATTATTTAATAGAGCGGCTGACTTTCTGGCGAGAAAAGACTGTCCAAATTCCTTCCCCGGAGACCCCTGCAGATGATCAGCTGGCTGAAGGCAGGGATGGTCAACAATTAACCGCCGGTTTTCAGGTCCAGCGGTGGTTGATCTGGCTGCCTCCCTTGCTGGCCTGGGCCGCTCAGCTGCTGTTAGAACCCCCTTCTCGATCGGTCCTTCCAGCAGTGATCCTTTATCTCGGCGCTGCAGGCGTGTTGCTGGTACTGGTCTGGAAAAATTTTTGGGCGTATGCTTTACCCTCGGTGGATCAGGCCGGACCTTTAGCTGAGGGGATCAAGTGGAAATGGTTGGTGGGGGGACTTTTATCTTCTTTGTTGGCCTTTTTCCTGTTTCTGGGCAATCGTTTCAGCTTGCTAAACACTCCGTTCTGGTTGTTTGGTTTGGCGGCGGTGATCGTCTCGCTGTGGAGCCCCCGGCAGTGGTTTGCCCGCTTGCGCTTGACCTGGGAGAGGTTTCTGGAAATGGGTTTTCGGATCTCTCCTTGGCAGATATTGACCCTGGCTGTTTTTGGATTGGCCGCTTTTTTCCGGTTTTATCGGTTGGGTGATGTTCCACCTGAGATGTTCAGCGATCACGCTGAAAAATTAATCGACGTCAGCAATGTGCTGCGCGGGCAGTATGCAATCTTCTTCATCCGCAATACGGGCAGAGAAGCATTTCAAATGTATTTGACAGCTGCAGTTGCCCGTTTGTTTAACACCGGGATCTCCTTTTTGAGTTTAAAGATCGGGACCAGCCTGGCAGGCCTGTTAATGCTGCCGTATATCTATCTACTGGGCAAAGAGCTGGCTAACCGGCGGGTGGGGCTGATGGCTCTGTTTACCGCTGGCGTCGCTTATTGGCCCAACGTCACCGCCCGGGTTGCGCTGCGCTTTGCCCTCTACCCTTTGTTTGCCGCTCCCACCCTGTTTTATTTGATCCGGGGTTTACGGGAACGACGCCGCAACGATTTTATTTATGCCGGCCTGGCCCTGGGCCTGGGGCTGCACGGTTACAGTCCCTTCCGGGTTGTACCGGTTTTGGTAGTGATCATTGTCCTGCTTTTTTTTCTCCACCAGCGAAATCAGAAAGGAATTCGGACGGCTGTTCAGGGTTTATTGATCGCAGGGTTAATTTCAACGCTAATTTTTCTGCCGTTAATCCGCTTTGCGCTGAACAACCCTGAAATTTTCACTTATCGGATGAATACCCGGATGACCAGTTTGGAAACCGAACTCCCCGGCCCTCCGCTGGTCATTTTTCTAAAAAACCTGGCCAAGTCGGCTGTGATGTTCCAGTGGGATAACGGGAATATCTGGGTGCATTCCATCCCGGGGAGGCCTGCACTGGGGGTGATCAGCGCCGGTTTGTTCTCCCTGGGTGTGCTTATCCTCCTTGTCCGTTATTTGAAAAAACGCCATTGGCTGGATGTCAGTCTCCTGGTGTCCATTCCAGTTTTGATGCTGCCCTCAGTGCTTTCCCTGGCGTTTCCTGCAGAGAATCCTTCCCTAAACCGTTCGGGAGGAGCTATCATTCCGGTGTTTATCCTCGTTGGCCTGGGCCTGGACAGCATCTGGTTGACCCTAAAGAAGAATTATCCCGGCCGGATTGGAAAATGGCTGGCAGGATTGGTAGTCGTCATTGTATTAGGGCTGTCGGCTGTGACCAACGGCCGTTTAGTCTTTCGTGATTACTATCAGCAGTTTAAACAAAGCGCCTGGAACACTTCAGAAATGGGGGAGGTTATCCGGCAGTTCGCTGACACAGTTGGTTCCCATGATCAGGTCTGGGTGGTTCCTTACCCGCACTGGGTGGATACCCGGCTGGTGGGTATCCATGCAGAACGGGAAGTGGTGGATTATGCCCTGGGGCCGGAGGAAATCCCCCTTACCCAGCAGATCTCTTCTCCCAAAATGTTTTTGGTGAAACCTGAAGATGAGGAGACCCTTCGTATTTTGCAGGAGGTTTATCCAGAAGGCCTGGAGAAGACTTATATCTCGGAGATCCCTTCCCGGAATTTTTTGATCTATTATGTGCTGCGTTAACCGCAATATCATTTGACCTAGGCTGTTGTTTATGATGGATACTAAGCAAAACACATTACCCGGTTGGTTGGTTTTAATCCTGCTGGTCGTTATCCTCCTGGTAGGCGGTTATTTGCGTCTGGTGGGATTGGATTGGGACGCAGAACAGCATCTGCACCCGGATGAAAGGTTCCTGACCATGGTTGAATCCAGCATTGAATCCGTGACCGGTCTCAGGGAGTATTTTGACACCGAAGCTTCTTCCCTGAATCCTAACAACAGAGGTCATGGTTTTTATGTGTATGGAACGCTGCCCATTTTTCTGGTCCGGTACGTGGCAGAATGGACGGGTCAAACCGGATATGGCAGTGTATATTTAGTGGGGCGATTACTCTCGGGGATGGCCGATCTGCTCACTGTCCTTATGGTTTTCTTCCTCGGTTCCCGCCTTTACAACCGGCGAGTGGGACTGGCAGCCGCTTCTTTCTCAGCATTCGCAGTACTCCAGATTCAGCAGGCCCATTTTTTCACGGTAGATACCTTCACCACCTTCTTCATGATCCTGGCTCTTTATTTTGCTGCTGAAGTGGCCACCAGTCATCCGGAACGCCTGCCAGCTTCTTCTTTTCTGCTTTTCGGGGTTGCCCTGGGGATGGCGGGAGCTTCTAAAATCAACGCGGTTCCTATCGCTGTCACCCTCCCGCTGGCTGCCGCTGTTTACTATTTTGGCCTTCCGGAAGGTCAGCGGGAGAATCAGCTGGGAAGGATCATGCTTCTGCTGGTGGCTGGCGCTTTTTCCAACCTGGTGACCTTCCGGATCTTTCAACCTTTTGCATTCAGCGGACCGGGTTTCTGGGGCTTGCTGCCTAATGAACAATGGGTAACCGGGCTGCAGTCCCTGCGGGCTCAAACTTCTGGAGATGTCGATTTCCCACCCGCTTTGCAGTGGGCCAGGCGTCCTTTCTGGTTCTCATGGAAGAATATGGTGCTCTGGGGCCTGGGCCTTCCCTATGGGATCCTGGCCTGGTCGGGCTTCTTCGTTATGGGCTGGAAGATGATCAAGGAATCAACCTGGAAGGTCCATTTACTGTTATGGAGCTGGACAGGACTTTATTTTATCTGGCAGTCCGCGCAGTGGAACAGCACCATGCGTTATCAGCTGCCGGTGTATCCCCTGCTGGCGATTTTTGCCGGGTGGTTAATAGTCTCACTCTGGGACAGGGCCCGGGGTGGTTGGCGGATGCAGGGGCTGCAGATCCGGGTGAGCAAAACGGCAGCCAGGGGAATAATCCTGAGCCTATTTATCGTGGTTTTATCTTTCACTGCGGCCTGGGCGTATGCTTTTTCGGGCATTTATCCCCGGGAGCATCCCCGTGTGGAAGCCACCGGATGGATCTTCGAGAACATTCCCGGGGCTGTGACTTTACTGATTGACGATGGCCAGGAAGTAGAAAGACAACTGCTTCCTTTTCCTGAAGATGGAGAGATAACTCCCCGGGAACCCTGGCAAACTACCTTCACGGCCAGAAACAGCGGTGAATTAGTAGGGGTTATCCTTCCTTCTTTGAGGGCTGACAGGGAAGGGTTGATCAACCTCACTTTCCGGGTTGCGGACCCTGCAGCGGGTGAAATGACTGAAGCTGCTGAACAGCTCTCGCTTACCGGTGGTGAAACCTCAGCTAGATTGGGGTTCGCTTCTGGGTTATCTCTGGACAAGGATGCCAGCTATCAATTGGAAGCTATCCTGGCCGCAGATGATCCTCCGGTGACCCTTTCCGGAGCAGCGATTGCCAATGAAAGTTCCTGGGATGATGGGCTTCCGCTTCGGATGGAAGGATATGATCCTTTCGGGGGGATTTACCGGGGCGGCTTAAATTTTGAGATGTACTGGGATGATAATCAGGAAAAATTGGAGCGGTTTAAAGCTACGCTGAACCAGGCGGATTACATCTTGATTACTTCCAGCCGACAGTGGGCTTCCACCACCCGGGTGCCGGAAAGATATCCGCTGACCACAGAATATTACCGGCAGCTGCTGGGATGCCCGTTGGAGAAAACTGTGGAATGGTGCTACAACGTGGCCCGGGAGGACACTTTTCAGGGCCGCCTGGGGTTTGAATTAATTAAAATCTTTGAGTCCAAACCTCAATTGGGCCCCTGGGAAATTAACGATCAGTTCGCGGAAGAAGCTTTCACGGTTTATGATCATCCCAAAGTGTTTGTTTTCCAGAAGTCTGAGGATTATGATCCGGATCAGGCAGCGAGAATCCTGGAGAGTGTCGATCTCACCTCTGTGATCCGTCTTACGCCCAAGGAAGCTGATAACCATCGGGGAAATTTGATGCTTCCCCCGGACAGATTGGAGGTGCAGCGCGCGGGCGGCACCTGGGACGAACTCTTTAATGTCGATTCGCCGCTCAATAAAAACCAGGTGCTGGGCACCGCGGTCTGGTATTTGAGCGTCTTCTTTCTGGGGATGATGATTTATCCGCTCAGTCGGCAGATCTTCTCCGGCCTGGCGGATCGGGGCTATCCGCTGGCTCGATTGTCGGGCATGTTGCTGTTATCTTATCTGGTCTGGTTGGCTGGTTCAGTGCAGATTCCCTTTCACCGGCTGACGATCGGTGGGGTTTTGCTTGGCCTGGCTGCTTTGAGCGGTGCGGTAGCTTTCCGGTCGCGGGATGGTTTGCGGGAGGATTGGCGGACGTATCAGCGGACTTTCTGGATCGTGGAAGCGCTGGCCCTGGCCATCTTTCTATTGGGGCTGCTGATCAGGTTCCAGAACCCTGACCTCTGGCACCCCTGGAAAGGCGGCGAAAAGCCGATGGATTTTTCCTATTTTAACGCTGTGTTGAAGAGCACCTCCTTTCCGCCTTACGACCCCTGGTTTGCCGGCGGATACATCAATTATTATTACTATGGTTTTGTCCTGGTGGGGGTGCTGGTCAAGTTCTTGGGGATCTTGCCGTCCTTCGCTTACAACCTGATCCTGCCTTCTTTGTTCATGTTTATCGCCCTGGGGGCCTTTTCTGCAGCCTGGAACCTGTTCCGGGCGGGGGGCAGGGATTCAGAACAAAACCGGAGAGTCAGCTTGCTTGCCGGCCTGGGGGCAGTGCTGGGGACGGCCGTATTGGGAAACCTGGGCACTGTGCGGATGATCTTGCAGGGGCTGCAGCGCCTGGCTTCTCAAGGGGCGGATTTGGCTCAGGCCCATTTGGTCCAGAAGGTCATCTGGACCATCCAGGGGATGGGCCAGCTGGGCAGCAAGGTTAATTTTCCCTACCGCCTGGACGATTGGTATTGGATTCCCAGCCGGGCTATTGGCGCCGAACATGGTGGACCCATCACGGAATTTCCTTTTTTCACTTTCCTTTACGGAGATCTTCACGCTCACTTTCTCGCTTTGCCCCTTACTTTGCTGGTCATTGGCTGGTCTCTGTCGCTATTTTTCAGTCATTTAGGTGACCAGCTTCCAGAAGTAAACTGGGGAAGATTGCTGCTGACCACGTTAGCCGGTGGGCTGTTTATTGGCGCCCTGCGTCCGACAAACACCTGGGATTTTTATCCCTATCTGGCCCTGGGTGCGGTGGGATTGATTGCCACCTGGTGGGTGGGAAAATCCGGCTTTTCCCCCCGGAAAGTTGCCCTTACAATCCTGCATTTGGCTCTCTTGGGATTCTTCGCTTTTGTGCTTTTTCAACCTTATTCGGCCTGGTACGGTCAGGGTTACTCAAGTGTCGGCAGCTGGACCGGCAGCCGGACACCCTTGGCTGATTATTTAATTCATTGGGGACTTTTTCTGTTTTTGATCGTTTCCTGGATGGGATATGAGACCCTTCAGTGGATGGCTGTCACTCCCGTTTCAGCGTTGAACAAGTTAATCAAGGCCAAAGAATTGATCCTGGCTGGACTGTTAATTTTGATGGTCGTGATGCTCAGCCTGGGGATTGAACTTGAAGAAGGTGTGAAAGCAGGGGAGTTTACCGTCCTGGGCGCGGGAATTCATATTATCTGGCTGGTCCTTCCTCTGATGGTCTGGACGGCAGTCCTCTTATTCCGCCCAGGCTTTTCCGACGCTAAAAGGTCTGTTCTGTTTTTGACAGGGACAGCGCTGGCTTTGAGTTTGACCGTGGAAATCATCCGCCTGGAAGGGGATATTGGACGGATGAATACCGTCTTTAAGTTTTATTTATCCGCCTGGACGTTGTTGGCTGTCAGCAGCGGGGCGAGTTTTGCCTGGCTGATTGCCGGGTGGAAGAAATGGCCGCTGCGGTTTAAGGGAGTCTGGCAGCTGGTGGTGATTTTGTTGATCGCCGGAGCCGCCCTGTATCCGCTGATGGGGGGGATGGCGAAAGCCCGGGACCGGATGGCGCCCGAAGCTCCTCACACCCTGGACGGCATGGAGTTTATGAAATATGCTGATTATCAGGACCTGGGCACAACCCTGGACCTCAACCAGGACTATCAAGCGATCCGCTGGATGCAGGAAAACGTGCCCGGATCCCCGGTCATCGTTGAAGCCAATCATGTGGAATATCACTGGGGAAGCCGGTTTACCGTGTACACAGGTTTGCCCGGGGTTGTGGGTTGGAACTGGCATCAGCGGCAGCAGCGCAACCTCACTCCTCATGCCTGGGTTTTTGATCGGGTGGAAGCGGTCAATACTTTTTATGATTCCACAGATCTGGGGGCAGCCCGGGATTTCCTCGAGAAGTTTGAGGTGGAATATATCATCGTCGGGGAAATGGAAAGGGCAAAATACAGCGCTGAAGGCATCGAAAAGTTTTCAGCAGCTGAAGGTGTGTTGTGGGAGCTGGTTTATGATCAGGAACAAACCGCCATCTACCGCACGCTGATCAACCGTTATTAAGCAGGAAGGCCGGCTATGATTGACTTTATCTTCTGGTACCTGACCATCACCATCCTGGGGCTGATCGTTTTTCCGATTGCCTATCGCCTCTTTCCGGGATTGCCTGATCGGGGGTATTCCTTGTCCAGGATCCTGGGGCTGTTAATTTGGGGTTATTTCCACTGGCTGCTCGGCATCTTGGGCCTTTCGCGCAATGACCACGGCGGTTTGATCCTGGCTCTGGGGATCAGCCTGGGGATCAGTTTACTGATGCTTTACCGGAGGGGGCCGGGGGACATATTAGCCTGGGTCCCGGAGAATTTGCGGATCATCCTGGTGGTGGAGGTTCTCTTCCTGACCGCCTTTGGGGGCTGGGCCTGGGTCAGGTCTTTGAATCCAGAAATCATGGGGACCGAAAAGCCCATGGAATTAGCCTTTATCAATGCTGTTCTTCGTTCCGAGACTTTTCCCCCGCATGATCCCTGGCTGGCGGGTTATTCAATTTCCTATTATTACTTCGGATATTTACTGGTTTCTATGCTGGCTAAATTAACTGGAACGGTGGGCAGTGTTGCCTTTAACCTGGGAATTTCTCTGGTGTTCGGGTTGGTTTCTATCGGTGCTTATGGTCTGGTTTACAATTTAACTTCTGATTTGTATGTTGAAAACAAAAAACAACCTCTGGCTCCCGCACTTCTGGGTCCCTTCTTTGCCTTGATTGTCAGCAACTGGGAGGGATTTTTGCATTTCCTGCACGCCCGGGGAATATTCTGGGGAGAAACCGGCCCGGGTCAAGGCACATCACGTTTTTGGAGATGGTTAGATATTAAGGATCTGGTAAATCCCCCTTCGGGAGATCCTTTCGGGCACTGGTGGTGGTGGCGGGCTTCCCGGGTGATTAAAGATATTGATTTCAGCGGCGGGGGGAGGGAAGTGATTAGTGAGTTTCCCTTCTTCTCTTTTTTGCTGGGCGATTTACACCCCCATGTCCTGGCTATGCCCTTTGCCTTTCTGGTGATGGGCGCGGCGCTGGCTTATTATAGACAGCGCTCAAACGGATCCTTCCGCTGGTTGGGCATCCTGTCCCTTGACCTGGCTCCGGGTAAATTCTTCATCTTGGCCTGGATAGTCGGCGCCCTGGGATTTTTAAACACCTGGGATCTGCCGATTTATATTTCCCTGGTTGCCGGGGTTTATACTTTGCGCTCCCTGGAAAAAGCGGATGAATTTAACCTCTGGAGGACAGGTTTAGATTTTTTGTCAATGGCTTTTTCCCTGGGTTTAACTGGGATCCTGTTTTACTTACCCTTTTATCTTGGATTTTCCTCTCAGGCTGGAGGCATTATCCCCAACGCTCTGTTCGTCACCAGAGGAGTCCAGCTCTGGGTGATGTTTGGTCCTCTCTTCTTGCCTTTGTTTATTTACCTTGGAAAGCAGTGGTTCACCCATCGCCGCGAGCTTAAATTTGGGTGGGCGGCCGCGATCACCCTGGGATTGGTGTTTGTCCTCTATGCTCTGTCGACAGGAATTATCCTGGGGCTGCAGATCCTGCCTCCGCTGGAGAGGTTTGGTTCCTTGGAACAGGTCTTTCTTAATTCAGTAGGCGCGGGTAATATCCCGGCTGTGATTAAGGAGGGGTTCCTCCGCCGGCTGGCCATGCCCGGGACGCTGCTGACTTTATCGGTTCTGATCTTATTGGTGATTGCTCTGTGGTTGAATCGGGAAGATAGAGAAGGGACTCCGGGATTCAACCGCGGCGGGCGCTTCACTTTGTTGTTGATCTTGGGGG
This sequence comes from Anaerolineales bacterium, assembly GCA_034520505.1. Taxonomy (GTDB): domain Bacteria; phylum Chloroflexota; class Anaerolineae; order Anaerolineales; family UBA11858; genus B10-G9. Next base: position 512,653 of record JAXHNK010000002.1, on the reverse strand, counting down.
GAAGTCTGCTCGTTCTGGTTCCAGAATTTGTCTTCCTGAGAGATTTGTTTGGTTACCGGATCAATACAATCTTTAAATTTTATTATCAGGCTTGGCTGCTGTGGAGCGCAGCAGCGGCTTTCGGAACGATTTACCTGTTCAAGAACATTCACGGGGGCTGGAACCTGGGAGGTCAGGCAGTAATTATCCTCGGGTTGATAATGTCCCTGTTTTATCCTGTCCTGGCTCTGCAGTCAAAGACCGCTAATTTTTCCCGTGAAGGTGGACCCACGCTGGACGGCAGATCTTACTTTGAGAGTATCCAACCGTTTGAGGCAGAGGCAGCTGACTGGTTAGATGACCAGCCCCTGGGTGTGATCGCCGAGGCTGTAGGGGGTAGTTATTCTTCTTCCCATGCCCGGATGGCAACTTATACCGGGATGCCGACTGTTCTGGGTTGGGATTTTCATGAAGTGCAGTGGCGGGGGGGAAGTGAACTGGTCAACCCGCGGAAGAATGACATCGCTGAACTTTACTGTACAACGGATTGGAAACGGGCAGAGGAAATCATCAATCAGTATGACATTCGCTATCTGGTTGTGGGGGCGGTGGAATACAGCACTTATCATCCGGACAGCGATCTCTGCCCTTCGGGTTTGCAGGAGGAAAAGTTTTCCGATCATCTAACGACTCTTTTCAGCAATCAGACGGTTACTGTGTATTCACCAGCTGGCAAGAATTTCGCCGATTGAGTTAACGCTGCACCTCCGACCGGCTGGGTTATAATGGGTTCAACTTATGGAGCAAAAACGAACAGTTACTGATGAAATTCTCCTTTACAGCGTGATTTTTCTGACCGGTTTACTGATCCGGACCTTGCTGCTGGGCGCGTTCCCCCTGCGGGAATATGAAGCCGGGTTTGCCAATCAGGCCTGGGATCTGGCGCAAAACGCTCAGCTTGAAGTGGGCAACCGGGTTGGGTATTTGTTTTTTACCCAGAGCGCGTTTTCATTGCTGGGCAGCTCCAATTTAACAGCCCGACTTTTTCCTGTCCTGGCTGGAAGCGCCTTGGTCTGGGTTCCCTATCTGCTGCGTGATCAGCTGGGGAAAACACCGGCTTTGATTTTTGCTGCAGGTCTGGCCCTGGATCCGGGATTGGTCAGCGTCTCCCGCTTCGCAGGCAGTCCTCTTCCCGCAGCAGTGTTCCTCGTGGCTGGTTTACTGATGCTAACCAGGGAGAGATACAGTTGGTCAATCTTTCTGCTGGGGCTCAGCCTGTTTTCTGGCCCGGATTTCTGGTTAGGTGTTTTGATGCTCTGGGTTGCGGCAGCTTTCTCCCTCTGGCTCCTTCCCGGAGACCTGATGATGTTCCTTAGAACCCAATATCATCAATTCCGCGAGCAGCTGAGCCAAGAGAATTCCCTGCTCTTAGTCGTCGGTCTTCCTCTGGGGTTTTTAGTTTTCATCAGTTCCTTTTACCTCCGACATTATCAGGGGATCACCGCCTGGGCGGGGAGCCTGGTTGATTTTCTGTTGGGTTTTAACCCCACCCCGGGACCTCGAGCCGGTCAGCTGGTGTTGACTTTGTTATTTTATCAACCCTTACCCCTGATCCTGGGAGGAATAGCCGGGGTTCGGGGTTGGTTTAAAAAAGACCCGCGGGCACAATATTTGAGTTTAGGGGTCGCTGCTGGTTTATTGATCCTGCTGCTTTATCCCTCGCGGCGAACGGCTGATTTAATCTGGATTTTAATTCCGCTGTACGGCCTGGCGGCCTTAGAACTTCACCGCCTGTTTCAAAGGGGGATCCAGGGATTGATCCCCTGGCTTCAGGCGGGTTTAATCCTGGTTTTGTTTATCCTGGCCTGGTTCAGTTTTACCGGGATGATCGTTCAAGCGGATAACTCCCGGGCGGTGTTATTACAAGCGGGTATCATCCTGGCGGCAGCTGCTCTGGGAGGGATCGCCACAGCGATTGTGGCTGCCGAGTGGTCCTGGGATATTTCCCGGCAGGGCATCTGGTTAGGGGTGGGCAGCGCGTTATTCATCTACGGAATTTCCGCTCTGACCGGGAGTGCCTATCTCCGCCCCGATGACCCGCGAGAATTCTGGGTGCCGGGTCCGGGAACTGGACAGCTTTCCCTGCTAATGGAGACTATTCAAGACGTCAGCCTGGCGTCGACCGGACGGAAGGACAGCATCAGGGGGGCTGTCTATCTCGAGGACGAGGTTTTGCACTGGCAGCTGCGGGATTATCCAGCGTTTGAATTTTACCGGGAATACAATGCTGATCAGCGACCGCCCCTGTTCATCACCGGAGAGGACGCTGCCGAGCTGGTGGTGTCGGATGCTTATCTGGGTCAGGACTTTTTGCATCAGGTCAGCCCGGGTTGGATCGGGGTGCTCCCTTCTCCCTGGAAAAACTGGGCAGCCTTCCGGGAAGGGATTGTCGAAGAGGAACGGGTTGTGCTCTGGGTGCGGAAGGATGTGATTCCTGGGGCTGATCTTTATACTTCCAGCGCGGATGGCGCAAATAATTCCAGAGGTGAAACGGAGTGAATATGGGCAAAAGAGCTGGTAGACCAGACATTGTCGCTATCGATGGTCCTGCTGCATCCGGGAAATCAACCGTTGGCAGTAAGTTAGCCCGGCGGTGGGGATATTTATATTTTGATACAGGCTTGATGTATCGGGCGGTTACCTGGTATGTCCTGGAAGAAGGGATTTCACCTGAAGATGAAAAACGAGTTACATCAGCGGCTGAGGAGATCCGGATCGATGTCCAGCCTCCGTCCCGGGATGATGGGCGCGATTATGACGTTCTGGTTGATGGAGAAGATATTACCTGGGAGATCCGTACCCCCCGGGTCGATTCTAACGTATCGGTGGTGGCAGCCTATCCTGGAGTTCGGCAGGCTTTAACCGGTCAGCAGCGGCGGATCGGAATGCGGGGGGAGGTTGTGATGGTGGGAAGGGATATCGGGACCGTGGTGCTTCCCGAAGCGGATTTGAAGATTTACCTGGACGCCTCGGTGGTAGAAAGAGCTCTACGGCGGTACCGGCAGCGCCGGGATCGGGGTGAAGAAATAGAACTTGATCAGATCACCCGGGTGATGAAGATGCGCGATGAGATTGATTCCAGCCGGGAGGTCGCTCCTCTCCGGGCTGCGGAGGATGCCGTGATCATCAATTCCGATGAGCTTACCGTGGAACAGGTGCTGGACAGGATAGAATCGATTGTTGACGAGGTAGAGTGATTTTTTATGAAGGGTGATTATCAGGTTCCCTGGGTCAATCGGGTCAATCGAAGAATTATGCGGCCGTTGTTCAGGGGATTGTTTCATTTATTGGGCAAAGTCAACCTACACGGGTTGGGGCATATCCCGGAGGAAGGGGGATATGTGATTGCTGTCAATCATATTTCTTTGCTGGAAGTGCCCTTTATGGCCGCCTTCTGGCCGGAGGTGATTGAAATTATCGGCGCTGCCGACGTCTGGACCCGCCCCGGACAGAGCGTGATTGTCCGATTGTATTATGGTTTGCAGGTCAGACGGGAAGAGTTTGACCGCCAGGTGATGGAAAACGCCCAAAACGTGCTGGCTTCGGGACGTCCTTTGATGATCGCTCCTGAGGGAGGGCGGTCGCATACGCCGGGCATGCTGCGGGGAAAGCCAGGAGTTGCGTTCATTGTGGATAAAGCCAGAGTTCCGGTAGTTCCAGTGGGTATTCTGGGCAGCACAGAAGATTTTCTACCCCGCGCTTTGAAAGGGGAAAAGCCGCGGTTGGAAATGTTTGTTGGCAAACCCCTGCACCTCCCTCCCATCGAGAGTAAGGGAGCAGATAGGCGGGCAGAGCGTCAGCACCACACCGATGTGATCATGGCCCACATTGCTTCACTGCTGCCGCCAGAATATCACGGAGAGTATGCTAATTATCAGGACCTGACCCAGCCAGGTTGGATCAGAAATAATACCAAAACCTGATTCAGCCGGATTGGACCTGAAAAAACACCAAAACCTGATCCAGCCGGATTGGACCTGGAAAAATACCAAAACCTGATCCAGCCAGATTGGACCTGAAAAATACCCAAACCCGAACCATTTTGCTCCCGCTAAGGGGTATCTCAGCCAGCGCTTGTTACCCCTCAACCATGCTATAATCGAAGGTGGAATTCCACTACTCGTCAAGATTTCTTCAACGGAAAAATGCCTTTCATACTAACCCTGTTTGAGAAAAGTGCTTATCTTATCTGGCCGGCAGATTGGCCAGGTATTTCTGCCCTGGTGGTGGGGATAGGTGTTTTGATCGGGGCAAACTGGCACTGGAAAACTTATCAGCGCCAGCTGAGGTCCCGGGAATGGATGCTCCTGGGGGTTTTATTGGCGGCAGCACCGATTACTGCCCTGACCCTGGGAATTCGGATACCTCAGTGGGGCGCTTTACCACTGCCAAACGTATCCCTGGATCCCACCGGCGGGGCTTTAATGATTCTGGCTGCAGTGCCGGCGGTAATTGCTGGATGGGCGCTGGGGCCGGTCAGTGCTTCCCTGGTGGGGTTTGTTTCTGGAATTTTTCTATCTTACTGGGATACACATTCTCCTTTTACCGTCATCGAATTTTCCCTGCTGGCTTGTTTGATTTCGGTCGCGATCCGCCAGCGGTACAGGACCTTTGTTTTCAGCGTCCTCCGCCGTCCCTTTCTGGCCACGATCTTATTGATTTTTCTCCATTATTTGCTTTATGTAGCGGATGCTTTCTTCTGGGCGTCGGGGTCCATAGTGGAAAATCTGGATTTTGCCATCTCCAATTCCAAAACTGCTGTGGTTGCGATGGGGGGGGGGTTCTTGATCGCCGGCTTGATCACCGAATTTGCTGTGGTTGCTTTTCCTGAGGTCGATGGGATCAACACCAACTTGCAGCCTTCTCCAGCGGAAAGCAGCCTGAAAGTACGTTTTCTGGGCTATGTGGTCTGGTTGGCGCTGGGGTTAGTGGTCGTCCTGATGTTGGTTAACTGGTTCATCGCCGGTCGATCTGCAGAAAAAATGCTCCAGGCACAGATGGCAAATATTGCCCGGACAACCACCAGTGAGATTCCTTTCTTTTTTAACACCGGGCAAAGCCTAATCGGTCAATACGCAGGGGATCTGGCAGATAACATGGATTCTGAAGAGCGGATGAATGCTGTTTTAAAGAGGAGTTTCCGCTCTATTCCCTTCTTCTCTCAGTTTTATCTGTTTGATGCCGAGAAGAACCAGGTGGCTTCCTATCCTGATGCCCAATCTCAACCGGCAGATTTGACCCCTAAACTACAGAGCGGACTGGCTTCCTCGCTCAACGGTGTGCCTATTCAAGTTTATGTAACACCTCCCAGTGGGTTGAACACATCAACCCGGATTACTTTTATCGGCAGCGTCAAAGATGACCACGATCTGGTCCAGGGGACTTTGCTGGGCGTAGCGGATTTGTCTTCCAATCCTTTCACCCAACCTATCCTCAATGACCTGCGGGGAGTGAGTGATATTAACGGCGTGGGGTATCTGCTGGATGAAAATGAGCGGGTATTATACTCCTCCCAGGATGACAGCGTGCTGGGGCTGCTGCCGGATTTTGAAATCCAGTTTTCGGACTCTTTTTATAAGACTACGAATTATGATGGAACCAGGCAGCTGGTTTATGTGAAATCTGCTGTAGGCCGCCCCTGGACTGTGGTGATCACCATTCCTGCGGTCCAGGCTCAGCAGCTGGCTCTGGACCTGGCCGCTCCGCTGTCGGGCATGGTCCTGCTGATCGCTTTGATTACTACCGGCGCCATGTATGCTGGATTGAGCGCTGTGGCCAACTCGCTGCATTTATTAACGGAAGAAGCAGACCGTATTGCCCGGGGCGAATTGGATCACCCCTTACAAATGGATGAGCGGGTGGATGAGGTCGGGCGGATGCGGAGCGCTTTTGAAAAAATGCGCCAGAGCCTTAAAGCCCGGATGCGGGAGCTCAACCGCCTGTTGAACGTCAGTCGGGGCGTGGCCAGTTCTTTGGAGATCAAAGAAGCTGTGCAGACAATCCTTAAATCCGCCCTGGATACGGGAGCAAGTTCAGCCCGGATCGTCCTGGCCGCCGATGTCCTGCCCCGGGAGTTGTTTGAGGGGGGAGAGATGAATAATATCGGCCGGGGCCAAGAGACGGATAAGTATGCTTTTCTTGATCCTCAAATTTTGAGAATTGTTCAGGATCGGTCGCCGGTTTTATTAACTAACCCTTCGCGGATGCCGCTGCTTGAGTTTGGGGTGAATGATCATATACCGGGGGCAGTGCTCGCAGTTGCCCTCCGTCATGAACAGAAATATTATGGATCCCTGTGGTTAGCCTATGAGGAACCCCATACTTTCCCGGACAGTGAAGTCAGGTTTTTGGTCACTCTTGCCGGACAGGCTGCTCTGGCTGCGTCCAACTCCCAGTTATTTATGAAAGCAGAGATTGGCCGGCAGCGCATGGCTGCGGTCCTGGCATCCACTCCGGATCCTATCCTGGTCACGGATTATCAAGATCAGCTGTTATTGATTAATCCTGCTGCCCGGGAGTTAATCGAAGTGGAGGAAGAGGCAGGAATCGGCCAGCCGCTGGAGGAAATTACTTCTTATCAGGATTTAATTGATCTGCTGCGCTCCACCCCCAAGGAACGTTCTTCCCGGGAGATCAGCATGGGAGACGGCAGGATCCTTCTGGCTACGGCTTCACCGGTGATCACCGATGGTAAGCAGTTGGGCCGGGTGTGTGTCATGAGAGACATCACCCAGCTGAAAGAAGTCGATACCTTGAAATCAGATTTTGTGGCCACTGTCAGCCACGACCTGCGCTCACCGCTTACCCTGATGCGGGGATATGCCACTATGTTAGAGATGGTTGGGGAGTTGAATGAACAGCAGCAATCTTATGTTAAAAACATTGTTTCCGGGGTAGAAAATATGTCCCATCTGGTTCAGAACTTGCTGGATCTGGGTCGGATAGAAGCGGAGGTGGGGTTAAAGCTGGATATGGTTTCTGCGGCGGACATCGTCAATGAGGTGGCTGATAATTTACAGCTGCAGGCCAAGCAGCGGTCCATTGACTTGCGGGTGGTAGCCCCCAGTCAAAATATTCCCTTTATTTCCGCCGATAAAGCCTTATTAAAGCAGGCGCTGCATAATCTGGTGGATAACGCTGTTCAATTTAACAACCAGGGAGGCGAAATCTGGGTGCGTTACGGGATCGAAGGAGATCAGATTATCTTTGAGGTTGAAGATACAGGTATTGGAATATCTCCGGTGGATCAACAGCGCCTGTTCGAAAAATTTTACCGGATTGAAAGCAGGGACAAAGGAAAGCAAAGCGGTACTGGCCTGGGGTTAGCCATTGTCAAGTCCATTGCCGAACAGCACGGAGGAAAGGTTTGGGTGGAGAGTGAGCTGGGGCAGGGCAGCATTTTTTATCTGTCTTTACCGGTCCAGCACTCGGGAGGACCGGAATCCAGGCAAAAACCAGAAAAGATCACCTGATTAACTGATTAATTTGTGGTAAACTACCTCCAATCTGAAAAACGAACCGGGGGAAGTCCATTTTTGGAGGTTAAGGGGGAATGAGCGAGGGGATAAAAAGCAGTTTTCCGCTTGACTATCTGCTCAAAAATAAGTATAATTGCAAGTTGCATGCTTAATTTCCGATTCCTAAATTGGTTGCCGGCGTTTGAGAGCTAACGCTCAAGCGCTTGCTTTTGTGCGTTTAATGTTTGACTTCTCTATTCTGGGTGTTGTGATGACTTTCTGCCAAGATATTTTTCCCAGGTAAAACAAGCCGATCAAAAGGATAAAATACCGCCATTTTTCGCCTGTCAGCAGGAATGGAACACCGAGGAAACAAAGCGGTGGATGCAGCATCCGAAACTCAGAAACAGGTTATGAATTAAGCGGATAACTATTTCCAGGAGGCGCTCGCGTGAAAACAAAGGGGTTACAAAAACTTCGGATTGGTCTGGCCTCTCCCGAAACCATTTTAAGCTGGTCATATGGTGAGGTTTTGGAACCAGAAACGATCAACTATCGCCGCCTACGTCCTGAAAAGGACGGCTTATTTTGTGAAGCGATTTTTGGTCCAACACGTGATTATCAATGTCATTGTGGTAAATACAAGAATATTCGTTATAAGGGTATTGTCTGTGATAAATGCGGGGTTGAGGTAACCAGGTCCTCAGTCCGGCGGGAGCGAATGGGCCATATTAACCTTGCTGCGCCGGTCGCTCACCTCTGGTTTTCTCGGAGAATTCCTTCGATCCTGGGCAGGCTGCTCGACATGTCCCGGCGTGATCTGGACAGGGTGCTGTATTTCGCCCAGTATATTGTGACCTATGTGGACGAAGAAGGCCGCAATAAGGCGCTGGATAACCTGGAAACGAAATACACTTCGGAAGAGGGTGAGATGGGGGAGGATATCAAGGCCAAAATTGAGACCCTGGAAGCAGAGCTGGAAGAAAGGTTAGCAGAGCTGGAAACTGCCCGAGAAGAAATCATCGAGCGTTATGATGAACAGATCGCTGCTGATCTGGAACCGGTGATCAAACAAGGGCAGACACTGGAAAAAACCTTGAAAGATAGTGTGGATACTGAAGCTAAAAGCGAAATTGTCTTTCCCGGCACTGAGCAGGTGATCGTCGAGAAAGGTGAAAAGATCAGCACTTCCCATATCTCCAATATTCAGGATGTAGTTAAAGAACGCTTGAGCGAAATTGAAGAAAACCTGCAAGATGAAAAAGACGAAGAGCTGGAACATATCAAATTAGATATCGCCCGCAACCGGGCAGAGTCGACCCAGGAAATCACCGCTTTACGCGAAAAGCTGGACCAGACCCTGACCGCAGCTCAGGGTGAGTACAAGCAGCTTCGTCAGGAGCTGATTGACCTGCAGCCTTTGACCTTTTTAGGAGAAATAGAATACCGGGAACTGCGCTCCCGTTGGGGGCAGATATTCCAGGCGGAGATGGGTGCTGAAGCTTTCTATGATATTCTTAAGCGCCTGGATTTGGAGGCACTCTCCAAGGAATTGTGGAAAGAAATCCGCACGACAGGCAGCAAGCAAAAGCGCAAGAAAGCTACCAAACGATTGAAAGTCGTCGATTCGTTCAGGCATACTGAGAATCAGCCGGAATGGATGATCCTGACTGTATTACCCGTGATCCCCCCGGATTTGCGCCCGATGGTCCAGCTGGACGGCGGTCGTTTTGCGACTTCGGATTTAAACGACCTTTACCGCCGGGTGATCAACCGCAATAACCGGCTTAAACGGTTGTTGGAGCTGGGCGCTCCGGATGTAATTGTACGCAATGAGAAGCGGATGCTCCAGGAAGCTGTGGATTCGCTGATTGATAATTCGCAGCGGGGTAAAGCGCTTTCCAGGCGGGGACGGCGGGAGCTTAAATCCCTCAGCGATATGCTGAAAGGAAAGAAAGGACGCTTCCGGCGCAATTTGCTCGGGAAGCGGGTGGACTATTCCGGTCGATCGGTGATCGTTTCCGGTCCTAAACTGGAAATGCATCAATGCGGCCTGCCCAAGAAAATGGCCCTGGAATTGTATCGACCGTTCGTAATTTCTATCCTTGAGAAAAAGGGATACGCGACAAACGTCAAAGGCGCGAAACGGTTGATCGAACGCAACCGCCCTGAAGTCTGGGAGGCCCTGGATGAAGCCATCACCAGCCGTCCGGTTTTGTTGAACCGGGCGCCTACCCTGCACCGTCTGGGGATTCAGGCTTTTGAACCGCAGTTGATCGAGGGCAGCGCGATCCAGCTTCATCCGCTGGTTTGTCCTGCTTTCAACGCCGACTTTGATGGTGATCAGATGGCCGTTCACGTTCCGCTGTCCAAGCGGGCGGTCACCGAAGCGCGAGAGCTCATGCTCTCCACGAAAAATCTGTTGAAACCGGCCAACGGAGAACCAATTATTGCTCCTTCCAAAGATATGGTCCTGGGAGTTTATTATCTAACCCAGGAAGATGATCGTTCCTATCAAGGGGATGGGCGGGTGTTCTCTTCCCTGGATGAGGTCAACACAGCCTATGAACTTGGCCAGGTAAAGATTCCTGCTTCCATTCGTTTGCTGACCGAAACCTGGTACGACGATAATCACGAACGGTTGGACAAGACTGAGGAAAGACTGGTTGAGACCACTGTTGGCAGGGCAATCTTCAATCATTCTTTACCGCCGGAAGTTCGTTATATGAACAGGGCGCTGGTCAAGGGTGATGTCAAAGACCTGATTACCGAAATTTATGAATATTGTGATAACGAGGTCACCACCCAGACCGCGGACAGAATCAAAAACCTTGGCTTTATGTACGCCACCAAATCCGGTTATTCAATCGCTGTTGCTGATTTCAGCATCCCACCTCAAAAAAAGGTTATTGTTCAGGAAGCCTTGGATAAGGTCAAAGAAGTTGAAAAAAGCTTCCGGCGTGGGTTGTTGACTGAGCAGGAACAGGATGAACGGGTCGTTGACATCTGGCAGAAAACTACTTCCGATGTTGGTGATGCGGTCAAAGAAAACATGGATCTTCACGGCAACATGGCTGTGATGGCTTTGTCTGGAGCCACCAAAGGTGGATTCGGACCAGTTTCCCAGCTGGCCGGTATGCGGGGATTGATGGCTGGCCCCTCCGGGCAGATCATCCCTCTTCCTATCCGCTCCAGCTTCCGGGAAGGTCTGACCGCTCTGGAATACTTTATTTCCAGCCACGGCGCCCGCAAGGGTCTGGCCGATACCGCCCTCAGGACGGCAGATGCCGGCTACCTGACCCGCCGTCTGGTGGATGTCTCCCAGGATATCATCGTAAACGCAGAAGACTGCGGAACCGAAGACAATATCGAGCTGGATCGGGCTGAGGATATCGCTGGACAAAACCTGCAGGATCGGGTGTTCAGCAGAATTTTGGCTGATCATGTGGTTGATGTTGAGACCGGAGAAGTACTGGTTGAAAAAGGCACCTTGGTCACCCGGGAACTGGCCCGGCGGATTGAAAGGTCCAATGTCGAAGGTGTCCGGGTTTATTCACCGCTTACCTGCAAATTAGAACATGGGGTGTGCGCGAAATGCTATGGCCTGGACCTCGGTCGGGGAGAACCCATAGCTCTGGGATCCTCGGTAGGGATTGTGGCTGCTCAGTCCATCGGTGAGCCGGGAACTCAGCTGACCCTGCGGACGTTCCACACCGGCGGTGTGGCCGCAGTCAGCGATATCACCACCGGTTTGCCCCGGGTGGAGGAGATTTTCGAAGCCCGAAAGGCTCCCAAGGGAGAAGCTGTGCTGACGGAGATCGCCGGCACAGTGAGCGTAGAACAGTCCGACCGCTACAGCGATATGCGCGTGGTCCGGATTTCTCACAGTGAGATGGTGGGTGATGTTTATCCGATTCCCGAGGATTGGAAGATCCAGGTCAAGGAGGAAGACCAGGTCGAAGAAGGTGATGTGATTGCCGCTTTGGAGGAAGAAGAAATTCTTGCTGAGAACAACGGACGGGTTCGCTTTGAGGATGATGATGTGATCGTTTCCTATGAGGTCAATGAGGAAAGGGTTTATGAGATTCCCAGCAATGCCCGCCTGTCTGTCAATGATGGTGATCATGTAGAGCCCGCGCAGCCCCTGACGGAGGGGTCCTTAAACACACACGATATCCTCCGTATCAGCGGGCGGAAAGCCTGTCAAACCTATATCCTCTCCGAGGTCCAGAAAGTGTATCGATCCCAGGGGCAGAACATTCACGACAAGCACTTTGAAATTGTGATTGCAAAAATGATGTCCCGGGTTAATATCACCAGCTCCGGGGATACAGAATTCTTGCCGCGGGATCTGGCCAACAGGATTGAGGTCATGAAAACGAATGAAGAGCTGCTTCAGGAAGGAAAACGTCCGGCGAAGTATCAGGATGTGCTGCTGGGTATCACCAAGGCAGCTTTGAATACGGACTCTTTCCTCTCGGCGGCTTCTTTCCAGCACACGATCAAGATCCTTACCCAGGCCGCGATCGATCATGCTGAAGACCCCCTTTATGGTCTGAAAGAAAACGTGATTATCGGTAAATTAATTCCAGCGGGCACTGGCTTTGAGCAGGGGCCTTTTGGAAGCGAATATAATCAGAAAGAAGACGATGAAGAACGTTCAGCGATCGCACCCATTCCCGAAATGGAGATGGAAGGGGAAGGCGCTGCGGAAGACCTGGAAGAGGTCGTTTCTGAGAGCGAGTAGTTCTCCTCGAGAAGTTTCCCCTGTTTTAACCATATACCCGGCCGCTGTCATAGCGGCCGGTTTTTTTTACAGGGGAGAAGGTCAGAGCCGATTTCATGATATAATGCACTCGGTAAAAATCATTAGAAATCCGTGTGTTTTTAACTTTTACGGAATACGATTTGAGGGATCAACCTCACCCGAGACGTATTCCGTGTTCTGTTCCAGCTGGAGGACATTATGGAAGTGGGCTTGGTTCGTGAAATAGATATTGATGAGGAGATGCAGCAGGCTTATTTGGATTACGCAATGAGCGTGATCGTTTCCCGGGCCCTCCCGGATGCCCGGGACGGATTGAAGCCAGTACATCGACGTATCCTGTATGCCATGCACGATATGGGGATTGACAACCTCTCACCGTACAAAAAGTCTGCCAGGATTGTGGGTGAGGTCCTGGGCAAATATCATCCTCATGGGGATATGGCTGTTTATGATTCAATGGCCCGCATGGCCCAGGATTTCTCCATGCGCTATCCATTGGTGGACGGGCAGGGAAATTTTGGGAGCATTGACGGGGATTCGCCGGCGGCCATGCGCTACACCGAAGCGCGGATGGCTTCCCCGGCCCATTTCATGCTCGAGAATTTGAAACAGCGCACGGTAGACTTCCGGGAAAACTTTGACGGCACTTTGCAGGAACCTGATGTCCTCCCCTCTTCTTTTCCCAACTTGCTGGTCAACGGTGTCACCGGTATCGCGGTGGGCATGTCAACCAGTATCCCTCCCCATAACCTGGGAGAAATTGTGGATGCCCTGCAGTTTATGCTGGAAAATTGGGAATCACTTGAAGATATCACCGTTGAGGAGCTCACCGGGTTTGTCAAGGGGCCGGATTTTCCTACTGGCGGGGTGGTTTTACAGGATAAAAGGCGCAGTGAATTAAAAAGTGCATACGGGGGAGGCAGGGGAAAGATCCGGGTTCGGGCCCGGGCGATCGTTGAGGAGATGACCCGCGGACGCCATCGGATTGTAGTCACCGAGCTTCCTTATATGACCAAGAAGATTACCGTTCTGGAGCGGATTGCCAAGCTGGTGCGGGAAGAACGTTTGGATGGGGTCACGGATCTGCGGGATGAGTCCGACCGCCAGGGGATGCGGATTGTCATCGAATTGAGTAAATCCACCCCGCCGGAAGATGTGCTGGAAGTGCTGTATAAGCACACTACCATGGAAAATACCTTCAGCATCATCATGCTGGCCCTGGTCAACGGTGAACCCCGTTTGCTGAGCTTGAAGCAAACCCTGCAGATTTATTTGTCTCATCGGATTGAAATTATCACCAGGAAAACCGAATATGAACTGGAGAAAGCTGAAGCCAGGGCTCATATCCTGGAAGGGCTGACCACAGCCCTGGACAATCTGGATGAAATTATCGCCGTTATTCGTAAATCAAGATCGGCGGAAACAGCCAGGAACAATCTGATCCGGGATTTTAATTTGTCCGAAGATCAGGCCGGGGCTATTCTGGATATGCCCCTCCGACGTCTGGCTTCCATGGAACGAAAAAAGGTTGAAGAGGAATATAAAACAGTCAAAAAACAGATCAAGGAGTTGAGGTCGCTGCTTTCCTCTCCGGAAAAAATCCGGGAAGTTGTATCTGCTTCCCTGCGTGATGTCAGGGAAAAATTTGCTGACCCCCGCCGGACTCAGATTGCTAAAATTGAAGGGGGACAGGATGCTGCTCCGCTTCGAATTAATCAGCTTACACCCTCCGAAGATGTCTGGGTGATGGTCAATCGCAAAGGTTTGCTCTCCCGGACCCCGGAAGATGATACTCCCCGGCCGAGCGGCTGGGATGTGCCTGATTGGCTGGTGAGAGTGAATACTCGAGACACGCTTTACCTGGTGCGGGAGGATGGCCAGGCTTCTGCTATCCCTGTCCATACTATTCCCGAGGCTGAGAAACCGTCTCAGGGAATGCACTATGCCAAGATTACGCCCTTTGAGGGAGACGGCAACCTGCAGGCAGTATTCAGCCTTCCTCCTAAATCTAAACGCGAGGAAGAGTGGTACGTGGTCACGGTCACCGAGCAGAGCATGATTAAGAAGAGCGATATCAACGAACTTCCCGGTCCCTCTGCAGAACCGTTTACCCTGGTGAAAATCAATCAGAAAGATAAATTGGTCTCTGTGCGGTTGTCCAATGGAGAACAGGATATCTTCCTGGCAGCAAACCAGGGTATGGCCATCCGCTTCTCAGAGGAAGATGTCCGTCCCATGGGCCTGGTGGCTGCCGGGGTCAACGGGATGAAGTTAGAAAAAGGGGAGCGGGTGATCGGGATGGAAATCCTTCCCCAGAAGGGAGATATCTTCTTGATCACCACAGCTGGACGGGCTAAACGGGTTGCTCAGGAAGATTTCCCCACTCAGGGGCGATATGGCAAAGGGGTTATCGCCTGGAAGCTGCCGGCTGGCGATCAACTGGTGGGGATGACCGTGGGCAAAGGCACCCTGCGGGTCACAATACATTTGCAAGAATACGCACCGAAATCAACCAGGTTGGATGATGCTCCTCTTCAGACCAGGAGCGCAGCCAAAGGTAAAGAAGTTGTGGATTTGAGGGACGAGGATCGGGTCACACTGCTGACTATACCCTGGGATATATCTCGGCCAATGGTCAGTAAATAACCGGTGAGTAGTGACCGGCCAAGCCGGCATTTCAGCCCGGGGCTGACCGGGCTGAAGGTTAATCCCTGATGTCAAATTCGGAAAAGTGGTAGGAAATCTTTCCGTCAATCACACCCAGAGTGTCACTGCCGTTGGGGACGCTGCCTTTCGAAGAGCTGGCGGTCCAGGTCAAGTGGCGGATATTCCCGGTTCCGGAGAAATTGGTCAGGGTGAATTCCCCATCGGGTAAAAGCTGGTTAAAAAACGATTGGTACCAGTTGGTCAGTGCTTCTTTTCCCTGGATGGTCCGGGAGGAAGTAATATGGACAGCCTTGTCCTGGTAGAGGGCCATCACTTTCTGGGGGTTGTGCGAGTTCAAGGCTTTGATAAAGGCTTCCGTGATATCTTCTGCAGGTTGGGGATCACCCTCCCAGGGATAATCTTTGATGGTTTGCCAGATTTCCCGGGGCAGTTTTTTCTGACAGTTTGCCCATTCCCAGAAGTTGATTCCAGAGAGGTTCAGCGCCTTCGCTTTGTTCATAAAGGCGGTGATTTCATCCGCTGTGGGTGACCATCCCCATTCGGTAAAAGCTGCTCCGGTGGGAAAGATAGGCGGAGTATATTCCAGATTTCTAAATTCTTCTACCGATCGCTCCAGCTGGGCGCCCGGGTTGTGCGCTTTCAGCCAGTACACCTGGGGCATGTTCAAATCACATTGAGACAGGAAGGCATCCCAGGGCAATTGGGGGTGGTAGGAAGGGTAACGGTAGGAGCTCAGGGCGACCGGAATGTCCGTGATCTCCCTTTTTAGGCGGTCCATAAAGGTTTTGGCTGAGGAAAACTTACCTTTGTAATGACCTTCGGCATCAATCACAAAACCGTCAACGTTCAATTCTCTGATCCTATTGATGGCTTTATTGGCCTCCTGGACAGGCTGATCTCCGAAGACATAATGCCAGCCCCAGACTTCGATCCCCCGCGCCCATAATTCCTGCGCCAGGCTGGGAACCAGGTCAATATTTTTTTCCCAATCGTAATTGTAGCTGTAAATCCCATTGGCGATCTTGATCAGCACATGGCTGAATTTGGCCGCCCGGGCTTTTTCGGCGATTTCCACCACATCACCGTTTTCGCACTCGAGAATTTTCCAGATGAAGAAACCTTTTCCAGATAACATGGTCAAATCCTCCCAGTTAAGAGGGTTCTATGTGTTTAATTTTTGCTGTTGGACAGTGTTTGTTTTATCCAGCATGGGCCCCTCTAGTTTAGTACGGACTGTTTAGGGCATCTTTCAGGATTGATCTTATCTTTTGATACCTGGGCAGCAGGACCTGCCCCCCTCCGGAGGTTACCCAGGATTGTACGGCCGAGCGGTCTATGTAATACTGAGTGATCCGGGACTTATCTTTGAGCTTTGAAGCCACAGGTACCAGGGATAATACCGTTTGCAAATCGATATCGGTGCTTACGCTCCTGCGGTAGGTTTTGTACATTTGGGGGATTTTAGTGATGGAATTGAGCGCCAGCATTTTATCAAGCACGGCTTCCACTACCTGCTGCTGGCGCACGTGGCGGTCGAAGTCACTGGTAGTTTCCCGGGAGCGAACGTACCATAAGGCTTCCGTCCCGTACAGATGTTGGTTCCCGGGATAAACACAGTGCTGGGAACCATCCACCCATTTGTTATCGCACAGAGTGTAGGGAACATGGATCGTGATCCCGTTGAGGTCATTGATAATTTGTTTGAATGACCATAAATAGACCATAACATAATAATCGGGCTTGACTCCGAAGTTGTGCTCCAGGGTCCGGGATAAGGTTTTAAACCCGCCGTAGGGAAAAGCGGTGTTGATCCTTTGCTGGGTCCATCCGGGGATGTAAACGTACAGGTCGCGGGGGAAGGAGGTGACATTGACCGTCCCCTGATCCTTGTTGATCGTGACCAGCATAATCACATCAGTCCGGAAACCGCTGGAGCCTTTGTGCTGATCGGAGCCCAGCAGGACAATGTTGATCTGATTATCCGGTTGAATAATGGGGTCTGCGCCTTTAGATAATCCTTCTGGTTTTGCTTTGGAAGGGATGTTGGTCGGAATCATGGTGGGAGTGCTGGTCGGATAGGCGGTGGGGATGTAGGTAGCTGTAGATTTCAGGGGGGGGAAGGCAGTGGGTGTGGGGGTGGATCCGGGTGGAGCGGTGACCAGGGAGATCTGAGTGTTTGGGGGTGCTGAATAGATCACACCGGTACCCAAAAAAGGCACCGCCAGAATAGAGGCCAGGAGCAGGAGTATCAGGATGATGATCTGGAGTCGTCTTTTTTCTTTCATTTGCTCATCTGTTAACAGGTTTTATTGCTTTCGGCAGCTGCTGTGTCTGCGATCAAGAGAAATTCCTCACTGGCTAATTGCTCGTTGTGACAGACCGGGGAAGCGGTTTACCACCCGGTCAGTATCTTTTACCAATGCAAGTTTCATTCCATCAATTGGGGGTGGATCTCGTGGGTATGGATTCCATTAAGCAGGGGATGATAAAAAGGGCAGCAGCAAACTGACAGTGGTTCCGATACCGGGATCACTATCTACCCAGATCCTACCTCCTTGGTCTTCCACCTGCTTTTTGAGGGCGGATAAATACATCAGCTCATCGGGAACATCCGAATCGGGAAGCGGGGATTCCTCAGTCAGATTCTGAAAGATCAGCGAGATTTGTTGGGCAGGGATCCCCTCACTCTGATCAGCGACCTGCAGATAGGCAAAGTGATTTTCTTGACTTTCTTCATACCTTGTCGCCCGGATCAGGATTGTCCCTCCCTGACGGGTCTGTATGACAGCGTTGGAGACCAGGACCATCAGGATATCCAGCAGCGCATAATGTTCTGTAAACAGCGGGGGGTTTTCAGGGGGGATATCGACTTCAGCGGTGACATCCTTGCTCCGCATTCTGTATTTCACGTTGCGCAGTGAAATCTCTACCGCTTTGTTGAGGTCCCCTGGCTGGCGGTCCGCCTGACCGAATTCTTTTCCGGGACCCTCCAGTACTTCATCCAGAACGTGATCAATTTCTTCGGAGGCAGATTGCAGGCGTTCAAATAACTGCTGCTGCAGAGAATTCATCAGGCTGGAAGATTCATTAAATGTTTCCGCGGTGAATTCCATCATCGAGTGCAGGGGAACGCGCAGGCGGTAGGCGAAGGTGGTCAGAGCCTCCATCTGAGTCAGGGAATAGTGCTCGGAGCCGGTTTCTTCTTCCTGTAGTTTTTTGATTTCTTTTTCAGCCAGGCGTAGTTCTTCTTTCAGGTTGGATAATTCCATCAGGGCTAATCTGAGGTTTTGCTGTTTTTCTTCTGCAGTTTCACCGAAGGCCAGCTGGGAAAGGTGAGCTTCCCGATCCTTTAACAATTGATGAGCTTCCCGCAGCTGCAGATATTCTCTTTTGAGGTCCTGTAAGGCTGTAATCGTTTTTTGAGCTTCTTCGATGATGGCGTTACTGTCTGTTAGTTTTTGGGTAAGATATTCATTTTCCTTCCGGGCTTCTTCCAGTTTGGCTGTTACGCGGCCCAGTTTTTCTTTTAGCGTTTTGGCTTGCTGATGAGGAGCCCCAGCAGTCTTATCGATCGTTTTGGAGATCAGGGCTGCCGTGCGGGTGAGAAAGTGCTGGTCTTCTTTGCTCCAGTATCTTTGAGAATAGGGGGACATGACCACAATCCCCAGTGGCTTGTCTCTACCTTGGGGTTGAAGGGGACAGGCCAGTAAATGTCCTGATTGACCCAGCTGCAAGATTTGAGTGAGGTTAATCAGATCGCGGGAAGTGCTGGAAGCGGGCAGGTGAAGCAGTTTACCCTGCCGGATGTAAGTAGAAAGCAGGGGGATGCTTTTGCTGTCAATGGCTGAACTTTTAAAATGTTCTTCCCTGATCAAATCAAACCCGGCCAGGATCTCGATGCTGCCTTTGTCATCCGGGCTGTCGATAAGCAAACAGATATCTGCGATCAGCACCTGAGAGACCAGTTTAGAGAGGTTTTGATGATTTTCCTTTTGATGGCAGCTGGAGGAGAAATCGAGGATGGTTTCCAGCAGAGAAAGGGAAAGGCCTGATTTGCGCCTTTCCCTTTTTTCGACGGCGGTTTCTTCCTGTTCTGCGGGAGCTTTCGAATAAGAGCTGAACCTTTCCGGGAGGGAGAAAAGCAGCGGATAGGCCGCCAGCTGGACCAGCCGGACAGCGCCAGGAAAAGTTCCGTTGGTGGGGGGAAGCATCAATGCCAGAATATGACCGAGGCCGAGCAGCCCGATCATGCCTGCTCCGTACAACCAACCATTTGGCAGGCGAATGAGGAGCGCAGTTCCTCCCAGGCTTAAAATCAGCAAGGGGAGGAAAGTCCAGAATAGTTCGGACCAGGTCATCCCGGGGATGGGGGAAGATGGAGCGCCAGTGAACAAGAAATAGTCAATCAGGGCGCAAAAAAGGACCAGGCTGCCCGCAGCTGTTGAGCCAAGATCCGCAGTTCGATCCGGTTCCGGGAACACCCACAGCCAGATGACAACCAGGATGCTCACGAGGGTTCCAGCTTGTTCCACAATCGGCTGATTGGAGGGCTGGGGATAACTTATCCAGGATGAAAGCAAAAAGATCAGCTGCAAACCCAGCAGGATTGCGAGGCCGAGGATCATCCGGTTTCCTTGGGGAAATTTTTTCCGCCGCCAGACGGTATAAGCGCTGAACAGCACTCCGGCCGTTGTCGCAGCCAGGACAAGATGGAAGGCCAGATTCCCCGGAGGATCGGTAACAATAGTGATAATTTGTTGATAGACACTCATAGGTGCACCTTTTTGGATTATAGCATGGGTTGAGGTACCTTCCAATGATTAGCCGGGTTGATAAATCATCGCTGAAAGGCATTCCCGGAGTGCTCCGGGGTGAGTGAGGTTGACAAATTTCTAATTCGGGGTAAAATACCGCCTGCAAGCGATGCACGTTTTTCCTAGGCCGAAGTGGCGGAACAGGCAGACGCGCTACGTTCAGGGCGTAGTGGGCTTTACGCCCATGTGGGTTCGACTCCCACCTTCGGCATTATAAAACCCCCGGTCAGTTCGCCGGGGGTTTTTTGAGTAGAGACAAAGCGGCCCTTTACATCTGAGGCTGAATTTGCGATCTGGAACTATCTGGGGTATGATCGTGGTATGGAAAACAATCAAGGAAAATTGATCGTACTCATCCTTTTCCTGGTCGGGGTGGTGATCTGGATGACAATATTCTCGGGCCGCCTGACGGATTTGAGGCGGTTAACCAGAGAATATGAGAACGCAGAGCGGACGATCACAGCCTTGACAGCTACTACCAGCTATCTGGCCACCGAAGTGGTAGCTGCGGGATCCGAAGAGTCTGTTGAAGAATGGGCCTATGAGGAACGCAAATGGATCCGGGATGGTGATCAGCGGTTGGCGATCAGCAAGGCTAAGGGAACCCCGGCTGCGCCGGTGATCCAGCCGACCTCCACACCGGAGCCGGAAAATATGTTCCAGGTGTGGTGGCGCTTGTTCTTTAACACCCGACCTTGACTGACTAAAATGGTCATGCTATAATCTTCACGCTCTGATAAAGGAGCAGCAACGCGGGGTAGAGCAGTGGCAGCTCGTCGGGCTCATAACCCGGAGGTCCCAGGTTCGAATCCTGGCCCCGCTACTCATAATGGAAGTACGGAAACCGTCCTGGAAAGGGCGGTTTTTGTCATTAACCACGGTGGGAAAGTCAGCTGGCTGAGATTGAGGGCAGCGGCTCCCGGGGCTGATCACTTTGCCCTATTTTTTTTGGAGGAAAAGTTTCCATTACTATCTTTCAAGAACTGAAGATGAGGACTGCGGACCTGGGGGCGTCTCCAGCAGGAATTTGCTGACCAGTCAAAGAACCACAGGTTTGGTTTAAAGATCCTGAGGTTGAATTGGTTAAATAATCAGTTGTCATTCCTCCCCTTCTGGTCTACAATTTGAATCACCCCGAAACGTGCTAAATCAGGGGGACGCTTTCGCCGCTGTTCGGGATTCAATTATCTATTCCCTGCCCGCTGCCGGAATACAGGAGGCAACCCGTTATGCGCCCTGACAGATTCTTACAAGGTATTGTGCTCTTTATCTTCATCCTGGTAATTGCTGCTCTGGGCAGCTACTTTGTCTTCCAGGGGGGACAGAAGTATCTCCCCGAAACGAAGCCAGAGAACGTCGCCCGCAATTATATCCTTGCTTTACAAAAGAAGGATTTTGACCGGGCTTATGGCTATTTACTCCAAAATGAAGAGACTCCTTCCTTCGCCAGCTTTCAAGAATCATTGCTCAGACAGCGGTCATCGATTTCCGACAGCGCACTGCAGATCATTGATATCATTCACCAGGAGGGTCAGGCGGTTTTAGAGCTGGTCATCATTCATGGAGGGGGAGAACCCTTTGGAAGCACCTGGCGGGAAGAAGCGACCGGTCTGCTAATCAGGGAAAACGGGGAGTGGAAAATATCCCGTTTTCCTCCTCCTTTCTGGGGGTGGGATTGGGAAACCCTGCCCCGGCCCCTGAAATAGATATTCCCTAGACTGGTGAATAAAGGAAGATTATGAAAACCATCAGACAGCTATATATGTATTTGATTTCTCTTGTCAGCCTGGAGGTCGTCGTCTGGGGGATGATCAGGTTAACCAGGACGCTGGCCAACCCCCTGCTCAAGCTGGACGCCGGGCAGCTGGCAGGTGCCCTGGCCTTAATTGTGGTTGGTTTGCCCATTTTCTGGTTCCACTGGCAGAGCGCCCAGAAGCAGGCTTACCTCGAGGATGAGGAACGTTTTTCCGGGGTGAGGGCTTTGTTTCTTTACAGCGCCCTTCTGTCTACCTTGATCCCCGTTTTGCAAAATCTGCTCGCTCTGGTGGATCGATGGCTGCTGGTTTTGCTGCAGCAGCCTGCGTCTCAGGCGATCTTTGGAAGGGGGCAAATCTGGAGCGACAATCTGATCGCAATTTCGATGAATTCCCTCCTCTGGTTGTACGTATTAATCACGCTGAGGAAGGATTGGGACGAGGGTCCTTCCACTGATCATCTCCGGAACATCCGCCGTCTGTATCGTTATGTCCTGCTCCTTTACGGCCTGGCATTGGTAGTGGGAGGACTGCATGAAGTGATCCGGTTTTTACTGGGTTCGGCAAACACCTTAGGGGGGACTGCCCGGCAGTGGTTGGCTAATGGCCTGGCCCTGCTGCTGGTCGGGGTTCCATTCTGGCTGGTCATCTGGTTGAAGATTCAACGTTCATTGGCCGAGAAATCAGAACGCACTGCCCTTCTACGCCAGGTTATCCTGTTTATTCTCACCCTGTTTAGCGCGTTGGGAGTGCTAATTTCTGGGGGTGTGGCCCTCAACCTCATCCTGAAATATGTCCTGGGCACGATCCAGACGGGAAGGGTTTTCTGGGGGGAACTGAGCGAACCTGCAGCCTTTATCATTCCCTTGGGGGGGATCTGGGCTTATTATGGACAGGTATTCCGCCAGATGTTCACTTCTGACGAAATTCCCCGGCGGCGGGCGGTTTTCCAGAAACTGTATACTTACCTTTTAGCTGGGTTTGGCGTGACCGCCGTGATCATCGGCCTGGATATGCTGTTCAACCTGTTGATTGACCTGATCCTGAGGACTTCCGTGCTGTGGGGCTTTACCCTGCAGGATCGACTGGCGGCTTCTCTGTCCACCCTGCTGGTTGGGCTTCCTCTCTGGCTGCTGACCTGGCGCATTATCCAGCAGGAAATCAACCAGAAGAACACCTCAGGAGAACGCGCCCAGCGGTCATTGATCCGGAAATCTTATTTATACCTGATGCTGTTCGGGGGCGTGATCGGGGTTATGATCAGCGGGGGTCAGGCGGTCTTTCTGGTTTTCAAGTCGCTGCTGGGGTTATCTGTTCCTGACTTGCTGCCTGAGGTTCTTTCCCATTTCGGCCTGTTGATTTTGTTCGGTGGGCTTTTTGCGTATCATCTGCACGTTCACCGGCAGGATTTAAACCGCAGCCAACGCTCCCTGTCTGAACTGCACGCTCGGTTTCCAGTCTGGATTCTGACCCAGGAAGGTGATAGTGATCTTTCTCAGCTTGTCGCTGGGATCCAGCAGGAGGCACCTTCTCTTCCGGTGACGGTTCATGACCTGGGAAAAGGTCTGCCGTTGGAAGCCAGTGATCGGGCGAAAGCCGTCGTCCTGACCGTGAGGACAGCTGCAGGGACCGCTGAGGAGTTTCGCGGTTGGTTAGATGACTATCAGGGAAAATTGGTAGCGGTCCCCATAAATACCGAGAAATGGTTCTGGGTTACGGGAGCAGACAGCTCCTTTTCCGCCCTGACCAGGCAAACTGCGCGCCTGCTGCGGGAAATGGCAGAGGGTGATGAGGAACCTTCGATTCCCGGACAATCTCCGCTCCAGAGTGTGTTCACCATCCTGGGTATCCTGTTTAGCATCCAGGTACTCTTTGGCCTCCTGGCCTTTCTGACTTCTTTGATTGTGGATTGAACCCACTCCGGGGATTTGATCCCAGATTATAATAAAGCCCGGGGTTGAGAACGGGAACCAGGGGCGAGCAGCCAATTAAGCATGGAGACAGCCAGGAGGAGATGGGATTGATGGGTATCGGCCTGACGGAGTTGATTGTTTTCCTCGCTTTTATCCTTTTCGGCACCGTAGGAACTATCTTCTGGATCTGGGCACTGGTTGATTGTGTTCAGATAGAGCCCTCCAACAGCAGGGATAAACTTATCTGGGTTCTTATCATCCTTTTTACTCACTGGATTGGAGCGCTGCTGTATTTATTAATCCGCAGACCCCACAGGAAGAACCGGTAAGCTCCCCGGGATAATTTCCCGGACGCTGATGCCAAAAGCGGCCAAGCCTGCTCCCGGCAGGCTGCAGTGGGGGTTTCTTCCTTAACGCCGAAGGCTCCCACAGGCCAGGCCTTGATCTACTATGGGGCAGATGTAAACCTATTGTAAGGTTCTATCCGCTGAACCAGCCTATAAAACAAGCACCCCAGGCAGGACAAAGGAACACTAAACCTCACTGTATCCTTTCGTTTTTGTTATACTACTCGGTTAGTGGTGATGAGCGGCGGCGGAGAGCACTCAATACTCATGCCTCTCTCTCTGCTAATTCCTGAAGTAATTAACTTGTGGGTAAGGAGTAGAGATGGCCCGGGCAGATTTTCCCTATCAGGAAGCTTTTTCCAGAAACCTGGGATTGGTCAGTGAAGAGGAGCAGGCAGTTCTGCAGCGGAGCACGGCTGCGGTTGCCGGCATGGGGGGGATGGGAGGAGCCCATGTGCTGACCCTGGCCAGGTTGGGCGTCGGCCGTTTCATCATGGCAGATTTTGATTCCTTTGAACTGGTCAACTTTAACCGGCAGGTAGGGGCAAACGTCAAGACGGTCGGTCTTCCCAAACTGGAAGTGATGGCTGAGCGGGTCCGGGAAATCAATCCCCAGGCTGAATTGATCCTTTTTGACCGGGCAGTCACCCCGGAGAACACGGATCAGTTCCTCGAGCAGGCGGATGTGGTCCTGGATGGTTTGGACTTCTTTTGCTTCGAACACCGCCGCCATCTCTTCAATACCGCCCGGCAGGCAGGTCTTCATGTGGTTTCCACCGGCCCTATCGGCTTCAGCGCTATTCTGCAAATCTTTTCTCCCAACGGGATGAGCTTTGACCGTTATTTTGCCGTCCGGGAGGGGATGACCAGAGAAGAGAAGCTGCTTTCTTTCCTGGTGGGTATCGCTCCGGGAGGAACTCATTTAGCTTATGTAAACACCGACAGGATCAACTTGAACGCTGGAGTTGGTCCCTCTGTGGGTCTGGCAGTGCAGATGGCTGCCGGCCTAGCGGCAGGACAAGTGGTGAAAATCCTGCTTAACAGAGGACCTGTTCACGCGGTCCCGTATTATTTTCAGGTAGATGCTTATACTCTGCAGTGTAAAAAAGGGAAATTATGGTGGGGGAACCGCAACCCTATCCAGCGTCTCAAACTCTGGTACGTGAAACGATTACTGGAGTCTCAATCGGCAGAAGAATAGAATTAATATCGGCCTGTGGTTAAATACCCCGGGACAATTATTAGCAGAGGGATAAAGCACTCGACATTGAGCTCCCTGGTTAGCTGGGGAAGACAATTAATGATTAAAAAACAGCTGATAAAACTTTATTTATCCCGCTACCGCGTTCCCCGCCAGATGATCCGGAACGCATTCCGGCGTTACCCGCAGAGGACGGCGCTGATTTCTCCCCGGGGAAAACTGACCTATCAACAACTCGAAGAGCGGGTGAATTCACTCGTCCAGGGCCTGGAAAACGCCGGGATAGCTCCAGGGGACAGGGTATTTACTCTGCTGCCAGATGATTGGGAGCAAATCGAAGTTCGATTGGCTTCTTTTGAGGTTGGTTTCGTGCTCGCACCTTTTCCTGTTCAGAGAACAGACCAGGCTGTCCTTCAGGCCGCCCGGATGGCTTCTCCTTCGGTCGTTATCTTTGACCCAGATCTGGCGGGGGAGCTTCCCGAAAAGATGAGGCAGCTCTTTCCAGGGATCGTTTTCTTACCCACCGGGGAAGAAAATGCTTATGAAAAAATCATCTCTCAACACCAGGCACGCCGTTCTTCCAACAGGGTCAAACCTTCGGATCCTGCTTCTTTAGGTTTTACATCAGGGACGACGGGGGAACCCAAGGCGCTTTTTACCAATCACGGCGTTATAGTTTCCAGTTTGAAGTTAACCGCGGCTAACGTTGATATCCAACCCGGTCAGCAGGATACTTTTGTGCTGGGCATTCCTCTGGTGGGAGCGGGCAGCGGCGTGGTCCTGCCCATGCTGTTTTCCGGCTCGACCCTGGTTTTACCCGAGAGATATGCGGCGGAGGAGCTGTTGACCGCCTTCAAAAAATATGAAGCTACCCGGACCTTCCTCACCCCCAGTCTTTTGATTGACTTTCTGGACACCCGGAAAGCTGACCTCGGCTCACTGCGGAATGTAATTTACGGAACCGCACCCATGCCTGTTCCCAAATTGGAAGAAGCCCTCCGGCGCTGGGGTCCGATTTTTCAGCAGGGTTACGGGATGGCTGAAGTACTGCCCCCGGTCAGCTTGCTGGGGATGAGTGATCACGGAACCCGGGAACATCCCGCTCCCCGAGACATACTGCGTTCGGCCGGCAGAGTGGTTCCCGGAGTGAAGGTCAGGATCGTGGATGAGGATGGACAGCCCCTCCCCCGGGGTGAAATCGGGGAGATCATCATTGACAGCCCCACCACGTTTTCAGGTTACTGGGAGCGCCCGGATCTAAACCAGCGGGTGCTGCGGGACGGCTGGTACTATACCCGCGACCTGGGGTTTTTTGATCAGGAAGGCTGGCTGCAAGTGCTCGGTCGGCGGGCAGACGTTATCCAGCGGGATGGAAAGCGTATTTTTCCGCTGCAGGTCGAGGAAGCGGCCCATGACCATCCTGCCGTCAAGGAGGCCTGTCTGGTGACCGGGTTCGAGGAGAATGATCTAATCCTGGCCGTGTCGCTCCGGAAAAATCAACAGGAAGGGGTTTCTCTCCCGGAATTGAACAGTGAGATCCTGCAGACTATGGGGCGGAGCCTTTCCCCTGAACATCTTCCGGATCAATTGACGATCATGCCGGAGCTGCCGCGAAGTTATCTGGGAAAGGTCCTGCACCGCGAGGTGCGGGAAAACCTGGCGCCCTAAGCTGCCCGGACATTGGATGGAGAAGGTTGTCATCAATCACTAAGGAGAACAACCATGAATTCCCGAACATTACCTGATCTGGATTTATCCTCTGAAAAACTCCCCCTGAGTTTGAAGCTGGTTTACGCGGTAGGAAATCTGGGCTTCACCCTTTTGATCTCCGGGGTGGGTTTTTTCTTGCTCATTTTCTATACCGATGTGGCCCACATTCCTCCAGCCCTGGCCAGCACTGCGCTGCTGGTGGGAAAGATCTGGGATATCATCAATGATCCTCTGTTTGGCTGGGTTTCCGACCGCACAGAATCTCCCCTCGGCCGGCGCCGGGTGTATCTGATCTACGGCGCGCTGCCGCTGGCGCTGGTTTCCTTTGCCCTCTGGGCCGTCCCCCGCGGCCTTTCTTCGACCACTGCCTTCCTGTGGATTGTAGTAAGTTATGCCCTTTTCGATACCTTTTTCACCATTACCAATGTGCCCTTTAACGCCCTGACTGCAGAGCTAACCCATGACTATGACGAGCGGACCAGCCTGATGGCAGTGGCTTCCATAGGCGCGGTGGTCGGTTATCTGCTCGGTGCGGTTTTGCCTACCCTGATCACCGGGAGGTTTGAAGATCTCACGACCGGGTACCTGGTGATGGGCGCTGTCTTTGGTGGTATTGTGGGTTTGAGTATTGCCCTGGTAGCCTGGAAAGTGAGAGAGCCTGCCCGGAGTTCTGCGGTCCAGGCTGGGCTGCCTGTGATGGCCTCCATCCGGGCTACCTTCAGCAACCGCCCCTTTATCCTGCTGTTGACTGCTTTCGCGGTTGTGCGTCTGAGCTTTACCCTGATGCAGTCCAGCGTCCCCTATTTTATCCGCTATCAGCTGAATTCACCCGGAAGTATGACCTTGATTATGACCCTGCTGATGGGCAGCGTGGGCGTCTTTGTCTATTTCTGGAAGTGGATCAGCGATAAAACCAGCAAGAGCAGAGCCTATGCTGTAGGACTGGTGATCATGGGAGCTGGAGCCGTGATTACTTTCTTTATCCAGGAAGGGCAGGTCGCGGTCATGAATGCCGTGGTGGTCCTGATCGGATTTGGGCTTTCTGCTCACTGGGTGGCTCCCTATGCCATGCTCCCGGATGTCATTGAACACGATGAGGCCGCGACTGGAGAGCGGCGGGAAGGTATGTACTATGGCGTTTACGGACTTGTTGATAAAATTATGCGTACCCTGGGTGTTTTTATAGTGGGGATGGGATTAGAGTTTTTCGGGTATATTCCCAACGTGGCCCAGACAAGCCGGTCCTTATTGGGAATCCGGATTATCTTTGGTCCGCTCCCGGCTTTGCTTTTGCTACTGGTCTTCCCGCTGCTGCTTCGCTACCCGGTCACCCGGCAATCGCATACTGCTTTACGGAAGAAACTGGCTCAAAGGAAAGCGGAACAATCATGAGCGAAAAGCTGTCTAAAGCTTACAAACTTTCTGACCCGCCTGCAAATTCATCCCGGGGAAAGCCTTCCGGGCCAGGTCAGGAATTTGTGCTTGTAGCGGGCCACCTGCGGAAAATTTATCAGGTGGGTGATATCAAGGTGCCCGCCCTCCGGGGCGTGGACCTCCAGGTCAGGCGGGGGGAGTTTGTGGCCATTATGGGCCCATCCGGCTCCGGGAAATCGACCTTGCTGCACTTGATCAGCGGCCTGGACCGGCCGACCGGGGGAGAAGTTATGCTGGCCGGAGAGCGTTTGTCCACCCTGGATGACGAGTCTTTGAGCGTTCTCAGGCGGCAAAAGGTAGGGTTTGTTTTCCAGACTTTTAACCTCATTCCCATGCTCACCGCCCAGGAGAATGTCATGCTTCCTCTATTAATTGATGGGCGGGACCCCGATAAGCATCGAAAAAGAATGGACAATTTGCTGCAGCTGGTGTTAATTGGAGATCGCAAGGACCATAAACCGGACCAGCTTTCGGGCGGTCAGCAGCAGCGGGTGGCCATTGCCCGGGCGTTGATCACCCAGCCCGAAATTGTGATGGCTGACGAACCTACCGGCAACCTGGACACCAGGTCCGGCACCGTGGTCCTCGATTTACTGCGGAGAGTGCAGGAAGGTTCAGGCACGGCGATCGTCATGGTCACCCATGATCCGCGTTCATCCTCTTATGCCGACCGCGTGGTTTATTTACGGGATGGGAAAGTGGTCGATCAAACGATGAACCGGGGGGATGAGACCGACACCCGCCGCATCGCTGAACGGTTAGCTTACCTGGAGGAGTTTTAACCCATGACCTCCTGGCGGCGGTTCTTTACGATCATCAAGCTGGCCCTGCGCAGTATGTCCGGTCATCTCACCCGCACCGCGCTGACCACGCTGGGTATCTCCCTGGGGGTAGCCGTTGTCCTGGGCGTGAATATTACCAACGCCACTCTGATGGATTCTTTCAACAACGTTTTTGATGAGGCCGGCGGTAAGGCCGATCTCACTGTTCAGGATCAGGCCCGGGGAGGAGATGGTTTTTCCAGCAATTTGCTCCAGCAGGTGCATGATCTGGAAGGGGTGACTGCGGCCGCTCCCTCTGTTCAATCCCGTTCGCTGATCGCGGATGAATTAAGCGGATGGCAGGCCAGCACGGGGGTGATGGGCACCCTTTCCTCCGGCAGCACTTTGCTCACCCTGGGGGTTGATCCCGGGGTGGACAGCGCGGTCCGGGAGCTGGAAATCACCGCCGGTCGGCCGCTTGAACCCGGTGAAAATCGCTATGTGATCGTGCTGGGTGAATCCTTTGCCAGGGAGAAAGAATATTCCCTGGGGGACACGATCCCCTTACTCCTGCCCGGACGACAGGCTCCCGCCAAATTTGAAATTGTGGGGTTGATCGCTAGCTCTGGAGCGGGATTAATTAATGGGGGGTCGATAGCTTTTCTTCCCCTCGGTGTGGCTCAGGACTTGATGAGCCGGAACGGTCGTTTCGATCAGATCGACCTGGCGGTGACTGACGATATTGCCCAGTCTGAAGAAGCTCTGGAAGAGATTAAAAATAATTTGGCTGCGCATTTGGGCGATGAAGTGCGCGTAATTTATCCCGGGGCAAGGGGAAAAGAGCTTGCCAAGAGGATGGCCTCTTACCGCCTGGGGCTGGACCTGTTCAGCACGGTAGCCATGTTTATCGGTGGGTTCTTAATTTATAACACTTTTGCTATCAACGTCGCTGAGCGCACCCGGCAGATTGGACTGCTGCGCACCATCGGGATGACCAAAAAAGACGTCCTGGTCCTGATGTTCACCGAAGCAGGTTTGTTAAGCCTGCTCGGCTCGGCCCTGGGGTTGTTGATGGGCATTGGAATGGCAAAAGGCATGTCTACCACGGTGGGGTTTGCAGCTGGGACCACTATCAGTTCGCTTTCCCTTCCCCTGCGGGGTTTTACCCGCAGCCTGTTCATCGGCCTGGTGGTCACCCTGCTTTCTTCCCTGTGGCCAACCCTGCAGGCCATCAATATTTCCCCGCTGGAGTCGCTGGGGGTAAAGTCTCAACCGGGAGGAACGGGCTGGAGGAGGATGAGCTGGAAATTCGGGCCGGGTTTGATGTTCGTCGGCTGGATGGTTTTTAATGAAATTCCTCTGCGGGATTCAATCGCCTGGACCGTGGTCAGCATCGCCGCGATCCTGTTCTTGTTCGGGGCCGCTTTCAGCGTCCCGCTGGCGGATCAATGGCTGGCGGATCTTCTCCGGCCCGGGGTGCGGTTTGTTTTCGGACGGGTAGGAGGGATCGGGGCGGCTAACCTGAAACGGGCTCAGAATCGAACGCTGCTGACTATCGCTACTTTGATGCTGGGGATCGCGGTCAACATCGGTACCGTATCGCTGGGCGACAGCTTCCGGTATGATCTCAGCCGCTGGACAACAGCGGCCACCGGCGGCGATTTGATCGTCCAGTCTCCCACCCGGATGGACCATAACCTCGGCCAGCGGCTGGAAGCGCTGGACGGCGTGGAATTGGTCACCCCGGAGCGGATGATTGAGGTCTGGACCACGGGATACCCGGTGGAAGACGAGATCGTTTATATTGCTATCGAACCGGAATCCCGCGGGGAGATCAGCCAATTTCTTTTTGAGGAGCCCTCCCGGGATGCTCAAAAAGAAGTGTTCCATCAACTTCAGAGGGGAGAGGGTGTGATCATCAGCACCAGTATGGCAGAGCGCTACCATCTGGAGGTGGGTGATCAACTTACCCTGGACACACCCCGGGGGGTGCAGGACTTTGAAGTCCTGGGGGTGGTTCTGGATTTCAGCGGTAACGGATTGATGGCCTACGGCAGCAGGACCGATCAGTACCGCTA
Source organism: Anaerolineales bacterium (assembly GCA_034520505.1). GTDB lineage: Bacteria > Chloroflexota > Anaerolineae > Anaerolineales > UBA11858 > B10-G9. The sequence continues at coordinate 481,710 of JAXHNK010000002.1, read as the reverse complement.
TTTTGGAGTGACCGATGTCGATCGGTTTTTACTGTCCGTGGAATCAGGATACAATCCAGAACAGGTCGGCGAATCGATCCAGGCTGTGCTGGGATCCCGTTTAAACCTGACGGTAGACGTGGTTGATCAACTGCTGGAGAATGTGCTGGAGATAACCGATCGATCCTTTGTCATGTTTGATACCCTGGCCTTGATCGTGGTCAGCGTCTCGGCCATGGGGGTGGTCAACACTATGGCCATCAGCGTGATGGAGCGCCGGCAGGAATTATCCATGCTGCGCAGTGTGGGTATGACCCGCCCGCAGCTGCGAAAAATGATCCTGGCCGAAGCTGGAGCACTGGGTTTAATGGGCGGGATCTTGGGCCTGGGCCTGGGCGTAGTGCTGGCCAGGATGTTTATTGTCGTTGTCCGTCATCTGATGGATTATGAGTTAACCAATCAATTATCCACCCGCGCTTTAATCAGCAGCGCGATTATCGCCCTGGTTGTCTCCCAGGCTGCTGCTTTGATCCCGGCTATCCGGGCATCCCGAAGGCCGATTATTGAAGGCCTGGGAGAAAGTTAAGGAGAATCGTTATGCCCACTAAATATCGGATCATTCTAGGTGTGGTTATCGTCATCATCCTTTCTCTAGGAGGGTATCAGGGTTATCAACGCTATCTAGCTCCGGTTGAACCAACGCCAACCCCTTCCGCAGAGGTTTCCCGGGTGGTGACCATCAACGCTGAGGGCCGGGTGGTGCCCCGGAAAGTAGTGGTCCAAGCCCTGGAAATTCCCGGTTTAGTGGAAACCATCTTTGTGGACGAGGGTGATCTGGTGGTCAAAGGGGATCGTTTACTTGCTCTGGATGCCGAATCTTTGAAAGCTCAGGTCAGGCAAGCGCAGGCTGCTGTGAAAGGGGCTCAAGCTCAGCTGGATATCGTTTCTGATCACGGCACTGCCGACCAGGAAGAGCAGGCGGAAGCTGGGGTTGAGCAGGCAAAGGCTGCCCTGGAAGCCGCGAACATCCAGCTCGGGAAAGCTGAATTATCCGCTTCCCTTCAGGGGGAAGTGGCTGCTGTGGAAGTAGAAGAAGGCCAGGTTGTGGATGCCGGCATGCCTGTGATTATCCTGGCGGATACCAGCAGCTGGCGGGTTGAGACCCTGGATTTGTTAGAGGAAGATGTGGTAAACATCGAAGTTGGCCAGGAGGTCGAGGTCAAGTTGGCTGCCTATCCTGATCGGACCCTGAAGGGCAGGATTATTGAGATCGCCCGGCGGGCATCCACTTATCAGGGAAATGTGACCTATCAGGTCACCGTGGAGCTGACCTCAACCGGAGATCTCACCCTGCACTGGGGGATGACGGCGTTTGTGGAAATTGACCCGGCGGAGGTGGGGCAGGCGCTTCCCTCCCCGACGGTTATCCCCTCACCTACCGTGGAGCCTACCCCGACTCCGGAGCTAAAGAACACTTCGGAAGCGGAGGAAAATTCAGATCAAACCGCAGGGGATGAAGAACTTCCCTCCAGTTATGTTGTCCGGCCGGGGGAGTTTGTCTATTGTCTGGGGCGTCGGTTTGACATCAAGCCGGAAGATATTCTTCTCGCCAATAATCTCCCCCCGGAGAGCCAGCTCTATCCCGGGCAGGTCATCCAGCTTCCCGCTGGGGGACGCCCTTTCCCGCTAGCCCGGGCGCTGCGGCCTCACCCCGGAAAGTATACGGTACAACCGGGGGACACCATAAATTCCATTGCCTGCTTTTATGGGGATGTCAGTCCGGAATCCATACTGCGGGCGAATGACTTTGGTTTTGCTGAGCCGTTAATCCCCGGGCAGGTGCTGGATATCCCTTGAGGCAAGAAACATAAATAATTCCTGGTGAAAGGCGGTCCTTCCCTTTCCCGAGCGTGAGCGCATCGTGGTCCTTCAGCGTCCCAGGACAGCGTTGGGGGCTGCGGTTGTGCTGATGGAGGGATCCTTTCTCCCGGGTCTGCCCTGGAAATGCTGGCGAATTATATTCCCTGGTGAGCCGATCGGTTTCCCCGGCAGGGTTTTATCAGTCTGCTTTTTGCTGGAGGGAGAGGGTCCCTGGCGATGGGAAGGGGAACTGGGTTTGAAACGGTACTCCTTTTGTAGTATGATTTGCCTTTAATACCCGATAAACAGGACGACCGGCTTCCATGAAAAGAATTGTAGTTAAAATTGGTTCCTCAACCCTGACCGGAGGCACGAAGAATCTCTCCCGTCCCCAGATTGTTGATCTGGTGGGACAGATGGCCCGCCTGCATCAGCAAGGGCATCAGCTGGTGCTGGTTACTTCGGGGGCGATGGCCACCGGTCGGGAAATTCTCGGCTTTCCAGAACTGCCAAAATTTATCCCAGCCAAACAGATGCTGGCTGCGGTCGGTCAGCCGCGGTTAATGAGCGTTTATACTGAGTTATTTGGCATTTATGAGGTTGATGTGGCCCAGGTGCTGCTCACCAGGCTGGATCTTTCTGATCGACGGCGCTATCTGAACGCCCGCAATACCCTGCAGGCGCTGCTTGCCACGGGGGTGATACCCGTGGTCAACGAAAACGATACAGTGGCTACCGAGGAGATCCGGGTGGGAGACAACGACAATCTCTCTGCCCTGGTCAGCAACTTGATTGAAGCGGACCTCTTGATCATGCTCACCGACAAACCCGGCGTGTTCACCGCCGATCCTGATAGGGACCAGGACGCCAGGTTTATCCCCGAGGTCAATGAGGAGCGCATCCCCGAATCATTGTGGGAAGCTGCTAGTAGGGGAAGCAGCCAGCTGGGCACTGGAGGGATGTATACTAAACTGCAGGCCGCGGATTTAGCCCGCCGCTCGGGATCCCGGGTGGTCATCACCCAGGGATCGGAACCCGATGTCATCCCCCGGGTGACCGCTGGAGAACGTCTGGGCACCCGTTTTCAGCCCCTGGTCACTAATTTGGAAAGCCGCAAACGCTTTATCCTTGCCGGCCCGCAGTCCGATGGGAAACTTGTAGTTGATGCCGGGGCGAGTGCGGTGCTGCAGAGAGGGCACAGCAGCCTGCTGCCTGTTGGTGTGGTGGAGGTGAAAGGATCCTTTGAGCGGGGCGAAACCGTGACCATCGTGGATGAGGGCGGGGAGGAAATTGCCCGGGGATTGGCTAACTACGATCAGCAGAGCATGAAACAACTGCGCGGGCATCATTCCCGGGATATTGAAAGGATCCTTGGTTTTAGTTTTGGCAACGAGCTGGTCCATCATGACAACATGATTTTAGTTTAGGGGTGGTAAATGTTACTTGGGAGGGTGTTTACGTGTTAAGGAAGATGGCTCAAAACGCAAAAAAGGCGTCACGAAAACTGGCGATGTTATCATCGGCGGAAAAGAATCAGGCGCTCCAGCGAATTGCAGCAGAACTTGAAGAACGGGAAGAGGAGGTGCTAGCTGCAAACAGGCGGGATGTAAGCGAAGCCCGGGAAGCAGGGATGGCAGATCACCTGATTGATCGCCTGGTGTTGACCCGGGAGCGAATAGCCGGGATTGCCGCTGATCTGAACCGGGTCAGTGAACTTTCCGATCCGGTGGGAGAAGTCCTGGAAAAGTTCACCACGGATGTAGGGTTGAAGGTGAAAAAGGTCCGGGTTCCGCTGGGTGTGATTGCTGTAATTTATGAATCCCGGCCCAATGTCACCCTGGATGTGGCCGGGCTGGCTTTGAAAACAGGGAACGCGGTCATTCTCCGCGGGGGCAGCGAGACGATCTATTCCAACCGCATCCTGGTGACTATCATTCAGGATGCCCTGGTAGAAAATGGACTGCCGTCGGGAGCTGTGCAGTTGATTGACTCGCCTGACCGCAGGTATGTGGCTGAGTTATTGAAGATGCACGAATGGATAGATATGCTCATCCCCCGCGGCGGCGCGGCGCTGCACCGCTTCTGTCGGGAGAACAGCACCATCCCGGTGATCACCGGCGGCATGGGAATCTGTCACCTGTTTGTGGATGCCTCTGCTGACCGGGAGGCGGCTCTGGATGTCATTCGGAACGCCAAAGTCCAGCGGCCTTCAGTGTGCAACGCCCTGGACACTTTATTGGTGCATCAAACGCTGGCCGCTGAATTCTTAGCGGAAGTGGTTGACCGCCTTACGGCAGATGGGGTTACCTTCCGGGCTGATCCCCGGGCCCTGTCCGTGCTCAAGGATTATCCCCAGGGACAAGTACAACCCGCGGCGGATGGAGACTTCGATACCGAATGGCTTTCGCTGGTGTTAAGCCTGAAAGTGGTGGATGATTTACAGGAAGCAGTCGAGCACATAGAAAGCCACAGCACCCAGCACTCGGACGGCATTCTCACCAGGGAGGAGGCGCATGCCGATTATTTCACCCGGGTGGTGGACTCGGCCTGTGTTTATGTCAACGCCAGCACCCGCTTCACGGACGGTTCCCAGCTCGGACTGGGGGCGGAAGTCGCCATTTCAACCCAGCGGCTGCATGCCCGGGGACCGATGGCGCTGAAAGAGCTGACGACCTATAAATGGGTCATCCGCGGAGAAAACCATATTCGCGGGTAGAAAAAGTGTAAATACCTGCGGGGCTTTCAGCGGTTGAGGATTTTCGGGATCGGGCGAAAAGCATTGTAAGATCCTTATTAATTATCCTTCCTCTATATCCAACTATTTATTAGGTTGGTATAATGTTTATGCTTCATTTCTTGTTAAAAAACTAGGTTTTTTAGACAACCATCTGGCGGTTTTCCCTTTTTAGAGGGGAGGGCTTTCAGTACGAAACGGCAGTTCCGGAGGTTTGCGTGGATTCTAATAACAGATCCTCATTCATTTATATCCTATTGTTTGTCAGCATCATCGTGCTGGTGTTTTATAACTTTCAACAGCAGCAGTTAACCAGCGATGAGTTAACCATTGGAGAAGTAGCTAACAAGATCAAAACTGGTGAGGTCGCCCGGGTGGTGGTTGATGAAAACAACCTGCGGATAGTCTACCCGGATGGCTCGGAAGGCAAGTCCCAGAAGGAACCGGACGCCACTTTTATCGAGCAGTTGAAGGAATTGGGAGTGACCACGGATGAGCTGGATCCCGGCAATGTGAAAATTGAGATCAAGCCTCCCAGCACCTGGTTGGGTGTGGTCAATGTCCTGGGGTATGTGCTGCCCTTCATCATGGTGGCGGGGTTGTTCTGGTTTGTTTTCCGGCAAGCCCGGGGTGGGGGGAATGCCGCAATGAACTTTGGTCAGTCTAAGGCCCGGAAATTCACAGGTGATAACCCCACCGTGACCTATGATGATGTGGCCGGTGTTCCGGAAGCTAAAGAGGAACTCTTTGAGGTGGTTGAATTTCTCAAAGAACCCGAAAAATTTATGGCTCTCGGTGCCCGGATTCCTAAAGGTGTGCTGCTGATGGGTGCCCCCGGGACAGGGAAAACCCTGCTGGCCAAAGCAGTATCCGGTGAGGCCGGAGTCCCTTTTTACTCTATTTCCGGTTCAGAGTTTGTGGAGATGTTCGTTGGTGTGGGCGCCAGCCGGGTGCGGGATTTATTTGATAAGGCTAAAAGCGACTCTCCATGTATTGTTTTTGTCGATGAGATTGACGCCGTGGGACGTCAACGGGGAGCTGGCCTGGGGGGAAGTCACGATGAGCGGGAACAAACCTTGAATCAGATCCTGGTGGAGATGGATGGATTTGATACTGACACCAATGTGATTATCATCGCGGCCACGAACCGGCCCGATGTGCTGGATCCTGCCCTGCTGCGACCGGGACGTTTTGACCGCCGGGTGATCCTGGATAAACCGGATATCCGCGGTCGGGAAGCGATCCTCAAGGTTCATGCCCGGGGAAAACCGCTGGCTGAAGACGTCGATTTGAAAACCCTGGCCAAGTCAACCCCTGGATTTGTGGGCGCTGACCTGGAAAATATGATTAACGAAGCAGCGATTCAGGCTGCCCGCAAGGAAAAGAAGGTTATCGAACAGGAAGATTTCCAGGAAGCAGTCGAACGTGTGATCGCCGGTCCGGAGAGGAAGAGCCGGTTGATCAGCGACGAAGAGAAAGAAATTATCGCTTACCATGAAGCTGGACATGCCATCGCGGCCCGTTCTTTACCTGAAGCGGACCACGTGCATAAAGTTTCCATCATCGCCCGCGGTCAGGCCGGCGGCTACACTTTGATCTTGCCCGAGCGGGACCGAACTTTGATTTCCCGGAACAAGATGCTGGCGGATATGGTCAGTTTGCTGGGGGGGCGAGCCGCTGAGGAGATCGTGTTCAGCGATATCACTTCGGGCGCTTCCAACGATTTGGAAAGGGTCACCCTGATGGCCCGCAAGATGGTCACCCGCCTGGGTATGAGCGATGAATTAGGTCCGATGGTGTACGGTCAAAAAGATGAGATGGTCTTTCTGGGCAAGGAATTTTCTGAACAGCGGGATTACTCGGAATCCGTAGCGGAAAAAATTGATGCCGAGGTCAAGTCTCTGGTCAGTGAGTCTTATCAAAAAGCGAAAGATTTGTTGATCAAATACCGGGATGTGCTGGACGAGCTGGCAGCTGTGCTCCTGGAAGAAGAGACTGTGTCCAGTGAGAAGCTGGATGAGATCTTCCCGGTGCCTAACCCCAAGAATGCCGGGATGCCTGTAAAGAATCAAGTCTGATCGATTAATGTTTTCCATAAAAAAGGACGGGACAGCCCCGTCCTTTTTTATGTTGTACAATAGGTTGATGAACCAGGACCAAATTGAAAAAGCACTAGCTGATCTTCCTCTGGGTGAGATTTATTATTATCCCCGGGTAGATTCCACTAATCTGCAGGCGTCAAGGATGAATCTCTCCAATCTCCCTGATTTTTCTGTGATTGTGGCTGATGAACAAACCGCCGGACGCGGCAGGCGGGGGAGGACCTGGGTGACGCGTCCCGGGACGTCCCTGGCGCTCAGTGTGGTCATCCACCCCCAACTTCCCCCGGGGGATGTGAGCCAGCATCCGGGGCGTTACAGCGGTCTGGGCGCTTTAGCCATGACCGCAGCAGTAAACCAGCTTCAGGGGCTTTCCGCCCGGGTCAAGTGGCCCAATGACATCCTGCTGGCGGGGAGGAAAGTGGGCGGGGTCCTGGTCGATCTTAACTGGCAGGGAAAAAGGCTGAAGGAAGTGATCCTGGGAGTGGGTTTGAACGTGAAGAAGGGAGCGATTCCGGAAAAGGTGGAATTCCGCTTCCCCCCGGGGACGGTAGAAGAAGCCGCAGGAGCGCCCGTAGAGAGGCTGCCGCTGATGGCTGCTTTCCTGGAGCAGCTGCTCGCTTTCCATCAAAAACTGCCGGGTAAAGCTTTTATTCGATCCTGGGAGCGCTCTCTGGCTTATCAGGGTCAGATGGTAAGTCTGAGCGTTGATGACCGGCAAATTGCTTCGGGGATCCAGCAAGGGTTAGATGATGATGGATCCCTGCTTTTGAAGACAGCTTCCGGCGAGGTACGCGTTTTCCAAATGGGGGAGATCCGGCTTCGTCCGGTTGACAGATTATAAAAATAAGCTAAACTTAGAAAAGAGCTGTGACGGTCAGGAGATTACGCTATGTCCATCGATGAGATCCGGAATCAATTTGAAGATGATGATTTCACCTTCGACGAGGAAGAAATCTGGCAGAAGCCTGTGGACACTGAACGAATCATTTTAGGTATGACCCCCGTTCAGCGATTTGTGATTGCTGTCCTGCTTTTTTTGACCGTAATGATCCTCAGCACTTTTTGTTTGCTGGTTGCCGGTAAAATTGGCTTTCCTGTCTGATTTCATTATTCTGGAGAGGGAACAATAAAAAAAACCGCCCTGGTCATTAAATCAGGGCGGTTTGTGTTTTCTGTTGGAAAAAGTCCTACTCGGTTTCTGCTTGATCTCCTCCGATTTCTTCGGCATCATTTTCTTCTTCTTCGGTCATCAGTTCCGAGGGAGTAAAGCGGGCTATGGAGGCGACGTGGTCGTTTTCTCTCATCTGCATGATGTGCACGCCCCGGGCTGCCCGGTTGTAGCGGGAAATATCCCTGGCCTGGGTTCTCATCACGGTCCCCTCGGTGGAAATGATAGTCAGCAAATCCTCATCGGACTGAATCACCCGGGCAGCTGCTACAGCGCCAATAGAGGGAATGGCTTTCTTGTCGATGGTCAGCACGCCCATGGTTGCCCGCCCCCGCGTGGGGTATTCAGAAAGGGCAGAGCGTTTGCCGAAGCCGTGATCTGTGATCACCAGTAGATCGCCGTCCTCCTCAACTATTTCCATGCCCATAACCTCATCTCCCGGCCGCAGGCGAATGCCGATCACGCCCATGGCAGGGCGATTCATGGCCCGGACGTCATTTTCCTGGAAGCGGAGGGCATAACCGTTGCGGGTGATGATGATGATTTCGTCTTCGCCGCTGGAAAGGGCGACCCAACCCAGGCGGTCATCATCCTTGAGGGAGATGGCGATCAAACCCGAGGGGCGGACGGATTCAAACTCTCTGAGGTTTACCCGTTTGATGATCCCTTGCTGGGTGACCATGGTGCAGAATTTCCCCTCTTCAAAGTCAGAGATGGGAAGGATAGCCGTGATCTTTTCATCGGGATCGATGTTAAGCACGTTGACGATCGGCAGCCCCCTGCTTGTCCTCCCGGCGGCAGGGATCTGGTAGGCTTTGGCAGAATACACCTTGCCGCGGTCAGAGAAGAACAAAACTGTATCCAGGGTGCGGGCCGGGAACATGGACATCACTTCATCCTCATCCCGGGTTTCATGACCCTTGATGCCAATTCCTCCCCGTTTTTGTGCCCGGAATGTGCGGGCCATCACCCGTTTGATGTAGCCTCTTTCGGTGATGCTGATCAGGATGGGTTTATCCGGGACCAGGTCTTCCTCGTTTATTTCCCGGCTGGCATCGGGTGCAATATCGGTTCGGCGTTTATCTCCATATTTTTCCACCAGCTCAGCGAGATCGTCCTTGATCACGGTTAATTGATCATCCCGGCTGCCCAGCAGGGTTTTAAGGTCATTGATTGTTTCCAGCAGCTCGCTGTGTTCCTCTTCAATCTTCTGCCGCTCCAGGGCTGCTAAGCGCCTGAGCTGCATGTTGAGGATGGCCTGGGCTTGGTCCTCGCTGAGTTCAAATCGTTCGATAAGCGTTTCTTTGGCGGTGTCTGCGTCCGGGGCACCGCGGATGGTGGCGATGACCTCGTCCAGGTTCGCCAGGGCAATCAGCAGGCCTTCCAGGATGTGCGCCCGGGATTCGGCTTTTTCCAGGTCATACTTTGTCCGCCGCTGGATGACATCTAAGCGGTGCTCAATGTACAGCCGGAGCGCTTGTTTCAAGGAGAGCAGCCGGGGTTCATCGTCAATCAGGGCGAGCATCTGGGCACCAAATGTGGACTGCAGCGCGGAATATTTATAAAGCTGGTAAAGCACTTTCCGCGGCTGGGTGTTCTTTTTCAGCTCAATGATAATGCTCATCCCCATCCGGTCGGATTCATCCCGGAGGTCAGAAATATCCTTGATTTTGTCTTCCCGGACCAGGCTGGCGATCCGTTCAATGAGCGTGGTTTTTTTCAGCTGGTAGGGGATTTCGGTGATCACAATCCGGTAGCGGTCCTGATCCATTTCCTCGATGTGAGCCCTTCCCCGCAGGACGATCCGGCCTCGGCCGGTGACATAAGCCTGGCGGATGCCGTCATCGCCGACAATAATGCCCCCGGTGGGAAAATCCGGGCCGGGGATAAACTGGATCAGGTCTTCGATCGTCACTTCGTCGATCTGGTGATAGTGGTCAATCAGGTAGTTGATCCCGGCAGCCAGCTCGTTGAGGTTGTGAGGAGGGATGTTGGTGGCCATGCCGACAGCGATCCCCGCAGCTCCGTTGAGCAGCAGGTTGGGAAGCCTGGCGGGCAGGGCGTCAGGCTCCTGCAACGAGCCGTCAAAGTTATCGGTGAAGTCGACCGTGTCTTTTCCAATGTCGGACAGCATCTCTTCGGAGATCGCGTCCATCCGGGCTTCGGTGTAGCGCATGGCTGCAGGTTCATCGCCGTCAATGGAACCGAAATTGCCCTGGCCATCGACCAGCGGGTAGCGCATAGAAAAGGTTTGTGCCATGCGGACCATGGAGTCGTAAACTGCGCTGTCTCCATGCGGGTGATATTTTCCCAGGACCTCTCCGACGATCCGGGCGGATTTTTTATAAGAACTGTTGGAGCGGATGCCCATGTCATACATGGCATAAAGGATCCGCCGGTGGACGGGTTTGAGACCGTCACGGGCGTCGGGAAGAGCCCGGGCAACGATAACGCTCATCGCGTAATCCAGGTAAGATGAACGCATTTCCTGGTCGATATTGATCTCTTGAACTGAGCCGATCTCCATAAAAAAATTGTCCTTCAAAGCAGGGTTGGATAAGTGAAAAATAAGGCAAATCTAGCTTTTCATCCAGATCTTATTATACCACTTCCGGGCGGGAAATAACCCCTCAGGGCCGCCCTCCGGGCCGCCCTGAGGGGTGGGGCAGCAGATGGTCACCCCGGGGTTGAATTAAGGGAAAAACCCCCGGAATCCGGGGGTTTTGGCAGCCGATCGGGCTGATATTCTGTAAGGTTAGAGGTTAATCTGTGGACTCTTCGTCCGGGGAGGACAGCGGCCAGGTTCCGTCGGAGGTCAGGTACTGATGGATGGCGCTGGCTGCTTCCCGACCTGCACCCATCGCTTTAATCACGGTGGCGGAACCGGTGACTACATCTCCGCCGGCGAAAACACCTCGTTTGCTGGTCGCTCCGGTCTCTTCATCGGCAATAAAGGTCCCCCAATCGCTGGTTTCCAGGTCCGGGGTGGTGGAGGCGATAAATTTCCGGGGCAGAGTGCCCAGGGCCACGATCACCATATCGGTTTCAATCAGGTGTTCAGACCCCTCAAGAGGGATCGGGCGCCTGCGGCCGGAGGCATCCGGTTCGCCAAGTTCCATCTTCACACATTCCATCTGTGTGACGGTTCTGGTTTCATCCCCCAGGATCTGCACCGGATTGGTCAGTAGGTTGAACTGCACTCCTTCTTCCTCAGCATGATCCAGTTCCTCTGCGCGGGCTGGCATTTCCTCCCGGGAGCGGCGGTAGATGATGTTCACTTCTGTTCCTTCACCGCCGGCCCGGAGCGCCGCGCGGGCTGCGTCCATGGCCACATTGCCGGCGCCGATCACGGTCACTTTCCTACCGATCTTGATGGGGGTGACATAATCTTCTTTGTAAGCTTTCATCAAGTTAATGCGGGTAAGGAACTCGTTGGCGCTGAGCACACCGTTGAGGTTTTCCCCGGGGATGTTGAGGAACATGGGCAGCCCCGCTCCGGTGCCGATGAAAACTGCGTCAAATTCGTCCTCATTCAGCAGCTGATCGATGGTCCGGGTTTTGCCGATCAACATATTGAGTTTAATCTCTGCGCCTAATCTTTTGATGGTTTCAATCTCCTCGGCGACAATGGCTTTCGGCAGGCGGAACTCAGGGATGCCGTAAACCAGCACCCCGCCTAATTCGTGCAGGGCTTCATAGATGGTCACTTTGTGGCCTTTTTGAAGCAGTTCGTATGCCACGGTGATCCCGGCGGGACCGGAGCCAATCACGGCAATTGCTTTCCCTGTGGCCGGGGCCGTTTCGGGCAGATTGATCTCTCCATGTTCCCGTTCATAGTCGGCGGCAAATCGTTCCAGCCGGCCGATGGCTACCGGTTGATCAATTTTACCCACCACGCAGACTTCTTCACATTGTTCTTCCTGGGGGCAAACCCGACCACAAACTGCGGGTAAAGTGTTGGTCTCTTTGATCTTTTGAGCAGCGCCGATGAAATCCTTTTCTTTGATCAAGTTGATAAATCCGGGGATATCCACAGAAACAGGGCATCCGGCCACACAGGGTTGAGTCGGGCATTGAAGACAGCGGGAAGCTTCGACGACAGCGGTTTCTGCATCATAGCCAACGGCTACTTCGCCAAAATCCTGCACCCTGGCTTCCGGGCTGCGCAGCGGCATGGGCTGCCGGGGAGGCCGCTGTGGTTTCTTGCGCCTTTTTCGTTTGCGGGTCTTTTCAGTCATTTGTCTTTCTCCTGTTCCGCCTGTTTAATGGCTTTTTCCATCTGGCAGGCTTGCTCTTCATCGTAATAATGGTGCCGGGCAATTTGCTCGCTGAAATCCACCAGGTGGGCGTCAAATTCGGGACCATCAACACAGGCAAACTTGACTTCGTCTCCCACGGACACCCGGCAGCCGCCGCACATCCCGGTGCCGTCAATCATGATCGCGTTCAGACTGGCAATTGTAGGAATATCGTAGGGTCGTGTGACCTCGGCGACAGCCTTCATCATCAAGATCGGGCCGATGGCTACTGCGAAATCAATGGTTCGTCCTTCCTCAATCATTTCCTGGAGGACCGTGGATCCGAAGCCTTCCACGCCGTAGCTGCCGTCATCGGTGGTCACGATCAGTTCGTCGCTGATTGCTCTCAATTCATCCTCAAGGATGATAAGTTCTTTGGTCCGGGCGCCATTAATGCTGATCACTGTGTTGCCCGCTTCCTTCAGACCTTTGACGATTGGATAGAGGACGGCGGTACCGACGCCGCCGCCGACGCAGACCACGGTTCCGTAGTCCTTGATTTCGGTGGGCTCTCCGAGCGGTCCCAGCACGTCTTGGAATGCATCTCCAACTTCGGCGTGGGAAAGGACATGGGTGCTGTATCCCGCATCCTGGATGATTAAATCGATCGTGCCTTTTTCCGGGTCAGAGTCGACAATGGTCAGGGGAATGCGTTCGCTTTCCTCGCGAGCCCTGACCATCACAAATTGACCGGGTTTTCTGGATTTCGCTATTGCAGGAGCTTCCACACTCAGGCGCGTTATCTGAGGGGCAAGCTGTTCTCTGGAAACGATTTTATACATGGCAAAAACTCCTCACGCTTAATTTTCTTTGGTTCGGATTTGTTTTACCTTGATCTATCTTTAATCATAATTCTCGCGGGTTGAACTGGGCAGTTTGAGAAGTCATAAACTTCCTATGCTGCTTGTCATGATCTTCTGTGCTTCCTCTTTGATATATCACAAGTATATCACAACGCCTCTGTTTACTTTCCGGGACGAGTTGATTAAAATACCCTAGATATCAGGATAAAGATAATATTATCAGGAGGGTGCATGGCGGAAAAAAGGACAAACTTAAAAGATTCCGTGATCCTGATCACCAGGAAAGGGATGGGAAGTGCTGATCTGGATTTACAGGAGAGGTTGTTGAAATCTTATCTGACCCTGGTGGAAGATGCCAATCTTCTGCCGGCAGCCCTTTGCTTTTATGGTGATGGGGTCAATCTGGTTGTGAAAGGATCAGGTGTCATTCCCCAGTTAACGGCGCTGGAAGAGCAGGGGGTGTATCTCCTGGTGTGCGGTACCTGTATCGAGCATTATGGGTTGGCGGATCAAGTGGAGGTGGGAATCGTGGGAGGGATGACCGATATTCTCGAGGCACAGCTCAGGGCAGATAAAGTCATCACGATCTGAACAGGATGCAGATGGGGGCGATTTCCCGGCGGTTTATTCTTCTTGCAGCCCTTTTAGTTACGAGCAGCTGCGGTCCTTCTCCCTGTCCTTATCCCTTGACTGAAAACCGGGGGGGTTTTATACTAACTTACCGATCGTTCAGTAAGAAAAGGTTGTTGAAGAGCAAGCGGATACTATTAGCACAGGAGTGAGTGGTGGACATGGGCGATAAGGCAGGGAAAAAAATCTGGGGCATGAAGCGTTCGACCCGCTGGATCGTAGGTGGAGTACTGCTGACGCTCGTTCTGATCGGAGGATTTTTCCTGGTCAGAAACAGGAACCGGAGCGAACAGCTCCGGACGGATTATGATACCCGCCGGTTGGAGCGGGGGGATTTGATCTCGGTTATCGGTGCTACGGGCAACATCCGGGCCCGGCAGAGCGCAGTGTTGACCTGGAGGACATCGGGAACGGTGGAAAACGTTTACGTTTCTCTGGGCGATCAAGTAGAGGAGGGAGAGACCCTGGCCGTCCTGGAGCAAACTTCTCTCCCCCAGAATATTATTTCGGCTCAGGCAGAACTGGTCAACGCCAAGCAGGCCCTGGAGAATGTGCGCAATTCAGATCTTCAGTATGCGCGGGCGCTGCAGGCGGTAGAAGAGGCGGAACGGGCCCTGGAAGAAGCCCGGGATCCGCTGGTGATCAAAGCCCAGGCCCAGAAGGCGGTTGCCGATGCCCGGAAAGCGCTGGATGACGCCGAACGACAGCTTTATTATCAGGAAAATCCCGCGGATGAAAATTCAATTAATAAGGGAGAAGCGGAGCTGGTGCTGGCGGAGAACGCCCTGGAACAAGCTCAAGATGCGTTTGATGCGGTTAAACATAAACCCGAAGATGATCCTGACCACGCGGCCGCAAAAAAAGCGCTTTCAGAAGCTCAGACCGCGTATTATCTCGCCCAGTGGAATTTGAACGCCCTCAAATCCGCCAGCAATGACATTGATCAGGCAGTAGCCCAGGGAAATGTTGGCCTGGCAGAAGCCCAACTGGCGGAAGCTCTGGCGGAATGGGACAGGGTCCGGGATGGGTTAAGCCCGGCCACGCTGGCCATCCGGGAAGCCCAGCTGGCTGACGCCCGCCGGGAATTACAGAAGCTGCAACAGGGAGGGGGAACGGACCCCGACAGCATCGCCGCGGCAGAAGCCAGGGTGGCCGCTGCTCAAGCGGCCCTGGAATTGGCTTTCGTCCGGGCGCCTTTTTCCGGGACAATCACCCAGACTGAGGTTTTGATTGGGGATCAGGTTAATCAGGGAACGGTTGCTTTTCGGATGGATGATCTCTCCCGGATGTTTGCGGATATCCAGGTTTCAGAGATTGATATCAACACCATAAAACCAGGTCAAAATGTCACCCTGAATTTGGATGCCATCCTGGCTAAGGAATATCATGGTCAGGTGGTGGATGTCGCCCTGGCAGGAAATGTCAGTCAAGGGGTGGTCAATTACAAGGTTACTGTCACCATCACGGATCCCGACGAAAGCATCAAGCCGGGGATGACCGCGGCAGCCAATATTGTGGTCAGTGAGTTGGAAGATGTGCTGCTCGTTCCCAACCGGGCGGTCCGGCTCAAAGAAGGCAAACGGGTGGTTTATGTCATCCGCGCGGGAGAGATTGAAACCGTCGAAGTCAGCCTGGGTGCTTCCTCGGAAATTGAAAGCGAGGTGATCGGAGGGGGATTGAAAAAGGGAGATGAGATTATCCTCAATCCACCTTTAGATTTCCAATCCCAGAGCGGACCTCCCGCCTTTGTAGAAGATTAATATGAAAAATCAAGCGGTAGTAGATGCCCGGGACATCACCAAAGTTTATACGATGGGGGAAGTCGAAGTCCATGCTCTGCGCGGATTAAGTTTGAGCATCCAGCGGGGGGAAATTGTAGGCATAATGGGGCCTTCAGGTTCAGGAAAGTCGACCCTGATGAATATTATGGGATGTCTGGACCGTCCCACCAGCGGAGAGTATTATCTGGATGGGGAAAGCGTAGCGGAACTTGACGATGATCAGCTGGCGGATATCAGGAACCGGAAGGTGGGTTTTATTTTTCAGACTTTTAATCTGCTGCCCCGGGCCTCAGCTTTGTCGAACGTGATGCTGCCGATCAGGTATTCTGAACAGCGTGATCGCCCGCGCGAGCGGGCAGAAGAAGCTCTGGTCGCGGTGGGCCTGGGAGACCGGATGGATCACCAGCCGAACGAACTCTCCGGCGGCCAGCAGCAGCGGGTGGCGGTGGCCCGGGCGCTGGTCAATAATCCGGCGATTATCATGGCGGATGAACCCACCGGTAATCTGGATACCAAAACCGGAGAAGAAGTCATGCAGTTGCTGCTTAAACTCAACCGGGAAACCAACACCACATTAATTATTGTTTCCCATGATCCCGAGATTGCTCATCATGCCGAACGGATTGTATATATCCGTGATGGTCAAGTTGAAGATCGGGAGGAATTATGAACCTCTGGCAGGCCTTGCTAGAGGCCCTGGAAAGCTTGAATGCTAATAAATTACGCTCGGGTTTGACCATTCTGGGCATTGTGATCGGGGTGGCAGCGGTCATTGCCATGCTGGCCATCGGGGCAGGAGCTGAAAATTCAATAACCGGCCAGATTCAAGGGGTAGGTACCAACCTGTTATTTGTCGTTCAGGGTGGATCGGATGATGTGCGCAATCCGAAACCGCTTACCCTGGGGGATGCCAACGCGATAAATGATCCTCTCTCGGCTCCGTCGGTCACCGGTGTGGCTTCCACCCTGCAGGGCAAATTGGAGGTATCCTACTCCGGAGAAAGCACTGTGACCACGGTGATAGGCGTTTCTGAAACCTACGGCAGAGTCCGCAACAGCAAAGTTGAGGAAGGTCAATTTATCACCGAAAACCACCTGCTCAGCCGCTCATCGGTTGCTCTCCTGGGATCTGAGGTTGCTGATAAACTGTTCGGCCGGAAAGGCGGATTGGTTGGAGAACGGGTGCGGATTGAAGGACAAAATTTCCGGGTGATCGGGGTCCTGGAAGAAAAGGGCGGATCTCCCTTCCAGAGTGAGGATGATCAGGTATTGATCCCCTTGTCTACAGCTCAGGCCCGGTTAATCCGACGGTCAACTCGAGATCAGGTTGATGTCATTTATGTGGAAGCTGTTGATGCTGAAGCTGTATCCCAGGCGAAACAGGAAATTTCTCAGGTTTTACGCAAACGACATCAAACAGATCTGGGAGAAGATGATTTCACCATTATCAGCCAGCAGGATATGATCGGAGTAGCCTCGTCGATCACGGGTATTTTGACCATCTTTTTAGGCGGCATCGCTGCGATTTCTTTGTTGGTCGGGGGCATAGGAATTATGAACATCATGCTGGTGTCGGTGGTGGAGCGAACCCGGGAGATCGGGCTGCGCAAGGCCCTGGGTGCCCGTAAGAACGATATCCTGATCCAGTTTTTAGCAGAGTCGCTGTTGTTGAGTCTGGTGGGAGGTCTGCTCGGCGTAGGATTCGGGTGGTTGATTTCCTACGTAGTCGGCATCATAGCCGGGGCCAATGATGTCAGCATCAACCCGGTGATCAGTTTAGATTCGATCCTGCTGGCGACCCTTTTTTCCATCGCTGTGGGCTTGTTTTTTGGCATTTATCCTGCCAACCGGGCAGCCAACCTGCAGCCGGTGGAAGCCCTTCGTTATGAATGATGTACTTATCCGGAGACACCCAGATGAAACCATTTCAGCGCAGGTTTTATAAGCATAGCAGCGAGTTTTTTGCTGATTTGAAATTCCTCCTTCAGCGCAGAAAGCAAATCAAACAGGCTATGTCCGGTGAATTTGTTTCCCCCGCCTTCCGGGAACGGTTGATGATGGTGGTCACAGAAGTGAACGCCTGTCGTTACTGCCGGTCTTTTCACGTGCCCCAGGCGGCAAACTGCGGGGTAAGCGAGGAGGAGATCCAGCAGATCTTAACCGGACAGCTTCCGGTGGATGCCCCTCAAGAAGAAATTCCAGGATTGGCTTATGCCCAGCACTGGGCAGAAGAAAACGCCCAATCAAATCCTGAATATCGGGAGGAGATCAAGACCTGTTATGGGGAAGAAACTTTTTCGATGATAGAAATCATCTTACGCATGATCAGGATGGGGAATTTAACAGGAAATACCGCTGATTATTTGCTATACAGGATTTCCTTTGGTCTGTTGGGGGGAGGGGAAGGAGGGACGGCCAAAACTGGCGCAGCAGAGGATGTTTAAGGAGGAATCAATGAACAACCCGGATCAACTTTACACCGTGGTGTTGATCACAGCCCCCAATCAGCAAACCGCAGAAGGTATTGCCGAGGGATTGGTGGAGAACAAAATAGCCGCCTGTGTCAACCTGCTTCCCGGGGTCAGGTCGGTTTACCGTTGGCAGGGGGAGATTGAACGGGAAGAAGAAGTGATGTTGATGGTTAAAACCCGCCTGGACCTGGTGGAGGAGAAACTGATCCCGTTGGTAAAAGATCAGCACCCCTATGATGTGCCTGAAATCTTGGCCCTGCCCGTGCTCCAGGGTACCGAGGAGTACCTGGATTGGATTAACCAATCCACCCTTGGCGGGTAAACTCTTCCCGGTGTTCAACCCCGGTGATTTTTAGCCAGCTTGTCTTCCTTTTCATTTAATCAGTGGGAAGGTTATAAGTCATGGTAAGATTAGAGGTTAGATAAAGGTAAATTCCGCTAGATTCAGGAGCCGGGAAAGTCTGCTCAAGCCCCCGGGATTTATTAACTGCTGAGGGAATTTTTAGCTGTCGAAAGGATACCAAACAGGAATGAACATAGAAAAGAAACTTAACCGATTGAAACAACTTTTAGGACGGGTGGCTGACCTTCATCACGCTTCGGCTTTGCTGGGCTGGGATCAACAAACCTATATGCCGCGGGGCGGGGCCCAGGCCCGGGGTTTTCAACTGGGTACGTTGAACAGTCTGGCTCATGAGCAGTTCACTTCCTCGGAAGTGGGTGAACTGCTGGAAGAATTAGAATCTTACGGTGAGGAACTGGATCCCGATTCAAACACCGCCCGATTACTCCAGGTAACCGAGCGGGAATACAAGAAAAGCACCCGGGTGCCCGCTTCTTTTGTGGAAGAATTTTCCCGGGTGACCTCCAATGCCCACGGCGCCTGGGAAGAGGCCCGTAAGAACGATGATTTTTCCCACTTTGAACCTCATCTTCAGAAAATTGTAGAAATGCGCCGGGAGTATGCCGACTTTTTTGCTCCCTACGATCATGTCTATGATCCTCTGCTGGATGATTTTGAACCGGGGATGAAAACCGCTTCCGTGCAGAAAATTTTTGATCAACTGCGTCCTGTCCAGGTGGAGTTGATCCAGCAGATCAATGAGCAAGAACAGGTTGATGACAGTTTCCTCCATCAAGAGTTCCCCGGAGACAAGCAATGGGATTTCGGGGAGGAAGTGATCACCAGCTACGGTTATGATTGGGATCGGGGACGGCAGGATAAAGCGGCTCACCCCTTCACCACTAACTTCAGCATCAACGATGTCCGGATCACCACCCGGGTGGATCCTCATTTTTTGAATACAGCGTTATTTGGCACCCTGCATGAAGGAGGTCATGCCCTTTATGAGCAGGGAATTTCCCTGGATCTGGAGCGCACCCCGTTAGCGGGGGGGACCTCGCTCGCCGTGCATGAATCCCAATCCCGGATGTATGAAAACCTTGTCGGTCGTTCCTATCCATTCTGGGAACATTTTTACCCGCGCCTTCAGGAATTTTTTCCTTCTCAGCTGGGCAACGTCAGCCTGGATGACTTTTATCAGGGGATCAATAAAGTTGAACCCTCTCTGATCCGGGTAGAAGCGGATGAAGCCACGTATAACCTGCATATTATGCTGCGCATGGAACTGGAAATCGCCCTGATGGAAAAACAGCTGGAAGTTTCTGATCTCCCTGAAGCCTGGGACCAGCGCATGGAGGATTATCTGGGGATTACACCACCCAACGATGCCGATGGGGTGCTGCAGGATGTTCATTGGTCAGCCGGAATTCTGGGCTACTTCCCAACCTATTCTCTGGGCAATCTGGTATCTGCCCAGCTCTGGGAGGTTATCCAGCAGGACATCCCTCAGGTATCCGATCAGATTCGTTCCGGTGAGTTCGGGGAGCTGCTGTCCTGGCTGCGGGAAAATGTGCACCAGCACGGCTCCAAATTCAAACCGCAGGAGCTGGTGGAGCGGGTGACCGGTTCCCGGATCACGCCCGAACCTTACATCGAGTATTTGACCGGGAAATTCGGGGGCATTTACGAGTTATAGGGGTCCGGGCTGTCCGGGGCTGAAAAATCCGGATGGGTGTCTGGTGACTGAGATGTTTGGCACATGAACGGAAAAAGGAGTTCTCTTGGGGCAGTTGTTGTTTATTGACGATGACAGTGATGCGCTGGAAATGTACACCAAAGCGGTCTCTCTGGCGGATCATCAGGCTTATGTGGCCGTCGATGCCAAACAGGCCTGGAAGGTGATTGAAAACTATCCCCTGGATTTGATCTTTGTGGATATTAACCTGCCGGGGGTTTCCGGTTTGCAGCTGCTCCGTGAATTTTCTCAAAACGAAAAAACCCGATCAGTTCCCGTCATAATCCTCTCGGCGGTACCGGAAGGAGAAGTAGATCGGGAGTTACTCAATGATTCCGAATTGTTCCTCAGTAAGCCCGTTTCTTTGCACAGGCTGCTGACCGTGATCAAGAAATACGAAACCGGTTAAACTATTGAACAGCGACGATGTCATCATCATCCAATAAGATGAAGCTTAAGTTGAGCGGTTTCCTGGCCAGTGTTTTTCTGGGACTACTGCTGGTTGGCTGCGGTCTGCTCCCCGGAGTGGAAGAGGTTCCCACTTTAATTCCAGAAGAACATATTCCCACGGCCATTGCCCTGACCGCCCAGGCTCTGATGGAGAATCCACCTCCCGCTCAGGAAGGGATGGAAACCCCTTCTCCCCCTCTGGAGGACACAACGGCGGAAGCTTCCTTGAGCTTGCCCTCCCAAACTCCGACCGATATCCCTCTGCCTTCTCCAACGCCGACTGAACCTGTTCCTTCGCCAACAGTGACTTATGCTTTAAAGAATCCCGCAGAAATTGAGCTGCCGGAGGAAATCCCCTACGGTGAGATTCAGATCCTCAACCCGGGCCCGCTCTCGAAGGTGGTCACCCCGATCAAACTTCACGCTTATCTCAATCCGGGTGAGGATGACCGTGTGCGGGTAGCCCTTTACGGCGAAGACGGACGGTTGTTAGCCCGCAATGTGCTGAGCTACAGCGCCCCTCCCAGTTATAAGGTGCACCTCAAAGTGGATTTGAAATTCGAAATTCCCGGGGTAGCGGAAGAGGGGCGGATAGTGATCAGCACCCAGGATGAATACGGCCGGACTGTGGCTCTGGCCAGCACGGACATCATTCTGCTCTCCGAGGGAGAAACGGATACCAATCCTCCGGTTGACCTTTATGAGAAAATTATCCTGGAACAGCCTGTCCCCAGCACCCTCATCCAGGACGGGGTGATTATCGTTCAGGGGTTTACCCGCTATGCTCCCGGTAATCAGCTGTATGTGGAATTGGTGAACTTCCGGGGAGGAGTTGTGGGATCGAAAATCATCGGTGTGGGTGAGAAAAAGTTGGCCAGGGGTTACCGATTTTTTGTGGGAGAAATTCCTTACCAGGTGGATACCCCTTCCTGGATTCGGGTCCAGGTTATGTCCCGGGATGGGAAAATGTCCCGGGATCAGCATCTTTCCAGCGTGAAAGTGCTGGTCAGCCCCTGATTCTTTCTGCCTTTCAACCCTGAAATAGGGAATAGCGGATGGATCAGGCGGATAATTCCTGGAGTTTTCTTTTCGCTGCGTTCAGGGCCAGTTTTCCTTCTTTCACCCCTAAAATCAGGATGACCGCCAGGTAAATAAACCCGCCCAGCAGTACCCCTCCCCCTGTCGTCAGCCAGACCCTGGCGCCTCCCAGAAAGTGGGTCCAGAGGATGATTCCAGCAGCCATCAACCCACTGGCAAAGACGGCCTGAAGGGCTCCCCCCAGCAGCTTTTTGCCTTTTAATCCCCCCAGGCGGTTCCTCATCAGGTATAGGAGCCCGACCATTTCCAGGTACGTGGCCAGGGAGTTTGCCAGGGCCAGGCCCCCATGCGGCAGCCAGCCCAGCGATCTGAAAAGCGCCGAAAACGCATAACTGAAAACCACGTTCAGGGTCATCGCTGCACTCCCGATCAGGACGGGTGTTCGGGTGTCATGCAGGGCGTAAAACGCCCGGGCCAGGATTTCGACCATCGAATGTCCCACCAGGCCGATTCCGTACCAGAGCAGTGCCCAGGCCACCAGGGTGGTGCTGTAGGCGGTGAATTCTCCCCCCTCGTAGAGCAGCGAGATGATCGGTTTACGCAGCAGCACCAGGCCTGTGCTGGCGGGAATCGCCAACAGCAGCACTCCTCTTAAGGTTGAGGAGAGCGAGTCCCGCATCTCCGAAAACCGCTTTTGCACTACCTGGGCGGAAAAGGTCGGCAGCGCAGCGGTGGCTATGGACTGGGCGATCGCAGCCTGGGGCATGAGCATCAATGTAAAGGCATACTGGATCGCGGCAACGCTCCCCTGGGGCTGCTGTGAGGCCAGCCGGACGTTAATCCAGAAGTTCAACTGAACCACTGCCACTCCCACCAGCCGGGGGCCCATCAGGCGCACCACCTCGCGGACGTGGGGGGAATCAAAACCCAGGGAAAGCTTGTAATGACCTTTCTGCCGGATCAAGGCCGGAAGCTGGAGCAGCAAATGCAGCGCCGAGCCGATCAGCACGCCCCAGGCTAAACCATAAATACCCATCCGGGGAGCCAGGACCAGGATGCCGAAAATCAGCCCCAGCTGGTACATGGACGGGGTCAGGGCAGGGATAAAGAAAACCTGTTTGGAGTTCAAGATCCCCATCACCAGCCCGCTCAAACCAAAGAGCACAGCGGAAGGGAGCATGATCCTGGTCAGGGAAATGGTCAGCGCCTCTTTGGCCGGGTCAGCAGAAAACCCCGGGGCGAGGATATGGCGGACGACCTGGGGTGCAAAAATTGCAGCGAGCCCGGCTGCCAGGGTGAGGATGATCAGGGTTAAATTCGCCACCGCAGAGGCCAATTCCCAGGCTTTTTGCCGCTTCTTTTCTGTGAGCAAACCAGCGAAGGTGGGAATAAAGGCGGAGCCCAGGGCGCCGCCAGCCACCAGGTTGAACAAAGTTTCGGACACCCGATTGGCAGCGTTGAACGCTTCCACTGCGTCGGAAGTGCCAAAGGTGCCGGCCAGCAGCACCTGGCGCAGTAATCCGGTCAGGTTGCTGATGATGAAAGCCAGGGTGACCAGGCCGGCGGCCCGGGCGATCTGCTGGTTTGCTGAGGGGGGTTTGGGGGTGGAAATTTGGGTGCTCACAGCTAGTGATTATAACATCACAGCTGGTTTTTGAAGGCCCATTTCAGTCGGGAACAGGCTGGTCAGTGACCGGGGAGGAAGGGGTAGCGGGACCGGGGTGAGGGATTTCCTGAGGGATCTCTCCCCGCATGTTCCGCGCCTGCCCGGTCCGAAAAAGCAGGTAAAATGAAGGGTGTGATCAAGCTGTCCCCAGCCGATTCCGGCTGTGCCGGGCGGCTGCCGCTGATCCAGCTTCTTAGAGTTTATTAACACGACTGTGCTATAATCGCCTCAGGTTTTTGGGGATGAATTACATTATTTAACCATCTGGGAAACACCACTAAAAGGTACTTATGCTTAAAAAAATTGTGGAAATATTCGGGGGCGACCCGCATCGGGAACTGCTGGAAAAGTTGGACGCTGAAGTGGAGTATATCAACGAACTGGAAGCGGAATTCGAGCAGTTCAGTAAAGAGGATTTGCGTTCAAAAACCGCTGAATTTCGTTTACGCCTGGCCCGGGGGGAAACCCTGGATGACATCCTCCCCCAGGCATTTGCCGCGGTCCGGGAAGCGAGTAAGCGGACCATCGGACAGCGCCATTTTGACGTGCAGATGATCGGGGGGATCGCCATGCACCGGGAATATGTGGCGGAGATGAAAACCGGTGAGGGGAAAACGCTGGGGGCAACGCTTCCTCTCTATTTGAATGCCCTGGCTTTGAATCCTCAATGGGTTAAAGCTGCCCGGGAGAAGTGGGGCGAGGATCCTGACAACTGGAAATTTGAGCGGGTGAAAAACCTGCCCGTTGGACGCGGTGTACATCTGGTCACAGTCAACGATTATCTGGCGCGGAGGGACGCCCGCTGGATGGCCCCGATTTATGAACTGCTGGGGATGAACGTCGGCGTCCTGCAAATGGCCGCCCGCACCGAGCACGGGAAAAAAGCCTTTCTGATTGATCTGGCGTTGAAATCTCCCCATGAGGACCGCCATCAGCTGGATATGGTTCCCCGGCAGCGGGCTTATCAGGCCGATATCCTCTACGGAACGAACAATGAATTTGGCTTTGATTTTCTCCGGGATAACATGGCGATGAAACTGGAAGATCGGGTGCAGCGCGGTCATTATTATGCCATTATCGATGAGGTCGATAATGTGCTCATTGATGAAGCCCGGACCCCGCTGATCATTTCCGGTCCTTCTCATGACGACCCGGAATGGTACCGGCGGATGGCTTCTATCGTCAAGAAACTCAATCCCGAGGACTACGAAATTGACATCCGGGATCGAAATATCACCCTCACCCCGCTGGGGGAGACGCATGTTGAAGAGCTGCTCGGCCGCTCGTTGGGAAACCCGGCCCGTCCGGAAGATATCACCCCGGAACAGGCCCGGCTGCTGGGATATTTAGAGCAGGCGCTGCGCGCGGAATACATTTTCAAACGCAATAAAGATTACCTGGTCCAGGCCGGAAAAGTGGTCATCATCGATGATTTTACCGGTCGGCTGATGCCGGGAAGGCGCTGGTCAGATGGGCTGCATCAGGCGGTGGAAGCGAAAGAAAACGTCAAGGTCCAGAGCGAAAATGTCACCTATGCGACGATCACCATCCAGAATTATTTCCGGATGTATGAAAAATTATCCGGGATGACCGGGACTGCGGTTACCGAAGCGGAAGAGTTTAACGAGATCTACAACCTGGACCCCATTGCCATTCCTACCAACCTGGATTATGTGGCGACCTGGACTGATTCTCCCCTGATTACGCTGCAGGGCCGGGAAGAAGGTACGGGGTTCGAATACACTTATTATGCGAACCGCAATGACCCCGATAGAGAACCGATTTACTGGAAGCGGAAAGACTATTCGGATGTCATTTACCTGAGCGAGGAAGCCAAGCTGCGGGCGATTGTGGAAGAGATAGTCCGCTTTCATATCATCGGGAGGCCGATCCTGGTGGGGACAACGTCTGTGGAAAATTCCGACCGGCTTTCCAACCGGCTGGAAGGGCCCGCCATCCGTATGCTGGCTTATATTCTGTTAGTCCGGGACAGCTGGATGAGGAAGCAGGGTCGGCAGCCCGATGGGCGCCGGGTGCCCCAGCTGGGGGCTCTGAATACTTCCCTGGAGGTATTAAAAACTACCGATCTGCGCAATTTAGCCAAGGAGCTGGAGCTTGATCTGGCTTTGAATATCAAATCACCGGAAAATATTGACCGGCTGCTCGAGATCCTGGGTTTAGCGTCCGGACACCGGGAACGTCTGGAGCAGGTGCTCCGGCGGGGAATTGATCATGATGTGCTCAACGCCCGGAAGCACACCGAGGAAAGCCAGATCATCGCTGGAGCCGGCGGTTTTGGGGCGGTGACAATTGCTACCAGCATGGCCGGGCGAGGGGTTGATATCAAGCTGGGCGGTGAAGTGGCAGAGGAAATCCTCGCGGACGTTGTCCGGGTCCTGGATCGGGCCGGTCATGAAAACCCCTACGATAGGACTATGGCGGAGCAAAAACAGGCCCTGTTGGAGTTGTCCTCCGAGGATTATGGGATTTATGAATCGGAGATCGATTATTTCCTCAATCATATGGAGGATAAAAAACGGGTGAAGGAGCGGGGCGGGCTGCATGTCATCGGATCAGAAAGGCATGAAGCCCGACGAATCGATAATCAGCTGCGGGGGCGGGCCGCCCGTCAGGGTGATCCCGGGTCCTCCCGTTTTTATCTCTCTCTGGAGGATGAGCTGATGGCCCGGTTCGGGGGCCAGCAGATGGAAGGCTTGTTGAACCGGATGCAAATTGATGAGTCCATGCCTATCGAAAACCGTCTGGTGGATCGGGTGGTCGAGCAGTCCCAGAGCAGGGTCGAGGGAGCTAATTTCGACGTCCGGAAGCACTTGCTGGAATATGATGATGTGCTCAACACGCAGCGGGAGAAGGTGTATCAACAGCGAGAACGAATTTTTACCAAGGATGATTTGAGTAAAGACGTGACGGAGATGCTGATCACGGAAGTTGAAAACCGGATTGAGGACCTGTTCTGGGATGAGGAGCAAAGTCTGGAATTCGATCAAACCTGGAAGTTTCTCAGCTGGGTTTCTCAAACCCAGCCCAACCTCAATTTCCAAGAGGATAAATTTCCTTCTTATACCATCCGGTTGATCCTGGATGACATCCAGGATCAGATTTCCCGCCCTGCGCCGGAGGAAATTCAACCGGTGCTGTTAGAAATTGCCCGGGAAACCCTATCTACCGAGCAGGATTATATCCTCCAGACTGTGGATCAGCTGGTTGACGATCGGATGCTCCAATTTGAGAACCAGCTGGCCAATCGGGTGGAAATTTTAGATACTTTCATGGACGGTTTATCCCTGGGAGACGAAGAGGGCACCCGCCAATCAGTCAATCAGCTTCAAGATGAGCTCAGCCAGCTCTTGAGGATGCGGATTGAACTGGAGAACCCTCAGTGGCAGCAGCTGCGGGATGAAGTTTCATTCCAGATCCGCGATTTGATTGAGGAACAGGTGGCTGAGTATTTGATGGGACTGGAGCTAAAACGTCTGGTCGGAGCGGTAGAAAGGATCATGGGAGAACCGCTGGAGCTGGAAGAGTTTGATTTTGAGCAAAGCGACTGGGATGACCTCCGGGAGGAAATCAAGGACAGGGTCAGGGAGCTGTTTGAGACCCGCACCGATCGTTATCTGGGGGATCCTCAAGAAGGTTTGATCATCAAAAGTATCCAGAGCACCCTCAACGGATTCCCGGAAGGGGAGCTGGGCGAAAATCAAATGATGGAGCTACTGGAGTCTATGGCGGAAGGACGGCGGGCGACGTTCGATAAGAAAAGCCACCGGCGTGTCTGGCTGCGGACCAATCGATTGAACTATTCGTTCTATGCGGCAGATATCCTGAGTTCCAGGTCCAGAGAAACTATCGAAAAGGATGCTGTTGACCATCTGGTGTCTGCCCAGCGTAGGATCCTTAACGCCTGGGGGCGAAGTGAATCCACCCGGTTGGCGGATAACGCTTTAGCGGACTTAGAAGATCTTCA
The DNA here is from genome assembly GCA_034520505.1 of Anaerolineales bacterium. Classification (GTDB taxonomy): domain Bacteria; phylum Chloroflexota; class Anaerolineae; order Anaerolineales; family UBA11858; genus B10-G9. The sequence goes on along the minus strand of JAXHNK010000002.1, from coordinate 454,667 downwards.
GGATCTGCTCCAGGAGGAGCTGGGAGAAGAATACGAAAAGTTTGCTGACCAGAAGATCGGTGAGCTGCCGGAAGAATTATCCAACCAGGTGGAGGACATCCTGGGTCGGGCTGCTTTATCCAAAATTTACCGGCAACTGCTGCTCAGGGTGATCTCCGAGCTCTGGGTGGAATATCTGACGGAAATGGAAGCTCTCCGGGTATCTATTGGTCTGGAAGCTTATGCCCAGAGGGACCCATTGGTTCAGTACAAGACCAAGGGGTTTGAAATGTTCCAGAATTTGATGAAAGATATGCGGATGAGCGTGGTCAACCGCATGTTTACCTTCCAGCCCCGGGATGTAAGCAGTGTACAAACGGCTATCAGTGAGGGAGAACTGGGCGGGTAACCTCCCTGAGGTTGGAATGCAAACTTTAGGCCTGATCCCGGGCAAGGGCTCCTGTTTTTACCGCAGGAGCCCTCTCTGTTTTCCGGGGGGGCAAATAAGGTACAATAGGGCACATAGATAAACCACCCTGTAAGGCTTCCCTTTTATGACTGGATCACCGTTGACCGCTAACGATCACTTCTATCTCAACTTGCCCAAGGTTGACCTCCACCGGCACCTGGAAGGATCGCTGCGGGTGAAAACGATGATGGAGATCGTCCGGGCGCACAATCTGGATGTTAAAGATACCGGCTATCTTCGCCCTCTGGTTCAGGTTGAGCAGGATGATCCTTATACCTTCGAAAATTTTTTGGCCAAATTCGGGACCCTGCGCCTTTTTTATAAGTCACCGGAGATCATCAAACGGATTACCCGGGAGGCGGTCGAAGACGCTGCGGATGACAACGTGCGTTATTTGGAATTGAGGTTTACCCCGGCAGCTTTGAGCCGGGCGGAAGGTTTTCCGGTCGCTCAGGTGATTGATTGGGTGCTGGCGAGCGCCCGGGAAGCGGAAGCAGAATTCGGGGTTGCGGTGCGCCTGATAGTCAGCGTCAACCGTCATGAACCCCTGGACCTGGCTGAAAAGGTGGTGGAAGCCGCCGTGGTACGCAGGGAGCAGGGGATCGTCGGCCTGGACCTGGCCGGCAATGAAGCAGACTTTCCAGCCCGACCGTTTATGCCGTTGTTCCGCCAGGCCCAACAGGCCGGTTTGAAAATAACCATTCACGCTGGAGAGTGGAGCGGCCCGCAAAATGTGCGGGAAGCGGTCCTGGAGTTCAACGCCGACCGCATCGGTCATGGAATCCGGGTGCTCGAAGATCCCCTAACGGTGGATCTGGTCAGGGAGAAAGGGCTGCCGTTTGAGGTCTGTATGACCAGCAATCATCATTCCGGGGTTGTGGAGGACCTGGAAGAGCATCCGATCAAGCAGATGATGCTGGAGAACATCAACGTCACCCTGAACACGGACGACCCCAGCATTTCCCGGATCACGCTCAGCAATGAATACCGCGTGTTTGATCAACAGCTGGAGATGCCCCGGTGGATCCTGCGGGAGCGAGTGTTAGCAGCTGCCCGGGCTTCTTTTTTATCCCCTGATGATCGGCAGCGCCTGGTTTATGATTTATCCAAAGAATTCAGTGAGAAAATGCTCCAGGATACGTAAGGGGATCAGGTGCTGTTCTCCCAATCCTCCACGGACTCGATGATCAGAGCCCTGATTTCCGGGTTGGGCACCTCCTCAATCGCATTATAAGAATTTAACCCAACCCAGATGCGAATTTCCTGATTTTGATTCTCCATCAATTGAATCCCTTTCTCACCCAAGGGGGATTCCTCTAATTTTTTCTGCAAAATCTTATCGATCTCTTCGATCACGCTGAGCAGCTTGCCTTCTTTTATCTCCGGCATTTCTGGCTGTACGGGCTGGGTGATGGGCTGATCGAACCCGGGCGGGTACTGACCCGAACCATCTTCCCTCTGGTCGCTGTTTTTTTTCAGTAAATCTATCAGGCTGTCCGGAAGATCTTCCTTCCGATAACTTTTCCCCAGGGAGATATATTCGATTTCCTTGCCGTCCTTGAGCCAGACTTCCAGGATCCGTTTGGCCCCCGGGGCAGGGCTGCTGGCAGGGGGGGGATTGGTTTCTGATTCGGTTTCATCTGGAGGGGAAGGGGGGCTTTGATCAGCCGCCGGGGGGGGGCTGGAGATCAGATTTCTGGTCAGGGGTGTTTCCAGGGTGAAGAAGAATATTCCTAGGAAGAAACCAACCAGCAAGGAAAAGAAAACGACAACCAGAAGTATGATGGATTCCATGGAGTGCTCCTTATCTGCCGGGTTGCGGTTGACATGAGGGGCAGAAATAGGTGCTTCGTTGACCGAGCTTGATCCTTTTTACGATTGTACCGCATTGTGGGCAGTTTTGTCCTTCCTGTCCATAAACAAGCAGGTACTGTTGATAATCTCCTCCCCGGTACATCCAGTCGATGCTGGTCCCCTGATTTTTTATCCCGGCCCGCAGCACCTTCCGGATGGAACTCAGGAGTGCTTCTGTCTGCTTGAAGGACAGCGAATCAGATTTTGTCCGGGGGTGGATGCCTGCTAAGTGCAGCGCTTCATCCGTATAAATATTTCCTAACCCGGCGATGCTCTTTTGATCAAGCAGTAAATATTTTATCTGCCGGTTGTGCTTCTGAAGAATATCGAAGAAGTCCCGGGGTGAAAAGTCCTCATCCAGGGGTTCAGGTCCCAGGTGAGCGAGCACGGCCCCGGGTTGAGAAGTAAGCTGCACCCTGCCGAATTTCCTGACATTGTTGAAGGCCAGGCGGGCGCCGTCGGTAAAATGGATCAGCAGGCGGTCGTGTTTTCTGAGCGGTTGATCCCCCTGCTCAACGAACACATCCCCGCTCATCCGCAGGTGCATGATCAGGGTGTCCTCAGAGAGATGGATCAGGAGATGTTTCCCGCGGCGGCCCACGGAATGTACCCGCTGGCCGGGAATCCGGGAGGTGAACTCCCGGGGAGATGGGGCGGTGAGCACGCCCGACCAGAGGACTTCGCCGCTGTGGATCTGCTTATCGAGGATGGACGGCCGTCCGGGCCTGCCGTGTTCCAGCTGCTGACGGATGGTTTCTACTTCGGGAAGTTCCGGCATCGGTAAGTTTATTCGTCGAACATGGCGCCGACGCTTCTCCCTTCATGCGCCCGGCGGATGACTTCTCCCAGCAGGGGAGAGATGTCCAGGACGTCCACCTGGAAATTTTCCCGCAGCGTTTTCAGATCTTCTTCCGGGATGGGGATGGAAGCGGTTGTGATCAGATGGTTGATGGGAGATTTTGCTAACCGTTCTATCGCCGGGGGCGAAAACACCGGATGCACAAAACAGACATAAATGTTCCGGGCGCCGTTCTCCCTGGCCAGATGGGCAGCCTCACACATCGAGCCCCCGGTATCTACTTCGTCGTCAACAATGATCACATCCCTGTCAGAGGCATCGCCAATCAGGGTCAGAGCTTCCGGGGAGGATATGTTCCCGGTCCTTCTTTTTTCGATGAAAGCGATGGGGACATCAAGTTCGGCTGCCAGGTTGCGGCCCTTCTTGGCAAAACCCAGATCTACAGTCAGGACAATCGGGTTCTTCATCTTCGGCATCAATTCGGTGATCCGGTCCCTCAGCAGATGAAAGGCGGTGAGCACATCGCCGGGGATGGAGAAAAAACCCTGGATCTGGCCGGCGTGCATGTCCAGCGTCATATAGCGGTCAGCTCCGGCGATTTCCACCATATCGGCCACCAGGCGGGCAGTGATCGGCACCCGGGGTTTGTCTTTCTTGTCCGAGCGGGTGTAGCTTAAATAGGGGATGACCGCGGTGACCCGTCCGGCGGAGTCCAGCCGCAGGGTTTGCAGCATGATCAATAATTCCATGATGTTGCGGTGAACGGGCCGGCTGGTGGATTGAATCAGATAGACATCCTGCCCCCGGACGCTTTCATGCAGGCGGGCCCACAGGTTCTCGTTGGGGAATTCGATGATATCCCGTCCGCTGAGGGGGATATCCAGGTATTCAGAAATTTTCTGGGCTACAACAGGGCTGGCAGTGCCTGCAAAAAGTTTGATCTCTCCGTACATCCCCCGGTTGGGGGTGTCTTCATGATGCATCCTGGCGCTCCTTTTTCTGTTGCTCTTTCCATTCTCCGTGCAGTACGCTCATGATCTGCACATCCTGATATTGACCGTCTTGATAATGGGCCTGGCGGAAGGTTCCTTCGGGAACGAATCCTGCCTTGTGGTAAACCCGGATCGCCCGCTGGTTGGAGTCAAAGACCCGCAGCCAGAGGCGGTGCAGGTTCAGGGTCTGAAATCCGTGCCTTAAGAGCAATTTTACCGCTTTTGTCCCGTATCCCCGGTTCCAGAATTTTTTATCGCCGATAAGAATTCCAATTTCTGCGCTGCGGTCCCGCCAATTCAGGTTGAGATAACCGCAGTTTCCGATGAAGTGCCACTCGCTGTCGGATTCGGTCTGGACTTCAATGGCCAATGCCCGTTCTTCCGGGTCCAGCTTTCGCTGCTGCTGGAACCAGTCTTCTTCGTCTGCGGCAGAAAGCGGGAGGTAAAGGTTGAGGCCCTGACGGACCTCGGGGTCATTCAGCCAGCGGACAAATTCAGGCAGATCCTCTTTTTCGACCGCCCGCAGGCGAATCCGGTCTCCGTAGATCATCTGGGTTCTCCTGGGATAAGTTCCTGCACTGCCTGGCGGGGTGAAATTTGCCGGGTAAACAGCTGTTCAATGACCTCCTGGTAGCGGTCTTCGCCCACCTCTGCTTTCCAGCGGGAGACCAGCTCGTTTTCCAGCAGGGCGTCCAGTTCTGATTTTAATCGGTTTTGCTCCCGGAAGGACCATAAATCACTCTCCACCAGATAGGCATGATGATCCTGGATGCTTTCTGCCAGCCGGGGTATGCCCTCCCCGGTGGTCGCGGTGGTAGTCAGCACCGGGATCTGCCAGGAATCCCCGGCAGCTTGATGGGGATCAGCAGGTAAATCAGGGAAAGGTGAATTTTGATGGTGCCTGCGTTCCTGCGGGTTGACCTCGGGTAATTCCAGCATGTTTTTTAACGCCCGGACCGCGTTTTCCGCGCCGGGCCGGTCTGCCTTGTTGACCACCAGGATGTCCGCGATCTCTAAAATACCGGCCTTGATGGTCTGGATGTCATCCCCCAATCCCGGGGCGTCGAGAACCACGGTGGTGTGGGCCAACCGGGCGATATCTACTTCCGCCTGGCCGGCGCCCACGGTTTCGATGATCACCACCTGAAAGCCGGCAGCATCAAACACTTCGGCCATCCCGGCGGCGGCGGCGGATAACCCGCCCAGTGATCCCCGCGAAGCTGTCGAACGGATGAAAACGCCGGGGTCCCCGGCCAGATCCTGCATCCTGATCCGGTCGCCCAGCACAGCGCCGCCGCTGAACGGGCTGGATGGATCCACGGCCAGCACAGCAACCTGCCGGGGTGGTTCCCCTTCCGGGGGGTGGCGGTAGTGGTGCGCCAGCTGGTTGACCAGGGTTGATTTGCCCGTGCCGGGAGCGCCTGTGATGCCGATCAGGTGAGCTTTTCCGGTGTGGGGGAAAAGTTGATGGAGGAGCTTTCTTCCCTGGAGCGTACCGTCTTCTACCTGGGTCAGCACGCGGCTGACGGCCAGCGGATCTCCCGCCAGAACGTCTTCGATCAGGATTTCTGGCATACTGTGCGAATGTCCTCAATAATAGCTTTTGTGGAAGTCCCCGGTCCGTAAATCCCGCTTACTCCCAGATCCTTTAATGCCGGCACATCCTGATCGGGGATGATTCCCCCCAGAAAGAGCTTGACATCGGTCAGCCCTTGCTCCCGGAGCAGTTCAATCACCCGGGGGGCCAGGGCCATATGAGCGCCGGACAGAATGGACAGGCCGACCACATCGACATCCTCCTGCAGTGCCGCTTCCGCGATCATCTCCGGGGTCTGCCTCAAGCCGGTGTAAATCACTTCCATCCCCGCATCCCGCAGCGCCCGGGCGACCACTTTGGCTCCCCGGTCATGCCCGTCTAAGCCGGGTTTACCGATCAGCACTTTGATCTTGTCTGAGGATGTGCTCATAGAACCTCCACGGGGTTAGAACTTCTCTGGCTAAAATTATACACTATTCACCCGATTCCCCGGGACCTGTTTTCCCGATCTGCCGGATTGTCCGCTATAATTTAAAACAATACTCAGTCCGTGTCCTTTGTTCAAAAAGCATGCTCCAGTTTCGGAGAGGAAAACTATGAACTCATTCAAACGCATCTTAGGAATTTTGCTCCTTGTGACCTCGCTGGCAGGCATTGTCATTTCCCTGGCTGGAGGCTACCTGGTGCTCACTTACAGGAAGCCGGCCGGAGAGCTGGCTGCGCGGTCCCTGGACCAGGCGGGGATCACGCTGAAAACGACCGAGGAAGGGATGGCTTCAGCGGCTGATTCCCTGGATCGGACGATCCTGCTGCTGGATTCTATTCAGGACACCACCCGGGAAGCAGGAAGGACGCTGTCCGAGACGGATCCCTTGTTTGTTTCCATGGCGGTTGTGGTGGGAGAAGATTTACCCGCTGTCATTGGATCCACCCAGACGTCCCTGGATACCGCCGGGGATACCGCCCTGGTGATCGACCGGATGCTGTACGCCCTGGATGCGATTTCGTTTATTTCCGGGGTGAATTACGATCCCGAGGTGACCCTGGCCGAAAGCATCAGCCAGGTTTCAGAGAGCCTGGATGAGTTAAGCCCTAACTTTCAATCGCTGGAGGAAGGGATCCTCGTGGCCAATGATAACCTGCAGTTGGTGGGGGAGGACCTTATGGAGCTGGAAACAGAGCTCGGCCAGGTACAGGAGCCGCTTCGCGGGGTGCGGGATTCTTTGGTCCAGTATCAACAGTTAAGCGGCAAGATGCTGGAAAAGGTGGAAAAGTTCTCCCTTGATCCCGTCCGCCTGGTCAACTGGGTTTCCCTGGGCGCGGCGCTGTTTCTTTTATGGCTGCTGGTCACTCAGGCGGCTTTACTGCTCTGGGGATGGGAAATGACGGGTTTTTCATCCGCAGAAGCGGGGGATGAGCGCCCGGATTCTGCACCGGGGGATTGAGGTGCCTCTCAGGGATTCAGGGGGTCAGCTGGAAGAGGTCAGATCTCCTGCTCTCCGGGAAGGATGCGATTCCGGGTGAAGTGGTAGGCGGCTGTGATCAAGGGGGCAAACAGCACCAGGTTGAACAGATCAATAGCCGTATAGGGGATATACTCACCGATCAGCGCTGTGCGCACGCTGAAACCATTCAGCCTGATATCGGCCAGCGAAGCGAGCAGCGTGCTGAGAATGATGCCTGACGCCCCCCAGAGGTTGATGGAGACCAGGTTCAGTTTATCTTGCTCCATCAGATAACTGTTGGCGAACATGATCGACCCCCCGATGAGCAGGACATAGGCCCAGGAGGAATAATCTTTTATCACTCCGGTCCAGGGCTCCGGTGCCAGGGGAAAGAGAAAAACCAGCCCGGCGCTGCCGATGATCAGCAGGTTGACCAGGGTGGAAACGTACCGCTCGGGGATGTTTTCCTCTTTGAACAGGGAGACGAAACCGGGGATGAAACCGGTCATCCCGCTGGCGATGTTCCAGATGGGGAACACGTCCCAGCCGATGGCGAAATCGGCCAGCAGACTTCCCACCGCCCCGGTGAAAAAACCCACCGCGGGGCCAAAGGAAAAACCGAAAAGGATGGGGATGCACACGGCCGGCCGCAGAGCGATGGGACCCAGGCGGAGGTTGAGGGTGTCGGTAAAGAAATAAGCCAGACCGAGGTAGAGAGTGGACCCCACGCCCAGAAAAAACACTTTGTCCGGGGTGAAATTCCACAGTTCATAGCGGGAAGTGAGCAAATACAGCAGAAAAAGGACGATCAGGACCCCGGTGGTGAGGATGATCGGGGCTTGATTATAAGAGATCCCCTGACCGATCACACTTTTGATGGTCAGAAAGAGCAGGAAAAAAACCAGCAGGATAACCAGCCAGATCAGAGTGCGTTTTCTCATGGTAAGGACTCCCGGTCTTGCAGGGAAATAATCAAGGGCTCGCTGTCCTCCCGCGGACCGGCCTCGACCCCCGGCAGGGTGACTTGTTGATCCCCGGAGCGGATGATGATGGAATAGGTTCCCTCCTGGAAAACAGGGGGTTGAAAGCTGCTTCCCTGGATCCGCAGGGTGTACAGGATTTCTCCGTCGGGTTCTTTCCGGATCTGGACCACAGGCTCTGTGACATCCCTGATGATCAGGTTCGGCAGCCAGGCTTCCGGCGGGCGCCCATAATTATCTTCTTGCTGGATGGTGATCGGCCACCCGGGATACTGCTGGCAGTTGGGATCCGTGATATCGCATCCCCGCGGCCAGCATTCCAGGGTGATGGTCCTTTCTCCCTTGTTGAACTTGACTACTCCAAAACCTGCCCCCTGGGCTGTCCAGCGGTTGTAATCGGCCCGGGTGGGGTTGGGGTTGGCATAGGCGTGCATGGTGATTTGATTGCCCAGGGGATCCCGATAATCCCCCGTGTAGGCCAGTTCTCCCGCCGGCAGCGGGGATGGTTTTTGGTCCGGACTCCACCAGCGCCGGTAGTGATTGACGATAGAAGGAACGGAGAATGAATAGCCGGCGTCACCCCAGGTTTCGACGCCCATCTGGACGACCGTCGCCAGGTGCTGATCGCCGTTAATCATCACCGCAAACCCTTTCCGGATCATCCGCAGGGCTCGATCCCGGGCGGACTGCGGCCAGCCGTTGGAGTCGAGGTCCGCCGCCAGAGACACCAGGCTGGGTCCGTGAAGATGGGCGACAGCGGTGAAAGGCGCCTGGGAGAGCACGGCTTTCATCTCCTGGTCCTCCCAGTCGGCGGTCCACTCCGCCAAGAAGGCCAGCTGCCTTTCTCCCAGCAGCTTCCCCCTGGGGACATCAAGCAAGGCGGGATCAGGCAGTTTCTCGATATGATCCGGCCGGGAAAAGACCACGCCGGCTTCTTCCAGCACTTCACGATCCAGGATGTCTATCTGCGATTTGAATTTGCGGTCTTCCAGGATAGCGAAGCCGATCCCTCCCCATTTGAGGGATGTGTAGTAGGTGCCTATCCCGCGTTTGATCGGGGTGGGATCATAGGGGTCGGGAAGGTGGCTGGTCTGGGCGTTCTCCACCTGCCGGACATAGGCCGGATCCTGATAACCATCGAAGCCCGGTTCCCCTCCGGCGCCCCACAGGTTGGCGTTTCCCACATCATGATCATCGGGGATGACCACCGTGGGCCGGCTGCGCGTGATCTCTCCGAACTGCCTTCCGAAAAGCAGCCAGGAGGTAAGGTGATTTTGATGATCATAGACCTGGTCCCCGGAAAAAAACAGCAGATCAGGGTCCAGGCGCTGGATGTTCTCGATCAGATCCGGGCGCGGACCACGGTTGGTGTTGGAGTTACCCGTAAAAGCGGCCAGCACAATTTCATCCTGTTCCCGGGGGTTCTGGCGGATCCATCCGGTGTACCCGGGACTTTTTCCCTGCCGCACCTGGTATTCAAACGCCCGGCTGTCATCCCAATTTCGGATTTGAAATTCGGCCAGGAACTCCGGTTCCTGAACCTGTTCTGCGGCGATCTCCACCCAGCGGTCGTCCATTTTGATGTCCAGGTACACGGTGCGGTCGGCACCGGGGTCGAGCTGATAAAGCTGAGCGGTTAAGTTCAGCACCCGGTCGTCGACTGTGTAGAGGACGAAACAAATTTCCTGGTCATCCGGCGCCTGGAGGATTTTCCAATCCGGGGTGGCAAAAGTCTGGCGGAAAGCTGTCACGCCGTAGATGAAAGCGGCTGCCGCGGTGGCTACAATTCCCAGATAAAGTAGCGTTTTTTTCATACTGATTGGGGTTCCTTGGTTGAGGTTTGCTGGAAAGTGCAAGAAAGCAGAATGGATCAATGATTATTCAATTGTAACATGACAGAATTGGCCGCCGGATCAGCCTGTGGGCAAGGAAAAGAGGTTTTTATTCCTGGATCTCAGTCTATGAAAGACGCCTTTTCGGGCGGTGGATCAATCCTGGAAACCTCTTTTTTACCATTTTGGTGGTCGAGAAAGAAGAAAATAGAGGAATAGTTTACAAGCGGGGTAAGATCGGAGGGGTGAATCCCATCTATACCCCATGAAGCGAAGTTTGCTTTTACTCCTTGTTTTCTCCTCCTTAGTTACAGCGTGTGGGCTGAACGGCTCACACGCTGTTTCTTTACCCACCCCCGACCGGTATCGGCTGGAGCCCGGGGAGCTGCTGCTGGCGGCTACCGAGGACTCTATTCCGGCCATTTTCGCCGAGGAGCATCTCTTTGTGTCTCCCGAGATGGGGGATCGGGAATGGGATGACCGGGAACCGGTGATCGGGATCCTATTGGGCGGGGAGGCCCGGGCATATCCTGTCCGCCTGCTCAGTCATCATGAGGTGGTTAATGATCTCGTCGGCGGAGAACCAGTGGCCGTAACCTGGTGTCCGCTGTGTTATTCGGCGATCGTTTTTGACCGGGAAGTGGAGGGACGTGTGCTCACCTTCGGCGTTTCCGGTTACCTGCTCAAGGATAACCTGGTGCTTTATGATCACCAGTCCAACACCCTCTGGAGTCAGCTCTTAAGCCAGGCGGTGAAAGGAGCCTATTCGGGAACCCGGCTGGAGATCCAGCCGTCCTCCCTGACCACCTGGGGATTCTGGAAGGAGAACTATCCCGGGACCAGGGTGCTGTCAGCCCGGGCGCTGGAAATTTATGAAGGGGAGATCAAAGACCCCTACGCCGGATACTACACATCCGGGGTTTCCGGTTTCAGCAGTTCCGAGGAGCCCGATCAGCGGCTGCAGGGAAAATCTTTAGTGGCGGGGCTGGCGGCCGGGGATGAGGCCAGGGCATATCCCCTGGAAACGGTCCAGGATCAGGGGGTGATCAACGATTTCTGGTTTGGTCAGCGGCTGGCCGCGGCCTATGACAGCGAAGGCCAAACCCTGGAGTTGTTTAGGAGCACGGCCGCTGGCCGCCAGCTGACCTTCCGGCTGGCCGCGGGAAGCGGCGAGATGGTCGACCTGGAAACCCGCTCTACCTGGGATCTCCGTTCGGGAACAGCGGTCCGGGGGCGCCTGCGGGGTGAACGGCTGGAGCGGATCAACGCTCCCCTGGTCTTCTGGTTTGCCTGGTCCGCCCTCCACCCCGACACAGATGTCTACGGCATGCCCTGAACAGCCCAGCTCCGGGAATGTCCCGGTGCTGCGCCAGATTCCTCGATGATCCGATGATACAATGAGATTTCGTTGACCCTATCCGAGGATAAAAGATGTCCAGCAGCAGCCCAGAACCAGCCCCGGTGCTGATCTCCCGGCAGACCGCGTGTCAGTTTTTGGCGGCGGCTCAGAGATTATGTCCCCCGCGCCAGGAAAGCGGCAAGTCCGGGGTGATGAAAACCATCCGGAACACACAGTCCCTGCAGTTTGATCCCATTAACATTGTAGGCAGAAACCCCGACCTGGTCCTGCAGTCCCGGGTGGGCGATTATCGGCCCTGGATGATAAACGAACTGCTGTACGAGGACAGGAAGCTGTGGGACGGCTGGGATAAGATGGCATCCCTCTATCCGATCGAAGATTGGCCGTATTTTTCCCGCCACCGCTCTCGGATGGAGTCGCGGTTCGGGGCCCCGGGGGAGGTGGTCAGGGAGCTGGAGCCCCGGATTACAGCGGAAATCCGCGAGCGGGGGCCGTTATCTTCCCTGGATCTTGACATCCCGGGAAAGGCTGACTGGGCCTGGGGCACCACCCGCGCCGCCCGGGCAGCGCTGGAGGGCTTGTACAAGATGGGCAGGTTGGGCGTGCATCACCGGGTGAACAACCGGCGTTATTTCGACCTGATTGAACGTTTGCTTCCCGCCTCGGTTTTGCAAACCCCGGATCCCCATCCTGAGTCCGAGGAGTATCAGAAGTGGCACATCCTCCGGCGCCTGTCCTCCCTGAAGCTGGCTCATCCCCATGCCGGCGTCCACTGGAGCGGGATTGAAGGGGTGAAAACCGCCCGCCGCCGCCGGCTGCTGACCAGCCTGGCCGGGGAAGGGCAGGTGATTCCGGTGGAGGTTGAAGGTATCCCCCGGGGGGAATTTTATCTCCGGACAGAAGACCTGGAATTGTTGAGGGCGGTGGAAGCGGAGGGGCTTCCCGGGCCTGAAGCCGCCGTGATCGCCCCCCTGGATCCGCTGCTCTGGGACCGGCAGGCGGTGGAATGGATCTTTGATTTCCAGTATGTCTGGGAGGTGTATAAGCCGGAAAAAGACCGGGAGTACGGCTATTATGTGCTCCCTGTGCTTTATGGTGATCGTTTTATCGGGCGGTTTGAACCCGGCCTGGACCGCGGTCAGGGCGTTTTCCAGGTGAAGAACTGGTGGTGGGAGCAGGGAGTTAAGCCTTCCGCGGCGATGAAATCTGCTTTGGAGCGCTGCCTGCTGGATTTTTTGAATTATCTTCAGGCCGGGGATTTGCGGCTCTCGCCGGCCCTGGAGGGAAAGGCGGATTTGGATTGGTTGTTCGCCCTGGCGGAATAACGCCCGGGCTCCGCATTCCAGGATGGGCAGACGGCGGTACCCCGGGGTACAAGGGGATGGAACAGGAAGAGCGCGGCCGGACAGCCGCAGGATTTGGAAGGAGGAAGAGATGATAGACAGGAAACAGGCCCGGGAAATATTACATGAAAACATCAAGAATGAGAACCTCCGCAAGCATCACTACGCTGTGGGAGCTGCCATGCGGGGGTTGGCGGATTACTTTGAGCGCGATCCGGACCGCTGGGAGATTGTCGGTTTGCTTCATGACGCGGATTATGAAAAAACCCGGGACACCCCGGAGGAGCACACCTTGGTCATCAGCCGGGAGCTGAGGGATCGGGATGTCCCGGAAGAGATCATCCGGGCAGTCCAATCCCATAACTACCAGTACACGGGTGTCCATCCCGAGTCGCTGATGGAATGGTCGCTGCTCAGCTGCGATGACCTCACCGGGCTGATCGTGGCTGTCGCCCTGGTCCATCCCACCAAGCTGGCAGGGGTTTCGGTTGATTCCGTGCTGAAAAAATTCGCTTCCAGCTCTTTTGCTGCCGGGGCGGACCGGGACAAGATCCTCCGCTGTGAAGATCAGCTGAACCTCCCCCTGGAACAATTTATCGGACTGGTGTTGGAATCCATGAAGGATCAGGCCGAGACTCTGGGGTTGTGAAAACGACCGGGGTCCCCGGTGACCCCCGGCTGGTATGCCCCCAGTCAATTTGAGGGAGGAAAGATAATCTGCTCAGACCCCGTCTAAGGTTTAATCAACACGGATTTAATTTCAGGGACCGATTACAGGAGGTTTCTCTTTCTTATGAGCAATTTTGAATTAACATATGCCACCATGTTCAACCCTCCCGAGGAACTGCACACCCGTTATGAGCAGGCCCTGGAGAAAAAGATCTCCGAGCTGGAAGGGGATCACGGGATGATCATCAACGGTGAAGATGTGTGGGCGGAAGGTGTTTTTAAAGAATATAACCCCGCCCGCCGCGATCAACTGCTGGGAACTTTCCCCAAGGGAAGCCCGGAGCATGCTGACCGGGCGGTGACCGCCGCCCGCCGCGCTTTCCGCTCCTGGAGCATCACCCCCTGGCAGGAAAGGGCTGAACTCTTGAGGACGGCCGCCGATTTAATTGAAGAACGGGTTTTTGAAATGGCCGCGGTGACCACTCTGGAGGTAGGCAAGAACCGGTTGGAAGCGCTGGGTGATGTGGCCGAAGCCCCGGCGTTGATCCGCTACACAGTCGCTCAGCTGGAGGAGAATGAAGGTTTCATCCAGCGGATGGGAGAAGACCCCTTGGAGGGTTATCAGGCGGTTAATTATTCCCTGCTGCGGCCTTATGGTGTCTGGCTGGTCATCAGCCCTTTCAATTTCCCGACCGCCCTGACCGGAGGGCCGGTGGCGGCAGCCCTGGCTGCGGGTAATACGGTGGTGATGAAACCCGCTGCAGCCACCTCCTGGAGTGTGCGTCTGCTGGCTGAAGCCTTCCGGGACGCCGGTTTTCCCCCGGGGGTGGTGAATTTCGTCACCGGATCAGGCAGCGTGCTCGGCCAGGCACTGGTTGATCACCCGGGGGTGGACGGGGTCACGTTCACCGGCTCTTATCAGGTGGGAATGAGCATTTACCGGCAGTTCGCTCGGCGGGAATATGTCCATCCGGTGATCCTGGAGCTGGGGGGAAAGAACCCGGCTGTCGTCTCCCGGAACGCGGATCTGGATCGAGCGGTTGCGGGAATCGTCCGGTCGGCCTTTGGCCTGCAGGGACAGAAATGCTCCGCCAATTCCCGGGTTTATCTGGAAGAGCCGGTTTATGACCGGGTGGTCGAACGTTTGGTCGAGGAAACCGAAAAATTGGTCATCGGGGATCCCGGTGAACGGGATACTTATCTCGGGCCGGTGATCTCTGGCGGTCCGTTACGCGACTATCAGGCGTATACCGCGGAACTGGCCCGGGCCGGCACGATCCTCACCGGAGGGAAGGCGCTCACCCGGGGGGATTATGCTGATGGATTTTTTGTCGAACCCACGCTGGCAGCCGATGTCCCCCTGGATCACCGGTTGTGGAAAGAGGAGATGTTCCTGCCCATCACCCTGGTTCATCCCGTAGAAAACCTGAACCAGGGTGTGGAGCTGGCCAATGATTCTCGCTACGGGCTGACCGCGGGATTTTACGGGAACGAGGAAGAATCCACTTGGTTTCTGGAGAACATTCAGGCAGGCGTAAATTATGTCAACCGCCCTCAGGGTTCGACTTCCGGAGCCTGGCCCGGTTACCAGCCTTTCGGCGGCTGGAAGGCCAGCGGTTCCACCGGGGTCAACGCCGGTGGTCCTCATTACCTCCAGCGCTATATGCAGGAGCAGGTGCGGACGGTGATTAAATAGAACGGGAAACCCGCTGGGTAATGACAGAGAAAAAAGCCGGCCCCTGCTTCCAGAGGTCGGCTTTTTTGATTAAGGATGATCCGGGATGAACCTTCACCCCAGATCTTGTTTAATGTTTTGATACTCTTCGCGGGTGATTTCTCCCCGGGCATAACGCTGTTTGAGAATGTCCAGGGCGCTCTGCTCATGTTCCCCGGTGGGAAGATTCCCGTCGTGCCGGTAGCGGCTGCTAAAATTCGGCGCGTTCCGCTCCATCAGGAAGTAGAAAAAACCGAAGAGGAGCAAAATACCGATCAAACCAAAACCCATCATCATCGATCCTCCTTCAAACTACTGGTAAAGAAGTTATGCTTCATTTTAAATCTCCCAGGATTTCCCGGTATTCTTCGCGGGAGATTTCACCCCGGGCGTAGCGCTGTTTGAGTATTTCCTGGGCTGCGGTTAATTTGCTGGAAGTGCCTGAACTGCCAGATCCTCCGGCGCCTGTGTCAGCGGTCCTCCGGATCAGCCAGATAACCAGCCAGGCGATCCCGATGATCAGCAGAATGCTGAACAGCAGGCCCAGCAGCGGCCCCAGAAAACCCATTCCCGTTAGATTCCAGAGTCTGCCGCCGCAGCATCCGCCCCATCTTCCCCAAAAAGAGTGTCCCATAATCTTTTCCTCCTTGCCTGTTTCTAGGCAGTAATTGACTTATTGATACTTAAAGGATACCTGGAATTGTTGAAGATCCTTTAAAGGGAGTTTAAAGATCTGGTAAAGATCCGCCGGGGGTTTAACCCGCGGTCGGCAGGGTGAAGGTAAACGTGCTCCCCTGATCCGGGCCGGGGCTTTCCGCCTGGATCGTTCCCCCGTGGGCTTCCACCAGGTGTTTGGCGATCGTCAGGCCGATGCCGGATCCCCCGCTGGCCCGGGAGCGAGATTTGTCCACCCGGTAAAACCTGGTGAAGATATGGGCCAGGTGCTCGGGGGCGATGCCGATCCCGTTATCCTGCACGGAAAACTTCAGAGCACCCTTCTGCCGGGTGACCGAAACCCGGACGTTTTCCCCCTGCGGCGTATACTGCAGCGCGTTGCCGATGATGTTGATCAACACCTGTTCCATCCGCTGATCGTCTGCCAGCGCCGGAGGAAGGTCTCCGGGGATGTGGAACTCGAGGTCTACTCCTTTTTCCCGGAATTGGATTTCCAGCCGTTCCCGGACCGTGTCCAGCAGGTCCCGCACCGGGACGGGCTGGGGGTCTAAGGAATAAGCTTCTGCTTCCACCCGGGAGATTTGTTGGAGATCGTCCACCAACCTGGAAAGCCGTTCGGCCTCCCGGTGGATCTGTTCGTAGGTGCCTGGTTCCTGGGTGAGCACACCGTCGACCAGCCCTTCCAGGGAGCCTTTGATCGTGGTCAGGGGGGTGCGCAGTTCATGCGTCACATCCCCGATCAGCTGCCGGCGCTTGGTTTCAGTTTTTTCCAGCTGTTCCGCCATGCGGTTGAAGCTGATGGCCAGCTGGGACAATTCATCGGCGCTGAGGGGATCGCCGGGAATGCTCACCCGCTCCTGATAATTGCCTTTGGCGATATGCTGGCTGGCCTGCATCATTTCTTTTACCGGCCGGATCACCCGCCGGCTGATCAGCAAACTGACCAGGCCGGCGACCAGGACAGCAGCCAGCGCCGCCCAGGTCACCGCTTCCCGGACCGCGGTCCGATAACTGGTAAACAGGGAGCTGCTGAGGTTCGGTCTGCCGGGTGTGGATTCCATCATCCCGCCCATCATTTCACTCATCCCGGCCATATGACGATCGAAGGACGTGGGGATCGCCAGTTCAGCTGCCAGGATGAGCACAGCCGCTCCGGAGATGATCACAAACAGATAAGAAAGGAAAATCTTCCAGCCGAGATGACTGCGAACCCTGTCAAGCATTATTGATCCTCCGCCTGAAAACGATAACCCACGCCGCGGACGGTGGCGATGAATTCTTCCCCGATTTTCTGGCGGATGTGGCCGATATGGACATCAACCACCCGCAGCTCGCCGTAAAAATCGTTCCCCCACACTTTTTCCGTCAGCTGTTCCCGGCTGAGCACCATCCCGCGGTGTTCCACCAGAGCCTGCAATATATCAAACTCGGTGGAAGTCAGGTCCACCGGCTGGTCATCGAGCCGCACCTGGCGCCCGCTGATATCAATAGTGAGATCCCGGAACGACCAGATCTCAGGGCGGGGGGTGGACCTCGTCCCCTGGATCCTCCGCAGGGCAGCCTTGACCCGGGCGACCAGCTCCCGGGGGCTGAAGGGCTTGGTCACATAATCATCCGCCCCCACCGAAAGGCCGATCACCCGGTCGGTCTCTTCGGTCTTGGCCGTGAGCATGATCACATACACATCGGAATCCCGCCGCAGCTCCTGCAGCACCTGGATGCCGTCCATCCCGGGGAGCATGATATCGAGGATGACCAGGTCAGGCTGATGAGTCTTTGCGGCGGTCAACCCTTCCCGCCCATCCCTGGCGGTCAGGACTTCAAAATTCTCCGCCTGGAGATAAGATTGGATCAGGTTCAGGATGCTGGGTTCATCATCGATGACCAGGATGGTTGCGGGTGCCATGGATACCTCAACTGATTATGGGTGGGGCGCAGGTGCACCCCGGGGGGAGAGAGCTGGTTTCATTGTAAACGATTTCATCGACCGGGAAAGGATTACTCCTCACGGATCGCAATAAAATTTTCCTCATGGATGCGGCGGGAACGTCCCCGGGGTCGGTTGAAAAGGGCGGTTGATCCCGCTGTGCCGCCGGGACACCTCCCGCCCGCCCCGCCGTCCGCCCGCCCCGCCGTCCGCCCGGGCGCTGGTTCCCGAACGGGGGCTTCAACGAGGGGGAAATTAAGACCAGTGTACGGCTTGATCTTGAAGGCGGGATGAAGAACGGTTAAAGGTCCTGTAAAGATTCTCCCGGGTCTTTATTACCGGCGGAGGTCAGAGTTTCAGACCCCGCAGCAGCTGAGCGTTGATGGCCACGATCACCGTGCTCAGGGACATCAGCAGGGCGCCTACTGCCGGGGAGAGCAGGATCCCTACCGGGGCCAGGACGCCGGCTGCCAGGGGAAGGGCGACGATGTTGTAACCCGCCGCCCACCATAAATTTTGCACCATTTTGCGGTGGCTGGCACTGCTGAGCTTGATGATCTTGATCACGTCCAGGGGGTTGCTGCGGACCAGGATCAGCCCGGCGGATTCAATGGCCACGTCCGTGCCCCCTCCAATAGCGATCCCGATGTCCGCCCGGGTCAGGGCCGGCGCGTCATTAACTCCATCCCCGACCATGGCCACGGTCAGCCCCTGTTCCTGAAGTTCGGCCACTTTTTGGTCCTTGTGCTCCGGGAGCACTTCGGAGAAGACCTGGTCGATGTGCAGCTCTTCGCCGACAGCCCGGGCCACTTCTGCGCTGTCCCCGGTGAGCATGGCAACCTCGATATCCAGGGCGTGCAGTTCCTGCACCACCTGACTGCTTTCGGGACGGATGACGTCCGCCACGGCAAACGCACCCAGGACTTTTTCTCCCCGGATCAGGTACAGGACGGTCCGGACCTTTTCCGCCGACCGGTCGGTAAATTCCTGAACCTCTCCGCCAAGATCCACTTCCAGCTGTTCCAGCATCCGCGGACCTCCCAGGTGATAGGTTTGCCCGTCAATATCCGCCTGCACTCCGCGGCCCTGGATGGCCTGGAAGTTGGCGGTTTCTGCCGGGGTCAGATCTTTTTCTTCGGCAGCCCTGACCACCGCCCGGGCGAGGGG
Organism: Anaerolineales bacterium; assembly: GCA_034520505.1. Taxonomy (GTDB): domain Bacteria; phylum Chloroflexota; class Anaerolineae; order Anaerolineales; family UBA11858; genus B10-G9. The sequence goes on along the minus strand of JAXHNK010000002.1, from coordinate 435,925 downwards.
GTGTTCGGAATCATACTCGACCCCGGCGGCCAGTTCCAGGAGTTGATCCTTGCTCTCTTCCCCGGATTGGAGGATTTCGACCACCCCGAATTCCCCCTGAGTCAGGGTGCCGGTTTTGTCAAAGATTACCACATCGATGTCCCGGGCGGCTTCCAGGGCCAGGCGGTCCCTGACCAGGATGCCGCTGCTGGCTCCTTTTGCGGTGGTGATCGCCACCACCAGCGGTACAGCCAGGCCCAGGGCATGCGGGCAGGCTATCACCAGCATGGTGGCAACCCGCTTGACCACCTGCACGTCAAATCCTACCGCCAGCAGCCAGGCAGCGGCGGTGAGGACCGCCCCTCCGACCGCGATATAGAACAGCCAGCCGGCGGCACGATCGGCCAGCAGCTGGGTTTCGGATTTGCTCTCCTGGGCTTGATCCACCAGCCGCATGATGCCTGCCAGGGCGGTATCCTCTCCCACAGCGGTCACCCGGATCCGCAAACTGCCGTCGCCGTTGATCGTCCCTGCGATCACCTGATCGCCGGGCTCCCGGGAAACCGGCTGGGATTCACCGGTGATCATCGACTCGTTAAGGCTGGATTTTCCCTCATAAACCTCTCCATCCGCGGGGACGCTCTCCCCGGGCCGGATGAGCAGCTGATCCCCCTGGTTGATCCGGGAAGCGGGGATCTCTTCCACTTCGCCGCCCTCTGTGATCCGGTTGGCGGTATCAGGCATTAACTTCGCCAGCTCCTGGAGAGCCCCGGAAGCCTGGCGGATGGAGCGCATTTCCAGCCAATGACCGAGCAGCATGACGTCAATTAACGTCACCAGCTCCCAGAAGAAACCCTCTCCCAGGTTGAACAGCTGGGCGGCCAGGCTGTAGGTGAGGGCGACGATCAAGGCCAGGGAGATCAGGGTCATCATTCCCGGTTGGCGGTTTTTGATTTCCGGGACGGCCATCTCCAGGAATGGCATCCCGCCCACCCAGAAGATAAGCAGGGAAAACAGCAGGGTGATGTACTGGCTGCCGGGAAAAGCGGGGGCGCTGAAACCGAGCCAGCCTTGAATGGTCGGGCTGTAAACCAGCACCGGGATGCTCAGCAGGGTGCTCCACCAGAATCGCTGGCGGAAAAGCTGTTCGTGCCCGCTGTGGTCCGCCCCGTGACCCTTATGATCCTCGTGTTCGCTTCCGGGGTCCTGGTGATGGTTGTGTTCTGTATGTTCTGCAGCCATAGTTGCTCCTCACTGATGGGTGATCTTCTTACCTGGTTAATGTGATCATAAAGGATTGGGGGGCCGGAAACAAGGCCCGGAAAGGTTTCTAACGGGGAATTAAGGGGGAGTCTGGCGAATACAATCCGGCTTTCAGGGGTTGGTATAATGAAATTAACCGCTGTGAAGACGCCCCGGGCTGAAAGTCCGCCCGGGACAGCGGGAACAGGGGTAATCATCCCGCAGGGATCAAACGGTTGGAACTCAAATTTAGCTGAACAGGGAGGGAAGATGACGGAACAGGATTTGAAGAAAAGGGAGCTGGGCAAGAGCGGGATTGAGGTCACGGAGATTGGCATCGGCCTCTGGGCCATAGGGGGCGATGAGTGGGGCCCGGTGGATGATGAAAATTCCCTGGAAGCGATAGAAGCCGCCCTCCAGGCCGGGATCAACTTTTTCGACACCGCCGACGTGTACGGAATGGGTCACAGCGAGCAGCTGCTCGGCTGGGCGATGAAGGGCCGCCGGGAGGAGTTTATCGTGGCGTCCAAGATCGGCTGGGTGGGGTTCGATCACGACGCCGGAAAATCCCGGTACGACAGCACGGAAAAGTTAATTGCCGGGGTGGAATCCAACCTGGAAAGGCTGGGGACGGATTACCTGGACGTCATTCAGTGTCATATCGACTTTCAGGGACCGAACCTGGAATATTTCCTGGAAGGGTTCCAGGCGCTGCAGGAGCAAGGAAAAGTCCGCGCTTACGGCGTGAGCACCAGCGATTTTGACTACCTGAAAACCTTCAATGCCGATGGGAATACGTCCACCCTGCAGATCGATTACAGCATCCTCAACCGCACCGCAGAAAAAGAGATATTTCCTTACTGTCAGGAAGAGGACATCGGGGTTATCGTCCGGGGTCCGCTGGCGATGGGCATCCTGACCGGGAAATTTACCCCGGAAACCCGGTTCCCGGAAGGCGATTTCCGCCGCCGCTGGCATGAAAATGAGGATGAATATCAAATTTTCCTGGATGATCTGGAGAAAGTTGACCGGCTGCGGGAGCTGGCGGACGGCCGTTCGCTCGCCCAGCTGGCCATCCAGTTTGTGCTCGCCCATCCGGCGGTGACCACGGTCATCCCCGGGGCGAAGACCGACCGACAGCTGGAGGAAAACGTGGCGGCCGGAAAACTCCCGCCCCTGACCGAGGAAGAATTAGCGCACATTGCGGAGATCGTCCCCCCGGGAGGAGGTCGAAAAATCTGGCCGGCGTAGAAAACGAAGCAGGAATCCGGCAGCGTACCGCGTGCCTGGATTCCTGCAGTTTCGGCTGGAAAGACTGAGAGTGATCAGGGGAACATCGCTGAAATGCGGGTCTGAATGGTCAGGACAACTTCTTGAATAAAGCTGTTTACCGTTCGGTTGAGTTCTGCTGTCCAGTCAATGATGCGGATGACCGCCGGCATGGGGTCTTTGACGTCCAAACCGGTCAGAGAAAAGAAGATGATAATCGCCAACAAAGTCATGATGATGAACAGGGCTGCTTTGGCAACATTCATAAACCTCACCTCGAACTCTAGCTGCTGAAAGGATGATTTCTCTGCTGATTATACCAGCCGGAAGGCGGATAGTTACCTCCCGGCTGGATTCCATTAATCCAGCGGCTGCAGGTCGTCCAGGATCCAGGGCAGGAGCTCCGCTACCGTGGGGTGGGTGAGGACGGCTTTCCGGAACAGTTTGTAGGATGCTCCGGTGTACATAAAGGGGGTGAAAACGTTGGCCACCTCATCCCCGCCTACGCCAAACACCGCCGCCCCCACGATTTCCTCGCTGTCCTTGTCCACCAGGATCTTGACCATCCCGGCTGTCTCATCTTTTTCTTTGGCCCGGGCGATCTGATCCATGGGCATCACGGCCATCCAGATATTCCTCCCGCTTTCCCGGGCTTCCTTCTCGCTCATCCCCACCCGGCCCAGCGGGGGATCGATGAACAGGGCATAGGTGGATATCCTTTGATCCAGCGTGCGGTCAGAATCCCCGCTGAAATGGTCCCAGAAAATTTCCCCGTCGTTCACCGCGGTGTGGGTGAAAGCGCCCTCTCCGTTGATATCACCCAGCGCGTAAATATGGGGGACGCTGGTTTGCATGACCTCATTGACCTGGATGTAACCGCGGTCGTCCACCTCCAGCCCGGCCGCTTCCGGGTTGAGCCGATCGCTGTTGGGCACCCGGCCCACCGCCAGCAGCAGGTGGCTGCCGCTGACCTGCTGCTCTTCCCCGTCCTGCTGGAAAGAGACCTCAATGTGCTCCTTCCGGGGCTGGGCCAAGCTCGCTACCTGGGCGTTGAGCCGCACGTCAACCCCTTCTCCGCTGAGGACTTCCCGGGCGATTTCCGCGATGTCGGCGTCTTCCCGGAACATCAGCTGGGACCCGCCTTCCAGCACGGTGACCCGGCTGCCCAGCCGGCGGAAGATCTGGGCGAATTCCAGGCCGATGTAGCTGCCGCCGACGATCACCAGGTGATCCGGGAGCTGTTTAAGGTCTAGCATCCGGGTGTTATCCAGCCAATCCACCTCCTCAATGCCTTCGATGGGGATCACGCGGGACCGCCCGCCGGCGTTGATGATGATGGTTTCTCCCCGGATGACCTCCTTCCCCACCCGGACCGAGTGGGGTCCTTCCAGGAGGGCGTATTCGTCGTAAATCGTCACCTCATCCAGCCCGCGCAGCCAGCTTTCTAATCCTTCGCTGGTGCTGGTGCGCATTTGATTCTGGCGCTCCATCACTCGTTGAAAATCAATCTCGATCTCTCCGGTCTTCACGCCGAAATCCGGGCCGCGGCGGGCCATGTGAGCCGCCCGGGCGCTGGCCACCAGCGTTTTGGTCGGGGTGCAGCCGTAGTTGACGCAGCTGCCGCCGAATTTGCCCCCCTCGGCGATGGCAATTGTCTTTCCCGCTTCCACTAACCTGGGGATGACTGTCCCGGTAGCCTGTCCTGTGCCTATCCAGATCACGTCATATTTTTCAGTCATAGGGTTTCCTTTGGGGTTTGACTTATTCTCTTTCTCGTTCGCTTAATGGGACGTGGTCAGCTGCAGAGACCTTACCAGATTTGCCGCCCGGCCTCCGGGCCGCGTTTCCTTTTTCCCCGGGGTTTTCCAGGTTAAGCACCGGCTCCAAACATTTCCGGGCCCATCTCGAACCCCGCTTCTTTCAGGTGTTCGGAGAACATGGGGCGGATGCCGGTGGGGGATAATTTGCCCAGGATCTTTCCCTGGTCAATGCCGGTCTGTTTGAACTTGAAGACATCGGTCATCACGATGGTGTCCCCTTCCATGCCGGCCACTTCCGTGATGAAGGTCACTTTCCGGGTTCCATCGGTGAACCGCGACTGCTGGACGATCACGTCCACCGCCGAGGCGATCTGCTCCCGGATCACCCGGATGGGCAGATCCATCCCCGACATCATGGCCATAGTTTCCATGCGTGAGAGGGCGTCCCGGGGGGAATTGGAATGCAGCGTGGTCAGCGATCCGTCGTGTCCCGTGTTCATCGCCTGGAGCATATCGATGGTTTCTCCCCCCCGCACCTCGCCGACCACGATCCGATCCGGACGCATGCGCAGCGAATTGCGCACCAGGTCCCGGATGGTGACTTCGTTGCGCCGCTCAATGTCCGGGGGTTGGGTTTCCAGGCGGACCACATGCTCCTGCTGCAGCTGGAGCTCGGCGGAATCCTCGATGGTCACGATCCGTTCGGTTTTGGGGATGAACCCGGACAGGATGTTCAGCAGGGTGGTCTTCCCGGATCCGGTGCCGCCGGAAATGATCACATTCAGGCGTGCTTCCACGCAGGCCTGGAGGAAATCAGCCGCGATCTGGGTGATAGAGCCGTAATCGATCAGGTCCTGGACGGTCAATTTTTCCAGGGCAAATTTACGGATGGTGATGGAGGGTCCGTCAATGGCCACCGGGGGGATGACCGCGTTCACCCGGGACCCGTCCGGCAGGCGGGCGTCCACGGTGGGGGTGTCTTCGTCGATCCTCCTTCCCAGGGGGAGGACGATTTTTTCGATGATCCGGATGACATGGGCGTCATCCTCAAAGGCTACCGCAGCCCGGGTCAGTTTGCCCTCTTTTTCGATGAAAATGTTTTTGGGGCCGTTGACCATGATTTCGGTGATCTCGGGGTCGTTGAGCAGGGGCTGGATGGGGCCGTAGCCCTGCACTTCGTCCACGATTTCCTCGAACAGGGAGTTTTTAAACTTTTCTCCCAGCTGGATGTTGGCCGATTGGTAGATCTCGTCCAGGAAGGTTTTGATCATCTCGGGAGAGACCTGGGATTGGCCGTCCTGATCATCGACCTTTCGTTTCACGTTGGTGAGAAAATAGTCCCGGATCTTTTTTGATTCTTCTATCGTCAGCTGGCGTTTTTCCTGCTCTTGATTTTGATTCACAGTTCCTCTCCGGGTGTTGGTTCTGGTTCGCGTTCTTCTTCCTCGATCACCCAGATGATTTGTTCTTTATTGACGGCCAGAAAATCGAAGGTGGTCAGTTCCTGATCGTCCGGGGAGAGCACTCTCCCCTGGGTGATGGCCAGGAACCCCCGGGAATTATTGAGGTCGTCCTTCATCCTTTCGTCCGGGGGCACATGGAGATGTCCCGAGATGCGGTTGACCGCGGTCTGGATGGTGACTTTGACGCGGTCTTTGGTGATTTTTTCGGTGAACAGTTTACCTTTTTTATCGTAGCGGGGCGGCATGGGGTCCTCCTTGAAGGGGGAAATGAAACCGTTTCCCGGTGGGGGAAGCGTGAGGGGGTGATTGTTGATCCTGGGGTTGTCAATGGGGTATAAGAACATTATACCGGAAGATGTTTTTCCTGCCGGGGACAAATTCCGGGTCGTAGGCCGGGATCTGGGCCAGCTCCAGCTTTTTCTGGGTAGTGCAGGTGTAGCCCCGGGCAGCGAGCCGGCCTTGGTGAACTGGCCCCGGGCCGGGAGGGCGAACTGGTAGAAGCGGGCCTTATCCTTGTCCATGTCCCGGAAGCGGTAGGCCGCGACCCATTCGCGCTTGATGAAGTTTCCCCCTTCCTGGTACTGCCACTCCTGCCAATCCTGCGCGGGATCGCGCAGCTTGAGCTGCACCTGCAGTTCCCAGGCATCTGACGGGCCGCCGCCCACCGGGACCAGCCGCAGCCCGTCGATGTCGTGGTGTATTGCGCCTAAATCTCTAATCCGCTCTCCATACTTTATCTCTCCAGCAAAAGCTTCCAGGAAAATCACAAAATCGATGCCTTTGTCAAAGAATTTAAAGAGGTCAATAGCAGATAACAACGACTTTTGTTTCTTGCGATGATTAATCATTTCATTTGCAGCACTAGTAAGTAAGTCATGGAATACTAGGCTGTTCACAGAATTATCAGACAAATCAATATTCAATATTCCTTGGATATCCTCTTTCACGTCTTTATTTATATATCTATCCAATATTTTCGACAGATTGCGAAATCTCATTTTCTTTCTTATCTGTAACAGATCCAGATTTGAACATTCGGATTGGTAATGAGCGTAAGCCTTTTAAAGTTGTCTGTCTGAAGTCGTCTTTTGTGGCAGCAACATCTTTTTCAAGATAGAAATAAGACATTAACTTGCTGGGTATTTTTAATTGTCATTGCTAGGATTATGTGCCAAAAAGAGGGTTTACCAGGCAGGAATATGCCGGAGAGGGGTTGAAATAGAGAGGGTTGGATCGATTCTGGTGGGTAAACAATCCAATAATGATCAAGGGATTCTCCGCCCGCCGGCTGTGAAATTGGGGGATCAACTATTTTTCCTGGAGTCTCAGTTGGCAGGAGAATACTGTTGAGCCTGGCTTACCCCTGAGCGAGAATTAGCTCGATTTCAACCGCCAGTCCAGGGCGGAGCAGCGCTGGGCTTCCTGATGGTTGTTAACCGCGATGGCGACCGCCCGGCGGTTCCCGGCCAGCACGCATAGGCGCTGGGCCCGGGTGACCGCGGTGTAGAGCAGGTTGCGGCGGAGCATGATGTAATGCTGGGTGACCGCGGGAAGGACCACGGCCGGGAACTCCGCCCCCTGGGCTTTGTGCACCGAGACTGCGTAGGCCAGGGTGAGGGTGTCGGCTTCGCTCCATTCATACTTCACCAGCCGACCGTCGAATTCCACGGTCAGGATTTGGCCGGTCTCCTCGATCTCCCGCAGGGTACCGATATCCCCGTTGAAGACCTCCTTGGTGTAGTCGTTCTCGAGCTGCATCACCTTGTCCCCCGGGCGGTAGGTGTTCCCGAAGAGGGCTTTTTCCGGGAAACCTTTCCGGGCCGGGTTGAGGGCGGCCTGCAGCCGGTCGTTGAGGGCGTCCACCCCGGCCGGCCCGCGGTACATGGGGGCCAGCACCTGGATGTCCTCCCTGGGGTCCAGGCCAAACTGCTCCGGGATCCGCCGAGTGACCAGGTCGACGATCCAGTCGGCGGCTGCCGCGGCATCCTCGGCGGGGAAGAGGTAAAAATCGGGCTGGCGTTCTGCCCCGGGGTCGCGGACCGGGAAGACGGGCATCTCCCCCCGGTTGATGCGGTGGGCGTTGGTGATGATTTCCGAACCGGCGGCCTGGCGGAAGATCGACTGTAGCCGGGTGACCGGGGCCGCCCCGCTGGCGATCACGTCGCCGAGCACGTTCCCGGGGCCGACCGAGGGCAGCTGGTCCACATCGCCCACCAGCAGCAGGTGGGTACCCGGTGCCAGGGCTTTGAGCAGGTTGTAGGTCAGGGGCAGGTCGAGCATGGAGGCTTCGTCCACGATCAGGATGTCGATCTCCAGCGGGTCTTCCCGGTCGTGCTGGAATCCTTCCTGGGGGGAGTAGCCGAGCAGGCGGTGGACGGTGCTGGCCGGCTGGCCGGTGGCGGTGGAGAGATGTTTGGCGGCCCGCCCGGTGGGGGAGGCCAGGGCAATGCGCTTGCTGCTCCCTTCTAGGATCGAAATCAGGTAGCGAAGGCAGGTGGTCTTGCCTGTCCCGGGTCCGCCGGTGAGCACGCTGACCGGGTGGGTAAGGGCAGTGTGGGCCGCGGCCTTTTGATCGTCGGAAAGGGCGACCGCATCCTCCCCCGGGGGATGGAGCTCTTCCAGGAAAGCCGGGGGGATGTCGCTCAGCCGGGAGGGCAGCGCCCCGGCCAGCTCGCGGAGCAGGGAGGCAGCCCCGGTCTCGGCATGGTAGAACGGGGTCAGGTAAACGGCATCGATCTGTTCCGGGGAAACCTCCCCGTCAGGGGTGTCCCCCGGTAACGGCACCCGGTCCACTCGAATCCGATCTTCCTTGATCAGCCGGGCCAGGCCTTCCTCGATTAACGCGGGGGAGCAGTCCAGCAGCTCGACGGCGCGATCCAGCAGCGAGCCCGGGGGCGAATAGGTGTGGCCCTCGCCGAGGTCCTCTTCTAAGGCGTAAATGATCCCGGCCTCGATCCGTGAGGGGTGGTCGGTCGGCAGGCCGAGGTCGCGGGCGATGCGGTCCGCGGTCTTGAAACCGACCCCGTAGATGTCCCGTTCCAGCTGGTAAGGGTTACCTCGGACCATGGTGAGGGCTTCCTCCCCGTAGGTTTTGTAGATTTTGACCGCCAGGTTTGTGCTGATCCCGTGCTCGTGCAGGAAGAGCATGATTTCTTTCACGCCCCGCTGCTCTTCCCAGGCCCTCTGGATCCCGCGGGAGCGCTTGGGCCCGATCCCAGGGATCTCGGTCAGCCGCTCCGGCTGATCTTCCAATACCTGCAGGGTGTCCTCCCCGAAGTGGTCCGCGATGCGCTCTGCGAACTGCGGCCCGATGCCCTCGATCAGGCCCGAGCCCAGGTAGCGCTTGAGGCCGTCCGGGGTGACCGGCACGGACGGCTTACAGACCTCGACCGCGAACTGGGTCCCGTACTTGCTGTGGGTGGTCCAGCGACCTTCCAACGCGAGGTGCTCGCCCGGGGCAACCTCAGGCAGGCTGCCGACCACGGTGGCCAGTCCGCCTTTGGATAAACCGGGGACCATGGCCTGGTCCGGCGCCAGCTGGAGCACGGTGTAGCCGTTCTCCTGGTTGAAATAAGTGATGCGGTCGACGGTGCCGCTGAGGGTGTCTGTCATCTTTGAGGGTTGGCCTGCCTGTGGTTAGTGCGGGTACTGAGGATTGTAGGCGAGGAGGCGGGAATGTGCAACGGGGTTAGAAGTCCGCGGTGAAGGTGAAGGGCCGAATTTGTTTTTCCTCCCCGGCGGTTCTTTTTACCGTCAACCTGAGGGCAGTGAAGGATCCCTGAGGTCGTCTTCCTGAGCCGAAACGCCAAAACCCGGCCGGAGCCTACGAAGGCAGCATAAGTTCATTTGAGATGCAGGTCAATTTCGAGGGAAAATGGGTGCATTTTGGGAAAAGAGGATGATGTTGACGTGGGTTGGGGACTGCCAACTCCTGCCTTAGCAGGGAGATCTAGGTTTTGATGAAGGTCAGATGGGGGCCTTCCTGGTTGAGATCTTTCCGGCTGAAGACATCCAGACCCGGAAGGTTGTTTCCGGGTGAGCTGCGCAGGATGAATTTCGAGGTTGCGAGAGGGAGGATTTGATCAGGGCGGAAGGTTTTAACCTTTACTATGCGGCGCCGCTGATCGTCAAGAGCGAGATCAATCGTGCAGATCACCCGGTCGATCCACTACTTCCAGCCTCGAATACTGCTGAGGATCCTGCGTATGGCGTTCAGGCTGGAGGCTTCATGGCGGCGGACCAGCAGGACAGAGCAGGGGGCCTGGTCCGCGACCGCATCCGGGATGGAACCAACCAATAAACTCTTGACCGCCCACTCATCAGAGGCGCCAATGACCAGCAAGTCGTATTCATCCTCTCTTGCTTCCTGGATGATGGCAGAAACAACATCCTTCTCAACAACGACTTTCGTTCTCATCTTGGCTTTTATGTCCTCAGCTAATACCTCTTCCACCAGGTGATCCAGGGCGCGTTTTTCGGCCTCAAGTTCTATTTCAGGAGAGGGAGAGACAATGCGAAGAACTGTCAATTCAGCCTGGTCGCTGTGGGTGATTTCCGCTGCCAGCCGCAGGCCGAGGCGGGCATGGGGTCCGCCGCCAGCAGGGATCAGCACCCGGCGTACGGTTTCCTGCAGCCGACGCGGGCGGAGTATGGCCACATCCGCTCTGACATTTTCCAGGATGGTCTTTTCGGGGCTGCCGTAGATGTTGGCAGCGGATGTGGGCTTGTTCCAGTTCATTAAAATCAGTTCAGTGTTCGGCCTGGATTCCACAATGGAGACAATCCCGGAGGCCCAGCCGTGGGCCGCTCTCATCATGGGTCGGACGGGGATGCCCAGTTCTGCCCCCAGCTCGGCAATGCGCTTCATTCTGGGGTTTTGCTGCACCTTTTTCTTTTCGGTCTGTTTGCTGCTTTCTATATCTTGGGGAGATATCTGAGGTGGGGTTTCCTGAATATCGAGGGCGATAACAGACCGGCGGTCATTGTAAAAGACCAGGTCTTCCGTGATATACATCAAGGCTTGCATGTCTGAGCGAGGCAAGAGAGGAATAACAATCTCATTCTTCTCCGGGGCGGCTGCTTCCTGGGCTTTTTCGATGATCTCTTCCAGCGGACGTTCCCGTTCCCAGAGCGGTCCAAACTCACCGCCCACTTTGGCGTTGTTTTTTACCCACACAAAAAACCAGACCAGACCACCGGCTGCCAACGCCAGGCCGGCGGACCGGGATTCGGGGGACATGGTGAAGATGACGCCGATGGACAGTGTCCCCGCAATCAAGGGAATCAGGGGAAAGAGAGGCGTTTTAAAGGTAGGTTGATACCATGAGGGGCGGGAACTGCGCATGATGATCACGGAAAACGATAATAAGGCGTAGGAGACCATGAACAGGGTGCTGGAAATCTCTGCCAGGACTTCAGCCTTCCCGGATACGGAAAGCATGATGCCCAAGGCGCTGGTGGCCAGAACAGCATTGCCCGGCGTATTGAATTTAGGGTGCACCTGCCCGAACCAACCTGGGAGGACCAGGTCGCGCCCCATGCCAAAACTGATCCGGGAAGAGGCCATGATGGCGGCGTTGGCAGATGAAAGGGTGGCCAGGAGGGCAGCTGACAGCATGGCAAAATAACCGGGGCGCCCTGCAAATACCTGTGCAGCCTCCACGAGGGGGGCCTCCCGCTGGCTGATCCCCTGGTGGGAAAAGGTGCCCGCCAGTACAAACACAATCAGGGCATAAAAAATGGTAGCCAGTACGACCGAACCGGTGATCGATAGGGGCAGGTTCCTTTCGGGATTTTTTAGCTCTCCAGAAATGGTAGATATTTTTTCGAACCCGGTATACGAGACGATGATCAAACCGATGGCGCCGATCATCGCTCCCCAGCCGTTAGGGGCCATGGTCTGATAGCGCTCCGTATCGATATTAAAAAACCCCACACCCACAAATACCAGCAAAATGGTCACCAAAATAAGGACGATGATATTTTGAATGCTGCCCGTGAGCTTTGCCCCCCGATAATTCAGGTACCCAAAGAGCAAGCCTGCTCCTGCAGAGGCAAGTTGGGCTGGTATGGGAAAGATCAAGGCCAGATACTCCCCGAACGCCAGAAGGTAAAACCCGGTGGCGAACGACAGCCCCAGCCAATTCCCGGGACCGACAATCGAACCGGGCAGCGGGCCCAGGGCTTCGGTGATAAAGGTGTAGCTGCCGCCGGCTTTGGGCATACCGGTGGCCAGTTCAGAGATCACCAGGGCAATCAAAAAACAGATTGTGCCGGCAATCAAGTAAGAGAACACGGCGGCAGGACCGGCATCCTCCACGGCAAAAGCGGAGAGGACAAAGATGCCTGCTCCAAGCATGGTGCCTAACCCGATGGCCAGTGCCTGGGTCAAGCCCAGTTCGCGGACGAGTGATTTCCCTTCTTTTTGATGTTCCATTTTGGTGTCCTGTTCGTCTTATTTCGGTGATCGTTGTCGGTGATTATATAATTTGGAGATCGTATTTAAGGACAACTATCAGGTTATGAGGCATGTGTTCATCGCTTTAATGAGGTAATAGACATGTCCTTAGAGATAAGACACGATTCCACAAACAGGGCTGCATTTTAGTCGAAAGGAGATGTTAGAGAATTGTTTTCCAGGTCATCCGGACCGACAAGATTTTCTGGAGAGGACGCTTTCAGAACGACCTCGTTGCATTGCGGGCAAATCCAGGCGTGAAGAATAGAATTATCTTCTCCTGAGTAGGAATGAAGATATATTGATTCAGAACCCACTTTGAGCTGAGCTTCTACCATCTGATGCTTGCATTGAGGACATGTGCGGGTCTTTTTCATAGTCTACCCTCCTTAACCATTGAGTATCATACCATACCATATAAAGCATTTTCTGAGGATCAGAACGCGTTCTGATGGAAAAAGAAGATAAAAACTAAAAATTTATTCTTGTTGGGAAAACTGCATCTATTTATTTCGATAGGTAACGTTGGATCAGGTTCGACGTGAAGAAGCAAAGACCAGAAAAGAACTCAAAAAGACACGCTCAACGATCGCGAAAGTTTCTGTTTTGACCAGTGGGGGATCTAGGAATCTCTGGAATATGCTGTGACGCCGGGGATGCTCAGTTTTTTCCCCACCCGGCCGAAGCTGTCTGAGTTCTCCGATAAAACCATCCGATGGCCTGGACATTATCAGGCGGTCGATATTCTGAAAGAATGCGTCCTCCTTGATTTGAACCGGATACGATCTTTTATCCGTTTTATAGGCTATGTCATCGCCGTGGGTCCCTCCTGTGGAGCGTTGGAAAGGGAAAATCCCAGTGTTCAGTTGGGAGCGAATTCATCTGCGGAGACCTGATCAATTTGGGGGAAGCTGAGGCGGGGTCAGGGTTGGTAGGGCAGGGCGGAAAGGGCGAAGAGCGGGTCCCTCCTGGCTTTGGTGATGGTGAAGGACAGCAGTTCTGAATATTTCCTGCTCTGATCTTCCAGCTGCAGCTCCAAAATATCAAATTTCACCAGCGGTTTCATGACATGATCCCTGACCCAGGTCCGCAAGGTTTCCTGTTTCTGGACAGGATCCGCGCTGTCTGTTGTTAATCCACCCCACCGGCACAGCCGGTCTGCAAATTTGGGAAATTCGATGGGTTGTGCCGGTGGTGATCGCATCAGAAAATCAAGGGCCGTGATGGTGAATTTCCCCGGGTTGGGTTTTCCGATCTCTCTGGATTCATAGATGGTCATCCAGTCGGTGTGAAACCACCAGGTTTCCAGCAGGAAGTGCACCTGGGTCGGCGGCTGCTCGTTGAGGAAAGTATGTCCTCTCTCTGTGAGGCGGAATAATCTTCCCGGTTCCCCCACCAGCAGTCCGACAGCTCCCACCGGTTCAGAGCCGCATTCACAGCTTCCAGGTCGAACTTTTCCGGGACAAAACTGCCGCCGATCCAGGTCAGATAGTCCTCAGGTTCTGGGTGTTCAGGATCACGAATTACGTCCAGAAAATCGTCATATCCATAAGAGCCTCCCACGTCTTTTGGAGGACAGGCTCGGGCACCGGCGAGGCAGCGGGGATAGGTCACGGTTGTTGATATAGGAAGGATTTCCTCTATTATAATCTCGTGATCCCAGCTGTCTCCAAAATCATAGAGATAGCTAAACGAATCTCCTCTCGGGGGCAGGACCTAGGTTAAGGTGTATTCCTCCTCCGCTTTTAGACTTTCTGGACCGGCAGGAGTTTCCCTGTCGCTGGTACAGGCGCAGCGCGTGCGTGTAGAGCCATGCCGGGTTGAATTCATTTTGATGGTCGTCCAAGAGCTGGTCTGCTTCTTGGATGCGCTCAAGATCCAGCAGTTATTTCATCCCCTTTTCCCACGCCAACTACAGAAGCAGATTATGAACAGGATCGGAATTCTCGTGTTGGCCGCGCTGGAGACCCCCGAAGGTCGGGCCCGGGAGACCACTTCCCGCTGCCCCTGCGCTGACGCGTCGGCCCCGGTCCACTCACCGGGTCAACTCCACCCCTCCGGGATGGTAAGATTAGGGATATGAGTGATCATTCCCATCCCATCCAGCACAAGATGCGCCGGGGTGACCGGGCGCTGTCCCGGTCCCAGGCTTATGCCATTCTGGAGGAGGGAAACTATGGGGTATTGAGCACCGCTTCCCGGGAAGGTGAGCCTTACGGCGTACCCTTAAACTACTGTGTGATGGACGAAGAAATTGCCTTTCACTGTGCCCGGGAGGGCCGTAAAATTGAGCATCTGCATCTCAACCCGCGAGCTTCATTCTGCGTGGTTGGCCAAGCAGCGGTCCAGCCGGAAGCGTTCACAACCTATTACCAAAGCTGCCTGGTCCAAGGCCCGGTCCGAGAAGCCTCACCGGATGAAAAACGCCGGGCCCTGCGAAAGCTGGTCCGGAAATATGCGGGGGGATTTCAGGTGCAGGGGGAGGAAGTGATCGGCCGCCTGGAGAAGAAGACCCGGGTGTTTTTCATCAAAATAGAGCACATCACGGGGAAAGCCAACCAGCCGGAGGAAGAAGAGTGAACCCACATAACACCAGACCGCAAGCTGCTATCAGGGGAAACGGCCCAGCATGAGCAGCGGTCCCCTCTTCTTAGGACTTGCCGTGGTCTTTTCCTCCGGAGTCGCCCTGACCCTAAAAGCAGCGGACCAACCGGGGATCCATTCCGGCCAGCTGCTGGCCCTGAACTATCTGGTATGCACGGTGACCGTCCTGGCCTGGGGAGGCTGGACCTCCCTGGCCGCCAACACACCCCTGCTCTGGGCTTTGAGTGGTTTGATCGGTGCCTTTTATGTGCTTTCGCTGTGGCTGTTTCACCGGGCCATCGCTGCCGAGGGAGTGGCGCTGTCCACCACCCTCATGCGGCTGTCAGCAGCTCTCCCCACCCTGGGTTCCCTGTTGCTGTTCAGCGAACCGGCTGCCCCGGTAAAGCTGGCCGGGATCACGTTGGCTTTCCTCGCCCTACCCCTGGCCAGCAGAAAGCCAATCCGCCTGGCCGCCCTGGGCGATGAAAAGGCCCGGGGGGTGTTGTGGGGACTGTTGCTGTTTGCAGTGTATGGGATCACCGACTTCATCTTCAAGATCCAGGCCGAAGTGGCGCCCGGTGCCGACCCCAAAGCCTTCATGACCGGCATTTTCGGGACCGCGCTGCTGCTCACCCTGCCCAGGTTGTGGATCGGACCCCGGCTGACCCGGAAGGGACTGCTGGCAGGCCTGGTCCTGGGGTCCACCAACATGCTGGCCACGTACTTCTGGATTCTGGCCCTGTCCTTGATCCCCGGGTCGGCCGCCTACCCCACCCTGGCCCTGGGCGTGATCGCGGTTTCCACCCTGGCTGGGCTGATTTTCTGGAGAGAAACCCTTCGTCCCGCGAACTACCTTTTCCTGGCCCTGTGCAGCCTGGCCGTGGTCCTCATCCACAGCGGGTAAAGGGGGTCATTGGATCAACATGGTAATCATCATCCGGGAAGCCGGCTTCAGGAGGATCGAACTGGGGGTTCGAGTTTTACCGGGGGCCCTTTCATCTGTATCAGAAATTGGACATCTAGGAACTCGGGCGGATCCCGGATTTTACATACTGGCAGGGCAAGATGTGGGAGGACCTCAGGCTGGAAAAATGGCTCCAGAACCAGAGAGCCCCGGTCTGAAGACCTGACCAATCCCATCCAGGTGACCTGAGATGAGGGTTACGGGTTTGATCCGGCCCCGGCCGCCGCGGGGGACAGAACCTGGGGACTGGTGGAAGAGGACGGCTATTTGCTGGAATTGTATGCCCCCCGGAATCAGCCCGATCCCTGCACGGCGGTGGATATTCCCCGGGGTAACCTGGCCTACGGGAAACCGGTCCGGGCTTCCCGCAGCCTGCCGGAGGAGCCTCCTGCGCAGGTGGTGGACGGGGATCCCGGCACCCAGTGGGGAGCGGGGGCGGATGCAATTCAGTGGATTGAAATTGATCTTGAGGCTCTCCACCAGCTAGCGGAGATCCGCCTGCTGGTGGCGCAGTGGCCGGAAGGTCAAACCCGGCACCTCGTTCAGGTGCGGGGTTCGGAGGCGGAGGTATATCGGACGGTTCATGAGTTCAGCGGGCAGACCGCTGAAGATGAATGGTTGATCTTCGTGTCTTCCCGCCTGCTTAAGGGGTATTTTTCGCACTTTTAATCCCTTATCCCGGACAATGGTCTCCTCTTGACAAACCAGGGGGTCAGGATATAATCTAGACAGTCTAGATAGGAGGTGGAATTGTGGGAAAGGTCTGGCAGCTGCAGGAAGCCAAAAATAAATTCAGTCAGGTGGTCAACGAGGCCCTGGAAGGTAGCCCGCAGGTGGTCACCCGGCGCGGGGAAGAGGTGGTGGTGATCCTCTCCACAGAAGAATACGGCCGTCTGAAAAAATCCCAGACCGGGTTGGTCGAGTTCTTCCGGAGTTCTCCCCTGGCGGAGGTCGATCTGGAACTGGAACGCGATCAGTCTTACCCCCGTGAGGTGGAGCTGTGAATTACCTCTTGGACACCAATGTGATCTCAGAGCTGATCTCGAAGCAGCCGGCTGCCCAGGTCACAGCGTGGGTGGAAAGCATCGATCAGGAAAGCATCTTTTTGAGCGTGATTACGATTGGGGAGCTGAAAAAGGGGGTCGAGAAGCTGCCGGAATCGAACCGAAAAAAACAGTTGAACGCCTGGCTGGAGCAGGATCTTCTGATCCGATTTCAAGACCAGATCATACTCCTCGACCTCCCGGTGCTGCTCACCTGGGGGACGATGTATGCTGAGCTGGAGCGGAAAGGAAGCCCTCTGCCTGCGATCGATTCCCTGCTGGCGGCCTCTGCGCTTCGGCACGGTTTGACCCTGGTGACCCGCAACACGGCGGATTTTGAACCCGCGGACCTGCCCCTGCATAACCCCTGGCTGGGTTAAGGGCATCCGCCCGAAGCTTTCTGAAATTAATAACAGAAGACCTAATTAAAGCGAATTCTCTTCAATGCTGCTGCGTGGAAAGCCCGGCAGTTTCGGGTATACTGGGGGTGAACTTATCCGCACACTTTTGCAAAGGAATCCGCGGTGGGACAGCAGGAAATCTTGCAACAATTCGAGGCCGTGCTCCGGAAAAGGCTGGGGGATAGCTACGATGACTACGCCTTCCCGCCGCCGGTTTTCCAGGAGATGGAGGGGGAGTTCCTGGAACTTGACCTCGAGGCCGGGGCCCTGACCGCCCGGTTTCCGGTCCTGGAAAAGTTCTTCAACCCCTATCACACCCTGCAGGGAGGGATGGTGGCCGCCGCGGCGGACAACACCCTCGGGCCGCTCAGCGTGCTGGTGGCGCCCCCTAACCTCACCCGGCGGATGGAAATCACCTACGCCCGGCCGGTAACCGCCGACATTGGTTTGATCACGGTCACGGCCCAGTTCCTGGAGCGGGACGATCCCCTGCTCTACTTCCGGGCCGATCTCTATGATCCCGAGGGGCGCCGGCTGGCCCGGGTCAAAGCTACCCACTGGATCACGGCCGACCCGCCCGGCAGCCGCTGAACCCGCTCAATAATCCAATCTTCATTTGAAAGGAACCCTTTTTCATGATGGAAGTCGATCTCGAATACCCGGCCCACAGCATCCCCCAACACACCCTGTCCCAATCGCTCTTCTTGCACCTGCTGTCCGGTGTTTAAGGCGGGTCAGCTTATTACGCCCTCGCCCCCTCTGGTCCGGGCCTGGGGCTTCCCGAATCATCGTCAGGCTGGTCTTCATCCATCCTGCAAAGGGCTTGAGGGGAATTTGATGAGGGAATGACTGCCGCGGCCGGAGTCCGGATTCTGAACCTCTGAACTGCGGGGGATCAGGCGCCGAGGTCCCTGAGGAGGAAACGATTTCTATTTTCTTATCCCTGGTTTTAGCGCTGCTGTCCACCTTTACCTTTGCCGCCGTGGTCTGGTGGATCGACCTCTGGGAGCGGGAGCCTTTTCCCGAGGCGGCAGCCCGGATCCTCTACGGGGGCGTTCTGGCCGTCCTCTATGCCATGATTTTGGGGACCGTCATGAACCCTGCTGCCCCTGCCCCGGGCGGTGTTACAGGCTCCCTTGGTGGAAGAAGCGGCCAAGGGGCTGGGGATCCTGTTCGTGTTTTCATCCTCATTCCGCCGCTGGCTCAGCCAGGGAGAAACCGCAGACGGCAGCAGAACCTGGGAACTGCCGGGGAGTTTTCTGCTCGACCTGCTGGGAAAGGAATCCACCGGAGAGCGGGAGGTCGACTCGCCCCTGGACGGGCTGATCTACGGGGCCCTGGTTGGGTTCGGATTCGAACTGACCGAAAATATTAGTTACTACGGAGATTTTGTCAGCGGGTCCGGTTCTTTGTTCCAGTTCATCTTTTTGCGGTCGGTCCTGCTGGGTTTCGGGCATGCCCTGTTTTCCGGGACCTTCGGGTTGGGGATAGGGATCGGCCGAACCCGGGAGGGGCCAGATCGGTTGCTCTTCCCGCTGGCCGGCTACGGGTTGGCGGTGCTGATGCACGGGTTCTATAACTACTTCGCCTTTCAGAACGTACTGGGGTTGCTGGTGTTTTATTTCTGCCTGCTGGTGGGGATGGGGACCACAATGATGATCTTGATCCACGAGGAAAGGGCCTGGATCCAGGAGGAGCTGGAAGATGAAATCGCCCGGGGGATGCTCTCTCAGGCCGAAGTGAACCTGGTGGTGGATTTCAGCTACCGGCTGCTGGTGGACCTGAATCTGCTGGGCAAAGACCGATCCGAGTGGCTGAAGAAGTACCGCTTTCTGCAGAGCTGCGCCGAACTGGCCCTGAAAAAACGCCTGCTGCTGGCGGGCCAAACCAAAGAGGTTGGCTATCAGGAGTTGGAGGACCTCCGGAGACAGGTCTACCACCTCCGGGTGCACGTGGAGGATGATCTAACGCCAGATGGGGATTAGCCGGTGGGCTCACCGGGGCAGCGGTCCGGTTTTTTGATACCTTATTCCGGGAGGGCGATCAGGGCTTTCCCGGAGCCGACACGGTGGCAGGAGGATACTGGTGAGCGTGGCTAATTCCTGAGCGAAAATTAGCTGGATTCCACCCGCCAGTCCAGCGCAGAGCACCACGGCCGGGAACTCCACCCCCTGGGCCTTGTGCACCGAGAATGCGAAGCCCGGGGTGAGCGTGTCAGCCGAACAGCCTATCGTTATCATTTAAAAAAGACGGATGACCGTGAGTTCAGGGGGCAGCTGCGAACGTTGGTTGAACGGAACCCCTGCTGGGGTTAGGGGAAAATGTTCTGGATGTCAAACTCATTTTTCTCTCTACAAGAGGTTCGAGATATTGCAGAAGAACGGATTGGAGAATACAATGTTTTCAAACCTCATGAATCTTTGGAGGGTTTACCACCGTACCAGTATTTGGCTGAAAGGTTCTGTAATATCCACTTTCAACTGGTACTATTAATTAGGATGTTGGCACGTGAAGCACATTCCCCCGCCGGTGGGGATGAAAGGAGCAGAGCATAATGCAGGAATTAATGGGGTTGTTCATTGGAGTTGGTTTGAGCGCGACCTGCGGCTTCCGAGTCTTCGTGCCCCTGCTGGGGATCAACCTGGCCCACCGGGCCGGGCATCTCTCTCTGGCGCCCGGGTTCGACTGGCTGGGCTCCTGGCCGGCCTTGGTAGCCTTTGGCCTGGCCGTGATTATTGAGGTTGTCGGTTACTACATCCCCTGGGTGGATAACCTGCTGGACACGATCGCCACCCCGGCCGCGGTGGCGGCCGGCACGATCGCGACAGCTTCCGTGGTGGGGGATGTCTCTCCCTTGTTACGCTGGTCTCTAGCCCTGATCGCCGGGGGCGGGGTGGCCGGGCTTTTCCAGAGTTCAAGTGTGGTGGTCCGGGGGATCTCCACCGCATCCACCGGCGGGCTGGCCAACCCGGCGGTTTCCACGATAGAAAATATTACCTCGGTGTTCGGCACGGTATTCTCCCTGCTGCTGCCTGCAGCTGCTTTCATCCTGGTGATGATCGCCCTTTCCCTGATCCTGCGCCGGAGGTTCCGGAGGAAAACCCGGGCTGAATTTTGACTGAAAGATTTCCCAACTTTTGAGTCAGCACTCTGACCTTAATCCTGCCTTCATGATTCACCGGTACACTCTGGTTAAATCTATTTTTTTCGTTTTACCAGGAGGTTGCAATGGGACGCGTGGTGCCTATTGAACTTCCCGCCGATGACCCGGAGCGGGCAGTCAATTTTTAACAGAAGGCTCTGGGTTGGACTTTCTAGAAGTGGGAGGGTCCGGTCGAATACTGGCTGGCAATGACCGGACCGGAGGACGAACCCGGGATCGACGGCGGGCTGGCTCTCCGGAGTGAGCTGGACGTCGGGGCGGTCAACACGGTCGATATGGCCTCGGTCGCTGAAACGGTCGCCCGGGTCGAGGAGCATGGAGGTAAGGTGGTCCATCCCAGGCATCCTGTCCCCGGCGTGGGCTGGATGGCCTACTGCGAGGACACCGAGGGCACCGTCTTCGGGGTAATGGAAAGGGACCCGGACGCCGGTTAAGAACTTATCCAGTTTGAAAAGCAGAAGAAGCCAGGTCGGAGCCCCGGCCTGGCTTTTTGCATCCGGGCAGGGTTTTGTGAAAGGTCCTGTCCCATGCCAGCTTTAGTTATACGCCAGCCTGGTGTCTTTGTCGGACATCGTGGGCTCAAGGTACGGCTGCCAGGTGGGGTCGTCCCATGTGCCTAGCTTTTCGTGGGTAAGCTTGTATTTTTCAGGGATGGGATGGGTGCCGATCACAACGTTGAGATCGTATTTGGCACAAATAAACTTTTCGAAAGTTTCAAGATACGGGCAGGGTGGATAACCGACGATCAATCCGGTAGCGAGATGGATCACCTCGGCCCCGTTTTTGATCATTTCATCACAGGCATACTCAATGTTCCCTCCGGGACATCCATCGCAGGTGGTGTACCCCACGAGTTCCGTTTCACCCGGTTCATAGATGTTGAAGGCGCCTTCACATTTTTTCATAGCTCGCAGGCATTTTCCACCCGCACAACGCCGGTACCGGTCGCAGATGATGATGCCGATCTTTGTCATGATCCTCTCTCCTCACTTTATCTGTTTAGTGGGTAATCTGCTATGTTTATTATCCCTTTTGGGGTTGTTATTGGCCAGGTTTGTCTGGGTCTTGCCCTATTCTAACGGATCAGATCTCGACCTGAAAAGTATCAGAAAGGATAATTTTTTAGGGGATGGGGGTTTTCAACCAGCCTCCAAGGCCGGATCCTGGAACCTGGGGCGGATACCGCCTCCGCCTACCGGCGGAATCATTCTTCCTGGAGAGGGAAGAGCGGCCGGTATTCTTTTCCTTTTTCAATCAGGGCCTGCTGTTCTCCTTCTGAAAGCTTGCGGTATTCTTGGCAGGCTTTGAGGACTTTGGGCAGCAGCGTGAGATCACCGGTCGTGCAGATTCCGGTCACATCCTGGGAGAGGGCAAAATTGACCCCGGTCTGAATCTTGTCCAGCGTGTCAAAGGGTTCATACCAGGTGTTGTAGCGCTGGGGTTGGTCTCCCCATTCACCGCGAGCGATCGCTTTAATGATCATGGTCCCCACTCCGCGTTCCTTGCAGACCTCAATCAGCTTTTCGGCATGCAGCTTATAAGTTGGATCGGTATATTGAATGTAGTTGATCGGGAAGAGCACAGTGTCAAACTCAAACTCGTTCAGAGCGCGGAGCATGATTTGGGGGATCTCCTCTCCGTGGCCGGTAATGCCCAGATGGCGGGTGAGTCCCTCATCCCTGGCTTCGACTAACGCTTCCAGGGCTCCCCCGGGTTCAAGGACCTGATCAAGGTCTTCGTCTGTGGTCACCGCGTGAATCTGGTAAAGGTCAAAGTCATCGACCTGCAGCCTTTCCAGGGATTCCCGGAGCTCCCGGGCGGCGCTTTCTCGATCGCGCTCCGTGGTTTTGCAGCCCAGGAAGAATCTCTCCCGCTCGCGGGCCAGCCACGGCCCGAGCATTTTCTCGGCATGACCGTAGCTGGGGGCGACATCGATATGATTGATCCCGGTATCCAGGACCAGTTCCATGGCGCGGTCGGTTTCTTCCCGGGTAGCTTCGCTGAATGCGAAAGCACCCAGGATGGCGACGGTGCTGTGCTGGCCGGTATTTCCTAAAGGTCTTTTTTCCATGATTATCCTCCTAGATAGTTGAAGGCAGCTCGGGGAATCGTCCTCCCGATTTCTTGTGGGGTCAGGCGCCTGATTGTGAACCCTCTGCTGAACCTGAAAAGGTATGATAAAGCTCTATTGAACGTTGATGGATGCAGATTACCCCGACAGATGGCCTGGGTCGGCCGGCCTTTTCGGCCGGCTGCGTGAAAAAGGACACACCTGCGAGAATTCAGTAAAGAAAGTTTACTACACTGGTATATGTATTGTACATCGCTCTGGAAAACTTGAACTCCCTTTTTCAGAAGTTCTCGGAGGATTAGGCTGCGTTCCTTGATCTCAGTGATGGTCAGATGGACGTTTTCTTCAGCAACCTGGTCGACCTCGGCAGCAGCTGCTGCCGGATGCAGTTTTTCGACCAATCCGGTGAGGTGACCCAGCTTCACCCGGCCGAATGCCCCCTGAACGGCGCCGTAGCTGGTGTAGCCCAGCACCAGGTCTGCTTGGAGCCCATGACCCGGCTGTCGATGCAGCCCAGGATCACGGCGAAGGGGTATTGACCGGAGCTGGTCTGATTAACCTGATCAAGCAGGTCCCGCATCACGGGCTCCTGGGCTAAAAATCGGCGGTTGCCGGTTTTTAAGATCTCCAGGACTTGTTCGGGGCTCAGGCCTAATAAGCTTTCTTTCGTTAGGGTTTTTTATGATTGAGTTTCTCTTTTGGTAAATCAGACTCTCCGCTGGAAATTCAGCAGGTTTCTAGGTAAGCAGGTTGGGTTATGAGTTGTATACCAGATCCTGATCTTTCAGCCCTTGAACCCCGGAGGTTTTTTGATTTAATTCCATCTCCGCTGCCAGGACTGATGAAAGCTTTCTGCAGGGCCTGCAGGGAAAAGGACAGCTGCAGTGTGCCGAAAGAGATACATCAAAAACCCGTTCGTTCTCTATTGTTTTGGTCGCTTCTTTTCTATTATTGACCTCACTGAAAAACAGCTAATTTCCGGTTGGGAAATCTCTTCAAGTGTTTGAATACTGTGATCTTCCCTGCTGACAAAACGCTCCGCCCTTTCATTGCAGAGCAGATAGAGCGCAATGATCTCTTCAGAGAACCCGGTTCCCTTTTGTGTTGATCCGTTTTTCTTGGCCCGGGGCCCGGGTGAACCTATCTTCGCAGCAGCTTGTTTCTCCCCCAGGCCTTGAAACAGCCCAGGTGCAAAGATGGTATAATACATTACGAATGCGATGAGCCCGTGCTCGTCGCATTCGTTGAGGTTCATAGCAGATTTCTATAGTTTGCCTGTTTTTGCGCGGAGATCCCGGGGAACATTTGGCTGAAAAACCAAGAGTCTATCATTAGTAAAACCTCTTCTGTTCTGTTTCTGTACTCTTAATTTCCAGCATAATTGATGCAAAATGATCGCTGCCTCTTGTTGATCTGAAAATTAGCCGGCTTTCCGTCAAGCGGAAAACTTAACCCGGTGCAGGAGGGTTTCCTTGTTAAAATTTTTTCACCCGCCCCCCATAGATTCCGAGGATCAGGCCCGCCAGACGCAGGTGATAAATACCATCCTGCTGATTGTTTTAGTGGGGTCCGTTCTGTTTTTCCTCTTAGCTGGTGTGGCCTGGGAAGCTAACCAAATGATTATGTCGCTGGCGAGCGGCATGTTCCTGTTTGTATTAGGACTGAAAGCCCTGCTCAACAGGGGTCATGACCAGCTGGTGAATTATTTGCTTTCCCTGGCATTGTGGATCGCCTTCAGCGTTCCTATCTACGTGTTCGATGGGATTCGTGATGTTGCCATCAGCGGCTATTTCCTGGCAATGGCCATTACCGGTCTGGTACTGAGGGGAAACCGGTTATTTTCTTTTGTCGTCCTGGCTTCTCTTAGTGTTACTGGAGCCTATTTGGCGGAAATCAGGGGAATACTGGTCACCTCTTTTGAAATTCTTCCAGCGCCTATTGACCTCCTCACTTTGCTAATTACCCTGAATGCAACAGCGTTATTAACGCGCATTACGATCAAACGAATGATCCGGGAAGAGGAAAAGGTCCGCCTGGCGCGGGATAAAGCCCAGCAGTATCTGGACATTGCCGGAGCAATCATCATTGCCCTGGACTTGACGGGGGCTATTACCCTGATCAACAGATGGGGCTGCCAGGCCCTCGGTTATGAGGAAGAAGAGATCTTGGGTAAAAACTGGATCGATGAAATGGTCCATCCCAATCAGCAAGACGAGATCAGGGATCAATATCACAAAATCCTCACAGATCAGAGCACCCCGCCCGTGTTTATGGAATACGTGATGATCGCCAAAGGTGGTCAGGAACGGGACACCGTTTGGAATGCTACGACACTTACAAATGAGGACGGCGAAATTATTGGAACCCTGAACTCGGGGCGGGACATCACGGATCGGGTTGAGCTGGAAAAACAGCTTACTCACCTGGCAACGTATGATTATCTGACCGATTTGCCCAACCGGATGCTGTTCAATGACCGCCTGGAGATCGCGCTTGCTCAGGCACAGCGGTACGGCAGCATGACAGCCGTGATGATGATGGACCTGGATCAATTCAAAGAAGTCAACGACACCCTGGGACATGATGTCGGGGACGAACTGCTGAAGAAAATCGGTAAACGGATCAAGGACCTGCTGCGTAAGAGTGATACGGTCGCTCGGATGGGGGGCGATGAATTTGGGCTGGTCCTTCCTGTGATTACAAAGCGGGAAGATGCCGGGAAAGTTGCCGCCAAGATATTGGGTGGGTTTAACCAACCCTTTGTGGTTGGGGAGCACCCTTTGAGCCTTGGGGTCAGCATCGGTATAGCGGTCTATCCCGACGATGGAGACAGCGGTGCGGATTTGATGAAAAAGGCAGATATCGCAATGTATCGCGCCAAGGGTGAACGATCCAATTCTTATCAGTATTTCTTAGAAAACGGAATCCAAATTTAAGTCTATTGGCAGAAAGATAGATTGGGAACGACCTTTTATCCGTCTTGAGGGAATGTCATCCCCCTGGATCCTCCTGCGTTGCTTATTAGATGGCATTAGTGAAGTGAAGGAGGATCTAGCTGAACCTCTGCAAGGGCTTTAAACCAGCCAGGACAGCTGTGGTTGCTCCGGATGGGAGTGGGAGAATAGTTTTTTACTCCGTCGGAAAGTGCAGCTTTTCTGCTTGAGTCCTCTCAAACTTCCGGAGACTCCAGAAGACTTTTAGCACCTGGGTGTGCGGATGAGTGGAGACATGATCAACATTGAGTATCAGGTAGAAGGGATGAGGGGCAGCCTGGTGGTCAGCCAATCCCGGGAGAGATTTTATCGGTTTGATTGGGACAGTGCTCTGGCAGAGGAAATTGTCCCGGTGAATATTGGCGAGCTTGAGGGAGAGTTCATTCAGGGTGCTTATGTGGTTTTCCCTGACGCTGAAGAAGCGACCTGGAACCTGGACATACCGATAATGTGTCTGCGCTGGCGGGAGGGGGATCTCTATATCCAAATTACCCAGCACGGCAATGTGGAAGCTTTCGAGTATCCTGGCCATTAGGGTTTGATCCAAGCCTGGACATCGGACCAAGTGGTGGCAGAAGCGGAGGAAAGTTTGGAGATAAAGATTCCAAAGGAGATGCCAGCTTCCTGGCATCTGTTCAGCCGCTGCCTGACCGTAGTGCCAGATCCCTAGCCTGAAGTTGAATCATCCCATGAGAGGATGGCAGTTACCAAAGTCTTACCCATCTTGGCAGCTGCTGTGCGGGAGAAGTGTCCCTGGTTGGTGTCCTTCAATAGCCGTGATTATCAGCCTGGACATCCAGACGTGAATGTGCTGAAGCCAGGTATGTTTATATCGCATTACCGCAAACAGCCCACATACCTTCGTTTTTGCGTACTCACTGTGAAAGGAGGTCCGGGTGATCAACAAGCCCTCTTATGCCTTGGCTGGCGGGGACTAAGCACAGCGCCGGAGCTGTCAGGAAAGGAACGACTTTCCTTGATTTGCCGTCATCCCGGAATTACAATAGGGAAAGGGAACCAAAGCAGCCCCAGAGGATTTGGATGCACGATATCAGCATCGATAGGATCAAGCAATCAGCAGCCGAGATCTGGAATTTTCCAGGTTTGAAAACTGCGGTTACCGTATTTCTGATCAGCAGAATTCTTCTTTCCTTGTGGGCGATCTTAGTTGTGTAAGTAATTCCGGGAACGGCAGACCCTCATCCTGTCCTTCGACCCTATCTGGGTGTTGACATTTCAAGTAGTTTTTGGTTCGAACCCTGGCAAAGATGGGACACCCTGCATTATCAAGCTATAGCTGAGAGAGGATACACGGCATTTGGTTCTGCCATTTTTGTGCCCCCGCTTTATCCTTTTTTGATCAGATCAGTTTCTTCGACCTTTAATTTATCAACTCTCACCGCGGGAATTCTGATTGGAAATTTAGCTTACCTCCTTGGTCTTTTCGCTTTCTATCATTATGTCCTGGAAGAAACCCGGGAGGAAGATGTTTCCAGGCGGGCGCTCTTCTATCTGGCAAGCTTTCCGACCTCGTTCTTTTTCCTTGCCGCTTATACCGAACCTGTCTTTTTATTATTTTCAGGTTTAACTTTGTTGACTTTCTTAAAGAAGCGCTGGGTTTGTTCGGGTATTTTCGGGGGAGCCGCAGCGCTCACCCGGCTGACCGGGACGTTATTAATCACTCCCCTGGCCGCCGCTGCCTTCCTCACTAAGCAAGCAAGAGCCAGGTGGAAGCCCTGGTTGTCGGTTGTGGGGACCGCTCTGGGATCTGCCCTGTTCCCCCTGTATTTATGGTTATCTGTGGATAAACCACCGTGGGCTCCTCTGAAAATGCAGACAGCACGCTTTCATGGAGGATTTTCTTTTCCAGGTATGAATGTGCTGCACGCACTGGAAAAAGTTATCAGGGGTCAGGCCTTGATCGCTGATTATCTTGACTTGGCTTTTATCTTGTTGTTTACCTTGTTGATAATTCCTGTAGTCAATTCGGATTTGAGCCTTTTGAGTAAAGTCTACTACCTCAGTTTCCTTTTGCTTTATTTAACCCGGGAAGCTGGCACTCAACCCCTCCTCGGTTCGACAAGGTACGTTCTTGTCTTCCTGCCCGCATTCATCGTCATGGCAAAAGCTGGAAGGAACCCCAAGGTTAACCGCCTTGTCCTGTACGTCTCCTGGCCCTTGCAGTTGTTCATGGCTGGACAATTTGTCCTCTGGGGGTGGATAGGTTGACCGGGTCAGGAGCCTGTTTTTAGCAACAATCGAAGGGTCATTACTGTCTTCTCGGGAGATCTTGCCCGAATTGTGCCATATACAACTGTACTCAAAAGAAACCGCCCCAGCCTGGTCGGTGATCACCTGCAGTCAGGTTGTCCTTCTCTTAACCAGCGACCAACCTCTGTACCTGGTGTAGTTGGATATCTGCTGTGAATAAATAGGGGACAGGGAGTGAAGGAGAGCAATTCGCTTGGTCTGCCGCCGGGTTCTGGGTTCCTGGCTGCCGGAGGCCGCAGACGGGGAGGAGGAAAGGGATGAATCCCATCCTGATTCATCTTTACAGGATGGGATTCGGGATAAGAGGATGAAGTTGGCAGGGGTTGGGGGACTGCTAACCCCCGCCCGGGCAGGGAGATCTAGGTTTTGATGAAGGTCAGATGGAGGCCTTCCTGGTTGAGGTCTTTCCGGCTGAAGACATCCAGACCCCGCTCTTGCATGGCGTCAATCATCGGTTGGGGGTGAAAATTGGTGGTCAGCAGGATCAGCTCCCCTGACGGAATCTCCGGCAGTTTGGACGTCAGGATCGAGAGAGGGTGTTTACCCTCGCTGAGGAGTTCCACGCCGTCGATCTGGAAGTGGGCGGGGAGGTCGATCCAAGCGGGATCGTCGGGATCGAGCTCAATTTCCTCTTTGCCGCGGGAGGAGTCTTCTCGATCCAACCCGGCAGCTTCCCGCAACTCGGCGATCAAATCGGTCACATCCCGCCCCGTCCGGTGGGCCAGGTGTTCCATGGTAGTGATGGTCAGTACTTTTTCCTTCAGGGGCTCCTGCTCCAGTTCACCCAGGGCAGGAAGCCAGGAAGTGACCGTCGTTTTCAGAAAGGGGTATTCTTCAAAAAGGGTATTCAGCCTGGTGGTGTTCTTGATCTTCATCAGCTTCCTCCGTGAGATGCTTGGGGTTCCTCTGCTTCATATTCCAGCAGCCGCCGCTCTCCCTCGAGAGCCTGGATTTCTGTGATGTCCTGGGTGACTTCCAGGGTGCCCAGGTAGGTGTCCTCTTCGTCCCGGAGGGCATAATACACAATGTAAATCTTCCGGGGGCCCATCTGAATCCAGAATCGGGCCCGGTCCTGCGCGCCCGATTTGAAATCTTTCAGGATCTGGTTCACGGTGTGAACGCTTTTCGGCGGATGACAGTACTGCACCTTGCGGCCCAGGATGGCCCGGGAGCGGTCAAAGATGCGGTCTTTACCCGGGGAGAAATACCTCACGGTATCCTCCTGGTCCACGAAGGTGATGTCGAAGGGCAGGGTGGAAAACACAGCGATCAACTCTTCCAGCTGGAAAGCGCCGGTAGGCATCTGGAGACGCCCGCTGCTCGTACTGGAGAAGGATTCCTTAAACTCCTCTACGCCTTCCGGAGCCCAATCGAATTCTGGATCATAAAGGCAGAATCCGATCTCCGGGCTTTCCTGATAGATCTGGTACCATTCCTGGTCCGAGAGAATATCCAGGGAAGTGGGGAAGAGAATTTTTTCCTCTTTGTAGATCATGTCTTCCACGGATTCCAGCGCCGTCTGGACAGCAAAGAAGTTGTAGGCCCGGGCTTCCCCGGCCTTGACCCGGTCAATTTCTTGCAGTCCCTGGATGGTCAGCCGGAGGTTTTCGCGGACTTCATCGTGCTTGCCCCACATCACCGCCGGGGGACCGGGGATGTCCTTTTTCTCAAAGAAGGGGAAGAGCAGGTTTTCCTTCCGGCGGTAATGCTTGTCGACATCCATCAGCTCGTTCAAAAAACCCTGGATGTCTCTCATTAAGGGCAGCGCATCCGCTCCCTCCTCCAGCTTTTGGACTTCTTCCATCACCAGGCGCGCCTTCTGGACCCGCAGGTTGAGTTCTTTGTTTTCCTGCAGAAAGGTGTGAACCGGGTGCCCGGGGTTGGTCTCAGGGGTTTCCTGCAGATCCAGATGTCCTGACAGGACCCGGGTGTGGGTGTCGCACAGTTCCTGGATGCTCTCCTGATCTATGCCTTCTTCGATCAGTTGAACTTCCATCAGGAAGACGTCGGAATAGTCCGCTTCGTCCAGCATGGTTTCCAGCTGCCGGCGGATTTTCTTTTCTTCCGAGCCTTCATGCAACCTGCGAATCAGGCTTTTCATGATGTCGATCCGCTCCTGGCGGTTGTTGATTACTTCGCTCATAAGGTTCCTCTCCTGAAAAAATACTGCTCATAAATCGTATCGAGGGGTAAAAGATTAAGGGTTCTTGGTAGGTTCGAATTTCAGATCGGCAAGCGTGGTTTCATACAGCATCGCCTTGATCTCCTCCCGGCGGGATACCCAGCGATCATGCAGCACGCAGGGATTGTGATCGGAACATTCCGGGAAGCCCAGGAGGCAGCGGTCGTAATCTTCCAGACCTTCTACCTTTTCCGCAATCTGGTAGAGATAGATGGTATCCAGGTCCCGGGTAACCTGATAACCTCCGTGCTTTCCGTAAGTTACGGAAACTAAACCTGCCTCCGCCAGGCTGCTCATCAACCGGCTGAGGTACTTGTACGGGATATCTAGGGCTTCATGGAGAGCCCGGGCGGAGAGCCGTTTCTCGGGGTGTTTGGCCAGGTAAACCAGGGCCCGGATGGCGTACTCGGTGGTGGCTTGAAATCGCATATATCCTACCTGTGGGTAGTAATTTATTTACAGGTAATCTTACCCTGCCGGGGAAGAATAGGCAAGGGTGAACCGGGGGATTAATCAGGGAAAAGGGGCAGGGATCGGGTTTTGGTCAGATGACCCCAGGGAGGTGGTGGTCTGAAAAGGGGGCAGTTTAAGATGACCAAAGTGAGCGAGCTGGGATAAAATATAGGTAGGGATGGCGTCCAACCGCTCAAGGAGAGAGCAGATTCCGTTCGGGGGTAAAGACCAGCGCATTCTAACGATCAACAAGGAGGGTAATCATGATGGACAACAATGGGATCCGCAGCGGGTGGATGTTCTTGAAGCCGGTTTTGATCATTGCCCTGGGTGCAGCCCTGGCGACCGGTGTGGTCTGCTGGATCATCGGCTGGCGTACCCTTTCCCTGTATGGCACCGGGCTGTTGATCGCTGGAGGTGCAGCAGTGGTGGTCGGCGCGTTGAGCACCATTGGCGGCTGGGGATCGGTCCGTTCATTTGAGTATCAATTCGCCAAGACTGCCTGGGAGGACGATTCAGGCGCCCGGCTGCAAAATGAGGTGGCAGATACCCGGGAGAGCTACCGCTTCCTGTATCTGATGAGCACGACCGGTT
The DNA here is from genome assembly GCA_034520505.1 of Anaerolineales bacterium. GTDB lineage: Bacteria > Chloroflexota > Anaerolineae > Anaerolineales > UBA11858 > B10-G9. The sequence goes on along the minus strand of JAXHNK010000002.1, from coordinate 405,037 downwards.
TGATCCTGATTAGCGCCGGCTTCCTGCTGGATGCGGTCTTTTAGGGAAGGTCGGAAAGCGTTTCTGGACTCCCCGGTTCTGGATCCAGGGCGGCAGGGAGCAAAATTTGCACGGGAAAAATCGGGATCTCCCGCGGATCAAGTTTTGTTTTTGCCTGCTGATATGGTAGACTGATTTAACCCTTCCTGTACAGGGTCCAAAGGTCTCTGAGGCGGGTCTCTCCCTCCCTGACGGGTTGGATGTAGGGGAAAAAAAGCGACTGTATCATAAAGCCGAGTATATCCATTGAGGTCAAGCCATGAATCCCTCCGCGGACAACCACCAGAAAGCGCCTGGCAGCCCATCCCCGGTAAACCGGACTTCCCTTCCAGCATCCCTGATTGGCCGCACCGTAGCCGGTGTGCAGGTTGAGAAGCTGCTGGGCCGGGGGGGGATGGCTGAAGTTTATCTCGGACAGCATCTGGAGCTTAACCGGTCGGTAGCGTTAAAGATCCTGCTGGATAACCTCAGAGATGATCCGCACCAGATGGAACTGCTCCAGCGAGAGGCTGCTGCCCTGGTAGCCATGGAGCATCCCAATATTGTCCAGTGCGTGGACTGCAATGTTTATCAGAACCGGCCGTATATTATTATGGAGCTGGTGGAAGGGATCACGCTGCAGGATCGGCTGGATTACCTTCAGGCTCGGGGGCTTCTGCCTTCCTTGTTCATTGTGAACGCGGTGGTACACTCTGCGGCATCTGCGCTGGATTATGCCCATAGAAGAGGTGTTATTCACCGGGATCTAAAGCCGGCGAACCTGATGCTGCTGGGTCCGGAGGGTCCTCTTGATGCCTATTCTCCCCTTCCCAAGGAGGTGAAGATTGTCCTGGCGGATTTTGGCGTCGCCCGCCTGGTTGACGCCACGGAGCAGCAGGGCATGGTCGTGGGGACACCCGCCTATATGAGTCCGGAGCAGGCCCGGGCGGGAAAGGTGGATGCCCGGTCGGATATTTATTCCCTGGGGGTGATTGCTTATGAGCTGCTGGTCGGTGAGGTGCCCTATCAATGGCCCGTTGGCTTCGGAGGAGACGCGCGAAAAGAGCATCAGCAGGCGCTTGCCCGGCCCATGCCGAACACACCTGATGAGGTTCAAAAGGTGGTCAAACGGGCCCTGGGGGAGCAGGCTTCCGGACGCTACCCCCGCGCCAGTCTCTTTGCCCGCTCCCTGCGCCAGGCAGTCTCAAAAACGGGGGAGAGGGATCTATTGGAATAATTGAATTGAGAAGTTTTTACAACTGAGAATCCTCGGGCTTACCAAAGGAAAAGGGGGAGGAAAAAAGACCCTGAAAAGGTCGCACCAGTATTCAGGGTCTTTTCCGTAAACTAATCTGTTATATAAGGCGTGGTTTTGTACTTATCCTCCGGTACTGCATCAGAAGGATAAACAACAATCGCTCGTTCATCCTGTTTAGGACAAACGACTACACATAAGCCACATCCTACGCAGTCGTCGGGGTTTACCTCGGGGAAAACACCCCGGATACCATCGACTTGGACTTCGCTAAAACAGTCGTAAGGACACTGCTCCAGGCAGTCCATGCAGCGAACACAAGTTTCATAATTAACCTTAGCGATACCGATGACGGCCTGTTTCTTTTCCTCAATCGTCAAGGGGGGAATGGCGTGGCTGGGACATATTTGTCCGCAGTTGTTGCATTCTGGATCACAATACCCACCTCGGAAGGGATCCATGATTGGTGACCACAAGGAGTCCCATCCGCTATCTAACACATCGGGATGTAAAGCATTCTGGGGGCAGCCTTCGATACATTGGTCGCAGCGGATACACTTGGCTAGGAAGTCATCATATTGAGCCCCGGGGGGCTTAAGACGTTTTTCTTGGCGGCTTTGACTTTGCCTACATCTGTTGTGAGCAGACCGACGGCAACTGCGCTGGCACCGAGTGTGGCGAGCGCTTCACGACGACCAGGATCGTATTCATAATCCCAGAGCGCGGATATTTGTTCTTTTTCAAAGGTGATCGCTGTTTTGGGGCAGGGCACTGCGCAGTCCATGCACATGATGCATTCTGCCGGGTCGCTTTTGTAGTCATTGTTCGGGCTGATGGCTCCCATGGGGCAGATATCAGCACAATCTCCACACTGAACGCAGCTGAACTGGTCCACACGGCGTTTGATCCAGGAAAATTTTGAACCTAAGCCAATTAAAGCGCCCAGAGGACACAGGTAGCGGCACCAAAAACGTTTTTCTACCACGTTGAGCAGTAATACCACACCCAGGGGGATGAACATAGTCAACCAATTGATGCTTGGGAAAACAAAAGCTTCTTTATCCTCCAGGCTGATATATTCAAGAGCCGGTTTGAAGATTGATGTCAAACCACGAACAAGGATAGTAATGGGCTCAAAATATAAGAAGGCGAGGGAACCGAAGATGGCCATCACCACCACGGTAAAGAGCAATACATATTTCCAATAACGCATGCCTTGCCACTTTAAACGCCGACCTTTGAAGCCAAACAGTTCTAGGAGTGCCCCTAATGGACACCACCAGGCACACCACACTCTCCCAAAAATCAACGTGACACCCACAGTGAGCAGGGCTGGCCAGAAGTTGAAAATCAACTCTCGTCCTCCAATCATGGAGGTAACCGCTTGCAAGGGGTTGAACCGGGAGAATAAGTTGACGCCAAGGGGTAGTAAATTGCCTAACAGCGTGCTCGCCATTAGACCTAAGAATAAGGCCAGGGCCGCATACTGTACAACCTGACGGATCCGCTTCCACTTGATGGCATTTTTCTCATAGGGCCTACCAATAACAGGCGTTTCAAGATGAGTGATCGCGCCTGTGGGACAGTAGGGATACACACACCGCATTCATCACAAATTTCTGACGGTGTGTCCATTGCCATTGTCACTCGCCGGTCAGAACTACGACCAACTATGCCGAGTATTCCATGTTCAGTTAGTTCATCACAGGCCCTCACACAAAGTCCACAAAGTATACAATCTTCTCCCTCTTTTTCTGCTGGGAAGGAAGGACCTTCCACGCCGAGAGAATCAGCCAATCTTTGCAGAGCTGGCACATCAGGGCAGCGTGAAAGGATGAAGTTGATCATCACCTGTCTGGTTTTCAGTATCTCGTGAGTGTCTGTCTTGATATCCCACCCGTCCTGGACGAGGTTGTTGCAGGAGGTTGTGATCCAGGAGTTATCATTTTCGCTGATCTCAACCAGACACAAACGACAAGCACCATATGGTGATAAGTCTGGATGGTCACATAAAGTTGGGATGTCAATCTCTGCTCGTCTGGCTGCCTCGAGAATGGTTGTGCCATCGGCAGCGTTTATTTCTTGTCCATTGATCGTTAGTTTTATCATATTGATTTGTGCTCCCTATTCAACCAAGACTGCATCGAGATTGCAGACCTCGTAACAAATACCGCATTTAATGCAGGTTTTAGTGTCGATTTTGTGGGGTTCTTTTTGCTTGCCGCTGATGGAATCTGAGGGGCAGGGGTCATAGCATAAATGGCAACCAGTGCATTTCTCGGGATCTATAGAGTAAGTTACCAGGTCTTTACAAACGCCGGCAGGACACCTTTTCTCTTGGATGTGGGCTTCGTATTCATCGCGGAAGTATCGGATGGTAGTCAGCACAGGGTTGGGAATCGTTTTCCCCAAGCCGCATAAAGAGGCCTCCTTTACCGCTTCCCCGTATTTTTCAAGTAATTCAATGTCACCTTCTTCACCATAACCCCGAGTGATGTAATCTAAAACTTCGAGCATGCGCTTGGAACCCTCCCGGCAGGAGGAACATTTACCACAGGATTCAAATCTGCTGAATTCCATGAAGTAGCGGGCGAGGTCCACCATGCAGGTGCGTTCATCCATGACAATTAATCCCCCTGAACCCATTATCGAACCAACTTCCTGCAGACTTTCATAGTCAATTGGTAGATCCCATAACCGTTCGGGTATACAACCACCAGAAGGTCCTCCTGTTTGGACAGCTTTGAGCGCTGTCCCTTGGGGGAAGCCGCCACCGATATCTTCGATCAGTGAACGCAGCGTGATACCCAGAGGGACTTCCACCAGCCCGGTGTTTTTGACTTTGCCCACCAGGGAGAAGATTGTCGTTCCTTTGCTGTTCTCGGTACCGATCTGGGCGTACCAGTCAGCGCCCTTATTGATGATGTAGGGTACAGAAGCCCAGGTTTTAACATTATTGATGTTGGTTGGTTTGTCCCATAACCCTTTTTCTGTAGGGTAGGGAGGGCGGGTCCGTGGCTCTCCTACGTCGCCTTCGATAGAAGCCATCAGTGCCGTTTCTTCGCCGCAAACAAAAGCGCCAGCTCCGTACTGGATGGCGATTTCAAAGTCAAATCCGGTTCCTAAAATGTTCTTTCCTATCAGACCATAATTTCGGGCTGATTCTACGGCAATTTCCAGACGTTCAACAGCCAGAGGGTACTCATGCCGAATATAAAGGTAGCCTTTTGAAGCCCCGATAGCATAGGCCCCAATTATTAACCCTTCCAAGACACTGTGGGGATTGGCTTCCATGAGAGATCGATCCTGAAAAGCACCTGGGTCTCCTTCATCGGCGTTGCAGATCACATATTTGATCGCACCTTCCGATGCCCGGCACAGTTCCCATTTCTTTCCTGTGGGGAAACCTGCGCCACCTCTCCCGCGCAGTCCGGCTTTTTGTATTTCCTGGATGATTTCTTCAGGATGCATTTCCTGTAATGCTTTACTGAGCGCTTTATATCCCCCCACTGCTAGATAATCTTCAAAGGATGTGGGGTCAATTTCGCCGCTGTCTGCCAGCAGCAAGCGCTGTTGTTCCTTATAAAAGGGAATGTCTTCTTCGTGGACGAGACGTTTGCGGGTTTCTGGGTCTCTGTACAGTAAATACTTGGCCACATCATCGTCAATCAGGTTTTTCTGGACAATTTTAGAAGCATCCTTGGGTTTCACCTGTGTGTAAAGAATGTTCTCCGGCAATATGGAAACAAGCGGCCCCTGTTCACAAAATCCCCGACATCCTGAAATCTTAGTTTCTACCGGTATCTCAATTTCCGCAGTCTCAATCGCTTCTTCAAGAGCCTTTTTTACATCAAGAGCTCCAGAGGCACTGCAGCCCGTTCCTGCGCAGACTATAATTTGGGTTTGATTTAGATCACGGCTGGACAGGATGTGTCCCCGCATTTGTTCCAGTTCGCTGGGATTATTTAGTTTTCCATTATTCATTTTCGACCGTCTCCTCTTCCCGATATTGGTCGAGCACTTTTTCAACTTTATTCATCTTCACATTTCCATAATATTTACCATCTACTGTCATAACTGGAGCGAGGTTACAGCATCCCAAGCAGTTTACGCTTTCCAGGGTGAAATCTTTATCTTGGGTAGTTTCTCCGGGTGCTATATCTGAGCTGGTGGCCGACATGGTCAATAAGTTGGCCGCTTCCCTGCACGTGGCAGGCTGTACCCATACAAACAGTGATGATATGTTTGCCGCGCTCTTCCAGGCTGAGTGCATTATAAAACTCCGCCACCTGGTGTACTTTGAGCATGGGGATGGTCATTTGCTCCGCGACCCGCTGCAAGGCTTCAATAGGAAGATAGTGGTATTGATCCTGAATGTCTAACAAAGTTGGGATCAAGGCCCCTTGTTCCAGGCCGTGTTTTTCGATGATCTTATCAACCATGCTGGTTTCTACGTTCATAAATTGTGCTCCTTCTATAAAGTTGGTAATTGCATTGAACCGTTCGGTAGCCTATCTTTCAAGCCAACTCCGCTGAGAATGAAGAGCCCAAGGACAGGATGCTATACAGTTCGAACAGTCGTGACCATTTTCTTGCCAGAATAAGTAACAACGGGAAACGTTGACTGGCCAGCGCAAAATTCCGGGGCGGTTGGAGATGGATGTTCGTTCTGTTGTCCTTTCTTCAAAGCGGATGGCATCCACCGGGCAAGCGGCGGCGCAGGCATGACATGACTCACAAAAATCCTGAAGGCCAAAATCAACTGGTTTATCAGGTACCAAGGGTAGATCTGTAAGCACCTTACAGATTCGCTGCCGGGGCCCATATTCAGGGGTGAGTAACAACCCATTTCGGCCTAATTCACCTAAACCAGCGTCGATGGCCAGAGGAATACTCTGAGCCGTATCATTCCCACACGGTACAGCCCGGTAACCCAAAGAACGGATGTATTTTGCCAATGAGGAGGAAAGCTCTGCCATTTGTGAGTAGGCTAACGCTGTGGCTGCGCTAGCTTCATAGTCGGGGGAGGTGTTGATTTCTTCCCACTCCATTTCAATGCCCATGACGATGGCGTACTTGTAGTTGATCTCGTTTTTACCAGAATCGCCAGTGTTCCGTTCAAAATAGGGAGAATAAATCCACTTGGAGTCTATCTTGGTGATCCCTATCAGGTTGGCGCCGTAAAAACGAGCTGCTTCCTTGATCCTCTGGGTCATTTTTTTCCGGTTTGAAACCTGGTAATTGACGTCGCTGACCGGATCGTCCCAGCTGTAAAGACCGCCGGCGCCGTGAATGTGGCCAAAATAGCCGTAGTAATTGGGGTGCAGTGAACCGGCTGTGTCGTCCACATAAATCGATCCAGCAACGAGCGCCTGACCTTCTATTGCCTCTTGATCCAACGGGGGTGCTTTGGCAGCATATTCTTTTAATTTTTCCTGGTACTCTTCATCCCACAAGGTGCGGGAGAAAACCGTATTCTTCTCGTTGAATGGCTTGATCTTGTCAGTCAGATATTGGGCGTAAGTGGGTTCATTTACCTGTTTAGTGTCTGGTAAACGCCAGGCGTGTTCTTTAGCTGCATGCCTTTTGGTAATCTTGTAAAGTGGGAAAGTTTCTCCCACAAGATGAGCAGTACCAGCGGATAACTTGAGGTCTTGGTGTTTCTGTAGGTTGTTTCTGTAAGTCATCTTCAGTGGTGGGAAATGTTTCTGCCCGTTTTTCTGGCGTGGTGGTGATGTAATCCACTTCATACACGCATTCCATTGGATCACCCAGTATTTGATCGTTGCGGCGGGGAGTGCAGCCTCCCAAGAATTCTGCTGTGCCAACCGAAAAGCCCAGCAGGGTGACCAAACGCAAAAATTTTCCTCTGCTGACTTGTTGGTTCAGCAACATCTCAATCAGGCTATTAATGGATTCTTCCGGTTGTTCGCTCATCTTTAGATTAATCCAAGGGATACTTGAGAGCTAGATAATCCACGAGATGTTCATATTGTTCATCAGACAACTCTACACCCAGTAAAACCATACGATCTACTGTCATTGCCCATCCTTCGCGGTCACTTTGATAATTTTTGACTCGGGAAATATCATGACATTGAACACATTTGTTGTTTAGGATAGATTCCCCGGGATGGGCGGTAGGTTGGGGTGGGGCCGCCTGGCTGCAGCCTACAATGATTGTCAATAATATTCCCAGCAATAGATTAAGAATAATGTTTTTTTTCATATTTGCTCCTTGGATAGTGGTTCATAAACCTTGGATTCATCGTTAGCCACCTACTTCCAAACAATGATCCGGGTCCTGGAATGCAGAATTGCAGCCAGGATTGCGAGCACAGCTCCGGCGATGATTAAATAAGTACCCATCCGCAGCTGGGTCCAGATTGGAATTTGAGCAAAACCGCTTTCAGAAGCTATACCTTGCCCTTGCAGGGGAACATCAAATCGGGCAGCTACCCCAGCGACCCGGGCGATTAACCGCCATGTGCCAAGCAGCGTGAACAAACCTGAGATTCCCAATAGGATTTTAGAGGCCAGTCCATCCAAAATGCTGGCTGCAAGAGCAAAGCTTATACAACCGATTAGCAGGCCGGTCAGGATTTCCATCTGCGGGCTGCGTTTGTAACCGATAAACTCACTTCCCGGGCCATCGATCAGGTAGGGATAGATATCAGTTTGTGGAGATCCTTCTAGTTGAAAACTCCACCAAGGCATTAACATAGATAGTGCCATTAATATTACTGCCAGTAAGGCTAAATAATTGAAACTGAATAATTCTTTTCTCTCAGACAATGTCTAATAACCTCCTGTTATCCGATCGCTCGCGTGAAAAGTTTGACCAACCACGGCCGATCAGCCAGGGCCACCAGCAGTTCTTTTCCCCATGGATACTGGGTGGATCGTGACAGCAAGCGCCGGGCTAGACTGAATTTCTTAATTCGGGCTTCGGTGGGAGTGATGTACCAATGCCGGGGAGCTGTTACTGGTTTCCACTTTCCGGTGGCTAACTTGATGACCTCCATGGCGGCTAATGTCCCGGCGATCCACACCGGCCCGCATAGCTGCGCGTGGGGCCGTTGACCCTGACACCATTTCTTAAACCATTTATCCCGCCAGGCGCCGGCGGATTTATAATAGAATAAGATCTGCCGATTTGCAGGATCTTCCATAAATTCTTTCAGTGTTTGATAATTGGCGCGGTAGGGCATGACCAGACATTCCGAGCTGTATGGTCCACCGGGGAGGAAGGTGCTCACCCGAGCTAAGGCGCCGACAGGATAAGACAGTATGGCTGGTTTCCCGAGATCTATCGCCCGGTCAAGCATATGGATACTCAGGGGCCATTCGTCAGCGACAGGGAGGATGATGTCCCCCTGGCTGATGGCTTTATCGATATCCTGGGGCTTTAGGTAGTACTCGTAAACCTCTGCTTGGATTTCTGGATTGACTTTAAGTAGGGCTTTATGGGTTGCTCTGGCTTTATTTTCTCCAAAGGTGTTGAAGAAACATTCCAATTGCCGGTTTATGTTGGAAGGGTGGAAAACATCACCATCATAAAGCACAAACTTTTCCAGGCCGCTTCTGGCCAAAGCCATGGCGATCACGCCGCCAATCCCGCCGCAGCCAACGATAACAACTTTGGTTTCTCGTATGCGGTTTTGTTGTTCTGGGTTTAGAACGCCATAATTACGCTGAAAGAGCTTTTCGTATGAAGGTGTTAAATCTTCATCTGACTTATTCGTTTTGTTCACTTCGGTTACCATCAGTAGTGGATTCCTTTGAAAAGGTTAAATGACAACCCCTAAAATTCCGGTTGATTTGTTCCGGAACGGAGATACAGTAAAGCCTTATTTTTGTTTATTCAGCTGTCCCACATTAGGTCCAGGGATATTCTCTCCATTTTTAGTTAGAACAAAGGCCCCAACCAAATAACGTATCACTCAGTTGGGGCTTCGAAACACTAGCTGTCACCCTCAAGGGTTAGAGATGTTTTGCTGCGTACTCAGCAGCGATGTCATCAATCCCTAATTCTTTCAGGGTTTCTAAGGTTGGGATCCCTTTATCCTCTGTCCATCCTCTCGCAGCCCAATAGGCTGGCAGATCTTCATCAAAGAGTTTGTTGGGGTTACCCTCGTAGGCCACGGCTCCTTTGTGTGGTCCGGTGGGCAGGGGATCATTGAACCAGCGTTGGGGAACCTGTTTGTCCCATTCTTCTTTGGGATCGGTGAGTTGTTGAGTGTGGATGTCAAAGATGCGGGAGAGTGCATATTCTCGGGCACCGACCGCATTGAGATCCTCCTCTGTGAAGTCATCCCACCCGGTAGCAGCCTTAAGGATGTCTAAGGTAAAGCCACCCCAGTTTCCGCTGGCGAAGGTGCAGATGGATAGGGAGTTGGTTGCCGAAGCGCCATTTTGTCCTGCGATGGCTGCTTCCCAATCTCCTTCCTTAAAGCCACCTGTACCGCCGCCGGTGTGTGAACAAGGGTGGTTAACGGTGACGTATTCCATAGCATTTTTGTCAGCTGGACTGCGAACGTCATGGGCTGGTTGCCCGTAACGATGCGTAGTCATGGCGTAATCCATTATCTCGTCCTTGCCTTTCAGCTCGGCGAAGTATTTTGCGGTTTCATACGTGCCTTGGGCAAGCTTGTCGCCAATCCCTTCCCGGTAAGTGATCTTATGAACCAGTTCATCGATGGCGTGAACATTGCCCCATTCCATTTCAAGGCCGTCAAGATCGTCTGCAGTGATCAATTCCCGCTGGTAGAGTTCCATTACCAGGGCCAGGTTGTTCCCGCCCTCAATGAAATCCAACCCATAATTGTCATGGATAAAGGTAGTGAACTGCAGCTTTGCGAGATGTTCGGCCTGATCATTGTGATCACCGGTGAAGGGGTCACTGGGTGTAGTTCCTTCCATCTCCATGAAACCCAGGTTGCCGCCCACCATGCCCATGGCCTCCCAGTCTGGCATATCAGTCAGGGTGCGGTCCATCAGGGCATCTTCACTGGTAACTTCCACAGGATACAGGCAGTGCAGGACACAGCCCTGGCAAGCTGACTTACGGATGAAACTTACTGTGTCCATAAACGGTCCGGTGATGGCTTTTACGTTGGGATCAGCCCAGGAGCACCATTGCCAGTTGCGAATGGGGAAGGCATCTTCAATGTAGGCAGATCGGGCACCAATTCCCGCGGTGCCATAGGAGCGCCAGAAGTAGCTTTGACGCTCTGATGCCTGGACATTTTTAATCAAATCCAGGTATGTTTTCTTATCAGCCAATTTATGGCCTTTGGTGCCGCGGACCACGATGCCTTTCAGGTTCTTGGATCCAGCGACAGCGCCATCACCCCAACGCCCGTGCGCCCGTGCGCCTTCGGTCAATGTGGAGGCGTACCAAACCAGGTTTTCGCCGCCGGGACCTATCAACCATACGTGAGCCAGGCGTTTTTCATGCAGCCCTTCGCGTTTGGGGGGGCGCATTTCTGCCCATTCAGGAGTCAGGTCCGCATCGCGGATCATACCTTCCCGGGATTCCAATTCAGCCAAAACTTCCTTCTTCATGATTATTTCGGCTTCTTCCACTCCCACGCCCCATAGATGGCTGGCATCGCGGATTTCAATGTTATCGTCAACAACGGAGATATAAACGGGTTTATCTGCCTTACCGACTACCTGGATACCATCCCATCCGGCCATCTTCAACTCTGCTCCTCCATGCCCACCACAGTTGGACGAGCAGAAGAAGTTGTAGGGGCTTTTGGTAACGGATACAGAGCGCGGGTTGGCTCCAGCACCGGTAACAGGTCCAATCATAATTTGGAACATGTTATCCGGACCAAGGGGGTCTACCTTGGGATCAAGGATACCCTCTTTGATAAGGAAGTAAGCGCCTAATGCAGACCCACCCAAAAATTTTCGGTAGACTTCCTCTTCGGGCTCAATGACGGAGACAGTGCGACTCGTAAGGTCGACTCGTGCAATTTTTCCAGACATTCCATATAAGTCGGCCATTATAAACTCCTCCTCGTGTTATACATCTTGCGGTACAGCAATTCGGCGTATGCCGTGGGTTGATGAGCAAAGTAACGCCCATTTCGACCTATGGGTACCCACTGTAAAGCTTGGGGTTCGGGGCAGACCTTGACACATTCTGGGTCACCGCCGCAGCGACTGCAGGATTGGGCTTTCTTCTCAATGGGATCAAAAGATATACCACTGGAGAATTGATCCTCGCAAATCTCTGCGCAGCGCCAGCATTTGTCCGCGCCTAAACAGGCGTCGCGGTCAATCCATTTGTAACCCATGCCGTAGTATCCCTCTTCACCTTCCCCTTCGGGAACAGTATAGATTGCGTCCTCGGGGCAAACCTCAGCACAGGGGTGTTTCTTCGATCCTTCTGCCCATTCTACTAATTCGCAGTATGAACAAACGTTGACAACGTCTACATACTGAAAACGCATTGGTCTGATCCTGGCGAATTCCAGGTTCACTGTGTTGCTTGTTTCCTCAGGGAAGAGGAATTCCGAGTATTTTTCAGCACAGGCTGTAGCACAGATCATGCAGCCCGTGCATTGGTAGGGGTCAAAGACCAAAGTGTGCCCTGTTTTATATTGAGGTTCCTCCGCGGCTTCTTCCTCAGCTGGGGCTACTTCGACCCCTTTTGGGAGTGCTTCTTTCCCGAGAACTTCTCGGCCGATAACGCCGCCTATCACTAGGCCGCTAATTCCTGATCCACCAGCAAGCAGGAACTCTCTACGACTTAAACCCTCACCATTTTGCTTTGGTTCTTCTGTTGGTTCTGGTTTTTTGTCTCTTCTCTCAACTTCTGCCATCTTAGACTCCTTCAGATGCCTGTATGGACTTCATCAATGCGGATAACAAGTTTCTTTTCATTCGTTTTAAGTTTTTTTTATATTTTTCTCCTTTCTTGTAAAAATAGGTTTTGTGGCTGCTTTTGGGTAAGGGAATAATTTGTCCTTTCCTGTGTGGGGGACATGCTTTAAATATAGTGTAGTTTCTCTCTCCCCGCTATGCTAAGGTGGATGATAAAATACAGCCCAAATGGATAATTCAAAATCACCCATCTGGGCTACTTAAAATATAAATATAGATTTGGCTGTATGTTCGATTGAAAAGTTTACTGAGATTAGTCCAAAAGTCCTTTACGGACGGCATGCACAGCAGCCTGGGTGCGGTTATCAAGGTGTAATTTATCCAGAATGTTCCGTAAATGAATTTTGACAGTATTATTTGAAATGTGGAGCTGAGCGGCAATCTCTTTGTTAGTTAAACCCTCCACAACCAGTTCTAAGACACTGATCTCTCTTTCTGTTAAGAAATCAGGGGCTTCCGTTTGTTGTTTTTGATCTGTTTCCAGATCATGGAATTCGTGCAGAATTTTGGAAGCAATGGGACCGGAGAGGGGCGCTTCGCCCCGGTTAATCGCGTGGAGGAACGCATATAATTGGACGGGTTCCATATTTTTTAAAATGTATCCTTCGGCGCCGCTTTTTATGGCTTCAAAAAGACATTCATCTTCGTCGGCCACTGTCAGGATGATAATTTTTATCTCCGGAATTTCCTGTTTAATTTGACGGGTGGCCTCCAGACCGTCGCATTCAGGCATGTGAATATCCATCAGGATGACATCAGGTTTCAATTCGCGAGCTGCCTGGATCGCTTCCTGGCCATTACTGGCCTGTCCCACTACCTGAAACTCATCTTTTAGGGCTAATTGTTCTTTTACGCCCATTCGGAATAAGGCATGGTCATCAACCAATAGAATGCGCATAATGGTATCCTTCTTGTTAATTTTGAATTTTCATCGGAGTGTTGATTATCACCTTGGTGCCTTGACCAGGTTTCGATTTTAGACTCAGGCTGCCGCCGATAGATTCCGCGCGTTCTCGCATAATTTGTATACCAAAATTTTCCCCACTTTCAACTACCTGAGAGGGATGAAACCCATCCCCGTTATCCTCGATTAGGATGCAGATTCGATCATCTTTTTGTGAGCAGTAAAGATATACCTTGCTCGCCTGGGAATGCTTTCTCACGTTGGACAGAGCTTCTTGGATAATGGGCATTAACTGACAGGAGACTTGGGGGGTAATGTTCAGGAGGCATTCTTTTTCAACCATGAGATCTACCTCTAACCCATAATGGGTGCGGTATTTTGAAAGGTATTCTCTCAGCGCATTGAAAAACCCCTGCTGCTCTTGGACGTGGGTACGCAGGTTAAAAATTTCTTCGCGGACATTTGTGTATAAAACCTCGCAGACCTTTTTTACTTGTTTTAAGCTGTCACTGGCTTTGGCGAGGTTTCCATTTTCCAGAAGATCCTCGGTCATTGATGCTTTGATCTTTAAGTACCCCAGGGTTTGTGATAAGTCATCATGAAGTTTGCGGGATAAACGATCACGTTCTTCAAAGACTGCCAGGTGGTGAAGCTGATGGTAAAGCTGGGCATTTTCGACGGACAAGACGATTTGGTGAGTGAGTCGAAAAACCGTGTTGATGTCACTTTGCGTAAAGTGCTGGGGATGGCGGTACATGAGGACAAGCAGTCCCAGGAAAACTGATCTCTGCATCAAAGGGACCGCCAGGTACGACTGCACATCTTCCTTTTCCAGGAACTGGTTTGTGTAAAGCTGATGTTGGTGGGAAGATTGCCTGTTGTAAATCAGGGGTTGTCCTGTGATCAGTTCTTGCCAGGGAAGATGGTTTTTGGATATTTTATGAAACCTGGGAATTAAGTCAGTTACCCTGCCTGCAATGGCTTCCATCACCATTTGATTTGATTCTGTATCTACCAAGACTACCAATCCGATATCAGCCTCCATCAACTCGCGAGAGGATTCGGCAACATTTTCCAGGACGCTGTTTACTGTGAGGGAAGAGGTCACTTTTAATCCCAGCTGATAGAGGGATTGGGCTCGCTGTTCCCCCCGAATGGTATGGGCAAAGAGGAGCGCATTATCGATAGCAATGCCGAAGACATTACCGATCACTTTTAGAAATTCAACAGAACGGGAAGAAATGGATTGATTGGGGGGAGCTACGATTCCCAGCACGCCGACAAGGGTTCCTCGGGATATAAGGGGCAACTTCAGATAGGAACGGCCTTTCAAATTCTCCCATATTCCCTCAAAACGAGGATCTGTAGACATATCTGGGATGTAGACCCTCTGATTGGTTTGGATCACTTCTTTGGTGATGTCATAACCAGCTCGGCGCCGCCGATCAATTTCCTTTTTGTTTTTCTGAAAGGCCATAAGCAGCTTGTAATGTATACTGTCTTGTTTTCGGATCCTGTAAATAGACCGAGGCTACAGACATGCCAAGTTTATCGATCACTGTTTCCCGAATTAGGGACAAGATGTCTTCTACATCTAACATATGGGTAGAACTTAAACAAACCTCACTGAGGATGGTCAGTTCATCTTTGCTCAAGTTCATATCAGGCAGATGGAAATTTAGGCCAGATTGTGAAGTTCGAAGTTTTATATCCAAGATGTCTCCAGTTCTACAAATAAGGAAAGAAAACCATTTAAATTATTTGATTTTGCCTTTCATCCAGGGAATAGAGTGGGTTGGCTCTGTGATAGGGACAGCTTTGATGAAGGATTGTGCCAGTTCAGCACAGGCTTTATCCTCGTAAGTCTCAATTTTTCCCGCATCGGCCAGCCGGGATAATTCAGGATCAATGGGTAATTGACCCAACAGGGGAGCTTCAGCCAGGTCCGCGATTTCTTGAGAGTGACTGGGGCCGAAGATCAGATATTTGTTTCCTGTGTCGGGCGCGATGAAGTAGCTCATATTTTCGATAATGCCCAAAATTGGTGTCTCGAGTTCCTGCGACATGTTGACCGTTTTTCTGACCACCATCGAAGATAGGCTTTGCGGAGTGGTAACCATCACTACGCCATCTATAGGCATAGCCTGCATCACGGTTAGTGTGGCGTCAGAGGTTCCGGGAGGAAGGTCAAAAAGTAAATAATCTAGTTTTCCCCAAGCGACATCGGTCCAAAATTGTTTGATGGTATTACCCAAAATTGGGCCTCGCCAAATCACGGCCATGTCCTCTTCGGGTAACATCAGATTGGATGAGATGACTTTTATGCCGGATTGAGTTTTAATGGGAACGATGCCCATGGGGGTGCCGCTGACTGGTCCTGAAATCCCGAACATTTTGGGGATACTTGGACCTGTTACGTCTGCATCAAGCACACCGACCTGTAAACCTTGCCGTTGGAGAGCTGACGCCAGAAGCGCGGTCAAAGAGGATTTTCCGACCCCCCTTTGCCGCTCATCACAGCGACCATTTTTCCCACGCGGTTCATGCTCATTGATGGAGATAAGGAATTCTGCAGTTTCAAGCGCTCTTCCCGGGTCATGGTGGTGAGCTCTACGGTCACCGACTCCACTCCAGTTACTGCTTGGGCTGCGGCTTTGGTCTCTTGATGTAACCGCCCCTTGACCGGACAATCCTTTGTGGTCAGGGCCAACGTGATGTGTACTTTCCCCTTCTCAATCTGGATATTTCGCACCATCCCTGCTTCGACGATGTTTTTGCCTAATTCCGGATCGACGACCTGGGAAAGCATTTTTTTTATTTGTTGTTTAGTGGCCATAAATGGTGCAAACTTAAAATTTTGCACATCCTCCTTTTGGTGGGGTGATGTTGTTTGGTCTTATGTGCTTAGAAGCTGTTTTATAATGGCAGAGGTTACTTTGAGATAAGATAAAGGGAAAAGGGGTTGGAGGTCATCGTCAATTTCACTGTACCTCTATTTTATCTCACAATTCTGGATGATATATGTGTAATTTTTCCTGAACATCAGTCACAATTGTAATTATCTTACAAATCCAATAGTTAGTCCAGGAGAAGTAAAGTCAATTTCAGATAGGGAAAATAAAGGTTATGTCATTTTGTTAACTATTCTCCGTCCGGCGAATAAGCACAGCGGAAACTGCACAAAAACCGCTGGTAAACAGGACCATAGCCGCTCCACCGGCTCATACGGAGGAAGCTAACTACATCGGGGGGGTTTTTATAGATTTTTGTTTCTTTTGAATCCTCGATCCATTCCCACATCCCGCCGGTCATTTCATAGAGACCAAAAATATTGGGTTCTGTGGAACCGACCGGTTTGGTTTCCGGGTCAAAGTTTGTCTCTGTTTCTATCCCGCGGGCCAGGCGTGCTCCTGTCTGGCAAACAGGGCTTTCTTCACCCCAGTAATAGTCAACCTCTTCCAATTCGTCCTGGGCGGCTTTTTCCCATTCCGCTTTTGTGGGCAGCCGCGCTTCACGCCAGGCGCAGTAAGAGGATGCCATTTCCCGAGTGATGAAGATGACTGGATGATCACTATATTTATTCTTGCTGTATTTCATGTCGTTGACAGGAGGGAGACAGGCTCCTTCTTGCACACACTGGGCATAGCGTCGGTTGGTTACCTCATATTTGTCCAGATAGAAATCATCTAGATATACGGTCCGCAAGGTGCTTTCGTTTTCCATTTCATCCCAGATCTTCATTTCGAATTCGCCTGCAGGGATCAATGCCATGTCTGTGCTGGTATTGACCACGGGTTGGGTGGATGGCGCCGCACAGGATGAAAGAAAAAGTAAAAGGCATGACCACGTCAGGCAAAACAGGAAGGAATGGATTTGTATGGATGATTTCTTCATAAATCTCCTTACCCAATTGGCATGAAACTGCGGCTAGAATATTTGGGATCCGAATGGAGATTATACAATAACGACTCCTTTTTAGGTATTTCTTGGGCCAAAATATTCAAGAAGGGATGATATCTTTGAGCCTTAGGGTGTAAATCTTCCATTAGGATTCCGGTCTGGGATATAATGGGAACAAGCACTTCGAAATAACAAAACAAGGTGAAAAGTGACTAACACAAAAACTGCGGGATTTGGAACGTATCCTCTCCGGTATCTGGCATTAGGGTTGCTGATGAAAGAACCTGCTCATGGGTATCAACTTGATCAGACCTTAGAGGATGCCTTCCAAATGATATGGAAGGCAGGCCAGACCAAGCTATATGTCACCTTGAACAAACTGGAAGAGAAAGGTTGGCTGCGTTCAGAAACGGAACTCCAGGATAAACGACCGGATCGGAAGGTGTACCATCTTACGCCAATAGGACGGAAAGAATTTTTGAAATGGTTAGAAAAACCGGTTCCATCGATGCGGGCCGTGCGAGTAGAGTTGATCGCTAAACTTCGTTTTTACACCCTGTTGGAACTGCCCGGCATTGAAGAGCTGATTAGATCCCAGGAAAGTATTTTCCAGCACATGATTCAAGAATGGAAGGGGGAAAAGGAAAAGGAGAAAGATCCCTTCCTGTCATGGGTATATGAATTCCGCATCCGCCAGGCCGAGTTTATCCTTGCCTGGCTCCAAGAATACTGGTCCCGGTTTGTGGATTGAGAATAATTCCCATCTTGTTTCTTCCTCCCGAAAGAGGGTCTTTTCCCATTTTATATACTACTCTAATCCCTGACTTTCGTTGTAAATTAAACTTGGGAAATGTATCGTATAATAGCAACTGCTGATTAAAAATTGGGGATTGGATAAATTTGCTTGATTATCCCTGCATTATGGATATATCAAAAAGGGACTAAAGGATAATTGTTATGAATGAAACTGCTCGTAATAGAAAGTACCTCCTCCAATGTGAAGAGGATCTTGAACGCGCTCAAGAATCTGAAGATTCAGAAAAACTGAGCCTGGCTTTGGCAAATTATGCCTATGCTCTTTCTCTGAACAATAGGTGGGAAGAAGGCATAGAATATTTTGATAAGGCTGAGGCAGTCGCGGGGAAGGAAGGTTTAGATATCAAGGTTTTAGCTCATGGGTTAGGCTTAAGATCTTTGGTTTATCAGGAGGTAAATCGCCTCCCCGATGCCTTCCGGACGACCAAAAAAATGCTTAATATTGCCCAGGAAGAGGAGAATCCGTACGTCGAATGCGACGCAGTTGCCACCCAAGGCCAAATATTAATGGATTCGGGGAAACATGAAGAAGCATTTCAGCGCTTTCAACAAGCGGAGAAATTAGCCCAAAAGATAGAAGACAAACACCGCTTGATGAGGGTAAAAGGAGCTTTGGCTGACCTCAGTATTTCTGTATCTTCACTGGGGGAAGCAGAAAGAAATTATCGCCAAGCGATCTCGCTGGCTGGACAATTGGGCGAGCAAGAAGCTGAAATGGGCTTTACAGGCAACCTGGGCTCTGTTTTGGAATGGCAGGGAGAGTATCAAGAAGCGTTGAATTTATTTCAAGAAATATATCCCTATTATGAGGAACAAGATGATCAAGAAAAAATCATCGGTGTCCTTGATAAAATGGTCCGATGTTATGACCGTCTAGAAAGGAATCAAGAGGTCTTCAAATTTGCGGCCGTTGCCTTGGAACTGCTAGACAAACAGGAAAACAAAAAGGTCTTTGACTTTCTAAAAGCGATCATCAATGCGTATTACCGGGAAGGTAAAATTGAGGAAGCTCGGGAAATGATCTCGGAAGCGATCAGCAAAGCCCAATTCATGGAGGATCGAGAACACGAGGTGGAATTTTTAATGAATCTGGGAAATTCTTTTCTGGCATCCGGGGCTTCAGATCGAGCTCTGGAGATCTATCAGGATGCACTGAAAGAGGCCAGAGATTTGGAGAAATTAGATTACGAAGCTTATTTGGAAGGCCGTTTGGGATACGTCCAGGCGGAACAAGGTAATTTGAATAGGGCTGTTGACCATCATTCTAAGGCAATAGCCTTGGCGGAAAGCAACAATCTCTCCGAGGTGGAAGGGGAGCAGCGGTCTATGTTGGCATTTGCTTATCAAGAACTCGGCAAGAACAAAAAAGCGAGGGAACAAGCCCGCAAGGCTGTTAGGATCTATGAAATCGGCAAACCTGGAAGAAAACGCTGAAAAAGCACGCCTCCTGTTGGCGGAGCTAAGCTAAAGTCTTTAGGATTATTTGGGGACTTCAGCCAAGGACATAGAACTAAATCACTGGTGTTTAATCGAACCAACTTCTCGCTTATTTATACATTGGGTTGGACCTGCATCTGGTTGTTGACTTTGGAATAACCTACCTGTTTGCCTGGAGGATGAAGTTTTCAGGTTATTCAAAAAGCTCTTGAGAAGCTGGGCTAAGTAATTGGATACCAATTATAATTAATTACCTAGTAGAAATTGAAAAGTTAAAAGGAGAAAGTTATGTTCGGTTTAGGTCCCACTGAGCTGGTAATCATTCTGATAATCGTCATCTTGCTGTTTGGTGTGGGCAGGATTAGTAAGGTGTTTGGAGAGATGGGGAAGGGGATTCGAGCCTTTAAAGACGGGTTGAACGGTCAAGATGGAACGCTCAAAGGGGGAGGAAAAAAAGAGTAAAACCCCGTTAGTAATTATTGTCAGGGTAATAACTCATTAGTTTAGTTGATCACCAATCAGGTCTTCAATATTTTTTTCTCATAGCTGAAGGAGTGCTTATTGAAAGTAAAATGAAAATCTGGACCGGCAACATTCTTTAGTTCCGGGAACAGACCTGCTATCGCTGAAAATGAGAATTCGGGATAATATCCATTTTGATCAACGGCAGCGTGCTGGCGCCAGGCTGAGACTTTTTCCTTTTGGACTGCACCGTAAAATTAAAACCCGCCGGGAGGCGGGTAAAGGGGGAATGAGCCGCACAGGAATCGAACCTGTAACCTACTGATTAAGAGTCAGTTGCTCTGCCAGTTGAGCTAGCGGCCCCGGTATTTCTGCGGGGAAATTATACCAAAAGGCAAAAAGGGGTGTCAACGCATCTCCGGGAGAATGTCCGGGAGAATGGGGACGGGATTGTTTTCAACAGAACCGGATCATCCCTCCGCTTGGGTTCCTTTGCAAATGCTTTAGGCTTCGATCTCAAACTCACTGGAAAAGGTCAGTCCCGGTTTGAGGGTGGCCAAGACGGAACAGTATTTGTCCTCGGAAAGCTGCATGGCGCGCTGCATGCGCTCGGGGTTCACCTTACCCTTCACCCGGTAGTTGAAGTGGAGGGAGACATAAGGATAGGGCTGTTCCTGGCTCTGCTCGGCGGACACTTCAATCTGCAGATCCTCCAGCGGCTCCTGGGCTTTTTCCAGGATCTGAACGACGTCATAAGCGGAACAAGCGGCGGCGGAAAGCAGCAGCATATCCGAGGGGTTTATCCCTTGTCCTTCCGGCTCATCTTCCCGCAGATAGCCGATGCTCACCGAATTTCCCAGGTGATCTGTGCCCACGAACATCCGGGAGCGCAGCCAATCTAACTGGACACGTTTGGTTTTGGTTTCCATGATTGCTTATCCTCTGCTGAGCACTGGTCAGAATCTTTGCAGGTATTATACTCTGCAGCCCCGGCAGAAAGATTAGATTTATATTTAATCAGCCCTATTCCCCAATCTCTCCTGGAGGGCAGCCCCAGAATCGGTTATACTGAAAAACGAGGTCATCGGCGAGGAAAGTTCTATGGTCAAAAAAGAGGGTCAAATCCCGGGGAAGGATACCAAACAACCCCCGGACCGCGAACGATTTCCGGAACGGCAAGAAGAATTTACCACGGCCAGTGATATCCTCCTGCCCCGGACGGCAGCGCCTGATGAAGATTATCGTCAGCAGGAGCGGCGGCTGGGATTCCCGGGGGAATATCCCTTTACCCGGGGGATTTATCCCACCATGTACCGCGGCCGGCTGTGGACCATGCGCCAGTATGCCGGATTTTCCAGCGCGGAGGAGACCAACCGCCGCTTCCGTTACCTGCTGGATCAGGGACAAACCGGCCTGTCGGTGGCTTTTGACCTGCCCACCCAGATCGGTTACGACCCCGATCATCCGCTGGCCGCGGGTGAGGTGGGCCGGGTGGGGGTTTCGATTGCTTCCCTCCAGGATATGGAGACATTGTTTGCGGATATTCCACTCGACCAGGTTTCCACCAGCATGACCATCAACGCTCCGGCAGCCGTACTGCTGGCGATGTATGTTGTGGTAGCCAGAAGACAGGGGGTGGACCCTTCCGCTTTACGGGGCACAGTCCAGAATGACATCCTCAAAGAATATATCGCCCGCGGCACGTATATTTTTCCGCCCCGCCCCTCCATGAGGTTGATCACGGATTTGTTTGCTTACTGCCAGGAAGAGGTTCCCCGCTGGAACACGATCAGTATTTCCGGCTATCACATTCGCGAAGCGGGGTCCACCGCGGTCCAGGAAGTGGCTTTCACCCTGGCCAACGGCATCGCCTACGTGCAGGCGGCCCTGGATAGAGGGCTGGCGCTGGATGATTTTGCCGGCCGCCTGTCGTTCTTTTTCAACGCCCATAATGATTTTCTGGAAGAGGCGGCAAAATTCCGGGCAGCCAGGCGGCTGTGGGCGAGTCTGATGAAAGAGCGCTTCGGCGCCCAGGATCCCCGCTCCCTGGCGCTCCGGTTTCACACCCAGACCGCCGGATCTGCCCTCACCGCCCAGCAGCCGCACAATAATATCGTCCGGGTCGCCCTGCAGGCCCTGGCAGCGGTGCTGGGAGGCACCCAGTCGCTGCACACCAACAGCATGGACGAAGCGATCGGGCTGCCCACCGAAAAAGCGGTCCAGATCGCCCTGCGCACCCAGCAGATCATCGCCCATGAATCGGGCGTGGCGAACACTGTAGACCCGCTGGGAGGGTCCTACCTGATTGAGAAGCTGACGGGAGAAATCGAGCACGCAGCCAGGGAATACCTTGCTGAGATCGACCGCCAGGGCGGGGCGCTGCAAGCAGTGGAGAACGGTTATATTCAGGCTGAGATTCAAGAATCAGCCTACCGTCAGCAGCGGGCCCTGGAGGAAAAAGAAATCCTCCAGGTGGGAGTAAACGCTTATTCCCAGGATGAAGAATTGGACCTGGAAATGTTAAAAGTTGATCCTGACCAGGAAGCGAACCAGAAGCGAAAGTTGGCCCGGCTCCGGGAGCGGCGGGATCATTCCCGGGTTCAACAGCTGC
The DNA here is from genome assembly GCA_034520505.1 of Anaerolineales bacterium. Lineage (GTDB taxonomy): Bacteria > Chloroflexota > Anaerolineae > Anaerolineales > UBA11858 > B10-G9. Next base: position 382,735 of record JAXHNK010000002.1, on the reverse strand, counting down.
TGGATGAGCTGAAAACCACTGCCCGGGGCAGTGATAACCTCCTGCCCGGCATCATAGAGTGTGTGGAGGCTGAAGCCACCCTGGGAGAAATTATCGGCGCCCTCCGGGAGGAGTGGGGCGAGTACCGGCCGGGGTAGGATCCCGGGGAAAATGAATTCCTCGGACCGTTGGGCTGTAAACCGGAGGAAAAGAGGAACTATTTACTGCAGAAAGTTTCCCGTGGAGAAAGAAGATGATGGATATGATAGGGATCAATCACGTCGCGGTGGTGGTGGAAAACCTGGAGGAGTCACTGAGTTTCTGGGAGGGAAAGCTGGGCCTCAATCTGGATCATATCGAAACCGTGGAAAGCATGGCGGTCCGAATCGCCATGCTGCCGCTGGGGGACAGCAAGATTGAACTGGTAGAACCTGTCGGATCTGATTCGGGAATTGCCCGGTTTCTCCGCGAGCGAGGGCCGGGTCTGCACCACCTCTGCCTGGAGGTGGAGGATGTTCAAGTCAAACTACACCAGTTATCAGAGCAGGGGGTCCGTTTGATTGACGAGGTTCCCCAGAGGATGGACGACGGGCGGCAGCTGGCTTTCCTCCATCCCCGGAGCACAGGAGGAGTGTTAATCGAACTTTACCAGCTGCCGGAAGGGAAAAAATGAAAAGTTTCCTTGAGCAGGTTCCCCTGCGGGGCTGGTTGGGTTTAGCCCTGATCCTGGTGTTCTGGCCGCTGAACTGGCTGGGACCCCCGGTTTTGACCCAGTGGGGGTTTTTTCCCCTCTGGCTGGGTTACTGTCTGGTGGTTGACAGCCTGGTCTTCCTGCGGAAGGGCAGTTCGCTCTACTCCCGGAGCAGGAAAAAGTATCTGGCCCTGTTTCTGATCTCAATTCCGCTGTGGTGGCTGTTTGAAGCCCTGAACGTCCGCCTGCAGAACTGGTTTTACCTGGGCAGGGACACTTACTCGCCGCTGGAATACGGACTGATGGCCAGCCTGAGTTTTTCCACCGTGATTCCGGCAGTGCTGGGAAGCGCAGAATTAGCCGGGACTTTTGACATCTGGTCCTCCTGGAAAAAGGGGCCGGTGTTTGCCCCGGGGAGGGTGCAGGAGGCGGCCGTTTTCCTGCTGGGCTGGGTGAGCCTGGCCGCTATGCTGCTCTGGCCGCGGTATTTTTTCCCCCTGGTCTGGCTTTCCGTGTATTTCATCCTGGAGCCGGTCAACCGCTGGCTGGGTCACACCACCCTGGTTTCCTGGACGGAAAAAGGGGACTGGCGCCCGCTGGGAGCGCTGTTCCTGGGCGTGTTGATCACCGGTTTTTTCTGGGAGATGTGGAATTTTTATTCTTACCCGAAGTGGGTCTACTCGGTGCCCTATGTTGACTTTGGGCATCTTTTTGAAATGCCTCTTCTGGGCTACGGGGGTTATTTACCTTTTTCTCTGGAAATTTATGCCTTCACCCGGCTGGTTTTCTCATTGGTTGGCTTGAAATCCGCCGGTTATTTTCAACTGGTGAAGGAAGGAAGCGAGCGGTCCAGCGCTTCCAGCAAAGCCTCCAGGTCCGAGGGCTGATTATAACCCTGAATTGAGATGCGCAGCAGGTTTTTTCCTCCCCACTCGATGAGGGGAACCTCTATGCGGTACCTGTTGTAAAGGTGCTCTTGAAATCTCCGGGGATCAGCCAGCGGGGGTAGCTGGACGGCAGCCATCTGCCGGAACAGGTCGGTGTTTTCGCCGTAAAGGGAGGGAAGGCCGGTGAGGTCCCTGATCTGGTCCAGCGTTTGTACCAGCAGTTGATGGCATCTCTCCCGGACTTCATCCCAGTGATGTTCTTTTTGAAACTTTACCGCTGCCGACACGCTGAGGCAGGCGGCGGGATCACGGGTCCCGCGCCATTCCAGCAAGTTGACGAAGCGGGAACCGGTGTCGTAAGGGCAGTTCTCCCCCCAGCCCCAGGAGACAATCAGAGGTTCGATCAGCTGCTGACGTTCTGGCTGGACATGAAGGAAAGCGGAACCCTTGGGGGCCAGAAGCCATTTGTGGCAGTTGCCGGTGTAAAAATCGGCCCCCAGCCGGGATAAGTTCAGCGGAATTTGCCCCGGCGCGTGAGCCCCATCAATCAGGGTCAGGATCCCGGCTTTTCTGGCCCTGGCACAGATGGCTCTCACCGGCATCCGCAGGGCGGTGGGGGAGGTGATGTGGCTGAGGAAGATCAGCCTGGTCCGGGGCGTTACCCCCTTCCACAGCTGCTCAACGATTTCTGACGATGAGGAGACTGGCAGCGGAATCTGCCGGCGTACGATCCGGGCTCCGGTTTTTTTGGCGATGAATTTCCAGATGTTGTCACAGGCGCCGTACTCATGGTCCGTGGTCAGGATTTCCTCTCCCGGCTTGAGACCCAGCGAGCGGGCGACCAGGTTTACCCCGTAAGTAGCGTTGGGGATGAACACCAGGTTATCCTCTCCAGCACCCAGGAACTGGCCCAGGACCCGGCGGGAACTGTGCAGTTCAGCGAGCAGCTCGCGGGCTAAAAACTTCACCGGCTGGCGTTCTAACCGCAGCTGCCAGCGCTGGTAAGCCTCAAAGACCGGACGGGGAGCAGCCCCGAAAGACCCGTGGTTGAGGAAAATCACCCCGGGATCGAGAAGAAAATGGGATTTCAGATGTGGGGCCACGTATGATCCTTCAGAAGTGATAATAACAGCGAGTGCCGAACGATCCAAATTACGGTATAATTGTACAGCAATCTAATTGAATAGCAAGAAACCTATTTGCAAAGGCCACCAAAAACCAGTGAGGGAGTGATTGTCATCGGCAACTGCTTCCTTATTTTTTTATGCAGGCTGCGCTGGAGAGAACAGAAAGGACGATTTTATGGCAGCAAAGATATCCACTAAATTGAACAACGCCTTTGAGGGCGCCCTGGCCGGGGGAGGGGATCCCGCGACCTCACCCCTGTACGTTTTCGGGCCGTTTTTGAGATTAATCGTGGTGGCCGGGGTGGCCCAGGTCACTTTTGGGGCCAGTGTGTGGCTGGTGATCATCACCATCGCGGTGGTTTCAGCCATGTACCGGCTGGTGATGAAATGGGTCACTGACGGCAGCGGCGGAAGCGGATTGAGTGAGGAAGAATTCGGGAGCTGGGCAGTCAAGGTTAACGCGGCGATCACCTTCGTGGAATATACCCTGACCTTTCTGGTCAGCATGGCGGCGATGGTCACTTTTATCGCCGATCGGTTACCCATGCTCAATCACACTTTGATGGGGATCCAGTATCGGACTTTTGTGGCCATTGCCCTGAGCGTGGTTACCGGTTGGCTGGTCAACCGCGGCCCGAAGATGGCAGCCCGGACCTTCGGACCGGCAACCCTGGGCGTGTTGATTCTGCTCTGGCTGATGGTGATTGCCACTCTCTGGCAGCACGGCCTGCAGCTGCCGGATTTCAATCTCCAGGCGTTCCGGGGAGAATATTTCCACTTTACGATTGCGGGTTACGTCCGCATCCTGGCGGTGATGACCGGGATTGAAGTCTTTGCCAACCTGGTGGCGGCTTATGAAGGCGATGATGAAACCCGGAGCAAAAGGGCTTTCAGGAGCCTGTTGATCATCATGGGAACGACCGGGGTTACCATGCTGGTGGTTGGCCCTGCTATCCTGGAGCTTTCCGATCCCACCCTGACCGAGGTTTCGGTGTTCACCCAGACCATGGACAAACTGCTGCCTTCCCCGCTGCCTGTTCTGGGCACCCTGGTGGGCATCGCGGTGCTGATGTCGGCTTCGGCGGCTTCCGCTCAGGGGCTGCAGAATCTGGCCCTGGGGTTGAAGAAGCGCAATTACATCCCGCCCACCCTCGGTCAGCAGAACGAATATGATGTGGCTGATAAACCAGTCTGGATCGAAGTGGGGATCGTTAGCTTCTGTTTCCTGGTTTTCGGTACCAGCGAAGAAACCTACCTGGCGATTTATGCCGCCGGCGTGTTCATCTTGCTGTCCATGACCGGCTGGGCAGTCACCAAACGCTTGATTCGTCAGCTCCAGGACCAGATCTCCTTTCGAAACCTGGCCCTGATCCCCGGGACGGTGGCGGCGGCAGTCTTGACCACGGCTGCCACCGCGATTATCTTTGAGGAACGTTTCCTGGAAGGTGCCTGGACATACCTGCTGTTCGTTCCTATCCTTTACGTGGTGTTCAGCTATTCCCGAAACCTGCTCGGAGAACCGGATCCGGTCCTGGATTACCTGGGTGGATTGGACAGCACTCTGCTGGCCGGCTTTGGATTCGGCCAGATGGCTCCGACCGCAGTTATAGAGGCCGGGGAAAGCGCAAAACCAGAGATCTCCTGGGAACCGGAGCCGATCGAAAAAAGCCAATGGCGGGATGAATACCGATCGATTCAGAAGGTCGCTGTGCTGCTGGACGGATCGGTTTACGCCGCCCAGGCTCTGCCAGCCGCCAAGAGGATCTGTCGGGAAACCAACGCCAGTTTGACCTTGCTTTCCGGGATCAAATCTTATTCCCACGGGCCGCAGGAACAGTTTAACGCCGATCTGGCTTCCCGGGAGCGCTACCTGGACAGCTTGATCGAACAGCTCCAGGAAGACGGGATTGTGGTGGATAAAGCCCTCCGGAGAGGTTCGATTGCGGATGTCACCCAGAATTTTGTCAAGTCCAATCAGATTGACCTGGTGGTGACCACCACCCGGGGGAAATCCGGTGTGAAGCACTGGATGAGCGGCGGCGTGTCAACCAAATTGATGGCCAAGCTGGATGTCCCAGTCTATCTGGTGCAGGGAGCTCAACCTCAGGATATGATCGACGTGCCGAAAAAGCTGTTGGTCGCCCTGGACGGCTCGATCGCCAGCGAAAAGGTCCTGCCTTACGCCCGGACGCTGGGAAAGTTGTTCGGCAGTGAGATCACCCTGCTCTCCGTTCCCCAGATCCCGGAAACCGAACATTACCGGGCCCCGGCGGACGTGGTGGAAACTCTCCGCGCAGAGGCGGAAGCCAGCATGGAGGATTTCCTGGAAGCGGTCGCCCGCTCCCTGCGGAAGGACGACCTGAAGGTTTCTACCCTGGTCAGGGGCTCCCGCCCGGCAAGCATGATTGTTGAGACTGCCGAGAAGGAGGGGTTTGATCTGATCATGTTGACCTCCAACGGCAGAGGGTCTTTTGACCGTTTCATCCAGGGCAGCGATTCCGAGCGGGTGGTCCAGTACACGAAGAAGAGTGTGTTCATGATGCCTTCCCGGAACAGCGGATGAGAAAATATCTGCTGAAATGAGTTCATGGGCCTGACTGCTGTTGCTGGTTTCGTGGCATCCTTCGGTGGGCTCTGATCATTCAACCGGCGCTGAATCATCAAGAAGCAAAATCCCCGGCAAGATCTGCCGGGGATTTGAGTAACATTCAGGTGCCTGACTGATCCTCAGCTTTCCAGTTTTTCCCGGAGGCTTTCCGTCAGCGGGGGGACGATCTCGAACATATCCCCCACCACGCCAAAACGGGCCAGGTTGAAAATGGGCGCATCGGGATCTTTATTGACGGCCACGATCACCTTGCTGGTCCGCATTCCAGCCAGATGCTGGATGGCGCCGGAGATGCCGCAGGCGATGTACAAATCAGGGGCAACCACCTTTCCGGTTTGACCGACCTGATGATCATAGGGTATATAGCCGGCATCGACCGCCGCCCGGCTGGCTCCCACGGCTGCGCCGAGGACTTCAGCCAGCTCGGAGATCAGCTGAAAACCCTGCCGGGCTTTCCAGACTTCAGCTTCATCTTCGCTGAGGTCAGCGGGGGGATCCAGGGAGGGGTTGTTGGCGGTTCCCCGCCCGCCGGAGACGATAACCGCAGCGTCGGTCAGGCTGACCCCGGTTTCTTTGGCCTTGATTTCCAGGACCTCCGAGACAGGTATGTCCTCATTGGGCTGGAAATCGACCTGAACCACCTCGCCCGTCCGAGCGGGATCCGGCTCCGGTTTCGCGAAAGCCCGCCCTCTCAAGGTGATGATAACCGGGCTGGCATCGCAGGTCACGGAGGCCAGCAGCTTTCCGGCGTAGATCGGCCGCACGGCAGTGATCTTTTCCCCTGTCCAATCGAGATCAATGACATCCACCAGCACACCGGTGTTTAAGTCCACCGCAGCCATTCCGGCCAGCACCCGGGTGCGGCTGGTGGTGGGCATTAAAATCAGATCCGGTTGATAATCCAAAGCCACCTGCTTCAGAGCGGCTGCCAGCAGCTCCGGCCGGAATTCCGCCATTTGACCCTCGTCCGCCAGGAACACCTGATCGGCGCCGTACTGCAGGGCCTCTTCCGCCAGGGATTCCACCTCTTTACCCAGGATCAGGCTGGCCGTTTCGCCGCCCAAATCACCCGTGATGGAGGCAGCCACTCCCAGGGCTTCCCAGGAGGAGGGCTGCACTTTTCCCTGATGATGATCAACGTAAGTGAGAATTTTTTTTGTCATCACAGCACCTTCTCTTCCATAATTTTCTCAGCCAGGGTTTGAGCTTTCTCTTCAGCGGTTTCCCCGCCGATGATTTCTGTCACAATTTCCCTTTCCGGAGGTTCTTTGACTTCCACCCAGGTGACCACCGGGGTGGGGGATTCCATACCCAGGTCTTCCAGGCTCCAGGTGGGATATTGGGCCTGGGAGGCTTTCCGGATCCCCATAAAGGAAGGATAACGGGGTTCTCCGTAATCTTTGGTCACGCTGACCACGGCGGGGAATTGGCTTTTGATGATCTGATTGCCTTCTTCCATGGCTCGTTCTACCTGCAGCTCCGACTCTTCGGGGTTGGCCTCCAGGAATTTGGAGACCAGGGTCAGAGAGGGCCAGCCCAGCAGCCGGGCGACCTGGCCGGGCAGCATTCCCGTTTCACTGTCCACGGACTGCTGGCCGAAGATCACCAGGTCCGCCCCAGCAATTTTTTCCACAGCGGCGGCGAGCACCTGGGAAGCTGCCAGGTTATCTGCCGTTCCCAGATCAGGGTCGGAAATCAGGACGGCGTCATCAGCCCCCATGGCCAGGGCGTGTTTGATGGCCTCGGTCTCCCCCTCGGATCCCAGGCCGAGGGCGATCACTTCACCCCCGTGGTCTGCCTTGAGGTTCAGTGCTGCCTCGACGGCAAACTCATCCCAGGGGTTGATGATCAGAGAGGCATCCCCCCAGCTGATCTTCCCGTCCTCCACGGACATCGCCGCAGCGGTGTCCGGGACCTGTTTTACACAGACAATGATTTTCACGGTCTATTCCTCCTTTGTTCAATGAACGAATCCGAGTGTGACGCTGAGCGATATTAAGCTTCCCTAAAGATGTGAAACCGACGAGGATCCGGGTTGAGTGCCGGTCAGGCCTCAGCCCAGGTTTCCGGATCATAGGCGGGCAGCTCTTTACGGAGGGGCTTGTCCACCCTGTCCCGCAGGACATAGCGAGCCTGGATCAGGCGTTGGATCTCATTACTGCCTTCATAGATCATGGCGCCTTTTGCGTTCCGCAGGTAGCGTTCCACGTTGTATTCATCGCTGAAACCGTAAGCCCCGTGGATCTGGACAGCTTCTGCGGCTGCCTCGAAGGAGGCATCTGTGGCGTACCATTTGGCGCTGGAAGTTTCTTTGGTGTTCCGGATTCCCTGATTTTTCAACCAGCCTGCTTCCAGGTACAGCAGCCGGGCTGCCTGATAATCCAGGGACATCCTGGCTAACTTTGCTTGAATTAACTGTAAATCGCTGATCTTTTTACCGAAGGCATCGCGATCTTGGGCGTAAGCAGCGCTTTCTTCCATCGCCGCCCGGATCAAACCTGTTGCCCCGGCGGCGACGGTGTAGCGGCCGTTATCAAAGGCTGACATGGTGACTTTAAACCCTTCCCCTTCCTCGCCGATCATGTTTTTCGCCGGCACCCGGACGTCCTGGAAGGAGATCCAGCCGGTGGAACCAGCCCGGACGCCCAGCTTGCCGTGAATATCGTCGCGGGTTACCCCGGGACTGGCAAGATCAACCAGAAAAGTGGTCAGGCCCTGATATTCGTGCTCGGTATCGGGCAGGGTCCTGACGGTCACGACTGCATAATCTGCCACCGTGGCTAAAGAGATCCACATCTTTTCGCCGTTGAGCACAAAATGGTCTCCATCTTTTTTGCCTGTAGCCTGAATACCGGCAAAATCGGAGCCCGCGTTGGGCTCAGTGAAGGCGCCGCAGCCAATTTTCTCCCCTCTGGCGATCGGCACCAGAAATTTCTTTTTCTGTTCCTCCGTTCCCCACTGGAAAAGGGTGAGAGCGGTCAGCCCCACGTGCACGGACATCACGACCCGCAGGGTAGTGTCCACTACTTCCAGCTCTTCACAGGCTAATCCCAGGGAAATGTAATCCATCCCGCCGCCTCCGTATTTTACCGGCAGGCAAATTCCCAGGATGCCCAGTTCGGCCATCCGGGGCAAAACATGGGGAGCCATCTCTCCTTTCTGATCCTGCTCCTGAATTGTGGGGGCGACTTCTTTGGCTGCGAACTCCCGGACCATTCGCTGAACCATCTTGTGTTCATCTGATAATCCAAAATCCATTTTTTCTCCTTGGAAAGAATCGGTGGGAAATCATTTTTATTATACACGTATCCTGGGTCGTCTTTCAATTATTTTCTTAACCAGGCGAAATGCCATATAATGGGGATTATGGGCATTAATCAAAAGATCCTGATTCGCCTGGTGGTTCTTTTTCTTCTGGGAGCTGTTCTTACCTTTAGCCCCGAGCGCCGCGATCTGACCGCCCTTTATGATTCCCTGCAGGATGTCCAGCAAACGAAGAATTATCACCTGGGGGCTCAAACTCTGGCTTCATTGGCCCTCAAACAGCCTTGGCGGGAGGGACTCTGGGAGAAAAGCGGAAAGTTCGCCCTGGCAGCCGGGGATCGGCAGCAGGCGAAATACGCCTTCGAACAGGCAGCCAGCAGGGATGATTTATCAGTGGAAGGAAGGTACGCGCTGGGTCAAATTTATTACCGGGAGGGAAGCTTTGACCTCGCGGAGAGGACCTGGTTCAGGCTGGATCATTATCCCCCGGCTTCCGCTGCGCTGGCGGAGCTGTACACCCAACAGGGGAATTTTTTGGGGGGGATTACCGCCTGGGAACACTATTTGCAGCTGCAGGAAGGTGAGGTCAGTCAAGAGGTCCTGGAAGAATACGGGATCCTGCTGGCTTCCCATGAACCCCTCCGGGCGCTCCCCTATTTAAAGACGGCCGGGAAAAATTCCCCGGCGGCGAAAAAGTTAGTACAGGCGCTGACCGGGGTTGAGGATGAGGAACGGGCCTATGTCCTCCTTACTTCCGGGCAGACCCTGGGCGCCATCGGACGCTGGCGGCTGGCAGAGTTTGCCATCCGGCAGGCTGTGGAGCTCCGCCCCGATTACGCGGAAGCCTGGGTGTACTGGGCCGAGATCCTCCAGCACCTGGACCAGCCGGAAACAGATCCGGCGAGCGCCCTGGAGCGGGCCAGATCGCTGACCCCGGAATCTCCCCTGGTGCAGATGTTTTACGGCCTTTACTGGCAGCGGCAGGATGAACATCAGAAAGCCCTGGAAAGTTTCCGCCTCGCCCAGCAATCCTGGCCTGAAAAGCCGGAGGTCTATATCGAGCAGGGCATCTCCCTGGCGGTCCTGGGCGACCTGCCCGCGGCCGAGGAGATGTATTTTCAGGCCCTGGAACTGCAGCCGGATCGGGCAGCTCCTTATCGTTTGCTGGCCAACTTTTATCTGGAGTATCACTACCGGGTCAGGGAGGCAGGGCTGCCCGCAGCCCGCAAGGCGGTGAACCTGGGGGATGAAGATCCGGAAAATTTGTTAACCCTGGGAAGGGTGCTGCTGGAATTAGGGGATGAAGCCAACGCGCAGAAATTCTTTTACCGCGCGCTGGAACTCCAACCCCGCTTCGCGCTGGCTCACCTTCACCTGGGCCTTTATTATCTCGAGCAGGGGGAACAGGACAGCGCTGTCTATCACCTCCACCAGGCGGTCATCACTGCGGACCAACCTGCGCTCAGCGACCAGGCCGAGAAGATCCTGGATACCCTGGTTGAATGAGGACAGCCCGCTGGTTCATCCTGTGTTAAAATAGTAGTCAATTTAACCCCATCCAGCCTGCAGTTCGGTGCCTTCCGGGAGGATTAATGACCCGTAAATTGATCTATACAATTATCATCGCAGCCTTGCTGCTCGTCCCTGCCTGTAATTTTGACCAGATCGCTTCTTTTTACGGTAATTATCCTCAAGAATCGGGGAGCCTGCTGTTCCAGGATGCCTTTTCGGATCCCGCCAGCGGCTGGGACCGGGTGCGGACCCCGGAGGGGATGACAGATTATGATGGCGATCAATATCGGATTCTGGTGAACAGCCCCAACGCCGATTACTGGGCGAACCCGGGGTTAAATTTCACCGATGTCCTGGTTGAAGTGCAGGTCCGCAAGATTAACGGCCCGGATGATAATAATTTCGGTATCCTCTGCCGGTATCAGAATCTGGATAATTTCTATTTTTTGATTATCAGCAGCGACGGTTATTATGGAATTGGTAAGGTGAAAGACGGAAAACAAACCCTGATTGAGCCGGAACAGATGTATCCGTCGCCGGTGATTGCTCAAGGGAATCAGCAAAACCATCTGCGGGCTGTGTGCCAGGGATCGAAGTTAGCCCTTTTTGTCAACGGTGAACTGGTTGCCGAAACGGATGACCAGAGTTTTCTGGAAGGCGATGTTGGATTGATTGTGGGGACGTTTGAACAACCGGGGGTTGATGTGGTTTTTGATAACCTGGTTGTGAAAGTCCCCTGAAAAACCTGGGATCTTATTGGTGTGAAAAATGAAAATTTATCTAGATATGGTTGGCTGCCGACTGAATCAAAGTGAGATCGAACGGATCGCCCAGCAGTTCAGCGAAGCGGGGCATGATCTGACGGGCGATCCGGCCGGGGCGGATGTAGCCGTGGTAAACACCTGCACCGTGACGGTGGCAGCCGCGGCAGATTCACGGAAATTGATCCGCCGTTTGGCCAGGAAGGGAGCGGGGGAAGTTGTGGTTACCGGGTGCTGGGCGACCCTGGAGCCGGAAAATGCCGCGGACCTTCCCGGGGTCAGCCGGGTGGTTTCTAATGAGTCCAAAGAGCAGTTGGTGCCCGATTTCCTTACACAGGTTCAGCCCCGCTATGAGCAAGAACCACTGGAAAGGGAGTTCATCCCGGGCGCCCGGTTTAGAACCAGGGCCAACATTAAAGCCCAGGACGGATGTGATCACCGCTGCACATTTTGCATCACCACCCTGGCCCGCGGAAAAGGGCGGAGCACAACCTCTGCTGAGGTAATCCGTCAGGTGAACGCAGCGGTCAGGAGCGGGGTACAGGAAGTGGTTCTGACCGGCGTTCAGCTGGGTTCGTGGGGTCGTGACCTGACCGGGGAACCGGGCTTATCCACTTTACTGACCTCGATCCTTGAAGAGACCGAAGTACCCCGGATCCGGCTTTCTTCAATTGAACCCTGGGATGTGGAGCCAGATTTAATAGAAACCCTGACCCACGACCGGGTCGCCCGTCATCTGCACTTGCCTCTGCAGTCCGGCAGTGATCGGACCCTGAAACGGATGGCGCGAAAAAATACGGCCCGGGACTATGCGGATCTCCTGACCCGGATCCGGGACGCTGTGCCCCGGGCGGCAGTGACCACGGATCTTATGACCGGTTTCCCCGGGGAAACAGAACAGGATTTCAAGGAGAGCCTAGATTTCGTCGGCCAGATGGAGTTTGCGGACGGCCATGTCTTTACTTACTCTGCCCGGCCGGGAACTCCGGCGGCAGGTTTTAGTCAGCAGGTGGATTACCAGGTTCGCAAAGAACGCAATGCTGTGCTGCGTGAGGTGCTGGCCCGCTCAGCTGAAAATTACCGGAAACAATTCCTGGGTGACCGGGTCCAGGTGCTGTGGGAGAGCGTAAGCGGCCGCGGCCGCCAGGGATGGCGCTTGATTGGACTCAGCGATAATTATTTACGGGTGGAAGCCCGGGCCGCAGATGATTTACGGAATACTTTTTCCCGGGTAAAATTGAACGTTCTCACCGGGGAAGGGATGAAGGGCGAGATCAAGCTCTGATCCTTCAATTGATGATGAGTAAAAAATTTTTACCTTGCCGATGAGAGGAGGCTGATGATGTCTGATTGTATCTTTTGCAAGATTGTGAATGGAGATCTGGAGAGTGAGATTGTTTATCAAGATGAAACGGTGAGCGCGTTTCAGGATATCAATCCTGCGGCGCCAGTTCACCTGCTGATCGTCCCCAAGAAGCACATTCCCTCCGTTCAGGAGATGGATGAAGGGGATGAAGGTGTTTTGGGTCACCTGTTTACTGCAGCCCGCCAGCTGGCGGAAGAACAGGGGATTAAGGAATCTGGTTTCCGGTTGATCATCAATAACGGCCCCGATGCCCATCAAGAAATCCCTCATTTGCATATGCATCTGCTGGGGGGACAGGCGATGAGGCATCCTCTGGGCTGAGGGAAGGATAGAAAGGGTATAATAGCACCATGGATATTAAAGAGAATTTACGGGAAGAACTAAAAGATGCGATGCGTTCCAACGATCCTTTGCGGAAAACTACCCTGAGGATGGCTCTGGCTGAGATCAAAAACCAGGAAATTGAAAAGAAGGAAGAATTATCGGAACCAGAGATTTTGAACATCCTTCAGAAAGAGGTCAAAGCCCGTCGGGAAACGATCGAGGGGGCTGAGCAAGCTGACCGCCAGGACTTGATCGCTAAGGCCGAGGCAGAAATTGAAGTTCTGGAGGAGTTTTTACCCCAGCAGCTGTCTGATGACGAACTCCGTGGGCTGGCAGAGGATGTGATCAAGAAGGTGGGAGCCAGCAGCATGGCTGATATCGGATCCGTGATGGGACAGCTGATGCCCCAGATCAGAGGAAAGGCTGACGGGAAAGACGCTAACCGGATCGTCAGGGAGTTATTGAGCTAGGGGTTCTGTCCTCCCCCGGGGAAAAGATGTTTAGCTGGTCCAGGATAGAGGTCGATTCATGAAAAAGTTTTCCTCATCACCATCCATTATCCGCAAGGTTGTCTGGGGGGTTCTGCTGCTGGTGATCACGGCCGGGGTCTGGCTGATGATTGATTGGTCCTTAACCGGCGCGTTATCCACCGTGTCGGTTGAAGCTGGAGAAGTAGCTTCCCAGGATATCATGTCCCCTGCTGCAATTTCCTATACCAGTGAGGTCCTGACCGAACAAAAACAGCAGGAAGCGGTTCAGGAGGTGGAACCGGTTTATACCCGGCCCGATCCGAGCATCGCCCGCCAGCAGCTTAACGAGCTGAAAGCGGCTTTGACCTTTATCGACGCTGTGCGCAGTGATCAATTTTCTACCCGGGAACAGAAGATCAACGACCTGGCAGCCGTGGAAGGGATTTACCTCTCCCGGGGAACAGCGGAGACGCTGTTGGGTTTAAGTGACACCCGCTGGCAAACAGTCAAACAGGAGGCGGTCGTTGTCCTGGAACAGGTAATGAGGAATCAGATCACGGATCGGGGCCTGGAGGAAGCCCGCCAATCACTGCCTTCGCTGGTCAGTTTATCCCTGGCCGAAGAGCAGGTGAAACTGGTGATCGAACTGGCATCTGCCTTTGTTGTTCCCAACAGTGAGTTCAGCGAATCTGGAACCGAGCAGGTCAAACAGCAGATGCGGGAGGCAGTTTCACCGGTGACCCGGTCGATCGCCGCCGGAGAGACAATTGTCCGTCGGGGAGAGATCGTCCAGGAAGAAGATGTTGAAGCCCTCAGGCAGGTCGGGCTGCTGACCCCGTTTTCCGGCTGGCAGAATAAAGCGGGAACGTTGGCGGTTGTCTTCCTGACAGCGGTATATATGGTGCTCTATTTCCGCGCTTATCTAGCTTTGCTCGATTCCAATAAGCGGTTTTTACTCCTGTTGTTGTTCTTCCTCTTGTTCTTTGGGACAGCCCGGATGGTCAATCCCGGGCATTTGGTGATTCCTTATTTGCTGCCCATGGCAGCTTACCCCTTGATCGTGGCGGCTTTGATTGACCGCAGAACAGCCTTGTTTACCACCATACCCCTGGCGATCCTGGCTTCTTATGGGCTGCCCCATGCTTTTGATCTGACGCTCTATTACAGTCTTCCGGGCGTGATGGGTTTGTTGATTCTGAAGCGTCCGCAGAGATTATCCGCCTATGTCCCGGTCAGCGGGATGATTGCTTCTTCGGGGGCGGTTATCCTGGTCGCCTACCGGGTGATCGACCCCGCCACGGATATTATGGGGCTGGCAACCTTACTGGCCGCTTCCCTGTTTTTCGGAGTAGCCTCTTCTGGTCTGACTGTCCTCCTGGAATATTTCCTGGCCCCGCTGCTGGATTTGACCACGACCTTGCAGTTAATCGAGCTTTCCCGGCCGGATCATCCCTTGCTGCAAAGACTCTTACGAGAGGTTCCCGGGACTTATCAGCACACGCTGCAGGTCGCTAATTTGGTAGAGCAGGCGGCTGAAAGGATCGAGGCCAACAGTTTTCTGGCCCGGGTAGGGGCCTTATATCATGACGTGGGAAAGATGAAGGTCGCCTTGTTTTTTGTGGAGAATCAAGCCTCCGGGCAGTTAGATACCCATGAGGATATGGATCCCGCGGAAAGCGCCGCCATCATCATCCAGCATGTGACCCATGGATTGGAATTAGCCCGAAAGTACCGGCTGCCCAAACGCATCCGGGATTTTATCCCCGAGCATCACGGCACCCTGGTTACCAGATATCAGTACTCTCAAGCGGTTGAACAAGCTGGGGGTGATGAAGATGAGGTTGACATCACCAAGTTTACCTACCCCGGCCCCCGACCCCAATCAGTGGAAACCGGTCTGTTGATGCTTGCTGACGGTTGTGAAGCCTATGTGCGATCTCAGAACCCGGAAACCGATGAGGAACTGCGTTCCCTGATCACTGAAATGGTCAAGAAAAGGGTGCAGAGCGGTCAGCTGGATGAGACCGGGTTCACCCTGGGGGATATCCCGGAGGTGATTGATTCTTTCACCGCAACCCTGAAGGGGACGTACCATGCCCGGGTGGATTACCCGGAGGAAGAACAAGAAGAAATTGAATTACAGCCAACAGAAAGGAACTGATGTCTGAAAATGAGCTGATCAACGTGGAGATTGCGGATCCATTTCAGCGTGATGTCCGGGAGGAAGACCTTGTTCGCTCTATTCAGGCCGCACTGACCACGGTAGAGATCGATGATCAACCGGCGCTGTCTGTGCTGCTGACCGGAGATCAGCAAATCAGAGAGTTCAACTCCCGTTACCGGGGAGTGGATAAAGCAACCGATGTCCTGGCCTTTCCCACGGATTTTGAAGATCCTGATTTAGAAACCAGATATTTAGGTGATCTGATCATTTCTGTTCCCCGGGCCCGGCAGGGTGCCCGGGATCGCGGTCATCAGTTGGGAGAGGAACTTCAGCTGCTGGTGATCCACGGCGTTCTCCATCTGGCAGGTTATGATCACCAGACTCAAGAGGGAAAAAAAACGATGTGGTCCCTCCAGGAGCAAATTTTATCCCGGCTGGGATTGGAGATTCAGGTAGAGGGTTAAGCGAGTGAACTTCTGGAAAGCGAGATGGAGGTCCATCCGCAACGCCTGGGAGGGTCTCCGCTATGTCTACCGCACCCAGGTGAACGCCCGGGTTCACGCGGTGATCGCCCTGGCGGTGGTTGGTCTGGCTGTTCTCTTGAAGGTCGGACGGCTGGAATGGTTGATCCTGTTGATTGCCATCTGCCTGGTCTGGGCTGCGGAGGTTTTTAACACCGCCGTGGAGAAGCTGGTGGATTTTGTCAGTCCTGAAAAACAACAATTTGCCCGGATTTGCAAGGACGTCAGTGCTGCTGCGGTGTTGATTACTGTGCTGACCGCGGTTGTGATCGGGTTAGTGATTTTTGGTCCCCGGTTGGTAAGGATGGTCATGATGATCAAGGAATTTTTTACTGGTTAACAAAGGAGAAAAGATGGGTAAAACAGCTTTTAGATTTGGCACGGTGGGCACCCCCAAGTCAAAACCCAAAAGCCCGGGAGGCAGCGTTGGAGGGATCATCCATATTGCTGAGCTGGAGTTAACAGCTATGGAGTTGGGTTGGGTGCGGTCTGTCAGGGTGTCGGAAAGCACGGCGACCAAGATCAAGGAGGCGGCCGAGGAGAACGATGTGGCCCTCAGCGTTCACGCTCCCTATTATATCAACCTCAACGGTGATGACGAAGAATGGCCGAAATCCCGGAAACGGTTGATGGATGCTGCCCGGGCCGGGTTTCAATCCGGGGCAACAGATATTGTGTTTCACCCGGGATCGTATTTTGATCGACCCCCGGCGGAGGTTTTAGAAGTAGTCCTGCCCCGTTTGGCGGATTGTGTTGCGGAGCTGCGGGAAGAGGACAACCCGGTGATCCTCCGCCCGGAAACGATGGGCAAAGGAGCTATGCTGGGATCCCTGGATGATGCCCTGGAAATGAGTTCTCTGGAAGGTGTAGAACCCTGTCTGGACTTCGCTCATCTTCATGCCCGGACGGGTGACGGCTTGATGAATTCTTATGATGAATGGATGGAAGTTTTTGAGCAGTATGCGGATGAATTGGGACCGGAAAGTCTCCAGCGGCTGCACGGCCATTTTTCAGGAATTGAATACACAGAAAAAGGCGAGCAAAATCATTTGATGCTCGAAGAATCTGACTTCGATTACACGGGATGGTTGAAAGCCCTCCAGGCGGTGGAAGCAGGCGGACGTTTGCTTTGTGAAAGTCCGGTGATGGAAGATGATGCCCGCTATGTAAAAGACCAGTGGTTGGAACTGGTTGGATAAGATGTTAAAGAAATCTGCGCAGAAGAGGTAGTGCATGGAAGAGAGAAGTTTTCAATCGCTGACAGAAGTCAAGGAGGCTATGGGGCAGTGCCGGCTGTGCCTGGAGGCCGGGCACGAGATTTATCCCCCGGCGGTGGTTTCAGGTGGGGAGACCGCTCAAATGATGACTGTCGGGCAGGCGCCGGGGATCACAGAAAGAGAGGCGGGACGCCCCTTTAACGCGGGCAGCGGCACCCGGTTATTTTCCTGGCTGGAGGAAGCAGGAATTGAGGAAGATTGGTTCCGGACCACCCAGTACATGACTTCAGTCACAAAATGCTACCCAGGGAGGCAAACTTCGGGAAGCGGTGACAGGGTGCCAACCAGGGAAGAGCGGAAATTATGCCGTCCTTATCTAGATGATGAAATTGCCCTGGTAGATCCCCGATTAATCATACCCATCGGCAGGCTGGCCATTAACCTCTTTTTCCCCAGCAAGTTAAATCTGACGGAAATTATCGGACGTGAGAAGCAAGTCGATCAAAGGTGGATTGTCCCCCTGCCGCATTCCTCTGGCGCCAGCCGCTGGCACCAGAAGGAATCCAACCGGGAATTGATCCAGCAGGCTCTGGAATTGATTCAGGATCATTACCGGCGGTTATTTCCGGGTCAAACGCTGTAGTGCTTGGACTGGAAAGTTTGATCGGCCTTGATACCTTTGTCCGGGTTCCGGGATGGAAAAGAAAGACAAGGAGCTAAGCGGCTGGGAGATTGATCCAGGGAGAGAAAAGCATTCCTGCAGCATCAGCCCGGCCTTCCTGATTGATCAGGAGGGCCGGGCTTTTTGTTCGTTCGCAGTTCACTCAGGAGGGCAATGTTACTGGAGAGGTTTCTGGATGAAATTAATCAGGATCAGATTGCGTTCACAGTCATTGTAGGTGGAAAAATAGATCTTCTCGGAAAAGGGTTTACTGGTATGGTTCAGGAGCTGAATCCAGACCGATCCCTCGGAATCGACCGGTTGATCACTGAGCTTGATTTCATAACCGCCTTCACCGTAGTTTTCTTCCATCCCGGTCAGGGTCAAAAAACTAATTTCCTCATCTCCCAAAACACCACCTGCTTCCACTAAAATTTTATCTACCGGTTCTCCGTTTTCATCCCATACCTGTCCGGCAACGCCCAGCCAAGCGCAGCCTGCTTCTTCATGGACCGTATTCTCGGTATAAGAGGGGGAATTCTCTTCGATGACGAAGGAAACTTCCTCACCCTCATTCGTGGAGATAGTTTCGGTTACCTGCTGGGTAATGGTGGGGGGGACTTGGGTTTCGGTCGCTGCGGGCATAGTTTCCGCGGGAACAGTGGTAGGAGATGGGCCCGGAGTCCAGGTGGGAGGTAAAACCTGTTTGGGGGTTGGAGAAGGGGTGAAGGTGACGATAGGAGGGGGGAGCGTTGTCGGGGGGTAGGGGTTCACTCCGCTCTGGGGATTCAGAAAGATAACGATAAACAAAAGAGCGACCACCAGCGAGCCTACAATTAACATTCCCGAAAGCACGTCCCAGAGGATCCCCAGGGACATGTTTTTGGCCAGGTTGATTTGTTCTTTTTCATCCGGGAATTCTTCTGGTGTGGTAGACATACGTATCTCCTGAAGTATTTACGGCAGGGTAAGGTTAATTGTACTCAGTTTCCTGCGTCTTTCAAGCCAATTTTGAAGGGCTTTCTTCTGTAACTCCATCCGCACCGCAGGATTAATGACTTTCGATGCTTCCTTGTCCAGGATCTTGATGATGTGATAGCCGATTTCGGTTTCTATGATATCACTATATTCACCCACATCCTGGTTAAAAAGAATTTCGTCTAGTTCCGGGATGGTTAAAAAACCACGGGGAAACCAGCCCAGATACCCCCGGGTCTGGGGATCATAGTTGGCAGCAAGTTCTTCAAATCTGCTCCCTGATTCCAGGGATTGAAAGACTGTTTCAGCCTGCGCCTGATCATAAAGCAAAATTTGCTGGGCGCGGATCTGTTCGGTCTGTTGCGGGACCTCGGCGATTATTTTGTCCCGCATCCAGGCGGCTGCCAGGGAACGGAGGTAATTTTCCCGGAAGCTTTCCTCGGTATAGCCAAAATTTGCCAGCCAATCTGTGATCGGTTGATTATCACTGGTGAGAGTTTCTATCCTGGCGGTTAATTCTTCCTCGCTGATTTGAAAACCCTCTCCGGAAGCGGCCTGGGCTAACAGGGTGCGGTCAATGAGATCCTCGATGACCCGCTCCCGGTCCTCCTCGGTCAGTTCCCTGTTCACAGCCGCTTTATAGCGGGCAAGTTCTTCCTGGTAAGTGGAAAGGGTGATGATCTCCCCGTTGACCACCGCCGCAGAGGGAATCGGGGTAGGAGAGGGAGGAAACGGGGTGCGGGTGGGAGGAAGGGAAGTGGCGGTACTCGCGAAGGTTTGATTTTCGTCCGGTGATCCGCAGCTAACGGATAGCATGACGAAGATCACGGCCAGCAGAATTAGGATTGCGTGTGCAGCGGTTTTTTTCATGATAGGTAGATTATAAGCCCAAGGTACTGTTCTGAGTATGGATTTCCTGAATTCCCGGAAACCTTCCTCAACCGCGGGTAGAGGCCTCAACCACCGCTGGAAGAGGTAAAAACTTTAAATGGTGGTGAATTTTTCCCCGGAAGCTGTATAATTAGTTTACTCAGGGTCTGTGGGTCAAGTCAGCAGTCAGTTCCCGGAAGGCGGTGAAATCCTATGGTGGACAATCAACTTCTCCGTGCGTTAAAGGATGAAAATATCTCCCTGGCGGAAAGACTGGGGGTTCTGGAGGCTGAAAACCAGCGCTTGTGGAAATTAATTCTGGGGTTAAACAACCTGGGAGTAAACCGCCTGATATTAAACAACCCGGCTGAAATACTGGGCACGCTCAACGAGATTTTAGATCTCACTTTGCAGGCCGTAGGATCTGATAATGGATCCATATTACTCTATGATGAAGGGGAAGAAGAATTAGTCTTCGTCGTTGTCCGGGGAACGCGGGAAGAAGAACTGCTCGATTACCGCATCCCGGTAAACCAGGGAATTGCTGGATGGGTGGGAAGAAATCAAAAATCGGCCCTGGTCACGGATGTCCGCCAGGACAGCCGCTGGCTGCAGAGCGTTGATCAGTCGATCGGTTTTCATACGAACAGCTTAATTGCGGCTCCCTTGGTTATCGAAGAACGGCTGCTGGGCGTGTTGGAAGTAGTAAATTCCCGCTCCCAGGAACCCTTTCGGGAAAAGGATTTGCAGGTGTTAAATCTCGTTGCCCGGCTGACCTCCTTTGTGATTGGTTTTACGGAAGAGGTACTTAAAAATTCGGGTGAGGAGAGGTAAAATTACCTTTCTCCGGGGTGAAACCTCCTCCTTTCCGGGTTGATAAGAGAGAAATGACCTTGACAGGAAATAGATTTTGTTCATAATTAGGGCATAATGCAGGTTGAATAGCTAACGCGTTGATAGAGGAAAGTAGGTTGGTTTTGCGCTGACAGGGAAGTTGGGACAAAGACTGGAATCCCGGCCCGGCATGCGGATCATCCGAAGTTCCCTCTGGAGTGCTCAGGTGAAAGCGTTTTATGAGTAGTCTGGGCCGTCCCCCCGACGTTAACCGGGGAGCTAGTCATTTGGATTAAACCAAATGGTTAGGCTGAGGTGAGCCGCTTCCGGCGGCTAATCTGGGTGGTACCGCGGGTTTTCCCCGTCCCTGATGGGACGGTTTTTTTGTTTTAAAGGGTAAACAGCAAGATCCAGTCGCTCTCCTTTCTCTTCTCAACCTGGAAGCAGAGCGGGAGATGGATAAACGGCGGGTATTTCCAAGAAGGTAGGTTAGAGGCATTCAGTGGAGGATTTATGGAAGAAAAACTTGATCAGATCAAGCAGCAAGCGTTAACGGCTCTGGCTGATATCAGGCAGCTGGATCAACTGGAAGAATGGCAGGTGAAATTCCTGGGGCGAAATTCCCGGGTGATGGGTGTTTTTAAAAGTTTGGGTGATCTCCCCCAGGAGGAAAGACCCCGGGTTGGACGGTGGGCTAACCAGGTGAAAGTGACCCTGGAAAACGCTCTCCAGGAGAAAAAAGCAGAGCTCCGTCAGGAAGCGACCAACCGCCAATTACAGGAAGAAACCATTGATGTCACCCTTCCCGGCAGACCGGTGAGAGGAGGAGGACTGCATCCGACCACTCAGACCATGCGGGAGCTGTACCGGGTGTTTGGGGATATGGGTTTCCAGATTTACCGCTCCCGGCAGGTGGAAACCGATTTATTTAACTTTCAGCTGTTAAACTTTCCTCCCCATCATCCTGCCCGGGATATGCAGGATACCTTTTTTGTCCGCAGCGAGGCTGATCGCGGAGAGAACCCCTTGCTGCTCCGCACCCATACTTCCCCGGGACAGATACATGCCATGCGGGAGATCACCGACCAATACCCCGAAGACCCTCCTCCCATCCGGATCATTTTACCGGGGATGTGCTACCGGTATGAGCAAATCACCTCCCGGTCTGAGATTCAGTTTAATCAAATCGAAGGCCTGGCTGTGGGGAAAGGGATCACTTTTGGAGACCTGAAGGGCACTTTGAGCAGCTTTGCCCGCCGGGTGTTCGGTCAAAATGCCAAGACCCGTTTCCGTGCTTCCCATTTCCCCTTCACCGAGCCCAGCGCTGAAATGGATGTGGGCTGTTTTCTGTGTGAAGGAGAAGGCTGTTCAGTGTGCAAGGGCACCGGCTGGTTGGAAATCCTGGGCTGCGGCATGGTCCATCCCACGGTTCTGGAAAACGGCGGGTATGACCCTGAAATGTATTCGGGCTTCGCCTTCGGACTCGGTCCGGAACGCATCACCATGATGCGGCATCATATTGAAGATATCCGCTATTTCTGGACTAATGATCTCCGGTTCTTGGAACAATTATAAATTCTTTTCAAGACGATTTACCGCTGATGAAATAAAGGAAAGTTGACGATGAAATTACCCCTATCTTGGTTAAAAGAGTATGTAGAAATCGATATTCCTTTGGAAGAGCTCGCTCATCGGTTGACCCTGGCCGGGCTGGAAGTGGAGGAAATCCGTTACGTGGGCTGGTCTCCACCCCGGAGCAAGGGAACGCAGGAAACAAAAATCACTGGTTTTGGTTGGGATCCGGAAAAGATTGTCGTTGGTGCGATCAAAGAGGTCAGGCCTCATCCCAACGCAGACCGCCTGGTCCTATGCCGCCTGGATGATGGTGAGGAGGAGCACACGGTGCTCACCGGGGCTCCCAATCTATTTCCTTATCTCGATCAGGGTGAACTGGATCCCCCGCTGAAAGCAGCTTATGCCCGCGAAGGGGCCCGGATTATCGATGCTTACAGTGAGAGTGATCAGCAGGAAGTTGCGGTAATTGAGCGCCGAGAAATCAGAGGGGTGGAATCCTATTCGATGGCTTGTTCAGAACGGGAGTTGGGAATCTCGAATGATCATGAAGGGATTATCCTGCTGGACGAGGATGCGCCCACCGGGGTTCCGCTGGCTGATTATATGGGAGATGCGGTGTTCGATATCGCCATCACACCCAATATCGCCAGGGTTGCTAACGTTGTGGGGGTCGCCCGGGAAGTGGCGGCGATCACTGGGGCTGATTTTCAGTTTCCGTCCCTGGATGTCAAGATGGAAGGCCCCGAGATGGAAGACCTGGCCTCGGTGGAGATCAAAGAGCCGGAGCTGAATCCGCGGTTTGTGCTCGGTTTGATAGCGGATATCGAACGAAAACCCAGCCCTTATTGGGTCCAGCGCAGGTTGAAACTTGCCGGCATCCGGCCGATCAATAATGTGGTTGATGCCACGAATTACACCATGCTGGAGATCGGGGAACCGCTCCATGCTTTCGACTACGATTTACTGGTGGAGCGCGCCGGGGGCGAGGCTCCGACCATCATCACCCGGAGGGCAGAGAAGGGTGAAACCCTGACCACGCTTGATGATGTGGAGCGAGAATTAGACGACTATTCCGTGCTGGTAACAGACACCCAAGGACCTCTTTCCATCGCGGGCGTGATGGGTGGCGCCGAAACGGAGGTCAATGAGCACACTAAGAAGGTGCTCCTGGAAGGTGCATCCTGGAATTATATCAACGTTCGCCGGACGGTTAAGTCCCAGCGGCTGTCTTCAGAAGCAGCTTACCGGTTTGAACGCGGGGTACACCCCGCCCTGGCGTCCCAGGGAGTGCTCCGCTGTTTGGAATGGCTGCGAAAGTGGACCGGCGGTGAAGTCGCCCGGGGTCTGGTTGATGCCTATCCCCAGCCTTTCCGCGATCCCTGTGTCAAGCTGACCGAAGAGGATGTGAATAAATGGTTGGGAATTCAGCTTTCTCCTGAGGAGATAGCTGAATTGCTCCGGAGGTTAGATTTTTCAGTGGAAGTGAAGGATGAGGAGCTCGAGATTGAAGTTCCTCCCCACCGCCTGGATATCGGAGAAGGAATGATTGGAAAAGCGGATCTGCTGGAAGAAATTGCCCGGATCTATGGATATGACCGCATTCCTGAGACCAATCTGGCCGCTGAACTGCCCGCTCAAAAGGGAAATCCTGCTCTGGAATTGGAGGAAACCCTGCGTGATTTGCTGGTCCGGATGGGCCTGCAGGAGGTTGTGACGTACCGGATCACGAGTCCAGCTTCGGAGAACAGGATATTTCCTGCCGGGAAGGGATGGGGGGAGGGTGAGCATGTCAGATTAGCGAATCCGATCACTGATGAAAGGACCGTGCTGAGGCGTTCACTGCTGACCAGCCTGCTCGACATTGTGGACGCTAACTACCGGGTACGGGAGCAGATCACCCTTTTTGAGATCGGCCCCGAGTTTTCTCCCCGGGAGGAGGGAAACGGATTACCGAGGGAAAAAGACCGCTGGGCTGTGGTGATGACCGGCCTCCGGTCCGAGGTTCACTGGCAGGAAGGGACCCCGGGGAATTATGATTATTATGACTTAAAAGGGGTTGTGGAATCCATCGCCGGGGAACTTCACCTGGGAGACTTATCCTTTGCGCCTCACCAGGACCCCCGGTTTCACCCGGGAAAATGCGCCCGGGTGCAAGTGGGTGAAGAATATCTGGGGGTTATTGGAGAGATCCACCCGCTGGTCCGGGAGAACTACCGGCTGCCGGACACCCCGGTGGTGATGGGAGAATTGGAGTTAGATATCCTGGTCGAGCATTTCAGCAGGCTTTATGAGGTTGAACCTTTACCCAGTCAGCCGCCTGTGCTGGAGGACCTGGCCATTGTGGTTGATGAACGGGTGCCGGCAAGCGGGATTGCCGATGTGATCAGGGAAACCGCCGGAGAACTACTGGCTGATTTACAGCTGTTCGACGTTTACCAGGGTGATCAGGTGGGAGAGGGTAAAAAGAGCCTGGCTTATAACCTGGTTTACCAGCATCCCCGGAAAACGCTGACGGATAAAGAGGTGGCAGCGATCCGGGAACGGATCATAAAAAATCTGGATAAAGAGTTTTCAGCCTATCTGCGCCGGTGATTTCATCAAGCGCCGGGGAATTTCGCTTTCCCTTGCGGCTTCCTCCGGAAGTCAGGAGAATTTTCTAAAATCGTAAATCCCATCCTGGAGGGGGTAGATTTGGCCGCAGGAGGAACAAACCAACTGTTCTTCCTCGCGGTCCAGCGGATAACTACCGCACCGCGGACATTGAAAGATGTCCCCGGGGTTTTCTGGTTGGGGGCTGGTCCCTACCGCCCGGCTGCGAGTAAAGACACTGGGAGACAGCTGCCAGAGGTTCCCGGTTAACTGGGCCAGGGAATCCAGAGTAACCAGCAGAGGGGTGGGAACGATTTTTTTCAGGAAGTTTATCCGGAAATGGGATACGGTTAATTGACGTTCAAGCTGGAATTGAGCCTCTTGGAGCTCGGCCCGGATGTACCGGGGGTGGAAGTTAAAGTTGAGGTCCACGAACTCTACCGGCGGAGTGGAAAAAGGATCCCACTCCTGTTTTCTCAGCCAATAGCGGAGAACGGCTTTCAGGTTTTGCTTATTGGCATATTCCAGAATAAAGGTGCTTCCCCCTTTCATCACCCGGCGAATTTCAGTCAGGGCGCGGGGAGGGGAAACCAGGTGATGCAGCACCCGGATCATGGTGGCGCCGTCGTAGATCCCGGGTTTAAAAGGCAGGTGGTAGACATCACCGGCAACGTAAATGTAGCGTTCTTTTTTTCCCAGGCGCTCCTGCGCCTGGATCAACTGGGTAAGCGAATAGTCGAGCAAGACCACCCGTTTGTAACCGGCGTAGCGGGGGGTGTTGCGCCCGGCGCCAGCTCCCAGCTCCAGCAGTAAATCACCGCCGGGGGGCAGCAGACGTTTGAGGGCGGTCATCTCTGCGCTGTCTTCGTACTGGCGGTTGCTCTGATCCCAGAAGGTAGATTGATAATCAGATCCTTCGTAATCAATAATGGGAGGGGTATCCTCGGGCATAATCCAGACCTCGTTTACCTTGGGGGAGATTTACCAGCTGCGGCGAATGGGGCTTAGGCTTCTTCTCTGCGCCCGTTGTACCCTTGTCCCATGCCTCGGTAGTGGAAACCCAGTTCTGCCATCTGGATGGGGTCATAAATATTCCGCCCGTCAAAAAGTTTGGGTGTTTTCATCACCTCTCGCACCCGGGCCAGGTCGAGGTGGCGGAATTCGTTCCACTCGGTGATCAGCATCAGCAGATCACAGCCTTCCGCCATCTGATAGGGGTTGTCAATCATTTCCACCCCGGGCATCACAGAGGCAGCTTCTTCCATGGCGATGGGGTCGTAAGCTCGAACGTTGGCTCCATCCTTGATCAGCTCGGTAGCGATCGTGATGGAAGGAGCGTCCCGCATATCATCGGTGTTGGGTTTGAACGACAGCCCCAGCAAACCAATGGTCATTCCGGTGAGCGTCTCGCTGTCAAGCATGGTTTTTACCTGATCGACGGCCATTTTACGGCGGTCTTTGTTGATGGCCATCACCGAGTGCAGCAGCTGCGGGTGGCGTCCTTTTTCCTCGGCCATGTAGGCCAGGGCTTTGACGTCTTTGGGGAAACATGATCCCCCGTAGCCGATGCCTGCGCGCAGGAAATGGGGACCGATCCGGTTGTCAAAACCCATCCCGTTAGCGACCTCGGTGACGTCGGCGCCTAAATCCTCACAGATGTTAGCAATCTCATTGATAAAGGAAATCTTTGTGGCCAGAAAGGCATTGGAGGCATATTTAATCATCTCCGCAGTCCGGAGATCGGTGACCACAATGGGAGCTCGCAGGGGCAGATGCAGCTGGGCTACTTTGTCGGCGGCTTCTTCATCCAGGGAGCCCACGACGATCCGGTGCGGGTCCATAAAATCGCTAATTGCCGAGCCTTCGCGGAGAAATTCAGGGCAGGAGACCACGGCAAAATCGGGAACCTGGGGGTTATGTTCTTTGATGATGTCCGCCACCCAGTCTCCAGTTCCCACCGGGACCGTGGATTTGTTGATGATAATCTGCCCTTCTTGGAGGTGATCGGCGATCGAGCGGGCGGCAGCAGCGACATACTGTAAATCGGCTTCTCCGTCCACTCCCGAGGGGGTGCCCACAGCGATGAAAATATATTCAGCATCCTCCAAACCATCCTGGTAGGAAGAAGTAAAACAAAGTCGATCTGCAGACGCATTGCGGTCGACCAGCTCTTTCAAGCCCGGCTCGTAGATAGGCATCACGCCCTGTTTTAACGCCTTGATTTTTTCTTCATTGATGTCCAGGGCCGCTACTTTGTTCCCCAGATCAGCAAAACTGGCAGCAGTGATCAGGCCGACGTATCCAACTCCAACTACGCAAATGTTTTTCATAGGTTATTTCCTGAAACTAGAGGTTATCGATTTGACTAAGTCCGTCCAAATCTTACCATAAATGGCTCAAGAAGGGGAGAAATCCCCGGATGCAGTGCCTGGTAGATCTTTCCCGGGATTTTTTTTAGGATCGAGGTGAGCGGGATTAAGTATGGATGCTGAACGACTGCTTGATATAATAAAAAGAAATTAGATCCAAAAACCTTGCTGTTGAACCATGGGAGGAAGGAAGATGGTAGGACCCAGAGAAGTTCGCGCCCCGCGGGGTACAACCCGGACCTGCAAAAACTGGCAGATTGAAGCCCCTTACCGAATGATTCAGAACAACCTTGATCCCGAGGTGGCGGGTGATCCAGCCCGCCTGGTGGTTTACGGGGGAAGCGGGAAAGCAGCCCGCAGCTGGGAGGCTTTCGATGCCATCCTGGCCGCCCTGGAAGAATTAGAAGTGGATGAAACCTTGTTAATTCAGTCGGGGAAGCCGGTGGCGGTGTTCAGG
Organism: Anaerolineales bacterium; assembly: GCA_034520505.1. Classification (GTDB taxonomy): domain Bacteria; phylum Chloroflexota; class Anaerolineae; order Anaerolineales; family UBA11858; genus B10-G9. Next base: position 355,511 of record JAXHNK010000002.1, on the reverse strand, counting down.
ACTCATCCCGACGCGCCGCGGGTGTTGATTGCTAACTCAAATCTGGTCCCGCACTGGGCTACCCAGGAGCATTTTGATCATCTGGTCGCCCAGGGTTTGATGATGTACGGGCAGATGACGGCCGGATCCTGGATTTACATCGGCACCCAGGGCATTCTGCAGGGGACCTATGAAACCCTGGGGTCGCTGGCCGCGCAAAAAGGCTGGGGATCATTGCGGGGGAAGTTTGTGCTCACCGCCGGGTTGGGTGAGATGAGTGGGGCTCAGCCGCTGGCGATCACAATGAACGAAGGGGTGGGTTTGATAGTGGAGGTGGATCCTGTCCATGCTGAAAGAAAATTAGCCATCGGTTATGTGGATGAGGTGGTGGAAGATTTGGATCAGGCTTTATCCCTGGTGAGGCGTTACCTGGAGGAAGAACAGGCTCGTTCTATCGGCCTGGTGGGTAACGCGGCGGATGTCTATCCGGAACTGGTCCGGCGGGGCGTGATCCCGGACGTGGTCACCGATCAGACCTCAGCCCATGACCCGCTGGATTATGTGCCGCTGGGGCTGGATGTCGACCAGGCTCGACTGCTGCGCAAAAACGATCCTGATGAGTACCGCCGGCGATCGATGCAGTCGATGGCCGTTCACGTGCAGGCGATGCTGGATTTTCAGGAGCAGGGAGCAGAGACTTTTGATTATGGGAACAACATCCGCCAGATGGCGTTTAACCAGGGCGTTCAGAATGCGTTTGACTTCCCCGGTTTTGTGCCCGCCTATATCCGCCCGCTGTTCTGTGAAGGAAAAGGACCCTTCCGCTGGGTAGCGCTGTCGGGTGATCCGGAAGATATCTACCGCACCGATGAAGTGATCCTGGAATTATTTCCTGAAGATGAACATCTCAAACGCTGGATCAAGATGGCCCAGGATAAGGTCCCTTTCCAGGGCTTACCGTCCCGGATCTGCTGGCTGGGGTACGGGGAAAGGGCTCAAGCGGGGCTGGCGTTCAACAACCTGGTCGGGGAAGGAATCGTCAAAGCGCCAATTGTGATCGGCCGTGATCATCTTGATTCCGGTTCGGTAGCTTCCCCCAACCGGGAAACGGAAGGGATGAAAGACGGCACGGACGCAGTCAGCGATTGGCCATTGCTGAACGCGATGATCAACGCCGTGGGAGGGGCGACCTGGGTTTCCTTCCATCACGGCGGAGGAGTGGGAATCGGTTATTCGCAGCATGCAGGGCAGGTGATCGTTGCGGACGGCACCGCAGAGGCAGCCCGGAGGCTGGAGCGGGTGCTGACCACGGATCCCGGGATGGGCATAGTCCGGCATGCAGATGCGGGATACCAGCGGGCAATCGAAGCCGCAAAAAGACATGGGATTAAAATGCCCATGCTGAAATAGAAACTAAAGGTTCAGACCTCAGGACAGAGCGGGAGAGTGAGAAGAATGAATAGAATCGGGATACTGACCAGCGGTGGAGATGCACCGGGGATGAACGCAGCCATCCGGTCTGCTGTCCGGACAGCCCTGGACAGGGGAAAAGAAATTTACGCGATTTATGAAGGGTATCAGGGGATGTTAGAAGGGGGAAAACGGATTGAAAAAATGTCCTGGGATTCCGTGGGAGGGATTTTACAGCAGGGGGGGACAGTGATTGGCACCGCCCGCTGTGAGGAGTTCCGGACCCGTGAAGGCCGCCTCCGGGCTGTGGAAAATTTGCTGGAGTATGGGATTGATGGTTTGATCGTGATCGGGGGTGATGGGAGCTTGACCGGGGCGGCAGTGCTCCGGGAAGAATGGCCCGATCACGTGGAAGAATTGGTTGAACAAGGGAAAATTTCCCGGGAGACGGCGGATGAACATCCCCATCTGATCATCATCGGTCTGCCGGGTTCAATTGACAATGATATGTATGGGACCGACATGACGATCGGTGCGGATACCGCCCTGCACCGCATAACCGAGGCCATCGATGCCATCACCAGCACGGCAGCCAGCCATCAGCGCAGTTTTGTGGTGGAGGTGATGGGACGGAACTGCGGGTATCTGGCGATGATGAGCGCCCTGGCTGCCAGCGCTGACTGGGTGTTCGTCCCGGAAAGCCCACCTGATCCGGATACCTGGAAGGCTGAGATGTGTGAGCAGCTGGCCGCGGGGCGGGAAGCCGGACGGCGGGACAGTATTGTGGTGGTGGCGGAAGGTGCTCAAGACCGGGATGGAAACCCCATCACCAGTCAGGAAATAAAACAAACGCTCGAGGAAAGGTTGGGTGAGGACACCCGGATCACTATCCTCGGTCATGTCCAGCGGGGAGGGTCGCCGAGCGCTTTTGACCGTAATCTGGGAACTTTATTGGGCCATGCCGCAGTCATCAAGCTGCTGGAAGCTAAACCGGAGGACGATCCCCAGCTGATCGGGACGAGAGGAAACCGGGTGGTGAGTTCATCACTGATCGAATGTGTGGCAGTTACCGATAAGATTTCTGAGCTGTCGAACGCCCATCAGTATCAAGAAGTGCGAGATTTACGGGGAGAAAGTTTCCGGGAGACCTATCAGATTGTGCAAACGCTGTTTCAGGCTCAACCAGAACCGCAGCAGCAGCCGGATTCCCCCCTGCGGATTGCGGTGATGCATTCCGGCGGACCGGCTCCGGGGATGAACACGGCGGTGCGGGCTGCCATCCGGTGGGGACAGAATCAGGGGCACACCATGCTGGGTGTGTATAACGCCTTCCCCGGGCTGGTAAACGGCGAGATAACCCAGCTGACCTGGATGGATGTCAGCGGTTGGGCATATCACGGGGGAGCGGATATCGGAACCAACAGGGATGTTCCGGAAGAGGGTGATTATTACGCTATCGCCCGCAACCTGGAAAAGGAAAAGATCGACGCTTTACTGATCATCGGGGGAGAGACCGGCTATGAGGGCGCTTATGAGATGTACCAAAGGCGAAGGGAATTTCCCAGTTTTCAACTGCCTATCGTATGTCTTCCGGCCACCATCGATAATGATCGTCCCGGGTCAGATTTTTCCATCGGGGCAGACACAGCTTTGAACAGCATTATCTGGGCGGTGGATCAGATTAAACAATCGGCTGTCGCTTCCCGGCGCTGTTTTGTAGTAGAGACCATGGGGGGGTACTGCGGATACCTGACCCTGATGAGCGGGTTAGCCACCGGAGCGGAACGGGTTTATCTGCATGAAGAAGGAATCACCCTCAAGGACCTCCAGGATGATGTCGATCACCTGGTCCGCGGTTTTGAGGGGGGAAAAAGGCTGGGTCTGATGATCCGGAATGAAAATGCCCACCAGGTTTATACCACCGATTTCATGGTTCGCCTTTTTGAGGTCGAGGGAAAGGAGTTATTTGACGTTCGACAGTCTATCCTCGGTCACTTACAGCAGGGGGGAACTCCGACTCCCTTCGACCGTATTCAGGCTACCCGCCTGGCTGTGCGGTCCATAGATCACCTGATTGATCAGGCTGCCAGGGATAAACCAGGCAGCAAGTTTGTGGGTCTTGAAGGGGGGAAGATCTCGTTTACCGGCCTGGAGGATTACGAACGGTTGGCGGATCGGAAATTTGGCCGTCCGCACAGTCAGTGGTGGCTGGATCTGCGGCCGATCGCCAGAATTTTTGCCCAACCGGGTCCGGGAGCGAGCTCCCAATAAGCAGGAGCACGCGGGAACAGCTGTCCCCGGAGAATAACAGCCCCCGGAATTCCCGGGGGCTGTCTTAAGCGAAGGGAACTACAGATAGGGAATTTTTTCGATCCTGATTTGGTCTTTACCCACGAGATCTTCCAGGCGGAGGAATAATTTTTTGGATAAATCCGTGGAGGAGTTGGGGAATTCAAGCAGGTGCCTGCTGTCATTCTCCAGGATTTGAAAGGCAAATCGATCATCCCCGGGATAGCTGATCAGCGTGCCGTACACTTGGCGCAGCCGGAGGTTGTCCCGGGTTTTATCCCCTGTTTGTTTTAAAATCACTGTGACCAGGTAGCGGGAATTTTCGTCGAGCTGACTGAGGGGGTTTTCAGGTTTGATCGGCCTGGCAGATGGCGCATCCGGACGGCGTTCCTCCTCCGGTCGCGCAAGAGCGTCGGTTTCTTTCTCTCCACGGGAGGTAGTTTTTTCCTGTTGAGCCGGTTCCTGCATCCACTGGTCAGGAAAACTTTCCGGGGGCAGCGGCGAAGTTCTTCGTCCTGGTTCTCTTTCTGCGGGAGCCTTGGGTTTGCTTTCCGATTTTTCTGCCCCCGGGGAATCAGCTCTGGTTGCCGGTGGGCTGTCCGAAGGGTGGGAAGGTTTTTTTGGGGGCCGGGGCTGTGCCTGGCGATCCCCCTCCTGGATCGGTTTCTCCTGCGGTTGGGGATCTCTTGAGGATGAAGGACCGGGTGAGGAATCTTTGTCCTGGACATGGACGAGGTTGGTGGTCACTTGGTCAACCAGAATTTTTGGTTCCCCGCCCTGGGCATCCACTTTTCCCTTGACCAGGATAATTTCATCAAAGCGGATCATTTCCGCGTACCTTTTCCAGGTCCGGGGGAAAATGACCAGGTCAATTGACCCCTGGGTGTCCTCGATGGACGCAAAAGCCATCGGTTTCCCGTTTTTGGTCTGATGATGGCGGATTTTAGTGACAATCCCGGCCACGCTGACCCGCTCGTGATGGGATGCTTCACTGAGTTCCTGGGCTAAATGGGTGACATTTTGGTTGATCGTGTCCATCACGGTGCTCAGCGGATGATCGGAAATGTATAATCCGATTAATTCTCGTTCCCAGTCCAGCTGGGCCCGCCTGCTGATCGGTTGATTGACTTCTGGCAGCCTGATCTTTTCTGAGAGCCCTGATCCGTTCCCGAACATGGAAATTTGTCCGGCGTCGGCAGCGTCGAAATTTGAAGAGCTGATGGCGATAATCCTGTCCATGCATTCCAGCAGGGCTGGTCGGCTGCCGAACTTATCGAGAGCTCCCACCTGGATTAAGGATTCCAGGGCCCTTCTGCCCACCCGTCTGAGGTCAACCCGGTGGATAAAGTCGTTGATCGTGGAGAAGGGTTCATCCTGGCGGCCCTCGATGATCGCTTCCACGGGACCTTCTCCGACATTTTTGACTGCGCCCAGGCCGAAGCGGATGCAGTGTTCACCTTCAGGGTTTTTTTCGATGGTGAACCCCCAGTGGCTGTAATTGACATCCGGCGGCAGGATCTCGATGCCCATTTGACGGCATTCCGAAGCATAAAGGGTGACTTTATCTGAGTTGCTTTGATAAACGGTCAGCAGGGCGGTCATATACTCCACCGGATAATGGGTCTTCAGATAAGCGGTTTGAACAGAAATCAGGCCGTAATCCGCGGCGTGAGCTTTGTTGAACCCATAGCGGGCAAATTTCTCCCAGTCATCGAAAATGGCTTCCGCTGTTTCCTGATCCATTTCATTTTCAACTGCGCCCTGGATGAACTTTTTTCTATGCTTGACCAGTTCTTTTTTCTTCTTCTTGGCCACAGCTTTCCGCAGGCTGTCCGCTTCCGAGGGCTGATAGCCCGCGATCTCCACAGCGCTGTGCATGATTTGTTCCTGATAAACCGGGATCCCGTAGGTTTCCTGATAGATCGGTTCCAGCGCCTGATGACGGTAAGTGATCTCTTCTTCGCCGTGCATCCGCTTGATGTAATCGGGGATGAAATCCATGGGGCCGGGACGGTAGAGCGCGACCATGGCGATCACGTTTTCCAGCTTTTTCGGCTTCATGGCTTTCAGATAACCTCGCATTCCACTGCTTTCCACCTGAAAGATGCCGATGGTCTCCCCCCGCCCGAGCAGCTGATAAGTTTCCGGGTCGTCCGTGGGGATGTTATCCAGGGTGTATATTTTTCCGTGCCTTTCCTCGATCAATTTGCTGGTCAGGGTCATGATGGTCAGGGTGGATAAACCCAGGAAATCAATTTTGAGCAGTCCCAGTTTGTCTATCACGTCCATCTCATATTGGGTGACAGTGTTGATCGGGCTTTCTTCGATGTTGCCGGTCGGGCGGTGGAGCGGGGTGTATTCCACCACGGGCTTGTCTGTGACCACCACGCCGGCGGCATGTGTGCCCGCGTTGCGCACCGTGCCCTCCACTCCCTTTGCCGTATCGATCAGGTCCCGGAGGTAGGGGGCATCGTCATAAAGTTTTTTGAAATCCGGGGATTTTTTGAGAGCTTCTCCGATGCTCATCGGCGGTAAATTGGGGATGGTTTTGGCCACCCGGTCCACTTCCTGAAGGGGGATGTCCATCACCCGGCCGACATCTCGGATCGCTGCCCTGGCTTTCATGGTCCCGAAGGTGATAATTTGAGCGACCCGGTCGTGGCCGTATTTTTCGGCACAATAATGCATCAGTTCTGCGCGGCGGTCATCGGGAAAGTCCAGGTCGATATCAGGCATATTAACCCGGCCGGGATTGAGGAAACGTTCAAAGATCAGGTCGTGTTCCAGGGGATCAATGGGCGTGATTTCCAGGCAGTAAGCGACGATGGAACCCGCGGCCGACCCCCGGGCGTTGTACCAGATGCCCCGTTTCTGGGCATAGACGCAAATGTCCCAGACGATAAGGAAGTAGGCGTCGAAGCCCATGGAGTGGATGATGTCTAATTCGTAGTTTAACCGTTCCTGGATCTTTTCTTCCCGGGACCGGGATTGGTAGCGTTTTTTAAGTCCCTGATTACATAACTCTCTGAGGTAGCTTTTGGCCGTATATCCCTCCGGGACAGGGAAATTAGGGAGGTGATATTCCTGAAAATCGAGGTTGACATCACAACGCTCCGCAATCCAGAGGGTGTTGTCTATCGCCCCGGGTATCTCTGAGAAGAGGGATTTCATTTCCTGGGGAGGGCGTAAATAGTAACTGTCATCGGTCATTCGCATGCGGTCAGGATCGCTCAGGCGGGCGCCGGTTTGAATGGCCAACAGCACATCCTGCAGGCGGGCATCCGCAGGATCAATATAATGGACATCGTTGGTGGCGATGAAACGGGATTGGTATCTCTTGCCCAGTTCGACTAACTTTTTATTGATCTTATCTAGCTCGGGGATATCATGCTGCTGCAGTTCCAGGAAAAAATGATCCGGTCCGAAAACATCGTAATACCAATCCAGCTTTTCCCGGGCCTGTTCCAGCTGCCCCTGATTGATAGCCCGGGGAATTTCGGCTGCCATGCACCCCGAAGTAGCAATTAGGCCTTCGGAATGCTCGGCCAGATACTCGTGGTCGATGCGGGGGCGGTAATAAAATCCCTGGAGCTGGGCCGCGGAGGCAATTTTTAACAGGTTTTTATAACCGGTTTGATTTTCGGCCAGCAGCAGCAGGTGCGAGGTCCGTTTGTCTTTTCTGGGGTCGCGGTCCTCCATCCCCCGGGGGGCTAAATAACCTTCCACCCCGATGATGGGTTTTACCCCCGCCTTTTTTGCGGCGTGATAAAAATCGACCACGCCGTACATGGTTCCATGGTCGGTGATGGCCAGCGCGGGCATCTCAAGTTCCACCGCCCGTTGAACCAGCCGATTGATATTGCTGAAACCATCAAGAATAGAATACTCGGTGTGAACATGGAGATGGGCAAATGACATAGGTGTTTTGTATTATCCCGCAGGAGTTGAATCTAGGTTTAGCCTGAGAATTTGATCAGCAGCAAACGCCGCTGAGGATGTGGTCATGGGCTCCGATTGTGATTTGAAAAGTCAAATCGATTATAGCACGTGATCACCAGCTGTAAGTTTCAAACAGGGAAGATTTAAGACAGAGAAAAGCTCTGCCAGGGGCGGGATCAAAAAGTCTCCGGCCGGAGACAGGGTGGACCGCGGGCTGCGGAGGGTTAAGTAATGAGAGCCGGGCTCGCCAATGCCCGGCTCTCTCTAAGGAGGAGAAGAAGAGAAATTTTCCTTACGCTTCTATATTAACATTTTCGCCGGGGTTGTGCTTGACGTCTTTCTGACGCTTTTCATACGCTTTTCATACGCTGGATAGGAGGAAATTTGTGGGATAATACCGGTTAACCGCAACCTTAGTGCGAGGAAGAAGATGAAAACAGCGATCTGGTTTGATATTTTCAGCTCCCCCCTGCTGGGGAGGGTAGGTTTAGCGGTTTCTCCTCAAGGGGTGTTCAGGGTGGATCTGCGGCTGGAGGATGAGCAGCAGTTCAAGCGGCGCTTGCAGGTCGACTGGGATTTAGAATCAGAATTAGTCAAAGATCAGTCCGTCACGGCTCCTGTTGTTCAACAGCTGAGAGATTATGAAGAAGGGAAACTGCGGGAATTCAAGGTGGCTGTTGATTGGAAAGGGGTAACATCTTTCCAGCAGGCTGTTTTGCAGGCTACCCGGGAAATTCCTTTCGGGGAGACCAGGACTTACGGGGAAATTGCCCGGATCATCGGAAAGCCGGGTGCAGCCCGGGCGGTGGGTCAGGCAGAAGCGGCAAACCCTGTGCCCCTGATCATCCCCTGCCACCGAGTGATAGGATCCGATGGGTCGATGCGCGGTTATGGAGGACCGGAAGGGGTGGATTTTAAAGCCCGACTTCTTGAGTTTGAAAGTTGAGGGAAATTATTCCAGCATGATCACCGCTTGATTGCCCAGTACCCCCCAGGATTGAAGGAATCCTTTCTTATACCGGGAGTAAACCATCGATCCGTCCAGGACGGTGATTTTGTGTTTATCGTATCCGATCACGATGACCGTGTGCTCAAATTGAGCCACGGTGGTTTCATGGCCGTTTTTCGCCACATAGGTTATCGGGGTTCCCCTACCGACATGCCCGACCACCCAGATAATCACCGGACGCCCGGCTGCGATCTCGGCTTTTAAACTGGCCAGGGACATGCCCTTCACAGCTTTTGCTTTCAGGTTGTATTCCCGCAGCCGTTGAGCGATGGGTTTGGCATGAACTCCGTAAGGGGCAGGAGGGATTTGTCCCCAGCCGCCGTACACGTTACCCACAAAACCCTGATCAGGGTTATCGCTGACCGGTAAGCCCCAGAAGAAATCCAGCTCATTGATTGATTTGCCAAAGTATCTGGCCCAATCAACGGCTGAACTTGACTCGCAACTCAGGGGCAGGGCCTGAGAATATCCGACAATACCCGTGATCCTGCTTGCGGGAGGAGGTACGGGTGTGTTGGTGGGGGTGGAGGTGGGCGTGATCGTTGGGGAAGGGGTGATGGTTGGAGAAGCTGTTGGCGTGCTGGTTAGGGGTGAGGCTAGGAAAGGGGTGGCGGTCGCGGTCAGGGCCACGGTAGGGGTTGCGGTAGCCTCAACCAATAGTAATTGCTGGGGGTCAGGACGTGAGTTAACATAAAACAGGGTAAAAAGGCTTCCTAGAAACATCAGGTTGGCACTCAAAAATGTTTTCAGGGATAGATAGTTTGCCGGGCGGGCTGATTCCCGGGGGTCGATCCTTTTTGAGCGCAGATGTTTGACGGTGAAAGATGAATTCATACTAAGTCAACCTGAGCTGATGGATATCAAGGTGTTGGGTAATAATCTGCCGCTGAAAAATTTATTATACATGAAAAACAGGCAGATCGATCCCTATTAATCGAACTGTTAACTGGTTACTAGGATGAACAGTTCTTGACCTTCAGGGCTTGCTGTCCGTGAATGGTCTCTTACTCCGACCCCGGGAGGTTCAGGACCGGGTCTCCTTCAAGAGGCGCGGTCAGGGTTGTAATTTCCCAGGAGAGCATGTGCCCCGCCATAAAGGGTAGCTGTCCGGGATATTTCTCCTGTTGACCCCCCGGGACCATCAGACAGCCCTTTGCTCCTTGACAGACTGCCATATGGCAGTTATTATAAAGCCAGATGACACAAGTGCAGGGAGGTTGGGATGGCATTAGCGCGCAGTGATTTATCTCGAGGGTCGATCTCTTATGCGGCGCTGCTGGGCGTAGAGGCTTCAGACCGGATGGAGCTTGCGGAGCGGGTGAGCGCGGGTTTCTCGTTCCAGGCTTTTGACTCATTGAGTGAGTCCATGCAGCTGACCAGCCAGAAGCTGGCGGACCTGGTCCAGATCAGTGCCCGAACGCTCGTCCGCCGGCGCAAAGCGGGTAAGCTCAACGCCGAAGAGTCGGAGCGGCTGCTCCGCTTCTCCCGGCTGTTTACCCTGGCATATGAGCTTTTTGAGGGGGATCAAGCCGCAGCCCAAAGCTGGTTAACAACAGAAAATCGAGCGCTGAAAGGGAAAACCCCGCTGGAAGCCAGCAGGACCGAAATTGGAGCCCGCGAGGTCGAAAATTTGATCATCCGGCTGGAACGCGGCGTGTTCTCTTGATCACCGCGTGGCGGATTACCAAGCAGCGCTATGCAGATCAGGCCTTTTCGGGGGAAGGCGCGGAGCTTGTCGGAGGACGCTGGAACACCCCGGGGACGCGGCTGGTGTATACTGCTTCTTCGATCTCGATGGCCATCTTGGAGGTGCTGGTTCACCTGCAGCGAACCAGTACTCTTTCTGCTTATGTCGTCATCCCCGCCGTTTTTCCTCAAGACCTGGTCGATGAGCTGGTCATAACGGATCTGCCTGAAGGCTGGGACGCTTATCCCTCACCGGCCCTGACCCAGCAAATAGGGGATGAATGGGTCCAGTCGCAGCGTTCCCTGATACTGGCGGTCCCCAGCGTGGTGGTCCCGCTGGAGCGGAACTATCTGATCAACCCCGGTCACCCGGACGCTGACCAGATTGAAAAAGGGGACCCTATGCCCCTGCCGCTGGATCCCAGGTTGAGGCCATAATTTTTCCGGTTTCACAACGGGATCAGGCAGACCGCAGGCCTGGTCCCCCTGGCGGAGTTGGGCGGGAAGGAAACAGAAAACTGATGTCCTTGCTGATCAGCCGGACGGCTGCAATCCGGGCAGTAAGTACTTCTCCAGAAGTGAGGGAAGGGGATAAATCTTTCGTTTGGGAGAAAATTTGTCTGTGATTTGTCTGTGATAAGATTAGACGGCAGAGACTTTACCGGGGGCAAGATTTCGATTGGTTGTATTGTTGAGGAAAAATGAGCCATGGAAGAAAAACAACGAACAGCCCAGCTGGCGGGCAAACTGGTGGAAGAAGGGTATCATTGAGCAGAAGCTGTGCTGCTCGCCGTGGGCGAGCATGTTTTAGGTCCGCTTGAGGAGCGTGAAATTCGCCTATCCACCGGTTTTGCCGGAGGAATAGGTTCCACCCATCGGGAAATCTGCGGGGCGGTTTCCGCCGGGGTGATGATTATCGGGGGACGGCTCGGGCGGTCAGCTCCCGGGGTAGATGACACCGCCTGTCAGGAACTGACCGCGAGATATATCAGGCAGTTTCAGGATCGATTTAACACTTTGAACTGCGGAGAACTCCGCCGGGAGGATTACGGCTCCCAGGGGGCGGAGCCGTGCTCGGTTCTGGTTGAGCGGGCTTCCCGGCTGCTTTTGGATTGTATTGCAGAGTTGGAAAACGATCAGGCGGCATGAGATGAAAGATGGACTGGAATTTTCTTCCCAGGAACTGCGGTCTTTTGCGTATCAGCTTACCGAGGATTTGATTGATTATCTGGAAGGGCTTTCCCGGGGATTCCCCGGCCCCCGGGATCCTGGGATCTCCCGGATCCGGGGTTTGATCTCGGAACCCGTGCCGGAGCACGGTGAGGGATTGCTCGCAGCCTGGGAAGCCGTTCAGGAAAAAATCATTCCCTGGTCCACAAAAGTTGGCCATCCCCATTTTTTGGCCTGGATCCGTACTTCCCCCCTGGCCGGTGTTGTTTTTACCGAAGCGCTCACGGCGGCTTTGAACCAGTCAGTTGCAGTGTGGGAGGGAGCGCCGGCGGCTGCAGAAGTGGAAAAGTTGGTCCTGGAATGGTTGGTGGAGCTCAGCGGTTACCAACCCGGGGCTGGAGGAATTTTGACTTCGGGGGGATCGATGGCTAATTTCACCGGCCTGGCAGCGGCGAGAAACCGTTTGGATCCCGATGTTCGGAAGAAAGGGTTGAGCGGTGGGTCCCCGATGACCCTCTACCTGACCAGTGAAACTCATTACAGCGTGATCAAAGCGGTAGAAATGCTCGGTATCGGGCGCGACTGGGTCCGTTTCGTCCCGGTTGACGATCGGTTGAGGATGGCCCCCGCTGCGTTAAAACAAAAAATCAAAGCGGATAAAATGAGTGGATACCGTCCGCTGGCTGTAGCTGCCACCCTGGGGACGACCAGCACCGGGGCCTGTGATGATTTGGCTGCCTTGGCCGCTGTCTGTCAGGAAGAAGAAGTCTGGCTGCATGTGGATGGAGCTTATGGGGGACTGGCGGCTCTGGACCCCTCTAAAACCCACCTGATTCGGGGTTTGGAGCAGGCGGATTCCTTTGTGCTGGATCCGCATAAGAACCTCTTTATGCCCTTTGAGGTTGGGTGTGTGCTGGTCCGCGATTGGCGTGATTTGCGGAATGCCTTTGCGGTCCGGTCTGATTATTTACCCAATTCCGAGATGAGTAAAAGCGGGGAATTTCCTTCCGGCCTGCATTTTCGCGATTATGGCCCCCAGCTATCCCGGCGGTTCCGGGCTTTGAAGATTTACCTGGCTTTAAAGGCCTACGGGGTGGAACCCATTACCGCGGAAATTACCCGGCAGCATCAGCTGGCGGATAAATTGGGAAAGATGATCAGCGAGGCGGAAGATTTTCAGCCCCTTGCCGCGGTGAGTCTGGGGATCGTCGCTTTCTGCTATCAACCACAGGAGGAACTATCTGCTGAGGAGGTCAATGACCTGCACGAGCGGATGGTGAGGGAAATTCAGCGGCAGGGCCGGATCTTTTTATCCCAAGTGAAAGTGGGGGAAAGGGTCGGATTCCGGGTTTGTTTTGTCAGTCACCGTACCCGGGTTGAGCATCTTGCTCCCATCCTGGAGGAAATTCGCCGGGCTGCCGGGCGGGTGTGATCGCCGTCCGGGTCAGCTGTTCTAAGGGGTCACTTTCTCAAGGCATTGATCAGATCGGCCAGCAGTCCATAGGCTGTGGTCATCGGGCCGGGGTCGTCTTCCCGGAGGGATAATCGGCCGAGCACATCGCTTTCAATTTCCAGCACCGATGAGGTTCCGGTGACGTGATAAAGGGCAGAGGAGGGATCAACCAGCCGGGGACCCACCCGGGCGGTAACGCCCCGGGCTGCGGAAGGTGATCGTTCTGCGCTGCAGACTAATTTCCAGCGCTGCCCGTCAGCGGCGGCCTGCTTGACCTGGTCCCGGGTGATTTCCCGGATTCCGGTCCTTTCCACCTCGGAGGGGAGCAGGGGGATATCCATCATCACGGTGACCAGGGAAGCGACCTTGATCGCCGCGTCCCAGCCGTCAATATCACCGCTGGGATCTGTCTCCGCGATCCCGATCTTCTGCGCATAGGCAACAGCTTCGGCGAAGGTTTCGCCAGTTTCCATCCTGGTGAGGATCAGGTTGGTCGTGGAATTGAACACACCGCGGATCCCTGAAATATCCGCTCCGGGCAGCCCCCAGCGGGCGAGGGAAAAGACCGGGGCCCCATCCATCACGGAAGATTCAAAATAAAAGACTTTATCCTGCTTTTCTGCCAGGTCGGTCAGCTCTCGATAGCCATGAACCACCGGCCCCTTGTTGGCTGTGAGGGCGTGCATCTGGTGGGAGAGCGCGGTCCGTAAAAAGGATAACGCGGGTTGACCTGTTTGATAGTTTACTGGGGTGCTCTCTATGAGGGCATCTGCGTTGGTTTTGAGGATGAAATCATGGGAATCGAGGACTTTTTCGGTGGTCAAACTGTCCAGGGAGTTTCCTTTCTTGCGGAGGTCCAGGGCGGCTGCCAAGTTCAGACCCCGGGGGTTGACCGCTGCTCCGTGACTGCCGGTAGCGATTCCCACCACCTGCAGGTTGAGACCCAGTTCGTCGAGCAGCTTGGCCTCTTTCCTGATCAACAGTTCTGCAAAAGCTCGGCCGACGTTCCCGAAGCCCAGTACGGCTAAGCGATAAGTGCGGGGAGGGGCTTTTTTTTCTGGCATAATAACCTCGTTCTGCTGGGTAAGGGACAGGTGCTTGAACCGGTGGGGTCAGGATTTTTTATGGCGCCCTTTGATGGATTTGATCTCTTCTTCGGAGAGGTCGGGGATTTCTGCGGTATCCTTGATGCCCAGGGCTTTGCGTTGGGCTTTCCTCCACCGGGACAGCCGGTCATCAATTTCCGGTTCATACCCCTGATTGGAGGGTTGATAAAAGTAAGTGCCCAGCAGTTCGTCCGGGAGATACTGCTGGGGAAGGAAATGCTCCGGATGGCTGTGCGGGTACTGGTAGTCTTCCCCGTGTCCCAGGGCTTTTTTATCCCGGTTGGCATCTTTAAGATGATCGGGTACTGTCGTGCGGTGGGCCTTTTCTATGAGGTCAAAGGCTTTGAAATAAGCACCTGTGGAATTCGATTTTGGGGCCGTCGCCAGGTAAAGGGTGGCTTCAACCAGGGGATAAACGCCTTCCGGAAGTCCCACGAAATCAAATGCCTGGGCCGCGGCGTTGGTGACCACCAATCCCATGGGGTCTGCCAGACCGATGTCCTCGCCGGCGGAGATGATCAACCGGCGTAAGATAAAGCGCGGGTCCTCACCGGCGTACAGCATCTTGGCCAACCAGAAAAGGGCCGCATCAGGATCGGATCCCCTGATGGACTTGATAAAGGCGGAAATGGTGTCATAGTGGGCGTCGCCGTCCTTATCGTAGAGCACGGCCCGGCGTTGTATGGAATCCTGGGCTACTTCCAGGGTGATTTCAATATTACCCCCTTGATCCGGCGGAGTGGATTCCACCGCTAATTCCAGGGCGTTGAGCGCGTTGCGGGCATCACCTCCGGCAACCCGGATGAGGTGAGAAACAGCTCTGTCCGTGATCTTGATCTGCTGTCCGCCGTAACCCCGCTGTTCATCTTCGATCGCCCGCTGGATGAGCGACAGCACATCTTGATCAGAAAGCGGTTTGAGCTGGAAAACCCGCGAGCGGGAGACCAGGGCGCTGTTAACTTCAAAATAGGGATTTTCTGTGGTGGCACCGATCAGGGTGATGGTGCCGTTTTCTACATAGGGAAGCAGTCCATCCTGTTGAGCCTTGTTCCAGCGGTGAACCTCATCCACGAACAGGATGGTTCGTTTCTGATACATTTTTCTCAGGTCCCGGGCTTCCTGGATCACCTTTCTTAAGTCTGCCTTGCCGGCCATCACTGCAGAAAGGCTGGTGAAATGCGATTCTGTGTGATTGGCGATGACCATGGCCAGGGTGGTCTTTCCTGTGCCGGGAGGACCCCAGAAGAGGAGGGAAGAGAATAAACGGTCGGACCGGATAGCCCGGTAGAGCAGTTTTCCCTCTCCGACAATGTGTTTCTGCCCGGCAAACTCCGCCAGGTTTCGAGGACGCATCCGGGCAGCAAGGGGGGCTTTCTTTTTCAGGCGTTCTTTCATGGCGTGGTCGAATAGATCCATGGAGATATTTTATCATGCCAGGTAATGGACAGGTCTTGAGGACAGCTTTTGTGATCCGGCGGCAAGCGAAGGTGGAGGTATGAATTCAGGGAGTTAAGAAAGGGTTCTTTCTTGATTTAAGTTGTTGATCAACGAGAATGTGATTCGTTCTGCATATCCTTTTCTTTTTTATCGTTTATAATAAAAATCTAGAGTTCTCTGGAAGGCTTAGCTAACAAATGCTGATTAAGAGCGAGGGGGACACGATCAGATGAGCTTAGAGGGATCTGAGAGACAGTCAGGTTATGGTTCTTACCGTTGGGAACTGCCTTGAGAGCTTTGGTCATCTGGTTTGAGGTCAAAGGTTATTGATGGATGAAATTAAACTAGATCTTCCCCGCAGATATCTTTTTTAGCAGCTGCCCCAGGTAATTTAGTAGTCACTTTGGAGCTGATCGATGGCTGAGAAAACTGAAGCACAACCCAAAATATTGATCATCCATCAGGATGAGGTCCGATCCAGGGCGATCAAGAAGGAACTGGAAAGAGAAGGGTATCAGCTGACCATCGCTTCTGGGGAAAAGGCAGGATTGGATCAGGTCAGGGAGATCAATCCTGATCTGATCATTTTTGAGAACGATGTCCTCTATCAGCGGATCCGGTCTCGATCTGCTCTTGCTGAAATACCAGTGGTGACCCTGGGAGAGGAGAGTGAGGGAACCGAGAAAGATGACCTTGAGGTCGGACCGGCTGGTTTGGCCGATCGTGCCTTCCAGGCGGAGGATATGAAATCCAGGCTGCGCAATTTGCTGTCTGACTCCGGCCTGCCGCCTCAGGATGGGGAAGAACAGCTTTTTCAATTACTTTTTGAATACGCTCCGGATGCGATGTATTTGAATGATTACCGGGGTAATTTTCTGGATGGAAATCTGGCTGCTGAAGAAATTACCGGCTATCAACGAGAGGAATTAATTGGGAAGAATTTTATTGAATTGAAATTGCTTTCAAAAAGGGATCTCCCCCGGGCTGCTGCTCTCTTAGCGAAGGACGCCCTGGGCAGATCAACCGGGCCGGATGTTTTTACCCTTATTGCTAAAGGGGGAAAGAAAGTACCCGTGGAGATCAGAACTTTCCCGATTACTTTCGGGGATAAAAGAATTGTTCTGGGCACAGCCCGGGATATCAGCGAGCGGTGGAAGGCGGAGCAGAAGCTGAGGGAGAGTGAGAGCCACTACCGCAGCCTTTTTCAGGATTCCCCGCTATCTTTGTGGGAGGAGGATTGGTCACAGGTCGGTGATTATTTTCAGCGGCTGCGCGATCAGGGGGTCACTGATTTTCATTCTTATTTTGGTGAACATCCTGAGGCTGTTCAGAAATGTGTCCAATTGGTTAAGATCCTGGATGTCAATCAATCGACACTGGATTTGCATCAGGCTGAAACCAAAGAAGAGCTGCTGGGGAGCCTGGACAAAGTTTTCACCCCTGATTCCAATGAAAAATTTGTCCAGGAACTGGCGGCAGTAGCCGAGGGAGCCACCGATTATCAAGATGAAACAATCCATCTTTCGCTCACAGGGGAAAAGCTACATGTTTTTTTCCGGCTGCATATCCCTCCCCTCTATGAAGAATCACTGGAAAAAGTGATTGTCTCGATGATGAACATCACCGAACGGGTGCGGTTGGAACAGGAATTAGCCTCCCGGGAGGAATTCCTCCGGGGGGTGTTGAAATCCGCCCCGGATGCCATCCTGACAATAGATCAACATGACCGGGTGGTCAATTGGAATCCGGGGGCTGTTCGTATGTTCGGCTACAGCCGCGAGGAAGTTATGGGGAAAAATATCGATGATTTGATCGCTGGAGGGGAAAAACAGACTGAAGCTGCCGAATATACCCGCCTGGTTTCCCGGGGACAATCTGTGCCGCCTACGGAGATAGTCCGCTACCATAAAGACGGGCATAAGGTCCATGTGGTGTTATCGGCATCCGCGATCATGATCGCGGATGAATTCCGGGGCTCCGTGGCTGTCTATACGGATGTGTCTGAGCTGGCGGCTGCCAGGGAAAAAATCCGCCATCTGGCTAACCATGATAAGTTAACCGGGCTGCCCAACCGCCGGTTGTTTGAAAGCAATTTTACGCAGATGCTAAAGATCGCGGAGAGGGATCAGATTCCGTTTGCGGTCCTGATCCTGGACCTGGATAACTTCAAAGAAATTAACGATACGCATGGCCATGCGGTGGGAGATCAATTGCTTTCTTGGATAGGAGAAAGGCTGCCCCTGCTGTTGAGAGCCAGTGATACCGTTGCCCGGTGGGGAGGCGATGAATTTGCCTTCCTGCTGTATAACACCGGTACCAGGGAGGGTGTTGAAAGCGTCCTGAATAAGATCTATTCACTTTTCCAGAAGCCGGTAAAAATTGACCAGATCAATCTGGAGATCGAGGCCAGCGTCGGGGCGGCCCTTTTTCCCGGGGATGGAAAAACGGAAGAAGAGCTCCTGCACCATGCGGACCAGGCCATGTACCGGGCAAAGAGTTCCGGGGGAGATACCTATCGCTTTTGCGGGGATGATGAAGACGGTTCCTGATCAGGAACCGTTTCAGGAACCGTGATCAAGCGTAATCTTCCCGGGGCGGATGGAAGACATCCAGCAGGCGGCAGGGGGTGATTGCCCGTCCGCTGTGGAGGACTCCGCCGGAAATCACCGCTGCCTCCCCGGGCCCCAGGGTCCGGGTCACCCCGTCCACCGTCAGTTCAAATTGACCTTCCATCACGTTGGCCACCTGTTCCTGGGGATGGCTGTGTTCGGGCAGCTCCGCGCCGCGATCAACCTCCCAGTAAGCCAGGGTGATTTCTTCCGTATGCAGAAAGCGGGCCCGGTAACCGGGGACGATCTCCCGGGCTTCAAAGTTGTCAAGGTTAAAAAAGGGCATGATCAGCTCCTTGGAGAGATAATACAGGATCCGGTTCAGCTCAACCGGAGTGCCAGCTCCCATCCGGCGTTACCCAGAAAATACAAACCCAGGCCGGCCAGCAGGAGAGCAGAAACCAGCAGCAGCGTCCGGCGGGTGTCCGGACCGAGGGCAGAGGCAGTGCCCATGATTCGGATTAGAATCAGGGAAGCGGCGATCATCACCCCATAAAAGGCCATCAGCAGCCCCAGGGCAAAGATCGGCCTGGTAGTCCAGGCCTCCAGCACCGCAGGTCCCAATACCAGGCTCCAGGCCAGGTAGGGGTTGGGGTTGAGCAGATTGACCAGCGCGGCCTGAAGCACGGTCCGGGGTGTTTCCTCCCCCTGCCCCGGTGGGTTTTCCTGATGCTTCTGCCAGCTGCGCAGGGAGGAAGCAGCCAGAAAAAGCAGCAGCAGCCCTCCGGCAGCCTGGAGACCTACCCACAGATTGGGAGGCAGCTGCCCGACCACCAGTACAGCGACCAGGGCAATCGGCCCGTCGCTGATCAGGGGAGCGAAAGCAGCGGGCATTGTCTTCCGCCAGCCCTGATCGGCGACTTTGGACAGGTAAAAAACTTGCAGCGGGCCGGGCTGGAGAGCAGCAGCGAGAGCGAAGCTGCTGCCGATCAGCAGGTAGCGGATCATGTTTCCTCCCGGACAGATGGAGGTGATTTTCCGATCAGGTGACAGGGCGTCAACCGGCGCGGGATTATCAGGTGCGGGGTCATTAAACGAAGGATCATCTAACGTGGACCACCAGATCCCAGGACCGGGAGGGTGTGGGAATTCGGAGTGCCTGTCTGCCGCCGAGATCAAGCTCTTCCAGGTCAGGATCGGCCTTCTGGAGGGTGCTCAGGGATTCGGCCTGCAGCAGCACTGCTGTCAGGGAAAAGGCTTTCTCTGGGGCCTGGGGTCCGATGGACCGGACCGGGAGCGGAGCGGCTTCCCGGCTGTAGAGCGGGATCCCGTCCAGGATCAGAATTCCGCCTTCATAATTTTCATGGAGCAGATAAGGCTGCCAGTCCTGGAAACGTTCCTGGTAATCAGAAAGCGGTCGGGGAGAATTTTCTGCCAGGGCCAGGTTGAGCCCGGGTTCGTATGGAATCATCCCCGGCGGGACGAAGCTGAGGTATTCCTCGGGGTCCGTGACCTCGATCAGTTTCAGGCAGGGGCCGGCCGTGAAATCGATATACCGCAGTTCCTGGGCGCCTGCAAAAGACGAGCCCTGTGGGCGGAGGATGAAACCGAGTTCCTGAAATCGGCTGAGGTCCTCCCTGTTGTAGCCGTGTCCGAAAATGTTGTGAATGGTTAATGTTTCCATGGTTGAGAGAGTTTTGACCGGGTGTTTAATTGTAAGGAAGGGACAGGAGCAGCAGTCCGGCGATCAGCAGCCCCAGGACCCCCAGCAGGATCGACCACAGGATCATCAGCCGACGGAGGTCAGGATTCTGCCATCCCCGGATAAAGGTGGGGGTCCCCCGCAGGGACCGCAGCCAGACAAAACGTTGACCGGCGTACACCCGGGCACCGACGGTAAACTGAAAGACAAAGTTAGCCAGGATCAGCAGCCCGAAAATGCAGAGCAGGCCTCCCCCGACCAGGTTGGGCATTCCTTCTCCGCCCGGGGAGGTCTGCTCCCCGGGCTGCCTGACGAAGGTCCCGGATGCGATCCGGTAGGGCAGGTTCCGCACTTCACCGGTGACTTGATAGGAAAAATCCGGGTTGGAGCCCGAAGCCAGACAGCCGGCAGTCAGGAGAACCGCCAGAACGGTCGCTATCCAGCGCCGTGAAAGCCGGGGCATGGGTTAAGTGTCCTCTGTCCCTTTTCGGATCAGGATCGTGACTGTCGGTGGGTTGAGAAGCATCACCCCGCTGACCGCCAGGGCGATCAGGATCAGGACCCCACCGATGATCCCCACCCCGACCACGCCCAGGGCGTCAAGGATCATGATGATCGTCCGGGTAAAAGCGCTGCCTAGAGGCTGCACGTTTCCGGTTGCGATTTCCGCGGCGCCCCACAGGCCGAAGGCCGTGATCCCGGCAGCGATCCCTAGATACAGCACAGAAAGTCCCAGGGCGGTGAGCGGACTCATCTGTTCCGCGGTGGCTTGAAAATCCTCTCCCAGCAGGATCCGGAGGACGACCAGCACCTGTTCTGCCGCTTCAGCGTCCTCCAGATCGAGCAGGACTGAGACCTCATGGTCCTCCTCTTCGTAAAAGATCCGCACCGAGCTCATCATCTGGCGTACTTTTTGGACCGCTTCCAAGGGAATGACGATCTTGTCCAGTAGATCGGCTCCAGCCAGCGGCTTTCCAGTGAAGGGGGGTTCCAGATCCGTCAGCTGGCCTTCGTCTGCTTCGGCTTTGATCACCGACTCTGCTGTAATTAAGGTCAGCCGGGTTTTAGACCGCGAGGTGTATTTCCACTGGCGGGGGAGGTTGAGTTCCTCAGGGGTCGGGATGGAACGAGACGTGTCAGCTGCTGGGACCTGGTCTTCTGATTCGGCTGACTCCAGCTGGCGCTCTTCTTCAGGTTCGTCCCAGGGCGGGGCTCCCTGTTCCGGAAAGGCATCTTCCCCGGCTGTTTGATCCCGTTCTGCAGCCTCGGGTTCCGGTTCTTCAGAAGCTGAGCTCTGGATGGGTGGAGCTCCGGAGGATGAGGCCTCCGACCAGGTCTCTCCGGTCGGATCCACCTCGGGTTCCGTGGGGGCCTCTTCAGGCCGCTCATGGATGGGTTCTTTTCTGGGGACGGAGTTCTCAGCGGCAGGTTCTATAGGCGGCCTATCTTCCAATTCCTGGAGGGCTTTTCTGGCCTGGACATGGGTGGGATTGATCTTCAGGACCTGCCGGAGGCACTTTCCCCTTTGCTCTCCCTTGACCAGACCGGCCATCACATACCAGGCGTCTGCATGACGGGGCTGTTCCTGGATAATTTCCTGGACTATCTTGAAACCGGCCTGTTTTTCCCCCTCTTTGATGGCCTGCACGGCACGCTTGAGTTTCTCGTTCATCTCCTGCCTCCTCTAAACTCGGGGCCGCGGAAGCCCGCAGGCCTTCCCGGCTGTCGTAGGATGGTTAGGGATAGTTCGATTATACAATGAACCTTCCCGGGCTACCAACCTATTTGTTCGGGATCGAACCTGGGGTGGCCCTTTTGAGAGAAATTGGAAATGAGGGTATCGAAATCTATATCCCTGCTTATCTTTCGATCTATAAACAAAACCGGGTTCCTGTGCTAAATTAGATAATGAACAGGATCAGAAACTAACTCGCTGCGCGTGACTGATAACCAAAGGGTAGTTTTATGACTTTAGATTTATTAATGAAAGAAGAATTTAACCAGCTGCTGGACCATGAAAGGGAAAACAGCGTCTCTATTTATCTGCCTACCCACCGGGGAGGTCAAGAAACCCAACAGGACCCCATCCGGTTTAAGAATTTATTGGAAAAGGCCGAGGATAGGCTGCTGGAGGCCGAAATGCGTCGTCCGCAAGTGGAGGAATATTTAACCCCGCTGCGGAATTTATTAGACAGCGCCGAATTCTGGAACAATCAGGCTGAGGGTTTGGCGGTGTTTTATTCTGCTGACCAATTTCGATTTTACCGTCTGCCCTGTGATTTCGATGAACTGGTGATGGTTGATAAGCGGTTTTACCTGAGCCCTCTGGTCCCGGTGCTCAGAGATCACCAGGCTTACTTTACCCTCGCCCTCAGCCGGGAGCAGGTCCGTCTTTTTGAGGGAACCTTGATGAGCGTCACTGAGATTGATCTGGGAGAAACCCCGACAAGTTTGTCTGCTGCCCTGCGCTATGACGATCCAGAGCGGGAGCTGCAGCTGCACACCGGATCGTCCTTACCGGGGACGGATGGGGGCGAAGTGTATCACGGGCATAATCCTGAAAACGACGAGGAAAAAAATCTTATTCGCTTCCTTCACCTGATTGATGAAGGGGTGAAGAAGCAAATCGGAGGAGAAAACGCTCCGCTGATCTTGGCCGGGGTGGATACCCTGGTGTCCTTTTATCGGGAGGTCAATTCTTATCCCCATCTGCTGGACGATCATCTCTCCGGTAACCCGGATGAGCTCAGGCCTGAAGAGCTGCGCAAAGCCTCCTGGGAGATCATTGAACCCTACCTCGATGTTCAACGCCAGGGGGCGCTGGATCGCTATTACGCCCTGGCAGAGAAGGATCGGGCGACGGATCAATTGGAAAAAGTGGTTCCAGCCGCTGTCAACGGACGGGTGGATACCCTGTTTGTACCCCTGGGGGAGCAGATCTGGGGAAGGTATCATCCGGAAGATCAAGCGGTGGAGTTGAAATCCCGGGACGAACCGGAAAGCCGCGACCTGCTGGATCTGGCTGTCCGGCATACGCTGCGGAACGGCGGCATGGCTTACGCGGTGGAACCGGAGGAACTGCCCGGGAATTCCCCGGGGGCAGCCGCAATCCTGCGTTTCTGATACTCGGCTTTCTGAGAGACAAAAGCCCCGGCGAAATGCCGGGGCTTGGCTCGTATAGGGAGAGCGGTGGAATTCAATTGCCGCAAAAAGTTGATTCTCCATAGGTATTGATCGACTGCAGCTCCGCCCGCACCCGGCCGTGTTCCTTGCGGAGCGTTTTTGCGCTCTGCAGGGGATCGATTGTATGGTCTTGCAGTCTGCTCATCCGATAGGAATGGTGCCCGTCCAGGATGATCAGAAAAAAACTGATCATATCCGCCTGCGGCATCGTGCATTCAGGCGGCTGTCAGATCAATACTCAGCTGATGGCGTCCAGGATCGGCATGTATATGGTCGATAGCAGGAGGAAATAAGGTCATAAAAAGGGAATTAAAAGAATGTTCCGAATTTGACATCCAGTGAGTGCTTGTCTATACTTAATTTAGAATCACATGATAGTTTCAGGCTGACCTCCGGGGGTGAAGGGTGAGAAATTGCTGGTCGGTATGTAGAAAGCTCAATCCAGGTATGATCGCTCTGTACTGTTTCCTTTCCGGGCACAGCACACAGTCAAGGTCCCTTCGGAGAGACCCTCTTCCCGGGACTTTTTTTAATCCAGTTGGGATATGGGTTTTGGCAGGAAAAACTTACATGCTCTTACCGGTTTTTTCAGCTGCCTGAGATGGTTTTACAGCTGGGCTGCTGTTCGGAAACTCCGATCAGCCAGACTGCGGGGTATTCTTTTATAGCAGCTATTGTCCAAATCCAGAGGTAGATAAGGATGGAGGAAATGAGCAAGAGATTATCAGAAACCTGGTTGACTGTGGTGGTCTTTGTTCTGGTCGGAAGCCTGCTGGTAGCGGGATGCGGTCAGCTGCTTTCCGACCTCATGGGCCCGGATGGAGGTGATGCCGGGGGCGAAGGTGTGGAGTTTGACGAAATTGACCTTTCCGGCGGATCGGAAGGGGAGGGGGATGGGGAGTCGGATAGGGGCGAGGGGGATTCCGCGCTGGATTTGCTGGATGACATGATGGAGGAGGCGGCGGAGCAGGGGGATTCGGTAAAATCTGAACCGGATCCCATAGATCCTGTTTCTCTGTCGTGCCCGTCTGAGGCGGCGAATTTCACCCTCTTTTTGACCCACAGCTGGGACTTCAGCCCCGGATTGCAGACCGAGGTCATGCTGATCAAGGGCAGCACCCAGCCGAGTGCGAGCTGCTCCTTCCTGGTTGAAAAGAACAAGGTCAGCTTTCCCCCCTGCTACATCAGCTTCACCAACACGGGAAAGATGTATTCCGAGAGCGGTACCCAGTGTGATGTGAATGCCAACGCAACTGCCCTGGTGGAGGTCATGCCGGAGGAGTCCTACTGCAAGGATGGCGTCCTGGTCCTGACCATTACGGAAATCTGGGATGCAGATGCGCCCTACACATCCAATATGGTATGTGAAGGCAGGAGCTACCCCCACGTGGCTTATTATTCACCCCTGGTGCGCACCGTGGAGTTTACCCTGACCTCGGGGGTGGTCACGGCCAGTGAAAAGGTAGATGGGTTTGCCAACTCTTGGAATTACAACCGGGTCTGGAGCGTGGGCACGGATTATTACTTTGCCACGCCCCTGCCTGAATAGGTTCCGGGGAAATTCTTGGGCCGGGAATGGTTTAATGACAGGTTAAAATCGCCGGAAGGGCATCGTTCACCGCTTCTTTTAGCATAGAATAAAAGACAGCGGCGGGAAGATGATTCTGCGCCTGGAAAACTTTTCCACCAGAAAAAGGGAGTATTGATGATGAGGAGGAATAATTGTAATGAAGCTTATCAGGACCGACAGCTGTCAGCTTCCTTCCACAAAGTTTTCTTGATTCTGGCCTTGATCCTGTCTGTTTTGACCGCCTGTAATTTGCCGCTGGATGGCGCCGCCGGGGAAGAGACTGGCGACCGGGTGGGGACCAGCGTGGCCCGGACGGTGGCTGCCCGATCCCGGGGGGAGGAAACGGCCGAGGATAACCAGCCCCCGGCACCGGCCGCGACCGACACACAAGGTCCAACAGACACCCCGACCCAGCTTCCCACCGCCACTCTCACACCCACGCCGGACGCTGTAACCGTGGGAGTGACCGGAAATACTTTCTGCCGCACCGGTCCGGGAAGCCTTTATGACCAGCGGGGTGTTTTCAACTCCGATCAGACTTCGGAGATCATTGCCCGGGATCCCACGGGCGACTTTTGGTACATTGTCAATCCGGACAACCCTGGGGAAAACTGCTGGATCTGGGGAAACTATGCCACCCCTGTAGGGCCCACGGATTTTCTGCCGGTGTACACTCCGCCCCCTTCTCCCACGCCCGGCCTGGCTTTTTCAGCGGAGCTGTATAGGGAGGACGGGGTAGCCGGCGGTGTTTACCTGTGGTTCGTGATCCAGAACACCGGGGGGGTGGACCTGGAATCAGTGTCCACCACGGTGAAATCGCAATACACGACAGCTGGAGGGACGGTGAAAAACCAGACCGTGACCAGCACCTTCAATAAGTTCGCCGACAGCAATCTGCCTGTTCCCCCCAACCTGGAGAAAGCGACCCCGGGGGAGGAGGTCTTCACCGCGAGCGACCGCAATACTACCATCACCAGCGACACCGCCGCGGTGACGATGACCATCTGCTCCCAAAACAATCTGAATGGCAGCTGTGTGACCCGGAATTTCACCATTAACCTTCACTAAGTGGGCGGTGCCGCAGGTTCTGACAAATAATCCAGCAGGAGTATATGCTCCTGCTGGGGAAATTAACACGCAAGGGATTCCTCAGCCCCTGTTGGCCCGAGGCTGAGGGGAAGAGGAAGGGGCGGAAACCTGTTGACAGCGGGCCCAGGGTTTTGTACACTGGAAGTAACTTTCAGGGGGGAATTAATTGACGGGGGAAATAAAGCTCATGCCCGGGGATTCTTATCCCACAACCACACCTGATTGGCAGGCGGCCGTTCGCCGTCGCAGCCGTTTTTACACGGTAGCTGCCCTCCTCTTAGCTGTCTTATTTGGGATTTTGACCTTCCATTTTTTTAACCGCCAGGATGTGATCAAGGCGGAAGATTTGACCTCCGCGGTCTTCGCTTCCCGGAAAATTCCTGCCGGAACGGTTCTGAAAGCGGATGACGTCGAAACCCGAAAAGTCCCGAAAACAGGACTTCCCGAGGCCTGTTTCCAGGCCGAAGCGCAGCTGCTGGGAAAAGAGGTGATCTATCCTTTGATCAGCGGAGAAATCATCAACCCGAAAAACCTGGCCAGCGAACAGGGAGGACCTATTGCCCAGCGATGTTCTCCTGAACGCTGGTGTATCCGGATTCCTGAAGATTGGTTTATCGCCCGACCACCGCAGGTAGCTCCGGGTGACGTCCTGGAAATTACGGCTGCCCATCCCGGGCAGTCCCGGGATCAGGTTGGTTTTATTGCCGTAGATGTCCAGGTGATTGCTGTCCTGGACGAAACCGCGCCGGCAGCCTATGTGCTGGCGGTCAGGGATCAGGAAGCGTTGGCTTTGTTATTCGCCCGCAGCAATGAATTCCATCTCCTGGTCCTGCTCAAACCTACTGGAGGGTGATCTGGCTTACAGTATCGGCGTGTTTTCTGTTAAGGGGGGTGTGGGAAAGACTATGCTGGCCAGCAATCTGGGCACAGCGTTAGGGGTCGGTTTCCGTCAGCATGTCCTGATCACGGATCTGCTGCCGGCTTTGGGTTCCCTGGATCTCCTGCTGAACGTGCAAAACGAAAAGACCTGGCTGGATTTGTTCCCGGTCGTTGAAGAACTGACTCCTGATCAAATCGAGCTGGCTGTCACAGAGATCAGAACTGGAGATTTTTACATTTTGATGATCAATTTCTACCTGATTTCATCCGTCTTTTGGGATGGGATTTACCGTTGGTGACCTCGGAACCGGGCACCGGCTGTCAGATCTTGCAAAGGGGAACAGAAGCCCCGGTTCAGGTGATTATTCCAGAGGTAAATTTTCCACGTTGACCCGACCGGTAAAGGTCAGGGTGCCGGGGTCGACGGTCAGCTGGCTGATTTCAGCGTAATCCTGGCCGGCCAAGAGCATCCGGGAGAGCAGTTTCCCCAAAGGGTCAAACAAAAACTCCGGCAGCGGCAGCCGCCCGATCTGACCTTCCACGAAATCCAGCTCCAATTCACCCTGGGCGGCCCGGGGTTTGGTCACCACCCGCAGCGGCAGCCGCCAGTTCCCCAGCAGTCCGTAACCGCGCAGGATCATCCTCCCGTCCCCTTTAAAATAAATCTGCGGTTCATCCAGTCCCAGCCGCAGGTTGGGCAGGTTCGGACCCTGCCCGTCGGAACCCGAGAACCTTTTTAGCAGGGCTTCAATTTCTGGAGTCACTTCCAGATCTTCCGTCATCTGGTCAAGATCGATTTGTTCCGGGATTCCTCCGAATTCTTCCAGCAGGGGATTATCTTTAGAAAGGGTCATCAGCTGGACGCCGACCGCTACTGCCGAGGTGGCCTCTTCCTGGGTTATGGTGAAAGAGAGTGTGCCGGAGCCCTCCGCGCTGGCCAGGGCTTTAGCGGCGAAGCTGGAAGCCGCCTGCTGGGAAACGGCTACCGGGGGTCCATCATCAGGCAGAGATGCCTCGCTTCCCCCGGGGAGGGTGCAGGCCAGGGTGGAGAAGGTGAGGAGGACTGCAGCGGCCAGGTATTTGGGAATGCGGGGAAATGGTCTCCGGTTCATGATTTCGACTCCTGCCCCTGGGTATTAACAGCCCGGGGCCTGATTGAAGGATTGTTTTTCTATTGTACCGGGGAGGTGATAACGGGGGGGTTAAAGTTCGCTGAGAAATCTGGATCGGAAAGTATCGTTTCCCGGAAACCGGGGCCGGCAGAGATGGTCAGCGGGAAAAACTGACCGGGTCAGCTGCTCAGCTCCAGCCGCAAACAGGTACAGGGATAGCCGGCGTTGTCGCTGGCAAAACGGTCCACGACCTGGAAACCTTCACTTTGATAGAGGTTAAGCGCGGGCTGGTTTCCTTCCAAAACGATGGTCCAGCCCGTTCCGGTAAGCTGGTTCAGGGCAGAGCGGAGCAGTTTGCGGCCAACGCCCTGTCCGTAATAGTGGGGGTGGACGTAGAGCCAGCCCAGATAAGCCCCGTTTACCCCGCTGAAGCCGATTATTTCACCGTCCTTTTCCGCGACCAGGATGTCACAGGTTTTCAGTTCCTCAACCTCAGGGTCTTCTTCCAGAGGCACAAAAGCCTGAGGATCGCATGATCCGCGCAGTTCATCCGGGCGGGCGGCATCGTGGATCGCGGCAACCGCTTTCCAATCATCTTTTTCAAAAGGCCGGATCTTGATCATCTGAGTTTTCCCGGAGGCGGCCTTTTTCTGACCGCGGGTATAATGAGGACAGGAGTATTGAGGAGAGAGTATAACATAATCAAGGAGGATGTATGGGGCAAATAGAGAAGAACCGGGATTTCATGAAAGCAAGGTTCGGGTCCCCCGAGCGGAAGCGGTCCGACCAGCAAAAAGGGGTACCCTATCCGCCGTTACAAAAGGAAGCAGAACCCGGGGATGGAGAGGTCCTGCCGCTGCCGCAGTTCGATCCCGATGTGCTGGTTGAGGACCGCTTCCGTCAACTGCTGGAAGACCGCCAGAGCCGCAGAAAATATAATCAACAACCGCTGTCCCGGGATGAATTATCTTTTCTGCTCTACTGCACCCAAGGGGTGAAGGAACAGGTCGGAGAGGGGTATGCCACCCGCCGGACTGTGCCCTCAGCCGGCGCCCGGCATCCCTTCGAAACGTACCTGGCCGTGAACCGGATCGAGGGTCTGGAGCCGGGAATCTACCGCTACCTCCCCCTGGAACATCAAGTGGTATTCCTTGGTGAGGTTGAGGACCTGCCCCGGCGGCTGACGGCAGCCAATCTGGGTCAGGGCTTTGTGGGGCAGGCTGCCTGCGTGTTTATCTGGGCCTGTGTCCCCTACCGGGCGGAATGGCGCTACGGGACCCATGCCCATAAAAACATGCTCCTGGATGCCGGGCACATCTGCCAGAACCTTTACTTGGCGGTGGAGGCTCTCGGCGCTGGGACCTGCGCCATAGGCGCTTACGATCAGGAAATGATGGATGAGCTGGTAGGCGTGGATGGGATAGAGGAGTACGTGGTCTATCTGGCTCCGGTAGGGAAGCTCTGAACCAAATTTTCAGGCGGAAATGGGAGCGGGAGAAGACTCTGATCTTTGTCCTGGGCGGCGGTCTCCGGGGGAAGACGATTCGCCGGATTTAAGGTCAGCGTAGGTGTCATGGATAGATACCTCTCTTTTACGAATGGGGCGGCGGACGCAGCGGATGGAACGTTTGAAGTGTAAAACCAAAATGAACCCGGGTCGGGTCAAAAAGGATAAATATTCGGTATAAATAAAAGTGGCATTTCAGGGGGAACTGAGTTCCATCATCTTTTCACCGCAGAGTTCCACCCGCTCAACCTGAGGAGGGAAGGCAGTGCTTTCCCGGGGATAATGAGGATCAACGGGAGGTGGGAGATGGGTTTTCAATGGAAAGGTATTCAATTCTGGCATTTGATGGTGGGGACGGGTCTGGTGCTGGTGGTGATTGGTCTGCTGCTGATCCTGGTGCCCAATGAGCTGGGAGCGAGGGGGGTGATTGTGCTGGAAGTGTTTGGAGCCAAGTTTGAAGGCACAGAGATGGGCCTGGCTCTGATTGTCCTGGGACTTGCTTGTTTTCTCATCGGTCAGAAAGATCGGGCTGACATCCAGAAATATCGCTCCTTACAAAAAGACCTGCAAAAGACCAGCAAGATCACAGCCCGCCTGGTAGGCAATAATGTCCAGCAAACGCTGGCCACGGTTCCGGGAGAAACCCGCCAGGATTTTCAGGGCAGGGGAATGGATATCGGCGGATATGAAGATGAACTGGATCAACTTCAGGATCAAAAGGTTGGAGAACGGGAAGAATCCTATGCGCTGCGCAACGCAGAGCGGGGGTTAGAGCTGCTGGAAGAGCTGGAAAAACAAGGGTATTCTTATAAACCTTATGGAACCATATAACGCAGCTTGAAGGTCTTTAAAGAAAAGAAGTGAGCGTGAAGGGAATCGAACCCCCAACCAATGGCTTAAAAGGCCACTGCTCTACCATTGAGCTACACGCCCACTTGCGACGAGAATTTTATCATGCTCTCCGGGTACCGTCAACATCAATAAATTTCGGGCCCCGGGAACCTTGCCCCGGGGCAAGGTTCCCGGGGTGCGCTGCCGTGATCAGACCGTGAGGGAATGAAGGATCAGGAAGGGATGGCGGATGTCGGGAAACTGCCTACAGATGTGCTCCGAATGTTCACCCGGCCGGGGTATTTACCCACATCCCTGGGGAGATCCAGAGAAAAACCCTCAGATATGGGGGTTTTGGGGTTGTTAAGGCACAACTCTTGCACTATAATGGGAAAGCGGAAAAAAGAATGAACTGTAAGCAGGGTGGATTGTCTGCTTCTCATGTTCAAATCCCAAGTTTTCAGTGAAGGACCAGCAGACTATGAAAGACTCGAAGCGAACTATTTTTTCCTGGTGTCCGGTGTGTATGATCCATACCTATCATGACCTCCGCGGCTCCAACTGGCACTGTACTCATGAGGATCACGAACACCTTTTGCAGAAGCGGAACGATCCCTGGATCGAAAAATATAAAACCGAACGGAAGCTGGAACTTTCCAGGGCGGCAAGCACGAGCTGAGATGTTTAAGACCTTATCTCAAAAATCCTGATTCTCAATTCCCCAATCACAGGACTGGATGCCGTTTTCGGTTACCACAAACCAGCCCTCCTTTTTCCTAAAAGTTGGATAGTTTTCCTGCAGGTTCTGCAAATCCTCCAGGGTTTTTTCAGCCTGGTAGCGGGACCAGGTAGTTGACTGCCAGGGGAGCGATTGCCGCCTGAGATATGTGCATCTGCAGGCTAAAATCCCTTGAAGCCCGGCCTGCTGTTCAGCGTTCAGCTCCGGGTGATTGGTGCCTTTGATCAGCGAATTTGTCGCATCCATGGAGAGTGTTTTCAGGTAATCAATATCCAGAGGAGAACCTGCGGCTGCCCGGTTGAGGTTGCGTTGGGTGATGAATCCATCCACGTTGATCACATTTAAATTGAGGATAAATCCGAGCACGGCCAGCAGGGAAGCCAGGGTGAAATAATTCCAGCGGCGGGTGATTTCCAGGATGAGGATGCCCAGGAAAAGAATGCCGATCCACAGGATACACAGGTGCGCAAAGGTCCGCAGGCGGGTAAAACCATAGGCTGATTCGTAGAGGGCCAGTCTCTGGTAGGACGAGACCAGGATCACTCCCATCAAAATGGTCAGGGGGACCGTCAGGGTGGTGAAGCCCTGCTTTGCTCTATCCGTCGTCCTTTTCGTGATGCTGGAAAGGACGATAAATATGAACAGGGTGAAAAAAGCCACAGCCAGCAGTTCTGCGAAACCCCGCCGGGCGTATTCTGCATAAGTGTATCCCTGCAGGGAGATGTTCTTTTCTCCACCAAAAAAATAGCGGAATTGAATGAAAACAAAAGCAAAGAAGAGTAAATTGACTCCCCCCAGGACTACAGCTGCTTCAGTAAACCCCAGCAGTTGGGGCGGCCAATGATCCTCCTCACTGACTAATTTTTCGGTTTCGCTTTTCTGCAGAGCGTGAAGGAAAAGACCGCCCAGTAAAAAGGTCCAGAGGGCGATCAGGCAGCCCCGCAGGATGTACTGGGGAAGTTTCTCCAGGTTGAAGAAGGTGATCAACCTGGACAGCCAATCCCCAAATATGGGGTCGGCAGCGCTCATCAGGCCGCCCAGCACAGCTAGGACCGGAACGGCTAATAACAATCCCCGGAGGAGGGCGAAGAAAAATTTTCGCTGAGAAGAGTTATTTTTGTCCCTGGCCGGTCCCCCCTGATCACGATCAGGGGGAGCTGTCAGCAGCTGAACAGGGAGAATGAATACATCTAGGAACAGCTTCAGGCTTCTGACCACATAATCGCTCAGGGTGAAGTGTGCCCAGCGGCCTCCCCGATAGTTGAGCAGCAGGATCCCCAACAGACAGAGCGCAGCCAGATGGTTGAGCACCCGGGTAAAGGGTTCTTCCCGGAAGGCCGCCAGAAAAGCAAAAAGAAGAATCCCCGCTGTCAACCAGCGGGCTGTTGGATGGGGGGTTATTTTCTCCTGTCGGCTCAGGTACCACAATCCAGCCAGAGCCAGGAGGATAAACAGGGTAGAAGAAACCCCCGGGATTTTTCCCCAGAAGAGAAAATCAATACTCCAGGCTGTGAACAGGGTAACAAACCAGAAGGCGGATCGATTCTTGATCATAGGATGCTCCTGGGAGCTGAATGGATATTTAGCTGGGTTATGGAGTGAATGGGATCAGAAAACGGTTGCGACCAGGGAGAATACCATGGATAGAACAATTAATATTCCGATTACGGCCATGACGATTTGTTGAACGCTCATTCGTCGTCTATTACGGGACATACGGCTCCTTTCAAAGCTAAACTTGCTCAATGCACGCCTATTTTAGCATGCCCGGGGCTTTAATCCAAATGTTTTTTGATCGTTTGAGCGAGTTTGAGAGATATTTTTGGTGTTTGAGAGAGCTCTTCCAGGCTGGCCTGACGGATGTTTTGCACGGTATGAAATTTATTCAACAGCGCCCGGCGGCGGGCTGGTCCCACTCCCGGGATATCCTCCAGGCGTGATTTCAAGCCTTCCCGGTTTCGCTGTTTGCGGTGAGCGGTAATCGCAAAGCGGTGGGCCTCGTCCCTGGTTCGTTGAAGCAGCTGCAGACCTGGTGACCCGGCTTCGATCCGCAGGGGCTGAGATCTTTCTGGCAGGAAGATCTCCTCTTCCTGTTTAGCCAGGCTGGCCACGGTCAGGGTGTCCAGCAGATTCATATCATCCAGGACCTGAACGATGGTATTCAGCTGGCCTTTTCCCCCGTCAATCAAGACCAGGTCGGGTAAAGCAGAGAAAGAAGGGTCCTCCTTGGTGCCGGGCAGATTTTGCTGCTGGTCGGTTAACTTAAGCCGGCGGAAGCGGCGGGTGATCATTTCCGCCAGGCTGGCATAATCATCGGGTCCGCTCACGGTGCGAATGTTGAACTGACGGTAATGGCTCTTCTCCGGGATTCCGTCGACAAAGACAACCATGCTTCCCACCTGGGCGGCCCCCTGGATGGTGGAAATGTCGTAGCACTCAATTCTATGGGGGAGGGAGTTCATCTCCAGCTGGACCTGCAGGTCTTCCAGCGCTTGTTCGCTGCGGTCATGAACAGCCTGTTCCTGACTTTGAAAGGCGTTGAGCATGGCGGCCGCGTTTTCTGCGGCCATGGCGATCAAATCTTCCTGTTCCTGATTTTCCGGGAGGATGAATTCTACTTTCTCGTCCTCTCTCCGTTTCCTCAGCCACTGTCTGATGATCTGAGCTTCTTCAACCTCCCGGGGGAGCAGGATCTGAGCCGGGACAGAAGGAGCCTGATCATAAAACTGCTTAATGACCTCGGCCAGCACATCCTGGTCGGCGGTATCTTCCGCACCTTCAATGAGAAAGTATTCCCTGCCGATTAGTTTTCCCCCGCGGATAAAAAAGACCTGGACACAGGCTTCTCCGTTGGCGCTGGCCAGGGCGATCACGTCTGAATCAGTGTAGTCTGTGGAGATTATTCGTTGTTCTTCAACAATTTTTTGAATGGCTTCCAGTTGATCCCGGATCCGGGCGGCTTTTTCATATTCTAAATCGTCCGACGCCTGCTGCATTTTTTCTTCAAGCTGGGCGACCACGGGTTCGGTGCGCCCGTCAAGGAAATCGCTCAGCTGGTGGAGCATCGCCCGGTATTGATCCTGGTCGATCTTTCCGATGCAGGGAGCGGAACAGAGGCCGATATCATAATACAGACAGGCCCGCTGATCTTCTCCGGTAATGGTTCTGCTGCAGGTCAGATAAGGAAAGATCCTGCGCAGCACATCCAGGGTTTGATTTACCGCCCATACGCTGGTGTAGGGACCATAATAACGGGAGCCGTCCTCGGCTACTTTTCTGGTTATGGAAACTTTGGGAAAAGGATTGGACCATTTGATTTTTATGTATGGATAGCGTTTATCGTCCTTAAGCCGGACGTTGAACCGGGGTCGATACTCCTTGATCAGGTTCATTTCCAGGATCAGGGCTTCCAGCTCGGAGGCGACCAGGATCCAATCGATGTCCTCAATGTTTTTGACTAATTGTTTGGTCTTGGGGTTCTTACCGGCGCTTTTATGGAAATAGGAACGAACTCGATGGCGCAGGTTGACGGCCTTACCCACATAGAGCACCTGACCGCTCCCGTCTTTGAGCAGGTAGCAACCGGTTTTGCCGGGTATAGAATCGAGGATGTCGCGCAGATGTTCAGAGACCTTCATGGCAGGGAAATTTTATCATATTTGCTTTTCCAGGATCGGAAAAGGCCGGAGTCACGGAAAACGAGGCTGGCGTTTCTCCGGTGACAAAGGATAGGAGGAATATCCTGGAGCCGGGAGATCAACAGACCTTGTTCCGGGGACAGCTTGCGCTTATACTCAAAATATGGCTACTTTTAGTTCTTCTCAGAAAAACCCTCCTTTAATTTCCCGCGCCTGGAGCGTTTCCGAGGTGAATGGATATGTCCAAAAATTAATGGGAAGCGATGCCAACCTGCAGGATCTCTGGGTGGAAGGAGAGGTGTCTAATCTCTCCCGTCCGAGATCGGGTCATGTTTATTTTACCCTCAAAGATCAAGAAGCTTCTTTGCGCTGTGTGATGTGGAAAAACGTCGCTGCCCGACTGAGCTCGACCTTTGATGATGGCGATGCTGTGGAAGCTCACGGCAGTATCGGTGTCTACGAGCGGCGGGGGCAGTATCAGCTGTATATTGATGATCTGCGTCCCCAGGGGGCAGGTAAGCTGTATCAGGAATTTTTACGTTTGAAAGATCAGCTGGAGAGGGAAGGGCTGTTTGCCCCCGAGCACAAGTTGGAAATCCCCGCCTGGCCCGAGCGGATTGGTATCATCACCTCTCCTTCGGGAGCGGCTCTCCAGGATATGTTGGATACCCTGAGACGACGGTATCCCCTGGTGGAAGTGATCCTGGCGCCGGCGTCGGTTCAAGGTGAAGCCGCCCCGGGTGAGATCGTTTCCGCGATAGAAAAGCTGAACCGCCAGGGCAAAGTGGATTTGATCCTGCTGGGCCGGGGAGGGGGTTCAATAGAAGATCTGTGGGCTTTTAACGACGAGTTGGTGGCCCGGGCGGTGTTTGCCTCCACAATCCCGGTGATCAGCGGTGTGGGTCACGAAACCGATTACACCATCACCGATTTTACTGCCGACCGCCGGGCGCCAACTCCAACCGCCGCTGCCGAGCTGGCCGTGCCTGATCAAGTAGAGCTGGTCGGAGTGGTGAGGGAGTACACTGACCGCCTGGACCGGAGCGTTTTTTCCTATCTGGAAGAAAAAAGAGAGCGGGTGAAGGATGCCGGCAGACGTCTTATCCGCAGTTCGCCGGTAACTGAAATCCGGATGGGACGGCAGCGGGTGGATGAAATCCAGGAAAGGTTAGCCAGGGGAATCAAGCGCTCCTTGAGTGATGCCAGAAAAGAGGTTCAATCTTTGCAGGGAAGGCTGGCAAATTTAAACCCGGAAGCCATCCTGGAAAGAGGCTATGCAGTTGTCAGCCAGGAGGACGGTTCCACAGTTTACAGAGTTTCCCAGGTTTCAGGGGGCGATAACCTCCAGGTCCGGGTGGTAGATGGAAATTTCCAGGTAGAAGTGGTCCAAGATTAATTGAGCATTTCCCGGATCCGGATCAGATAGAGCACAGGCAGGCAGACCAGCTTCGCTTCATACCTTCTGTTAACATTTCTCATATTCTACTCATAGAATTGGTTTTTATAATTATTAAGAAACAAACAGGGGTAATTTATACCTGTTGATAAGGAGACAAATCAAAGATGAATCTGGAAAAATTTACTCAAAAATCACAGCAGGCTGTGCTGCGGGCACAGCGGCTGGCAGAAGAATATAATCACCAGGAGATTACCTCCGCTCATTTGCTTTTCGCTCTGCTTGAGCAGGATGAAGGAGTGGTCCCGGTGATCGTCACTAAAGTGGCTGGCAGCGTGGAAGGTTTGCGGGAGGATGTGCGGTCGGCGTTGGAAAAGCGGTCTAAGGTTTATGGAGGAAATGTCCGGGTAGGTATGACCCGGGAACTGAGAGATACCCTGGCGGCCAGTGAGAAGTATGCCAAGGGGATGCAGGATGATTATGTTTCTACCGAGCATATTTTGCTGGGGTTGACCGAGAGCCAGGAAGGGGAAAGACTGCGGGCATACGGTTTGACAAAAGATGAAATCCTGGACGCGATGAAGGAAATCCGCGGGACACAGCAGGTTACCAGTCCCCACCCCGAGGATACTTACCAGGCGTTGAAGAAATTCGGTCAGGATTTAACCTCGCTGGCCCGGAGAGGGAAAATGGATCCCGTGATCGGACGGGATCAGGAAACCCGGAGGTTGATTCAAATCCTCAGCCGGCGGACAAAAAACAATCCAGCACTTATCGGGGAGCCCGGTGTGGGCAAAACGGCCATCGTTGAAGGTCTTGCTCAGCGCATTGTCAACGGTGATGTGCCCAATGGATTAAAGCGTAAAAAACTGATCCAGCTGGACATGGGAGCCCTGGTGGCGG
This sequence comes from Anaerolineales bacterium, assembly GCA_034520505.1. Lineage (GTDB taxonomy): Bacteria > Chloroflexota > Anaerolineae > Anaerolineales > UBA11858 > B10-G9. The sequence continues at coordinate 318,935 of JAXHNK010000002.1, read as the reverse complement.
GAGCCAAGTACCGGGGAGAATTTGAAGAACGTTTGAAGGCAGTGCTCAAGGAGATCACTTCCGCTGCCGGTGAGATCTTGCTGTTCGTTGATGAAATGCACACAGTTGTGGGGACGGGAGCAGCTGAAGGGGCAGTAGATGCCGGAAATATGCTCAAGCCTTTACTCGCCCGGGGAGAGCTGCACATGATCGGAGCGACAACCCTGGATGAATACCGTGAGCATATCGAACAAGACGCTGCCCTGGAAAGGCGTTTTCAACCGCTGCTGATCGAGGAGCCTGATGTGGAGTCCACGATCAGTATCCTCCGGGGGTTGAAAGAGCGTTATGAGATTCATCACGGTGTGCGGATTACCGATCCAGCGACCATCGCGGCGGCGACTCTCTCCGATCGCTATATCTCTGATCGGCAGCTGCCGGATAAAGCGATTGATCTGATCGACGAGGCGGCAGCCCGGCTGCGGACGGAAATCGATTCCAAACCCCGGGCGCTGGATGTGGTGGACAGACAGATTATGCAGCTGGAGATCGAACGCGAGGCCCTGAAAAAGGAAGATGATCAGGCTTCGAAAGAACGTTTAGAAAAGATCAAGGCTGATCTGGCTGATTTGAAGGAAGAACAGCAGCATCTCCACGCCCAGTGGCTGATGGAGAAAGAAGTCATCCAGGAAGTTCAATCCATCAAAAAGGAAATCGAGGAAACCCGGGTGGAAATTGAACAGGCCGAGCGGGAGGCGGACCTGGAGCGGGTAGCCCGTTTACAGTATGGGACCCTGCGGGAATTAGAGGCAGAATTGGAGGAAAAAGAGCAGCGCCTGAAGGAAATTCAGGGAGAAGAGGCGTTGTTAAAAGAAGAAGTCGATGAGGAAGAAATTGCCGGAGTTGTCTCCCGCTGGACGGGAATCCCGGTGACCCGGTTGTTGGAAAGCGAAACCAAAAAATTGTTGAATATGGAAGAACGCCTGCACACCAGGGTTGTGGGGCAGGACCAGGCGGTTAAGGCTGTTTCTAACGCCGTCCGCCGGTCCCGGGCGGGCCTACAAGACCCCAATCGCCCCATTGGTTCTTTCATATTCCTGGGTCCGACCGGGGTAGGTAAAACCGAGTTGGCCCGGGCGCTGGCGGAATTCCTTTTCGATGATGAAGACGCCATGGTGCGGATCGATATGAGTGAATACCAGGAGAAGCACAACGTCTCCCGGTTAATTGGTTCTCCTCCCGGTTATGTCGGCTATGGAGAGGGAGGTCAGCTGACGGAAGCTGTCCGGCGTAAGCCCTACAGCGTGGTGCTCTTTGATGAGATCGAGAAAGCCCACAGTGAGGTGTTCAACACTATGCTTCAGCTGCTGGATGATGGACGTCTGACCGACGGGCAGGGGCGGACGGTAGATTTCCGCCATACGGTGGTAATCATGACCAGCAACGTGGGCAGCGAAGCCTGGGCTCAGCAGGGGGAGGATTGGAAGCTGGAAAATGCCAGGGAATACTCGCTGGAAGCTCTCCGCTCCACTTTCCGTCCGGAGTTCTTGAACCGGATCGATGAGATTGTGATTTTCCATCCACTGACCAGGGAGCATCTGGTTGAAATTGTGGATATTCAATTGGATCGGGTGCAGAAAATGGTCCAGGCGCAGGGGTTCTCCTTGCGGGTGACGGACGCTGCCAGGAAATATTTGGCCGACCAGGGATATGATCCCGATTACGGAGCCCGCCCTCTGAAAAGGACTATCCAGCGGCAGGTGCAGGATCCCCTGGCTCTGGATATCCTTTCCGGGAAGTTCAAGGTGGGAGATACCATCCTGGTTGACCGGGGCGAGGAAGGGGTGGAATTCAGCCGGTCGGATGAAGGTGAAGCTGTTCAACCCTGAGCCTGTTTTTCAGCAATCAGCCGGCTCTCACCGAGAGGGGAGCCGGCTTTTTTCTTGTTTTCAACTGAACTTTGGGAATCCGATTTTAGTGATGAACATGTCCGTGAGCGAGTTCTTCCTGGGTCGCCGGCCGCAAGCCCACAATTTCAATTTCAAAAACCAGATCTTTACCGGCCAGGGGATGGTTGAAATCAACGGTAACAGTGTCTTCATCTCTCTCTATGATCTGGGCGCTGAGCACATCGCCGTCATCATCCCTGAAATCCAGAAAAGTGCCCACATCAAGGGGAATTTCTTCGCTGAATTCTTCCTGTTTTATCTTTTGTCTGGACTCAGGATCAAATTCTCCGTAGGCGTCGCTGGCTTCAACAGCCAGGGTCTTCTGGTCACCGACAGATAACCCGTAGATTCCCTCTTCCAGACCGGGGATCACCTGACCCAGGCCCTGGATAAATTCGATGGGTTTATCCTCTTCGGTGCTTTCCAATACTTCATCTTCAACATATAAAGTGTATTTCAAGGAAACTACATCATTGTCTTGAATGTCTGTACTCATGGGTCCTCCTTTTATGAGGGTCGGGCGGGTGGTTTGAGGTCATGGATTTGAAACCAGGTAGCATCTTCAAGTTGAAAGAAGAGATGATAAGGCTGGGATTGAAGGTCCATGACCATGATGTGAATCCCCCTTTCGGTTTGCCAGCTTCTTCCCACACTATGGACAGCGATCGCCGCTCCCTGCCTGCTAAATTCGAGGGGGGTGATTGCGCCTGAATCCGAGAACCGGGCTGTGACTTCAATCTTTTCCATAGGCTTCCAGTTGGTGGACTAAAAATTTTAAAGCGGCTGAGGCAAAGGAACTTTTATTCGCTAAGCGATCCCCGGAAGCGGTCATGTTCAGGGTATAAGTTTCATCCGGCATGCTCAGCCCAATCCAGACAAAACCCACGGGTTTGTCGGCGGTCCCCCCCGAGGGGCCGGCGATGCCGCTGACGGATAAACCCACGTCTGCCCCCAGGGTTTGTCTAACGCCAGCTGCCATTTCTTTCACCACAGCTTCACTGACCGCTCCGTGCTCTTCTAAGGTATCCCAGGAGACCTGAAGAAGACGGACTTTTGCCCGGTACGCATAGGCAGTAATGCTCCCCAGGTAATAGGTTGAAGAACCGGGCACGTTCGTCAGGCGGTGGCCAATTAGCCCTCCGGTACAGGATTCGGCCACAGCCAATGTCCACCCTGTTTTTCGCAGTATCTTCCCGACTTTTTCTTCCGGTGTTTCAGCCATCCCGGAAACTCCTCTTTTCCACGACCCAGAAATGGGAAAGCCCCAGCTTGTTCAGGGGGGTGTTCTCCAGCTGGTGGAGAAACCGGCGGAGTGCTTTTCCCAGTCGGGGAAATTTTGCTGTGATGTTGTCATAGCCGCCAAAAATAACCGACCGCTGGATAAATTGGACCGGCAGATCGTGAAAAAGATTTTCCAGGTCCTTAAACCGGTAAACCCGGACATGGGGAACAAGTCGATCCCGGATTTTAGAGGGCAGGTAGTTGAGCAAGGGTATGTTACCGAAGATATAGCTGTCTTTCCAGTACATACCGTGGGTTTCAAACGGGTATCCACGATTGGGACAAAATAAGATCAACCGTCCCCCCGGCCGAAGGGTGCGGACGGCCTCCTGGATGGTTTTCCTGTCGTCCTCGACGTGCTCGATGACTTCATGGCTGATCACCAGGTCGAAGCGGCCCTCAGGAAAGGGCAGCCTTTCTCCGGCTGCCTGGACGATAGATTGTCCCAGATCATGGGCCTTGAGGGCCCGTCCGTGGTCGAATTCCAAACCGAAGACCTGGTCTGAATAATCTTGAAAACGTTTCAGGTAGAGCCCGACGCCGCAGCCGTCTTCCAGGATGCTGCCGTGCAGACGGTCACCGGCAGCATGGATGATCATCTGCAGGCGCCTTTCCTGTCCCGCTCTCCACACATAGGAAGGTTCCCCGTGACTGGCTGCTAACCGGGAAGGTTGAGGTTTCACTTTTCACCCCAGTGGACAGCGATCATGCCAAACATAAAGCGGCGGTACATAATTTTCCTGAATCCCGCTGCTGCCAGGTGCGCGGTCAGCTCCTCTGCTCTGAGGAAAGAGTCGGTAGAGCTGGGTAGGTAGCGATAGGCGTCTTCCTGCCCGGTGATCATTTTTCCCAGCAGGGGGATGATGGAGTGCAGGTAAAAGGTGATCAAGGGAGACAACAAGTTGTTCGGGGGCTGCGTGGTGTCCAGGGAGACGAATTTGCCGCCCGGTTTCAGGATCCGGTATTGTTCTATCAGCCCCTGATGCAGATCTGCTAAATTGCGGAGTAGGAAACCTGAGACCACGGCGTTGAACGTGTTGTCGGGGAAGGGGAGTTGAAGTGAATCCCCCGCGGTCCAGTTAAATTCTTCCTCAGGATATCGATCCTGACCGACATGCATCATGGGGAGGGTGAAATCAACCGCAACCAGGTCGATTTCAGGGTGCTGGCGGAGGGCTTCTCCGGCCAGGTCTCCGGTTCCACTGCCGAGATCAAGCAGCAGGTCCTGATCATCCAGTTCGGTTTTCTGGATGGTGAACTCGCGCCAGCTTTGATCCTGCCAGCCGGTCATGATCCGGTTCATCAGATCATAACGGGGCGCGATCCGGGCGAACATATCCTGTACTTTAGACGGATTTTTAAGATCGGATAGTTCATTCATAGGGATTAGTGCTTGACTGCCAGGAGGTCAGCTTCGCGTGCTACCCTGATACCCTCTTCTTGGTCCACCCGGGTGAGCAGCAGACCACCGGCGATGAAGAAAACTACCAGGGAGACAATACCTAAGCGGCTGTTGCCCATGGCCTGACTGACCAGGGAAAAGACCAGCGGTCCCACGATTCCGGCGATCTTGGCGCTGACGCTGAAAAACCCGAAAAACTCCGCTGACTGCACCTTGGGAACCATCCGGCCAAACAGGGAACGACTCAGAGCTTGACTTCCTCCCTGCACCATGGCGACCGAAAAGCCCAGGATCCAGAAGTGGAGGGCGGTGGTCATAAAGTAGCCGCCGAGGGAGATTAAAGTATAAACCCCCAGGGAGATATAAATAGCTTCTTTGGTGCCGATCTTTTTGGCTAACCAGCCGAAACCGAAGGAGAAGGGAATCCCCACAAATTGCACCATCAGCAGGGTGCCGATCAGGTCAGTCTGGCCAATGCCAATTTCAGCCCCGTAAATAGTGGCCATCTTGATAATTGTCCCGATGCCGTCGTTGTACAGCCAGAAGGCGATCAGGAATTTAAACAGTTCGCTGTATTTGGTGATTTCCTTAAAGGTGACAAACAGCCGCCGAAAACCGGCCTTGACCGGGTCTTTCCCTTCCTCTTCAGGCAGCAGCCGGCGGGGAGGTTCCGGGACATGTTTCCAGAGGGGGATAGAAAAGATCAGCCACCACAGGGCGGCACTGGCCAGGGCGATCCGGGTCATCAGGCCGGTCAAAGCTTCGGGTGCAAAAAGGATCATAGCCATGTTGATGGCTAATAAGATCCCGCCGCCCAGATATCCCAGGGCATAACCGCGGGTGGATACTTGATCAAAGTCTTCGTCCCGGGCGATGTGGGGGAGGAGCGAGTCGTAAAAGACATTACCACCGGCGAGGCCCACATTGCCGATAATGAACAAAATGGAGGCGAACAGCCAATCACCGTAAGTGATGAAATACATCAGGCCGGTAGCCGCAATCCCCAGGGATGCGAAAATGGTCAGATAGCGTTTTTTGGAGCCTTTATAGTCGGCGATTGCTCCCAGGATAGGGCTGAGAATAGCGACAATAAACAGGGCGATGGAGGCTGTATATCCCCAATATACGGTGGCTTGATTTCTGGGCAGGTTGCCGGCTGCTACAGCGGAATAATAAATCGGAAGCACCGCGGCCATAATTGTGGTCTCAAAAGCGGACTTTCCCCAGTCATACATGCTCCAGGCCTGAATTATTTTTCGATAGGCTTTGTTTTCCAAGGCATCCTCCAGGGGTAGGGATTATTATGATTATAGATTATATTATAGAAAAACTCTGTCTGCGGGGATCCGATTTCAGCGGACGCGAACATCCTGGAGAGGGCTGTTTAATTTGAAGGGTCATAATCCTGCTCCCGATCCTGCCCGATAATTCGGCCCGGGTGCTAGAAAAAGCTGGACGTTGACGGCCCAAGTTCTCCATGCTATGATAAATATATCATTCTCTTCATTATTATTATGTGCTCACCCTTGATAACAGGGAAGTTTTTTTGCCATTATTTCATTTTATAGACGACGACAAGGTTGTTGGATTTATTCATTATCCGCACCGGAACGCAATTATCAACCTGAAATTGGCAGAATAAGAGAGTTTATCTCTCACCGGTAATCATCAGATTTATCCTCGGGCGAGCACAGGTCATTGTGTTCGCCTTTTTATTATCTGGAGGGGTATTATGAGTTTAGAGTTTTTCATTCGCCTGATTGGAATGGTTGTCTTCGGAGTTTTAGGGGGGTATTTCGGAGTGGATTTAAGTAAGATTGAAGCCCTGGGGATTTCCATAGAGGAAGGAGCGGTAATCTTTGGTCTGGTTGGTTCTCTTTTTGGTTTGGTCCTGACCCCATTTTTGACGACCCGCCCCCTTAAATCTCTCCGGGTCCTGCTGGGAAAACTGGAGACCAAAACCCTGGGGGCAGGCCTGTTGGGCTTGACGGTTGGTTTGGTCATCGCTGCTTTGTTGGCGTTTCCGCTTTCCCTGCTCCCTTCACCATTTGGCGAAATAATCCCTTTTGTTGGCGTGATGTTGTTCGGTTATTTTGGCGTAGCCATCTTCATTATGCGTCGTAATGACATTTTTTCTCTTTTTGGCAGCCGGGTATTTACAGCTATGGAAAATGGGGATGGGGGGGGAGCCAAGCGGACGATACTGGTTGATACCAGTGTGATTATCGATGGGCGGATCGCCGATATCGCTAAAACGGGATTCCTGGCCGGTGAATTATTAATCCCCCGCTTTGTGCTCGATGAACTGCAGTATATCGCGGATTCTGCTGATGGGCTTAGAAGGCAGCGCGGACGGCGGGGGATGGAAATCCTTTCCGAACTGCAGGAATTACAGGTTATCCCAGTCCGGATCAGTGATATTGACGTGGAAGGGACCCGAGAGGTGGACAGTAAACTGGTCATCCTGGCCAGACAGATGAACAGCCCTATCTTGACCAATGATTATAATTTGAACAGGATCGCAGAACTGCAGGGTGTGCCGGTGCTCAACATCAATGAGCTGGCGAACTCAGTCAAAGCTGTGCTGCTGCCGGGCGAAGAGGTCAATGTAAAAATAATCCAGGAGGGGAAAGAGCGGGGACAGGGTGTTGGCTATTTATCCGATGGGACGATGGTCGTGGTTGAGGAGGGGAAGGATTATTTGGATGAAACCATCAATGCTGTGGTCACTAAAGTCCTCCAAACAGCTGCAGGTAGGATGATTTTTGCTAAACCCAATGGGGAGAAAGCGTAATTTTTATTGAGGAGCTCGGCTATGACCATCAAGATTTACAACACGTTATCCAGGAAGAAGGAAGAATTCCAACCGATCAAAGACGATCAGGTCTCCATGTATGTGTGTGGACCAACGGTTTACGACAAAGCCCATGTCGGACATGCCATGTCCGTGCTGGTTTTTGATATCATTCGCCGCTACTTGGAATTCCGGGGTTATCAGGTTGACCATGTGACAAACTACACTGATGTAGACGATAAGATCATCCAGCGGGCTGCTGTGGAAGGCGTGGAGTCGATCGAGGTGGCTGAACGATATATCGCTGAATTTGATCAGCATCTGCAGGATCTGAATGTTCTCCCGGCGATGGAGTATCCCCGCGCGACGGAGGAGATTGAACGCATTATCGCTGTGGTGAGTGAGTTAATTGAGAAGGGATATGCCTATGAAGTGGAGGGGGATGTTTACTACCGGGTGGAAAAGTTCTCTGAGTACGGAAAGCTTTCCGGGAGAAAACTGGAGGACATGGAAGCCGGCTCCCGGGTTGGGGTGGATTCTCGAAAGGAACATCCGATGGACTTCGCCCTCTGGAAGGCCGCCAAACCGCAGGAACCCAGCTGGGAAAGTCCCTGGGGCCCAGGCCGCCCTGGTTGGCATATTGAATGTTCGGTGATGACAATTTCCCACCTGGGCGAACACATAGATATTCATGGCGGGGGAAATGATCTGGTTTTTCCTCATCACGAAAATGAAATCGCCCAGAGTGAAGCGCTGACCGGAAAGCGGTTTGCCAACTACTGGGTTCATAATGGAATGATGCAGCTATCCGGGACGAAGATGTCCAAATCCCTGGGAAATCTGGTGACCGTAGAGAAGTTTCTGGAAGAACATGAGCCGGCTGTCCTGCGGATGATGGTATTGAATTCCAGCTACCGCAGCCCCTTGACCTTTAATGACGAAAGCATTGAACATGCCCAGAAAGCTCTGAAACGGATGCGATCCGCCCTGCGCCCGCCTTTATCTGCTGGGGAGGATTATCAGGGGAGGTTAACCGAGACCGTAGAGCAAACCAGGGAGAAATTTATCAACGCGATGGATGACGACTTCAACACCGCTGAGGCGCTGGGCTGCTTGTTTGATTTAGTAAAAGAGATCAATCTGGCCCGGGATCAAGGGGCAGGTGAAGAGGTCCTGGTAGAAGGCCAGGATGAACTCAAGGAACTCATGGGCATCCTGGGTGTGGGCCTGGAGCGATCCCGGGAGGTTGATAGTGATGCTGAAGAATTTATTCAATTGTTAGTTGAGGTCCGGGAACAGCTCCGGGAAGAAAAGTTATGGGACCTTGCTGATCAGATACGTGATCGGTTGTTGGAGCTGGATGTCGTTTTGGAAGATAAAAACGAAGGGACGGACTGGCACTGGAAATAGCTTATGGCAGAGTGGATTATCGGACGGAATCCTGTTTTAGAGGTCCTGCGCGCTAATCGGCGGGAGCTGCATCAAGTAGCTGCGGCGAATAACCTGACCGTCGATGATCAGGTTCAAAGGATATTCAACCTGGCGGCAAAACTCAAAGTTCCTGTTAACCGGGTGGACCGGGGTCAATTGGATGCCTATGGTCAGCCTCATCAATCCCTGGCTGTTCAGGTGGGAGATTATGTGTATTCCGATCTGACGGAAATGCTGGATAAAGCGGATCGAGAAGGGGAACCATTATTTATCCTGGCGCTGGACGTGCTCAAGGACCCTCAAAATTTGGGGACCCTGGTCCGGACTGCAGAAGCGGTCGGAGTCCACGGGATCATTCTTCCTTACCGGAGGACGGCAACCGTTACCCCGGCTGTGGTCAGCTCTTCCTCCGGTGCCAGTGAGCATATGTTGATCGCCCAGGCAAATTTGGCTCAAACCCTCTCTTTATTAAAGGAAGAAGGTGCCTGGATTTATGGGTTGGAAGGAAGCGAGGAAGGCCAGCCGCCTACCGAACTGGATTTTTCTGGCCCCGTCGTGGTTGTGGTGGGCAGTGAAGGGGAGGGCATGCGGCATCTGGTGCGTTCGTCCTGTGATTTTTTGTTGGCCCTTCCTATGCGTGGGAAGATTGAGTCCTTAAACGCAGCGGTGGCTGGTTCTGTAGCTTTATATTTGATCTGGCAGGAAAAAGGCTTTTCCCCGGGCAGAATAAGGGATAGTATTGACGATCATTTTGAAAGCTGATATCCTTGATTGTTGTCGATGAACCTCAACCTCTGACCTTGCAGTGGGCGGGTGGTTCTGATATAATGCCCACGCTTAAAGATGAAGCAAGATAGGAGAATTGCCGACGTAGCTCAATCGGCAGAGCAGCCGCTTTGTAAGTGGCAGGTTATGGGTTCAAGTCCCATCGTCGGCTCCTAAAATTGCCTCTTGCTGGCAATTTTAGGAAACAATTTGGGCGGTTACCGAAGTGGACAAACGGGGCTGACTGTAAATCAGCTGGCATACGCCTTCGGAGGTTCAAATCCTTCACCGCCCACTCGACTACCTGCTGACAGTCAGAAGAGATTGATGTCAGCGGGTAGCTGTGTAAAAAGAGCCAGCCCTCGTAGCTCAGGGGTAGAGCGCATTCTTGGTAAGAATGAGGTCATGGGTTCAATTCCCATCGGGGGCTCTGGTATTGAAATGAAATTGTAAATCACGATTTTTAAGGAGAGGACTTATGGCGAAAGAGAAATTTGAACGAACGAAGCCCCATGTCAATGTGGGGACCATGGGTCACATTGACCACGGGAAGACGACCCTGACGGCGGCGATCACCAAGGTATCCAGCATGATGGGCTTTGGTGATTTTATGGAGTTTGACCAGATCGACAAAGCGCCGGAAGAGCGTGAGCGGGGGATCACGATCAGCATCTCGCACGTGGAATATGAGACCGAGAACCGGCACTATGCGCACGTGGACATGCCGGGTCACCGGGACTACATCAAGAACATGATCACGGGAGCAGCGCAGGTAGATGGAGCGATCCTGGTGGTAGCGGCTTCCGATGGGCCGATGCCGCAGACCAGGGAGCACCTTTTGCTGGCGAGGCAGGTCGAAGTGCCGAGCGTGGTGGTGTACCTGAACAAGGTGGACCAGATGGGGGATCCGGAGCTGTTGGAGCTGGTGGAATTGGAGCTGAGGGAGCTGCTGGACGAGTACGGGTTCCCCGGAGACGAGACGCCGATTGTGAAGGGGAGCGCGCTGGAAGCGCTGAGCAGCGAAAGTGAGGATGTTGATGCGCCGGAATACGAGAGCATCCGGGAGCTGCTGCGGGTGATTGACGAGTATATCCCGGAGCCCGAGCGGGAGACCGACAAGCCGTTCATGATGCCGGTGGAAGACGTATTCACGATCAAAGGACGGGGCACGGTGGTGACCGGTCGGATCGAGCGGGGGATGGTGAAGACGGGAGAGTCGGTGGAGATCGTGGGCCTGCAGGATGATATTATGGACACGGTGGTGACGGGCGTGGAGATGTTCCACAAGGTGCTGGACGAAGGGCAGGCAGGAGATAACGTGGGGCTGCTGCTGAGGGGAATGGACCGGGACGAAGTGGAGCGGGGGATGACGATCGTCAAACCGGGCAGTGTTCAGCCGCATACGAAATTCAAAGCCGAGGTATACGTATTGAAACAGGAAGAAGGCGGAAGGCATAAGCCGTTCTTCTCAGGGTATCGACCGCAGTTTTACATCAAGACGATCGATGTGACCGGAGAGATCCAGCTGCCCGAAGGGGTGGAGATGGTGATGCCGGGAGATAACGTGAACATGGAAGCGGAACTGATCGTGCCGATTGCGCTGGAAGAGGGCGGAAAGTTCGCTATTCGAGAAGGTGGATTAACCGTTGCCTCCGGTGTAGTCACCGAGATTATTGAGTAGCTTTCTTTCACATAAAGCCGGGATGGTATAATAGTTATGGCACGAAAAAAAGGCGTCAGGCACATAGTTACCCTGGAATGTACAGAGTGCAGGGAGCGTAATTACACCTCAGAAAAGAATAGGCAAAACGACCCAAATCGTTTAGAACTGAAAAAGTTTTGTCCGCGGTGTCGGGAACATACCTTACATCGGGAAACCAAATAGGTAGAAATCCCAGTGGTCGTTACTGCTTCAGTTTCGAGGCAGTAACGACCACAAGAATCCCAAAATATAGGCCAGTAGCTCAATTGGGAGAGCACCGGTCTCCAAAACCGGGTGTTGTGGGTTCGAGTCCTACCTGGCCTGCTTATTTTCTTCGTTTGACGCCGTCTTCCCCGGGCGGCGTTTTGACCGTAAAAGGAGTTGCTAGTGGCAAAACGAAAACAAAAAAGCAGTGGCATCCAGCGATTTTATCGGGAGACCGCTGCTGAACTGCGAAAAGTCTCCTGGCCAACCCAGGAAGAAGCTAAAAACCTGACCAAAGTGGTTGTGGTTGTAATTATTGCTATGGGAATATTTCTAGGTGTTTTAGACATGCTGTTCGGAAGATTGTTTGCCTTTATCTTGACCCTTTAAGGGTTCCCTTGTACCGCTGTTCGTCGAAGCGGGGTGTAGTGATGAGTAAAAATGGATTGAAAGAAGACAATTTAGAAAAAGAAGACACGCCAGAAGTGACAGATGATATCCTGAACGATCTGGAGACCGCTTCGGAATCCACTACCGAAGATGATGGAAGGGCATGGTATGTCATCCATTGTTATTCGGGAAATGAGGATAAGGTCAGGCATAATATTCTCCAGCGGATTGAATCCATGGGTTTAGAGGAGAAGGTTTTTGATGTCGTTGTTCCCACTGAGGACGAAGTACACATCAAAAACGGTGAGCGGCAAACGGTGGAGAAGAAAGTTTTCCCTGGATATATTCTGGTAAACATGCTGCAAACAGAAGAATCCTGGTATATGGTCCGGAATACGCCGGGTGTGACCGGTTTCGTGGGAATGGGGAATGAGCCCACACCCCTCCAACCGGAAGAAGTGGCCCGGATCCTGAAAAGGATGGAATCTGAATCCCCCCGGGTTAACGTTACCTTCCGGATGGGAGAGCGGGTGCGCATTGTCGACGGTCCTTTTAAAGATTTTTACGGAAAAGTGGCAGACATTGATATGGACCGGACTACAGTACGGGTGATGGTGAATTTCTTTGGTAGAGAAACCCCCGTTGAATTAGATTTTTTGCAGGTTGAAGAAGCATAGTTTAGATAAGTTGTGGGAGGATATCCTGGATATCCACTTGGACCACAAGGGAGAAAGTCGTGGCTAAAAAAGTAAAAGCAAACGTTCGATTACAAATTGAAGCAGGGAAAGCTAATCCGGCACCACCCATTGGTCCGGCACTGGCTGCGCATGGGATTAACTTGATGCAGTTCTGTAAAGAGTATAACGCTCGGACATCAGACCGCATGGGAGATATCATTCCGGCGGATATTGTCATCTTTACAGACGGCACCTTCAAGTTCACTCTGCGCACTCCACCGGCATCTATCCTTTTGAAAAAAGCCGCCGGAATAGATAAAGGAGCAGCAGAACCTCATGTAGAGATAGTTGGTGAGGTAACGCGGGATCAGGTCCGGGAAATTGCCCAGACCAAAATGAAGGATCTCAATGCGGTTGATATTGAGGGTGCCATGCGCCAGATCGAAGGAACCGCAAAGAATATGGGAATTAAAGTAACTGATTAAGTTATCTCGTGGGAGGATGATGAAATCCGCTTGCACCACAAGGAGATTGAAATGGCAAAACATGGAAAGAACTATCGAGATGCCTTAGAGAAGGTGGATCGCGAGAAAAAATATAAACCTGAAGAAGCCTTGGCGATGGCCAAAGAGCTTTCATACGCAAATTTTGACGAGACGGTTGAGGTTCATATACGGTTAGGCGTTGACCCCAGACACGCTGATCAAATTGTGCGTGATGTGATTGTTCTTCCTCACGGTTTAGGAAAAGAGGTCCGGGTGCTGGTGTTCGCCCAGGGAGAAGATGCGGCAAATGCCCGGGAAGCTGGAGCGGATTACATTGCCGACGGCAACGAGATGGTGGAAAAGATCAAAGAGGGGTGGTTAGAATTTGACGTGGTCCTGGCAACTCCACCTATGATGGGAAAAGTAGGTCCCCTGGGACCGGTATTGGGGCCACGGGGTTTGATGCCCAATCCCAAAGCAGGGACAATGATTCCCGGTGATGATCTTCCCCGGGTTATTGAAGAATCTAAAGCGGGACGGATTGAATATCGAGTAGATAAAACTGCTAATATTCACTCCCCGATAGGGAAGGTGTCCTTTTCCCTGGACCAGCTTTTTGATAATCTATCAGCCTTTATGGAATCTCTGGTTCAAAATCGCCCGGCAGCAACGAAAGGACAATACATTCGGAAAGTGGTTATTTCTACCAGCATGGGGCCGGGTATTGTCGTGGATCCTACCCTGGCAGCGGAGCTAGAATACGATTAATCGAATATTCCAGTTTCACTTGTGTGATCCTGACGATGTAGTATAATGTCAGGGTTGTAAACGGAACAAAAAGTTAGAATACTAATTTCGCCAAAGACAGCTGGTGTTTTCAGAAAACTTAATTTCCAGCCTAGGTGGAAGACATCATACAGATTTGAGATGATAGTCTTTACCCGCCCTGGCGAGGTAAAGACTTTTTTTATCGCAAACAACGGATGAACCCGTTTGGAAGGAGGTGAGGTACTTTGGCTATCTCGAAAAGCAAAAAGCAGGAACTGGTAAAGACGTATAAAGATTGGTTAGAGACCAGTGACGGAATGGTGGTTGCTCATTACCACGGTTTATCTGTCAAGGATATCGGCAGCTTGCGAGCTGAAATCAGACAGTCTGGTGGGGAATTTCATATCGTTAAGAACTCATTGGCAAAAATTGCATTTGATGAGGTTGGACGCGAGTGGGATAAAGATGTTTTCACCGGGCCTACTGCTCTGGGGATCTCTTTTGAAAACCCCTCTGGCCTGGCAAAGGCGATTAAAGATTTTGCTGCGGAACATGGTACAGTCGAAATCAAAAGCGGCTATCTAGGAGAACAGCTGATGACCGCTGCCGAGATTAATGCCCTGGCCGATCTGCCGACAATGGATGAGATGCGGGCGAAATTGCTGCAAACTATTCTGGCTCCCGCCAATCAACTTGTTCGCGTACTGGCAGAACCCGGTCGACAGCTGGCTGCGGTGCTCAAAGCCTACGCCGAACAAGGCGAAGCAGCAGAAACTGCGTAACTTGTAAATTAAAATTTTAAGGAGAATATAAACAATGGCTGATTTAGAAAAAATTAAAGAACAATTGAGTGAACTGTCTGTGCTGGAAGCCGCAGAACTCGTGGAAATGCTCGAAGAGGAATGGGGCGTTTCAGCGGCAGCCCCTGTCGCTATGGCTGCTGCGCCAGCGGCAGGTGGAGAGGGTGACGGCGGAGAAGAAAAGACCGAGTTTGATGTCGTGATCAAAGATACCGGACCCAAGAAAATCGAGGTTATCAAAGCTGTTCGAGCACTGACAAGCCTGGGTTTGAAAGACGCCAAAGAAGTGGCTGAAACTGAAGGTGCCAAGGTGCTGGAAGCTGTCGGCAAAGATGCAGCTGAAGAAGCAAAAGCTCAGTTGGAAGAAGCTGGAGCCACTGTCGTTCTGGAATAGGCTAACTAATGGGGTTCATCCAAAAGGGCTGCTGTTTTCAGCAGTCCTTTTTTTATTAACAAAGCACCCATTATGGTATACTCGAATCAACATTAAAGAAAATTTGACAAGAGGGAACACCTCTATTTAAAAGCGGAATCCACCTAACAAAGGTCAGGAAAGAAATTAGCTGGAGGGCCCATGAAACCTAAAATATTGATTATTGAAGATGATCAGGGGATCCTGAAGTTTTTGAACAGGGGATTGTCTTATGAAGGTTATGAAGTGATGGTGGCTGAAGACGGAGAGCAGGGACTAAAAAAAGCTGAAACAGAAAAACCGGATCTTGTAATTCTGGACTTAATGCTTCCCGGGATCGATGGGTTGGAAGTCTGCCGGCAGTTAAGAAATAACGGGGATATACCTATTTTGATGCTCACAGCAAAGGATCAAACCAACGACCGGGTCACCGGGCTTGATATGGGTGCCGATGACTATATGGTTAAACCTTTTGAATTTCGGGAACTGCTGGCCAGGATCCGAGCGCTGTTAAGGCGGACTAAACCAGCTCAAACGAAACAGCTCGAGTTTCTGGACCTTACCCTGGATAGAGGAACGCGGAGAGCGTCCCGGGGGGAAAGGGTAATTTCATTGACCGCAAAAGAATTTGAGCTGCTGGAGCTCTTTATGGAACATCCCCGCCAGGTTCTCACCCGGGAGGTAATTTATGACAGGGTTTGGGGGTATAACTTTGGGGGTCAGAGTAATATCATCGAAGTCTATGTCCGGTACCTGCGGCAGAAACTAGAGAAAGACGAGGAACCCCGGTTGATTCACACACTGCGTGGTGTGGGTTACGTGCTTCGCAAGCCGGACTAAATGTTACTGCGGAATAGATTAACCCTGATTAATACCTTTTTAGTAGGGGGAATCATCCTGCTTTTTGGAACTATAGTTTTCCAATTAATCAGTATTACTTTAACCTATCAAATTGACCGCCAAATACAGGAAGAAGCTTTTCAGTTCATAGAACAGCTTCCGGAAGTGAACAGGGGAGATTTTGGGGTTGAGATGATCAAGGATGTCAACCTGGATGAGGGTTACTATTTTCAATTTTGGTCCCGGGACAACCGGTTATTACGAAAATCTGCTGACTTAGAAACAATTTCTCCTTTGGATCCTTCGGGATTAGGTTTAGCTGTCCCCACCTATTCGAGGGCAGACAGGGATGGGGTCCAGCTGAGGGTGCTCAGCATTCCCCTTCAGGTCGGCCAAAGGTCGGTAGGCACTCTGATGGTTGGGGCAGATCTTTTTTTGATAGATTTGATTCAGCGGTATATTTTAACGGTCATGTTCTGGGGTGTGATTATCGCTGTAGTCCTGGTAGGTTTAGGTGTCTGGATAAGCACTTATCGAGCTCTGGAACCACTGGAAGAAGTTTCCAAAACAGCCATCCAAATTTCACGGGCCAGCGATTTATCCCGCCGGATTCCTTATAGGGGACCGCGGGATGATGAAGTAGGCCAGTTAATCCAGGTGTTCAATCAGACCCTGGAACAGCTGGAGGATTTGTTTAACAGTCAAAAACAATTTATTTCTGATGTAAGTCATGAGTTGAGAACCCCTCTGACCGTGATCAAGGGAAATTTAGATTTACTTGAGGAAATAGAATGTATTGACGACGAAACATTTGAAATGGTCAACAGAGAAGTCAGCCGATTAACCAGGATGGTCAACGACCTCCTGCTCCTCGCCCAGGCTGAATCCGGGCAGCTTCCGCTGAATCAAGAAGAAGTCGCTCTCGATACTTTGCTCCTGGAAGTGTTTCAGCATGCTCGTACATTGTCCAGGGAGAAAGTAGAGTTGGAGATCGAAGAACTGGACCAGGTGATAGTTAATGGAGATCCAGATCGCTTAAAACAGGTCATGCTCAACCTGGTGAGTAATGCGATCAAGTATACTCCTTCAGGGGGAAAGGTGTCTTTGAAATTAGGTAAAGATCAAACCACAGGATACTTTAAGGTTAGGGACACAGGTCCGGGTATCAGTGAAGAAGATCTCCCCCATATATTTAAACGGTTCTACAGGGCGGAAAAAGCCAGAACCCGTTCTCGGGATTCGGGCTATGGTCTGGGGTTGTCTATAGCTTACTGGATAATTGATAATCACGGGGGCACAATCGAGGTTGAGTCAGTCAGAGGAGAAGGGACTGTATTCACCGTTAGGCTGCCACTGAGTGGGGAAGAAGAGGAAACCCAGCCCTGAATGAATTAGCTTTCAGCGTTTGATCATCACCGTCGCTGCTGGCGGGCTGCTTGCGAACACAGGGTTGAGCCCCCGGCTGACAGCCATTCGTCAAGACGGGAACTGTGTTTTTTACCGGCAAGGGCATCCTGATAAATTTTTTCTCCCCAGTAAACATAACGTTGGGTCTCTGCGGGCCAGGTGGATTCCGGACGGCTCGCTCCGTGGATGCCTCCGTTATAGCCGGCGAGGGCTAATTTACTGCTTTCCCCTTTGGTCAACGATTGTTTCAAATAAGCTAACCCCCTACGCGCATTTAATCCGGGATGGAAAGGATCTTCACCGGCCTGAAAATGGTAAGGCATCACTTGAAACAAACCGGCAGCTCCGGCACTGGATAGAGCACGGGGGTTACCACAGGATTCGATTTGCATGACCGTTGCAACCAGATTAGGATCAAGCCCCCACTGGTCACTCCAGGACAATATTTTATCTTCCCAGTAATCTATTTCTTCAGTAAACAAAGGCGCTAATCCGGAGCTAGTTGATTTTGCAGAGGTGGAAAAATCAGATTGGGGAGAGGACGAATTGACAGAAGATCGGGGAAGTTGACTGAGGATCAACCCCAGGCAGATGCTAACCAACACAGCTGCAACAGGAGGAAGTAGGAAGCGGGGAAACAGGCTTCCTGTCCTGGAAGGAAGAGAAGCCTGTTGGTGGGGGGTTAGATAGGTCCGGGACATGGTTCAGTTTGTTCAGTTTCTATAATTGGTTGTCAGTGGAGCGTTGGGAGCCGCTGACCACCAACGGTTCATAGGTCGGCTCTGGCCGGGAACGGCGGCTGGCTTGGGCCGGGGACGCAGCCCGCGGTCGAGATGCGGGTCGTGATCTTTTCTTCCCCGGGGACTTCCGGGAGCTGGAGGGTGAACTCCGGCTTTGACGGTCCTCACCACTCCACCCGAAAGACAGCTGCTCCTGGCCAAAATAGCGCTCCCCGGCCGCTGAGAAAAGACCAATGATCAGGATCCGCAGCAGCCAGACCATCACGGCTACAAAGATAGGTACCACGGTGAGCAGGGTATCCCGGGCGATCACGGCACTGCCCAGCGACTGGTGGTTGAGAATGGCAATAGAAACACCCCACCAGGTGAGCAGGGCGTTCATGGTCGCGGCCAGCAGCCAGGCCCCGAATAGATACCAGACTTCAACAGGCTCTTCACGCCCATCTTCGGGGGTGAACAACCGGGCGATCCCGGCAAAATCAATGCCGCAGAAGGCTAAAGCCAGGATGGTGGACCAGCGCACGCCCCAGAACCGCAGCTCTCCCAGCAAATCGGTGAGGGCAAAATCGGTGGTGCTGTAATTGAAAATTTCAAAGGCAGCCAGGGCAGAGACCAGCAGGGCGCCGATGACCACACTGCGTTTGACGCGTATTCGTTCCGGTGCAAAAGGGATGCTGTTGGCGGACATAGGATCACTCCTTTAGAATGTATGTTCTACTGTACACCCCAGTATAGAACAGCTGTTCTAGATTGTCAAGAGGGAGTTTAAATCATTTTCTGCTACAATAAGAAAATATAGAAAATAAGCGGAGAATAGAAAAGAGGACAGCAAGCAATGCAGCATCTATGGTCTCCCTGGCGGATGGAATATATTGAAGAAAACAAAGAGGATCAGGGTTGTGTTTTTTGCCTGGCTCAAGAAAAAAATGCTGATAAAGAAAAATTAATCCTCAACAGGGCCAGCAGAAGTTTTGTGATTATGAATCGCTTCCCTTACACATCCGGCCATTTGTTGGTAGTGCCCAATCGCCATGTTTCCCAGCTGGATGATTTGAGTCCTGATGAGCGGGGGCAATTGACAGAATTAGTAAATCAGGCGGTTAACGTTTTACGAACGGTTTATCAACCCGAAGGGTTTAATATCGGAATTAACCTGGGGGGAGCTGCGGGAGCGGGCATCCCCCAGCATTTACACTGGCATATCGTCCCCCGTTGGTCGGGGGATACTAATTTCATATCGACGGTAGGAGGTACCCGGGTGATCCCAGAAGCGCTGGAGGATACCTACCGGCGGTTGACATCTGCCTGGCATGAATCCAACGAGTAACCGGCTTATTGAGTAATCACCTTTAGTATTCAGGGACCATTAAATCTGACCGAATCTGGACCCATTCAGCTAATACAGTAATCTCTAAGACAGGGAATTTACATTCTTTCAGTTACAGACCCTCGGAGTTCTTTCTAGCGAATTAACCCTATGAGCATAAGGAGGTTGGATGGTAATGGATGAGAAGGTGCCCGTCATCTTGAGTGCAGTTCGGACCCCATCAGGCAGCTTTCAGGGATCATTAAGCGGTATCCCTGCACCCGAATTAGGGGCGGTGGTGATCAAGGAGGCTGTGGAAAGATCGGCGATCCCTGATCGGGGATTGATCCAAGAAGTGATCATGGGAAATGTGGTCTCCGCTGGTTTAGGCCAGAATCCAGCCCGGCAGGCGGGGATTTTTGCCGGAATCCCTCCGGAAGTGGGTGCGTTTACCTTAAATAAGGTGTGCGGCTCGGGGTTAAAAAGCGTGATGCTGGCTGCCCAGGCTGTCCGGGTTGGTGACGGAGATTTGTTTGCCGCCGGCGGCATGGAAAATATGAGCAGGGCTCCTTTTTTAATTCGGGGGCGCTCCGGAGAGTTGAAGTTTGGTCACCAGCAGTTAGTGGATGCCCTGCTTCACGACGGTCTGTGGGATCCTTTTGAGGATTGGGGGATGGGCAACGCAGCTGAATTTATCGCGGAGGAATATGGAATCTCCCGTGAAGAGATGGATCAGTTTGCTTACCAGAGCCATCAAAAAGCAATCCGGGCAATAGATGATGGCGATTTTCAAGCCGAAATTGTGCCTGTGGAGATCAAAGACCGCAAGGGCCGGAGCCAAGTTTTTGATACGGATGAGACCCCCCGCCGGGATACATCCCTGGAAAAGCTGGCCGGCCTTCGACCAGCTTTTGTCCAGGACGGAAAAGTGACCGCCGGGAACGCTCCCGGTTTGAATGACGGCGCTGCTGCGGTGGTGGTTTCCAGTTTATCCCGGGCGGAAGCATGGGGTGTGAATCCCCTGGCCCGGGTGATCGGATATGCCCAGGCGGCGGTTGAGCCCAAATACCTCTTCTATGCTCCGGCCAAAGCTCTTCCCCTGCTGCTGGACAAAGTAGGCTGGACTTTCGCTGATGTAGATTTAATAGAACTCAATGAAGCCTTTGCTGCCCAGGTGCTGGCGGACGGGAAAGCCCTGGCTGATATCGGTTGGGATTGGGATAAGGTTAACGTCAACGGAGGAGCGATCGCCCTGGGTCACCCTATCGGCGCCAGCGGCTGTCGGGTGCTGACCACTTTGATCCATGCGCTGAAGCACCGGGGATTGAAGCGGGGAATCGCCTCCCTCTGTCTGGGAGGAGCGGAGGCGGTGGCTATGGCGGTGGAATTGATGTAATCAGCTGGATTTTACGCTCGGGAAAAGGAGAATAATAAGCATGGGAATCAAGCATATTCTGGTTGTTGGAGCAGGCACCATGGGGCATGGAATCGCCCAGACTGCGGCGGTGTCCGGTTTTCAAGTGACGATGATGGATGTTGACCCTGACCAGCTGGACCGGGGGAAAGAATCCATTGCCGGCTCGGTGGAAAAACTATTTGAGAAGGGCAAAATCAGTGAGGACCAAAAACAGGCTGCGCGGGAGATTTCTACCGCAGAGTCCCTCCAGCCGGCCGCGGATATGGACTTGATCATCGAGGCGGCCTCAGAGAATCTGGAAACCAAGCTGAACATATTTCACCAATTAGATCAGCTGGCAGGCGCAAACGCGATCCTAGCCTCTAATACGTCATCAATCAGCATCACCCGTTTAGCCGCGGCAACCTCCCGTCCGGAGCAAGTCATCGGGATGCACTTCATGAACCCGGTGCCGTTAATGAGATTGGTTGAGGTTATCCGGGGTCTGGATACTTCCGACCAGACGCTGCGGTCTACCTTCGCGGCAGCCGAAGACATGGGGAAAGTCCCTGTTGAAGCCCAGGATTCCCCAGGTTTCATCTCCAACCGGATCCTGTGCCCGATGTTGAACGAAGCGGTATTTGCCCTGCAGGAAGGTGTAGGAGATAAAGAAGCCATTGATCAGGTGATGAAGTTAGGAATGAATCATCCCCTGGGGCCGCTCAAACTGGCCGATTTAATCGGACTTGATGTGGTTCTATCTGTGATGGAAGTGCTGCAGGCTGATCTCGGTGAAGACAAATACCGACCTGCTTATCTGCTGAAAAAGATGGTGGCAGCCGGTCATCTGGGTAAAAAATCCGGCCGGGGTTTTTATCAATATTAAGCTCGGTCTTCGAGGCGGTGTGACCTAACTTTTTTTCCCAGGGAGGTGCTGTGATGGGAATTGTGATCCATGAAATGGATATCAGTGATTATGACCAGGTTTATCAGCTGTGGGAGATGAGTGAAAATATCGGACTGAGCAAGGCGGATTCTCGCCACGGGATTGAACATTTTTTGACCAGGAATCCCGGGATGAGTTATTTAGCCTGGCAGGATGGAGAGATTGTGGGCAGTGTTCTCTGCGGACATGATGGTCGGCGGGGTTATATCCACCATTTGGTGGTTCATCCGGGGCACCGCCGGAAGGGGATCGGACAATCCCTGGTCAGCCGCTGTATGTTTGCTTTGACCCGGATCGGAATCCAGAAATGCCATCTTTTTGTTTATGAAGGAAACCAGAGTGGAATTAAATTCTGGGAAAGCCTGGGCTGGACCCCGAGGGTAGAGCTGACCATGATGTCCCGTCAGATTCAGGATTAAAATTTTGCCCGGGTAACCAACAAAGCTCGGAGTCAATTATTTCCGGGCTTTGGATAATCCTGGCTGACAAAGAGAACTCACTTTTTTTCCGTCAATAATTTCTGCAGGATTTGCCTGACAACCCCGGGATCCGCCTTTCCCCCGGTTTTCTGCATCACCTGACCTATAAACCAGCCCAACACGCTTTTTTTGCCGCTTTGATATTCTGCCGCTTGTTCGGGATTAGCGGTGATAATCTCCTGGCAGATGGATGAGATTTCAGCCCTGTCAGAGACTTGAGCCAGTCCTTTTTCTTCAACATAAGCTCTGACAGGCTGCTGGGCAATGTCTTCTTCGCGGAGCAGGTCTTTAGCAGTTGAGGTGGTTATCGTTCCCTCAGCTGTCATTTTCAGGATCTCGGCGAATTCCTCAGCTGAAATCATGAATTTCTCAATATCGATTTTCCGTTCGTTCAAAATCCCCAGGACTTCATTCATCATCCAATTGGCAGCGGTTTTGGGCTCTTGATCATACGCCCTGACAGCAGCTTCAAAATATTCCGAGAGAGCCCGGTCGCCGGTAAGCACGCTGGCGTCGTAGTCCGAAAGCTGATACTCTTCCCGGAACCGTTTTTCCCGGGCCAGGGGGAGTTCCGGCAGCTGAGCCAGTACTTCTTCGATCTGTTCCTGATCCAGGATGATGGGCAGTAAATCCGGCTCCCGGAAATACCGGTAATCCGCTTCGGTTTCCTTGGAACGCATTTTTGCCAGGGTCTGGCTGTCCTCATCCCAATCGAGGGTCCAGGATTGAATTTTTTCTCCTCGTTCAACTTCTTTGATCTGGCGTTTAATCTCCGCGTTGATCGCTTCCCGGACATGCTCAACCGAGTTAACGTTTTTGATTTCAGTTTTGGGGTTCAATTCGTGATCGCCTTTTTCCCGGATGGAGACATTGGCGTCGATCCGGAGATGGCCCCGTTCCATATTGGCTTCTGACACCCCGATCCAGCGCAGCAGCTGCCGTAAACGGTTGATATAGGCCGCGGCTTCGTCAGCTGATCTCAGATCCGGGCCGGTGACCATCTCAACCAGCGGAACCCCACAGCGGTTGAAATCCAGCAAACGCCGGTCCGGCTTATGAATAGTTTTTCCTGCATCTTCTTCGATATGGAGCTTTTCTATGGTTACTTTCCGGGTGGATCCGTCGCTCAGGGTGAGATCCAGATAACCTCCTTTGGCAAGCGCCATATCATATTGTGAGATCTGGTAACCTTTGGGCAGGTCAGGGTAGAAGTAATTTTTTCGATCGAAATAGGATATCGGGCGGATCTCGGCGTTCATTGCCGCAGCCAGTAAAATACCTTTTTCGACAGCTCCCTGGTTGGGTACGGGCAGCACACCGGGTTGTCCGGTGCATACCGGACAAATATTCGTATTAGGAGGATCTCCCCAGGAATCTGCCTTGCAGGAACAGAAAATCTTGCTCTTAGTGTTGAGTTGAATGTGGGTTTCCAGGCCGATCACAGCTTCATAATTTGTCATGATTGATTTCTCTTTGTGCTAAGGGTTTCCCAACGGATTGATCCCCAGCCGGGAACGTTTAACCTATCTTTTCGGGATCCTTATTATTATACTTGGATAAAAGCTGAGGACTAGGTATAATCTTGTTTATGAACAGCAATAAACAGGTTCCCATTTTCGCTGGATTAATCCTGCTCCTGGCATTCATAACAGCCTCTATTCTTCTGATTCCGGTCCAGGCCGCTCCAGCTCCCCAGCTGACAAGTTTTCCCACGCCCACTCCGGGATCGGACGGCCGGATTGTCTATATTGTGCAGGAAGGGGATACCCTGTGGCGGATTGCGGCTGTGGCTGGTTTGCAGGTTCCGGATTTGAGGGATCTGAACAATCTGGGTCCAGAAGAAATTGTATATCCCGGGCAGCAGCTCTTTTTAGGTTTAGGCGGCCCGGCGGAAGAGGAACCTACTTCACCACCGCTGCAGACAGCGGTTCCCGAAGAACCCACACCTGCTCCCCAGCCCGGATGGGGAACTCTCTGCGTGCTGCTGTTTAATGACGAGAATGGGGATTCCATGCGTCAGGAAGAGGAGGTTTCCCTTACCGGTGGTGCGATTAACATCAGCAATCGTGAGGGATCTGTCTCCATAACCGAAGACACCCCTGCCCATAATCCGGATCCTCTAGAGGATGATCATTTTTGCACGGAAGAACTTGAAGAGGGGGAGTATAACGTCAGCGTGGCCATTCCCGAAGGGTATAATCCGACCACGGTGTTGAATGCGGGGATTACTCTGGAGCCGGGTGATACTACTTATTTGAACTTTGGCGCTCAGGCCAGCTCGGATGTCCAGGAGGAAAACGCGCCGCTGGGGGAGGAAGCAGGCCGATCACCCATCCTCGCTTTACTGGGGATAACCATGCTGGCTGCCGGAGTGGGGTTAGGTGTTTATTCCATCTGGTTCAGGCGCTGACTCCGGGATAAAATTCCTTCTATTGGCAGATAGTTGATCAACTTTATAAAAACAGCCCCGGATAGTTCCGGGGCTGAACGCTTTTTTGATCAATTTCTGGGATTTGGTTGCTACTCCTGGTAGCCGTGGGGGTGCTTTTGATGCCACTCCCAGGCGCTGCTGATAATGTCTTTCAGGTCAGGAATCCGGGGTTCCCATCCCAGCTGGTTCTGAATTTTTTCCGAGGAGGCCACCAGGCGGGGAGAATCGCCGGGACGGCGCGGGGTTTCCTTTGCCGGGATCGGATGCCCGGTCACTTCCCTGGCGGTTTGAATAACCTCCCGAACCGAATAACCCTGCCCGTTGCCCAGGTTATATATCAATTTGGATTCGGATTCCAACGCCTCCAGTGCCAGGATATGGGCTGATACTAAATCTGCGATATGAATGTAATCCCGAATACAGGTGCCGTCCGGCGTCGGATAATCGGTGCCGAAGATGCTGATGTTCTCCCGCTGACCGAGGGGAACCTGGAGGACCAGGGGGATAAGGTGGGATTCTGGTTGATGCGCTTCTCCCCGCCCCGGCAGAGCTCCTGCGGCATTAAAGTAGCGGAGAGCGGCATAATGTATTCCGTATATTTCTCGATACCATTCCAGGATTTGCTCGATGATCAATTTCGTGTGCCCGTAAACGTTGACCGGCCCCAGTGGAGAGTCTTCAGCTAGCGGTTGGTTGCTGGATTGATAGACAGCGGCGGTGGAGGAAAGCACGAAGCGCTGGATGCCGGCACTCTGGGCTGCTTCGATCAGCTGCAGGGAATTGACCAGGTTGTTCTGGTAATATTTGCCCGGGTTGGTCATGCTTTCTCCGGCCTCGATGAAAGCGGCGAAGTGCATAATGGCGTCGAGGGGTTCTGAAGTCAGCGCTTGTTGCAGACGTTCTTTATCTCCCAGGTCACCCTGGATGAACCGGGATGCGTCGGGGACTGCCTGTCTGTGCCCGGTGACCAGGGAATCATAAACCGTCACCCTGTGGCCGGCCTCGAGCAGTTTCTGGGCAGCGGCCGAGCCGATGTATCCTGCACCTCCACTTAGAAAAATGTTCATGGGTTACCTCATTTTGCTGATGTATTGTCTTTTTGTCTTCAACCAGCCAGCTGGTTTTTTGTCCGCTTAGCGGGATAAATAATTAACTGAAAATGTCAGTTAAAGTGCGTCTTTCTTGGCAGCGATTTCTTTTTGAAAGCGGGCTTTATCCACCACCGCCCGCCAGTGCTCGCCTTCCCCGATCTTTTCCTGTTCATCCCAGGCTTGAACCTGGAACGCTACCCGCTTCCCCGTGATCCCGGTGATTTCCGCCTGGACCCGGACCACAGCGTGGACCGGCGTTGCCGCCAGGTGTTTGACATTGACTCGGATGCCGACGCTCAGGGCTCCTTCAGGAAGATCTTTCTCCAGCAGCCGGTGAGCGACCTGTTCCAGGAAGGATATCAGGGAAGGTGTGCTCAGCACCCGGGAGCCTCCGCTTCCAATATGATAGGCGGTGTGTTCGCCGCCCACAGTAAAGGATTCTACTCGTTTCTGGTTGATTTTGTAGATTTTTCTCAGGTCCATGCTCTCTCCTGGAATACTTCAGGGGTAAATCAGGCGGCACCCCACCAGTCCTGGCCTTCCACTAATCCGAAATCTTCTAACTGCTCCCTGATCAGGGGGCGCGCTTTCCGGGCCCGGACCGCAGAAAGAAGGATGGGGTTCTGATATTTGTTCCACCATTCGAGCAGTTCATTCCGGGATATGATGGGTTTTCCCCGCCGGGTGCTGCCGATCTTCTGGGGGTCAATATCCACGAAGGCGGCTACCGGCAAATTTTCTGCCAGCAGGTGTTTGCTCAGACGTCTTCCGGTCATCCCTGCTCCCCAGACTATGACTGCATCCCTGTTCAGGGCCGGTCCTTTAGCCAGATAATGAGCCTTTGCCCTCAGAAAATTTTTCACAGAATAACGGCTGTCGGTATGGGTAAGGCGGTCTTCATGCTCCCGCCACTGGAGCAGGACTTCTGGTACTTTGGCAAACCGGGCCCCTGCCAGATACATTCTCAGCCACAGGTCATAATCTTCCGGCCATCCATGATCCTGATATCCTCCGACGCGGGAGATCCAGGATTTTCGAACGGTGGTGCTGGGGTTTGCCAGGGGGCTTTCAATAAAAATCTCCCGGGTGATGTCTTCGTGATTTACCAGGGAGTTTAACCACTGGTAGTAAAGTTGAAAACCTTTTCCCACCTGGTCTTCCGGAAATCCTGCAACCAGCGAACCGACGGCTGCCAGCTGTGGTTCTTTTTTCAGCAGGGCAAGCTGTTTTTCTAATCGTTCCGGATGGGCAAGGTCATCGGCATCCATCCGGGCAGCAATGAGGGTCCGGCAGTGATCCACAGCCGTATTCGAGGCCGCGACTACTCCCCGATGACGGGTCGTGATCACCCGGATCCTGGGATCGCGTTCAGACCAGGTTTGCAGAATCCGGGGCGTGCTGTCCGTGGAACCATCGTCTACAATTACCACTTCAAAGTCCTGGAAGGTTTGTTCAGCCAGGGAATTCAGGGTCTCTTCCAGGGTGCGTTGAGCGTTATAACAGGGAATGAATACAGAAATTTCCGCCATACCTCAGTCTATTTCATCCTCTTCCGGCTGGATAATCTCCTGGGCTAACTCGTTCAAGGAATCCATCTCTTCCGGGGGTGTGTGGCTTGCTTTCCAGTAATGTTCGAGCAGCTTGAGCGGGCTCAGGCTGCCAACAGCCTGATTTTCAGGCAGGCGGATTCTAGTGTCAGAGATCGGTTGTTTGACCAGGTGGAACTCGAAGGCTTTTTCGGCGTAATCATAAACTGCAGCCTGATCGATCAATGGTTCCCAGGCCCGGGGATATTCCAGGACCAGGCGGACGATGGCCCCTTCCATCTCCCGGGGGGAGGGGAGGGATTCCAGCATTTGTCCGGTGATGTTTTCTTTAGAATCTAAAGTCAAGGAGCGGTCAAAATAAGGGCGAAGATGGTCCAGTTTTCGCCAGCTGACCTCTGTCTGACCCTTGCTGATCTCAGCGATCAGGTAATATTTATCATCATTCGCTTCTCCGAAATCGATCCTTTCAATAGAACCAGGATAGATCACCGGCGGGTGCTCGCCCTCATTGAGGTTTTGGGGTTTATGGATGTGGCCCAGGGCGACATAATCCAGGCGGGAGTCGCAAACCAG
The DNA here is from genome assembly GCA_034520505.1 of Anaerolineales bacterium. Classification (GTDB taxonomy): domain Bacteria; phylum Chloroflexota; class Anaerolineae; order Anaerolineales; family UBA11858; genus B10-G9. The sequence goes on along the minus strand of JAXHNK010000002.1, from coordinate 291,140 downwards.
GGATCTAGGCAGCACCAGGTCTTTGCCGAGCATCACGGTGCGTTCATTCCCGTATTTGGCACCCTGAATGGAGGCGTGGGCGGTAAGCACCGTGGGGAGATCGGGATCTGCCTTGTCCAGCCATTGATGGATGATATTGGAAAGCCTTTTTTCCAGCTCCTGATAGATGACTTTCTGGTCTCGGGTTTGCAGATCCAGATAGGCGATCATTCCCGAGCGGGAGATCCAGGGGATAGCCAGTATCTGCAGCTTGAGCTCTTTCTGATCAGGACACAGCTGGGAGAGGTCCTCGGAGCTCAAAAAAGTCGGCTCATCGAGGGTGCGGACATGGGGGACGGACAGGGTGGAAAATTCAGACAGCGCGTGCGCCCGACCCACAGCAGGGGAAAGATCATGATTGCCCACTAGAAGCAGCGTGGGAATACCCGCCCGGGAAAGCCGCATAATCCTTCGTCCCCATTCACGCTGAAAGGTAGGGGCGGGGTTGCGGTCTTTGTAGGCATCCCCGGCAAAGATCACCAGATCGACGGGTTCGGCTGCTGCCGCGTCGATAATTTCGTCCAGCGAATTCAAAAAATCCATGATCCGCACCGGCAGCCCGGTCTCAGGATCATGGCGCCCGTAATTGGCCATGTCGATATGGGCATCTGCAAAATGTAATATTTTGGGCATAGGAGTTATTGGTTGAGTAAGCGGTTGAGGTGGAAGTCTGCCGCACTGAAATGTTCGTTCCACTTCAGGGCTTCCTGGAGGTCACTTATCGCCCCGCTGATATCACCCAGGGCTTCTTTGGAACGCGCCCGCCAATAAAAACTTTCCTCGATAGCGGGTTCGAAGGAGGCGTTGATCGTCTTGGTCGCGAGATCCAGCACATCATAATGCCGTCCGGTGTAATAATAAGCCCAGTAGGGACCGGTCTGGTACCACATCATTCGCCACGGGCGCTCCTCTTCGTCCAGCTGAGCATAAACCCCAAAGGCTTGATCATAGGCGGCAGCCGCCCCGGCATAATCGTCCAGGGCAACCAGGCTGGAGCCCCTGTTGAACCAGGCAAAAAACTTGGAACGCCCGGATTGGGTAAAGATTTCTTGAGAAGCGATTTCTGCTGCCTGCCGATGAGCATAATCTGGGTCCTGGAAAGGACCCAGTAGGTTCATAACTTCTTCTTCTTTTTCCGGAGGATAGGTCAGGATCCAGGTGTAATTGAACGCCCGCCAGCGGTCCTGCAGGTTTGTATAGGTAGAGGATATTTTGGGCCCGAGGAAAGAATCCTGGATATAAAATTTTTCTTCCTGGTCATCGTAGGCGTTGACGATCTCATAATGCCCCATCCAGCCCTCAAAATCCGTGTTTTCCCGGGGATCTTCAAAGCCGGTTTCCAGGATCACCGGATAACCAGCAGCGAGCAGCCGTTTGAGGAGATCCTGGGTGCCCCCGATCCGGGTAAGTGCCCGGAGTTCGGTTTCCTGGTTAACAAATTCCACCATTTCATAAGGCATTACGTTTTTATCGCGAGGGTTGGGTTTGAGGTAGGGAGCCGTGGTCAGCTGGGACCCATCCCAGTTCCAATAGGTCAGGCTCATGGAAAGGTTTGCCGGTCCGCAGTTGTTCCACTTTTGATACTCGTGCTGGATTCCCGGGAGGAGCACCTGGGTGGGAAGGGGGGTGGGCTCCAGGGTGGGTGAGGGAGTAAAAGAAGGTGTGATTTGGGGATCAGGGGTGGGAGTCTGAGTGGGTGCAGCTGTCGGGGTCAGCGCCTTCAGGGTGGCACTGACAATAGCCTCGATCTGTCCCTGGTAATCCCCGGGGATGAAGATCTCTTCTTCGGGAGGACTGAGGGCATACTTGATCTGCGCTCTGGCATTGGTAACCCGCCAGGCCAGTCGGTCGTGAATGAAAGGGATCTGGTAAAGGACCGCAGCCAGCAGGATTAAAGTGACAAGACCTGCCAGCATCCGGGATACATTACGTTTGTTCATAGCTGGGAGATTATATCATTTATTCCCGGGCAAAGGATAGGAATCATCCTTCGGAGGGGTCTGGGCCGTCCGGTGTCCAGTTTGGCGTGGATAGTTCTCTCCAGGTAAGGCGCCCGTTTTCAGGATGGGGGATTCGCCGGTTGATCTTCTGATTCTTCGACCTGATCAGGTAATTCTTCCTCTCCACCCCGTTCATCCTCCCCGTAATCCAGCACCCGCCTGGCTTTCGGTCCCTCTTTGGGAGGACCGATGATATCAGCCTCGGCCATTTGATCAATCAACCGGGCTGCCCGTGTGTAACCGATCCGCAGACGGCGCTGAAGCATGGAGATTGAAGCCCGATCGCGTTCCCGGACGATTTCAACGGCTTCATCCCAGAGGGGGTCCCGGTCTTTTTGTTCCTGCATATCCTCCCACATTTCCCCCTGTTTCAGGGGGACCTTGGGGAGGCGGGCATCGGGCTGGCCCTGGGCGCTGGATTTTGGTCTGGGGTTTTTAATCTGGGCTGCCAGGAAACGCCAGTATTTAACCAGTCGATCGATTTCTTCATCGGAAACAAACACGCCTTGCAGCCGGACCGGCGCAGCAGCATCCGGGGCCTGAAAGAGCATGTCTCCCCGGCCGAGCAGGGTCTCAGCTCCCGGTTGATCGAGGATTACCCTGCTGTCCACGCCGGATGCGGTCGCAAAAGCTATCCGGGCAGGGAAATTGGCCTTGATCAGGCCGGTGACCACATTGGTAGAAGGTCGCTGGGTGGAGATAATCAGGTGAATGCCTGTTGCCCGGGCCAATTGAGCCAGGCGGGTGATGGCTTTTTCGGTTTCTGTGGGGGCCAGCATCATCAGATCAGCCAGCTCATCGATGATCACCACCAGATAAGGCAATTTTTTCTGCTGTTTGTCACGCATGGCCCGGTTGTAATCGTCAATATTTCTTGCCCCAGCTTCAGAAAACTTGAGATAGCGTTGATCCATCTCCCTCGATACCCACTGCAGGACGCCGACCACTCGTTCCAGGTCCACCACAACCGGGGCCAGCAAATGGGGGATGCCGTCATAACCGGAAAGTTCGACCCGCTTGGGATCCACCATGATCATCCGTAAATCTTCAGGGGTGTTATGGAGCAGGAAACTGCTGATCAGCGAATTGACGCAGACCGATTTTCCTGATCCGGTGGTTCCAGCGATCAACAGGTGGGGCATAGCGGCGAGGTCAGCTGCAAAAGCCTGTCCGGATACGTCCCGCCCGAGGGCAAATTTTAGAGGACTGGTCAATTTTTTGAAACCTGGGCTTTGAATGGCGTCCCGGAGGGCGACCAGGGACACTTCATCATTGGGAACCTCGACTCCGATATATCCTTTGCCGGGAACGGGGGCTTCCATTCGGATCCGCTTGGCTGCCAGGGCCAGGGCCAGGTCATCTGCCAGCCGGGTTATCTTACTCACCCTCACCCTTCTTTTCTTTTTACCGACCTCGATAAAATCGGGTTCTACTCCGAACTGCGTGATGGTCGGACCCCTGTTGATCTCGACAACTTGACCGGGTGCACCGAAGGACTCCAGGGTTTCTTCGATGGTTTTGGCCCGGTGTCGATCATATTCTTCGTTAGGTTTAATTTCCTTACCGGTCGCCAGGATATCAGGGATATGGGGCAGCACCCAATCGGGCGTCTCAATTTCTTCGGGAAGGGTTTCTTTCACAGGGGGGAGGGAAGGTGCGGATTCCGGGGTCAGTTCTTCAACAGGTGGGGGAAATTCTGGTGAGGCCTCCTTTTTTTCACGTGGGAAAACTTTTTTGACCAGAGTCTGGAAACCGCGGCCAAGTACTGGAACCCAGCGAAACAGGTCTAAAACTGGAATATCCAGGGTAAGGGAGACACTCAAAATCAACCAGGCCAGCAGGGCAATCCCGGCTCCTCCCAGGCCGAATAACCCCTGGAACGGGGCCAGAATAAGGGCTCCTAAATAACCTCCGCCGGCTCCGGATCTGGCCATGGTCAGCGAGTCTGTAAAGTTTATCGGGAGAGTAACAAAGTGGAGAGCGGTTTGAATGGAGAGGTAGATCAGCAGAGAACCGATGATATGCCTGGCATTGAGGGTGGGAGTTTTCTCAAAGCGCCTGATCAGGATCCAGATCCCGTAGACAAAGAGGAGGATGGGGAAGAAATACAAACCCCATCCAAAGCCTTTCTTGAGGATAGCGAGGATAAATTCTACCGCCCGACTATCTCCCTGGGTAAAAATAACCAGCAGGATTCCCGCACCTGCCGCTGAGAGCAGGGTGCCCAGCAGGTCAAGTTTACGGTGAAAACTTTTTTGATTCTCTGTTTGAGGCGTGTTCCGGTTTTTTTTGGCCATAGTCCAGATTGATCCTGATATTCTGTGCGGATTATAGCATATTTGAGAAGAGGATCGAATGCAGCGCGTCCAGGTGGTTCCTCAAAACAGCGAGGATAATATCTGCTTTCGGTGATCGAAAATCTGCTGTAAAGAACGCCGGACAAACAGCAGGTGGGCTGTTTTCCCCAGGGGACCGTACGGCAGCTGGTAAGTGACGTGGTCCAGGAACTTCACACCCTCCGCGACCTGGTTGATCTGGTGGTAGTGATACCAGAACTTATAGGGTCCTGCCCGCTGTTCATCAACAAAGGACAGCTGGGGGCGAACATGTTTGATTTCAGAAACCCAAAGCCTCCGGCCCAGGTACGGGATCTTTATCCTGTACTTGATCAGTAAACCATCGAAGATGTCCTCCGGGATAGGATCCAGGATCTTGAATTCCATCTCAGGAGGGGTGATTCTGGCCAGGTTGTAGGGATTGCTGAGAAAAGCCCAGGCTTCTTCCAGCGAGGCGGGGATGGTTTGTTCCCGGTAAATTGTGTACATCGAGATCCTTATGATTGTTCGCTGATCAGAAATAGGAGATATTTAATCCTATTTTACCCGCAAACACATCCCGATCAGCCCGATCTTTCTGGGTGAGCTGCATCGAGATAAGGAATATTGCTCACCGGATCGGACGAACACAAGACTGCTTTCCTGGAGGATGGGGTAAAATAGGATCAGACATTATTTTGATCAGAAAGGATATTCTTTTGTTTGAGATTATATTTTTGGGCACTTCTGCTTCTGCGCCTTCTGTACATCGGGGGTTAACCTCTCAGGTGATCATTCGTTCTGAGCACAGGTTTTTGATCGATGCCGGGGAAGGTACCCAGCGCCAAATATTAAAATCCGGGATCGGCTTTAAACGCCTGGACCGGATCCTGGTCACCCACGGGCACCTGGATCATATCCTGGGCTTGGGAGGGTTGTTATCCACTTTTGTGCGCTGGGAGACAGTGGATGAGATGGAAATTGCAGGGGGAAAGGCAGCGTTGCAGCGGATCAGGGACCTGGTTTTTGGGGTGGTATTAAAGGGGAAATATCCTCCGGTGCAAATCAATTTTCGAGAGCTTACTCCAGGACCGGTCTACGAGGAAGAGGGATTTACGGTCAGTGCTTTTCCTGTTTATCACCGCACCCCGGGCTGTTTTGGCTTTGTTTTCGAAGAGCGTTCCAGGCGTCCCTTTTTACCCGAGAAAGCTGACCAGCTGCAGATTCCTCCGGGTCCGTGGCGCGGAGAATTAGTGAAAGGTAAAACAGTTACCCTTCCTGACGGCAGGGAAATCACCCCGGATCAAGTGCTGGGTGAGGAGAAAAAAGGGACCAAGCTGGTTCATGTGGGGGATACCGGACGAACCTCAGATTTATTGGATCAGGTTCGGGGGGCGGATGCCCTGGTCATTGAGTCAACTTATTTGAGTTCCGAAAAAGACTTAGCCGAAAAGTTCGGGCATTTGACAGCCCGAGGGGCGGCGGAGTTGGCTTTGAAAGGAGAGGTCGGAGCCCTGATCCTCACTCATATATCCCGCCGCTACCGGGAGCAGGATGTCATCAATGAGGCCCGGGAAATATTTCCTGAAACCCGGGTGGCCCGGGATTTCGATCGGTTTCAAATCAAAAGGGGGGAATGCCGGCAGGTTTCCTGAGGTGGATCCTTTCCTGTTTTTTTGAGTTTCTTGATGAGCCGGTTGTCTTTAAGCCTGATGCCATTCGATATGCAGATTGCGGTCAAAGGTAAATTCCAGTAATTCCCCTTTCCCTAGAGCTCTTTTTTTCTCTTTTGCGGCTTTTCTTTTTACCTGGCAGGAGATGATAATTTCATCCGGGGTAAAAAGAACCTCAAGGGCCTGTACGTTTCCCCGCGAGGGAGAGTCCAGTCCGTCAGCCACCCGGAGAAGAGAAGCAAGGATAGCAACTTTTCTCTGGTCCACCGCCGGCAGAGATACCAGGGAGTCGTGTTTTTCTTGGGGCCAGGCTTTCCGGTGATAACGGGCGATTAAGCTGATAATATGCTGTTCTCGATCTGTAAAAGGTAAATCCGGTTCCTCTAGAATTTTAGCTAGGGCGGTTTTATGGTGGTTTTTATTACCCTCATTCTTGCCGATATCATGCAGCAGCGCCCCACAGCGCAGCCAATAACGCTCTTCTGGACCCAGTCGGTGCAGCGGCTGTAGTTTATCAAACAAATTCAGAGCGAGAAAAACGACCTGGTACATGTGGTCCAGGTTGGAACCATTCTTCTTTGCCAGTTGAATCACTTTCTCAAGCTGCTGGTCTTCCTCAGCCTGACGGATTTGCAGAGATGGGTAAGGTTTTTTCCCCCAGCTCTCCTCATCAGGAACGGAAACCACCCATTTTTCCGGTTCAACAAGGACCGTTTCTAGGTTCTGCCCTCTGAGCAGACACTGAGCATAGGCTTCAGGCAGCCCGATCCGCCGGATGCTGTTTACGGTGGATTGGGTATCATATTCGACCCGGAAAAAATGGTGTTTGACTTCAGAACTGAGGAGGTGATCTTCCCCTCTTGTTTTGGGTCCCACTTCCAGGATGAGATAACTCGCCCTGGGATCGCCGTCAAAGGGGCTGCCAACACTCCCGGGATTGAAAAAGTGGGTATCACCGATTTGGTAATAAAAGGGCAGGTGGGAATAACCGGTGATCACAATATCCACATTAGATTCTGCAGCCAGCTGTCGGAAACGGTTTTTGCTGGTCTCTGAAGTCAGGCGCCCTTTAATGGAGCAAGGATCCCCGTGAACGAGGAGGATTTTTACCTCTTCGACAGCAGTTTTAATTTCTTCAGGCAGATTTTCCAGATAATTAAGGCTCGACGGGGAAAGGTTCTCAGAGGCCCACTGAACGGCTAAAAATTCCTCGGATCGTTTGGTCAACCGCCACTTTTCTTTTTTTGTTGGGAATTTAAGCACCCGGCGGTCAAAATTTCCCAGGACGGAGACAGCATCCAGCTCCTGAAGCTTGCTGATGATGAGATCGGGATGAGGATGATACCCAATGAGGTCTCCCAGGCACCAGAATGCTTCAACCTCCTGCTCACGGGCATGGCGGAGGACTGCTTCCAGGGCGGGGAGGTTAGCGTGCAGATTACTGATGACAGCGATTTTCATATCTTATTCTGCGTGATGCCAGATTCCTCTATGTTCAATCAGCCATTCCTGGGAATTGAGCGGGTTATCCTTTTCAGAAGGGATGATTTTTTGATAGGTTCCATCGGGATTTTTATATTTAGCTTTAAGGTTGTCCTGCAGGTGAGTTTTCAGAATTTGATCCCGGAGGGAGATTTTTAATGTCGGATCTTCAAGTGGGAATACTATTTCTACCCGGCGGTCCAGGTTGCGGGGCATCATATCTGCGCTGCCTATCAGGATCTCATCTTCTCCGCCATTGCGGAAATAATAGATACGGGTATGTTCCAGGAATCTACCTACGATTGAGGTGACAGTAATGTTTTCGCTGATCCCGGGAATCCCGGGGCGAAGGCAGCAAATACCCCGCACCTGGAGATCGATTTTCACCCCTGCCTGTGATGCCCGGTAAAGAGCCTGAATGCAGTAACTATCTACCAGGGAATTCATCTTGAAGGCCAGGTACCCTTTACCATGCTGTTGGTGAATTTGGATCTCTCGATCAATCCTGGCGATCAACTCCCGCCGCATTTTACCGGGTGCGACCAATAGTTTTCGATAATTTTCTTTTTCTGAATATCCGGTCAGCCCGTTGAACAGTACAGTGATGTCTTTTCCTAAAACCTTGTCGCAGGTGAAATATCCCAGGTCGGCATAGAGGCGGGCGGTGAGGTTATTGTAATTTCCGGTGGCGAGGTGAATATAATGCTGGATCCCGTCCTGTTCCTGGCGGATGACCATGGCCACTTTAGCATGGGTCTTTAACCCTACCAACCCATAAACAACATGCACTCCGGCGCGTTCCAGTGATTTAGCCCAGATGATATTGTTCTCTTCGTCAAAGCGAGCTTTTAATTCCACCAGTGCCGCTACCTGTTTGCCGTTTTCCCGGGCTTCTATCAACGCTGCTAAAATAGGAGAATCCGGACCTATCCGATAGAGGGTCATCTTGATAGCGATGACATCCGGGTCGCGGGCGGCTTCCTTGATAAAGCGCACCACCGGTTCGAAGCTGTCATAAGGATGGTAAAGCAAGATGTTTTTCCGGCGGATCACGGAGAATATACTCCCATCTGTGGAGAGGGCAGGGGGGATGCTGGGTTTAAAGGGAGGATCTTTTAAATCAGGAAAATTAATGTCCATCAATTCATTTAGGTCGCCCAGGCCGATAGGCCCTTCAACTACGTAAATTTGGTAAGAAGCGATATCAAGGTTCGTTTGCAGGATGTTCCGAACCTGGTCGGGCATGCTTGCATCCACTTCCAGACGGATAGCAGAACCGAACTGCCGTTCCCAGACGCTTTCTTCTATGGCTGTCAAAAGATCCGAAGCTTCATCTTCCTCAACTTCCGGGTCTGCATCCCTGGTAACCCGGAACGGATAGGCGGCCTCAATGTTCATTCCGGGAAAGAGCAGATCAAGGTTTTCTCTGACCACTTCTTCTAACCAGACAAAATTGGTGGAATTCGGTTGGATTATCCCCAGCTCTGAATACTCATCTGCGCTCTCTTCGCTGGGTATGGCGATCAGCCGGGAATAAACCTTAGGAACCTTTAACCGGGCAAACCTCTGACCGTGTTTGGGGTCATAAACGACAATTGCCAGATTCATCGATAGGTTTGAAATGTGGGGAAAAGGATGTCCGGGGTCAAAGGCCAGCGGGGTCAGGGCAGGATAAACTTCTTTTTTAAAATACTTCCGGAGCAGTTTTTTTTGTTTGCGTTTCAAATCCTGATAGGGCAGGATGCAAATATTGTGATCGCTTAACCGGGGGAGAAGATCGTTTTTCCAGGTGTGGTACTGCTCACTCAGTTTAGGCAGTAATTGCTTACGGATCATGGCCAACTGCTCGGAGGGCAGCATACCATCCGGTGGAAGATCAAAACTCCCTGTTTCCATCTGGCGCCGCAGTCCGGAGACTCTGATCATGAAAAATTCATCAAGATTTGAAGAGAAAATAGAGAGAAACTTGATCCGTTCCAGAAGAGGGTGGCAGTCATCCTGGGCTTCCTCCAGCACCCGGTTGTTGAAATGCAGCCAGCTCAATTCCCGGTTGATGTGTAATCTTGGATCTGTAAGTTCTGTTGGGGGATTAGCGATTAGGTCTGACATGGTTTTCCTTTTTTCCTGGCTGGGTTCACCTCTTGATTGGGGATTTCAGGTAAGAGGAGCAGAAGTAAGTTATTGGAAAAAAGGGTGGGCGGTTGATCTCTGAAGGGAATTTTTATGGAAACAAGATTTTATCATACTTCCCGCTAAAATTGATCCCCAATGCGGGAAGGAAAAATCTCCAGCCCAGCTTTACGATTTCTACCCGCGCTGGTTATTTTTTCGTTACCTGAAAAAATGTGACCCTCGGTCTCAGATTTGTTATTTCTGTGGTTAAGATCTTCTCCGGTTGAACCCGGGTTTTGATAAGGTCAGAGAACAAATTAATGCAAACAGCCCCGTGGATTGGCGTTTCCACGAGACTGTTTCCTGCAGCTGTGGGCGCGAATGGACTCGAACCATCGACCTCACGGATGTGAACCGTGCGCTCTTACCAGCTGAGCTACGCGCCCCTGTGTAGCGAGAATTATAGCACCCCGGCCGTGCTCTGACAAGTTTCTGTTGTTCACTGTTCGCTGAGTGGAATCTTAAAACATTTTGTTCATTGACCCCACCTTTTGGGTCAGCGAATGAGCAGCGGGAGAATAGTAATAGTACAATAGTATTGATACTGAAATTACGGGGATTGGGTCGGAGGAGGATGGAGATGAAAGCTGAGAAAAAAGAAAGGCAAGACCCCCTGATTGTGATTGCTTCAAACCGGGGTCCGTTTACTTTTCAGGAAAAGGAAGATGGGGAATTTGATATCCAGCGTGGTTCCGGAGGGTTGGTAACCGCGCTGGGAGCGCTGGCTGAACAACAAGATGTGGTCTGGGTGGCAGCTGCGATGAGTGAGGATGACCGCCGGTGGGTACAGGCTCAGGGCAATCAGGATCAACTGGTGGAAGGCATCCGGTTAAAGTTAATCACCCCCGATGAAGATGCTTACCAGAAGTATTACCATCAAATTTCTAATCCGCTGCTCTGGTTTATCCACCATCAACTTTGGGACTCGCCGCGCTCTCCCAATATCACTGCTGAAACCTGGGATGCCTGGAATGAAGGCTATCTCAAAATCAACCAGCAAATGGCGGAAGCGATCGCTGAGGTGGTAGCTGTTGAAGAGCGGCCGGTGATCATTTTTCCCCAGGACTATCAACTTTATCTGGTTCCTCACTTCCTTCGCCAGGAGCTGGGTGAAAGTGTTTATATTCAACCCTTTATCCATATCCCCTGGCCGAGTCATGATGCCTGGAGCATTCTGCCCAAACCGATCCGGGAAAAACTGCTGCGCAGTTTGCTGGATTCTGATCGGATTGGATTCCAGACCCGGAAAGATGCCTTCAACTTTGTCCAGACCTGCCGTTATTTTCTGCCCGGTGTGGAATCCCGGGGATATAGAGACCGCTTGTTTATTGAAGAGCGGGAAATACTAGCCAGCGCTTACCCGATTTCGATCGATGTCGAGCAAGTGCAGGCCATTATGCAGGAAACAGAAACCAAGCTGCTTAAATCTCAATTAATCAACTTTGTCAGCGACCGCAGGCTGATCCTGCGGGTGGACCGCATTGAGCCCAGCAAAAACATCCTGCGGGGGTTGAAAGCCTATCGCACCCTGCTGGAAAAGCATCCCGAGCATCAGGGGGAGGTGCAGATGCTTTGTCTGCTGGTTCCTTCCCGGATGGAAGTTGAAGAATATCAGGATTACATGCAGGAAATCATGGCTGAAGCGGGGTTGATCAACGCCACCTACAGCAATTCCATCTGGGAACCGGTGCGGTTGATCGTGGGGGATAATTATCCCCGGGCCATTGCGGCTATGCAGATGTATTCGGTGCTGCTGGTCAACCCTATCCGGGATGGGATGAATCTGGTTGCCAAGGAAGGAGCCCTGGTTAATCAGAACGACGGGGTTTTAATTCTTTCCGAGCAGACGGGGGCGTTTGAGGAGATGGGCGAGCACGTTCTGGCGGTTTCTCCCTTTGATATTTACGGGACAGCAGAAGCTATTCATCAAGGCTTGACCATGCCGGTGGAAGAACGGCAGAATCGAGCGGAGGCCCTGCGGGAAACAGTGGTCAGCGCGGATGTCAAACGCTGGTTTTATGACCAGGTGGATGATGCACTGACTGATTAATTAACCGGTGATCAGTATGCTGCGGACGGCAGGCCATGACCACCGGGAGGATTCAGCGGTTGTAAGTTCCCAGCAATTGAGCCTGGTCGAGGATATGTCCTTCCATGGCTTTTTCCAGGTGTTTTTTCTGGGGCTGATTTCCCAGGTTAAGCTTCCTGTCCAGGGCATAAAGCTTGAAATAGTATCGGTGATCTTTTCCGGGTGGGGGACAGGGACCCCCGTACCCGGTCTTTTTGAAGTCGTTCCTCCCCTGCTGGCCCTCGCCGGAGTCATCCTCAGCCAGTCCGCCGGTTTCCGGTGATAGATCGTACAGCACCCAGTGCACCCAGGTGCCCACAGGGGCATCGGGGTCATCCATAATTAATACCAGGCTGCGGGCAGCATCCGGGACATGATTCCATTCCAGCGGGGGAGAAATGTCCCTGCCCTCGCAGGTATAGGGATCGGGAATGCGTCCTCCATTTTTAAATGCCGTGCTGGTTAGTGTCATCTGTAATGGATAGTCTTCCCCGGGAATACCGGGTTCTACGGAACAACTGCTGAACAGTAATAAGCCGCCGGTGATCAGCCAGGGGGTCCATGATAATCTTTTCATAAGTTCTCCTCGATCTGTTTCAAGGATAGTTGGTTGAGGAAGGGATAATTTCCTGCTGGTTTATTCCATCAGCAGCACCCGGGCGGGCGCCCCATCGGCAGCGGAAATCTTCAGGGGCAGGCAAAGTAAAGTATAGTTTCCCGGTTTAGCCCTGGAAAGGTCCAGGCCTTCGATGATCAACATCCCGGCTTCTAAAAGGATCTGGTGGGTAGCAACCGGCTCTGAAAAAGGAGCGACGGAAAGGTAATCCACCCCGATCACCTCCACGCCAATTTCGACCAGATAGCGGGCGGCATCTGCCCCCAGGGCAGCATAGTCTTTCTGGAAGGTCAACTCCCCTTGTTCCCAGAAACGAGAATTCGGGGTCTTTAACAGGATTCGTTGAGCTGAGGTGGGGATCGCAGCCTGCTCGAGATCCCTGCGGGTGATCGTATTCCTGGTGTCCAGTTCAATCACAACCGCCGGCCCGACCATAAGGTTCAGAGCCAGATCCTCAATCGTTCCAGCGCCGTCCAGGAAATGGATTGGAGCATCGACGTGAGTGCCGGCATGGACTGTCATTGACAGCTGCGTGACATTGGCGTCATCACCTTCCGCAACAGCGCTGATCCTCTCCAGTTTTATTTCCGGGTCACCGGGCCAGGTGGGTAAATCCGGGGATAAAGTCAGGGAAATATCTAACAGGCTCATCTTGTCCTCCAGCACAAGTGTTTGGTTTTACTCAGGAGCTGATTCAGGGTTCAGATAAGTTAACCTTTTTCCGAAGCGGGAAGGAAGCAGGTTGAAGATATGGGGAAGTGTGTTCAGGGAACAGGTGCGGTTGCTGGCCAGATAATCCAACCAAAAAACGGTGGTGAGGGGAGAGGGGCTGAGGTATTCCCCGAAGACAGTGATCATCCTTAAATAAGCCGATTGGATGGGTACCAGATAGCGTTTTTTGTTTAATTTTTCCAGCAGTGTTTCCACAATTTCTCTGAACGTCAGCTGTTCTGGCCCCCCGATTTCATACAGCTTGCGGTGGGTGTTTTCCAGATCAAGAGCCCAGACCAGGGCAGTAGTCAGATCCTCGATCCACAGCGGCTGCAGCAGGGTGTCCCCCTGATCGGGAAGCAGGAAGATAAAAGGAATGGTCCGGATCAAAGTGGCCAGGTTTGTCGTGAAATGATCCTGGGGGCCGAAAACTTGGCCGGTCCGCAGGATGGTGTAATTTAAGCTGCTTTTTTGGATTTGCTGCTCGGCTATAGCTTTTGCGGTCATGATGGGGAATGCTGAGGCGCGGTCTGCCCCCAGATGGCTGAGGAAAAAGAAGCGATCAATCCCGGCATCCTCCGCTGCGGAAACTAAATTCTTCGTTCCCTGAATATCAGTCTGTAATAAATCGCCCCCTGCGCCGTGCCTTTCCTGGCTGGCCAGATGATAGACTATTCCGATATCCACCAGAGCTGCCCGTAACCCGCGGGGATTATTTAAGCTGGCCACGCTAACTTCCACCGGCACTCCCGGGGGCAGGTCAGGGGATTCTGGAGAAGGTCGGAGGAGCACTCTGACCGGGTAACCGGATTCAACTAAATTCTGTGTGAGAGCCTTTCCGATAAAACCGGTCGCCCCCGTCACAAGGATTTTCTTCATGTCCCGCATTATAGCATCAGTTGACCGGGAGGATAAGTTTGGTCAGGCTTCTGGTGCCGTAAAACAACCTGCTGGCATGCAACTTGCATCATTAACCAGCAGCTAACCACAGCCTACTCAGGGAAGAAGATATGATGAATAAAATTGGATTTCAATACTACCAAGACACCGAACATTTTCAGCGGAAAGATATCAAGCGCTGGCTGCCAGAATTGGAAGCATTGAACGCTTCCTGGCTGCTAATCACTGCACCACTTTCCCGGGCTGTTCCTGATTATTTCCTGTGCTCTCTCATCGACAGCGGGATTGAACCGGTGCTCCAGTTCCATCCTGATCCCAGCCAAATCCCCCAAAAGGAAGATTTTCAATTGCTTTTTGAAACTTATGCCCGGTGGGGAGTAAAATATGTCCTTTTTTACGACCGACCGAACATGAAAGATTTCTGGGGAACAGCTTCCTGGTCAAAATCTGATCTGGTAGAAAGGTTTTTAGATCGTTTTATACCCTTGGCTGAAGAGGCTCTTCAATGGGGACTGCGGCCGGTTTTTCCTCCACTGGAACCGGGTGGCGATTATTGGGATACCATGTTCCTTCGGGCCAGCCTGGACGGCCTCCGACGCAGGGGGTCAAAATTACTGTTAAAAAGATTAGTGTTGAGTGCCTGTGCAAACAGTCAAGGACGCCATTTGAATTGGGGAGTGGGAGGACCGGAACGCTGGCCTCAAGCCCATCCTTATGACACACCGGAAGGTTCTGAGGATCACCGCGGTTTTCGGGTTGCCGATTGGTACTTAACCCTTTCCGAAGCTATCCTGAATGAAAGACTGCCGGTGATCATGCTGGATCTAGGTGGAGAATCCCCGGAAGATGATGATCCCCTGCAAAGGGAGATCACCATGGTTGAACTGCTTGATGGGCGAGAAAAAGGACAATTTGAAGCTTTGCCCGAGCAAATCCTATGCGGTATGTTTCAGCTGGTGGATGGGGGTGAGGAGCAAGGAAATGATCACCGCGGCTGGTTTCATGAACCGGGTAAGCCCCGTCCTGTTGTCCAGGCTTATCAAGAACTCAACGGGGAACCAATCTCAAAAGAGAGGAAGCAATTCCGGTTAAAGCACTATTTACTGCTTCCCACTTATGAGTGGGGGATCGCTGATTGGCACCTGGAAGTCACAAGGTCCTACATAAAACGCTATCAACCGACCATAGGGTTTTCTTTTCAAGAAGCGACCAGAGCAGAGGAAGTTACGGTCGTGGGCGGTGAAGAACATTTCAGCGAGGATGACCTCAATCAGCTCCGCGCCCGGGGCAGTATCGTACGGCGGGTAGAGGGAGACGGCACAGAAATTGCAGCCCAATTAGCAGCGATGTAGTTCCGGAACAACATCGAAAAAGGAACAGCGATCACTGCCCAGGGAAATTATTCTGAATTAACTATTGTGAAGCAGGAGAGAGAAGACATGATCAACGAATTCATGGCCAAGAAATCATTATCAGATCGTCAGGAATCTGTTTATCAACCCGTGATTAAAGTCATGGGGCTGGGTGGTGGGGGAAGCAACGCCGTCGACCGGATGATTGATTTTGGTCTGTCCGGGGTGGAGTTTATCGCGGCTAACACCGACCGGCAGGCGCTGGAAAACAGTCAGGCCCAGGTGAAAATTCAGCTTGGTCCGCAGCTAACCCGCGGGTTAGGAGCGGGAGGGGATCCTGAGATCGGAAGGAAGGCAGCCGAGGAAAGCAAGAGTGAGATCACTCTGGCCCTGGAAGGAGCGGATATGGTGTTCCTTACTGCAGGGATGGGCGGAGGAACCGGCACCGGATCCATACCTGTGGCAGCTGAGATCGCCGCTGAGTTAGGCATCGCCTCTATTGCTGTAGTGACCAAGCCGTTTTCATTTGAGGTGGGTGGAAGGCAGAACAACGCTCAGGAAGGGTTAATTAACCTTCAACCCCACGTCAACACCCTGATCACAATTCCCAATGAGAGACTGCTTCAGGCTGTTTCAGAACGTACCACTCTCTCGGAAGCTTTCCATCTGGCTGATGATGTCCTCCGCCAGGCTGTGCAGAGCATCACCGAGCTGATCACCGAACCCGGAGTAATCAATGTCGATTTTGCTCATATACGCCGGATGATGGAATTAGGCGGTGGAGCCCTGATGAGCATCGGACAGGGTAAGGGAGAAGAGAAAGCGGTCAAAGCGGTTAAACAAGCGCTTTATCACCCGCTGCTGGAGGATATATCTCTGATCAATTCTTCAGGGTTGATTGTCAACTTCACTGCGGGGACCGATTTAACCCTGGCGGATGTGGGGAAGGCGCTGAGTTTCCTGCAAACCCAGATACCGGCAGATGCTGAATTAATCTTTGGAACCACCTATAAAGAAAATTTGCAGGATCAGGTGCAGGTCAATTTGGTGGTGACCGGGCTGGGCGCGACTACTTTTGAAGAAGCATTCACATCCATTACACACCGCAAACGGGAATTCGCGTCTGAGAAAACAGAAGACGATCAACGAGTCTCTGTGCACCGGGAAACCATCCAGCCGGAGCTTGAAACTGGCCGGGATCCCCTCGATGTGCCTGCTTTCATGAGAAGGCGCTCCTATTCTTCTTTCAAGCGTTAAAAAGGATCATCCACGTTATGTTGAAATCAAAAATTATCGATAAAGTTTCCCAGGAAGTTTATCAGCGCCACCCGGATATGAAGGGCGCTAAACCCAAGGTCAAGAAAAGGTCAGGCGAAGGTGATGATGTGCAGACTTATCTGCTGATCTACCGGACCAGGGTTGAGGGTCCGGGCGGGAAAAGCATCAATCGCACCGCCCGGGCGGTTGTGGATGAAAGCGGAAAGATTAAAAAGTTATCCACATCTAAGTAAAGTCTGGGAGGTTAGCATGAAAGTTATGTTTGAGCGATTGGAATTTACCTGGTGGAATTTTCACATCCATCTCCTCGATGAATCCCGCCTGGTCAGGCAGCTGCTGCTCAGCGTATATCAGATCTGGGAAGACAGGGAAGAAGTTGCCTTTATCCTGATGTGGTCCGCGTTAGGATTTCCCCTGGGGATGGTGATCGGATATCTGGCGAGTTTTGTCCACTAAGGAAACTATGCGTCAGTTGATCAAGTGGATGATCCCGGGCTGGATGATCTTTTTATTGGTCCTGGTGGTTAAACCCGCCCTGGCTCATGGTCCCGATAGAGAGCTGAATCGCTTTGGTTATGGGATCCGCCTGAACCCTTCCGATCCCCAATTCGGGGAAGCAGTAGAACGGGCAAATCAGCTTCAGTTTGATTGGGTGGCAGTCGATTATCGGTGGGCGACTCATCAGCCTCTTCCCGATCAAGATCAAGCCTGCGGGGAATTAAGCCAGGCGATGGACGTTGTTGACCGCTCTGGATTATCCGTTATGATTTCCATTACGGAAGCCCCCGTTTGGGCTTTGACGGGCGCAGGGCCTTCAGCGGATAAAACTGTCCAGTTGGTACAAAAGCTGACTGGATGTTTTCCGAGTGTGATCAAAGCGCTGGAATTATTTCCCGGGCCGAACACGAAGAGGGGCTGGGGAGCAGAGCCCGATCCTGGAGATTATGGACTTTTTTTCAGCGAAATCCAGCAAACGTTAGAAGCGGCTGAACCAGAATTAATGTTAATCACTGGAGGGTTGGTCCCGGTTGATGAATTTCGGACTCCGGATCATGTCTCGGATCAAGTCCCGGATGTTGAGTTTTTAGAACGTCTTTACCGGGGTAATTATGTGTTGGATCAGGCTTTTATCGGCATCCGACTGCCAGAGCTGTCTGAAAGCGGGGCGGAGAAAAGCCTGAACTCAGCGGAGGCTGCAGATATACGTCATTATGAACAGATCCGGAAAGTGATGTTGGAAAATGATCACAGGGAGGGATTGATCTGGATAACGGGGTTTGCCAATCCCCAGGGTTTAGACCCCTCATCCCGGGAAGAGGATCGAGAAAGAATCAGCCGCTGGCTGCAGGAAACTTATTTGCTCATCCGCTCCCAACTCTATATTCAGGCAGCCTTTTTTACCCCGGATGAATCTGTGAACAGATCCCTGTTTGTTTCCCCGGGAGAATCTCTCTCGAAAGAGGAGATCCCCAGTTTTATCCCGACGGAAAACCATCCCCGGGAAAATGCTGGAATCAGCGGCGATCGGAGATCCCCCCAGGGTTTTGTGATAAGTAAAAAATTAACTGACAAGAGTTTGACCAAGAAAACTGCCGGGGCAGCCCATGAAGAATAAAATGATCGCAGGAACATTCATCAGCTTGTTTTTCCTCTTTTTGATCCTGGGGATAATTTCCAGCCGGAAAATTACTGCATCCCCGACTGAACAAGTTTCCGCCACGTTGACTGCTTCCCCCCGGGCGGAATCCACGGACCTGGAACCATCGGGAGAGATGATTCTGATTATTCTCACCCAACAAACAGAGGGTGAGGCGGTTTTGCCCCAGGGTGTGTGGCTGCTGACCACCGATCGTGACCGCAGCCGGAGTAATTTCCTGCCCTTACTCCCATCACAAGCGGAAGACGGGGAGATCCGGGATAAAATCCTGCGCTTGTCTTACAGCGAGGATGAAAATGGACAGCCGGCGGATAACTTTTTCCGGGTGCTGGAAGAGCGTAATCTGACCTGGGATGGCTATCTGGTAATGGAGGAATCGACCCTGTCAGACCTTTTTCAGCGGGTGGAGGGTGAAGAAAAGGGTCACTTTACGTCGTTCGATCAGATCTGGTATCAGCCGGAGCAAAGGGCTGTGGTGCGAGAGGCTCAGGCCCGGTTGATCGCGGAAGTTTGTGATTTTTTCAATCAGGGCAAGCTGTCTGATGATTTGGCGTCTGATATTTCAGACTTCCTGGACCAGCCCGGCCTGGATGAGACAGCTGTTGGTCAGCTGGAGTATGGAGAGGAGGATAAACCGGATCAGGGGGTAATCGAGTGTATATTTCCCACCCTGGAATAGAGTTCGCGGTAAAATAGCTGTTATATCCGGGAGAAAGAAAGGAAAGTGATGAGCTATTTTGCCGCAGCTGCAGCCCACCCCAATATCGCCTTTATCAAATACTGGGGGAATTCAGATGACCGTTGGCGGATACCCGCCAACGGCTCCCTGTCCATGAACCTGACCGGTTTGCAAACGAAGACCACGGTTGAATTTCGTTCCCAGCTGGATTGCGACCGGGTAATACTAAACGGGAATCCGCTTTCCGGGAAAGCCTTTACCCGGGTGACGGAATTTCTTGACCTGGTCAGAGGTCTCAGCCAGCGGACAGAACGCGCGGAAGTGATCAGCGAGAATAATTTTCCTACCGGAGCGGGAATTGCCTCTTCGGCTTCGGGATTTGCTGCCCTCAGCCTCGCTGCCAGCCGCGCGGCGGGATTGGATCTGGACAGGACAGCACTCTCCCGCCTGGCAAGGAAAGGATCAGGATCAGCCTGCCGATCTGTGCCCGGCGGTTTTGTGGAATGGCAGCCAGGGGAGAGCGACCTGGATTCGTTTGCTTTTTCCATCGCTCCACCCGGTCACTGGGACTTACACGATTGTATCGCCATCGTCAGTGAAGAACATAAAGCCGTCGGATCCACAAAAGGTCATCAATCAGCAAACACCAGTCCTCTGCAGGCTGCCCGGGTGGAGGATGCGCCCCGCAGATTGGATCAATGTCGAAAAGCCATCAAAGAACGGGATTTTTCTGCCTTTGCCCGGGTAGTAGAGCAGGATAATCATCTGATGCATGCAGTGATGATGAGTTCCCAACCTTCCCTGTTTTATTGGCTGCCGGACTCGGTGCAGGTTATGTTGTCCGTTCGCGAATGGCGCGATCAGGGCATTCCAGTTTGTTATACACTGGATGCTGGACCCAATGTTCATGTGCTCTGTCCGGCGTCTGCTGTTGAGGACATCACCGCTCGTTTGAAAGACCTGCCGGGTGTTAAAAAGGTGTTAGAAAGCTCTCCGGGAGCAGGAGCATACCTTCTACCTCAGGAACAGGATGCGGTATAATTTCTAACCTGAACAGGTAAGAAAATGATTTTTCCTGCTTACTACGTAAGAATTGATTGAGGTCATTAGATAAAATGAGCACAATTTTACAATTTGTTGGTGTATTAGCTTCCCTGATTATTCTCCACGAGCTCGGTCATTTTCTGGCCGCCAAACTGTTTGGGATCCAGATTGAAGAATTTGGCATTGGTTTTCCTCCCAGATTGGCCAAATTGTTCGAGTTTCAGGGAACAGAATACACCTTAAACTGGATCCCCCTGGGTGGTTTTGTCCGTCCCAAAGGTGAAAATGACCCTGAAATTGAGGGTGGTTTAGCGGCGGCCAACCCCTGGGTGAGGATAGGGGTATTGATCGCAGGTCCCCTGATGAATCTGCTGGCTGCGGTGGTCATTTATGCGGTAATTTTTGCCCAGCTGGGTATGCCGGATACCAGCACTGTGCAGATCCTGGAGATCGCCCCAGGGTCACCCGCCGAGCAGGCGGGTTTGCAGGCCGGGGATATCATCCAGCAGATCAATGAAACGGAAGTGAAAGATTCTACTTATCTGCGGGAAGAAATTTATTCGAACCTGGGTGAACCTATTTCCATCCTGGTGGAAAGAGATAACCGGGTACAAGAACTCACCCTCACCCCGAGGGAGGATCCACCCGAAAATCAGGGGGCGATCGGAATTGTGATGACCAATCCCCGGATGGAAATCAGCTGGTTCCAATCACTTCCCATGGGCGCGGCGGCCACCTTCCAGCACAGCCTGGCGGTGCTCAGGCTGCCTGCGACTTTGATCCAGGGTGGTGAGGCTGGTGAGGCTGCCCGACCGGTGGGCTATAAGGGGATGTATGATATTTATGAAGGAGCCCGGGATCAGCAGCTGCTGCCGGGGACTTCATCCCAGGTCAATGTGCTTTTGTTTATCACGGCTGTTACCGTATCCCTGGGTGTGTTAAATATGTTTCCTATCCCAGCCTTGGATGGAGGGCGGATCCTGCTCATCCTTCCCGAACTGATCTTTCAGAAAAGGGTCTCCCAGCAGGTTAAGAATATCGTCAATGCTGTGGGGTTTATCAGTTTGATTCTCCTGCTGGTTTACATTAATGTTCTTGACTTTACTGCGCCGGTCCCCTTACCATGAGACAAGAACCAAAGTATCAACTGCCGGATGAGATTGATTTCAGCGAAGTAATTGAAGCTTTGCTGGATGATGAGCAGGTGTTTGATCCCCGGTATCTCTATTCGTTCTCTGACATCAGACCTGAACAGTTGGCGAAGTTAAAACAGGTTTGGCTGGAAGTTAAGGTGGAGCGCAGACGGGCCTTAATGGAAGATCTTGAGCTGCTGACAGAAACTGACACTCTGCTTTCTTTTGAATCTGTCTTTCGATTTGCCCTGCATGACCCCGATCCCCAGGTAAGGTTCTTTGCCATCCGGGCTATTGAAGTTTTTAATACAGATGACCTGATCAAGGACTTTTTGACCACCCTGAAGGAAGACCGGGATGAAGATGTCCGGGCTGTCACCGCCTCGGTCCTGGGTAAATACGTCTACCGGGGTGAGCTGGATAAAATCAAAGCTGAACTGCAAGAGGAAATTGTGGATTCGCTGCTGCGGATCATCAACAGTGATCAGCCGGACCGAATTCGGCGGAGAGCGTTGGAAGCCATCAGTTATTCGCCCCGGTCAGAGGTTCACCAACAAATTGCCAAGGCTTATGAAAGCGATAATCCCCAATGGGTGGCCAGCGCTTTGTTTGCTATGGGCCGCTCTTTTGACCAGAGGTATCGTGACCAGGTGTACAGCCGGCTTCAGGATACCGCCCCCCAGGTCAGAGCAGAGGCAGTCAGGGCCTGCGGTGAATTGTACCTGGAGGATGCAGTATATGACATTCTGGAGATGCTGGATGACATACCCCGGGTGAGGAGAGCTGCCATCTGGGCTCTTTCCCAGCTCGGCGGCGAAGGAGTTCAGCGGACCCTGGATCAGATGCTGGAAGACGAAAACCTGCCGGCTGAAGAAGTCAAATTGATCAATCAAGCCCTGGATAACCTGGCTTTTACTGAAGGGTCGATCAACTATTCCATGTTTGACCTGCCAGTAAGAGATCAAGGGGATGAGGAATTTCCCGACGAGGATTGGTCTTATTAATTAGCTCCAGAAATCAATTTTCTCTGCGCAACCTCAATTATTGAGATAAGGTGTAAAAACTCAGGATGAAAAAAATCCTTTTTCTTGCAGCTTTGGTCAGCCTGGTCTTTTTATCTCATCCTGAGTTCAGCACAGCACAGTCAGCTGTCCAGTTTGAACTTCAATCGATCGAGTATCAATTCGGAAAAGATTTGGTGATCGAGGGGATGGTCGTCAGCGAGACAGCCCTGGAGCGAGCCGATCTGATCCTGGAGGCTCCGGGAACACCTTCATTCACTGGTTCTGCAAATATCACATCCGCTGGCGAGGTCAGTTTCGTTTATAATCTGGCCGAACGCCCGCTGCCGGCATTCTCTACTATTTCCTATCATTTTCGCCTGGTTTTTGAGCATGGAGAGGAGTTTACTACCCGGACCTTCACTCTGCCGTATGTAGATAACCGGATGGACTGGCAGGAACTAAAATCGGATGTATTTACAGTTTACTGGTATCAAGGGGACGTACCTTTTGCCCGGGAAATAGTGGATGCAGCACAAAAAGGAAGGTCAAAAATCCTGGATTTTCTCCAGCAGCCTGCCGATGATCGGGAGATTGACATCTTCGTTTATGCCAGCGAAGAAGATTTGCAGGCTACGTTATCCATGTCAGGCCAGAGTTGGGTCGCAGGACACGCGAACCCTGCACTGGGATCTGTGGTTGTTTCCCTGCCTCCGGGTCCAGATCAATCGCTCAAGCTCCAACGCCAGGTTCCCCATGAAATTACCCATATCGTCCTTTATCGCTTCATGGGCAGTGAATATCAATATTTACCCCGCTGGGTCAATGAGGGGATTGCTTCCCAGATGGAGTTTTTTCCCAATCCTGAGCAGGAAGCGGTGTTGAATAAAGCCCAGCAGGAAGGCAGGTTGATTCCCTTTTCCCAGTTATGTCAATCTATGCCAGCCGATAATGAGCAGGTTGTCCTGGCTTATGCCCAGGTCGACTCGTTTTTGGAATTTATTCAGCAGGAGTACGGAGTGACTGGAATTCAGGCGATGATCTCTTCCTATGACCAGGGGGTGGGATGTGAACGGGGAGTGGAAATCGCTCTGGGCACCAGCCTGGAAGCCCTGGAACGAGAATGGAAAAAGTCTGCCTTTTCCTCCCGGACATTATCAGATTTAAAGTACTTATTTATGCCCTGGCTGCTGATTGTGGTATTAATTATTATCCCTGTACTGCTGGTTCTGATTGTCCGTTTATATATAGACAGGAATCGGATCAATAGTGAGGAGGAACATGACTGAGAGCGAAAAAGCCCGGCTGCATGCGGTCGCTGCCGGTCGAGTGCAGGGGGTCGGTTTTAGACATTTTGTGATGACCACAGCGGGTGATCTGGGATTTACCGGTTGGGTAAGGAACAGGCGTGAAGGCACCGTGGAAGTGACCGCGGAGGGGTCGCGGGTGGATTTGGAAGCCTTGTTGAAAAAGCTCCACCGCGGTCCGGTATCCGCTCAGGTTCAGGGGGTGGATCACAGCTGGCAGGAATATTTGGGGGAATATACCGGGTTTAAAGTAAAACGAACTCAGTGATCTTCATTAAACCCTAATCCGCGTTTTTTCAGGGAGACAAAACTGCCCTGGCCGATAATCACGTGGTCCAGCACCTGGATATCGAGCAGCTTGCCGGCTTCAATGATCGCTTTGGTAATGGCAACGTCATCAGGGCTGGGTGAGGGGTCTCCGCTGGGATGATTGTGAACGATGATGACTGCGGCCGCATTGCTGCGGATTGCGGTTTTGAATAATTCTCCTATCCGCACCTGGGATGAATTCAAAGAACCCTGATAAATTGTGCTGATCTGCAGCACTTGATTCCTGGTATTGAGGATCAGAACCCGGAGCTGTTCCTGTTCCAGAGCGCTCATCTCATAGCGTACAAGGTCAGCAGCGTCTTCAGGGCAGTGAATGGTCGGTTTTTCTTGCGGGGAATGGGCTGAAAGCCTGCGGCCCAGGTCAATGGCTGCTTTGATCTGGGCGGCTTTGGCGGGGCCGATCCCATGCTGGGCACAGATTTCTGAATAGTTTGCCCGCTGCAGGCCGTGAAGCCCCTGGAAGTCTTTTAACAGTCGCTGTCCTACCTGAATGGCGTTTTCCCCTTCCACACCCACCCGGATCAGGATGGCCAGCAGCTCAGCTGTGCTGAGCACACCTGCGCCCAGTTTAGCCAGGCGCTCCCGGGGGCGTTCAGCATAATCCAGATCAGTTATCCGGTAACGGGTCAATGTGCTGTTCATTATCTATCCTCCCTTTAGCACATGGTGTACTTTATCCTCTTTATACAAAATCTATCTGAAAAGCACAAGTATCGGTAAAGAGTTAGCCGAGAGGCGAAGTTTTCTGAGCAAAAAATGCTATAATTTTCAGCAAGGAGCTAAACTATGAATTTTAATCCCTCATCGATGAGCAATTTCTTACTTATCGCGGCAGCCTGGGGAGGAGCCTTTTTAACTGCCTTGTGGTTGAGCTTGCTGATTTGGACTTACCGCGATATCCGCGCCCGAACCCAGGATCCGCTGATTAGAATTCTGGCTGTGCTGGTTGTGGCGGTGTTATTCCTCCCCGGAATTGTCATCTATCTGATCCTCCGCCCCCCGCAAAGTCTGGAAGAAGAATATCAATATATGCTGGAAGAGGAAGCCTTGCTGCAGTCGATCGAGGAGCATCCCGTCTGCCCCGGTTGTGCCC
This sequence comes from Anaerolineales bacterium, assembly GCA_034520505.1. Taxonomy (GTDB): domain Bacteria; phylum Chloroflexota; class Anaerolineae; order Anaerolineales; family UBA11858; genus B10-G9. The sequence goes on along the minus strand of JAXHNK010000002.1, from coordinate 266,290 downwards.
GGCATGTTGAAGACCGCTGGCGGATTTGTCCCAACTGTCATACACGGTTGAAAAAAGTTTGTCATGAATGCGGCAAATTGATGAAACTATCCTGGAGTTTATGTCCTTACTGTGGAACACCGGAACCCGGTAAAAGGCGGGAAGACCTTTCCGTTTCAGAAGCAGTTCATTCATTCCAGGTGAAAGAAGAGCTGGAGGATGACCCGGAAGATGTGGAGGAAGAAGATTAATAGGCAGCGGGATCAGGGATCTCTGGGTCAAAAAAAGACCTTCAGCTGCTGAAGGTCTTTTTTTGATTCAGAGGGAAGAGCAGGGGTTATTTAAAGGGTTTCCATCCCGCATATTCCCCTCTATCGCCCAGCTGTTCTTCGATCCGCAGCAGCTGGTTGTACTTCGCTACCCGATCTGATCGAGCCGGGGCGCCTGTTTTGATTTGGCCGGTGTTTAAAGCGACCGCCAGATCAGCGATGGTCGTATCTTCCGTCTCACCCGAGCGGTGGGAGGTCACTGCCGTCCATCCCGCACGGAGGCAGATATCCACAGCTTCAATGGTTTCGGTCAGGCTGCCGATCTGATTGACTTTTACCAGCAGCGAGTTACAGGCTTTTTCCCGGATCCCTTTCCGGACCCGTTCGGGGTTGGTGACCAGCAGATCGTCGCCCACAATCTGGATTTGATCGCCCAATCTTTCGGTCATCAGCTTCCAGCCTTCCCAGTCATCCTGGGCTAACCCGTCTTCAATGGAGACAATAGGGTATTTTTTCACCCAGTCTGCCCAGAAATCGACCATTTCTGCGCTGGATAACTTTTTGCCTTCTGTGCGCAAATTATATAACCCGGTGTCCGCTTCATAAAATTCTGAGGCTGCGGGATCGAGGGCGATGCTGATCTCCTCTCCAGCCTGGTAGCCAGCCTTGTCAATCGCTTCCAGGATAATTTCTACTGCTTCGGCATTGGACTTCAGGGCTGGGGCATATCCGCCTTCATCTCCAACCAGGGTGGCGTAATGGTGGCTTTTCAGGACCTTCTTCAGGGTGTGATAGATTTCACTGCCCCAGCGCAGGGCTTCGGAATAGGTTGGGGCGCCGAGGGGCATGATCATAAACTCCTGGGCATCCGTTGACTGCCAGTCGGTGTGTTCTCCCCCGTTCAGGATATTCATCATCGGAGAAGGCAGCACATGGGCATAAACTCCACCTATGTATTGAAACAGGGGAAGACCCAGGGAAATGGCAGCAGCTTTGGCGGCAGCTAAACTGGTTCCGAGGATGGCATTAGCTCCCAGCTTGGACTTGTTCTCTGTCCCGTCAATCTCCAGCAGCAGGGCGTCAATTTTCTTCTGTTCCAGTGCGTTCTCTCCGACTAATCCGCTGACGATTTTGGTGTTAACGTTTTTGACTGCCCGGGAGACCCCTTTCCCCAGATAGCGCTTGTTATCCCCATCTCGAAGTTCCAGGGCTTCGTGAATACCGGTTGAGGCGCCGGACGGTACGGCTGCTCGGCCCAGACTCCCGTCTTCGAGGATAACATCGACTTCGATTGTGGGATTGCCGCGGGAATCAAGGATTTGTCGTCCGATGATTTGTTTAATTTTTGTCTTCATAAGATCTCCATAGTTAAGTTGCTGGTTTCAGACAGGGGTTAAGTTCCTGCCTGAGATGATTATAAAACTGATCTGGTTGATCGGCTAGGTGGATTCTTTGATCACAGCTTTGAGAAAAGCGTCAAACAGGGGGTGAGAGCGGTAGGGGCGGGAGAGAAATTCGGGGTGGAATTGAGTCCCGAGCATAAAGGGGTGGCCGCTCAATTCGGCAATTTCAACCAACCTGCCGTCCGGGGAAAGCCCGGAAAACTTCATCCCGGCTGCTCCCAGCCGGTCGCGGTAAGCGTTGTTAAATTCAAATCGGTGGCGGTGTCTTTCCTGAACCAGATTCTGTTGATAGGCTTCGGCAGCGATGGTCCCTTCCTGCAGGGCGCAGGGATAGAGACCCAGCCGCATGGTGCCGCCCATATCGGTGATATCTCTTTGATCGGGCATGAGATCAATCACCGGGTGAGGTGTGGAGGGGTTAAACTCTGTCGAATTGGGGGTTTCCTCACCCAGCACATGGCGCCCAAACTCGACGACCATCAACTGCATTCCAAGACACAGGCCCAGGTAGGGTATTCTGTTTTCTCTAGCATAGTGGATGGCGGCAATTTTGCCCTCAATCCCTCGCTCTCCAAATCCTCCGGGAACCAGGATTCCATCCGCTTGATCCAGGCGGGATATGTTCTCCTCTTTCTCCAGATCGGAAGAAAGGATCCAGTCAATTTCAATATCCCGGTTGACCGTGATCCCCGCATGCTGCAGGGCTTCGCGGACGCTCATGTAGGCGTCGTGTAGCTCGACGTACTTCCCCACCAGGGCGATCCGCACGCTGGGTTTCTCAGCCTTGATCTTATCTACCATGTTTTGCCACTCTTCCCAGGAGGGCTGCTGACGGGCTTCGATCCCCATCCTTTTCATGATCAAATCACCCACTGAGTTTTCCTCCAGCATCAGGGGGATCTGGTAGAGGTTATCTGCAGTTTCCATGGGTATCACAGCTTTTTGCTCCACATCACAAAACAGGGCAATCTTTTCCAGTAAATCCTGGTCCACATGGTAATCCGACCGGGCGATAATCATATCCGGGGAAATCCCGATTGAGCGCAGTTCCCGCACCGAGTGCTGGGTGGGCTTAGTTTTTAATTCGCCGGTGGCCCCGATATGGGGAAGCCAGGTGACATGGATGTAGAGGCTGTTTTGTCTGCCCACATCACTGCGCATCTGCCGTAAGGATTCCAGAAAAGGGAGGGATTCGATGTCGCCTACCGTTCCGCCTACTTCGACCAGGACGATTTCAGCGCCGGTGGTTTTTGAGACCAGACCAATTCTTTTTTTGATCTCATTGGTGATGTGGGGGATGACCTGGATGGTTCCTCCCAGGTAATCCCCCCGCCGTTCTTTGCTGATCACTTCTTCGTACACCTGACCGGTGGTGACGTTACAGACCTGATTGAGACTGGTGTCAATGAACCGCTCATAATGTCCGAGGTCCAGATCGGTTTCAGCCCCATCATCAAGCACGTAAACTTCTCCGTGCTGATAAGGACTCATTGTTCCCGGATCAACATTGATGTAGGGATCCAGTTTTTGAACAGCAACGCGGTATCCTCTTTCCTTTAAGGATCTTCCTAATGCCGCGGCGGTGACACCTTTGCCTACTGAACTTAGTACCCCCCCGGTCAGGAAGATATATTTGGTTACCATGCGTGACCTCTCGTCTCTTGTTTTGGGAATGAAGCCGGCGACTGCCGGGAACGTTTAAGCTTAATAGAAGAGAGGAGGACCTCTCCAGGCATCCTCCTCTGACTATACCCTGTGTAGTTTGTGGTATTGCTAATTGTCATCCGATATATTGGCTGAGGTCCTCGGCAGCCCGCCGCATCTCCAGAAAAATTAAACCCAGCTTGGCCTTTTCTCTGGCCAGCGCTGTCAATACTGCCTCTTCTCCAATCGCTGATAAAATCACATAACCAGCGTCACCATGAATATAAACCTGGTCCAGCATCCCCCGGTTTAATTCTGCGGCGATCCTCTCTCCCAGGCTGAGCATGGCGGCTGACATGGCGGATACCCGATCTTCTTCGACGTCGTTGGGCAGGGCGGAAGCAATGGTAAGACCATCAACAGAAACAACGGCTGAGGCTTCGATTTCTGGTGTGGCGGCCTGCATTTCCCGCAGACGCTTGACCATCTCTTCAGCTCGTGAAGTAACCATGATGTCACTCCTCTCTCATTTGTTTAGATGAATCTCCTTTGAGTTTACCACAACTTTTCCTCTCTGCAAAAAATTTGAGGGGTCTTGACTCGAAGGATTTGCCGCCTCTGGGGGACATCCTGCCCCCGATTTCTCCCAGGAAAGATTTTTTATCTTCCGGGAGCTGCGGGTCAGGATATATAATTATTTCAGGGACCGGGCTTGGATTCCAGGGAATTCCCGGCGGCGATCACCGTCCTGCCCACAATCAGCCCGTAAGGTTTAACCATGGTCAGTTGACCGGTATAATCCCTCATGCTACACTAGGAAATCGTTATGCGAGAAAGAACTTTTGGTTTATTGCTGTTATTCTTGTTGGGAACCCTGGTGGTAAGCCTTGATCTGAAGCAGGTGTCAGCTCAAGACTTATCCCCGAGCATCTTCCTGCAGACACCCCGCTCCGGTGAGGTTTTGCAGGGTGTGGAGACAGTAAGGGGAAAAATCCGGGGGGAAGGGCTGGAGACGGCCCAATTAACTTTCAGCTATGCCGGGGATGATCAGGACACCTGGTTTTTTATCACCTCGCTGGAGATTGAGGATGATAACCTCTCCAGTCATGAATTTATTTATGAATGGGATACCACCCGGATCACGGATGGAAATTATGACCTTCAGATCACAGCCCAATTTTCGGAGGAGATCATCATCAGGGAAAGGGTTGATCAATTACGGATCAGGAATTATTCCCCGATTGAATCGGAAACGCCCGATCCGGAACAAGTGGCAGAGGGGGAAGAAACAGCAGCTGTACCCACAGCGACAAACCCGGTGGTTCCCACTCCCACCCCGCTGCCGGATAATCCGGTTTCATTGCAGACAGATGAAATTCTGGGGGCGGTGGGAAAAGGATTGATCGTTGTCGGGGTATTCTTTGGATTGGGTGGAATCTACAGTGTGGTGAAAAGGATTCGACGAAAGAAGTCAAGGTAAAAATGAGCAGAGATCAAGAGCCTTATCTGATTGTTGGGTTAGGCAATCCCGGACGAGAATATAAGCGGAACCGCCATAATGTCGGATTTATGGCTTTAGACCGGCTGGCGGAACAATTTCACACGTCTTTTACCAGGGTATCTATGAATGCTCTGGTTACTGATACACGCTACCGGGATCAGAGGATTTATCTGGCAAAACCCCAGACGTTCATGAATAAATCGGGAACAGCGGTCCGATCGCTGGCCCATTTTTATAAGCTGCCCCTATCCCGGTTGCTGGTTATCTATGATGATGTTGACCTTCCGCTGGGAACTCTCCGGCTCCGTCCCTCGGGTGGCTCCGCTGGACAAAAAGGCCTCAAATCCATTATTCAGCAGCTTGGTTCCCAGGATTTTCCTCGCCTCAGGATTGGGATCAGCCGCCCTCCGGGCAGGATGTCTGTTTCCAGCTATGTCCTCCAGGATTTCTCAGCTGCTGAGGTAGAAAGTTTGAACCATGTCCTGGTTGAAGCGGTGGACGCGGTCAAACTTTATCTGGAGGAAGGTATTGAACAAGCGATGACCGAGGTCAATAGGACTTAGCGAATTAGGGCAGAAGATGGGGAAAATGATCATTGACCGAATTCAGGAATTAGCTGACTTCCAGCAGCTGTGCCGGGCTGTTCAGGAAGGAACACCTCCGGAACAGGTTGGTTTGGCACAATCCACCCGCCTGGCTGTAGCGGCTTCCCTGATCAAGAGTACTCAACGACCTGTGCTCTATTTGACCGGAAGGACAGATCGGGCGCTGGTTGTAGAGGAAGAACTGGATTTCTGGCTTCCTGAAACCAAAAAAGTAATCTTTCCCGAACCGGATCCTCTATATTATGAGGATATTCCCTGGAGTCCTAAAACCCGCCGGGATCGGTTATCTGTGTTGGCGGATCTGGCTGCAAGTAAGATTCCGGGAATCGAAAGCCCTCCAGGGACAGAGGTGATTATCGCTCCCATCCGGGCGGCGATTACCCGCACCTTGCCAAGGAGAGAGTTCCTCAAGGCCATCTGCCAAATCAAATCCGGGCAGCGAGCATCCCTGCCCAAAACGGCTGCGAGCTGGTATGCCAAGGGATATCAATCATCCTCGATAGTGGTGTCTCCAGGTGAATTCGCCCGCCGGGGAGGGATTCTGGATATCTGGCCGCCGGGTGATCGATTTCCAGCACGACTGGAATTCTTTGGCGATGAGATCGAAATGATCCGGCGGTTTGATCCCGGCACCCAGCGCACGATTGAGCACATTGATCATTTGCTGATTACACCGGCTAAAGAATTCCTACTGCCTGAAACCGGAGAGCAGGAGAACCCTGAGGAGTATTCAGAGTATCATCTTCCTCTGCTGGAGAGTCAGATCGCGACGTTGATGAATTACCTGCCTGATCAGATGCTGATTTTAGGTGAAGATCGACTGGTCCTTGAAGAGACTGTTTTGGCAGTTGAGGCTCAAGCTTCGTCGCTGCGGGAGGTTCATCTAGAGGACCAAACGCTGCCGGAACATTATCCTCTTCCGTATCAACCCTGGGAAACCTTTCGTGAAGAACTTTCCCGTCGATCGGTTGTTTATCTGGGACCGGTAAGCGGCAGCTCTGAAAGCGGTTTGCCAGCTAATTTTAAGCCCAACCCTCGATTTGGCGGGGAGCTGAAGTCTTTTTTGGCCCATCTCGTTGAGCTCGGGGAAAAAGAGATCGACCCCGTAGTCGTCTCCCGTCAAGCACCGCGGTTGAAAGAGATCTGGTTGGAACGCTCCCCGGGCAGACGAAATGTCCGATTTATCAAGAGTACTTTGCAGGCCGGATGGGTGCTGCAGGATCCGGAGGTCAGGGATCTGGCTTTGCTTACGGACAGTGAAATATTTGGCTGGGGACGGGTCCAACCGCGGAAAAAACCCATCCAGAGAGCAAAGCCGCCAGAGGGTGATTATTCAGATTTCAGCCCTGGTGAATGGGTGGTGCATATTGATCACGGCATCGGGCGATTCCAGGGTTTAGTCCAGCGGGAATTGGAGGGGGCTGCCGGTGAATATCTGGCCGTAGAGTACGCGGAGGGGGATCGTTTGTTTGTACCGGCAGCCCAGGCAGATCGTCTGGCCAAGTATGTTGGTCCTGATCAATCGGCTCCTCAGATAAACCGCTTGGGCAGTACCCGTTGGGCAAGTGTGAAATCACGGATCAGGGAAGAAGTGCAGGAAGTTGCTGCGGATCTGTTAAAATTATATGCCCGCCGGGAAAAGGCTGTAGGGTATGCTTTTGCTGAGGATACAATCTGGCAGCAGGAGCTGGAAGCCAGTTTTCCTTATATTGAAACCGATGATCAGTTGCGGGTGCTGAATCAAGTCAAAAGGGATATGGAAAGACCAAAGCCGATGGATCGTTTGATCTGCGGGGACGTTGGCTACGGTAAGACGGAGATAGCTGTCCGCGCTGCGTTTAAAGCCGTGATGGATGGCAAGCAAACCGCCGTGCTGGTCCCGACGACCGTACTAGCTCAACAGCATTTTGATACCTTTTCTGAACGAATGGGAGCTTTTCCGGTTGAGGTGCGGATGCTCTCCCGCTTCCGGACCCCCAGGCAGCAGGCAGAAATCCTGCGGGAGATGCGCGCCGGCTCCGTGGATATAGTCATTGGAACCCATCGTCTGCTGTCATCGGATATCCGGTTTCATGATTTAGGTTTATTGATCGTGGATGAAGAACAGCGTTTTGGAGTTGCCCATAAGGAAAAAATTAAAAAGCTGCGGGCGAATATCGATGTGCTCACTCTGACAGCCACTCCCATTCCCCGGACGATGTATATGGCTTTAACCGGGGTACGGGATATCTCGCGTTTAGAAACGCCACCTGAAGAGCGGCTGCCAGTAGTAACCCATGTGGGAAGATATGATCCTCAGCTGGTGACGAAAGCCATCTGGCGGGAGCTGGAAAGGGGGGGGCAGGTTTTTTTTGTTCACAACCGGGTGAGGACGATCACGGCGGTGAAGAAACACCTCTCCCGACTGATTCCGGAAGCCCGAATCGCTATCGCCCACGGTCAGATGCCCGAGAAGGAGCTGGCAGAGAGGATGCGGCAGTTTGCCCGGGATGAGGTTGATGTTTTGTTATCTACCTCAATCATTGAATCCGGTTTAGATATTCCCAACGCCAACACGCTGATTGTTGACAGAGCCGATATGTTTGGGTTGGCCCAGCTGCACCAATTGCGGGGGCGGGTGGGAAGGGGAGCCCAGCGAGCTTATGCTTATTTCTTTCAACAGCGGAGCAGCTCACCCACGCTGGAAGGAAGGCTGCGGTTGGAAACCATCGCTGAGTACACTCAGCTCGGAGCCGGATATTCAGTTGCTATGCGTGATCTGGAAATCAGGGGGGCTGGCGAGATTCTTGGTACCCGCCAGTCCGGACATATCGCTGCCGTTGGATTTCACCTTTACACCCGCCTGTTAGCCAACGCGGTTGAGCAGATGAAAGAAGGTAAGAGGGAGGAGGAGAGAACGCTTGATTTCCATCCCTATCGACCTCCAATTCAAATTGATCTTCCCCTACCCTCCGGCATACCGGTTTCTTACATTGAAGATCAGACCATCAGGCTGAGTTTGTACCGGCGGATGGCGGAAATTGAACGCCTGGAGGAAATTGATCGGCTCCGTGGGGAGTTTAAGGATCGGTTCGGGTTGATTCCTCAAGCTGTCGAGAACTTGTTTTTCCAGCTCAGGATTAAAATTTTAGCTGAGAAAGTTGGTTTGGAATCAGTGTCCCTCCAGTACGATCAATTGGTTTTGTCTTACCCGGAAGAAGCACCGCTGCCCCAGCGGTGGGAGCTCGATCCGGGTGTGCGGTTTGGCGAGAGCAGCCTCTGGCTGAATTTCAACCTAGAAGGTCCTGAGTGGAGGGATAGGCTGATCGCGGTCATGGAAAGCCTGGTCTATGAAGGTTATTAATTCCCCGGATTAGCTCTCTTTGACAAGACATCATACGGACGGTATAATTGAGCGTTGTTGTAAAAGAAAATAAATTTGGAGAGTGTTTTATGGCGAAAGAAGACCTAAAAACTCCAGAATCGATCAATGAGCTTGAGCCGAAGATGAAAGTGGCTGGAAAAGTAGTCAAAACTTCACTGGCGGGTGCAATTGTAGATATCGGTGTGGAAATCCCTGGAGTTATTCATATTTCAAAGTTAAAAAAAGGTTCGGTGACCCGCGTCGCTGATGTCCTCAAAGAGGGGCAGGATGTGGAAGTCTGGATTCAATCGGCTGATCCTGAGAAGAAGAAGTTGGAATTAACCATGGTTGAGCCCCTGGATATGGAATGGCGGGAGATCAGGTCCGGCAGTGAATATTCTGGAAAGGTAACCCGGATTGAAAAATACGGTGTTTTTGTGGATATTGGCGCGGAACGCCCCGGATTGGTTCATATCAGCGAAATGGCTCATGGTTATGTGGAAACCCCTCACGAGCTGGTCAAGATGGGGGACACGATTGATGTCAAAGTGCTTAAGGTAAACCGGAAAAAGAAACAAATCAAATTAAGCATGAAAGCGTTAGAAGAACCGCCCATGGAAGCCATCCAGTCTGATCGAGAAGAAGAAGAACGCAATGAGCCTACTCCCACAGCTTTTGAGGCTGCGATGAGGAAAGCTATGCAGGCAGACGGGGATGATGAAAAAATGGCTGATTTGCTCTCTGATTTTTAATCAGGGTCAAGTATATTCACTTAATGATAGAGAAGGGGCTGTCTAAAACACAGTCCCTTTTTTGTTTGATTTAACTGCATGAGGTGAGTTCCTGGTTTGAATGATGTTGCCTGGGAAGCAGGAAGAAATCAGGGTTGTTGTTTTTCGAGGGAGCCTGAAATTCTAAGCTCGCTGATCAGGGGTGAAAAGAAAAGGAAATTAATCAGGATATAATCTAAGGGCAGGGACCACAGATTACAATTCATGAAGAACTTTTCCATTAACCTAAGGAAGGTGTTTTAAATGACCCTAGAACCTTCTTCGTCAACCGAGTTAACTCAATTTCTCTCAGAATGTGGTGATCGGGGGCGGGAAATGCTGCTCCCAGCTTTGTTGAAGGCGCAGAAAATCCACGACTTTGTCCCCCGGGAAGCTGCGCTGGAAATCAGCCAGGCTCTGCAGACTCCCCTTTCCGATATTTTTGGCGTGATTGATTTTTATTCCATGCTTTCCGCTAAACCTACTGCAGAGACAGTGATCCGGATCTGCACCACCCCCTCTTGTGCTTCCCAAGGGAGTGAAGAACTGGTTACCCAGATCTGTCAGCATCTCGGCGTGGATATTGGTGAAGCCACGCTGGATGGAAAGTATATCGTTGAGGAAGTAGAATGTCTGGGTTTATGTGATCATGCTCCCGGTGCCCTGGTGGGCAAGGAGATGCTGGGTGAGGCAACGCTGGAAACCATTTTTTCTCCAGGAGGACATCCAGTAAGTGAAATCTACGGGGAGGAGCGCCCGCTTACGTCCCGGATTGGTAAGATCAATCCGCTCAGCGTGCGAGAATATCAGGAAGCGGGTGGGTTTAATGGAATCAAGAGAGCCCTGGAAATGTCTCCCGAAGACGTCATCCAGATGATCAAAGACTCAGGTTTGACCGGAAGAGGGGGGGCAGGTTTTCCGACCGGTTTGAAGTGGGAAAGCTGCGCTGAAGTGGACAGATTTCCTAAATACCTGGTGTGCAATGAAGATGAATCCGAACCTGGAACTTTCAAAGATAGAGCTTTGATTGAGGGGGATCCTTTTACCATTTTGGAAGGAATGATGATCGCAGCCTATGCTGTGGGAATTGACAAAGGATATCTTTACATCCGGGGGGAGTATACAAAATCTCATGAACAGTTGACCAAAGCCCTGCAAACGGCCGAGGAAGAGGGTTTCCTGGGGGATCAAATCCTGGGAAGCGATTTTTCCTTCTCCGTGGAGCTGAGGAGCGGGGCCGGTGCTTATATTTGCGGAGAAGAAACCGCCTTGTTTGAATCGATTGAAGGGAAACGAGGGTTTCCCCGCATCAAGCCGCCGTATCCAACCGCTCACGGTCTCTTTAACCAACCCACAGTGATCAATAACGTGGAAACCCTGGCTAATGTTTCCCTGATTATGCAGATAGGAACGGAAGCCTACAGGAACTACGGTTGTGACCGGGCACCGGGACCGAGGTTGTTCAGCCTGTCCGGCAACGTCAGTAAGCCAGGGATCTATGAGGTCACCGAGGAAATTACCCTCCGGGATTTAATCTATGATCGGGCTGGCGGCATTCCTGGAGATAAAAAAATCAAGGCTGTGCTGTTGGGCGGAGCAGCGGGAAAGTTTGTTCATCCCGATCAGCTGGATATTAGCCTGACCGTGGAAGATGTCAGAAAGGTCGGGTTATCTTTGGGTTCTGGAGCTGTGGTGGTTTTTGACCAGGACGTGAACATGAAGTTTGTCCTGCACGGTCTGGGTCACTTCTTTGCCCATGAGAGCTGTGGTAAATGTTATCCGTGTCAGCTGGGAACCCAGCGTCAGGCAGAGATCCTGGATCGGAATTTACACGGCCGTCTGTTAACCGGGGATGTCCAGCGCCTGCAGGATGTGGGCTGGACGATGACCGACGCTTCTCTGTGCGGATTAGGGCAAACAGCGTCTTTAGCGGTGTTAAGCGCAGTTGAACATTGGCCAGAGATCTTTAACGAGAACGGAGATAGTTATGAGTGAAAACGGAAAAGTTTCCCTGACCATAGATGGAAAAGTTGTTGAAGTTGAACGGGGGACCACGATCATGGAGGCTGCTAAACGGGTGGATGTTTCAACCCCGATTATTTGTTATCATCCCGCGACAACATCCAAGGGATTGTGCCGGCAGTGTGTGGTTGAAGTGGAAGAGTGGCGTACCTTAGCTCCAGCCTGCATTACAGAAGTGACCGAGGATATGGTGGTGACCACCGACAGCGAACGGGTGATCCGGGCCAGGAAAACCATGCTGGAAATGTTAAACGCCAGTGTGGATCTCAGCCAGTCGCCCGAAATCCAGGAGCAGATGGAGGATTACAGCGCGGATCCTGACCGTTTTCCCGGGGCGAAGAAACGGGATCATGACCTGCTGGATGATAATCCTTTTTATGTCCGGGATTATTCCCAGTGTGTGCTGTGCTGGCGCTGTGTGCAAGTTTGCGGGGATGATGTTCAAAAGGACTATGCCCTGGCTGTAGGCGGCAGGGGGCACGATTCTACGATCGCCACTTTTTATGATGCGCCTATGCCGGATACAACCTGTGTGTTCTGCGGCAATTGCGTGGGTGTTTGCCCGACCAATGCTCTCCAGGATAAAACCGAGTTTCTCTTGGATAAAGGCTTGCAGTTCCATGAAATCCGAGCCCGCCGGAGAGAAGAACGGAGAAAGAAATCAAGAGAGGAGTAACCATGGTTGATGCTCAGCGGTCCGTACGGACTACCTGCCCTTATTGTGGAGTGGGCTGCCAGCTGGATTTACAGGTCCAGGAAGAACATATTTACGGGGTTAAGGCGCCCTTTAACGTTGCTCCTAATTACGGAAGATTATGTTCCAAGGGACGCTACGGAGTTGATTTTGTTCATCATCCTTCCCGGCTGATCTATCCTCTAATCCGGAAAGATCTGGAAACCAGACCGCGCAAACCGGTGGGTCTGGAAGGCTTTCGGAGAGCTTCCTGGGAAGAAGCCCTGGACCTGGCAGCAGAAAGACTGGCGGAGATCGTCAGGAAGCACGGGGGAGACGCAGTTGGCACCTTCTGTTCGGCCAAAGCGACCAATGAGGATAACTATCTTTTTCAGAAATTTGTCCGGGGAGTGCTGGGAACTAACAACGTAGATCATTGTGCCCGATTATGCCATGCAGCTTCTGTTGCTGGGCTCCAGATCGCGATTGGTTCTTCCGCGATGTCCAATTCGATAGCAGAGATGAAGGATCTGGATACCTTTATGGTGGTAGGCTCCAATACCACGGAAGCACATCCGGTAATCAGCACCTTCATGCTGGACGCTGTGGTCAAAAAGGGGGCTAAGCTGATTGTGGTTGACCCCCGGGGTATCCAGATGACGGAATTCGCAACCCATTGGCTGCGGCAGACACCGGGCACGGATGTGGCGGTATTTCAAGCTATGGCCCAGGTTATCATCGAAGAAGAACTTTATGATCAGGAATTTATCACCAACCGCGTGGAGGGTTTTGAGGAATACGCCGAATCTGTAGCCGGTTTCACGCCGGAGAAAGCAGAAGAAATCTCGGGTGTCCCCGCCGAACAGATCCGGGAGGCTGCGATCCTTTTTGGAAAAGCGAACCGGGCAGCGATTTACTGGGGTATGGGCATCAGCCAGAGCGTCCATGGTACTGATAACACTTTGTCTATAGCCAATCTGGCGTTGTTGACCGGCAACCTGGGAAAACCGGGAACCGGTTTAAACCCGCTGCGGGGACAGAACAACGTTCAGGGCTGTTCCGATTCCGGCGGCCTTCCCGCAGTTTTTCCGGGTTATCAATCGGTCGCCGATCCGGATATCCGGGGTAAGTTTGAAGATTACTGGGGCGTGAAGCTCAATCCGGAACCGGGTCTGACCACGATGGAAATGGTAGACGCTGCGGAAAACGGTTTTATCAAAGCTTATTATGTGATGGGCGAAAATCCGATGATGAGCGAACCCGATTTAAGGCATGCCCGTCATGTGATGGAACAGATGGATTTTGTCCTTTATCAGGATATATTCTTGAATGAAACCGGGGAATACGCCGATGTGATCCTCCCGGCAGGAAGCTTTGCAGAGAAGAGGGGGACTTTTACCAACAGCGATCGGCGGGTGCAGTTAGTCCGGCCGGCAATTCCATCCCCGGGAGAGGCCCGTGCGGATTGGGCAATTATTCAGGATCTGGCCTCTCGGGTGGAGGAAAAGTTGGGCAGAGAGCACAGCGTTGGCTTTGCCTATGAAACCCCGGCTCAGATCTGGGACGAGATGGCGGATTTAACTCCTCCGTTCCAGGGGATTGATCACGATCGTATCGAACGGGAAAGCGGTGTGCAATGGCCCTCTCCGACCAAGGATCATCCCGGCACGCCATATCTTTTCCAGGATTCCTTCCCCAGCGGTAAAGGAAAGTTAACTCCGCTGGAGTACAGCCCGTCCGCTGAGCTGCCTGATGAGGAATATCCCTTTATTCTATCCACCGGGCGGGTGCTCTATCATTGGCACGGCGGGACGATGACCCGGAGATCGAAACTGGATGATATTTATCCTGACCCCCTCGTTGAGATTCACCCCCAGGATGCGGAAAACCTGAAGATTGAGGCCGGGGAATGGATCAAGGTCCGGTCCAGGCGCGGCGAAATTACCGTAAAAACCCTGATAACTCAACGGTCTCCGGCAGGGACGGTGTTTATCCCTTTCCACTTCGTAGAAGCTGCTGCGAATGAACTCACCCTAGACGCGCGGGATCCTCGAGCGAAAATTCCTGATTACAAAGTCTGTGCTGTGGCTGTGGAAAAAGCACAACCCTGATCGGGTGTTAATATCCTTACTCAGCAGAGAAACCACCTTTTAATCCCCGGATCTTCCGGGGATTTGGGTTCAGGGGAATGTAGATTAGCCTTCTTTGGGAGACTCTCACGCTGGTCGGGGTTCCGCTGATCGCTGAAGGTCATTTTTCACTTATTGCAGTATAATCAGCTTCGCTAAAGTGTGAGCTAAGCTTTCAGGAGGGTTTGATGGCCGGCAAATTGGTTCTGGTGGCTGGCAATATTGGCACCGGAAAAACTTCTTTGACTGAAAAGTTAGGCGAAAGAATGGGCTGGAAAACGGCCTATGAATCCGTGATTGATAATCCTTATCTGGGAGATTTTTACCGGGATATGGATGCCTGGTCTTTTCACCTCCAGGTCTATTTTTTAGGACATCGGGCAGAGCAGCATATCAGCCTATTGGACGACACTTTGTCCGCAATTGCTGACCGGAGTATCTATGAAGATGCCAAAATCTTCGCCCGGGCCCTTTATCATCAGGGGAGCATGTCCGAACGTGATTATTTTGCTTACCAACGGGTGTATAACCTGATCGTGGGTCATTTACCCGAGCCGGATTTGCTGATTTACCTGACAGCTCCTCCCAAATTGTTGTTATCCCGGATACGAGACCGGGGAAGGAAAATGGAATCCGGGATCAATCTGGAGTATTTATCCCTGTTGGATTCCTTTTACCAGGATTGGATGGAAGCTTTTGATCTCTGTCCGGTATTGACGATCAGGTCGGATGATCTTGATTTCGTTCATCGGCCCGGTCATCTGGATATCGTTGTCCAGCGGATTCACGAAAAACTGACCGGGAAAGAAGAAGTGGTCTTCCCGGATCAAAAATAGAGGATCAAGTTGAAAGCTGCCGCCTGACCCTCGCCGGTCCGGTTTTCCTGTGCGGGGGGGGAATCTTTTCTTGAAATGATATAATGACTGAACGTCCCTGAAATATAAATCAAGAAGCGAGGAATAGATGCCTAAAGAATGGAACAACCCCCCAGAATTAACCATCGATCAGGATCAGGTTTACCTGGTGGACTTAGATACGTCCCGGGGAACTATCAAACTGGAACTTTATCCGGAACATGCGCCGCGGACGGTTAATAATTTTGTTTTCTTGGCCCGCGAAGAATTCTATGATGGAGTGACCTTTCACCGGGTGATAGACAATTTTATGATCCAGGGTGGAGATCCGACCGGTACCGGACGGGGCGGACCGGGCTACAAATTTGAAGATGAGCTTGAGGGAAATCCCCTGAGGCATGAGGCCGGTGTCATCTCGATGGCGAATGCTGGCCCGAACACCAACGGCAGCCAGTTCTTTATCACCCATGCCCCCCAGCCTCATTTGGATGGAAAGCATACAGTTTTTGGAAAGGTAGTTGAGGGAAAGGATGTGGTCGACAGCATTCAACAAGGGGATAAAATCAAGTCCGTTACTGTAGGAAAAAAAGAGTAATCCGAGGAAATTTCAAAAAGTTAAAAAAAGGGGGGGGCTAATTTATCCCTCCCTGGAGATTCTGAATAAAGGAGGTGAATAGAGGATATTCAAGTGTTGAGGGAGATCAGCGCACGGCCCCTGATGTCCAGCCGTGAACATCAGGGGTGACGAGGATGAGGGTTCCTTCCTGCCCAGGAAGGTTAACTGCCCCGGGGGATAAACAGGGGCAGGAAAATCGAAGAATCAGCGGAAGCCCTCCGGAGATGATCATACTCCGTTATTTCCCTCCTGACAAAGAGGTGGATGGACAAATGAGCTGGGCAACCAGCCCGACAAAGCCATCCCCGTGATCTTTTTACTGCTGTTTAGAGTAATCCCCCATCTGTTTTGTAGAGGTTACCAGGTTTGTCAATTCAACCTGGTTTGGGGTCCAGTTTACTCGTGAACTCAACGGAGGAATTTACTTATGTGCGGAATTGTCGGCTATATTGGATCTAAGAATGCGACCCCGATTATCATGAGCGGGTTAAAAAGGCTGGAATACAGAGGCTATGACTCTGCCGGTCTGGCGGTGCTGGATAAGGGGACCATCGAAATCCGCCGTGATGCAGGTAAGATCAAGCATCTGGAGGAGCTGGTGGAGAAGGACCCTTTACGGGGGAATCTGGGTATTGGTCATACCAGGTGGGCGACCCACGGGGAACCCAACACGCTGAATGCTCACCCTCATCTGGGGATGACCGGTGATGTGGTACTGGTTCATAACGGGATAGTGGAAAATTTTCTTGAACTTCGGGGTCAGTTGACTGGCGAGGGGGCGGTCTTTAAATCGGAAACAGATACGGAAGTGATTGTGCACCTGATTGAGAAATATCTTGCCGAGGGGTTGGAGCTCACAGCCGCTATCCGCGAAACGCTGCGCCAGCTGCGCGGTTCTCATGGTGTTGTCGTTTTCTCCCTGAAAGAGCCTGATAAAATCATCACCGCTAGGATCGGACACGCTGGAGGCGTGGTCATTGGAGTAGGAGAGGACGAGATGTATATTGCCTCTGACCTCCCGGCAATTCTGGAGTATACCCGGAAGATGATTTTCCTGGAATCACAGCAAATGGCTGTTGTAACTCGTTCTGATGTGGCCATCACGGACCTGGAAGGGGAACCGGTTGCCAAACAGGTGCAGAATGTCTCCTGGGATCCAGTGTCCGCTGAAAAAGGGGAATACCGCCATTTTATGCATAAAGAAATTCATGAACAGGTGAGGTCACTCACCGATACGATCGCGGGAAGGGTGGATTTTGATCAGGGAAAGATCCGGATTCCGAGTCTGAATCTCAACCAGGAAACAGCCCGGGAGATCAAACGGATATATATCACAGCCTGCGGCACAGCGGCCTACGCGGGGATGGTGGGAAAAATATTAATTGAAAGGATCGCCCGGATCCCGGTTGAAGTGGATATTGGGTCCGAATTCCGCTACCGGGATCCTATCATTGATCCAGGGACGGTGGTTCTAGCCATCAGTCAATCAGGAGAAACGGCAGATACCCTGGCTGCTATGGAAGAGGGCCGGCGTAAGGGTGCGCTGCTGTGGTCCATAGTCAACGCCATTGGATCCCAGGCGATGCGGATTGCGGACGGTTATATTTCGATGCAGGTCGGTCCGGAAATTGGCGTGGCGTCCACCAAGGCTTATACAGCTCCCCTGGTGGATTTGTATATGCTGGCCGTGATGCTGGGTGAGATGCGGGGGAACCTTGATCCGGGGGAAAGAGAGAAACTGGTGGCCGATCTGAGGTTGATCCCGGATCTGGTGGGACAGGTTCTGGATAGGGAAGATGAGATTGCCGCGGTCGCTGAAGAGTTGATGGATGTAGAAAATGCCCTTTACCTGGGGCGGGGGGTAAATATGCCCACAGCCTATGAGGGAGCTCTCAAGCTAAAAGAGATTTCTTATATTCATGCCGAAGGTTATCCAGCTGGAGAGATGAAACATGGACCGATTGCCTTAATCGATGGAGGGCTTCCAGTGGTGATTATCGCACCCCGGGATCCCTGGTACGAAAAGATGTTCAACCAAATTGAACAGACAAAAGCCCGCGGCGGTCGGGTGATAGCGGTAGCAACTGACGGCGATGAAGTGATCGAATCTGCTGCGGATTATGTGCTCTGGGTGCCGGAAACCCCCTGGCTGCTCAGCCCGGTGGTCACCGCTGTCCCATTGCAGCTGCTGGCTTATCATATCGCAGCCCTGCGTGGTTTGGATGTAGATCAACCCCGCAACCTGGCTAAATCTGTGACTGTGGAATAATTGGGTTTTGATCCAGAATTATCAAGACAGCAATCCAGCATTAACTGCGGATGAAGCAGGAGGGGAGCATCCCGGCGAGCACCCTTCCGGGAAATGGTTTCATCAGTAACCGGGCGGTCTGAGTTTTTTCTTCCAGGAACTAACCTGCCGTGGTCAGGAAAGGGGGGAGGAATTTAATACTCATCCAGGCTGGGCTTCCCAGGTGTGCGGCAAATAAACCCAGGAGGTCGATCGCTTGTTTTTCTGGCGGCATAAGAGGGGAAAGCGAACTCAATCAGGGGGATGGGTGCTGTCTGATTTGATGGAGGACAAGAGGTCTGCTAATCCTGGTCCGGGGATGAATGTCTTTGCTTGTACCAGCGGCGAGCAGTCTCATCTAATGATATGATAAATTCTGTTTTTGCCTCGGTATAACTTCCACTCTGCTGGGGGAAGCGTTTGGCCAAGCGCTCTTTCAGCTGTTCGTATTTTAGAGCGACCTCAGGATGAGCGCGCAGGTAGTCCCGGAAAATCAGATGACGTTTGATTTCTGAATGTCCTTCCTGAAAGGCGTGCAGATGGTGGCTGCGGATCCCATCAGTATCTTTAGAGTAAAAACGCCTACCGGGTATTCCTCTTTCACCCTTTGCCGTGTATCCTAATTTTTGAAAGGTTTGTTCTTCTTCATCCAGCTGGCGGATATCCTGAACTGCGACCACAAAATCAAGGATGGGTTTGGCTTTTATCCCCGGGATGGCAGTACTGCCGATATGGTAGATAGCAGAAATGATCTTGGGAAAGGCAGAACGGATCAGGGCAGCTTCTTGATTTGCAAGATCGAACCATTCAGGCTGATGAGGAACTAACTCTACTTTTCGCTGTTCAATCTGGTTGCTCTGATTATTCATAGAATGGTGGTTCCCCCTGGTTGGGGTTTTGCCTCAACTTGGTAATCAGACCTTGAGGGCAGCTGTTTTCCTTAAACTTAATATATTATATTGTAATCTCCGGAGGTTGTCATTGTTTTTTGCATTGAGGAGAAGGTTCTTTCCGAGTTATCCCCTGATTAATCTATATTAATCAGGCTGGTAGATGCTTAATGATACAATGGATACGCTGGATAAACCGAATAGATTAACTCTCAAGCGATCAAATCAGAAAGGAATAACTAATGACAGAGCAGAAAATAACAAAACAAGCAGTAATGGAAGCACTGGGTACTGTGCTTGATCCTGAATTAGGAAAAGATCTGGTAACCCTGGGCATGATCAAGGATCTGGAAATAACGGATTCTACCGTCAAATTTACCATTAACTTGACTACACCGGCCTGTCCGTTGAAAAATGAAATCAAAGCGAGTGCGCTGGAAGCAGTTCAAGCAGTTGCAGGGGTTTCTAAAGTACAGATTGAAATGGGGGCAGAAGTCCCTGCTGGTCAGAAAAAATCTGATCAGTCAGCGATCCGGAACGTGGTGGCGGTGGCTTCGGGTAAGGGCGGCGTGGGGAAGAGCACAGTGGCCGTGAATCTGGCTGTCAGCCTGGCTGAAAAAGGTGCTGCCGTAGGCCTGCTGGATGCCGATATTTACGGGCCCAACATCCCGACCATGATGGGCGTGGACAAAATCAGCGGCACGAAGGATCAAAAGATTATTCCTCCTCAGGCTCACGGCGTAAAAGTGATGTCGATTGGATTTTTGGTAAAACCAGAACAGGCTTTGATCTGGAGAGGACCGATGCTCCACTCAGCGATCAAGCAATTTATCAATGATGTCGATTGGGGTGAGTTGGATTATCTGATCATCGATCTCCCTCCGGGGACGGGAGACGTCCAGCTCAGTCTCTGTCAGACCCTGGAAATTCAGGGGGGCGTGATTGTTACCCTCCCCCAGGAAGTATCTCTAGATGATGCCCGCCGGGGAATGAATATGTTCCTGGAGCTTGATGTTCCCATATTCGGTGTGGTTGAAAATATGAGTTATCTGGATACTCCCGGCGGGGAGAAGATGGACATCTTTGGGTTTGGTGGCGGGGAAAAGTTAGCCAAAGAAACCGGGGTGCCCTTTTTGGGCTCCATCCCCATTGACCGCCAGGTGAGGATCGGCGGCGATCAAGGGGTTCCGGTAGTGATTTCGAATCCTGAGGCGCCGGTCTCAAAAGCCCTCCGCCAGATCACGGAACAGATTGCTTCTCAGACCAGCATTGCCGCATTATCTGATCAATAAGCAATCCCATCCAACCACAATCCGAGGAGCGAATGAGTTTTGCTCATTCGCTCTTTGAGCATCAGACCCTGAGGCATTCAGGCAGGAAATATAAGGTAAAATAACTTCATGGCTTCTTTAATCGTTGGAATCCGGTTCAATCAAGGTGGAAAAACGTATCATTTTGACGCTTCTGCGTGTCCAGATGTGGAAGTAGATGAATTTGTCATTGTAGAAACCAGTCGGGGTAAACAGTTGGGACAGATCGCTTTAGTAACCGACAGCAGTCAAATCCCGGGAGATCATAATTGGAAGCCTATCCTGCGGAAAGCAACTCCCCGGGATTTGGTGCTCCGACAGGTCTATGAAGAGAAAGAACAGGAAGCTCTGGAACGCTGTCAGGAAATTGGTCAAGAGCTTGGTCTTCAAGGGGTTAAGTTCGTCTCGGCAGAGTACAGTCTGGAAGGTGAGAATCTGATATTTCTGTATTGCTACGAAGGCAAGGGAGACCCCAAGGTGGGGAAGGTTAAAACCAGACTGAACCAGGAGTTTACCGAGAACAATGTAGAATTTCACCGGATTGGACCCCGAGATGCCGCTAAAATCATCGGCGGTATGGGGGCATGTGGAAAAGAAATTCGCTGTTGCACCGAGTTTATGACCGATTTTACTCCGATTTCGATCAAGATGGCCAAAGCTCAGGGAGTATCCCTGGCACCTACCGAAATAACCGGAATGTGTGGTCGGCTCAGATGCTGTTTACTGTATGAATACGATCTGTATATCGAAGCGAAGCGTGAGCTCCCCCGGCGGGGGAAAGTAGTGGCTACTCCTAAAGGCAAGGGAAAAGTGGTCCGGCTTGATCCCCTGGCGAGAAAAATTTTTGTTGACCTCGGGGAAAGTGGGGTTCAGGAATTCAGTCAAGAGGAAATAAAACAGAGTTAATATGGCTAATTATCTGGCTGAAGCACGGGATTTGTTTTCTTATACTCAGGAAATGAGGCGCGATTTTCATCGTTTTCCTGAGCTGGGGTTTGAGGAAACCCGGACTTCCAAGGTGATAGCAAAACAACTGCGGGAGCTGCCAGAAGTGAAAGTAAGCTCCGGCATAGCTGGAACCGGCGTGGTAGCCCTCATGGATTGTGCATCTTCCGGGCCGGTTGTGCTTCTGCGTTTTGATATGGACGCGCTGCCGGTGAGGGAAGAGACAGGGGTTTCTTACGCTTCCGAAAACCCGGGTGTGATGCACGCTTGCGGTCATGATGGACATATGGCAATGGGGTTAACGGTCGCCAGGCTGCTCCATAGTCAGCGTGAGCATTTAGCTGGTACTTTGAAGTTTGTCTTTCAACCAGCTGAAGAAGGTTTAGGGGGAGCCCGGAAGATGATTGAGGCGGGTGTGCTGGAAAATCCAGCCCCGGATTATAATCTCGCTTTGCATTTGTGGAATGAAAAGAAACTGGGATGGTTCGGGATCCCTGACGGACCGATGATGGCAGCTTCGGAGACCTTTTCGCTGCGGGTAATGGGGCAGGGAGGGCATGGAGCCATTCCCCAGGAAGCTATTGACCCCATCCTGGCTTCAGCTCAGGTTATCAACAGCGTCCAGAGCATTATTTCCCGGGAAGTTTCTCCCCTGGATCCAGCTGTGATCACCTTTAGCAGTATTTCCGGGGGGAGTACGCATAATGTGATCCCTCCCGAAGTCAGTTTGAGGGGGACCATCCGATTCTTTGACAGCGAAACCCGGAAGTTGTTGTTGGAGCGTTTTGAACAGATGACCAGGGAGGTGGCTGAGGCTTTTCGCTGCCGGGTAGAGCTTACCCTTGAGGATGTGTCACCCGCGGTAACCAATCAGCCAGCTCTTTCTGATCTTGTCAGAGGTACTGCCCGGGAATTATTTCCCGATCTGGTGATTGATGATCGTTATCAAACGATGGGGTCTGAAGATATGGCTTTGATGATGGAAGGGATTCCCAGCTGCTATTTTTTGATCGGTTCAGCAAACGAAGCCCAGGGCCTGACAGCCAAACATCATCATCCAAAGTTTGATTTTGATGAAAGAGCAATGATCCACGGATCGGCCTTGATGGCAGCAGCTGCAGCTGCCCTTTTGCAAAAATAAAAAACAAATGTTGTTAATTACCGGCTGAGCGAGCAGCTCAGCTTTTTTGTTTAAACCAGGCTTTTCCCTGTTTTCGCCGCAGGATACTTGACGGGGGAGGCCGGGTGCACTAGAATCAGTTTAATATGATTAATCCTATTTATCATATCAAGCGGTGCTCATGACAAATTCCTATCCCCCATCCGAATTGATTCAATATCTAAACCAGACGGCTGTTGATCAGCGGCCCGGTGATAAAATACCTCCGTTACACTCCCTGAGCGATCAATTGAACATCAGTGTTTCCCGCTTGCGGGAGCAGCTGGAGGCTGCCAAGGTCCTGGGTTTTGTCGATGTTCGTCCCCGGGTGGGCATCCGGCGGTTGGAATATTCCTTTACTCCCGCCGTTCAGGCCAGCCTGAATTATGCTATCCGGCTGGAGGATAAAGTGTTTGAAGACTTCCTGGACCTCAGGCGGCATCTCGAAAATGCTTATTTTCTCCAGGCCGGAAGGGCGTTAACCGCGGAAGATCACGAAGAGCTGAAAACATTGGTGGCAGCAGCCTGGAAAAAACTGCAGGGAACACCGGTCCGGATTCCTCATCAGGAGCACCGCCAGTTTCATTTGACCATTTATCGACGCTTAGAAAACGTCTTCGTTACAGGATTGATTGAGGCTTACTGGGACGCCTATGAGACGGTGGGGTTAAATGTCTATGCTGATATCTCCTATTTAGAAGAGGTTTGGGAGTACCATGAAAAAATCTCTCAATCCCTGGCGGCGGGAAGGATTGAGGAAGGCCGGCAGTTTTTAAAAGATCATTTTGTGTTGTTAATTGACCGCCTGGCATCCTGATTGTTTCCCGGGATGAAACGGAGAGGATAGTTTCCCCTGACGGTCAGCGAGCAGAGTTAACCAGCAGGATCAGAGGAGAACCAATGCCTGAAAACAAAGCCACAACCGATGGCGAACGGCAGCATGAGGATAACATCAATGATTTTTCCCTGACCATTGGCACGGTCAATGGCTCCGGAAGTCAAACCTCAAATTTAACCCTGATCAGGGCGTTATTTAAAATGGGTATTCCGGTTTCTGGAAAAAACCTTTACCCCTCCAATATCCAGGGTATGCCCACCTGGTTCACCATCAGGGTCAATAAAAGGGGCCATCTGGGGAGGGCGCCACAACCTGATCTGGTTGTAGCGATGTGTCCTGAAAGCTTTGAAGATGATGTTGCTTTGCTTCCTCCCGGGGGGGTGTTAATTTCTGATGACAGCATCCGGAAAGATGTTAAGCGGGATGATATTATTCATTATCCCCTCCCGGTGAGGAAGTTGGTCCGGGGAGGTGACATTCCTCGCTCCCTGACCACGTATGTCTCAAACATGATTTATGTGGGCGCTCTCGCCTATATCCTGGGAATTGATCAAGAAATGATCCGCCAGGCGCTGGAATTTCATTTTGGGGGAAAAGAGAAACCCGTTCGGCTGAATTTTCAGATGGTGGAATCAACGATCGATTACTGTACAGAAAATCTTCAGAAGATAGATCCTTTCCGGGTAGAAGCGATGGATGCCACCGCCGGGTTAAAGTTGATCAGCGGCAATGAAGCCGCTGCTCTGGGGGCTGCCTTCGGTGGGGTTCAGTTCGTGGCCTGGTATCCAATCACTCCGGCAACCGGTATTGCCGATATGCTCAATTACCACTTACCGATACTGCGTAAGGATCCAGAAACAGGGAAGAACACCTTTGCGGTTATTCAAGCTGAAGATGAGCTGTCAGCTGCCGGCATGGTGGTGGGAGCAGGGTGGGGAGGATTGAGAGCGATGACTTCCACCTCGGGCCCGGGGTTAAGCCTGATGACCGAGTTTGCCAGTCTGGCCTATTTTTCCGAGACACCGCTGGTGGTCTGGGATGTACAGCGGGTGGGCCCCAGCACCGGATTACCCACCCGAACCTCTCAAGGAGATGTCCTCCTCGCTCATTATCTGGGGCATGGTGATACTCAAAATATTGTCCTCTTCCCGGGCTCTCCCAATGAATGTTTCCAGTTTGGATGGCAGGCATTTGATCTGGCTGAACGATTGCAAACCCCGGTCTATGTGCTCAGCGATCTGGACCTGGGGGTTAATCAGTGGATGACGGAGCCTTTTGAATATCCCTCAACACCCATGGACCGGGGGAAGATCCTCTGGGAAGAAGATCTCGAGCAGTGGAAAGGAAAGTGGGGGCGTTATCTGGATGTGGACGGGGATGGGATACCCTACCGCACTCTTCCCGGGAACAAACATCCGGAAAGTGCCTGGTTTGCCCGAGGGACAGGACATGATGAATTTGCCCGTTACACAGAAGACCCTGATGAATGGTGGAAAAAAATGGAACGATTAGCAGTCAAGTATGAGAGTTCCCGGGAGATGGTTCCTCCCCCAGAGATAGAATCAGATCAGAAGGCTGATATCGGTTTGGTCGGGTATGGGTCTGCTGATCCTGCTATCCAAGAAGCCCGCTATCTTTTAGAGCAAGAGGGTATTTCTACACATTATTTACGGCTGCGGGCGGTTCCCTTTACTGAAAGCGTTCATCAGTTTGTGAAAGATCATTCTCGCCTCTATGTGATCGAAATGAATCGAGACGGTCAGGTGCATCAACTGCTCTCTCTGGACTTGCCCGGCGAGGCTGAAAAGTTAACATCTGTAGCCAAGTTGGACGGTTTGCCCTTAAGCGCCGTCTGGCTGGTTGAGCAGATCAGAAACCTGGAGGGTCAATAAAATGGCGAAACGAAAACGGAAATTAGAAGTTAATCAGGTTGGATTGACCAAGGATCAGTACCAGGGCGCGGAAAGTACCCTCTGCAAGGGCTGCGGCCACGAATCAATCTCCAATCAAATAGTTTCCATCATGCATGAGATGAATGTGGTCCCTGAGAATATCGTTAAATTCAGCGGGATAGGGTGTTCCAGTAAAAGCCCCACCTACTTTTTGGGTCGCTCTTTTGGGTTCAATGGACTGCATGGACGGATGCCTTCCATCGCCACTGGCGCTGTTTTCGCCGATCATACTCTGAAAGCTTTAGGTTTCAGCGGTGACGGGGACACGGCCAGTATTGGGATGGGTCAGTTTAAACACGTCATGCGCCGGAACTTACCCCTGGTATATATCATTGAGAATAATGGTGTCTATGGTTTGACCAAAGGACAGTTTTCAGCCACCGCAGATCAGGGGTTAGAACTGAGCAAACAGGGTTTAAACCCCTATATGCCCGTCGATATCGTCCGCGAAGCTCTGGCCAGCAATGCTACTTTCATCGCCCGGGCTTTTTCCGGTGATGTCAGCCAGCTGCGGGAAATTATCAAAGCAGCGCTCAGTCACGAAGGTATTGCGGTGATTGATGTCATCAGCCCCTGTGTGTCCTTCAATAACGAGGACGATGCTCATCATTCCTATTCCTGGGGGAGGGAGCACGAGGTTGCTATTCATGACCTGGCTTATGTCCCCCCTCGGGAGGAAATCGAAATTGATTATGACGAAACTTCTACCAAGACGGTCACCATGCATGATGGGTCTTTGATTGTGTTGAAAAAGATCAAAGAAGGGCACGATATATCCAGCCGGGTAAAAGCTGTGAATCTGTTGGATGAGGCAGATGAAAAGGGAATTCTATTAACCGGATTGTTTTACATCAACACCCAGCAGGAAAACCTGGTCTCCATTAAAAATCTTCCTGATGAGCCTTTGAACCGGATGACTGAAGAACGTTTACGCCCCTCAGCAGAGGCCCTTACGCAGGTTAACAACGCTCTTTTCTAAACAGCTGACTACCCTGGAAAAAGGCAGTGGTCCCTTCCGGGTTTGATCAAAAGGGATGAGGAAACCGCTGGTAAAGGTCATCAAAAGAGGCTGCCGGAAAATGGCAGCCTCTGTGGTTTATAAATCGAGATTTTCAGTGCAGATCAAGGGGTGGGGGTGGCTTCAGTTTCTGGATTACTGGACCAGGTGAACACCCGCGGATCACTGACCGCTCCGGCAGTTTCCCAGAATGGATTACCATCTTCGTCTACGTCGGTCTGGCGGACGGTGCTGACCACCCAGCGGTAGGTATGGGGTGAGCTGTCCCTGGCCCGGAAAGTGGAGGGAACGATAAACTTGGTGTCTGTTGAATATTCGACCAGTTTTCTGCCCTCACCTTCGGTGAGATCTATAACCGTGATCTCGTAAGCTTCATTTTCATTGATCAGACCAACAGAAGACCACTGCAGGGTTACTTGTTCGGTCTCGAGCGTATATACAGTTCCATCTGGAGGGAGCAGCAGGTTGGGAGCAGGGTAAGGAGGTGGAGGGGTGGGTGTTGGGGAAGGGCCCGGTGTGGCGGCCCGTTCACAGAGAGGGATGGTTAAATTCATCCCTTCAAAGACTGTGTTGCTGACCATCCCGTTAAAGGATTTAATCGCAGCTTCCGGGACGTTGTAATTGAGGGCAATCCCGTTCAGGGTGTCTCCTTCCTCAACTTCATAATTGACCTTGTCACAGGCCGCCTGGGTAGCTTCCAGACCGCTCAGTGTGGCGGTGGGGAAGGAGGTAGGTGTCGGAGTGGGGTGGGGAATGAGCAGCTCCTGACCTTCATACAAGGTGTCACAGGAGGCTGGAATATTATTATTCTGGACGATGGATTTGATGGAGACTTCAAATCTTGCTGCAATAGTCAGGCAGGAGTCTCCGGCTGACACGGTGTAAGTAAAAGGGGTAGGGCTGGGGATCGGTGTTCCTGTCGCTGTGGGTTCCAGGGGGGTGAGTGTCTGGGTGGGGGTGATGGTTTGAGAAGCTGTGGGGGTGATGGTTTGATTGCTATCCGGACCCGCTTGCTGGAGGGCAAGGTAAATGATCCCGGCGCCAATGGCTAAGAAAAGAGTAACCAGGCCAATAGCGGCGGGGAGCCCCAGGGTGATTTCGGGCATCCGGCTGCCCCGGACAACCTCAGATTCCTTTTTTCCGCTCAGCGCACTGCCGCAAACCAGGCAGCGGTCAGCGCCTTGTTTAACCCGGGTTCCACAGGTCGGGCAGAGCTGTTTATTTTGATTTTCCATAGGCAGTTTTCTCTATCAATAACTTCAGACTAACATGGACAGCGGCAATTATACCAGAACCGTTCTGGATTGAAAGCTGTCTGCGGGAGAGCAGCACATATGTTCGGTTACACCCGGTCAAGCCCGGGGTGGTATACTGAGAAACTATGAAAACGTATGCGCTGTATGTGCACATCCCTTTCTGCAGTTCCAGGTGCAGCTATTGTGATTTTGTGACCTATACCGGTCAAAACGCCCGGATCCCCGATTATGTCCAGGCGCTGGTCCGGGAAATTTCCAGCCTATCCCGTTCCCTGGGCAGTCGGCTCCCCATTTCCAGCGTTTTTTTTGGAGGCGGCACCCCTTCTTTGCTTCAACCCGGGCAGATCCGGGAGATATTGACGGCTGTTGATCAAGACCTGGGTGAATTAACAGGAGCAGAAATCACCCTGGAAGCAAATCCAGAGTCTCTGAAGCTGACCTTTCTGGAGGGGATCAGGCGGGCGGGTGTGAACCGGTTGAGTTTGGGGATGCAGTCAGCTCAACCTCAGCTGTTGAAAATCCTGGACAGAAATCACTCGCCAGAAGACGTGCTGTCCGGGGTCAATCGGGCTCGCCGGGCGGGGTTTGCAAACCTGAGTTTGGATCTAATTTACGGTTTACCTGAGCAGGATTTAGCTTCCTGGAGGGCGACAATAAACCAGGCGATATCCTTGCAACCAAACCATCTCTCTTTATATTCTCTGACCGTGGAAAGGGGAACCCGGATTTCAGAACATATCAATCAAGGACTGCTTTCAGAGCCGGATGTCGATCAGGGGGCTGAAATGTTGGAGCTGGCCGAGCGCGCGCTGGCTGAAGCCGGATTCCTTCAGTATGAAATCGCCAACTGGGCCCAACCTGGTTTCCAATCCCGACATAATCTAGCTTACTGGAGGATGATGCCTTATCTGGGGATTGGGGTGGCCGCGCATGGTTTTGCAGCGGGAGTCAGGACGGAAAATGTTTCGGATCTGAATGCCTACCTGGACAGTCTCGCCCGCGGTGAGGCTGCGGATGCGGTATTTCCTCGCACACCGGCGACGGCCAGGTACCGGGAAGTTGACCTGGATACTGAAATGGACGAGGTGATGATTATGGGGCTCCGACTGACAGAAGAAGGGGTGTCCCGGAAGAGCTTTCACCGGCGGTTTAACCGTGATCTGGAAACGATCTATCGGGAACCGATCCGGGAGCTGTTAGATACCGGTTTGCTGGAATGGGCCGGGGAGCGGCTGCGGTTGACGGCAAAAGGCAGGATGCTGGGGAATCGGGTTTTTAGTTATTTTTTGAGATAAGGGATCAAACCTTACGGTTAAGCAGTTTTTCAGCCAGCTGGGAGAGAGCCTCCCCTGCTTTTCCTTCCAACCGGGAATCCTGCAAATGGCCTAAAGAAATTGAGGTGAGACGGTCGGCGGTACTCTGGGCATAGGCACGGGCGCCGATGGCTTCCAACCGTTCGGCCATCTGGGGGACATCGTCTGGCTGGATCCCCTGCGCTGTCCAGTGCCGGGTAAAAACTTCATCCTGGGTAAGGCCGAAAAGGACAGGAAGGGTTTTTTTCCCGGAAATCAAGTCCCCCGAGGTTGATTTTCCAATTTGCTCCTGTTTCCCCCAGATCCCCAGGATGTCATCTTGAACCTGGTAGGCCAGGCCCAGAAAATGGCCAAAGTCCCGCAGTGAACTCTGGCGGTCAGCAGGAGCACCGGCACAGATCGCACCCAACTCTGTGGATAAGGCGATCAGGGCGGCTGTTTTTCCAGCTACCATTTGCCAGTATTCCTCAAGGTTGATTTTCTGGCGAACCTCAAAAGCGATATCCAGGTGTTGCCCCTGAGTGAGGCGCAGACAGGTTTGATGAAAAATCCTGCCCGCTTTCAGTGTTGTTTCCTGGGATAGAGATTCGGACAAACCCAGCAGCCCGATACCTGCCAGGGAAAACATGGCGTCTCCGGTGTTAATCGCTTGGGCAATTCCCCATTTCTTCCACAGGGTGGGCCTTCCCCGCCGGGTATCACTCTGGTCTTCAATATCATCGTGGATCAGGGAAAAATTATGCAGCAGTTCGACCGCACAGGCACCGGAAAGAGCCTGGTTCCAGGTGCCCCCGAGGGCCTCTGCAGTCAACAAAACCAGCAGCGGTCGGATGCCTTTGCCGCTGGCCTGGGTCAGGTCACCTTCTCCAGTCCATCCCATTTGATAAGCGAGCATGGTATGCAGTTGGGTTGCGCCATTTTCGCCGGAAAGGGCAACAATATTCTGCAGCTGATCATCAACTGCGGATCTCATGGCTGTGATTAACTGCTGGTGATCGGGCAGCAGGGCAGTCATCGGTGCATACCTGTAGAAATCAATTCAATTTTTGCTAATTCTTGCAAATTTTCAGCTCCAGCGGCAAACAAAGTAATTTCAAGTTCTTTTTTTATGACCTGGATAGCTTCAACCACGCTTTCCGCTGAGTGGTTGGCAGCCTGGAGGAAAGGACCGGCCATCCCTCCCAGAGTGGCACCCAGGGCCAGGCACTTGGCCAGATCAACCCCGGAACGCAAGCCGCCGGAGGCAAAGATTTGTAGATCCGGAACCGCGGATTTTACCAGGTTAATGGATTCAGCTGTGGGTATGCCCCAATTGATGAATGTGGAAGCAATCCGTCGTTGGGATTCGGTCCTGGCCCGGTGCATTTCTACCTCTGACCAGGAAGTACCGCCGGCGCCAGCGACATCTACTGCCGTTACTCCCGCTTCCCACAGCTGCTTAGCGGCCCGGGCTGAAATACCCCAGCCAACTTCTTTGGCGATCACTGGAACCTCTAAACTGCTGCACACCTCGCTGATGCCATCCAGGATCCCTTTCCAGTTGGTGTCTCCTTCGGGCTGCAGCGCTTCCTGAAGAGGGTTTAGATGGAGGATCAGGGCATCCGCTTCGATCATTTCCACGGCTCTCCGGCAGTCCTCTACGCCCAGGCGGTAGTTGAATTGAACGGCGCCGAGGTTGGCGAAGAGTAATATGTCGGGCGCTGTATCCCGGATCTGAAAAGAAGATTGAAGATCTGGGTTCTGTAAAGCCGCTCGTTGGGAACCAACGCCCAGCGGGATGCTCATTTCCTGGGCCGCTGCAGCTAAATTCCGATTGATTCTACCTGCTTCTTCTGCTCCCCCGGTCATGGAAGATATCAGCACAGGGGCTTTAATTTTTTTATCGTATAGAGTTAGGGAAAGATCAACGTCTTTCAGGTTAACCTCGGGCAGTGCCTGATGCCTGAACCGGTAATTTTCCAGTCCCGTGGTCAGCCCGGAAGATACATCCTCTTCAAGGTTGATCCGGAGATGGTCTTTTTTCCGGGAAGAAATTGATGGTTTCTTGCTCATAGCCAGATCCTATTCATTGATGCAATGGTATCAGTCTGCTAAACGAGTGTCAACTTTCCCGGCTATGTGGAACTGATCCTTGACACGCTTCCCGGCGCGATTACAATAGGCACAGGTCAATCGGGGGGCGTGCATAACTATAATTAATATGTTATCATGAAGCAAATTATTGACAGCAGATGTTCAGTTAAGCGAAGGAGATTAGGCGATGACCGATACATTTGAGCGAGTAAAAGGTATTATTGTAGATTTACTGGCAATTGATCCTGCCCGGGTTACCCAGGATGCCCGCTTCAGGGAAGATCTGGAGGCGGATTCATTGGATTTGGTGGAATTAATTATGGAATTTGAAGATGAATTTGGTGGTGAAATTTCTGATGAAGATGCCCAGAAGATCACCACGGTCGGGGATGCAGTTGCTTTTATTGACGAAAAAATGTAAGCACAAATCAATCTCAATTAAATAAAAAAGTCTGTCGTTTTTAGACAGACTTTTTTATTTATCTTAACACGCCTAAAGCAAGGTGGGAATTTCCTCCGGGTGTTGGGCTACTTTCACCCCGGCTGCTTTCAAAGCCTGGATTTTGTCTATGGCCAATCCGGTTCCACCCTGAACGATCGCTCCAGCGTGCCCCATCCGTTTTCCCGGGGGGGCGGTTTGCCCGGCGATAAAGGCAGCCGTAGGTTTGGTGACATATTTTGAGATAAACTCAGCAGCCTTTTCTTCGTCCGTGCCTCCGATTTCACCGATCAGCACGATCTTTTCGGTTTGCGGGTCTTCCTGGAACATCTGCAGGGTATCGATAAAGTTTGTGCCGTTGATGGGATCTCCGCCAATACCCACACAGGTGCTCACACCCATATCCAGGTTCATTAACGCATAGAGCACCTCATAAGTCAGAGTGCCCGATCGGGAAACCACGCCGATGTTTCCGGGGATCGCGATGTTTCCGGGGATAATCCCCACTTTAGCTTCCCCCGGGGTGAGGATTCCCGGACAATTAGGACCGACTAATCTCACTTCCCTGCGGTCCAGAAATTGTCTGACCCGCATCATGTCATGGACCGGCACGCCTTCTGAGATGCAAACAATGGTTTCCATCCCTGCGTCGGCTGCTTCGTACATCGCATCTGCGGCAAAGCGCGCCGGCACAAAGATCACTGAGGTGTTAGCTCCTGTTGCTTGCCGGGCAATTTTCACGGAATCAAAGACCGGGATTTTTCCATTTAACACCCATTCTCCCCCCTTGCCCGGGGTTACCCCCGAAACCACATTGGTTCCATAATCAACCATCCGTTCAGTATGGAATAAACCTTCTTGTCCGGTGATGCCCTGGACTAATAAGCGTGTGTTCTTATCAACTAAGATACTCATTAATTTTCTCCACGGTTGCTAAGATCTCGTTCGTTATTCCTGGGCTGCGGCAACAGCCATTTTTGCTGCTTCAGCCAAGGTTTCTGCGGTTGCCATGTCCGCATCCGCCAGCAGCTGCCGTCCTTCCTTGGCATTGGTGCCCACCAGCCGGACCACCATAGGCACTTCGGTGTCGATCTCTTCCAGGGCATCTAGGATACCCTGGGCAACCAGATCACACCGGGTGATCCCCCCGAAAATATTAAACAGGATGGCT
Organism: Anaerolineales bacterium; assembly: GCA_034520505.1. Lineage (GTDB taxonomy): Bacteria > Chloroflexota > Anaerolineae > Anaerolineales > UBA11858 > B10-G9. The sequence continues at coordinate 233,831 of JAXHNK010000002.1, read as the reverse complement.
TTTACGCTGGAGTCAGAAAGGATGATCCGCAGCGCAGCGGCAACTTTTTCTGCGCTGGCTCCACCACCGATATCCAGGAAGTTAGCTGGTTCCCCTCCAAACAGTTTAATGATATCCATGGTGGTCATCGCCAATCCGGCTCCATTGACCATGCAGCCGATATCACCATCCAGCTTGATGTAAGACAGACCGTGTTCTCGGGCTTCGATTTCAGCCGGGGCGTCTACATCAGTGTCCCGCATTTTTTCTAACTCGGGGTGGCGGAACAGGGCGTTGTCATCTATAACCATCTTGCCATCCACTGCCAGCAGCTGTCCATCCCCGGTAATTACCAGAGGGTTAATTTCAGCCAGGTTTGCGTCGCTTTCCTTATATGCTTCCCACAGGCCATGGGCGATATTTCCAAAATCTTTCCAGAATTTCCGGGGGAGATCGATGCCGGCGGCTAAGTCACGGGATTGGTAATTCTGTAATCCCATCATAGGGTCGATGTGGCATTTGATGATTTTCTCGGGCGTCTTGGAGGCCACCTCTTCAATGTCCACTCCCCCTTCGGAAGAAGCCATAATCACCGGTTTTCGTGCCCCCCGATCATTCGTGATCCCCAGGTAGATCTCGTCCTGGATCTGAACCGCCTGATCAAGTAAGACTTTCCGGACAGGTAAACCTTTGATTTTCATCCCCAGGATGTCCTCGGCCACTTGCCGGGCGGAGGAGGGATCATCAGCCAGGCGGATTCCGCCCGCTTTTCCTCTTCCACCGACCAACACCTGGGATTTTACGATCACCTTCCCCCCTAATTCCCGGGCGATTTCTTCTGCTTCTGCGGGTTTTGAGGCGACCTTTCCCAGGGGTATGGGAACCCCGTAATCCGCGAATATCCTTTTGGATAAATATTCATGAAGTTTCATAGCTGCAGTCTCCAAACCAATTTCAGGGGATTTTTTCTATCGAATTTGCAGAGAAAATTATATCACGGGCAAAAGGTGGAAGCTCCCGGAGGGGAGATAATAGGATGAGTGTCCTGTTCTAAGCATGACCTTTGAGAGGAGAGGCTTACATTCTCCTGGTTTCCGCCGGTGAAGATATTCAGTTCCGGCATTAGCAGGACAGCCCAGCCGCTGATTCCTGGCAGTGGAAGCCATCTACCGTTTAGGTAAGGGGATTGACTTGTTGATCTGGATCAGCTGTTATTCACCTCAGGGCGCGGGCAGCGGGTAATGCACCAGGCGGTTATTCTTGGTGTCCGCTATCCAGATTCCACCCTGACCGTCTGTGTCCAGGCCGATGGGAAGGTTCAGGTCGGTCAAACCGCTGCCTGTTTGTCCCCAGTAATGGAGGAAATCCCCCCGGTCAGTAAACACCAGGATCCTGGCTCCCTCCGGGTCGGTGACAAATACCCGGTCTTCCCCGTCCACGGCCAGATAGGGTTTGTTTTCCAGGGATTGGCCATACCATCCCAGGATGTCCCATTTGGTATCAAACAGCCTGGCGATTCCCTGCTCGTCGGGTGAGAAGACCTGGATCCGCTGGTTCCAGGTATCTGCTACGTAAAGCCTGCCCGTCTGATCCAGGGCCAAGCCGACTGGTTCTGAGAACTCGCTGTTCCCTAACCCGCCCTGTCCGAAATCGAGCAGGAAATTCCCCTGGGAGTCGAAGACAGCTATGCGTTTATTGCCGGTGTCGCTGACGTAAACATGACCCTGGTCGTCCACCGCTACGTCCCGCGGCCCCCAGAAAGCGTCAGGGGTCTCATTTTGTCCGAACCTGCCCCAGCTGGTGAGGAAGCTGCCGTTCGGGTCAAATTTTTGAATCCTGTGGTTCCAGGTATCGGCCACATAAACTGAGCCATCAGACCCCAGGGCGATCCCCCACGGTTCATTAAATGTGCCTTCAGGACCAATTTCTCCTTCCCCGGCGCTGAAGGAACCCCAGGTGTTGAGTACTTCGCCCTCAGCGGAGAGGTGAAGCACCCGGTGGTTTCCAGTGTCAAGCACATAAAGGGTGCCGTCGGGGGAGACGGCAAGGTTCCTCGGTTGGTTGAGGTTGACCTGTTCCAGAGTGAGGTCCGGGTTGAGGGCGATTTCCTTTCCTTCATAGGGATCGGCTTCAATTTCTGAAAAATCCAGATCGGCTGGCCCGTAATTCCACACTTTGGCAGCGATATCCTTCCGGATGTACAACCTCATGGTGTCGGCAGGACTCCAGTTGGCCAAAGAAAAATCTTTTCCAGTGACTTGAGCATATTTTGAGTAATCTCTGTTCAACCAGATTTTCGAAATAGCGTTCCTCATGTCAGGATTGGTGAGGGCATTGCGGATTCTTTCCCAATTCAGGTTGTAGTAATCCTGATTGGGCCAGACAATTCGGTTGTATTGATAAGCGTAATAGGCATTCCCGACAACGGGTTCGATTTTGCTGAAATTGTCATTGCCCACCAGGATCACCGGGGCTGACCTTAAATCCCGGGTGGGGCTTTCTGCGTAATAGCGCTGATTTTCATAATTCCGGAGGTACCACCAATAGGGATAAGTAGTTTCATTGTCAAAAGCCACTTCCACAGCCAGTCCATCCGTGGTCCGTAGGGAAATATCTTCAATTTGGGCGAGGGCTTCTTTGACTCCCCGGGCACCGTGCGCATAAACCAGATATTCTGTGGGGTTGTCGTAGTTGATATAAGCTGCGAGCACAGCATGATGAGTGGTGAGGACAGACAGAAGGAGGAAAACCACCAGAGCGCTGGAAATTAGAAACTGCCCCAGAGACCATTGTTTGAGTAAATACCAGAGTCCGACTCCGCTGGCTGCAGTGATCAACAAGGTAGTCAGGAAGGTCCCTGTGTTCCTCAGCTGCTGGAGTTCCTGACCTTGAAAAGGAGGGTTGGGAGAGAACAGAGTGCCCAAAGTGCTGACCAGGCTGATCAAAAAAACCAGGATAAGGCCCATGGTCACCCAGCCATTATTTTCCCGGAAGCGGTGGTAATTGAAGCTGGTGATTATTTGATTTAAACCCCATGCTGCCAGCAGGATCATGGGGAAAGCGATGTGCACAGTGAGCCAGGGCATCTTTTCTCCAGCGATGGGATAAGCGATCAGGCTGGTTAATACCCAGAAAGCCAGAAGGGCAAAAACCGGTGCGCTCCGACCGGGTTTTTCGGGGGGGTCCGGGCTGACTTTTTGAGCTCTTTCCTTCCATTTGGCGATCAAGCCGCCGATCAGGGCCCCCAGGCTGCCCAGGGCGGGGAGATATTCATAGAGGGGAATTTGGATCAACCAGTAATAGTACCAGGGTTGGCTGCCCCGTTCTACTCCCTGCTGATCCAGCCAATAACCCAGGGAACCTACCAGCCCGGTAAAGAACCCCGGTCCATTGGTGAACACGGTGGTGTAAAAAATAGTAAAGGGAATATAGAAGATAGCCGCGTTGATCAACCATTCCCGGCTGTTCCAGAGGATACCAATGGCTACAGCGAGCATGGAGAGAACGCCAATCAGGATTCCGGTCCTGAGCATTCCTGGCGTTGAATAATCTAACGGGTTCCATTCCAGCATCCGGGAGGGGAAAGGGGCCAGCTGGGGGAGGACCAGGGTCCCCAGGAGGAGCATGGCGCTGAATGAGGGCAGCTGCTTGAGCTTGTTCCAGGAGTAACCCCGGATCGAAAAGAACAGGGCTGTTAGCAGGGAAAGCGCGCTGAGGGCCAGGGGGAGGAGAACGGCGAGTGGCAGGTTGGAAGATTCATCGGCGGCGGGCGGCGGCGGGGTGACAGTTTTCAGGGTAAAAGCGATCCCCAGTAAAGCTGCACTCAGGATTAACGCGCTGAAAAAGATCCGGCGGTATCCCGGCAGGGTCCAGGAACGCCGGGAGAGCTGATAGATATAAACCAGGCCGAGAAAGATCATGGCCTGAGCAGTGTAGATAAAGGCGGTTTCCTTGGTGGTAAAGTGCAGCATGGTTGCCGCTGTTAACCAATACAGATAACGGGGAGCGCTGGTTTCCAGGTAGCGAAGGATAGCCCATAAAGTGATCACGCCAAAAAGGGCGACAAAGGATTCATTGCGCACATAGCGGCCGTAATAAAGCATGAAAGGCGAAATTAGGGTCATCAAAGCGGCAGCCAGGGTGCCCCATTTGCCCAGGTAGCGGCGGTACTGCCATAAAAAGATAATGGTCGCCACGCTGGTGAGAGCGGCGGGGATCCTGGCGGTGAAGTCTCCATCGCCAAAAAGGAAATAAATAAAGGCGAGAAAATGGAATTGAAAGGGTCCATGGGTAATAGGATCGTGACTGTATCCCATTCCCCGGAAAAGCCTCCAGGCATAATAAACATGGGAGGTCTCATCGTGGCTTATCACCCGGGCTCCCAGGTCATAAAAACGGCTGATCACGGCCAGGATGATGATCAATCCGAAGATGATCATCTCCCAGGATATTTTGACATTGCCGATAACAGGTTTATCTAGCCAGGTTGTGGACTTCACGGTGTTTTTATTCTCCATAGCTGTCCCTTTGTGGTCATCCTTTTAGCTGGTTTATTTCCCTCTCGGTCAGTTCCCGCCACTTTCCTGGTTTTAATTTACCCAATTCCAGGCTGGCAATCCTCACCCTGATCAATCGTTTGACCGTCAGATCGGTGCTGCGGCCCATCTGTTTGATCTGCCGCTTTTGTCCTTCTTTGAGGATGACGCCTAACCAGGTTCCCGCCTGGGTGGATTTTTCTATCCAGATTTTCGTCGGGAGAGTATGATGACCTCCCTCTAAAGTGATCCCCTGCCGCCAGGCTTGCAGTTGTCCTTGATTCGGTCTTTGAGAAACCAGCACCCGGTATTCTTTTTCATGTTCGTAGCGAGGATGGGTCAGGCGGTTGGTGAGTTTACCGTCATTGGTCATCAGGATCAAACCTTCACTATCTACGTCCAGCCTTCCCACAGGATACAGCCTGCCGGGAACCTTGACGAGATCCCGGACTGTTGGTCGGGGATCAGGGGACTGCACTGTGGATAAAACGCCTGGGGGCTTGTGCAGCGCGATATAGCGGAAAGGTTCAGCCCGGGGAATCGGATTACCATCCACGGTGATGGTGTCCTCTTCTCGATTGGCTTTGTCCCCCAGGGTAGCCCGCACTCCGTTTACTTTCACCCTGCCGGCTGAGATGATCTCCTCGCAAGCTCGTCGAGATCCATAACCTGATCGGGCCAAAATTTTCTGGAGTCTTTTTTCCATAAATGGTTAATATTCCTAATGGGTATGGCGCTGAAGGGTGAAAAGAACCGGTTAATCTTTTAATACCTGGGGATCTACCAATTCTTCTTCCTTCTCTTCGATAAACTCTTCGATATCCAACGGGGGGAGCTCTTCAAACGAGGTCAGGCCGAAGTATCTCAAGAATTCTGAGCTGGCGCTGTATAGAATGGGGCGCCCGGGTCCTTCGGCTCTCCCGACATCTTCCACCAGGCCTCTGCTCATTAATGTGCGCAGCACGCCATCGCTGTTTACTCCCCGGATGGCATCGATCTGGGGTCGGGTGATCGGCTGCTGGTAGGCGATGATGGAGAGGGTTTCCAGGGCCGCCTGACTTAATGTGGTGGTGGATTCTACGTTTAAGAAGTGTTCAATAACTTCGGCAGATTCAGGAGCTGAAGTTAGTTGAACTTTGTTATCATGATATTGCAGGCGAATCCCTCGTCCCCGGTAGTGATCGTTTAACTCTTCTAAGATGTTTTCAATGGTATGTGGGGTTTGATCAAGGATCGTCCCGATCTGATAGGGGCTGATGGGTTCTGGGGCTACAAAAAGGATGGCTTCAACCTGGGCGGTGAGGGGAAGTCCTTTTTGGGGCGGTGAGTTTGGGTTATTTTCTTCTGCCATGCTATAATCTTGGTTTAGGTGAATGCAATTAACAAATGACTTTTGAAAGTGTAAACTTACTGACATGAAATTATACCATCACTCTTTTCTCCTGGTCTTGATTATTGGCCTTGCGCTGGTGGGAGCGGCATGCGGAGCTCCCCAGCTTTCTGCACCGCGTAAACAGATCAACCTGACGGTTGAGGATGGGGCCAGTGAGTTCAGCATTGAGATCCCAGCAGGGAGCACAGTCCAGGATGGGCTCGATGCTGCCGGGCTGACGCTGGAAGGGAAAGACAGGGTGGAACCTTCTGCATCGACCATCCTGGAAGAGGATGCTCTGGTCCAAGTCATCCGGGTGGAAGAAGAATATCAGACCGTTGAGCAGGTCATTCCTTATCAGGTAATTCGTCAACCGACAGAAAACCTTCCCGAGGGGGAAGAGCAGTTATTACAGGCAGGAAAAAACGGCCTGGAAGAAGCGGCATATTTACGGGTGCTGGAAAACGGTGAAGAAGTGTCGTATGAACAAATTAACCGGGTGACCGTGGAAGAACCCGTTGATGAAATTATCCTGATCGGGAGGCAGGCTGCTATTGGTTCTGTCAACCTTCCGGGAAGTTTGGTCTATCTATCGGATGGTAATGCCTGGAAAATGGAAAACTCCTCTTCCAACCGCTCTCTGGCCGTGGCCACGGGGGACCTGGATGGGCGGATTTTCCAGTTGTCAGATAACGGAGAATGGCTGCTTTTTACCCGGAAAGTTGACGAAGAAGGGGTGATAAACACCCTTTGGGCAGCGAACATCTCCGGAGAAGAGCAGGAGCTGATTGATCTTGAGGTCAGCAATGTGATTCATTTTGCCGACTGGGTGCCGGGATCGGTTCAGGAAGTGGTTTATTCCACTGTTGAATCCCGGGTTGCAGCTCCCGGCTGGCAGGCCAATAATGATTTGGTGATTAAACGTTTTAGCCTTACCGGGTGGACAGAGGTCAGCGAGGTTATTCAGGAAACAAATTATGGGGGTGTGTATGGTTGGTGGGGAACAGACTTTGAATATATACGGGATGGCAGCTCCGTGGTCTATGCCAGCCCGGATCAGGTTGGTGTGATTAATATTGAGTCCGGGGAAAAAAGGACACTGCTGGATTTAATTCCCTTTAACACCCGGGGAGACTGGGCCTGGATGCCGGGATTGGGGATCGGACCCCGGGGAAATGTGCTTTATACAGTTCAACATGCCGGAGATCCTGAATCTGACTCGGCTGAGGGATCTCCCTATTTTGATCTGGTGGCGATACCTCTGGAGAGCGGATTTGCGATTAAACTCAAGGAAAACGTAGGGATGTTTGCTTACCCGCTTCCTTCTCCGCTGGTGGAAAAAAGGACAGGAGAAAAGGGATTTCAATTGGCTTATTTGCAGGCCGCGCTGCCTGAAATGAGTGAAACCAGTTCCTATCGGATTGCAGTTATGGACCGCGACGGATCCAACCAGCGGGTGATATTTCCCTCGCTGGATATGTCTGGGTTAGAACCCCGCCGGGGCTGGGGGGCCTGGGGACCGCGGCAATCTTCAGCTCAGGAAGGTTACCCCCTGGCTGTGCTCTATCAGAACAACATCTGGATCCTTGATCCTGGCACCGGGGAAGCAAATCAGGTTACCGGGGATGGAAGGGTGCAGCGGCTGGATTGGTAAAACCCCTGCGCCGGTGGAAGTTCCCTGTGCTGATCAACGAAAATATTGAGATGAAAAAGTGAGGAAACAAAATGAGGATTTTAGTTACTGGAGCGGCCGGATTTCTGGGTTCACACCTTTGTGATCGTCTGTTAGCAGAGGGACACCAGGTAATTGGAATGGATAATTTTATCACCGGGCGGCCAGAAAATCTGGCTCATTTAGCCAATCAGGAAAACTTTTCCTTCATCCGCCATGATGTTTCTGAATTTATTTTTGTGCCCGGAAACCAGCTGGATGCGGTGATGCACTTTGCCTCTCCGGCCAGTCCTAATCCGAACTCTCCTTATGGTTATGTGAACCTGCCTATCCAGACCATGAAGGCTGGAGCGCTGGGGACGCATAATACTCTCGGTGTAGCCCGGGCGTTTGAAGCCCGGTTTTTGCTGGCTTCAACCAGCGAAATCTACGGGGATCCCCAGGTTCATCCCCAGGATGAAGACTATTGGGGGCATGTTAATCCGGTAGGTGAACGGTCTGTCTACGATGAGGCCAAGCGCTTTGCGGAAGCTCTGACCCTGGCTTATCACCGCTACCATGGGATTGATACCCGGATTGTCCGCATTTTTAACACTTATGGACCCCGGATGCGGCTGGATGACGGCCGGGTTGTTCCAAATTTCATCAAGCAAGCCCTGCAGGGTAAACGTCTTACCGTATTTGGAGATGGAACCCAAACCCGGAGTTTTTGTTTTGTGGATGACCTGATTGAAGGGATTTACCGTTTATTGATGTCGGAAGAAACCCGGCCGGTAAATATTGGCAACCCCCAGGAAATGACTATCCTCGAGCTGGCCCGGACGGTGAACAGCATGCTGAACAACCCGGAAGAGTTCAGGATGCTGCCGGAAAAGAGGGGAGAGGGAGATCCTCAACGCCGCCGCCCGGATATCAGCCGGGCCCGGGAGGTGCTGGGATGGGAGCCCGAGGTCGGTCTGCAGGAAGGTTTATCCAGAACACTGCCCTATTTTCAAGAAAACCTCTAAACGTGATGAAACTCAGCAGCATCGTTACCGATGAACGGGAAAAAGAAAGATTTTTGAAGTTTGCGCTGGTAGGGACTTTTGGAGCCGGGGTTGATTTTGGCACCTTTCACCTGCTGGTCAGTGTGCTGGGCATGAATGCTGTTCTGGCCAGCGTTTTGTCTTTTACGGCCGCTATCAGCAGTAACTTTATCTGGAACCGCTTCTGGACCTATCCGGATTCCCGTTCTAAGCCGTTTCATCATCAGCTGACCACTTTTTTTCTGGTCAATATCGTCGGTTTAGGGATCAGGACTCCCATTTTTGCCTCCCTGGAAGGGCCTCTCCGCCAATTGTTTGAAGGTTTTGAGATCCTGCCTTTCTGGCTGGTAACAGCGGATCGACTGGGATACACCTTTGCCCTCGGTGTTGCCGTGGTGGTAGTCATGTTCTGGAATTTTTATGTCAACCGCTATTGGACTTACAACGATGTTGATTGATCCCTGACTGAAGCGCTCCAGAATTTTTATACCAGAAAGGGTGGAAAGAAAAGGGGGTATTATCCTCTTCCATAACGGAATCCGGTAAAAAGATCACAGCCCCTATCCGTTCCGGGTTAAATCCCCCGCATGTTACGCAAACCAATTCCTGGTTCGCAGCATGCTCCTCCGTGCCGGTGAACTTCGCGGGTGCTGTGTTCGGGATAGAAACAAATCCTGCTTGAGGGGTAAGATCATGACTGTGATCCTTTGTTTTCCACTCTCCACCCGGGCCTGATCTGCGCGGGGAAAGATCCTTTCCCTGGAAACCGAGTATAATGTTAATTGATGTTTAGCCGCTGGAAGCTAGGAAAATGATCATGGAAGATAATGAAAAGCAAACCAGGACAAGCGGAGAACCGGAACTGATTACCGAGGTGGGATCTCTTCAGGAGCTGTTGGATCGGGCGTCCGGCGTCCGTTCCCTGGACGACCAGGATCTGGAAGATGCAGGATTGGCCGAAAATGTTCCTTTCCCCTTTTTAGCCCTGGTAGGGCAGGATGAAATGAAGTTGGCCCTTCTGCTTTCCCTGTTGAATCCCAATCTGGCCGGCGTACTGCTGGTTGGCCCCCGGGGTACCGGCAAGACCACGGCTGTGCGCAGTCTGGTAAATTTACTCCCCAAAGTTAAACGCAGTCTGTGTTATTACGGTTGTCTGGAAGAAGATATTGAGGTGGGGGGTGTTGATGCGGTTTGTCCTACCTGTGCTGAAAAGTACGGGCAAAATGAACCTCTTTCCCGGGAAGAAAACGTCCGTCTGGTGGAACTGCCTTTGAACGCATCCCTGGAGGACGTGGTGGGAGGGTTGGATCCCCGGGCTAAGATCAACAAACGGATGCGCTTGAAAAGGGGGATCCTTTCCCGGGCTGACCGCAACCTGCTTTATGTCGATGAGGTCAATATGCTGGCGGATGATGTGGTTGACGTGATCCTTGATGCCGCCGCTCAAGGGCAATATACGGTCAGGAGGGGGGCGATGTCCGCTACCTATCGTTCTAAATTCACCTTGATCGGTTCGATGAACCCCGAGGAAGGTCGATTGCGTCCGCAGATTATGGACCGATTTGGCTTACGGGTGGTTGTGGAAGGTTTAACCGGAAAAGAAGACCGTCTGACAGCTTACCAGCGTACCCGGACCTACCAGGAAAACAAAAGAGCATTTTCTGCGTTGTATGCCCGGGATACTCATCTCCTCCGGCAGGAAATACAGGCTAACAGAGATCGGCTGCCCGAGGTTATCCTCCCTGATGAGGTCGCTCAAGCCGGGTTGGAATTGATCGAACGGATGAAAATTGATTCCCTGCGGGCGGAGCTCACCCTTTTTGAAGCAGCTCGGGCTCACGCTGTCGCCGATGCCAGGATGGAAGTAAACGGCGAGGATTTGCGTGCGGTGGCCCCGATGGCTTTGCGCCTCCGGCGTTCTCCATTTATTGAAGATTATTTGCAGGATCAGGATACGGAGACAAAATTGCTTGAGGACTCCCTGACAGAGATTATCGGCCCGGTCGAGGGGAAGGATGAAAGGTAGATGGGAAACTTATCAGTCATTGCCGGCAAAGTGGGGGGGTTTAACCTCAAATCGGTTCCCGGGGGCATTACCCGTCCCGTGATGGCAGTTGTCAAAGAATCCGTGTTCAATATTGTGGCACCCTATGTGATCAATTCTTCCTGGTTAGATTTGTTCGGGGGTACGGGAAGTGTGGGAATTGAGGCATTAAGCAGGGGCGCGAGTTTTGTTCGTTTTGTTGATATCCATTCCGCGGCGATAAAAACCATTCACGCCAACCTGGGACATACAGGTTTATCCGCACAGGCTGAGGTCTGGCACACAGATGCCTTCCGGATGTTGGAAAAGGAACCGGACAGAAAATTTGATTTTATTTATATTGCTCCGCCCCAGTATCACGAGTTGTGGTCAGCTTCCTTAGAAAAAATTCAGGAGAATATCGGCTGGTGCTGGGAAGATACCTGGGTGATCGTCCAGATTGATCCGGTAGAGTATCAACCGTTGGGTTTAAACCGTTTGAAACTGTTTGATCGTCGGGAATACGGCAGCACGGAACTGCTCTTTTACCTGCCAATTTTCGCGGAAGACTAATTTTCCCTGGTCCGAGGAGTACGGGGGAATGGCTGCTTCAGTTCAGGGGAGCGAAGGAAATCTGAAGCTGCTCATCTTGGTTATAATGGTATTGAGCGGCAAAAGGGGGGTCCTCAGGTTTTCTTTCCAGAATTAAGGGTAGGAGCTCGGGCAAATCTTCCACCAGGGGTTTGGAGCCTAACTCCTCCCGGTGGACCCATTCTAAGCTGCCTTCAGGTGACTTCCGCGGTTTTCCATGGGGGCAGGTCCCTTTAAAGATATACAGGCCAATACCAGGATCCTGGCCGGTGTCTATTGTGGCGATTCCACACAACCAGAGAGTTTCAGCATTGAGCCCGGTTTCTTCGAAGAGCTCCCTTCTGGCTGCTGAGATGACATCTTCGCCGCGTTCGACATGTCCGCCCACTCCATTGTAAGCACCGGGCCAGATTTGCTTATCATCCGCTCCCTTAAGGAGCAGCACTGATTCCCCGCGGGTGAGAAAGATCAGTGTGCGGGGGATCAGTGTGTAGCGGTCTGTGCTCACGCCTTGATCGGAAACAGGCATATCAATCTGCCAGGTCTGAGGTGTCTTCGGGTTCTATCCCACCCAGCAGATAATCGTTGAGGTCAGGCTGGACCCTCACCGGCTGCACGTGGTTTTGGACATATTGAGCGGTGTCGGCCAGCGAGAGGCGGTCGAACAAATCCCTGAACTGGGTTTCCCAGGCGGAGGCTATTTCCTGGATTTTATCCTCGGATAATGACCAGATCTGGTCTTTGAAGGTACCCAGAGCCCGTTTACGGGTTTTATAGTAGAACTGCTCATCGGTTTGCTCCGGCTTTCGTTCATGGTCGTGGTTCTCGTCCAAGTACGCGTGGATTTCCTGGACCAGTTCGTCCGGAAGGCGGTCATAAAGTATGTTCTGGAAGTTTGTGGCTAGATGAACTTCCAGGGCTTCTGCTTCCACAAATTTGTTGAACGCGGTTTCTGGCAGGGTTGAAGCGCCATGCTGAACAGCCCCCCCAAGCTGGTAGCTTTCCCTGGAAACCTGGCCCAGATGCTGGAGGGTTTCGAAATCAACGCTCACTTCTTTGATGCTGCCGTCGGGCAGCACCACACCACCATGGGATGTTCCGGTTTGAATGCTGATTTTGCTCAGCCCTTCAGCGTCCGGGGCGATTTCTGATAACTTGTCATTATATCCGTCGAGGAAGGCCCGCAGTTCTTCTTCTGTCGAATTATGTCCCCCGACCTCACCAATTTCTCCCCCGATCGAGACCGTGATGTCCTGAGGTTCTGTATCGCGGATAAATTTAGTGAGCACGCTGGTCAGCTCATAGTTCTGAACCTGCTGTTCCGGGATGCTGTCTTTGCTTAGATCCACCAGGGTGGAAGCATCAATGTCGATATTGTAAAAACCGGCACTCAGCGCCTCGGTTGTCAGATCTTTGACTGCCTGCATTTCGCTTTCCGGATCATCCTGGTAGCGGGATGCAGACAACTGGTAATGATCGCCTTGAATAAACACGGGACCGGTGTGACCTTTGGCGATCGCGGCACCAAGGATATTGGCGGCGTATTCTGAAGGGCGCTGTTCGGTATAGCCGGTTTCAGAGCGAGCCAACTCGAAGATAAAGGCTCCTGCATCAATTTCCGCAGCGCATTTAAATACTGCTTCCGCGGCGTAAAAAGATAAGCTGCGCAGATTAATGGCAGGGGTGGTGAAAGAATTGGGGACTTCTCCCCGGCCCCGGGCTAAATAGAGATCATTAATAGAGCCGGGATAGATGTTCAAAGCCAGCGCGATCTTGCGGATTAAGTAGCGGGCCAGGAATCGAGTTTCCTGATCGCTGTCCAATACAGAGGTCCTGACCAAGGATTCGATATTTGTTCTGACAGCTTTTTCATCCTGAACCTTAATCTCGCCATTTTGGTATTCTACACTGCCGTTGAGGCTGGATAAGATGCCGTTTATTTTTTCTGCTCTCATTTTTACTCCTGTGATAAATTGATTTTATCTTTGCAATCCATATTAATATTATAAACCCTCAATTCCGCCCGGCAAGGTCGGTGATTACCGCTCGACCTGGTAATATTTTTTCTAACCCTTCTTTGAGTCCAACCGGGAGTTAAGTGTATAATAAGAACATCAATTAGAGCTGCTGGAAGGAGGAGCGATGAGTGATTATCAGGACAAAATTCAATCCCAGAGAGGGCCGTTGAAAAATTTGCTCAGCAAAGTTCCGGGATTCAAAGGTTATTTGGAGAAAGAGGACCGCAGGACAGCGGATAAATTACTGCGGGAAGAGGTAGCTGACCGCTACGGAAAGATCCTGACCAAAGTTTCGGCTGTTCAGATCAGTCTCACCGATCAGGGCTCATTGGAATATCTGGATGACCTGGAATCTGTAGTCACGAAAGTCCAGACCTTTATCGATCGGATCCGCAATGCGGCTTACGGTTATTCTAGCTTTTTTGCGGCGGTGCGGGTGGATGAGGAAACCCTGGACAAATTGTATGAATATGATCAATCGCTGTTAGCAGGGGCAAACAAAATGGAAGAAATCCTGTTGTCTTTGGAAGCAGCGGACAACGAACCGGAAGTGCAGTCGTTGATTGCAGAGTTAAACAGACAGGCCCGGGAACTTATCAACCTGGCGGACAACCGGAAAAATGTAATTACCACCGAATAATAATCTAAAGAGGAGACAGGAAAATGGCGAGAATATTTGATGTGATTGAATATCCCAATGAGATGAAAGATGAGCTCATTCATCGATTTCCAGAAGGGACATCGGGTGATTTCCGGATTGGTTCTCAGGTTATCGTTCGCGAGTCGCAAAGCGCAGTTTTTTTCCGGGATGGAAAGGCATTAGATACTTTTGGCCCGGGCAGGCATACGATCACCACAGCGAACATTCCCCTGTTGATTGGTGTTATTGAAAAAGCATTTTCGGGACAAACCCCCTTTACGGCTGAAGTGTACTTTGTGTCCCGCCGGGAATTTCCCGATCAGAAATGGGGAACCCCCCAGCCGATCATCGTGAAGAATCCCGGGATGGGCTTGGGGGTGGCGTTGTTAAAGGGGTTTGGAACTTACGGGTATCAAATCGCTGAACCGCAGCAGTTTGTGAACCAATTAGTGGGGGCTCAGGGCGTTTTCCGAACAGAAGATATTGAGAACCGCCTTCGCGATATATTATTGACTATCTTGACAGATTTACTCGGGGAAACAGCCCGTAAAAAGGATGTGACCGATCTCACCGGACTGGTATCCGAGCTGAGCGCGGCCGTGAGGTCAAAAGCCAGTGAAAGTTTTGAAGGATTGGGGCTGGATTTAAAGACCTTCCTGATTGCCAGCCTGCGGCCGTCCGAAAAATCGGTCAAAGAACTGCGGGATATGGGTGTGCTGGACACAGAAACCTATACCCGCCTGCAGGCAGCAGATGCCCTGCTGGAGGCAGCCCAGAATCCGAGTGGAGGGGCAGGGTTAACCGCAGGCATCGGGGCAGGGATGGGTGTGGGAAACATTATCAACCGCTCCCTGCAGGATATGGGCGGATCTGGGGGGCAGACCGCTGGTGGAGGGGGAATGCCGGAGGTGATGAGCCCGCGGGAAGCTGCTGAATTCCTCAAGGTAGCTGAGGAAGATGTGGTCGCCGCGATTGAGGCCGGTGAGTTGAAAGGTAAAAAGATCGGTCAGGCATACCGGATCAGTCGGGAAGCTTTGAAGGCATTCCTTAACGAATAAGACTTTTCCCTGGGATAATGATTAAATCAAACGGGGCTGCAGATTATCCTGCAGCCCCGTTGGTTATGGGAACGTCAGCAGGTCGGAAACCTGCCACAGCTCAGCTTTTTAAGTCCAGAGCGTCTTGAACAGTCTTGACAACGCTCATGGACAAAGAATTGTCCCCTTTTGCTTCTTTACGGATCACTTTTTTCAACTGCAGCATATGCAATGTGGGGTGAGGGGCGTTTTCGACATTGACTTCCGCCTGGTCATGGGTAAAGATCAGGCCAGCCCGGATCTCGGGTATTTCAAAATCAGGGATTTTAGCGAGTTCTTTCCGAAGGTTCTTTTGAGCGGCTTCAATTTCCAGGGCGGGACGGCCAATGCTGTCTTGAGCGAAAAATTTGAGGTAAAAGTTTCCCCCTTTCCTCTGCCATTTTTCCTTTTGTTCGTCGTAGGTGATGACTCCTTTTTGATGGTAGGGTAACAAACACCAGATCCCGGCTGGACCCACCAGCAGGTGGGTCACAGGGGATGAATAATGATAAATTGCATAGCGGTCATCCAGACCTTTGAGGGCTTCGTTCAGCTTTTGATCCGGACGGGAGCTGCCTCCGAACCGGGTGGTGTAGTAGATGCTCACCTGGGAGAGGGTAAACCCGAGGATCAGCGCAGCCAGGGAGTACCAGACCTGCTCCTGGTAACGAAAGCTGAGATACATTCCTCCTGCCAGGATAGCCAATGAGGCGATTCCGCTGTACCGGCCGATTTTTGAGTTGCGTTCCACAATTTTTTGGTTGGTAATAATTTTCATTCGTGATGCTCCTTAGCTGCTGCTCTCCTGAGTGGGGGTTGCCATTTGTTCCTGGATCGCTGCCTTGATATTCAGGAGCAGGTCAGTTTCCACCGCCTGTTTGGCCCGCTGAATGGCGTTGATCAGGGCGATTGTATCGGACCGCCCGTGAGCGATAAAAACCAGGCCGTTGATCCCCAGCAGGGGAGCGGCTCCAATTTGCCGGGGGTCCAGGATCTTTTTAACTTTAGCGAAAGCGGGCATTGCCAGGGCGGCGCCAATTTTAGTCCGTAAGCTGGCGGACAATTCCTCCTTTAAGATATCCAGGAGGAGGGCAGATACAGATTCGCTGGTTTTGATCAAAATGTTTCCGGTAAAGCCGTCATGGACGATCACATCAACTTCTCCATTAAATAAATCTTTGGGTTCCACGTTACCGATAAAGTTTAAACCGCTTTCCAGTAACAGTGAAAAACTCTCCTTGACCAGCTGGTTCCCTTTGCCTTCCTCCTCGCCGTTGGACAGCAATCCTACCCGGGGGTGATCAATCTGGAGTACATTCTGGGCATAAATCGCGCCCATAATCCCGAATTGAAGCAGGAAAAGAGGTTTGCAATCAGCGTTGGCTCCAATGTCGACAGCGATCGCCTGGCTCTTCCGGGTGGGTATTACTGTGGTCAGGGCGGGGCGTTTTACTCCCTGGATTCTTCCCAGGCGGAAGAGAGCATTGACCATCGCCCCGCCGGTGTTGCCGGCGGTGACAAAAGCGTCTGCCTGGCCTGTTTTTACCAGATCCATCCCCACCGCCATGGAGTTGTCCGCTTTTCGCCTTGCATTCCTGGCGGGTTTGTCGGTCATTTTCAGCACTTCCGGGGCATGGATAAAATCAACCAGGGGGTGGCTGCTGTGTTCAGCCAGCAGCGGTTGAACCTTTTCTCCCTGACCGACCAGGGTAACCTTGAGATCCAAATTTTCCGCTGAGTGCAGGGCAGCTTCAACCTCGGGTCCTGGATGATGGTCGCTGCCCATGGCGTCTAAAACAATATGCATCGGGTGCTCCTTGCCTGATTTCATTCATCTTGACAATGCTTTATGGACGATTATAATACCTCTGCTGGTCTGAGGATAGAGAGAAATCATTCTCGGCCCGGTAAGGGGAATGCGCTGGTGCTGGAACTGGCAGACAGGTATGGTTGAGGGCCATATGCCTTCACGGGCGTGCGGGTTCGATTCCCGCCCAGCGCACTTAAACAGACAAACCGCCATTTGGCGGTTTGTGCGCTTAAAGGGTAACTGGAAACGATGCAGAGGTGTAAAGGCTGTGAGTTAAATAATTCTGGGATCCAGCACCGTTCGTTAAGCGGTTTTTGCTTTCTTGGGAGTCAGGATTTTTTTGTGGTGATGTCAAAGGGCAGATAGAGGGGACAGAAGGAAAATAGGCTGGTGAGGATAAAAACCACGGCCAGGACAAGCAAGATGATGCCCAGGATCCCGGTGACTGTGCCGCTAAAATAAAGGAATCCGAAAAAAATGGCTAAGGCGATTCTGATGACGCGGTCGATCCTGCCCATATTCTGGTTGAATTTCATGTGTATATCTCCTTGTGATAGATCTGAAGCTTAGCTTTAATTCTTTAGATGGTAAAAACCCCAAAAGGTTACCTGAAATCAGTTTTTTTGCGGCCAGAGATGGCAGAAGGCCCAGGTGATTGCTATAATCAGGGCATACTCCACCCGGCTGGAGAAGCTGCCTTCAACTCAGGAGGAAAATATGTCCTTGTTTGAGGTTCCTTATACTGATTATAGTCTAAAAAATCTCAAATTTGTGGAAGCAAACCGGAAGGGGGAAATACCACTGGGACAAAAAGACCTTCTGGAAAAGAGACTGATGAGTTACCTGGAATTTTTGAGAGGCGGCACAGCCTGGAAGCAGCTGCAAATTTGGGTTTGGCTCTGGTTTTTCCTCACTATCTCTTTATGGAGCCTGGAGATCCCGGATCAATATGCTTTGCTTTTCTTCCTGCTTGGCCTTCTGGGTATCTCTGCAGGGTCGGTCTGGTCCTGGCAGCGAAGCCAACAGCAAGCCAGGAAAATCAATGAAGAATTGACTGCCGGAGTGATCGAATCCGGCAGGGGAGAGGTTGTATTCCAGGGAGGAGAATATCAAGCATCAGTCAAGGGAAGAGACCTGAAATTAACCCGAGGTAGTCGGCGCGACCTGGAACCCGGTGTCCAGTATCGATTCTTCTTTTTACCGGAATCCAGGATGCTGCTTTCAGCAGAAGTTCTCAGTCCTCTGCCCGAACGAGAAGCGGTAAGAGGATTAACGGAAGTGCTGGCGGATGTCAATCATTTTCAGTTGAGCGCTTTACCCCACAATGCCGGGGTATCCTTACCGGGCAGCAAACCGGCAAATTGAGCAAACCTATCCTGATCGGAGTTTTTTTGATCCTTCTCCCCCTCTTCCTGGCCTTTATCGGCCTAACCAGAGAAAACGGATACTTGCGGCCGCTGCTGGACGCCCGAAGTATGGGGGATGTTTTTCAGTATCTGAGTCCGACTGCAATCATTTTAATCCTGAGCGGAAAAGCCCTGGCTCTGTTCGGTTTGTATTACCTGAGAACAGCAGTGATGGATCTTTTGAACAGGGAGGTCGCAACCTGGGAGGGCGTTGGTTTCCGACAGCGCAAACAATCCCGAGATGAGGACATGGGAACCAGGACAAACTACTTCTATGTGATCGGAGGGAAGAAATTCCAGGTTGGAGAGCGGGCTTATCAAGCCTTTGAGAACGGGAAAAATTACCGGGTGTGCTTCACTCCCCGCCGGAAGGTGCTGGTGAATATCGAAGTGCTGGATTGAGCTGTCCCGGATGTTACTGGTTGAGGGGTTCGAATTTGGCGGTAAAGTGGCGCAGCAGAGGGGGCGCATAAGTGATGCGGAATCCCTGCAGGTGCTCCTTTTGCCGGTCAATCCGGGAGAGAGTTTCCACCACGTAATCCAGATGGCTTTGCGTATAGGTTCGGCGGGGAAGGGCCAGGCGGACCAGTTCCATCTGGGGGTGAATGGTCTCACCCGTCTCGGGATCGGGGTGGGCAAATGCCACCGAACCCAGCTCAACCGCCCTGATTCCTCCCTCCAGATACATTTGGGTGACTAGCGCCTGGCCGGGAAATTCGGCGGGAGGGATATGGGGCAGCATCCGTCCGGCATCAATGTAGACTGCATGCCCCCCGGCTGGTTCCAGGACCGTGATCTGGTTTTCTAAAAGTTGATTGACCAGATAGCTGGTTTGAGCCAGGCGGTAAGCGAGATAATCTTCATTCAGTCCTTCTTTGAGTCCTACGGCGATGGCATCCAGGTCTCTGCCTGCCAGTCCTCCATAGGTGACAAATCCTTCCCGCAGGATAAGTTCATTGGAAGCCTGCTGGAAAAGGTGGTCGTTGTTCATGGCTAAAAAGCCGCCAATGTTAACCAGGGCGTCTTTTTTGGCGCTCATCGTCGCGCCGTCAGCCAGCGAAAATATTTCCCGGGCGATTTCCAGGGTAGATTTATCCTGATAACCTGGTTCCCTGAGCTTGATGAAATACGAGTTTTCCGCAAACCGGCAGGCGTCAATAAAGAAGGGGATGTTGTACTGGTGGTAAATATCCGCCACCTTCCGGATGTTTTCCAGCGACACCGGCTGTCCACCTCCGGCGTTGTTCGTGATGGTGATCATACCCAGGGGAATGTTTTCCGGACCTTTTTCCTGGATGAAGGAGGATAGTTTATCAGGATCCAGGTTTCCTTTGAAGGGATGCTGGGATTGGGGATCAAAAGCTTCATCGATCACCAGGTTGACAGGACAACCACCGCGGGCTCTGATGTTGCCTTCCGTGGTGTCAAAATGCATATTGGAGGGGATGAATTGTCCTTCTTTAAGGGTGACCGCACATAAAATATTCTCCGCGGCTCTACCCTGATGAGTGGGTAAAAAATGTTTGAACCCGGTTATTTCATCCATGGTCTGGGCCAGACGCTGATAGGAGCGAGCTCCCGCATAGGACTCGTCCCCCTTCATCATAGCTGACCATTGATCCTGACTCATTGCTCCGGTGCCGGAATCAGTCAAGAGATCAATAAACACATCCTCGGCATTAAGGTTAAAAATATTGTAACCAGCATCTTGGAGAGCTCTCTTGCGGTCTTCCCGATCAATCAGCTGGATAGGCTCGACCATTTTGATGCGAAACGGCTCGGGGGGGTGTTTGGCCATGGTGTTCTCCTGGCAGGTTGAGTGGTTTTGTCAATGAAGTTTAGCACGAGCTGGATGAGAGACCAAGTGATTTTTTACAGTTCTCGGCTATAATGGATTAACCACAGGATATTCAGTGAGGTATTGCTATGTTTTCGATTCAAAAAATGACCCTCGGTCCGGTAGCTACCAACACTTATTTAGTTGCTGACCCTCAAGCGCAGGAAGCGGTGGTTATCGACCCCGCTGCTGAAGGCGAGTCCATCGTTAAAACCGCTCGGAGAGAAGGTTGGGACATTCAGGGGATCTGGCTCACCCATGCTCATTTTGATCATTTTGCGGGCGCATCCGGTGTGTTGAAGGAGCTCGATAAGGAGTTATCAGCCCTGTGCTACGGACTCCATCCCCGGGATTTACCTTTATGGCAGATGAAAGGGGGAAGCGGAATGTTTGGTTTTGATTTCGACAGAGGCCCGGAGCCCAACTGCCAGTTTGAGCCAGGGCAGGAATTGAAGTTGGGGGAGTTTGCTTTTGAGGTCAGGTATGCGCCGGGGCATTCTGAGGGCCATGTGATGTTTTTCTGCCCTGAAGAAAGCGTTTTGTTCAGCGGGGATGTTATCTTCCAGCGGGGGATCGGCCGGACTGATTTACCGGGAGGAGATCACCAGACTTTGCTGGAATCCATCCGGGAGCAGGTATTCTCTCTGCCGGACGAGACCAAGATTTACCCCGGGCATGGCCCGGAAACCACAGTGGGCGCTGAACGGCAGGGGAACCCTTTCTTCCGCTGATTGGGTTTTGGTCCGGTGCGCTAAGAACAAAAAAGCCCCTTTTCACGACCAACCGTGGAAAAGGGGCTTTTTTTCTTGGTTTTTTGTTTACTTGGCGTAATCCACCGCCCGGGTTTCCCGGATGACGGTTACTTTGATCTTTCCCGGATACTGCATGGTTTCTTCGATGTTTTTGGAAATATCCCGCGCTAAACGGGAAGCTGCCAGGTCATCCACGTTTTCCGGTTTAACAAAAATCCGTACCTCACGTCCAGCCTGTAGGGCGTAGCTCTTTTTGACACCATCATAGGAGTTAGCCACGTCTTCTAGGGCCCGCACCCTCTTGAGGTATTGTTCCAGGCTCTCCCGTCGTGCGCCGGGTCGTGCGCCGGAAATAGCATCCGAGGCTTCTACGATCACGGCCTCTACGGATTGTTGTTCTGTTTCGTGATGGTGAGAAGCGATAGCGTTGACCACCAGGGGCGGAACGCCATGGCGTTCCGCAAATTCAGCTCCGATTTGAGCATGGGTCCCTTCCACGTTGTGATCCATAGCTTTTCCCAGGTCGTGCAGCAAACCGGCAGCTTTTGATACCTCGGTGTTTGCTCCCAGCTCAGAGGCTAAGATGGAAGCCAGTTGAGCGGTCTCCACGGCATGGGCAAGCTGATTTTGACCATAAGAGGTGCGGAATTTCAGCCGGCCGAGCTTCTTGATTATTTCCGGGTGCAATCCGGGCACCCCGGCTTCATAGGCCGCTTCTTCGCCGGCATCGATCATCACTTTTTCAATGTTTTCTTCTTCCTTTTTGATGATTTCCTCGATATGTGCCGGATGGATCCGTCCATCAAGGACTAATTTTTTCATGGCTTGCTTGGCAATTTCCCGTCTCACCGAATCAAAACAGGAGAGGGTAACTGCTTCCGGGGTGTCGTCAACAATCACATCCACTCCCGCCGCTTTTTCAAACGCGCGGATATTGCGCCCGTTTCTCCCGATGATGCGTCCTTTCATATCGTCGGAGGGCAGGGAAACTGTGGAAGAGGTCACTTCGTCAACATGTTCTGAAGCCACCCGCTGGATAGCTTCCGCAACCAGTTTTCTGGCTTTACGTTCGCCCTGTTCCCGGGCTTCTGCTTCAATTTCTCGAACGATCCGGGACATATCATTTCGGGTTTCCTGTTCAACCCGTTCCAGCAAAATCTCTCTGGCTTCTGCCTGGGTTAGATTGGCAACTTTTTCCAGCTCCTGGTCTGCCTGCTGGTGAAGGGTTTCGATTTGGTTGGCTTGTTTATCCAGAGAGCTCTGCTGCTGACTGATGGCGTGTTCGCGGTCTTCGAGCTTTTCAGCCCTGCGGTCCAGCTGGTCGCTCCGGCTCTGTAATCTTTCTTCATATCTGCTGAGTTCTGTCCTGCGCCGATCAGCTTCTTTTTCTGCTTTCTGGCGAATTTCCAGTGCGGTCTCCTGAGCCTCCTGCTTGATCAGGGTTGATTTCCTTTCCGCCTCGGTTAAGATCTGGTTTGCCAGTTTCTGTTTTTTCTCGTTTTCTTTGGTGGTCTGGTATTGTTTGGCGAAGTATCCCAGGGCAGTTCCCAGGACGAGGGCACTGATTCCAATAATTAGATATATTTCCATAGTTTGACCTCGGTTATCTTAATAAACGTCTGGTTATTTTAGTATTCAGATAAGGATGATTCCTTAATAGTTTTCATTCTTTGTTTGCAGCTGGTCCCATTTTTCTTGAACGATCTGATTGCAAATACTGTAATGGAAACCTCTCCGGGATAAATAACCGTACATTTTTTTTCTAAATCCGGTCCAATCCAGGTTCTTTACCCGGTTTATTTTTTTCTCCACGACCTTTTCGGCCAGGTGATATTCATCGACGTCTTCTAAAACAGCGTCAATGATTTTCCGGGAGACCCCTTTTTGCCTGAGTTCAGCCGCGAGCGCCCTCTTCCCCCGGGGGTGAAAGGCGGCTCTGTTTTCCACCCACTGGCTGGCGAATTGATGGTCGTCCACCAGAGATTTTTCGCGCAGCCGTTCCAGGGTGTCTTCAATGACGTCCTGGGGAATATCATGCTTTTCCAGGTTGAGCCGGACTTCGTGTTCTGATCTCACCCGGTAGCTGAGGTAATGAAGGGCCCGTTGATACGCTTTTTCCCGGGCATCGAGCTCAGTGAGCTGATCAATTTTTCCCTGATCAAGCTCTGTGCCGACTTTCAACCAGGGGGCGATCACCCGGGCGATCCCGAATCCAAATTCTCCATCCAGATACACGTTAAGACGGTTGGGATCCTTCTTTTGAGGCTTGAGATCGGTAACTTTAAACATGAAACAGCCGTGTTTCTCCTCCCCCGGGTCACGGCTGCAAAACAATCTTTGATACCTTAAATAAATCGTGGTACGCTTGGATGTTTGGGACTTGTTACAAGTTGTTCAGTTGTCTTCTCGCGTTAAGTCCTTTTTCCTTACTGATCCTTCCGGATTTCCAAATTGTGATTTCTACAATACCACGATTAGTGATGCTGAGATTTATTTGCAAAGCAGTGGCCGCAGGGAAACTTTTCTTCAAGCGGCTTTCAGGCAAACCGGGTAAAAGGGGATGGCGGTTAAGGAAGATAGATCCGTTTGATTTCTTTTTCCAGCTTCCTGGTTAGATCCGGATTATTTTGTAAATACTCCCGGATATCCCTTTTGTTTCTTCCCAGTTTGTGTTCCCGGTAATAATAATGGGAACTGGTCCTGCTGATAATTTGATTGACCAACGCCAAGGAGGTGATTTCCGCCTCCTTGATGATGCCTTTATTATACACGATATTAAAAAATGTGCTATGTAAGGATAGCCCAGGAAGGTTTTTCTTAATCATGGCCTTAATTTTTGTTCCCTGGATCTCCCCCTTTTCTTGCAGGTATTCCATCCGGCGCAGCTGGATTCGAACAGCTGCCTGCAGTTTAAAGGTCATCCCTCCGGGCGATGTCTCCGCCGGACCATAACCTGATTTCAATCTTGTCCTGATTTGATTGAAGCAGATCAACGTTCCGTACAATTTTCCATAAAATCTCCCCTGCTATTGCAAACTAGAACAAATGTGCTATATTTAGTGTATGGACAGCAAACGTACGCGATATGCAACCTACAACATTAATTACCACTTCGTTTGGTGTCCGAAGTACTGACGGACTGTTCTTGGAAAGGATGTTGCCAGACGACTTGAAGCGTTGATTCGCGAAATAACGGAGGAGCTTAAGGGCGAAGTACTCGATTTGACAATCCAGCCCGATCACGTTCACTTTTTCTGCAGCTTTACGCCAACGATTGCACCCTACCAGATTATATACTGAATTAAAGGTTGCTCCGCTCATGTTTTGCGAGAGGGATTCCCTTGGATTAAAAGCTGGTTGCCGAGTATGTGGACGCGCAGTTACTACGTCGGTACAGCCGGGCACGTTTCTGCTGAAATAATCAAGCAATACATTCAAGCGCAAAAGGGACGTTAGGATGTTCCGCACGTACAAATACCGACTTTACCCGACCGACGAACAAAAACAAGCCTTGAGCGACATCCTTCAGGCCGGTTGCTGGCTGTACAATTCGGCTTTGCACTTTCGCCACAAGCGCTGGAGAGAATCGCGTTACAGCGTCACGTACTACGAACAGGCAGCGATGTGGCGCGACTGGCGCAATGAAGAACCGGATGAGAACCCGCTGTGAATGTTGAATATGACGGCCGGACAACAGGTGTTGCGCCGTCTCGATAGCGCGTTTCGCGAGTTCTTTCAAGGTAAGCGCGGAGACCCTCGCTTCAAAACATCGTCTCGCTTTAATAGCGTCAATTACAAGCCGGGCGACGGTTCCCGCATCAAGTACCGTAAACTGTACGTGCAAAACGCCGGACTGATAACCGTTCGCTGGCACCGCTCGCTTCCAGATGGAAAGCTCAAAAACATCATCGTCCTGCGTAAGCCATCCGGTTGGTACGTATGCTTGCAGGTTGAGTTGCCTGAACCTGAGCCTGGGCAGCACGCTGGCCCGGCTGTTGGCGTAGACATGGGTATCACGCACGCCCTGGTGCTTAGTGATGGCACGACGTTTGACAGCCCAAAACACTTGCAACAATCGCTCGCCAAGCTCCGTCGATTGCAGCGGAAGGTTGCCCGGCGCAAGAAAGGCAGTAAGCGCCGTCGCAAGGCGATTCACCAATTGGCAAAGCAGCAGGAGCATATTGCCAATCAGCGGCGCGACTGGTGGCACAAGGTGACACGCAAGCTGGTAGACACCTACGGCACGATGGTGTTGGAGGATTTGAGCCTTAACTTCATGCTTCAGAACGGCAGCCTCGCCCGCTCCGCTCACGACGTGAGCCTGGGAATGTTCCGCGAATTGCTCGCATACAAGGCTATCGAGGCCGGATGCAGCATTGTGGAAGTCAACCCGGCCTACACGTCGCAAGCCTGCAGCGGTTGCGGTTGTATGGTTCCTAAGAAGCTGAGTGTTCGTATTCATTATTGTCCTGACTGTGGTTTGATTCTCGACAGAGATATCAACGCCGCTCGTAATATCAAATCGGCCGGGACGCGGCCGCTGGGCGTTACCGTAGACGATTGCGTCATGCGTAGCCCAGGAAGCTCCCTGCTTTAGCGGGGAGAGCCGTCACATCAATATACACACTTCGTAGGCCGGATTGTTGGGCTTCAGCCAGGATGTGGAAAGCAAGGGTACTTTTTCCCGTGGATTCGGCGCCGAATATTTCCACAATCCGGCCCCGAGGAAGTCCTCCCCAGTCCATAGCCAGGTCGAGGTTGAGGGATCCTGTGGGTATCACGTTGCTGCTGATTGATTGGGGACCGGTCATTATTTACCCCCGGGTCCTTTGTTGAAAATCCCCTTCACTGCTCAGTGTAGCGAATTATCCTCAGAAAAGCAACCCGGGGTGGAGTTCCCGGGGGAAAATTCGGACGAGTTTATGGTAGGATATGTTTTCAAGGAGGTCATATGAAACGAATCTGTTTTGTTTGTCTGGGGAATATCGTCCGGAGCCCCCTGGCAGAAAATATGTTCCGCCAGCATGCTGAAAATCAGGGGTTGGCGGATAATTTTGCGGTAGATTCCGCGGGCACCTCGGCTTACCATGTGGGCGAACGACCTGACTCCCGGATGCGGGAAGTAGCCCGGAAGCGGGGGTTGGAATATTCAGGAAGTGCGAGACAATTTCAGCCGGAAGATTTTGATCAGTTCGACCTGGTCATTGCCATGGATAAGGATAATCGCCGGCAGCTGCAGAAACTGGCAGCCTCCCCGGAGCAGGAGAAAAAGATCCGCCTAATGCGGGAATTTGACCCGCAGGCTGGAGGAGATCAGGGAGTGCCTGATCCCTACTACGGGGGAATCCAGGGCTTTGAACGGGTCTATGATATTATTCACCGATCAACAAAAGAACTGCTGAAAAAACTGGAAGAAGATGGAAGTTCCTGATGCGGTGGCCGCCTGGTGTGTGGAAGAAGGCTGCGGTGAGGTGATTTCTGCCAGACCGCTGGGGGGAGGATGCATCAATCAAGCAGCCATCATCAAAACGGAAGAAGGATCGTCTTTTTTCCTCAAGACCAATCGTTCTTCCCCGCCGGATATGTTCCTCAGGGAAGCGGAAGGTTTGCGGGCGCTGACGGTTGAAAAAGGTCCCCGGATCCCCGGTGTTTTCCTGGTCAAAGAGCAGTTGATCTTGTTAGAGGACCTCAAACCCGCCAGCCGGTCAGAAACTTATTGGGCAGATTTTGGTGTCCAGTTGGCCCAGCTGCATCTTCATACCCATCCGGAATTCGGGTTTCATCATCCTAATTACATCGGCAGCACCCCGCAAATCAACACCTGGGAGGAAGATGGGTTTGAGTTTTTCGGGCAGCACCGATTGTTGTACCAGGCCCGGAGAGCCAGAGAGAAAGGATTGTTCTCCAGCGGCAGGGTCAAACAGGTTGAAAAGCTCGCTTCCCGGCTTGATGAACTTATTCCCCGACAGCCGGCATCGTTGATCCACGGGGATCTGTGGTCGGGAAATGCTATCACTGACCAGGGGGGAAACCCTGCGATCATAGACCCCGCAGCCTATTACGGCTGGGCGGAGGCGGAATTAGCGATGACGGACTTATTCGGATCGTATCCCCCTGCTTTTTATCAGGCATACCAGGGGATTCGCCCACTGGATCCCGGTTACCGGGAGCGTTTTTCGCTTTATAATCTTTATCATTTGATTAATCACGTGAACCTTTTCGGGCGGGGATACTTGTCCAGGGTTCATTCTATACTGGATAGGTATCTTGCCTAATTCAATAGCTGCCGGGAGAAATCCTGGGCACAGCAGCCTGATTTCCGGTTTAACGGCGGGTGAATACTAATTTGGCAGGAAGTTAACGCAGCCGCTGGGAGCGCTTTGGGGTCAGCCCTCCGATGGTAAAATGGACCAGATGATCTAACCAACAATAAACAGGAGTTTAACTTTTAGATGACCGTTCCTTATTGGGTGCAGGATGCCGTATTTTATCAAATATTTCCGGATCGTTTTGCGAACGGCGATCGCGGGAATGATCCGCCTAACGTGCAGCCCTGGGGAGCTAAACCGACCCTGTGGGGGTTTCAAGGGGGAGATCTCCGGGGCGTTATTCAACAATTTGATTATCTGCTGGATCTGGGGGTGAATGCCCTATATTTTAACCCCATTTTCCAGGCGACTTCGAACCACCGCTACAATATCACTGATTACTACAAAATTGATCCTAAATTGGGCGATATGCAGGATTTTCAAGCGCTCGTGGATGTTGCCCATCAAAACCGGGTAAAAATCATCCTCGATGGCGTATTCAATCACTGTGGGCGGGGTTTTTTTGCTTTCAATGATATTCTGGAAAATCACACCCATTCTCCGTATCTTGATTGGTTCCATCTCAATCAAATACCCCCTGATGCGTATTCTCCCGGGGATGCAGATGATTATGAAGCCTGGTGGAGGTTTAAGAGTCTGCCTAAATTTAACACGGATAATCCCCGGGTGCGGGAATATCTCTTTGATATCGCTCAATACTGGATCCAGCAAGGGGCTGATGGCTGGCGGTTGGATGTACCCAATGAAATTGATGATGATCAGTTCTGGGCCGAATTCAGGGATCGGGTGAAATCGATCAACCCCGATGCTTATCTACTGGGTGAAATCTGGGATGGAGATCCCCGGTGGGTGGGGGAGGGTCATTTTGACGGCCTGATGAATTACCCACTGCGGAAAATCCTCTTTGATCTTCTGGATGAGGAGATCAAAACGGATCAATTTGGGCAAGAGATCCAGGGTTTGCTGGATAAATATCCCCGGGAGAATAATTACTGCATGTATCTTCCCCTAGGTTCCCATGATACGCAGCGGCTGATGACGAAGCTAAAGGGGAACGTCAACAAGGTGAAATTGGCCTTTTTGTTTCAATTTTCCTTTCCGGGGGCTCCGGCGGTTTTTTACGGTGATGAGGTCGGCCTGGAAGGAGAAAAGGATCCGGATTGCCGGCAGGCATTTCCCTGGGACGAGAGTCAATGGGACCCGGAGCTGAGGTCCTACGTGAAACTATTGATTTCCGAACGGAAAAGACGAGTTGAGCTCCGGAGGGGGGATTACAGGAGCATTATGGATGACCCCGATCGGGGAGGTTTTGCTTTTTTTCGGGGACTGGGAGATAGTCATTTGTTGGGAGTTATCAATGCCAGTTCTATCCAGCGCAGCTTTAAAATTCCTGTCCAGGACCTTCCCTGGCAGGATGGAAAGATCGTTCACGATTTGCTATCCAACCAGGAAATGATCATCTCCCGGGATCAGGTGGTGATCAGCCTGCAGCCGTGGAGCGGAGCCTGGATCGTATAAAACACGGCAGCATAGTTCACCGGTAGTTCTTATAGGAAATTAAGATGTTGTGAAATATAACACAAAAAATGATGGTAAAATAAGACGCTTGGAGGATAGTCATTATCCTTTCATATATTACGGCAAATTAGAAGATAAAAACAGATTTCAGGAGGTTTGATTATGGCGGACCGTAAGTGGGTCTACACATTTCATGAAGTAGAACAGGCTGAGGAACATGTAAGTGGTTCCTGGGACAAAGTGCGTTCTTTGCTGGGTGGAAAAGGTGCCAACCTGGCCGAGATGACCAGGATTGATATTCCCGTCCCTCCGGGATTCACGGTGACCACCGAGGCGTGCAATGCCTATCTGGAGCGGGACAATGAATTCCCGGACGGGATGTGGGAGCAGGAATTAGAAGCTCTCAAGGCAACGGAAGAGGAAACCGGGAAATCCTTTGGTGACCCCGAAAATCCTCTGCTGCTTTCCTGTCGATCCGGCGCTGTGCAGTCCATGCCGGGGATGATGGACACTGTGCTCAATATCGGTTTGAATGATGAGACCGTGGAGGGCATGATTGAGCTGACCGGCGATGAAAGGTTTGTATATGATTCTTACCGGCGGCTGATCCAGATGTTCGGGGCGGTAGTCTTGGGTATTGATGATGAGGCTTTTGCAGAAGTTCTGGATGAATATAAAGAGGATTTGGGGGTTGAGCTCGATACTGATTTAGCTGCAGAAGATTGGAAAAAACTTGCTGGAGAATTCAAGAAAATAGTCAAAAGAGAAAAGGGATTCGAATTTCCTGAAGATCCTTACGAGCAGCTACGGATGGCTACAGAAGCGGTGTTCAGCTCCTGGAACGTCAAGCGGGCGATCGATTACCGGAACGCGGCCGGCATTCCCCATGACCTGGGCACAGCGGTCAACGTGATGACCATGGTATTCGGGAATATGGGTGATAACTCCGGGACGGGTGTAGCCTTCACCCGCAATCCTTCCACGGGCGAAAAGATCATCTGGGGTGAATACCTGATGAACGCTCAGGGTGAAGATGTGGTCGCGGGAATTAGAAACGCCAAGGATATCCTTCATCTCAAGGATGAAATGCCCGAGGTTTTTGATGAGTTCTTAAAAATCGCCGAAAAACTTGAAAAGCATTACAAGGAAGTCCAGGATGTGGAGTTCACCATCGAGAACGGAAAGCTGTGGATGCTGCAGACCCGTAATGGTAAGCGGACGGCTAAGGCTGCGGTTAAAATCGCAGTTGATTTGTCCAATGAAGGTGTGATTACCCGCGAAGAGGCTGTCTCCCGGGTTGAACCGGATCAGGTGGATACGCTGCTTCATCCCCAATTTATCCCTGAAGCTAAAGAAAAAGCTCAGCGGGAAGGGAACAAATTTGCCACAGGCGTGAACGCTTCCCCCGGGGCTGCTGTGGGACGGGTTTATTTTGATGCCGACACCGCCGAGATCAAAGCCAAGGAGGAAGGCCAGGATGTGATCATGGTCCGGCCGTTCACCAAACCGGATGATGTTCACGGGATGCTGGCGGCAAAAGGAATTCTGACCAGTGAAGGCGGCGCGACTTCCCACGCAGCAGTGGTCGCCCGGCAGTTTGGGATTCCCTGCGTAGTGGGAGCTTCTGAAATCAGCATTAATCGGGATAAGCGCCAGGTAACCGCCGGAGATGTGGTGATCAGCGAGGGTGATTATATATCTGTTGACGGCACCACAGGTGAAGTTTTCGTCGGTGAGATTGAGTCCATCGCTCCCAAGTTGGAAGAGCAGACAGAGTTATTAGAACTGCTGGATTGGGCAGATGAGATCACCGCCACGGAAGGCATCCGCCAATCACCGGAAGGTTGGCCTTCCCGTGGTTTGCAGGTGTGGGCCAATGCCGATTATCCGGAAGATGCCCGCCGGGCCCGGTCCTACGGGGCTAAAGGGATTGGTCTTTGCCGGACCGAGCATATGTTCTTTGAACCTGAGCGGTTGCCGATCGTTCAGCAGATGATCCTGGCGGAATCCGTTGAAAAGCGCCAGGCAGCGCTTGACAAACTGCTCCCGCATCAGCGAGATGATTTTGATGGACTCTTTGAAGCCATGACCGGTTTACCGGTGATCATCCGTTTGATTGATCCTCCCTTGCACGAGTTTATGCCGGATGAGCATGAACTGCTGGAGAAGGTGATTGAAAATCGGATCAAGGGAGAAGAGGATCCGGAAGTCGTGAAGCTGCTGAAAGACGTTCAGGAAATGCACGAAAGCAACCCGATGATGGGATTGCGCGGTGTACGTTTGAGCATCGTGATGCCCGAGATTGTGACCATGCAGGTGCAGGCAATCTTTGAAGCCGCTGCTGATGTCAAACTGCGCGGTTTTGAACCCAAGCCTGAAGTCATGATTCCCTTGACCGGTCATATCAATGAGCTGCATTTCATCCAGCCCCGATTGGAAAAAATTGCTCAGGAAGTCATGGAAGAAAAAGGTGTTGAGTTTGAATATAAATTTGGCACCATGATCGAAATCCCGCGGGCCGGTTTGACGGCTGACGAGATCGCCAATACGGCGGAGTTCTTCTCCTTTGGAACCAATGATCTCACTCAGTTTACCTTTGGATACAGCCGGGATGACGCGGAGCGAAACTTCCTCGTTACCTATGTTGAAGAAGGGATTTTGCCGGAAAATCCTTTCCAGACCATTGACATCAATGGGGTCGGCCAGCTCATGGACCTGACAGTCAAGAAAGGGAGAGATACCCGGACGGATCTGGAAGTGGGAATCTGTGGAGAACACGGTGGAGACCCCAAGTCAATTGATTGGTGTCATCAAATCGGGTTGAATTACGTCAGCTGTTCGCCTTTCCGGGTGCCAATTGCCCGTTTGGCTGCAGCGAAATCCGCTCTAAAGCACCGTCAATAATTTACCTCTTATCAACCAAACAGGAGGGCTGTCCGACCGGGCAGCCCTCTCTTGTGTTTTGGGGACTGGCGATTTCAATCCGGTTGGAATTTGGTAAACCCGGCGGGTGAGTATTTTTGTGAAATACCTCCGGTTTGCAGCCTGTTTCATGTTATGATAAGGACAGTAAATAGTGAAAAAGAAAGGAAAACGTTTGCTTAGATAAGGAGAGAAACAATGGATTTTGGAAAGGCATTTTCATTTGTGTTTGAAGACGAGGATTGGTTGAAAAAAATTGGCCTGGCGGGGATCATTTCCCTGATACCGCTCCTGGGCCAGTTTGTGGTTGCTGGTTGGGGATTTGAAATCATCCGCAGGGTGATAGAGGAAGATCCCGAACCGCTGCCGGATTTTTCCGAATTCGGTGATTATGTGGTCAAAGGCCTGTTGGTCTCCCTGGTTATTTTTGTCTTTTTCCTGCCCGTGATTATCATTCAGGGGTGTAACGCCAGCATCATCCCTTTCCTGGAGCAAGCAGATGATACCCTGGCTACGGCTTTTGGGATTTTGACCAGCTGCATTGTGTGCCTGACGCTGGTATACAGCATCGTGATGGGCTTTTTTCTCCCGGCTGCGATTGGAAATTTTGCAGCCACGGGCGAACTCCGGTCAGCCTTTCGGTTTGGGGAGATATTCCAATTGGTGAAGAAAAATGCCGGCGCTTATTTGCTGGTCGTTTTAGGCAGCTGGGTGGCGGGTTTGGTCGCGTCCCTGGGTGTGATTGCCTGCGTGATCGGCGTTCTCTTTACCAGTGCCTATTCAGCAGCGATTACCTCCCATCTGATAGGCCAGGCTTACAGCAAGGCTACCCCTGTAGTTGATGTCGAAGAACCGATTCCCGCTGAAGATCTTTAACGATCAATTTTTATGGGGGAACAATAAAAGAGCGCTGCCTGAACTGGGCAGCGCTCTTTGCTTTGGGGTCGGCGGTTCGGACAGGATTCAGACCTTAATGGCGGAAAATTCTTCTTCAGCAAACTTATACCCTTTTTCCAGTGCCTCAAAATTGAGGGGAAGGGTTTTCTGATGTCTTTCGGGAATGTGGGATTTCAGGGATTCTTGGGTCATTTCCAGGCTGAACAGCGGCCGTATTTTGATCATCGCCCCGATCATGACCATGTTGCCCAGACGGGACATCCCGATTGTTTCGGCAATTTCGTTCGCGGGGATGAGCAGGGAATCAATGTTTTCTCGTTCGATCTCCCGGTTGACCAGCGAGGAGTTGGCAATTAAGGCGCCGCCTTCCGGCATCACCGATTCGTATTTGTCTACTGAGGGCAGGTTCATGGCCAGGACGATATCAGGATGTCTGACCAGGGGAGAACCAATAGGTTCTTCGGATACGATCACTGTGCAGTGAGCGGTTCCACCCCGCATTTCCGGACCGTAAGAGGGGATCCAGGTAACTTCAAAACCGTTATCCAGGGCTGTATAGGCCAGCACCTGGCCGGCAAACAGCGTTCCTTGTCCTCCAAAACCGGAGATGATAATGCTGGTTTCTTCCATGCTTGCACCTTTTCCTTAAACTCTCAACTTTTCTAAAGCGGGGTTGACCTTGTAATCTCCCAGGGGGAACACCGGAACCATTTTTTCGCCGACAAAATCCAGCGCTTCCTGGGCAGACATCTTCCAGTTGGTAGGGCAGGAAGAGAGCAGTTCGACCATGGAAAACCCCAGCCCCCGGTTCTGGGCTTCAAAAGCCAGCCGGATGGCTTTTTTGGCTTTTCTGATGTGCGCCGCGTCATGAAGTGAGCGGCGGACAATATAGCCAGAGCCTTTCACCTGAGAAAGGATTTCAGCCATCTGCACGGGATTGCCGGTCATTTCCACATCCCGCCCCAAAGGGGAAGATGTCGTTTTCATCCCGGTCAGCGTGGTGGGAGCCATCTGTCCTCCGGTCATGCCGTAGATAGCGTTGTTGATAAAAATCACGGTGATGTTCTCGCCGCGGATGGCAGCATGCATTATTTCTGCCATCCCGATGGAGGCCAGATCGCCGTCTCCCTGGTAAGTGAACACGGTGTTTTCGGGCAGGACCCGTTTGATTCCTGTGGCCATAGCCGGCGCCCGACCGTGAGCAGCTTCCACAAAATCCATTTGAAAATAATTATAGGCAAATACCGAACAGCCCACTGGGGCAACTCCGATGGTTTCTTCCCGCAGGTTCATTTCATCAATCACTTCGGCAACTAATCTGTGAGCGGTGCCATGCGTGCAGCCCGGACAATAGTGGGTGTGGACATCGGTAAATGATTCGGGTCGCTGATAAACAATTTCTGTTGTTGTGGATACCATTATTTTTCTCCCGTGATTTGTTTTTCCAACCGAGCCATCCATTCGTTCCGGGGGTCTCCGGCGATCTCCCCCTGATTTTGCGACAGGCGTTCGATCTCGGCCAGGATTTCATCAGGCAGCGGCGTCACTCCCCCCATCCGTCCGTAAAATTCCACCGGAACTTTCCCTTTGACTATTCTGAGCACATCATCCAGCATCATTCCCGAGTTCATTTCAACCACTAAGATTCTTTCCACCTGGTCGGCAATTTCTTCCAGACGTTTTTCCGGGAACGGGGCCAGGGTGACCGGACGCAGCAGGCCGGCGGCAATCCCTTGGGATCGGGCTTCCCGCACAGCAGAGGAAGCCACCCTGCCGGCAGTGCCAAAACCGATCACGGCGAATTCAGCGTCCTCCATCATCAATTCCTCAAAGCGGACTTCGTTCTTTTCGATTTCTTTCCAGCGCTTCAGCAGACGCAGGTTGGTCACCTCTTCATCTTCGGGGTCGATGTAGATTGAGGTTAAGATGTTGGGTTCTCGTCCTTTGGCTCCCCTGACGGCCCAGTCTGGTGCTTTTTCGGGAAGTTCACGCATGGGAGGGAGCTCGGCGGGTTCCATCATCTGGCCCATATTGCCGTCGACGATCACATGAACGATGGACAAATATTTTTCAGCCAGGTCGAAAGCGAGGGATATGTAATCTATTGCTTCCTGCACGTTTGCCGGGGCGAGGACGATAGGGAAGTAATCCCCGTGACCTCCGCCTTTTACCATTTGATAATAGTCTCCCTGTGAAGGGGCGATATTACCCAGGCCCGGACCTCCGCGCATCACGTTGACCACCACGGCGGGAACTTCGGTGCCCGCAATATAAGAGATACCCTCCATCATCAGGCTCAAGCCCGGGCTCGAAGAGGCGGTCATCACCCGCTTACCAGTGCAGGCAGCGCCGTAGACCATGTTGATCGCGGATACCTCACTCTCAGCCTGCACAAAGGCTCTTCCCAGCTCGGGCATCCTTGCGGCCATATGCTCCAGAAACTCTGTAGAAGGGGTTATCGGGTAACCATAAAAAGCTTCCACTCCAGCCCGGACCGCGGCTTCTGCAAATGCATGATTTCCCTTTAATAATTCTTTAGCCACCGCTGTTACCTCCCGGCTCTCTGTTTGTTTTTTCGCTGTGTTTTTTCCCGGTAGACTGTGATAGCCGCGTCAGGACAGACCACGGCACATATACCACAACCGGTGCAGGTTTCTTCAATCATCTGAGCGGGGTGATATCCCTTGGGCGTTAACCGGTCCATATCCAGGCGCAGCACATCCTGGGGACAGGCTTCCGTACAGAGGCTGCATCCTTTACAATAGAGCTCATCCACTTCTATCCAACCAGTAACAGGCATTGAGGTCTCTCCTTGGTAAGAGTTGCGGTCATTAAAACACCCCGACCTGATCCAGAGTTTGAAAGGGAGCAGGTTTAGGGTCCACAATAAAGTCCAACAGTTGATATTATAGTAGAAAGGGGGCAGGGGGCATAGTGACAAGATTCAGGTCTCAGGGGAATTTTGTCAGGTATCAGATGGTCTCTCGGACCTCTTTCCAGGGGCAGGATTCAGAACTTTTTATTGACATGTCCACCCTTCTTGGTATAATGTCACGGCAGTTAAGCTTACTCAGGCCGGCTGCATGGTTAATTTAGTTAATTTATTCCCAACTTCCCCTCAGCACAGCGGGAGGGATCTGCCAAACGCGGTGTTCGTGGTGAAGTGAAGATTGGAGAAAAAGACATGAAATACGCAATAGTGAGCAGCGGCGGCAAGCAGTATAAGGCCGTTCCCGGCGGGACCATCATGGTGGATCGCCTGCCGAATGAAATTGAAGAGAAAATCGATCTAGATGAGGTTCTTTTTGTTGCTGATGGTGAGCAGCTTCATATTGGTACACCCCACGTTGAAGGCGCTCGGGTCAAAGCAACGATCAAGGATCAGGTCAAAGGCCCGAAAATTGTGGTCTTCAAATATAAACCAAAGGTTCGTTATCGAAAGAAAACTGGGCACCGGCAGCGGTACACAGAATTATCGATAGAGGACATTGTCTTAGGGCAGGGAGAAGAAAATGGCTCATAAAAAAGGCGGCGGGTCAACCCGCAATGGTAGAGATAGTGAATCCAAACGGTTGGGCGTCAAAAAATACGGCGGACAACAGGTTCGCTCCGGACATATTTTAGTTCGTCAGCGGGGAACGCGCATTCATCCCGGTCATAATGTCGGACGCGGTGGTGATGACACCTTGTTTGCAACAGCTGATGGTGTGGTTTCCTTTCAAACCATTTCAGGTGGAAAAAAGCGCGTCAATGTAATTCCTGTTGATTGAATGTGACTGAAAAGGACAGCGTGTTATGAAAAAAGAAATTCATCCCACCTATTATCCTGAGGCTACTGTGGTCTGCGCCTGCGGTAATACCTGGAAAACAGGTTCTACCCAGGAGATGATCCGGACGGATATTTGTTCGGAATGCCATCCGTTTTTTACGGGCGAGCAGCGGATTGTGGATACCGAAGGACAGGTGGATAGGTTCTATAAGAAACTGAAGGTTCATGAAGAGTATCAGCAGGAAAAAGAGGCGCGGGAACAAAAGAAGGTTTCTGCGGATGTCCCCCTGGAGACCTTAGAGTTGGGCACCCGGGTGGAGAACTCCCTGGCTGATGCTGAGATAATTACCGTCGCCGATCTCCTGGAAGTGTTAGAGGGAGGCGAGAAAGCTATGCTCGATGTCAAGGGAATCGGTCGGAAATCCTTGATCGATATCAAGAAAGCCCTTCGCGGCGCGGATTATGAGCTACCCGAAGCGGCTGAAGAAATAACGGTTTGAGCTGAACAGGATCAATTGTTTGATAAAATACAGGCAGATAAACATTCTGCCTGTATTTTTTGTTGGCAGGATCTGCTGGTGGATTTGATAACTCAACAAACCAATCCAAGTGAGGGAGAATATGAAGCATCGTGACGGCAGGTTGGAAGTTATCACTGGGCCTATGTTCTGCGGAAAAACCGATGAGCTGATCCGAAGACTGCGGCGAGCAACGATCGCTAAACAAAAGGTCCAGGTGTTCAAACCGGGTTTTGATGTTCGTTACAACTCGAAAAAAGTCACTTCGCATGCCGGTAATGAGTACGATGCTTTCCCCATTGACAAAGCATCTGAAATTCCCGTTCGTCTCTCGTCTGATACTACCCTGGTGGCGGTTGATGAAGCCCAGTTTTTTGATGAAGATATCGTTCCGGTCGTTCAAAACCTGGTGGATCAGGGTATCCGGGTCATTGTTGCCGGGCTGGATATGGATTTCCGCGGCGAACCTTTTGGGCAAATGCCTGTCCTGATGGCTCAAGCGGAGGAAGTGGATAAACTGCATGCTATCTGTATGACCTGCGGCGAACAGGGCACCAGGACCCAGCGGTTGGTCGATGGAAAACCAGCTTATTATGAAGATCCCGTAGTGATCGTCGGAGCTGCAGAATTGTACGAAGCCCGCTGCCGGAACCATCACCAGGTTCCCAGGAAGGAGAAAGGTGGAGAATAATGCAATCCTATCACGAGTTTTTGCAAGAAGTGTTAATTCCGGAGGCTGAACTTCAAGATAGAATCCTGGAGCTCGGCGAGACCATCAGCCAAGATTATCGGGACCAAGATTTACACCTGGTGTGCATCTTGCGGGGTGGCGTCTTATTTTTAACGGATTTGATGCGCTCGATCACAGCTCCCCACACAATCGATTTTATGGCCATTTCTTCTTACGGAGTTGGGGACCGGGATTCGTCAGGGCAGGTGCGTTTGACGATGGACCTCAAGGACGACATCCACAACCGGGACGTCCTGCTGGTTGAAGATATTGTCGACAGCGGTAATACCCTTTCTTCAGTGTTAGGTTTGCTGGCTACCCGGAAACCAGCTTCCCTGAAAGTGTGTTCGCTGCTGGATAAGTATGAACGCCGGGAAGTGGATGTCCCCATTGATTACGTGGGCTTCAGGATACCCAACAAATATGTTTTTGGCTACGGGCTGGACCTTGATGAGTACTATCGGGAATTACCTTTCATCGGGGTGGTGAATCCGGAAAGTTATACACCACCCCGGCAGTAAGCTCCCAGGAAGGAGGAGGAATCTGAGCACCGGAATGAATTCTCTCGGTCGGATTGC
This sequence comes from Anaerolineales bacterium, assembly GCA_034520505.1. Classification (GTDB taxonomy): domain Bacteria; phylum Chloroflexota; class Anaerolineae; order Anaerolineales; family UBA11858; genus B10-G9. Next base: position 195,834 of record JAXHNK010000002.1, on the reverse strand, counting down.
TGAGGGGATGGATGGGTCGATGCTGAGTTGCTAAGATGATCGGGGGCTCCCTTCCCCAAGATGGAGTCAGGAAAATTTTGGGGGATTCAGGAAAATTATGACAAAAACTTCAGGCGAGTCTTCTCTTTTCGGGCGGATTTCCCGATTGATCCAACCCTTTTCGGCTTATTTAGTGGGCGGTGCGGTGCGGGATAAGCTGCTGGGTATCCCGACCCACGATCTTGATTTTGCCCTTCCCGAACGGACTCTTCAAGCGGCAAAGTTGGTTGCTGATCAATTGGGGGGGGCTTATTATGTGCTTGATGAGCAGCGGAATGCTGCCCGGGTGGTAGTGGGTGCAGATCCTCTCTCTAGGCAGAGCGTTGATTTTACAACTTTTCAGGGTCCGGATTTGATCGCTGATTTGAAATCCCGGGATTTTACCATCACCGCGATGGCTGTTGACCTTGATCAACCCGATATATTAATTGATCCCCTGGGAGGTGCTGCCGATCTCCGCCGGGGAGTGATCAAAAGCTGTTCCCCCTGCTCGATTGAGGAAGACCCTATCAGAGCTCTCCGGGCTGTCCGGATGGCTGTTGATTTTAATTTTCGGATACAAAAAGAAACCCAGAACCAGATCCGGGACAACGTCGAGAAATTGGAGAGGGTTTCACCGGAAAGGCTGCGCGATGAGGTGTTTAGGATGATTACGTGCAAAAGCCCGGCGGCGGCGTTCCGGGTGGTTAATACCCTGGGTATCACCCCCCAGCTGTTTCCGGGAGCTAAAACCATTTCAAGCATCAGGATCCAGACACTGGTCAACTTAGAAAAATTTTGGAAATTGCTGGGCGAAGAGTATGCCCCCGGCGAAGCAGCGGATTTGATTTCCGGACAGCTTGTGACCAGGTTAGGGCGCTACCGGGATCGATTGAGTTCTCACCTGAATAATGAGCTGGTCTGGGAAAGGAATGTGCGGAGTTTGATTAACCTGGCGGGACTGTCATCCGACCCGGGAGATAAAGACTCTGCGAACGATCTTTTTATCTCCACGATTGATCGGTTTAAACTCAGCACCCAAGAAAAAGAACGCCTGATCCTGACCCGGCAGGCGGCAGAGGTTTTCCGCTCCCTGCCGGATGCGGGATCCTTGGCAGCGCTGGATGCCTACCGTTATTTTCGAGCGTATTCTGCGGCCGGAATAGATGGTGTTTTCCTTGCTCTCGCGGATTACCTGAGTGAAACAGCTGGACAGCCGGGGCCTGAGGGATGGCGGGAGCGGTTAGACCGGGCTCGCTTTTTATTGGAAAGCTGGTGGGAAAAAACCGGAGAAAGGGTTTCTCCCCCGGTCCTGGTTGATGGGCATTTATTGATGGCGGAATTGGAGCTTGAACCGGGACCAATAATTGGAGAGCTGTTAGAAAATATCCGGGAAGCCCAGGTCAAGGGTCAGGTTTCAACCGCAGGAGAAGCCCTGGAGCGGGCGCGAAAAATTCTTGAGGGCTGAGCAGGGACGACAAAAATGGAGGCTTTCATCTGAATATAGCTGAGCTGTACCGGGGTTTTCAGGTTCCTATTACGGACCTGGACTGTGGAAAAAAGTGTGGTCCCCTCAATCGGAGAGGGGCCCCTTTCTGCTGTGATACCAGCCATTCTGTACCTGCCGCGTATAAGCAAGAATGGGACTTTTTGCGGGAAAAGACGGATCTCTGGCACCTCTGGCAGGGGAATACCCGGGAAGAGCACGTTGAGTTACAGGCTGAGGTTCAGGATGGGCAGCAGCTGCTGGAATGCTTGGGGCATAAACACTGCCAGCGTCAATTCCGTTCGTTGGCCTGCCGGGCATTCCCTTTTTATCCCTATTTGGATGCGCGCGGTCGTTTTCTGGGACTGGCTGAATTAGCCGATTACAGTGATCGCTGCTGGGTGCTGAGCAATTTAGGGGCTGTTTCCTCGGCTTACCGTCAGCAGTTTGTGAGCACCTTTGATCGTTTGTTTCAGCTGCTGCCGGAAGCCCGGGTGCATTATCAGGGTTTCTCCCAAATGGACCGGGAGGATTATCAGGATAGGAAAAAAGAATTGCCCCTGCTTCACCGCGACGGCTTTGATTGTTATCTCATCCCGGAGGATGAAAGGCTGCGTAAGGTGAAAGCGGAAGATTTCCCCTTGCATGAACCCTATGCTTCAATACGGAAGCTGCCTTTCCCCGGGGAAGAAGAGTAAACAGGACGGATAGAAAAGCTATGAGTGATGGATTAGATTACAGCACAGAATTTAAATTAACCGAAAAATACCAGACCTCTCCCTGGATTCGTTCTCACCGGGATAATGCGGTCAGCTGGATTGCTGCCCATGCCGCCCGTTACTGGTATCTGGGCTTAATCATGCTGGCGGGGGCGATTGGAAACGCTGGTTTAGCAGCGGCTGTTCCGATCTATATCGGCCAGGCGATGGACGCTCTTCTGGGGGCTGAGGATCCCTTGACTGTTCTCCAGAAGATTGCCTGGTGGATCGTGGGAACGCAGGTGGTCAGGGGTGTGCTGCAATTTGGCCGCAATTTCAGCGCAGAATTGATCGGGCAGCGCATGGAACGGGATATCCGGCATGAGTTTTACACCAGCCTGCTGGGAAAAAGCATGACCTATCATAACTTGCAGCCGGTAGGTGATGTGATGGCCAGAGCGACCAATGACGTCCGGGAAATAAACTTTATGTTCAGTCCCGGGATCAACCTGGTGGTTGGTTCCGCTAACTTTATTGTGATGCCGATCCTCTTTTCTTTTCGCTATCATCCCGCTCTGGCTGCTGCCCCTGTGATCTTTTTAGTATTGTATATCCTGGCTCTCTGGCAGTATTTGTATGAACTCCGTCCGATTACTGATGCCGTTCGAAAGGCCTTTGGCAGGTTAAACACCCGGCTGGCTGAGGCGGTGGACGGAATAGAAACCGTTAAAGGGGCGGCGGCGGAAAAGAAAGAAGTGAGGCTGTTCGAGAAAAACGCCGAGAACTTCAGGGACCAGGAAGTCCGTCAGGGTGACGTGGAAGCCCGCTTTCTCCCCCTGCTGCTGATGGGCCTGGTCCAGTCCGGAGGCCTTTTGCACGCCATCATCCTTTTTCAACGGGGTTTGGTGAATGTGGGCGACATTGTAGCTTATTTTGGTTTGCTGCTGCTGCTGGGATTTCCAACTTTTGTGTCCCTGTTTGCCTATTCCCAGGTTTCCCTGGGGGTGGCGGGAGCCCGCCGGATTCTGGAATTGATCAATAAAGAAACTGAACTTGACCAGAATGAGGCCGGGTATGAACAGCCTATGCAGGGAGAGCTGGCTTTTCAGGGGGTCTACTTTGCTTATCCGGATGGAGAGGTTACTGTAAAGGACATCAATTTTGAGGTAAAACCAGGGCAGACGGTGGCCATCGTCGGTCAAACCGGTTCGGGTAAAACTACGCTGGCTAAATTAGTCAATCGAACGTATGATGTGAATCAGGGAAAAATCATCATTGATGGGGTCGATTTGCGGGATTGGAATCTGGCAGAATTGAGAAAACAGATTTCCATTATTGAACAAGATATTTTCCTTTTTTCTGATTCAATCGCGGATAATATTGCCTTCGGAAGACCTGAAGCCAACCGGGAAGAGATCAAGCAGGCGGCGAAATCGGCGCAAGCTGACAAGTTTATCCAGTCCTTCCGGAACGGTTATGATACCGTCCTGGGTGAACGCGGTGTTACCCTATCCGGTGGTCAGCGGCAGCGCCTGGCGCTGGCCAGAGCCTTCCTGACGGATCCCAGGATCTTGATCCTGGATGATTCGACAAGCTCCATTGACAGCGCTACGGAAGATGAAATTCAACGGGCAATTTTCGCCGCGGCTGAAGGGAGGACGACTTTGATTATCACCCATCGTCTCTCCCAGATTCGCTGGGCGGATCACATCCTGGTTCTTCGCGGGGGAGAAATTGTCGCCAGCGGCACCCATGAAGAGATGATGGAAACTTCCCCGGCTTACCGGCGGATATTCAGTGAGTAACGCCCGGATAAGTGATCGGGATGAACAAGGAATTATTAGACTTACTCAGGAAACGTGAATTATGGGATTTTTTTCAGGCTTAGATACGGAAGAATATGATCGAGAGTATGGGGATCGGGAGTTAATCTCCCGGATCTTCACCTACCTTCAACCTCATGGTAAACGAATATTTTGGATTTCTTTCTTCCTGATCCTGGTGGCCGGAGCGGGTGCCGCGTTACCTTTGCTGGTGTCCAACGGGGTTGATCGGTTTTCCCAGGGACCTGCGGATAACGCGGTGTACCTTCTGGTCGGGCTGGTGCTCCTGAGCACGGTGATCAACTGGGGTGGGAATTGGGTCCGGCGGCGGCTGACAGTTCGAACGGTATCCGATATGACGATGACCCTGCGGATTGATGCTTTTGAATCAGCTGCCAATCATGATTTGTCGTTTTACGACCAATTTTCTTCCGGACGGGTGGTTTCCCGGATTACTTCCGATACCCGGGAGTTCGGAAAGCTGGTTGTGCTGGTGACTGACTTGATCGCCCAGCTTGCCCAGGCTTTGATCCTGGGGATTATCCTCAGCCAGATCGAGATCCGCTTGTTTTTGTACGTCCTGGGGTTTTTGCCTTTGTTGTTTGTGATTTCCCTGGCTTTTCGCAAGCTGGCCCGGAAAGTTACCCGCGAAGGAATGCGAGCGATGGCAAAAGTCAATGCCACGATCAAGGAAACGGTCAGTGGAATTGCTGTTGCCAAAAATTTCCGCCAGGAACAGGCCATTTTCGATGATTTTCACCAGGCAAATCAAGAATCTTATCAAATGAACGTTCAGCGGGGACTGGTGCTGTCCATGGTCTTTCCGCTGTTGAACGCCCTGGGTGGAATCGGTACGGCTTTCCTGGTCTATGTGGGGGGAATCAATGTCACTCAAGGTCTGGTTACCGTTGGTTCGTGGTATTTATTCTTATTGAGTCTGGATCGGTTTTTCTTTCCGGTGTTGAATCTCTCCGCTTTCTGGGCTCAGGTTCAGGCAGGGCTTTCAGCTTCAGAACGGGTGTTTGCTTTGATTGATGCCCAGCCGGCGGTCGTCCAGCATCAGCAAATCGTGCCGGAGAGATTATCAGGAAAGGTAGTGATTGAAAATCTTGATTTTCGGTATGAGGAGGACGAGTGGGTTTTTCGTGATTTTAATTTGACCATCCAACCCGGGGAAAGCGTTGCCCTGGTCGGGCATACCGGAGCGGGAAAATCCTCGATCGCCAAGTTGCTCGCCCGGTTTTATGAGTTTCAAGCGGGCAGGATCGTGGTGGATGACTACAATATCCGGGATCTGGATTTAATTGCTTATCGAAAGCACCTGGGTATGATTGCCCAGGTGCCGTTCCTTTTTTCTGGCACGATAGCAGATAATATCAGTTATGCCTGTGGAGAATGCGGGGAAGAAGAAATGCTCGCCATGGCCAAAAAGATCGGTCAAGGGGAGTGGCTGGATACCCTCCCGGAGGGCTTGCAGACCCAGGTTGGAGAACGCGGTGGTCAGCTTTCCATGGGCCAGCGGCAGTTAGTTGCCCTGCTGCGGGTGCTGGTCCAGCATCCTTCAATCTTCATCCTCGATGAAGCCACTGCCAGCATTGATCCCTTTACGGAATGGCAGATCCAGCAGGCGCTGGACCTGGTGCTGGAGCACAGCACCAGCATCCTTATTGCCCACCGCTTGTCCACGGTCAAGTCAGCTGATCGCATCGTTGTCCTCCAAGACGGCAGGATCATTGAGGAAGGAACTCACCGAACCTTGCTGGCGGACGACGGCCATTACGCCAACCTGTACAATACTTATTTTCGCCATCAGAGCCTGGAGTATATCGAAGAATCCCGGGATCTGGTCTAAGCAGCGGGAAGAAAGCATTACCAAAAACCCAAAAGCTCCAGAAGGTTCAATTTCTGGAGCTTTTTGTAATCAGGATTTTTGATCAGGGATTAGATCTGAAATTTTCCATTCTGGTAGAGCAGCTCGCCGTCCACCCGGATCTCGCTGTCCTCTTTAATATCACAGATGAAATCCCAGTGGATGCTGGATTTATTGACACTGCCTGTTTCAGGATAACCGGCTCCCACTGCCATGTGGAAAGATCCGCCAATTTTTTCGTCGTAAAGGATGCTCTTGGTGAACTGCTGGATCCCGTAATTGGTTCCGATGGCGAATTCACCCAGGTAGCGGGCGCCTTCATCACTGTCCAGCTGGGAGATCAGGAATTCTTCGTTCTTATCCGCGGAAGCCTTGACGACTTTTCCTTCTTCGAACTCTAAGCGGACGCCGGTCACTTCCCGCCCGCTGCGGATGGCGGGATAGGTGAACTCTACCCAGCCGTTGGCCGAATCTTCCACCGGTCCGGTGAAAACTTCTCCGCTGGGCATGTTGTGCTTGCCGTCGGAGTTGATGAATGTCCGGCCTTCGATGGAGAGGGAGAGGTCCACGTTGGGGCTCTTGACAGTTACCTGCTTTTTCCCTTTCAACCAATCAACAATCCGCTGTTGTTTTTTGTGGATTTTCTCCCATTCAGCGATGGGGTCATCTTGATCAACAAACGTCGCCTGATAGACAAAATCAGCATAGTCATTCAGGCTCATATCAGCATCTTGAGCGTAAGCAGAACAGGGATATTGGGTCAGGGTCCAGTTTAGATCCCCTTCGGCAGCGCGCTTCATGTAAGTTTCCATCAGTTCCCGCCGTGCGAGCTGCTGGATTTGCTGTTTCTTGGGGTCTACCCCGGTCAGGGCCCTGGTATTGGTGGTCGCCCGTAAGGCAATGAAGGCATCTGCATCCTGATAGATCGTTTTTAACACCGGAGCTATCCATTCCAGTTGTTCTTTACTGGAGTACTCGAAGATGGTCTCCTGGAGGTCATCGGAGTTCATGATCACCAGGGGGTGCCCGCCGGCTTCTAAAATCGCCCGGACCACCTCGTTGGTCAGTGGTTCGGCGAGGATATGACCGGTAACCAGCACCCAGTCATTGGGTTGGATTTCAACCGAATAATTTACCAGCAGGTCGGCCAATTTTTTTAAGCGGGGATCTATCATATTCTTATCCTTTTATTAATAATATTGATATTGTGTTTAATATATCTTATCATAATTTTCTATATTTTTCAGTAATATTTAACCAATCCGGCAAACTGAGGGTCTCTGCCCGTCGTTGGGGATCGATCCCCGCGGACCTGAGCAGGGTTTCGGTGCGGTCTTTTTTCCAGCCTAATCCCGCCGACAGAGAATTCCGCAGGGTTTTTCTTTTGTGCCTGAACCCGGCTTTGATCAGTTTGAAATAATCCTCCCTGCCCGATTTTGAAAGCAGTGGACGGGGATAGATATCGATCCGGATGCTGGCGGAATCCACCCGGGGTGGAGGGTGAAAAGCGGCAGCCGGTATCCGGGAAGTTAGATAGGGTTCACCGTAGATCTGAACCGAAAGGGCTAGAATACTCATATCCCCCGCGGCAGCGCATATCCGCTGGGCGACTTCGTACTGAACGGTGAGGACCATTCGCTGGGGTTTGTTCTCGGCTTCCAGCAGGTTCCGGATGATTTTGGATGTGATATAGTAAGGAATGTTAGCAACAACCAGATAATTGTCCTGGTCAATAAGTTCTCCGGGAGTCAGCTGGAGGATATCACCGTGGACAATCCGGACCCGGGGATAGGGTTGGAGCACTTCCCGCAGAGGTGGGATCAGGTTTTTGTCCACTTCCAGGGCGATGACCCGTTTGGCTTTTGCGGCCAGATAGCGGGTAAGATGGCCCAGACCAGCCCCGATCTCCAGGACGACGGATGCCGGATCCAGATCCGCAACTTCCACGATCCGCTGCAGAGCCTGGGGATCAACCAGGAAATTTTGCCCCAGGCTTTTCTGGGGTTTCAGCTGATATTTTTCCATCAAGGCTGAGATATTGATCGGTTGAATGTTTTCAGACATAAACAAGCCCTTCTCCCCGATAAGATATGCTGGCCAGGGCTTAGAAATTATAACACCAGTCTAAACCGGGAGCTGTTCACCCCAACTATCCCCGGTTGAGAGTACGGAATTGATGGTTAGATACAGGGAGGAAGAGCAGTGATGAAGCCCCAGGATTTACCCGAACCTATTCGGGGTAACGAGAGCGGCAGCTGGGCAGAAACCACGGTAAAAGAGCGTTTGCCCGGGATCCTTGATAGGATCAGGGAGGAGAACTCATTTCCTGATCGGATTAACCGCAATCTGGAACTGCTGCGAGCAGAAATTCCCCACGAGAACATTCGTCCGGTAGAGGAAGTCCATGCCCCCGATTTCAGCTCCTGGGAGGAATATACCGCTCCCTATCTGGAGATGAATTGGCTGCAAGTCCCCTGGTTCTTTTCAGAAACCTATTTTTATCGGCGGATTATGCAGGCAGTGGCTTATTTCAGCGGGGGTGGGGATCCCTTCCAGCGTCAGAAAAGGCTGGGTTATCAGAAATCCAGACCTCAGATCATTTCCTTTGTGGAGCGTCTGGACCGCTGGGTCGAGAAAGGGGAAACAAACGAAAGTGTACTCCGGCAGCTCCTTTATCTGGTTCTATGGGGTAATCAGGCTGATTTGAGTCTGTGGCCTGCAGGGGGAGAAAATTCACCGGATCATCAAAATCTGGCCACCGCAGCTGAACACCTGCTGGCAGATGACAGCTCCCGGATCATCCAGCTTCTTCAGGGTCTGGAACCCCAAACTGCCCGCCTGGATATCATCCTGGATAATGCTGGTTTTGAATTAATCACCGATCTGGGTCTGGCAGATATGGCTCTTTCCAATCGGTTAGCTGGGGAGATCATCCTTCACGTCAAAGCTCATCCGACATTTGTTTCCGATGTGATCGAAGACGATTTAACAGATACCCTATTCAATTTGAAAGGGGATAAACATCCCCGGATCAGGGAGTTTGGCAGCAGGCTGCAAAACCATTTAGCCGCACGACGCCTGGTGATCAGGGGTGATTTCTTCTGGAATTCTCCTCTCGCTCTCTGGGAGATGCCGGAACGGCTGCTAGAAGCCTTCGCCGGGACAAGTTTGGTTTTCACCAAGGGGGATGCTAATTACCGGAGGATTACCGGTGACCGCCACTGGCCGTTCTCCACTCCCTTTGGGGAGGTTCTGGATTATTTACCGGTGCCCCTGGCAGCTCTGCGGACGTTAAAAGCAGAACTGGCAGTGGGACTGAGGGAGAAAGAAATTACCCGGGCCCGACAGCAGGATCCAGAGTGGATGATCGACGGCAGATGGGGGGTGGTGCAGTATACTCCCGGAAACAGGGAAAGGGTTCAGTAGAGGACGTACATGATGTTTTCTGGAGGAGGGGGAGGGGCGAGGAAATAGACGGTCACATTTTGACTCCAGGGGACATAATTTTCTTTTTTATAGCCGAGGTCAACCCAGAACTTCCCGGGAATGCCTCCCCCGACATCCTCGATGCTTCCAAAGCCGTAACCAGGGATATAAACTTTCAGTCCCTGCATATAGCGGTACCATTCCAGGGTCACTGCAATGATCCCTTTTTTGAGTACAGCCCCACTGGAGGTGATGGAATCACATCCCAGACAGCTTTCATTATAGGACGTGGCATAAGCGGTTATTTCTCGCCAGACCCGGATGGGGCCATCAGGAGTATCCACGGTCCGGACGTTGATATCGGTTCCATATCCGACGATCCGGGGCTCCGGTTCTTTAACCACCCATTCTTTTTCGATCCTGCGGGATATTTCCTCTCCATTTTCGTAAATAACCCTTACCCTCTGGGCCTTCAAGCCATAGGCACCTCCCTGCAGGACTTTCACTTCATCCAGAGGTAAATCACTGGTGGGTTGAAATTGGCTGCTGAATTCCAGCGGTTCTTGATTGAGAATGATTTGCTCGCTGACCCGGATGATTTCGATTTTTCTATCCTCCGGGATGGGTTTATCCTCTGCAGGCAGGCTGTAGTCCCGTCCCTGTAAGGTAAGGCCGGCATCCTGGAGAGCCAATCCTACCAGTGATGAAGTCGATCGACTTTGAAAAGAGACTTCGCCGAGCTGAATATCAAACGGCTGAGAGCGCTCAAATGAGACCTCAAGCGGAGCACCAGTTAAAGGCGTAGTCAGGGAGGGTTCAATTCGATCAGCCTGGTAGACGGGAATATCCTGCTCCCAGAGGGCTTCAGCGATCGTCTCTGCTGAAGTAGTGAAGTTGATCACCCCATCATCCACGATCAAGGTAAGGGGCGTTCCTCTTCTCACTTCCAGCAGATGGGGTTTTCCTCCCTGCAGCGGTTGATCGGGTTCAGTGGGGTGGCCATCTACCAGAATGCGGTCATGGGGATACAGCGATATGCCGGCTTCGTTCAGGATGTTGGCGGGTTTTCTTATTGGGGTGTTGAGGGTTTTTTGTTTTCCGTCCGCCAGGACTTGAATGGGGAGGGCGGTGGTAAGGTAAACGCCTTCACCTTCCCGAAGAAAATGAGCGGGTGCTGGATGGATTTGATCTTCTGCTGTGATTTCCACGTTTTGTCCCTGGAGAAAGGATCCTACTGTCAGGGCAAAGGTGGTTCTGGTTTCTGACTGACCGTCGATTACCAGGGTTACTTCTTTATGAAGGCTGATCACTGTGAAGCAGATGCCCGCCGCTATCAGGATCAGGGCTGTCAGGCGAAGTTTGTTTTTGGTCATAAGTGGACAAAGGAATAAAAGGGGTTTATATCCTCTCCGGGAGGTTGAAGAAAGCGGGGTTTATGAAATTACAGAAGACGGGAAAAGCTTCGGGCAGGCATCCCGACGGCACCCAGAGGCTCCTCCGTAGTGCTGCTTCCTTTCGGACCTGACACGGTTTGCAGGGCTCTGCCGCGTCGGACCCACCCGAAGCTCGAGGGCATGATACCGCAGGGCGGCAGGGCTGTCAACGCCGGTCGGGTAGGGCGCTGGTAGGTAAAAAGCTGCCGCAAGCATGTTGAATTAGATCAGGGTTTTTCCTGATTTTCATCCTGGAGGGGGCTGCTGTCGGGAGCTTTCCTGAAGGGGATATTCTGGATAAGGATACCGATAAAGATGGTAATTAAAATTAAAGTTGCTCCCAGGATCAACCCCCCGGTATCTCCTGCTTGAATCTGCAAGGAATTTTGATTGGTTTTTTTTTCAACAGTTGGGGTAGTAGTGGAATGAACAGGGTCTGTTCCCGCAGCCGGGGTGATAAGAAACGGCACGGCGGCGAACAACAGAGAAATGAACAAAATAGTCAGGATTAAGGATCTTTTTTTCATGATCATACCCGCGATCAATAGGTGAATTAGAGGTTGAATAGGATTATACCTCAGGTGGATTTCCTTTACCTACCTGGAGATCCGAAAGATCCGTTGAATGGCGTGTCCAGTCAAATGATAATGTTACCGAAAGGAATGGTTTGAATTTCTAAAACCTTTGATATAATATTTGTCATATCCGACATCATTGGGGGATCATCGCATGGCAAGTCTGGGTAGATAAATAACTTTCAAAATTTGCGGAGAGAACTTATGAAGATTGTTACTGATAGAGCTGCTAACTTAACAGCTGCCGAAGAAGAAAAACATCAGATAACTGTAGCACCCCTGTACATTCAATTTCCTGAGGGTGAAGTGGACTCTTCTACCCTGGAACCTGATGATTTTTACCAACGATTGATTGCCATGAAGCCAGTGATTCCAACCACGGCTTTACCCTCATCCGGCTTTTTTTCAGAACTTTTTGAAAAAATTGCTCAATCCGGCGAAAAAATTCTTTCCCTGCATCTTTCTTCCGGGTTGAGTGGAACCATTGAATCTGCCCGGTTAGGTGCTGAGCAGGCGGAAAATGCTGATGTGACCATATTCGATACCAAGACCCTGTCTGGAGGTCAGCGTTTTCAGGTTTTAGCGGCCTCCATGGCAGCTAAAGCAGGATGGGGTTTGGAGAAGATTGTGGAACGTTTGGAGCAAATCCGGGATCAGGTGGAAGTTGTCTATTCTCTGGATACTCTGGAATATCTGGAACACGGTGGCCGAATTGGAAGGGTGCAGTCCCTGTTAAGTTCGCTGTTGAGTATCAAACCGGTGATCCATGTAGATCACTCGGATGGGAAATATTCCACAGTAGGAAAAGCCCGCACCCTGGCCCGCACCCTGCAGGAAATAGCCGCTCATCTGGAAGAGATTTACGGCGATGAACCGCTGTGGGCGACGATCCTGCATGGGCAATTAGCGAAAGAAGCAGAAGATCTGGCTTCGCTGCTGAAAGATCGTTTGACAGTTGATCGTTCTGAAATCTTGCGGGTGACTCCGGTGCTGGGCGTTCACACAGGTCCGGGGATTGTTGGTGTGGCCGTGATGCCTATCTCTTTGATTGGCGATATCGCCCCCTGAATGGAGCCACAATTTAATCAGATCATTTCCCGACTAAAGGGGGACATTTACAGGCAATACCTTCCCCCTTTGATTCGGGCCAGCAGTTGTTAGCAGAAATACAACTGCTTTGGTCCCGTTCGCCGGTTTGTAATAAACGGGGTAAATCAGGTTCTTTAATCAAAGGGCGAGAGAGCGAGATAAAATCTGCCCATCCTCCTAACAAAACCTGTTCCATCACCTTGCGCGAACGATAACCGCCAACCGAGATCAGCGGCAGATTGGTTCTGGGTCGAGCTTCTTTTACTAAGGACAAGAGATAACCTTCTTCTTCCGGTTTCCGGATACCTTTCTGGATGCTTTTATATTTTTTTCCAGAAAAGGCAGTGCTGATTTCAACGGCATCCAGAGAAAATTCGTTCAGGCGGGAGATAAAATCCGCTCCCTCCTGGACCGTCAAACCTTCCTCTATTCCGTCAGCCATACCAAATTTGACTAACATGGGGTAATCCTGACCCACTTCGGCGCGGATGGATTGACAGATCATTTTTAAAAACCGGATCCGATTTTCCCCGGTGCCGCCCCATTGGTCCTCCCGCTGATTGGAGTGGGGAGAGATGAACTGGCTTACCAGGTAGCCGTGGGCAGCGTGGATCTGCACTCCATCAAAACCTGCTTCCCGGGCTCTCCAGGCTGCCCGGGAAAAATCTTCAATGGTGTTTTCTATATCTTCCGGGGTCATTTCCCGGGGAGGTTGTTTGTACAAAGAGGGGTTGTGCACGGAGGGAGCGACAGGTTCTTGAACTGAATCCGGAGAGCAGTTACCTCCCCCGTGGTTCAGCTGGGCGACAATTTTCCCCTGCTGCTCGTGTACAGTCTGGGTCAGCTCGCTCAGGTCAGGGATCAGGGAGTCCTGATGGATTCCGGTCATTTCAGGGTGGCATTTTCCCACCTCGGAGATGAAGAGGTGGCCGGTGATAATCAAACCCACGCCTCCCTTGGCAAGTTTGAAATAAAGCTCTTTTAATGGGGGTAAAGGCCGCCCCTTTTCATCTGCCATCTTTTCAGCGGTTGCCGAGCGGATCAGGCGGTTGGGGAGTTCCAGAGTTCCGATCTTGCCGGGGGTGAAAAGCATAGGGTTCCTTTCTTTGAACCCAGCAGCTGGGTTCGGGGAGAGTTTAAATCAGCATCGCTCAGGAAAACTGAGCGATGTGGTCAAAGGCGGAGGGGGTGGGATTCGAACCCACGATCCCCAGAAGGGATACGCGCTCTCCAGGCGCGCGCACTAAGCCAGACTATGCGACCCCTCCATGGGCTGCAGTTGACTTTGCGGATGCGATTATACCAAACCGGTTTTCAACTGGCAACTGCAGTCCTTAATTATCGGGAAAAAGTTTTTCTAGGCTCCGGGGAGCATATTTGGCTGCTATGTCGCGGGAAAGGGCATTTTCCTGGCATATACGGGCATAAAGATCAGCACTGGGTCTTGGTTGCCGCTCCTGGGTACCCCGCTCCAGGTTCCAGAGGCCAAAACGCTGAGACCACCCCCGTTCCCATTCAAAATTATCCACTAAAGTCCAATGAAAATACCCTTTGATCGGCCAGTTGTGATTGATCGCTTTCCATACTTGGTGAATATGCTCAACCAGATACCGGGGGCGGAGGGCATCCAGAGAATCTTCGATTCCGTTTTCTGTGACCATCAGCGGGAGCTTAAACTGTGTGCCCCATTCCAACGCGTTGAGCAGTCCCTGGGGTTTATGGGCGATAAATCCGGTTTCGCTGAGCAATGATCCTGGTTCAAACGACCTTTTCGCCAGCGGCTGATCGGCAGATTTCAGCGAGGCGGCAATCATCTCCTGGGTGTAATAATTAATTCCTAAGAAATCCTGGGTTCCTTTCCCACCCTGGATCGTGATGGGGCGGAAGGGAAGTCTCAGGGTTCCGCTCTGGGCAGCCTGAGGAAAGATATCGTTGAAAAGCCGGGAAGATATCTTGGTGACCAGACGATCGGGTGGAAACCAGCGCCGAGCGGGTATCATGTCCCGGTAGTGTATAACCAGCCCCACCCGGGCTTCGTATTGCTGCTGGTGGATCAGGTGATAAGCAGAGACATGAGCTCTGAACAGGTTGGTAATTACCTGGAAGGTGCTTTTCAAGTCCTTTTTCCCGGGTGGAAACACCCCCTGAAGGTAGGCCATGACCGCATAGACGTTAGGTTCGTTGATAGTGCACCAGAGGGTTACATAATCTTTCAGGAGTTGGTTAATTTTCTTGACATAGTGTTCAAAATATGGAATGATTTCCGGGTTTTCCCATCCCCCCAATTCTGTGATCCAGGCCGGATTGGTGAAATGATGGAGTGTCACCAGCGGGGTTAACCCCCGATCGACCATGCCTTTGGCCATTGCCCGGTATTGGTCCAGGGCGTCCTGATTCCACTCTCCTGGCTCTGGCTGCACCCGGCTCCACTCAATAGAGAAACGATGCGCGTTCTGCCCGGCCTCTGCAGCCAGGTCCAGGTCTTGTTTCCAGCGGCCGCCCCACCAGTCACAGGCCTCACCACAGATTTCGTTGTTGTGGATTTGTCCTTTTTGTTCCCAGTGAAACCAATCGTTGTTCTCGTTCTGCCCTTCAACCTGGTAAGAAGAGGTGGCTGTTCCCCAAAGAAAACCTCGAGGGAATTTGTAGGAGGCTTTGACCATATGGGCTCCTTGACTGCCTGATCTTTGCCGATATTGATAATCTCTCAACAATTTTAATGGTGAATAGTAAAAATGACCAACCTCAATTCCGAGGTGTGTTATCCTTAACCCAGTAATCAGCACAGGAAGAGTGAGATTAAGCATGGCAACAGATCAAAAAACAACGGTGTATCTTGCCCTGGGGACCAATCTGGGAGATCGGGAAAAAAATCTGTCCGCTGCCAGAGAGCGTTTATCCGCTGAGATAACCATCCGGGAAACCTCCAGTATCTACGAGACCGAACCCTGGGGGTGGGCTGAGCAGGCGGACTTTCTAAATCAAGTAATCCAGGGGACTACCTCTTTACCACCGCAGAAGCTGCTGAATTTTATCAAGCAAATTGAGTTAGATTTGGGGAGAAAACCCGGGATCAGGTATGGTCCCCGGGTAATTGATATCGATATCCTTTTTTATGGGGATCACGTTTTTTCTTCTCACAATTTGACCATTCCCCACCCCCGGATTGCAGAAAGAGCTTTTGTACTGGTCCCCCTGGGGGAAATCGACTCGGATCTCCAAATTCCGGGTTCCGGGGAGACTGTCCGAGATTTATTAGCCGTAATTGATCAAAAAGGCGTAAAAGTTTACAGCAGCATTAATCATCATCAATAGTGATAGTCGATGCCGGTACTGATTGCGGTTTTCTTTCTGGTTACTGTTCCTGCGCTCTCTTTCTTTCTCAGAGAGACTTTTGCCGTCTCATTTCCTCACCGGGGTTTGATATTGAGCGTCCTGGTCAGCTGGGTCGTGCTGGCCACTTCTCGAACCTGGTATGCTGATCAATTGTTAACTATCCAATATGGTTCTGCCAGTATTCCGTTGACCAATCTGGGATTGAAATTTGATTGGGTTTCCTGGTCATTTTCCACGGCAGTAATCACCATTCTCCTGGTTTATACCCTGACGAAGGGGCGTGCTTCGGTCTCTACAGCTGGTCTGATGGCGGTCAGCGGCGTGGGGATCGTGAGCTTGTTTTCAGCGAACAACATGACTTTCTTGCTGTCCTGGATATTGTTTGATGTGATCTGGCTGACGGCTGCCTTTCAAGATTCAACTTCTCCTTTGCGGAGAAAAGAAACAATGACCCCTTATCTGGTCCTGCTGGCGGGGCCTATATTTTTACTGACCGGCAGCTTCCTTTCCCTTCCGGGAGCCGAACTTCTGGTTCCTGGTAGAGGGGAACAACTTCCCTCCTTCTTCCTGGGAGCTGCTGGCTTTTGTCGGCTGGCGATCTTATATTTTGCTCCCCGTTCATCTCTGGGGCAGGAAGGAAGTTCGGGAACGTGGTGGCTTTTATCTTTAGGTCCTATCAGCCTGGGATTGTTGTTGATTACCCGCAGTGCGCAGCTGGCAGGGTATTTTCCCCCAGCGGGGCTGAAGGTCATTTTCTCTCTGATGATTCTGGTAACCGGGTTGACAGCCTTCATCATCAAGGATAAACACATCTTCCGCAAGTGGTGGACTCTGGGGGTGTTTTTTTCCGCGCTCCAAGGGGTCATTTTCCAGCAGCCTGAATTGAGTGCTGCCTGGGGTATCGCCTATCTGGTCCCTGGTTCGCTGCTTTATCTGACGGATAGAAGGGGCGGTGGATCACGCTTCCCGCTGGCGGCAGCAGCGGTCGGATTTCTGGGTTTACCCTATACCCCCTTATCAATAAATGGGTTGATCTCTGCTGCACAGGGGAGTGGGTGGTTAGCTGGGTTAAGTGCGGGGGTTCTGGCGGCAGCATTTCTGAAACAATTGTTGGCTGATTCTCCGGAGTCCAGGAAATTAACCGGAGGGGATGCTCTCTTTACCGGGGCAGTATCCTTTTCGTTGATCGGGATTCAATACTTGCTGACTATTTTGGGTATGCGATCCGGGAGCATCCTCTCCTGGAAAGGTGAGTTAATCCTGTTTCTCCCCGGGGTCTGCGCTGTTGGGCTGGTCTGGTTGACTTCCAGAACCGGATTCAATTTTCAGCCGGTCATCGACTTTTTTGATACCGCAGTGGGAGTTCTTGAGTTCTTAAATAGAGTCATCCAGTTTTGGATGAGATTATTGAATTGGATTGTCAGGATGGTGACTGATTTGCTGGAAGGAAGAGGAGGGTTGATTTGGGCCCTGCTGGGAGCTATCTTGCTGTTTTCTTTGCTGATCGCTCAAGGGGGTAATCCATGATCGGTGAAAATCTTCTAACCCTGACAAGCTGGAGTTTATTTGGAATTGCCTTCAGCATGACTTTGATCAATGACTGGAGGATTATACTCGCCCTGCTGCTCCTGCAATACGGCGGGGTGACGGTGTTGATCGCCGAGAGTTGGCCGGTGACTATTGCGGCGGTAAAATTCCTCGCTGGACTGCTAGCAGCAGGGATTTTGGCTTTGACCCTGGGATCGATTCAAAAGAGTGTTTCCTTTTCCCCAAATCTGGTTTTACCCGAACGTGTATTCCGGGCTCTAGCTGCTTTACTGGTGGGCATATCCATAATTTCCTTTTCTGAAGTGGCCGGGGAATGGTTTCTCGGGGCTTCGCCAAGCCAGATCAATGGAGGGTTGTTCTTATTGGGTTTAGGGCTTATTCAGGTTGGTTTATCGGAGCGGCCGCTCCGTGTCATTATCGGGTTGCTGACCGTGATTTCCGGCTTTGAAATCTTGTACGCCACGGTGGAGGGTTCTATTTTGATGACGGCTTTCCTCGGGGGGGTGACTTTGGGGTTTGCTGTCGTGGGGGCATACTTAATCTTAGTTACGCTGGAGGAAAAACCTGCGTGAATGCTCCCTTGATTTGGATTGGGTTTCCCGGAATCACCGCGGTGGTCTTATTGCTGTTATTAGATTATCCCCGGGTGGTCAAATGGACCGGCACGGCAGCTGCCGGGGTCTTTGGATTGTCAGCCCTGATCATTCCAGTTGAAAAAGTTATTAACTTGCTCAATTACCAAGTTGCGCTGCAGAATACCATGAACATCCTGGGCAGGCAGTTGATCATCCTTGATTCCTACCGGCCTCTGCTGGTATTCCTTTTCTGGGGATACGGGATCTGGTTTTTATTGACTGACTTTCGCTCTGTTTCTCCCTGGATGATTCCTTTAGGATTGTTGAGCCTTTGTATTGTTTTGATTATTCTCACAGTAGATCCTATTTTCTATGCGGCGATATTTTTTGCATTTTTAGCCCTGGTGAACACCGTCCTGTTGACCCCACCTCCAGATCCCGCTGTCCGAGGTGTGTTCCGCTATTTAATTTATCAAATTTTTGGAGTTCTATTTATCCTGTTTGGTATGTGGATGCTGAGCTGGGTTGATATTGGCAGTGCAGAACGGGTCCTGATTATCAGGGCAGTAATTATTCTAGGTATTGGGTTTTCCTTTCTGCTGGCCGTATTTCCTTTTACCAGTTGGATTCCCATGCTGGCAGTGGAGAATCATCCATTTCTCGCGGCCTTTGTTTTTCATACTTACCTCACGGCAGTTTTCTTCCTCGGCATACGGTTTCTAGCGGGGGCGGCTTGGCTTCCCACGGTGGTTGCTATCCAGCCTGCGCTGCAGTTTGGGGGTTTATTGATGGTGATCCTGGGTGGCACAGCGGCTGTTTTTTCGGATCATATGGGGAGGACCTTAAGTTCTGCGGTTATCGTGGAGATCGGGCGGGCCCTGGTGATTATCAGCTTTTTAGGTGAGGGGTTTCAGTTGATCTATCCTCAGTTAATGGTTCAGGGGGTTTCTTTAGCCCTCTGGGCGCTGTGTTTGACAGTCCTTTTTCCTGTGGTTAAAGATTTTCGTTATCGTTCATTACGGGGTGTGGCTAAACAATGGCCCTTGATTTTTTGGGGATTGACAGCCGCTCAATTTTCCTTGGCGGGCTTGCCCCTCTTGGCTGGCTTTCCGGTTTATTGGTCGGCAACTTCCTCTCTGGTCACTCTGAGTCCGGAAAGGGCCTTGATTTTCCTGGGGGGGAACTTAGGGTTAATGATTGCCGCCTTCCGGTCAACTAACTATTTGGTCAGCAGTTCTGACGAAGAAAATATCTTGATCCTCTCTAATCTGATGATTAATGGGCTTATCGGGTTGGGAATTACCGGGTTAATTATTTTCGGCTTATTTCCCCAGATCCTGGATCCGTTTGTCTCAGCTCTGGCTAACGGCTTTAGGTTGCCTTGATTCCGCGCTGGAGTAGATCGGATCAGGCTTAATCCCGGGTGGGGCTGATCATAATTTTTCCCGGGTGAACGTGCTATAATTTTTTTGCTGGTCATTGGGTACCCAGAGGAGATTCAGGAATGGAAGATGAACAGTTGGTAAACCGCATAGAATGGCTTGATGAGGAACTCCGCAAACACAAAAATCAATCCTCCCAGCTTCAAGAAAAGTTTGAGGTTATGGAGGGCAAACTTGACGCTGCAGAAAAGATGAACAAAGATCTGGACAGCGAAGTTACCCGGCTGCGGAGTGTTATCTCCCGGGTAGATAAGTTTGATGATGCCCTGGCTGAATTCCGGGTTGATTATAAAAGGCAAGAAAAAGAAATTCAGAAAGATATCAAAACCCAGGTTGCTGAGGCAAAAAAGGTTTTAATATTACAAATCCAGAACATGGAAGAAAAATTAAAAACAGCAAATCAACAAATTGAGCAGTTGGAAGCCCTGGAAAAGGAAATGGCCGACCGCACCGTAGAGGAGGAAAGGTTGAACGATCGGGTGCGGGAGCTCTCTCAAGAGCTTGCTGAAGTTCAGCGCAAGGGTGAAGAACAGCAGCGCAGATATGAGATGGTGATTGAGGACAGGGAGAAAGAACGGAAGCGAATGGTGGATATCCAGGGGGAGTTAACGGCAGCACGGAAGCGGATTGATGAACAAGCAGGCGCTGTGGACCTGGTGAAAACCGATTTAGTCAAGATAACCAATCGGGTTGAGGTATTCGACCAGCTGCGGAGGGAATTAAAAGCAGAGCAGAACACGTTCTTGGAGAAACAAGCTCTCCGGACAGCGGAAAGGGAGAACACCTGGAAGAAATGGAAGGACCATATAGACGGCCTTGACCGGAAAAAAGCAGAACTGGATGAAAAGTTGAAAGCGTTGGATTCAACACACCGGGAGGTTAAGAGGACCCAGGAAACGATCGAAGATCTGGCAGAACATG
The DNA here is from genome assembly GCA_034520505.1 of Anaerolineales bacterium. Taxonomy (GTDB): domain Bacteria; phylum Chloroflexota; class Anaerolineae; order Anaerolineales; family UBA11858; genus B10-G9. Next base: position 175,594 of record JAXHNK010000002.1, on the reverse strand, counting down.
TGGATCGCCGGGTCAATGAAATCACAGAAATGCAAAGGTTATCCGAAGAAAAATTCCAGCAGGAATGGAAAATGTTCAAAGCGGATGACCAAAAACGCTGGACGACATACACACTCCGCCAGCAGGAGGAGCGATCGGAGATAGAGCGTTATACACGGGATCTTGGAGAAAGGTTGACTGCTGTGGAAGACCATACTCAGGAACTCCAGGATCAGATTCGCCAAATCAGCGCTGAATCCGAAAAACAACTCCAAAGTCTGTTATCTCAGACCCGTAAATGGGTTGATGATTATCAGCAGGTAATGGATAGTATTGGCTGAGCACAGCCCTGGGGCAGGAAGGGGTCAGAGAAATAAGGAAAACATTATGTTTGTTGTGGGAACTGCCGGCCATGTTGATCATGGCAAATCTACCCTGATCCAGGCCCTGACCGGACGGCATCCTGACCGCCTGGCGGAGGAGCGGGATCGGGAGATGAGCATCGTCCTCGGTTTTGACACCCTCCAGCTTCCCAGCGGCAAGGAGCTGGGAATTGTTGATGTGCCCGGGCACCGGGATTTTATTGAAAATATGCTTTCCGGGATCGGGGGGATCGATGCTGCCATTTTCGTGATTGCAGCTGATGAGGGCGTGATGCCTCAAACCAGGGAGCACCTGGCTATTCTGGACCTCTTGGAGGTTGAAAATGGGGTAATCGCCTTGTCCAAAATCGATGTCGTAGAGGACAACGAATGGCTTGATCTGGTAGAGCTGGATATCAGAGAAACCTGTCTGGGGACGGTGTTAGCGGATGCGCCTATCGTCCGGGTTTCGGGGAAAAACGAGACTGGAATGGAAGAGTTATTAGCGGCTCTGGATCAGGTGCTGGCGGATCGTCTTCCCCGGCCGGATCTGGGAAGACCGCGGATTTCTGTGGATCGAGCTTTTACTGTCTCTGGTTTCGGGACAGTGGTCACCGGAACTTTACTTGATGGTTCACTTCATCTCGGTCAGGAAATCGTCCTGCTTCCCCGGGGTATCCCGGGTCGAGTGCGGGGACTGCAAACCCATAACCAGGATGTCGACAGCGTGACCCCGGGACGGAGAACCGCAGTAAATATCAGCGGGATTGATGTCCAGCAAATTAGTCGGGGTGATGTGCTGACCGTGCCGGGAAAGTACTCGACATCCTGCCGGTTGGACGTCCAATTCCGCCTGCTTCCCGATGTGATCAAACCGCTCGAGCACAATGTAAACGCTAAGTTATTCCTGGGAGCTGATGAGGTCTTTTCCCGGGTGAGGTTATTGGGGACCGAAATTCTTTCCCCTGGGACAAGTGGATTTTTACAATTAGAGACTGAAGAACCGGTCGTAGCGGCCCGCGGGGACCACTATATCCTCAGGCGGCCTTCTCCTTCCGAAACCATCGGGGGAGGGATTGTGCTTGATCCCCAGCCGGAGTTCCGTTACAAACGATTTGACCAACAGGTCACAGCCCGGTTGTCCGCGCTGACTTCAGGGGATCCGGTAGATATCCTCCGGGAGGTGATTCAGCAGGAGGGCGCCATTTTCTGGAAAACGCTGATGAAACGATCCAACCTGAAACGCGGAACAGCTCAGGAAAGCCTGGAGGAATTGATCGCCAGCGGTTTTGCTCTGCAAGTCGAAACGCCCGGGAATTCTGATCCTTTGATCAGCCAAAAGGAGTATTGGAAAAATTTGCGCATAAAAATGATCGGAGTGATCAGGGATCATCATCAAGAGCAACCGCTGCGGATGGGTATGCCCCGGGCCCAGTTGAAAAGCCAATCCCAACTTCCTGTGGAAGTCTTTGAAACTGTGCTTCATTCTCTGCTCCTCGATCATGAGCTGGAACAGCAGGGCCCATTAATTAAAACCCCGGAACATCAAATCCAGTTCTCAGAAGAACAGGAAAGAGACAGAGACCGTTTGCTCACTGCTTTTAATCAGCAGCCTTACTCACCTCCAATTAGAGCGGAGGGGATTGAGATGGTGGGAGAAGAGATGCTGGAAGCTTTAATTACTCTAAAGGAGCTGGTCCCGGTTTCTGAAGACGTGCTGTTCAGCCGTGAGGTTTATGACGATATGATCCAGCAGGTAGAGCAGCTTCTCCAGGAGAAAGAAACCGTCACGGTGGCGGAAATCCGGGATCATTTTGGCAGCAGCCGTCGTTACATCCTGGCATTTCTGGAGCATCTGGATGCCAGGGGGTTAACTGTCCGGGAAGGGGACGTCAGGCGTCTGCGGTAAAGTGAGAAAAATGAATGGGGGTGATTAATTCAGTCTGGTGGTTTCCGGGAAATTAAAATGACCTCCAGACGAACTCTCCGGCGACCATCGTTGCTGAGGGGAGCAGGTCATAGATTTGATCGGGATCGAGGGTGAAAGGATCTTTGTCCAGGACAATCAGGTCACCCCAGTATCCGGAGGACAATTTTCCTGCCTGGTGTTCCCATCCCGCTGCATAAGCCGCGCCCTGGGTATAAGCCCTGACTGCTTCCTGGATTGTTAACCGTTCCTCTGGTATCCATCCCCGGGATCTTGGTTTGCCGTCCCTGCACCTCCGGGTAACCGCGGCGTGTAAACCATAGAAAGGGTTAGGGGATTCCACTGGGGCGTCTGATCCAAAAGCCAGTACCGCTTGATTGTCCAGTTGAGATTTCCAGGCATAAGCGTAACGGGCCCGTTCTCCCCAGTGTTGATCAGCCATTGTCCTGTCCGAGGGGGCATGAACCGGCTGCATGGAGGCTGTCAGGGCCAGTTTTCCCAGGCGGTGGAGATCATCAGGGTGAAGCAGCTGGACATGTTCAATTCGATGGCGGTAAGCTGGCAGCCCCAATTCTTTTTCTGTCTCCCGGGCTTTCTCCAGGCTGTTCAGCGCCACCCGATTCGCTCGATCACCTATAGCATGGATGGTGAGCGGAAAACCACTGGTAATAGCTTTTTCCACAGCTTGATCCAAATCTTCCTGAGTCCACAGCAGCATACCGTAATTCCCGGGTTGATTCTGGTAGGGTTCAAGCATGGCAGCTGTTTGAGGGCCCAGGGCGCCGTCGCTAAATATCTTTACCCCTCCGATTTTCAAGAATGGATCTCCAAAACCTGAGCGCAAACCGAGGTCAACGGCTTCTGATAATTGATCGTATTGGATTTGTTTCAGCACCCTGAGCTTCAAGCGGTTTTGAGCTCTAAGATGCTGGAGGGCTGAAAAGCAGAGCTGGCGATCATAATCATGGACCCCGGTTATTCCCAGCTTCCACAAATTGACTTGCGCTTGATAAATATTTTCGGCGGTTTCTTCCAGCGAGGGGCGGGGAAGTGAATCCTCAATTAACCGCATGGCGTTCTCAAACAGGATTCCGTCCGGTTTCCCCTGGTCATCGCGGGAAATTTTTCCCCCGGGAGGATCGGGTGTGGTGGAATGGATCCCGGCTTGTTCTAAAGCTTTGCTGTTTACCCAGGCGGCATGAAGTGATTTAGCTGTCAGGTAAACAGGATGATCCGGGGTTATGCTGTCTAATTCCCGGGCGGTGCCGTATTCCCCGGACCATGTATTATGGTTCCATCCATGACCTAATATCCAGTTCCCTGGAGGGGCGGTCCGGGCTCGCTGGTGGATTTTTGCCAGGCAGAGATCCTTCGAGGGTGTTTCGCAGTTGACTTTGGCCAGGTTCTGAGCGTACTTTTGGAGGTGAATGTGGGCGTCAATCAAGCCGGGAAGGATAAACCTTCCTTCTAAATCGATTATTTCTGCTGCTGATCTTGTGGTTGAAGTTTGCTGGTTCCCTACCCACTGGATCAAGCCGTCTTTCAGGACAATCTCTGCGGCGTGAGGTTGGCGGGGATCGAGGGTGTAAATCCGGGCATTGGTGAGGATGCGCATGGCTGGTTTACCGGTAATTGATTTTCGACTGTTCCGGGATTATTCTTCTAAAAACCGATCTAACAGGGCATTAAGTTCTTCATCTGAATAATAATGGATGGTAATACTTCCTTTGCCGGATTTAGTTTGTTTTAAGGTCACCTTGGTCCCTAAGGACGAGCGTAAATCTTCTTCCAGGGATTTTAATTCGGGGGACAGACCTTTTTTCCGGGGTGGGGCCGATTTTTTCTGTCCTTGCAATCGCTTGACCAGAGTCTCAGTCTGGCGGACATTGAGCTCTTTGGTCAGCACAGTTTGTAAGGCCGCTGTTTGAGCGGGCGTGGAGTCCAGAGTGAGCAGAGCGCGAGCGTGCCCATTCGTAATTTGCCCTTTTCGTAGTGCCTGTTGGACTACATCCGATAATTCTAACAAGCGTAAAGTGTTGGTCACGGTTGTCCGGCTTTTCCCTACACGTTCTCCAATTTGTTCGTGGGTCAGTCCAAAGTCTGTCGATAACTGGGCGTACGCGGCAGCTGTTTCTAGCGGATTGAGGTCAGCTCTCTGGACGTTTTCAATCAGCGCAACCACCAGCTGATCCTGGCTGCTGGTTTCCCTGAGGATGGCAGGGACGGATTCTAAGCCGGCCATCCTGGCCGCTTTCAAACGGCGTTCTCCAGCAATCAGGGCATATTTATTGGTTTCAGAATCGGCCGTGATGATCAAAGGCTGGATGATACCATGCTCCTGAATAGAATCTGCCAATTCCTGGAGCTGTTGGTGGTGGAAGTTTTTCCGGGGCTGGTGAGGGTTGGATTCAATGTCATCAAGGGGGATTTCCAGGACACCGCTGAGTTCAGCCTGGTTATCATCCGATGGTTGAGAGGGGATGAGCGCTTCGAGACCTTTACCAAGTCCGGGTCGTTTTTTAGCCATCATATCCTTTATAATGTCCTTCGCTAATAATTGGTTATCAGCTGTTCAATGTTTACCTGGGAGCGGCAAACCTATTATACATCAGGGACTAATTTCCTTGCTTATCCTGTTCCAGAACTTCCTCAGCCAGATCCTGATAAGCTCTGGCTCCCTGGGATTTAGGAGAATAAATATGGATAGGAACCCCATAGGAGGGAGCTTCAGCCAGGCGCACACTGCGGGGGACTATGGTCTGGAAAACCTGGGTGGGGAAATATTTCTTGACTTCTGTGACGACATCATCGGCCAGATTGGTCCTTCCATCATACATGGTGAGGATCACTCCCCGGATGGACAACCCGGGAAAGATCACCCGGCGGACTCGATCGATGGTTGAAATTAATTGACTCAATCCTTCCATGGCCAGGTATTCACACTGGACAGGGATCAAGATTCCGTCGTCCGCGGCAACCAGTCCGTTCAAGGTCAGCAAACCCAGCGAGGGGGGGCAATCCACAATAATGTAATCATATTGATCTTTTACGGACTGCAAACTTCTGCGCAGAAGGTTTTCTCGGCCAACTTCATTGACCAGTTCAACCTCGGCACCTGCGAGCTCGGGCGAGGAGGGGAGAAGAAAGAGTTTCAACTTGGGGTTTTTAAGGATAAATTTTTTGATGGACTCATCTTCCAGGAGGGCTTGATAGGTTCCTCCTTCCACCTGATTCTTATCAATTCCCAGCGAGGAGGTGGCATTGGCCTGGGGGTCCATGTCCACCAGGAGCACTTTCTGATCTAACTGGGCCAGATAGGCTCCCAGGTTAACGGCTGTGGTGGTCTTTCCTACTCCCCCCTTTTGGTTGGCAATTGTATAGATCTTTCCCATCATAAATCACTCTTCTGTACTTTGGTTATCGGATATTTGAGGTATAGCTGATAAGCCTGCCCGGGTCACACTCTGGCCCGCAAGGACTGCAGCCTGCCGGGCAGCGTCCTGGAGGGGAACACCCTGGAAATAGGTGATGAAAAAAGCTGCGGCAAATATGTCTCCAGCCCCCGTGGGGTCAAGTTCAGGGACGGGATCCACCGGTATTTTTTGGGATGGATGATCCTGTTGGTAGAGGACCGCTCCCTGATCTCCCGTGGTTAGGATGAGAACTGGAAAGCTGGATTTAAGGGTTGGAATCCAATCCTGCTGATCATCAAGGTCTTCGCTGCTGACCACTGCCGCAGCTGATCTGGAATTGAAATCCGGAAAAGCGCCCCACAAGGTCGGGTTCACCTGTCCCGCAGCGTTCCGGGTTCTGAGCCAGCCCTGAAGGGTAAAACCTAGGTGGGCGTGGGGGAACTGCTTGCCCAGATGGGGAGAAAACTCATTAAAAACCGGGGCAAGATGGACTATTTTTGCTGACCGCCAGGGAGTCGGGATATGGTCTGCGGTTATTTTAGAGGCGATGGAGTGGACCACTTGTTTTCGACCTTGAGAAGTATATTTATTTTCAAAAACGGTGCTCTGCTCAGCGGGAACATTGATCAACTGGATATCCCCGGGTAGGGAAGGTTTAAAATCTTCTGGAAACGAAGTGATCATCCCGACCTGGAGGTTAAACCGATGGGCCAGCAGGGCTGCATAGGCAGCTGTCCCGCCTATACGTGATCCCTGAGGAGTGATATCCTGGGTAATATGGCCAATCACCAGATAGTCTATCTCCTGTTTTTCAGGGACCTTATTCATGGCTGAATTATACCTGAAAGCGGGCGCTGGTTCGGCTCTGTTAGGCTCAATATACTGGCTGGGAACTTATTATTGATTTTCAGGTTTCTCCCTGGCTGAGCTTCCGGAATAAAAAAAAGCACGGATGAAAAATCCGTGCTCGAGAAGGTTTTGAGGATCAACTATTTTTCTGGATAGATAACAACCTTACGGTGGGGGTCTTCTCCTGTGCTCTCCGTGTAGACACCAGGGTCATCTTTCAACTCGATATGGGCAAAACGACGCTCGTTGGGCGGCATGGGCTCCAGTGATTGTCGTAGCTGGGTGTCTTTGACCTGTTGAGCTATCCTGCGGGCAATTTTACGCACCTGTTCTTCTCGCCTTTTTCGATAACCGGCCACATCAATACTGAGCGGTACACCCCGTTCTAATTCTTTCCCCATGATCAGGCGGGTGACATACTGCAGGGCATTGAGGGTTTTCGCCCTTCGACCGATTAACACGCTGAGGTCATCTCCAGTCACATCAACCAGTACCGGACGGTAGGGCAAATTATCGCTTCCCTCTCCGTAGCTGGCCTTGACCCTGGCTTTCAGGTTCATCTTTTCCAGTAATTCGATCACGATATCTTCAGCCAACTGGAGGATCGCTTGATCTCCCTGGCTATCATCCGGGGTCGTCTCCGGGGGTGCTGGATCCTGGACGACAGGCGTTGTTTGTCCGGGTTTGACTGAAATCCGCACCCGGGCCTGTCGGGATCCGATGCCCAGTAATCCGCCTTGATTTCCCTCATCAAGGACTTCCACCTCAACGTCCTTCCGGGAAACGCCTAAATCCTGTAAACCTTGTTGAATAGCTTCTTCAATAGTTTGAGCAATGACCTCTAAGGTTGTGCGATTATTATCCATAATTCCTCTCAGGTGTTCGTCTGGGCGGGATCGTAAATTACGATCTTGACGGCAAGATGTTCTTGAGATCACCTTGGCCGAGTAACAGGTACTGGGCGATCGTGGTCAGGTTGGAAGCGATGAAATAAAGAGCTAAGCCGGATGCAAAAGTCAAGGCCAAATAGCCCATGAAGAAAGGCATATATAGGCTCATGGCCTGGCTCATCTGTGCTCCCTGCCCCCCGCTGTCTCCCGGGGTGGTTCCGGTAGAAACCATTTTAGTTTGGATATAAGACGTGATCACAACCAGGATAGCCAGGATGGGAACGCCGTAGCCAAAGATCTGCAGCCGCTCGGGTTCGCTGAGCTCCATCCATAAGAACTGACTGTTGATGGGGATCAGGTTGGCGCCATCGCTGATGTGGTTGGAAAGGTTAATTAATTGGATGGGGGTAACTGCCAGGGCTCGAATAATTGCCTGGTACAGGCCGATGATGATTGGAAATTGAAGCAGCAGAGGAAGGCAGGAGCCAAAGGGGCTGATTCCTTTTTCTTTATAATACTCCATCTGTTTCTGAGCTAATTTTTCCTTATCGTCCTTGAACTTTTTCTGGATTTCCTTCCATTCTTTGGATTCCTGCATATCCTGCATGGCTTTGCTGCTTTCCACCTGCTTGGCAGTTAGGGGATACATAATCACCCGGACCAGGATGGTAAACAGGATGATAGCCAGGCCGAAATCTTTTCCGACCAGGTTGTAAATATAAAGGAGAATATTGATCATTAATGTGATAAATGCGTCCCACATAGTCGTTTCCTATATCTAGCTTAAAGGGGTGATTTCCCAGGTGTGATGTGTAAGTCAGTCATCGGAAGGTGAAAAATTCCAAACCTTTGTCCCGTTCTGGTCGTAAGCCAGCAGCAGTTCGTCATGCTCGGTGGGAGCAATCAGAATTAAGTCCTCTCCTCCCACTGGGCTGGTGTACAATTTGCCTGAGATTTGCTGGTTTCGTTGGATGGTTCCATCGGGGGTGATGGTTATCAAAGCACCGTCATCTGTTCCAAAGTAGATCATGTCCTCTCCGACCAGGGGGGCGGAAACGATCCGGCCGGCGGGTTTAACCACCCACAGCTGCTCTCCCGACTGGCGATCGATTGCGTAAAAATTTCCCGCGAGGTCGCTGGCATAGACCTGATCACCATCAATTATCGGGCTTGCCCAGGACCAATCATCGGTGGTAAAGCGCCACTTTACTGCCCGGGTATCCACGTTAATGGCTAAAACTTCGTTAGCGAATGTGCTTACGTAAAGGATGCCATCATCACTGATTGCAGGCTTACTGACGATGGGTCCGCCCAGGTCTTCAGTCCGCCAGATTTCTGTGCCCCGATCAGGGTCAACGGCATAAACCCGGTGATCCATCGAGGTCACGAACACACATTCACAAGATTCTGACCACACAGGTGCAGCCCAGATGGGTTCTTCTGTCTCGAACGGCGCCCAGAGTTCATTTCCCTGATGATCGACTGCGTACAGGTTGTGATCGGCGGAGGTGAAATAGATGGCTGTTTCTGTGACCAGAGGCTGGGATATCAAACGGTCTTTCGGGCCAGTGAAAGACCAGTTTTCCTTACCGTTGGCAGGGTTGATGCTGTAAAGAGTGTCGTCATATCCAGCAGCGATGAGCTGCTGATCATCCAGCACTGCGGGAGGAGCGTAAAAATCCATCCCCCGCTGGGCTTCTGCCGGGAAACGCCATTTCAGGGTGCCGTTATCCAGGTTGACCGCATAGATATGGGGGCCGGATGCTAAATAAGCGACATCCTGATCAACGGTAATTCCCGGCCATCCAGCGGTGGTTACCCGCCTGCCGGTGCACCCGCTGGCGGTGATAGTAAGAAGAATGAGAGCAAAAATGAGAAAGTAGTGTTTTTTCATATTGTTTTTTCGTGTTAATCCTGTTAATCAGGGAACGGGGTCGTAACCGCCGGGGTTGAAGGGATTACAGCGCAGAACACGCCAGATGGCCATAACTCCTCCCTTGAAAATCCCATATTGATAAACAGCCCGGTATCCATAGTGCGAGCAGGAAGGGTAAAACCGGCAGGTGTTTTCGGGAAGGGCTTGCGATACAGTCTTCTGATAAACACGGATCACGGCCAGGACAGGCAATCGGGGTAAGTTGCCGGGCGTCAGCGGCAGGTTTTTCAGGGAGAATTCACCTTTTCTGGTCCCTGTTTCGCTTGTGATTGCTGGCATGGTAGTTTTCATGTTTTCGTTTTCAACAGCTGCGCTTTATTAAATAATGATTGTAACGCTTCTTTAGTTTGTTGGCAATCCGCTTCTGCCAGGGGACTGCGGGCGACCAGAACGATGTCATAACCATCTTTGACTTCAGGAATAAGCTCCTGAAGCGCCGCGCGGATCAAGCGCTTCGCGCGGTTACGCTGAACTGCGTTACCGACTGAAACGCCCGCAGAAACGGCATAGCGGGTCCCGGCCAGATCGTTGTTGAGAAAAATCAAAACAACAAGCGGGTGGGCGTATGATGTGCCAAGACGCCGCACCCGTTTGATTGCCATGGATCTTTTAAGGCGTAAGTTACGATTCACTTAACAGGTTCATTCAGCGGACAGCTAGCTCTTCCAGTTAGTTTTCTTGACGTGATTATTCGCTTTATGGGCAAGGTTATGGCGTCCTTTGTTGCGCCGACGCTTGAGAACTTTTTGTCCACCTTTCGATTTCATCCGGGCGCGGAATCCATGCTTGCGTGCCCGACGTCGTTTTTTAGGCTGATAGGTACGTTTAGGCATCGTTAATTTCCTCCTCGATATTACTGCTCAATAACCAGTGGAACATTATACCGAATGAGAGGGATTTGGTCAAATTTAAATGGAAGATCGTTCCACAAGCTGATGACAAAAAGAGGGTAATCAGGGAAAAGTGTCAGGATAAGTGTCAGATAAAAGGTGAACCAGTCGTGCTAGAATACTTTTGAGAAGGACATTAATCCGGGAGATAGACATGGATCTTCATCAACAGGTATTGGATTCTTTACAGGACAGGCAGGTTTTAGAGGTCAGGATAGGTTTGCGCTGGACGGCTGTCGTGGTCGATAAAGGGGATCAAGTTCAATGCGGTCTGGCCTCGACCCTGGAAACTGATCATACGCATTCCCGTTCTCCCACTGTGCCCGGGGCAGGGCAATTGGAAGAAAAGAGAGGAATAGAGCTGGCGGAGTGGATTGGTTCCAAGGTTGCAATCAGGCGGAGCATTGGATGTGCAGCGATCAATGCTTTGCTGGATTACCAGCCGTCCCGGTGGGTGAAAGCGAATGCCGTCGAAGCGATCCGCACCCGTGGAAAAGATAAGAAAGTAGTGCTCATCGGCCATTTTCCGTTTGTGAAGGACCTGGAGGATGAGCTGGAAGATTTTTCTGTCCTGGAACTTAATCCTACTGGAGATGATTTACCGGCAAGTTCTGCGCCCGATCTTCTTCCCCGGGCTGATGTGGTCGCTATTACCGGGATGACCTTTATCAATGGAACCTTGGGGCATCTGCTTGAACTTTGCCAACCCCATGCCTTCATTATTCTCCTGGGACCGACAACTCCCCTCAGTCAGGTGCTGCATGACCGGGGAGTAGATCTGTTAGCCGGGTCCGTGGTCCGGGACGTCCCTGCGGTCCTCCGGGTGCTCAGTCAGGGAGGTAATTTTCGCCAGATCCATCAAGCAGGTGTTCAGCTGATCCTGCAGGCTGAGGACAGAAGTTTAACATAGCTCAGATAAGCGGTAATCAGGGATTTTAACAGCATCCTGAGGGGATGGTCCTTTTTCCCCTGGAACCTTGGAAAATTATCTTTTACCGTTAATGATCTAAAGCTAATTTTGTCCTCTCTGGGTATCCAGCCAGCGCATAGATAGGCCTCCAAGCAGAAGGGGGAACCAGAAGGTGACCCCCCGGTATGCCAGGGTAATCACAATGGCATCGTTCCCCGGGATATACATCGAGCGTAAGGCCAGGGTAAGGATGCCTTCTACGATCCCTACGCCGGAGGGGGTGGGGGAGACGATCAGGAATAGATAGGCCAGGCTGGTTCCGGCGACCAGGGTGCCGATGGACACAGGGACCTGGAAGGCTTTAAACATTAAAAAGAAAACGATCAGCAGGATTCCTTTGTTGCTGATCGCCAGGAGAAAGGGATAGATTAATTGTTTGGGCTGGGTGCGTAATTCGGAGATCCCCTCGACGACATCATGGGCAAACCCCCGGGCGTTTTTTACGGAAAAACGGTCTCGTTTGATAAAGGGCCGCAGAAGCCGATTGATAGTCTCCGCCAGCCAGGCCAGCGCATCAGATAATGCCTGTTCAGACTTAAAACCGAGATAAAGCAGGAATACCATCCCGCTGCAGATCCCCAGCAGAATTAAGGAAGCAATAATTTGAGTCATGTTGAGATTGTTTCTGCGGAAAAGTACCACCAGCCCCAACCCCAATAGCAAGAAAAAACCCAGATAGTCATAGATCACATAAAGGGCGCCAGCCACCATGGTTCGAGCGCCGGATTTCCCTTGTTGGCGGGCTTCCGAGATAAAAATAGTCATCCCGCCGATGCCCGCAGAGGGTGCTACCGTGTTAAGGAAAGTTGCGGCAGCTGACATAATGGTTAACCGGGATAATTTTTCGTCGATTCCTACAGCGTTAAAGATGGTTTTGTAGGATCCCGCTATATTTATTAACCAGACAAACATAAGCATGAGGGAAAGGAGAATGAACCGCCAGTCACCCCGTTGGATGGTGCTGACAATGCGTTCAATTTCAGAAAAATGGCCGTAGAGAAAGATCACCCCGGCCAGCAAACCAATCGCAATGATGAACTTACGCATCTGGTTGAACCGTCCTGGAGGAAAAAATAGTTTTCGACCAGGAAGTGAAAATCGATTTGTTTCCCTGACCGGGGGAGAAGGTAAAGTTTCTAGCAATCATTGGAGATTACCATAACTAATATCCAGGTATTTGTCAAGAACCGGCGGCGGTAAGGAGATTGAATGAGCAGCGAGGAAAGCTGTTATAAACAACCTGGAAAGAGCGGTATAGATAGATCCCCTCGGATAATCAGCGTCGTCCTCTGCCCCCGGATCCCGACACCAGGGAAATCCAGTAAAGCAGCTGCATCACAGCGGTAAACAAGGATGCCACATAGGTCAGCGCGGCCGCATTCAGCACGGTGTTGACCCCTTTCCTCTCCCTGGCATTCTGGATAATCCCCGATTGATGAAGGAGCTCTTTAGCGCGGGCCGAGGCGTTTAATTCCACGGGCAGGGTAGCCAGGGCAAACACAGTTCCACCTGAGAAGGCAATTACGCCTAACCAGGCGATCCCGGTGGCATTAATCACCAGGCCGATCATGATCAGGATCCACCCCAGGGTCGATCCGATATTGACTGCCGGGACCAGCAGGGTCCGGAAGCGGAGAGGAAAATAGTCCTGATGGTCCTGCACCGCGTGGCCTAATTCATGGGCCGCGATCGCAACAGAGGCTACAGAGGATTGTTCATACACGTCTGGGGAGAGGTTTAACACTTTAGAGCGCGGATCATAATGATCGGTCAGGCGCCCAGAAACCCGCTTGACCTGAACGTGGGACAGACCGCCTGCGGATTTCAACCGTTCTGCGGTTTCAGCACCGCTGATCCGGGATTGGACAGACACCTTACCCCATTTGTTGTAAGAAGATTTGACATACCACTGGGCTAACAGCATGACCAGCAGGGCCGGGGCCATATAAAGTAGGTATTGAGGGTTGAAATAGAACATAGGTTAACCTCCCTGGTTTTCAACCAGATCCCGGAGGACCTGAATCGCTTTGTCCAGCTGGGGATCCAGTTCGTTTTCAAAGTCTTCTTCAGTTAACTCCACTTCATAATCGGGTGTGAGTCCTTGTTGATGAATTTGTCTTTTGTCGGGAGTGAGCCAGCGGGCAATAGTCACTCGGACGGCGCCCTGTTGATTGGAGAGCTCAATCCAATTCTGAACCGACCCTTTACCAAAAGTGGTCATCCCCACCAAAGGACCCCGTTCGTGATCCTGGATTGCGCCGGCTACAATTTCCGAGGCCGAAGCGGATCCCTGATTTACCAGGACCACCAGCGGGATATCTGTTGCCAGTCCACCCCGATTGGCTTCATAGGTTTGCATCCCCTGATCATAGCCATAATCCTCATAAAGGATCACCCCTTCGCCGATAAACTGGGAGGCTACTTGAATGGAGGTTTGCAGATAGCCTCCGCCGTTGTTCCGGAGATCGATAATTAAACCATCCGGATCCTGTTTGAGGAGATCCTTGAGGGCGTTTTTCAGCTCCCGCCGGGTTTCACCGCCGAAAGTGATGATTTGGAGATATCCCAGGTTTTCCCTTTCAATCATCCGGTAATCCACGCTGGGGACAGTAATCTCCTGCCTGATCAGAGTAACATTGAAGGGTTCTGATCTGCCCTCGCGTTGAATGGTCAAGGTTACTTCACTTCCTGCAGGCCCCATGACCTGCTGGATGACAAGATTGCCATCGATCCCGGTCATATCTTCACCGTCAATTGCCAGAACGACATCGCCGGGTTTCAGCCCTGCTTCTTCTGCCGGCGAACCGGGCATGGGGCTGATGATCTCTAAATATTCACCTGTTGGGTCCACCCAGGCCCCGATACCTTCATAATTGCCTTCCATAGGAATATTGGCCTGGCGGTATTGGTCGGGATTCATATAAGACGAATGAGGATCCCCCAGGGCTTCCATCATTCCGGAAATGGCGCCCCTCATCATTACTTCTTCATTCACCGGTTGATCAATGTACTGCTCATGGACGATATCCCAGGCTTCCCAAAACGGGGCAAAGAGTTCCTCCCGGGGAAGTTTTTCTACCTGATCTGTTTTGACCGGCGGATGATCAGCAGGAAGGGTGTTGGTGTCCAAAGGGGAGCGGTTCTGGGAGATAAAGGGTACGTTCCCCGGCGGTAAGTAGACGTTCCCCACCACAATTCCGACAGAAAAGGCGGTTGTCAGCAGCACGAAGGCTGTGAATACTCCCAGGATGGTAATGATCTTATTTCTCATTCGTTTCTCCGATTCAATTGATGCCCTTTGACTAAAAAGAAGCAAATTCTTAGTTCAACTTTAGCATAAGGAGATTAATTTCATGTAAATATTTTATTTAATCCCTTTTGCCAGCGAGGAAAAAGGATTTACCCTGAACAACCTTGAAAAGGAGCCGCGGTCAGTGGGAGCGGATGGTGGGCAGGGTGATGATCTCCAGGGTCAGCGGACGGTTTAATCCGGCGCGCAGCGATCGGGCGAGGGAATCAACTTCTTCTTGACTGAGTGCGTCTTCAGCCCGGATGGTAGCGATTAAGAACAAATGCCCATCGACCAGATTCCTTTCGATGTCTACCAAAGAGCTCTCTCCGGTGGCTGAATGGTTGGATAGTATCTGCTGGATCTGTTGCTGTTCCCTGGTCTGGCGGATGACACCGTTCATGATCAATCCCAGGGGAATGGTGATCAGAATGATCACCAGAATGATTCCGGTCACGCCCCGACGGACCCGGCGTTTTGTCTCCGGGAGCCAATTTTGTGGCCTGACCCCGAGCAGGCTGAAAACGATTACCCCGGCCAGGTTGATGCTGATAATGTTGGTGATAAACAACAAAAATGCTCCCCCGGCCGCCTGGGGGTTGCCCAGGGCTAGACCCAGCCCTACCACGCCGAGGGGAGGGGCCAGGGCCGCGGCGATCGCCACGCCAGGAAGAGCGGCGCTGACATCTTTTTTGCTGATTGCATAGGCTCCGGCCATTCCTGAAGCCAGGGCGATGAATAGATCCAATAAAGTAGGCTGAGTTCGGGAAACGATCTCAGTGGTCATTTCTTTAAAGGGAGAAATTAATCCGATGATAACGGCGACTAAAATGGAGGCAATGACCCCTTTTGTTATTGATTCCAGGGACAGCCGGATCAGACGTAATTCTCCCAGGACTATCCCCAGGGAAAATCCCAGCACAGGGGACATTAAGGGGGCAACAAGCATGGCTCCGATGACTACCGCCGGACTGTCCAATAATAAGCCCAGGGTGGCAATGATCGAAGAGAGGATGATGAGGACAAAATAATTTACCCCCGGTCGGGCGTCGTCGAGCATCTTTTCCCGCAGCTCCCACTGTTCTTCCAGATCCAGGCTGGGGAAAAGGTTAAAAACACTCCGCCATAATTTACCTAACCAGAACTCGGTTGCCCCCTTATAATGTCTGACCATTATCGCTGATTTGCCGGCTAGGTTAATTGTTTGCTGGGGTATGCTTCCAAAGGCCAGCTGGTCAAATACCCCTGCTTCTGAGGCGCCAATCAGGATCAGATCATGATGTTCTGCTTCCCGTACAATTCCTTCCACTATATTCTCGGCGATGATCACCTTGTATTCAGGGGTTTGCTTGAATTCCAGGCCTTCAAATGTTTTTTCAATCAGTTTCCTGTTTTCTTCCATCCGGGCTGGTGTTGCCCGGCCCAGCTGAACGTAAAGACCAGTAACCGCGGCAGCGTACAAATCGGAGAGGACAGCGGCTAATTTGGCAGCCACAGGGGCGTTCGGGCCCCCTGACGTGGGCAGGAGAATGCGGGTAACTTTTTGCCACTTTTCTCCTTTGACGACCAGGACATCACAGGGCGAATTCTGCAGAACCGGGTCTAGAATGGGGCCCATGGAGGTCCCAAAAGTCCTGGAAGGGCTCTGCAAGCCCACGAGAATATTTTCCACATCTTCTTCCCGGGCGGTATCCAGTATTCCCTGGGCGATATCCCTGGATACTCGAGTCATCGTTTGAATTTCAAATTCTTCTTCCACTGCCTGGGCCAGGGCTCGATCCAGCAGCACTCGTTCTGAAGCTGCCTTCCGCTGACCTTCGCTCAGCGGAACCTGAGGGGCCACGGTAATCACCCGTAAGGCGATGACTTCTCCATTTTTTTGACGGGCCAGGGTGCCTGCCAGGTGGAGCAGGGACTCGGCTGTGTTGGGGTTGGCAATGGGAACCAGCACCCGGTAATTGGATTTATCCGGTGAATATTTTATGGGTGGTTTAAAGACTGTCACACCTTCTTTGGCTTCAATATGATGATGTTGAGAATAAATCAGGAATATTAGAGTCCCGAGGATGATCCAGCCAGCCCCAACAACCAGGAACGGACCCCAGAAAACCAAGCAAATCCCATCAATTATCAGGGCAATAATCGGTATCCAGGGATGAAAGGGGAGTTTGAAAGGACAGGAGGTAAACTGGTCTCGTCTGGCAAGGGTAAAATTTACCGCCATCAAGACCAGGAGATAGAGCAGTCCTCCGCTCCGGGCGAGAAAATCTACCGAGAGGAATAAAGTGATAGCAATCAAAAAACCAACCAGGATGATTAATTTCGACGGAGTGTGAAATCGTTGATGATATACTCTGAGAAATTCCGGCCAATAACCATGAGAACTCATGGTAAAAGCCTGGCTGACAACCATCATCAACGATCGGTTGAGGGCCAGTATAAACAGGATTGTGCCGAGTAAGAGGATGGTTATTCGCCCGGCCGTTCCCGCCAGACTGCCCCCAATCTCTGCCAGGGCGAGTGGAGATCCCGTCAGGGTGAAATCATCCGCAAGGCCGATTCCCAGGGCGGAGATCAGACTTCCCAGCAGGATGAGTACCAGGGGGGACAGCAGGAGCAGTTTGGGGACATTACGGGTGGGTTTGCGGATTTCATTTAATCGTCCGGTGGTGATTTCCAAACCGATGAAAACCACCATCATGATACTGATCGCACTGCTCCAGTCCTGGGTTGATGATTGAAAGTTGCTGAGGTCAACGGATGTCATACCCAGCAGCAGCAGTCCCAGCAGCGCGATGAGTATGACCAACATCAAGAAGCCCTTTTGGCGTTTCCGGAAGCCGAGGACGTCATAAACCACCACGATAAGCAAAATCCCCAGGCTCCAGGGCAGATGAGGTGTGCTCATCCCCCCGAATTCTTCAAACAGGGCGGAAGCCTGGATGGCGAACCCTTTAGCCAGGAGGGCGGATGTAAAAAGACCCGCCAGGATCAGGGTCCAGCCGGTGCTGAAAGCTAACCATCCCCCCTGTTGAAAGTCATGGATAACGGAATAGGCGCCGGCGGTGGCAGGTGTACTCAGAGAAAGTTCCGTGTAACCTAACAGGTTAAGGATTACTAATAATCCCAGCAATACGAAAAGCAGCGGGGTCTGCGAACCGGTAAAGCTGAGCAGGCTGCCCAAGAAGAGGAAGATGGCCAGGGCGATCATCACGCTCAGGTTGAGCAGCAAGGCCTGATGAAGTTCTAAACCAAAACTGACCCGGATTTTTCTGGGGTGGTCTTTTTCAGCCATAAGCATTTCCTTGGTGATTTGATATCATCCGGTTTGACAGTGATCCCTCAGGGTGCTGATTGGTAATTTTTTATCCGGATGCGGCCTGATCCGGGGAATGAGCCCCGTTCCACAGCTGAGGAAATCTTAGAGGTAGGTCATGAAGCTGACTCATTTGCAGATCTGCCCGGGAAGGTAAATTGTCCGGGTTGATTAACACCGTGAACATGCCTAATTCCTGAGCCGGATTTAAATTTTCCATGCGGTCATCAAATAAAACGCAGTGAGATGGATCCTTGACCCCGGCAATCTCCATCGCCTGTTGGTATGCCTGGGGGGCAGGTTTTGTCTGGTGGTCCACCCAGGTAGAATCGATGATACCCTGAAATTGATCGTCAACCCCCAGGATGGAGATGACCTTCTGGGCATAGGGTTTGATGGAGTTGGTAAATATCCATTTGGGTTGATGGAGGCTGGTGATAATTTTCCGGAGCTCAGGATCAAAAGAGAGGTATTTCTCCAGGGGGAGATCATGCACAAAGGCCAGGTAATGATCGGTATTTACCCGGTGGTGGTTTCTCAACCCCACCAGGGTAGTACCGTATTGATGGAAATACCTTTCCTGCAGGTCAAGTGCCTGCTCAGCAGAAAACTGCATTTCCTCGATCAAATAGCTTCGAATCCGGTGATTGATCGCTTTGAGCAAGCCGTTGGCAGGGGGATAAAGAGTTCCATCAAGGTCAAAAAACAAAGTTTGATAGGTCATAGGCGAATTATACCTGAAGGAACCCCTGGGAAGCTGGGAACTGCTGCCGAAAGTTGTCAACAGTGATTAATAATGGACCCACCTCCAGTATAATAGAACCATGAAAATTAAAGTTCTGCCCGATGAAATTGCCTCTCAAATTGCCGCCGGGGAAGTAATCGAAAGACCGGCATCAGTGGTCAAAGAACTGATTGAAAATTCACTGGATGCAGGGGCGGACCAAATTGAGATAACCATCCGGGAAGCCGGCAGGCGGTTGATCGAAATTGCCGACAACGGCAGCGGTATTCCTGCTGGCGATCTTCCTTTAACCGTAACGCGCCATGCTACCAGCAAATTGAGCACCGCGGAGGATCTGGTCAGGATCGAGACGCTGGGGTTCCGGGGGGAAGCCCTGGCTTCAATCAGCTCGGTTTCCCAAATGACAATAACTTCCCGTCATGAGGAAGAAGAGATAGGATCGAGAATTGAAATTGCTGCCGGAGAAGTAGGAGCTCAAGAGGAAATTGGAACGCCAGCCGGGACCATCATCCGGGTGGCGAACCTTTTTTATAATGTGCCGGCCCGGCTAAAATTTTTGAAAACCGATCGTACAGAACGACGCCATATCAAGGAGACCGTAGTTCGCTATGCTTTAGCTTATCCTGGTGTTCGTTTTACGCTCACGATAGACGATCAACTTTCCTTTCAAACGACCGGCAGCGGAGAGCCACGAGAGGTTTTGGTTGCAGTTTATGGTCTGGATGTGGGAAAGAAGATGATTTCTGTCCTGGCCAAAGAGGATGGGGTCGAAATCAGGGGTTTTATCAGTCCGCCAGGGTTGACCCGGTCTAACCGGAAGGAAATCCTGTTTTATATCAACCGCCGACCGGTGCAGGATATTGCTCTTACCAAGGCCTTGACCCGGGCTTATCATACGATGTTGATGAAAGGCCGTTATCCACTTGCTGTCCTTTTCCTGGAAATGGAGCCGGAGCAGGTGGATGTTAACGTTCATCCTACGAAAGCGGAGGTGCGTTTTCAGAACAAAAGCCAGGTTTTCCGGGCTGTGGAGCGGGCTGTTCGCCGGGCTTTACTGGCTAACACGCCAGTTCCGGAGATAGGTTCTCCGCAGGGACAAAGGCTCTGGGGTGGGAGTTCTGCTGCCCGCCGGAGTTCTCTATCAGCTCCAAGTGGGGGTCACACCTGGTCTCAGGTGGATCCGGGAGGGATATCTGCCGGGGATGAGTCGGTGAAGATGGGTGGACCGCAATCACCGCTGGAAGAATTATCCTCTCCGATCCTGCGGTTAGTGGGGCAGGTGGCGGCAACCTATCTAATTGCGGAAGGCCCGGATGGTTTATATTTGATTGATCAACATGCTGCTCATGAACGGGTCCTATTTGAAAAATTCCGGGGCAAGCGGGGAAATCAAATCACTTCTCAAAACCTGCTGGAACCAGTCAGTGTAGAATTTTCGCCGGCTGCGGCTGAACTCCTGGAGGAAAAATTGCCTTTGCTCAAAGAGATCGGGTTCGATGTGGAGCCCTTTGGGATGAATACTTTTGTCGTCCGGGCTGTACCAGTTCTGGTCGCCGATACGGATCCCCGGAAGGCGTTGAGAGCGGTAGTGGAAGATCTGGAAGAGGATGAAACTCCCCTGGAAAAGAATTGGGAAGAGAAAATCATTGCCAGGATTTGTAAACAGGCTGCGGTCAAAGCCGGCCGGGTGCTGGCACCAGAGGAGCAAAAAGCATTATTGACGGACCTGGAATCCTGTCAGTCTCCCCGGACCTGCCCACACGGACGGCCAACCATGATTCATCTTTCAGTAGATTTATTGGAGCGCAAGTTCGGCCGCACGGGGCCTCGATAGCCGGGGTAAATCAGGATGCAGGATGAAAGATCAAATCAAGAACGGGCCCATTCGGGTCTGCTTGGTGTTTGGACTAACCCGGGAAGGGATTGAGGGGGTCAGCTACTCGCGGAGGAAAGCATCCGGTAACTGGTGACATTCGCCGCATCCGACCTGGGGTTCTTTTACCTCTTGCCTGGTTTTGACGCAGTAAGCTTCCACCCGGACCCGGGGTTTCAAGACAAAGAAAGGACGAAACACCTCCGGTATCAGCCGCATATGTTCGCAGTTATTAGCCCGGAGAATAGTGGGCACAGGACAGGTTGAGCACATGGCGGGCTGCCATTCCAGAGGAGGGTTGGCTGATCCCAGCAGGCGGCATTCTTCATGATCCCTGCCCCGGTGATAATCACCATAAAAGAATTGACATTCGACACCAGCGGGTGTTTTCATGTTTATACTCTGGTGACGTATTCCCCACTGCGGGTATCAACCCGGATGACATCCCCGGTTTCCACGAAATTAGGAACTTCAACTTCCAATCCGGTGGAAGTGGTGACACTTTTAGTGACCGAGGTTGCTGTATTTCCCCGGATTGAAGGGTCTGCCCGGACGACCGCTTGATCAACTGTTGTGGGGAGTTCTATATCCAGGGGTTCCCCCTGGTAAGAAGTAAGCTTGACCTCCATCTCTTCCTGGAGAAATTTGGTCGCCTCCCCCAAGTTTTCTTTACGCAGGGCTGGTTGTTCATAGTTTTCGACATCCATGAAATGATAGAGCTCACCGTCCGAATACATGTATTTTGCATTCCGATAGCTGAGGCGGATGTCCTGCACTGTGTCACCAGAGTTGAATTTTTTCATCAACCGGGTTCCGGAACGCAGGTCTCGAACCTCAACCCGGATAGTGGCTTTTCCCCGTCCAGGTTTATGGTGGGAGTATTCCAGCACTTTGTAAATATTCCCATCCAGTTCAAAGGTTGTTCCTTTCCGTAATTCGTTTACATCAATCATCCTGTGACCTCGAAGTTTATGTGTGGTTTTTGCGTTGAGATTATAGCCCAGCGACTGGGTGGTGGCAAGGGACGGTAAGGGTTTGACCCGGGTAGTATTTTTCCTGATGATGGAGGTCCTGGCAGCTGTGACGGTTGGAAAATAGCTAAAGGGCGACTGTTCCGGGCAGAGTCAGTTTATTTCTGATTACGACGCCGATTGTTGTTCCAAAAAATATGCGCTGTGATTGGTCTTGAGTGGTGCATTGTGGGGTGAGATATGGTAAACTTACATAAGCCTAGAAAGGGGCAGTTCACAATGGAAGAAAAAAAACGCATCGTTTGCATTGAGGATGAACCTGAAACCACAAATCTCGTCCAATTGATCCTGGCCCGGGAAGGTTATGAAGTGCTGGGGGCGGACGGCGGAGAGGCGGGCCTGGCCATGGTCCGGGAGGAGCTTCCTGATCTGGTCTTGTTGGACTTGATGATGCCGGATATGGATGGGTGGCAGGTGTATCAGCTCCTGAAAGAGGATGAAGCCACCCGGGATATACCGGTGATAGTGGTCACTGCGAAAGTGCAAAGCATTGACAAGGTTCTTGGTCTGCAAGTGGCAAAAGTGGATGATTATATCACCAAGCCCTTCCGTCCCGAGGAGCTTTCTGAACGGGTCAAATATGTGCTTTCCCAGGTTGCTGACTGATTTGTTTAGCCTGTTGATTTTGGCACATGGGAATGAATGAAGTACTGATCCACAACCTCAGCCGGACTCTGGAAAGCCCCGTAGTTGCCCGCTGCTGTGAGACATTTTTTTGCCGCTTACGAGGTTTGATGTTTCGTAAGCGGATTGATTTTAATCAGGGACTGCTGCTGGTTCAGAAAAAGACAGGTCGAGTAAATACCTCGATCCATATGATGTTTGTTTTTATGGATCTGACCATCATCTGGCTGGACAAGGAATGGGCTGTTGTGGATAAAAAGCTGGCCCGCAGCTGGCAGCTCAATAACACCCCGGCTCTACCCGCAAAATACGTGCTGGAATTAGCTGCGGATAGATATTCAGAGTTTGAAATTGGAGACCAGTTATCTGTTGAACAAACTTAAATTTTTTAGCTGCTGTGTTTTGCTGCTGTTTTCCCTGGTTTCCCCGGTTAATGCCCAGGAGAACCCTCCTCAGCTGCCAGTTTATGTCGTTCAGCCGGGTGATACGCTGTGGACTATTGCCAGGAATCTGCACATAGCATACGGGGAGCTGCTTTCTCAGAACAACCTCACGGAAGAGAGCACCATTATCCCTGGCGAGCGCCTGCAGATTCCCGGACTGGAAGGTGTGGAGGGTGAGTTGACTACTGTGAGCCTGCAATTCGGAGAGTCCCTGGCCAGTTTGAGCCGCTCCTATCAGATGCCGGAAGAAATGATCGTAAAGCTGAACAGGCTGACCAGTCCGCTGGAACTTTATCAGGGAGTATCTGTGGTGCTGGTAGCTGACTCGGATCAGGGAGCAAATAAGCTGTCCCGGGAGCGAATCGCGCTGCGGGCCGGGCAAACAGTCCTGGAAACAGCCCTGGAAGAGAATCTGAACCCCTGGGAGCTTCTGCTGGAAAATGGATTGGACGGCGCCTGGAAGCTGATACCCGGAGAAGTAGTTAACCATTTTGATGGGGGAGACAGTGGCCCCGGTGCCTTTCCGGGGGAAGTTGAAAATATCACTATCTCCCCCTCCCGGTTTTCCCAGGGGGACACAGTCGTGATCAGAATAAAAACGGTTCCCGGAGTTGATCTGGAAGGCGGCTTCGGAGATTTTGGCCTTCATTTCTTCGACGCGGGAGAGGGGAATTTTGTAGCCTTTCAGGGAATCCATGCCAAAGCGGAGCCCGGGATCGAACCCTTGTCCCTTGCCGGGTCTTTACCTGATGGCACTCCCCTGGCTTACCAGCAAATGGTCCGGATTCACAGCGGAAATTATCCTTATGAAAAACTGATCAATATTCCCCCGGAAACGATCGGAGAGAAAGTTTCAACAGCAGAGCAGGAGATATTAACCTCTGTAGTTTCCAAGTTTACGGGTCAAAAGTATTGGAAAAACCGATTTGGAAGTCCTGTGCCGGAAGTATTGAGTGAATGCTGGCCGTCATTGTACGGAAACCGGCGGTCATTTAACGGCAGCGGATTTAATTATTTTCATTCCGGCTTGGACTTCTGCGGCAGTACCGGGGTTGATATTTTTTCCGCAGCCAACGGCGAGGTCGTTTACACCGGGTCCTTGACTATCCATGGAAATACCACCGTGATTGATCACGGCTGGGGGGTATACACCCTCTACGCCCATCAATCACAAATAATGGTGGAAAAGGGAGACCGGGTGCAGAAGGGAGATTTAATTGGCAAGGTAGGGACAACGGGTCGATCAACCGGACCCCACTTACACTGGGAGGTCTGGGTCGGGGGTGTCCAGGTTGATCCTGTAAACTGGCTGGGGGAAAGTTACCCCTAAATAGCTCCATTATTCAGTGGGGAAAGCCGGGGAAATCTTGTCTCAGGATGAGAGTAGAGTATAATATACTGGCTTGATAAAAAGATCACTTTCGTAATTATTTTAAGTTTTGTTTGAGGCATAGATATGGCAACAGCTACATTATCCCTTCAAGAAGGCTATTGGGAGGATTTTCAACTGGAGGAGGGAGATATTTCATTTTTGTATGAATATCTTCTTGAACATGAGACCCCCCTGTCCTCCGATGAATTAATGCCCTTGTTAATTGAACAAAGAATTCTCCGTGAAGAAGAAAAACTGGAAGCCCAGTTGCTGGATGGGCATGACATTTACCTTCCCCGGGAGACCTATCAAGAAGGGCAGGCTTTGGTTTTTCCTGCGGTCGATTGGCGAAAAGGCGAAGTGGTTGGATTACGCACCGGTGAGAATCCAGAGATCGGCGAATTTGAAGTCATGCAGGTTGAATTTGAAGACGGCGAAAACCGGGAATTTGCTGTTGGAATCGAGGACCACGCCCTCAATCAACCGCTGGAAGCCGCTCAATCCGATTCTCTTGATCAGGAAAAAGTAATTGATGATCACCGGAATTTGTTGGTTGAGCGGATTGAACAGGGGCTGGCCGATGAGGATGAATTCGTTCAAATCGCAGGAAGCTGGTTCCCCAGAGCGCTGTTGGTTGATGTCAATGTGGGGCATCTCAATTTAGCGGAAGCTGTCCTGGACCTTAATGACGGTGGCCCCCTGTCCACTGACAGGCTGGTCGAAGAAATTGAATTAACCTCCGATGTCAACCCTAACCTGGTCGAGTTTTCTCTGGACCTCGCTCTTCAGGAGGATCCTCGCTTTGACGAAGTGGGCCCTGCAGGGATCATCCTCTGGTATTTGAAGGCGATGGAACCTGATGAAGTCCAGAAAACACCGATTTTCTTGCAGTATGTGCCTGTTGATTATGACCGGGATAGTTTGACCAAGCAGATGTTAAAGTTGGAAAAATCGCTGGCTGATGAACTTACGCCCTGGGAAGGGAAAGCGGGGAAGGCAGGTGGAGAAGTTGAGGTCAGACTGATTTTTCCCCATTGGCGGGTGGGATCACTGCCGCTTTCGGCTCAGGTCAAACCCCTGTTTCCAACTGCCTATGAGGCTCCGCGAATTCGCTTTAACCTGGTTGATGGCAAGTCCGGGGAAAAGTTTCCCGGCTGGGTTGTGCGGGACGAAAAATATGTCTTTGGCCTGAAAGAATGGTATCAGGGCAAGGGATTAATTCCCGGTGGTGTGGTTAAGATAAAACCGGGCGAAAACCCTGGTGAGGTTATTGTGGACACCGACAGCTCTCATTCCACGAAAAATTGGATGCGGACTATCCTGGTTGGATCTGATGAGGGACTGGTGTTTGCTACCTTGAAGCAAATTGTTTCTTCCGATTACAATGAACGGATGGCAATTGTAGTTCCGGATGTGGAACCTGTGGACAAGGTCTGGCAGAAAAACCATAAATCTCCTCCACCTTTTGAACAGGTGGTAGTGGATATGGTCCGGGAATTAACTAAAGTGAATCCCCAGGGTCATGTTCACGTTACAGAATTATATGCAGCCGTAAACACAGTCAGGCGCTGTCCTCCCGGTCCCTTGATGGCTTTATTGGAGACCAGACCCTGGTTTATTCATGTTGGAGATTTGCATTTCCGGTTTGATGATGCTGAAGGGAAATAACGAGAGAATTAACAGGAAGGAGTAGTACGGTGGCGAAGCCAAAGCTATCCAGCTTATTAAAACCCACGGTTGAAACACCGTTTCATATTGATTTTGATTGGTGGAAAAATCATGATCGGGCCTGGCGGGTGAACCTGAGAAGCAGTTTATGCGAGGAGCATCAAGAACTGTTCTCAGAGATAGCTGGGGATGAACAAGTTGATTGGATTGACCCTGAAACTGGAGAGGTCCAGAAAGTAGATGGTCTGCAGCATACGCTGATATCTCATTGTGCTAAACGAGATGATTTCATCACCAAACAGACCACCTTGACGGAGGCGGTTTTCAGGGTGTTTTTGGCTAACGGCAATCAGCCCTTGACTCCGGAAGAGCTGGCAGAAAGCCTTGATCGTCCGCCGCAGAAGATCTTACAAACAATTTCCGGACGCAGGGTGTACCAGGGAATTCGCCCCACGAAAAAGAAATAGATAACCCCGGCGTTGTTTTTCTCCAGCCCTCGTAGCTCAATTGGATAGAGCACCGGACTTCTAATCCGACGGCTGCAGGTTCGAATCCTGCCGAGGGCGCTTAATGTATAAAGGTTATTAATCACGAGAAAGCGGTGATCACAGCCTGCTGCCGGGGGTGTGTAAATAATATTATTAATCATTTATTATAATTATTTCTTCCCCCTGAATTGTTTTTTTAATATGCTAGAATGCTTTTGGGACATCCGCAGCCCTGAATTCGCCGGGTAAGACGGCTTTTATGGTTGAATTTGAGATCATCTTCAATTCGGGTAACATTTTTCCTCTTATCCCCAGAAGTTACTAAGGAGCAGTTATCCTGGAGGTTTCCAGGTAACCAGAACCGGTATTTTTCTAACGATAACGGGGAAGTAAATGGAGAAATAGTCATCAGGATAAAGGTAAAGACGAGGCGGACAGGGGTGATTTCCAGTTACCCGCTGTAGTTGACGCCCAACAGCCCGGGGCTGCTGCTGTTTTCGGGCTTTAAAGAGGAAACTTTTCTAGGTGATTTGTGAATAAGCAGCCTGGGATGGACGGGATTATTATTAAGGTGAAATGTTAATATGCCAGCATCACGATGGAATGCAGAAATAGCAGAATTAATGGAATTGTTTGAAAGCGAGGAGGGCTCGATCGACGAAATGCTCTTTGGATCGTTGCCAGAGGAATCCGTGCAATTGGACGATGAAGATATCGTTGACGATGAGGAGTTGATCCAGCGGATTCCATCGGAAGTTCCCATCTTGCCCCTCAGAGGTCTGGTGGTTTATCCGCAAACGGCTGTTCCTCTTTCTGTCGGACAACCGAGGTCTGTGCGGTTGGTGGATGATGTTCTTTCAGATGAAGATCGTTTGATTGGACTGGTTGCTTCCCGCGACGAAGAAAATGAAAACCCTAGTCCTGAAGACCTTTACACTGTAGGGACAGTGGCTTCAGTGCATCGTTTATTTCGTGCCCCGGATGGAACGATTCGTTTGCTCGTCCAGGGAATCACACGATTCCAGGTGGATGAGTTTGTGCATGAAGAACCTTATCTCAAGGCAAAAATCACTCTGAACCCGGTGGGTAGGGAGGACAACCTGGAAATTGATGCCCTGACCAGGAAAGCCAGGGATCAATTTGCTGAGATCACTGATTTGATCCCTTCGGTACCGGAGGAGTTGGTAGAAGCGGTGATGTCTCTGGATGATCCTCTGCAAATTGTCTATACCGTAGCTAATTTTCAGCGGATGGATCTAGAAGATGCCCAGGAACTACTGGAGTTAGACTCCACAGCGAAAAAACTGCAGAAGCTGGTCAATTTCCTCACCCGGGAATTAGAGCTTTTAGAAATTGGTCAGAAAATTCAGAAGAAAGCAAAATCAGAAATCGAGAAGGTTCAACGGGAATATTTCCTGCGTGAGCAGATGAAAGCGATCCGATCCGAGCTGGGGGAGGAAGATCCTCAAGATGCTGAAATCGAGGAATTCCAGCGGTTGATCAATGAAGCGGAGATGCCTGAAGAAGCGGAGAAACAAGCTTTACGGGAATTGGATCGGCTTTCTCATCTTCCCCCGGCGGCCGCTGAATATGGTGTGATCCGGACCTATTTGGATTGGATGACGGAAACTCCCTGGCAGGAGAGAACGGAAGACAATCTGAAGATCGACTGGGCTCGGAAGGTGCTTGATGAAGACCATTATGGGTTGGAGGATGTTAAAGAAAGAATCCTGGAATTTTTAGCGGTGAGAAAACTGCGCAAAGAACGGGAAGGAGAGTTTGAAACCAGCTACGAAGATGACATCCGCCAGATCAGGGAAGGGGTGATCCTTTGTTTTGTGGG
Organism: Anaerolineales bacterium; assembly: GCA_034520505.1. GTDB lineage: Bacteria > Chloroflexota > Anaerolineae > Anaerolineales > UBA11858 > B10-G9. The sequence goes on along the minus strand of JAXHNK010000002.1, from coordinate 147,686 downwards.
TCCTCCGGGAGTGGGTAAAACTTCTCTGGGACGATCTATTGCCCGGGCAATGGGGAGAAAGTTTATCCGGATTTCCCTGGGTGGTGTGCGGGATGAAGCTGAAATCAGAGGACACCGGCGAACCTATATCGGAGCCATGCCGGGGAGGATCATCCAGGCCTTACGGCGGATCAATACCAACAATCCTGTTTTCATGTTGGATGAAATCGATAAATTAGGAAGGGATTACCGCGGCGATCCCACGTCTGCATTGCTGGAAGTTCTCGATCCTGAACAGAATAACGAGTTCCGAGATCACTATCTGGAGGTGGCTTATGATTTATCCAAGGTGATGTTTATCACCACAGCAAACCTGCTTGATCCCATTCCTTCTCCTCTACGGGATCGGATGGAAATCATCAAATTATCCGGCTATACGGATAAGGAAAAAAAGGCGATTGCCAAGGATTATCTTATTCCCCGACAGATCAGGGAAAATGGTTTGCGGTCAACAGAAATTTCGTTCACCGACCAGGCACTCCAGACACTGATCCGCTCCTATACTAGAGAAGCCGGGGTGAGAAACCTGGAACGAGAAATCGGATCTGTTTGCCGGAAAGTGGTTACTGCTATTGCTGAGGGCAAAACCGAAAATGTAAAAATCACACCCGATGAAGTCAAAGAATATCTGGGGCGTCCCAAATATTTTGGTGATGAAGAGATCGCCAAAAGAACTTCGATCCCGGGCGTGGCGACAGGTTTAGCCTGGACCTCTACCGGGGGGGAGATCCTCTTTGTAGAGGCTTCCCGGATGGCTGGATCCAATAAGTTCCAGCTGACCGGCTCACTGGGTGAGGTGATGAAGGAATCAGCCCAGGCTGCTCTTTCATATATCCGGAGCCGGGCGGATGAGTTGGGACTGGATGAGAACTTTTTTGAAGATCATGACATTCATCTCCACGTCCCTGCAGGCGCCCAACCTAAAGACGGGCCGTCCGCCGGAGTGACCATGGCGACAGCCTTGGTTTCGCTGTTATCCAACCGCCCGGTCAAAGACAATGTCAGTATGACGGGAGAAATCACCCTGCGGGGACAGGTTCTGCGGGTTGGCGGCATTAAAGAAAAGGTGCTCGCTGCCTACCGTGCAGGATCAACCACAGTCATCCTCCCGGAGAGGAACCAGGTTGACCTGGAAGAAGATATCCCGGAGGAAGTGCTGGAGGCAATCACCTTTGAATTTGCCGATACCATTGACGATGTATTAAAGATTGCCCTGAGTGATCCTGCAGGGGATAATTCCTCTCAGGATGAAGGTTAGTATTGACCAATGGCTAACATCTTAGTGATTGAAGATCAAGAATCCATGCTGCGAACGCTATCCACTCTTCTGGAACTGGAAGGTTATCAGGTCTTCACCGCTTTGGAAAAAGACAGCGTTCTTGATATCCTGGACAAACATCCCATAGACTTGATACTGCTGGATGTTTATCTGGAAATGAGGGATGGGAAAAAGGTCAATGGCCTGGAGTTTCTAGACGATATTCGCCGAAATTCCGTGAAGAAAGACATACGTGTCCTGATGACATCCGGGAGCGATCTTCAGGATCAGGTAAGACAAGCAGGGGCTGATGGGTTTATAATGAAACCCTATATGCCTGATACTTTATTAACGTTAATTCAATCACATTTGGGAATGAATGGTTGATCTGAAAGAAAGTTTATTTTCAGAACGATTTATTTTTCAGGAGAACCAGACATTAACCGGGTGATTAACATAGATACCAGCTGGGATTAAGGAATCAAATTACAAGTGATCATTACAAGCTTGTCCTGCCCAAGGGCAGCTGCTAATTCCAAATCCCTCTGGACCGATTAGGAACGGGCAGATATAGAATATCTTTATTTACCGGGAGAATCCATTTTATTCTTGATGGTTTTCTGCTTGGAAAAAAGCGATTCGTCTGCAAGTTCAAACTACATATATAGAGGGTGAATTGTGAGTAAAACAAACAACAGTACCAAAATGAAATGGTACACGATGGATTTACATCTCCACACTCCGGCTTCTGCGGATTATTTGCAGCCGGAAGTCAGTTATTTAGATATATTGAAACAGGCGGCAAAACGGGGGTTGGATATGATCGCTTTTACCGATCATAATACTGTTGCCGGTTACCGGAGGATGATGGATGAGGTTGAGCAATTAAAACTGCTGCAGCAGTTGAACCGTCTGCTTCCCGAGGAAGAGAAGCGGTTGAATGATTATGAAAAATTAATTAATAGAGTGGTAGTTTTTCCTGGATTTGAGTTTACAGCCACTTTTGGGTTTCATATTCTGGCTATCTTTCCTCAGGATAAATCCCTCCGGGATATTGAACACCTACTGCTGGAAATGAATATACCCTCCGATAAATTGGATGAGGGTTCAGTGACCGTCGGGGCCAGCGTGGATGTTCTGACCGCTTACCGTTTGATTGATGAAGCGGGTGGAATGGCTATCGCGGCTCATGCTAATTCCACCAACGGGATCGCGATGCGCCGTTTTCCTTTTGGAGGACAGACCAAAATAGCTTATACCCAGGATCCCCATCTGATGGCCCTGGAAGTTACCGATCTGGAAAAGAAAGGCAGATATTCCACCGCTTCATTCTTCAGCGGCAACAAGCCAGAATATCCCCGCCGGATGCACTGTATCCAGGGTTCTGATGCCCACCTGATGATCAAAGACCCCAAATATCAGCACAAGTTAGGGGTGGGGGACCGGACAACCGATGTCCGGCTTCCCGAGAGGTCGTTTGCAGCTATCCGGCAGCTGTTTGAGAGCAATAATTTCTCCCGCACCCGACCTCACCGCTACGGTTCCCAGCCCGCTTATGATTTCATCCAGGATGCCCGGAATGAAGGGGCAACTTTTGTTCAGGATTTTCATGAAAAAATGACCGTTCGCGGGGGGCATCTTTATTCCATTATCGCGGATATCTGTGCCTTTGCGAATTCGAACGGGGGAACCCTTTATCTGGGTTTGTCGGATGACACCAGCGAGGAGGTGCAGGGGATCTCCCGGCCGAGTCAGAGTATAGCCAAGCTTAAGGATGAAATCAGCAAACGGATCAGTCCGGAACTGGAGTGCAAATTTGAGACCCAGAAAACCCAGAACAAGAACGTGATCCAGGTGATGGTGCCCAAGGGGGAAGATCCCCCCTTCGCGGTGGATGATAATAAGGTGTATTTGCGGGCGGAAACTGAAACCGGGATGGCTGTCCGGGATGAGATCGTTGAGCTGGTCCTTCAGGGCCAGAAACAGCGGAAAGAAACGGTAGAAGCGCCAGTCAAAGGCTCCCCGCTTCCTATCCCGGGATCCAAGGATGTCTATAAGATGGTTTCGGATGAACAGGAGCCCGAAGATCCCCCCCGGACCGGTGTGGAAATCGTGTCCGTGACCAAGCGGGGAGGGGAACAGTATTACACCGTTCGCGACTTACGCAACGGAAATGTGGTAAAAAACGTCACCCTTAAATCTTCGCGCCGCTTGTGGCATTATGCGATTTCCCAGTATGCTAAGCTCCCCAATGTCCCCTCCCAGATTGATGCCCAATGGCAGGGTGATCTGGGATTGATGAACACCAAGAAACGGGGGAAGTACCGCAGCTATGATTTAATCCAGCGCACGCCGGATGGCTATCAGTATTATTACGGGGTGACGGATGATGGTGTCCATGGAAAATGGGAAGCAGTGGTTCAGCAGGGTTGATCATGGAATTAAAAATCGGGATCATCACGGTATCTGATCGTTCATCCCGAGGGGAGCGGCCGGATCAATCCGGTCCGGAATTGACCTCGGCTGTCCGGGATCAGGGATGGCTGCCGCTCAAAGTGAGAATAGTCCCTGATGACCTGGAGAGGATCAAGGAGACCCTGATTGATTGGTGTGATCAGGAGAACCTGGATGTGATTCTTACCACGGGGGGCACAGGATTCTCCCCCCGGGACGTCACTCCCGAAGCGACCCGGGAGGTGATTGACCGCCAGGCTCCAGGTTTAGCCGAGGCCATGCGGGCGGCCAGCCTGAAGATCACTCCCCATGCTATGCTGTCCCGCGCAGTCGTGGGTATCCGTAAGCGGACCCTGATCATCAATTTTCCGGGCAGCCCCCAGGCCGCCAAGGAAAATTTCCAGGTGGTCGCCCCGGTGCTTCCCCATGCGGCGGAACTGCTCCGGGAGGAAGAAAGCGCAGAGTCCAGCCACCGAAAGCTGCAGTAAGTGGCGCCTGAACAATTGAGCGAGAGGAGTGAGTCATGAAGTGGAAAAGGTACTGTCCTGTGATTTTCGTGTTGGCGGTTGGTTTTCTGCTCGGCGCCTGTGCTTCTCCAAGCACCCCGACCGATGGCGAGGATGTAGTAGTGATCGAAATCACAGCAACCCCGGCACCAACCGAGGCACCAACCGGAGCGCCTTCGGAAACACCCGAACCCACCCCGACTTCCACCAAGAAACCGCTTACGGGTCCCCTGGCCACAGCTGCTGCATTGAACAAAAAGGTTACCCTTTCGCCGCCCACCCCCATCGGCGGGGTGAAAGTAGAAGGACCGGATGATTATGAGGGTTTAGTCCGGCAGGCCTGGAATATTGTCAATAATAATTATGTCCGGGATAATTTCAACGGGGTGGACTGGGACGCTGTACTCGACAAATACCTGGCCATGGTGGAAAATGTGGAAACCCAGGAAGAATTATGGACCCAGCAAGCCTGGATGATCGCAGAATTGAACGATCAGCACAGCCGCTTTATTGCTCCCCCGGATCTGGATCGAGAATTTGATTTGAATTCTAACCGGTTAATAATTACAGATCAGATTATGTTTCAATCTCTGACCGGCGAGCTTTATCAATTTGAACAGCGGGAATGGAGCCATCAGCTTGTCAACCAGGATCCCCGGATAGGCTACATTCGGGTCCCTGATTTTTCCGGTAACGCTGCTTTCAATATCATGCAGGCGATTAAGGATATGGAGGATGGAGGTGAGCTGGCAGGATTAATTGTTGATGTGCGCGACAACCCCGGGGGAAATTCAGATCAATCCATCGGGGTGTTCGCCACAGGCGTGATCGGCACCATGGGACCGCTGCGGGAGGATAAAACCCGGACGGTGTACCGCATCCCGGGACCAGTGGATTGGAATGAAACCACCCCGGTGGCGGTGTTGATCAACGGCAGCAGCCACAGCGCGGCGGAATATTTTGCCGCCGGGATGAAAGAATTGGATCGGGCGATTATCGTCGGAGTCAATTCGGCGGGAAATATAGAGGGGATCACAGGATTTAACCTGGCAGATGGGTCTTTGATCCGGTTGGCAGTGACCACCCTGGTCCTTAATGACGGCACGATCCTGGAAGGCATCGGGGTTACCCCGGATGTTTATATCACTTATCAGGGTTCGATGGATCTTGATCCACCCTATGATCCGCAAATTCAAGGAGCAGTAGAGGCTTTACTTCCCTAGAGCTTTTTCCGTTTAACAGGAAAGGACTTCAAAAGAGCGTCAAAATAATACAGCCGCCGGGAAGAAGTGTTTCCGGGCGGCTGCTAGTTTAATTCATTAGCAGAGTTTGAAGGGGGGTCAACGCAGGGTAATAGTTCCGTCTCTCAGCACCTCCCTGGCGATCACCAGGCGCTGAATCTCGCTGGTCCCTTCTCCGATAGTCATCAAGCGGGCAGACCGGTACATCCCTTCCACCGGGTATTCCCGGCTGTAACCGTAAGCGCCGTGGATTTGAATGGCATTGCGGGTGACCCTCTCGGCCATCTCGGTGGCGTAAAGTTTCGCCATCGCGCCAGCCCGGGTGAAGCTCAAATCCTGTGTTTTTAACCAGGCAGCGTAATAAACTAGCAAGCGGGCGGCATGGATCTCGGTAGCGGCATCTGCCAACATCCATTGAACAGCTTGATGGTCGGCGATTGGCTTGCCAAAGGCCTGACGTTCCTTCGCGTAGGTTAATGATTCTTCCATGGCTGCCTGAGCGATCCCAACCGAGAGAGCGCCAACGCTGATCCTTCCTCCATCCAGCACCTGCAGGGTTTGCTTCAGCCCCTGGTTTTCCTTCCCTAATAAGTTTTCATCCGGGACCCGGACTCCTTCAAAACTTACTTCGTGGCTGTGCGTTCCGCCCGCCCCCATCTTTTTTTCCGGGGGGGCGATGGACAGCCCCGGAGAATCTGTGGGGATGAGCAGCATGCTCATCCCCCTGGTTCCCTCATCCGGTGAAGTGACCACCAGGGTCACGATAAATTCTGCATCGCCGGCATTCGTGATCCAGGCTTTACAACCGGTCACTTTCCACCCTCTGTCTTCCTTAACCGCCCGGGTGCGAATATTTTTTAGATCAGAGCCGGCCTGGGGTTCCGTGAGGGCGAGCGCCGCTAGCTTCCCGTTTCCAGAGACGACAGGGGGTAAAAATCTGTCTTTTTGTTCTTCAGTGCCGAAGAGGGCCACAGCCGCACAGCCCAGTTCATTATGGGCTTCAATGGTCAGCGCCAGCCCTCCATCTCCCCAGCCGAGCTCTTCGATAGCCAGAGCTGCGCTCAGCGGATCGAGATTCGATCCTCCGTGATCCTCGGAAACACTCATCCCCAGCAAACCCATGGGACCCATCTTACGGATCACGTCCCAGGGGATCAGTTCTTCTTCGTTGATTTCTTCTCGCCGGGGTTTTATCTCGGAAGCTGTGAAATCATGGACTGCTTTCCGCCACATCCGCTGTTCTGCTGTCAATTGAAAATCCATACCACCCTCCTGTTCATCTCGGGGACGGCAACGGTTGTTAAAGGGATTGGCGTTATTTCCCCCGGGATTGACAAATCCGTTGTCATCGGGCTGGTTTAAGTTAATTCTATACTGATCTGATTGTTTCAGCAATCATCCCGGGATAATTGGATCAGGGTTAGCCGGCGGGTATAGTAGAATACGTAGCATGAGTTGGGTATGGGATATAAACCCGAACCCAAGGAGGATATGTGTCCGGACCGGTGGTTATAGTTACAGGAGCTTCTTCTGGTATTGGAGCGGCTACCGCAGCGTTATTTGGCAAACATGGATATCGGGTTGTGCTGGCAGCCAGACGGATAGAGCTGCTTAAATCAATCGGGGATAGGATCAGGGAAGCAGGGGGAGAGGCTCTGGAGATCAAGACGGATGTTACTGATCTAAACCAGCTCAAGAACCTGGTTGATTCTACCCTTTTCGAGTACGGGGAAATTAATGTGCTGGTAAACAACGCCGGGATGGGGAGGCTGCAGTGGCTGGATGAATTGCGCCCGGAAGAAGATATAACCGCCCAAATTGAGGTTAACTTACTGGCTGCAATTCACCTCACGCGGTTTGTCCTTCCTCATTTTCTCCAGCGGGAGAGGGGACACTTTATTAATGTATCTTCGGCTGGAGCCTGGTTGGCTGTACCTACCTATAGTGTTTATACAGCTACTAAATATGGGCTGCGGGGTTTTACGCTCAGCCTGCGCCGGGAGCTCAGGGAGACGGGTATCCGGGTGACTGGAATTTACCCCGGTGCGGTGGCTACTGAATTTGACCAGCATGCGGGGGTAGAATGGGAGATTGAATCGGCCACTCCCCGCTGGTTATTGCTCTCTCCAGAACAAGTTGCCGAAGGAATCTTGCAGGCCGTGAGGACCGGGAGAAAGAGGGTTGTTCTCCCCTGGGTGATGAACCTGGTCATCTGGGGTGAAATTTTCACTCCGGGACTGATCGGTTGGTTTCTGGGCAGGTATTTCCACCGGAGAGGGGGAAAATCTATCACCTGGGGAGAAGGCGGTTAACGACGAACAGCCGGGATATCATAGCCCGGCTGTTTTTGTCTTTGTGATCAGGATGTGAGAAATTATTCTTCCTGAATTCTTTGTTCTTCTTCCAGGATGCTGATGCCGTTTCTCACCTGGTTGATGACCCGTTCCAGAGCAATTTCCAAATTGGTCAATGTTTCTGCCACATATTCATCTGCATCGGCGCGGGTTGCTTTGGCCTGCATCTCGGCTTCGGCCTCGATCTGTGAAGCTTTTTTCCGGGCGTCCTGGACGATACTGTCCCTTTCCATCAATTTATCACTTTTTTCTTTGGCCAGGTTGAGCGTCCGGTTGGCTTCCTCTTTAGCCTGGGCAATAATCCGGTCTTTTTGAGACTGCACCTGCTGGGCTTTCTTGACCTCATCAGGTATGGCAACTCTCATCTGGTCGATGATATCCAGCATCCGGTCTTCATCAAGGATTACGTTATGGGTAAATGGGATGGATCGACTGCGGTTGATGAGTTCTTCCAGGCGGTCTACAAGATGTAATATGTCCATGTTTCTACCTCCCCAGACGGTACTTAACCCAGTATATCACGAATTGCTTTTCCTTCAGTCCCGGAGAGATGTTTCTGGAACTACACTTTGATTCGCACCCAGCTCGAGAAAGCGTTCCTGGAGGGCATTTTCTACTATTGGAGGGACAAAAGAGCTTACATTTCCTCCCAGGGAACCGATCTCCCGGACGGTGGCTCCGCTTAAGAAGGTGTGATCTTGATTGGTGATCAGGGCTACCACCTCTATATTGGGGTCCAGTCGGTGATTGGCCAGCGCCATCCGGAATTCATATTCAAAGTCGGAAAATACCCGTAAACCCCGGACTATGACCTGGGCGTTTATCCTTTTGCAGAAGTCGACGGTTAATCCGCTGTAGCCGCTGACTGAAATGTTAGGGGTGTTTTCCAAACATTCTTTGACCAGTTCAATTCTCTTTTCAGGAGGAAAGAGGATTTTTTTGAGGGGTTTGTCGTAGACTGCAACCACCACCTCGCTGAACAAACGCGCTGCCCGTTCGGCAATGTCAATATGGCCGTAATGGATGGGATCAAAAGTTCCGGGAAAAACTGCTTTTACCATGACTTGCTCCAGATGCTAAGTTGAGAGAAAAATTAAGTGCCCGCGGGAAAGCAGGTTCAGCTCAAATCACTTCCTCCCCCGGGGGTCCAGAACTGGTTGATCTTTTGGGCCAATTCTTGATGCTTTTGAGCGGCCAGGTCGGGATCTTCCTGGATCAGATCCCGGGCGGCCCGGCGAGCTTTTTCGATCATTTCTACATCGGTAATTTTTGCCAGGCTCAGTTCTGAATAACCTGACTGCCTGGTCCCCAGGAACTGCCCCGGACCTCGCAGTTTGAGGTCAAGTTCGGCAAGTTTAAAGCCGTCATTGGTCTCGGTCATGGCCAGGAGCCGCTTGTTTTCGATCTCCTTGGTATCTCCCGGGATCAGGATGCAGTAAGCTTTGTCTTTTCCTCGGCCTACCCGGCCCCGGAACTGGTGGAGCTGGGCCAAACCAAAGCGATGGGCGCCTTCAACAAGCATCACGGTGGCCTGGGGAATATCCACCCCGACTTCAATTACCGAGGTGGAAATTAATATCTGAGTCTCCCGGTTTCTAAATTCGGCCATGGTCTCTTCTTTTTGTTCGGGATGGAGCCGGCCGTGCAGCAGCCCCAGCGAGTAATCGGAAAAGATCTCCCGCTGCAGCCGCTCGTATTCTTCCACAGCCGCTCTTAGATCACTTTGATCACTTTCTTCGACTAAGGGGTAGATGATAAAAGCCTGATTACCCTGATCAACCTGACCGCGAATCAACCGGTACGCACGTTCTCTCTCGCTGGGCGAAAGAAGATGGGTTTCCACTTCCTGACGTCCGGGGGGAAGTTGATCAATTATCGATATATCCAGATCGCCATAAATAGTAAGGGCCAGGGAGCGGGGGATGGGCGTGGCAGTCATCACCATCAGATGGGGGTTCTGGCCCTTTTCCCTCAGCGTCCCTCTCTGTTCAACCCCAAAGCGGTGCTGTTCGTCAATAACGGCCAACTGCAAATCATCAAAAATCACCGGTTCTTCAAGCAAGGCATGAGTGCCGATAACTACTTTGATTTGTCCTTCTTCCAGGCCCCGGCGGATCTGGTCCTTTTCCTGTTCCGGGGTGGAACCTATCAGCAGCCGGATGTCTTCTTCCCCCAAGGGGCTGTCTTCGCCGCTGAGGAACTCCATCAGGCTCTGGTAATGTTGTTCAGCCAGGATGCTGGTGGGTGCCATTAAGGCTGTCTGGGCACTGTGTTCCGCGACTATCAGAATGGACATCGCAGCCACCGCCGTTTTCCCTGAACCGACATCACCCTGCAGCAGGCGGTTCATAGGACGACCGGATTGTAAATCCTCCCGGATTTGAGTGAGAGCCTTTTGTTGAGCGTTGGTTAACTGGTAAGGCAGCCTTGCCAGCTGTTGATCCATCCATTCACAGGGACTTTCAAAAACTCTGGCCTCCCGGCTTTCCCAGAGGATTTTCTGCCGGAAAACACCCATCTGCAGCAGAAATATTTCATCGAATGCCAGGCGGGTAATCGCCCGTTTCAGGGTCTGATGGTCCTCTGGATAATGGATCTCTTTCAGGGCTGTTTGGAGCGGAATCAATTCGGCCTGATCCCGGATTTTCGGAGGGAGAGGATCAATCACCTGGGGTAAGGTGGTTTGCAGAACCTGGTGGATCATTTTGCGCAGCCATTTCTGATTAAGGCCCTCGGTGAGCGGGTAAACAGGAACAATCCGGTTCGTGTGCAGCTGTTCTTCTGAAAGGGGTTCCCAGTCCGGGTTATTCATCGTCAACCGACCAAGGTACTGTTCCACCTCTCCGGACAATGAAATATGTTTGACCCGGGAGAGTTGTTTCTCAAGCCAGGGTTGGTTAAACCAGGTAACCCGCAGGGAGCCGCTCTTATCGGTAACAACCGCTTCTACCAGGGTCATCTTTTTGCTGTGGATCTGGCGGGAAGACACGCTTTTTACCGTCCCGATAATCGTGACTTCATCACCGTACCACAATTTATTGATGGTTTTCAGCTGGGAGTAATCATCATGGCGGCGGGGAAAGGTGAATAGGAGGTCATTCACCGTGTTAATTCCCAGTTTGTTCAGCGCCTGGGCTCTTTTAGCCCCGATCCCTTTCACTTCTGTGATGGGGGAGTCCAGCTCGTAGGCTGGGGGTTGTGAAACCGGAGGTTGTTCTGGTTGGCTCGGTTCTTTGGGAGCTTTGGCGGCGGGCGGGGGAGGGGGCTGATCTGCCGTGGTTTCCAGCGGCGGCGTTTTCTCCTGGGGAGGGGAGGCGGCATCCGGGGCAGATTGAGCCGTGCTCTGCTGGATATCCTTCCCGCCAGTGTAATCCTGCACCCGCTTCCAGATCCCTTTCAGAACCACTTCCCGGGAGTCGGGGGTGAGTTGATGGTAGTCGCGCAGCCGGCTGATTACTGCCTGAATGATTTGTTCGGATAGCTGGTCTTCCCTGGCTTCCAGGTCCCAGGAAGATAAGATGTTTCCCAGGCCACCCATGACTGCTTTATTATCATATCCGCGGTCAGCTTCTAATCTAAAAAATTTTCGGAGTTTTTCTATTGATTTTTTCATTGTATTTATTTTACCATTGCTGCGAATCCAAGCCCATTAGGGCCGACGTGAGTACCGATAATTGTGGTGACAGGAACCAGCCGAGGTTCCAGGCGGGTGAGAGCAGCGGCTCTTTTCAGGAAGGGGTCCAGGCCATCTCCAGTGGGGTTGGTGTGCAGGATGACCAGGGAGGCCAGGGAACCCAGACTATTGATTTTTTCCAGGAGCATCTTTTCGCCCTGGGCCCGGGATCGCGCCATCCCTCCCTTAAGGACTGATCCTCTTTCCAATTGGATCAGCGGTTTTACCTGCAGTAGGGAGCCAAAACGGGCTTTCAGCCAGGAAACCCGACCGCTGCGCTGAACGTACTCAAAAGAGTCCAGCAGGGCGTAAACATGGATCTTTCCCTGGATTTCACTGATTAAATCCAGGATATCCTGCACCGACCAGGATTGAGCTGCGGCTTCTGCGGCTGCCAGGACCTGAAAGCCCAAGCCCCAGGAAAGCTGTTCGCTGTCAACGACTCTAATCTCCTGGCTGAACTCCCGGGCTGCCAGGCGTGAGGAATTATAGATGCCGCTCAGATTGCTCGCTGCGTGAATGGCAATGATCTTAGAAAAACCAGCGGCGAAAATTTGTTGGAACAGCCTTTGAAACTCACCCACCGATGGCGCTGCTGTGGTCGGCAGAATTTGATAGTCAGGCAGTTCCCGATAAAAACTTTCCCTGGGTAATTGTTCACCATCCCGGTAAGAGCGACCATTGATGACTAATAACGCCGGAACCAGATAAAGCGGATATCTTCGCTGAATCTCAAAAGAAATATCCGCTGTGCTGTCAGTGACTATGGCAGTGGTCACCTCATGCTCCTCTGAATCTAAACCCGAAAAGACCAGCTGGAATCCAGCCCGTTGGGTACCAGCTCCCAGCGGGAGGTTGTGTCAGGCGTGGTATGTTTCGCGTTGCCCGGATTTATTCGATGGAAATAATAAACTGGTAGTGCGGTTGACCTCCGAACTGGAGTTCAATAATCTGATCGGGATATTCTTCCTGGATCATAGCTGCCATTTCTTCAGCGGCTGATTGAGAGATATTCTCCCCGTAAAAAAGGGTGATTAACTCATATTGTTCCGCTTGAGCAGCTTTCAGGAAATTAAAACAGCCGTCTTTTAAATTTTCTTCCGAAGAAACCAGGCTGCCGTTATGCAGGGAGATGATTTCCCCTTCGGCGATCTTGATGCCGTCGATATCTACGCTGCGGACTGCTGTCGTGATAGCACCGCTCTCCACATCAGTGACCGCTTCTTTCATCTCTGCTGTGACCTTATCCATATCCTGTCCGGGAATTAAACGCAGCATAGCCGATAACCCCTGGGGTAAAGTTGTGGTTTCGATGACCCGAACGTCCTTAACGGCCAATTCTGCCGCCGATTGAGCTGACATGAGAATATTTTTGTTATTGGGAAGGATGATAATTTTATCCGTGGGCAGTTTTTCCACGGCAGTCAGGATCTCCTGGGTGCTGGGGTTCATGGTTTGCCCTCCCTCTACGATGGAGGCTGCGCCCAGGCTGGCGAAAATTTTTGTAAAACCTATACCCGGTGAGACAGCAACTACAGCAATTTGTCCGGGTTCCACCGGGTTCAAGGAAATTTCTTCTTCAGGGGGATGGGAATTACCCGTTTGCTCCATCAGGTTTTCAATATGGACTTTGGAGATTGTTCCCAGCGTCATCGTATAGTCAATGGGTTCGTAACGCTTTTCGGTGGGGACGTGGATGTGCATCCGGTAGATCCCCTCACCTTCACCAACCTGGATGGAAGTTCCAATCTCTTCCAGTTCATCATAGAATGTTTCCAGGTGAAGAGGCTTGAAAGGTTTGAAATCGACAATTACCTCATAATCCTGACCCGGTTCAGCGGCATTTTGGGCTTCTTGTTTTCCAATCAAAGAAAGAGGTTTAATTCCTAACGGGGCAATGTCTAAGGGCTGATTATTCATCAGGCGGACCATGCCTTCAAATATATGCAGCAATCCTTTCCCCCCGGCGTCCACTACGCCGGCTTCTTTGAGGACGTCTAACAGTTCCGGGGTGTTGTTAACCGATTTTTCAGCAGCTTCTGTGACTTGCTTGATAATTTCCCTGGGGTCGTTGGTTTCTTGATAAGCTTCCTGGGCCGCGAGGGCAGAATCTTTGCACACGGTCAGGATGGTGCCTTCCACCGGCCGCACAACACCTTTGTAAGCTGTATCTCTGGCTTGCACCAGTCCCTTGACCAGGCTTTGCCCGTCCAGAACCTCAACATTCCCAATGCCTTTGGAGAACCCCCTCCAGATCTGGGAGAGGATAACCCCGGAATTTCCCCGGGCGCCCATCAGGGCACCATGAGCGAGTTTTTCGGCGAGCGAACCAACTTTTTTGACTTCAGAGGATTTCATTTCATCATAGGCGGCCTGCAGGGTTAAAACCATGTTCGTTCCGGTGTCGCCATCTGGAACCGGGAAAACATTCAGGGCGTTTACCGCTTCTTGATTAGTTTTTAACCAGGTCAAGCTGGCTCTAATCAAGTCTTTAAAATAAGCCCCGTCAATAAAAAGGGCAGTTCTTTCTGGATTATCATCACTCATCAAGATTACTCCTATTGCTTCAAACCCGGTCCTGGCTGATCGTAATGCCGGTTATATTGGGTGTCAGTCTAAATTGCTGATCCGCAGCCCCTGGACGTGAACGTTGACTTCATTCACCGGAAGACCGAGGGTTTTCTCGACCTGATAACGAACGGTGTTAGCCACACTGGCAGCAACTGATTTAATTCTGGTGCCGTATTCAATAATGATGTAGAGATCGATGTTAATCAAATCATTTTTGTATTCTACATCAATACCGTGGGTGGGATCTTTAACCAGGGCATGGGTTAATCCATCAACAATATTTCTGGATGCTAAACCTACAACTCCATAGGAGCGCTGAACAGCCTGAAAAGCTATGGTAGCAATAGTTTGTTTTGATATGTGAATGTTACCCTGCGGCTCGATTTCCATATTCATATGTTTCTGCCTCCATCAATGCGGATGGGCGAATTATAAAGGATTTTACCGGAAATTTACACACCCAATTTCTTGCCTCTGGTCAGAACGACTATTTTATCATCTCATCTTGTGAATCGGCAAATCCTATGGTAAGATTGCCGGGCTTGACAGGAAATCAGGTTTATTTGTTATAATAATCCATGTTCAACATGGAGTAAACATTGGAAAACATTTTTGCTGTGTTCTAGCAACACAGTCAGACATTAAAAGAGGTGAGCTGTTATGGCACATTGTGAGCACTGTGGAAAAACCACGCAATTTGGGCAAAATCGGCCCTGGTCAAAGAAAGCAACCAAACGGAAATTTAAACCAAATTTGCAGCAAGTTACCGTTTATGAAGACAATAAAAAAGTCAAGAAAACCCTTTGCACCCGGTGCATCAGGACGTTGACGAAAGTTTAAGTTCAAAACAACACGGCTAACTGACGGTTGGTTAACGGCTGTCATTAATTCAATGCTGTTTCAGACTATCAGCTGTAGAGGCAGGTTTTTTGCTTCTACAGTTTTTTTTACCCGGGTAAGCGGCCTAGCCGGCAAATTGTTTCCGGAGGGCGTGAACGCCAGCGGCTATTCCCTGGGGATGTTTGAAAATGGCACTGGCTGCTACGAAGATTTCAGCCCCGGCCACCAAGGCATCAGCGATCGTTTCCTGATTAATCCCCCCATCCACTTCAATCTGGGCTTCTGGATTGACTTCATCAAGTTGTTTTCTGATCTGAGTAATTTTGGGTAAAGTATCGGATATAAACTTCTGGCCGGAGTATCCAGGATGTACTGTCATGACCAGAACTTGATCCACAATTGGAAGGAGCTCAGAGACTGCTTGGGTAGGAGTGTCCGGGTTGAGAGCGATGCTGGCCCGGCAGCCCTGCGCCTGGATGTAATTTACAGCTTCCGGGATATCAGCTCCGGTTTCGATATGAATTGAGATGGTGTCCGCTCCGGCTTCCACAAACGCGGGTAGCAGATTACCGGGGTTTTCAATCATCAGATGAACATCAAGGGGGATGTTGGTAGCCCGGCGGCAGGCCGCTGCGATAAAGGGGCCCATGGTCAGATTCGGCACAAAATGTCCGTCCATCACATCGATATGGATCCAGTCTGAACCGGCCTTTTCAGCCGCTTTTATCTCGGAAGCCAGCTGGGTGAAATCAGCAGAAAGTATGGAAGCAGATAAGATTTGATTTTGGCTCATAAGCACCTCGAATAATCTGTTGTGATCAGCGAGAAATGATTGAATCAATTAAGCCGGTAATAAATCCAAATCCAGAAGGGAATTAACCCTCCGGCAGCCGTCAAGGCCAGCAGGCCGAGCAGGATGGTCAACCAGCGGTTGGGGTTTGTTTCAGGGAGAGCGGTGGCTTCCCGGGGTGGGGCAGCTGGTGCCCTCCCGGGCTTGTGCCGGGGACCTTTCTCCTCGTCCTGATGCTGGGTGAAAGAGATCATTATTCTGCCCAGTTGATCAGCTGTCCGGTAGCGGGCTGAGGGTTCTTTGGAGAGAACTTTGAGGACGATTGTTTCCAGCTCGGGTGAGATGTCAGGGTTGATGCTCCGGGGCGAGGGAGGGGCTTCAAATCGGTGCTTGAGAGCCAGATCCTGGGGTGAGGCGGCGTTAAAGGGCAGTTCTCCGGTTAACATCTGGAATAGGACAACTCCCAGGCTGTAGACGTCAGAAGCTGGTGATGGGGGTTTTCCGGAAGCTAATTCCGGAGAAAAATAAGCCGGTGATCCCCAGATAGCATCCGTGCGTTCATCAGGGTTGATGGAAGCCAGGGCCCGGGCAATACCAAAATCGGTAACCTTTAATCTGTTATCCGGGGTGATGAGCATGTTATGCGGCTTGATATCACAGTGGACCAAACCCGCCCGGTGGGCATATCCAATTCCAGCACAGGCCTGGACAAACAAGCGGGAAGCCAAATCCAGAGGCATCCCCCTTTTTTCCGGGATAAGCTGTTTTAAATCTTTTCCCGGTATGTGTTCCATGACGATAAATAAATGATCATGATCAATACCGAAGTCATGAACTGTGACGATGTGGGGATGGGCAAGATTTGCAGCTGCTCTGGCTTCTTCCTGAAATCTTTTTTGAAATGCCGGAGAACCGGTAAATTCTTTTTTCAGCAGTTTGACTGCAATCGTCCGGTCCAGGGTCAGGTCCCTTGCCTGGTAAACAACGGCCATTCCACCCTGGCCGAGCTTTTGGAGAAGTTGATAACGGTCATTCAACAGTTCGGGTATCATAAAAATAAACTCGGATCTGCTTCGATAATGATCAGTTAACTGCCTGGTCTGAATTGTACCACTACCCGATTGACGGTATGTTTTTGTTCGAGTACACTGAAAGGCACGGAACTCATCATTTATTTGTTTCCGGGGAGTACTATGCGCGCAAAAGTCATCTATAATCCCATGGCCGGTCGATTTCCTTCTCTGCCGCTGGTAGAGAGGGCGGCGGATGTGTTCCGGGGGGCTGGATGGGATATTTCTATAGTCAAGACCACCCGGGATGACCAGATTGCCGAACAGTGCCAGGACGCCCTGGAAAATCACCTGGATGTTGTTCTGATCGCCGGGGGAGATGGGTCTTTGAACCGCGCTGCTGGTGCTTTGATGGGAAGCGAAACTGCCCTGGGGGTGCTGCCTGCGGGTACAGCCAACGTCTGGGCCCAGGAGATTGGTTTGCCGGTATTAAACTGGACAAATTGGTCAGCACTGGAGCGCAGTGCGGATAAGCTCCTGGGCGGGGGGATCAAAGAAGTCGATGTCGGGTTATGTAATTCAACACCCTACTTGCTCTGGGCAGGATTAGGGTTGGATGCTTTTGTCGTTCATCATCTTGAGCCCCGGAACCGCTGGGAAAAGCAGTTTGCCGAAATACAATACGCCGCGAATGTCGCCTGGTTAGCCCGGAGATGGGAAGGGATGAACATTGAGATCTGGGTGGACGATGACTATATCTCCGGCACATATTTGCTGGCCCTGGTGACAAATGTTGCCCTGTATGCCGGGGGGATAGCCACTGTCAGTCCCGGGGCTAGAATTGATGACGGGAAAATGGACCTGTGGCTGTTCTCCGGGGATACTCTCGGAGAAGCTGTTCAGCATATTTGGGCTTTATTATCCGGGAAACATATTGATTCCAACCATGTCTTCGGAGTCCAGTGTCAGCAAATTAAGATAAAGTCAGAAGCTGACTTATATTTGCAGGTTGACGGAGAGCCGCTGGCGAGTGATAAGGAGATCAGCATATCTATTCAACCACGGGCGCTTAAAGTATTAATTCCCCAGCAGAGATCTTCCCGGCTATTCAGCGAGGATAATGGATGAAGCAATTTTTTAATCCCTGGATGCTCGCGGGTTCCCTGTTAGTGGCGCTGTTGCTTCTCGCCGGGTTGATCTTAATCCTGGGCCCGGTGAACAGGTCTGCTCCCCGGGAATTCACCGGTGAGGTGGTGATTACGGTTATTCCCCGACCTACGTCGACACCACAACCAACGGCGACCGAGCCGGTTCTTGCTCCTTCTCCTGCTTCGAATGAAGCTGTTGAAACCGGTTCATATGTCCAGATACGGGGGACAGGAGGGGAGGGACTCAGACTGCGGGAGCAGCCGTCGCTCTCTGCTTCTACCAATTATGTAGGGTTAGAGGATGAAGTTTTTTTAGTGTTGGAAGGTCCCCGGAATCAAGATGGTTATCTCTGGTGGTTGTTAGAGGCCCCAGCAGATCCTGCCCGGAATGGTTGGGCTGTTTCCAATTATCTACTGAAGGTTCAGAGTCCCTGACCTGGATAAAAAACAAAAAAACAGCATGAGCCGATCGCTCATGCTGTTAAGGGCCGGTTCCTTGCCGAGCAGGGGGTGAGAAGGGAAGCTCAGTCCTTGGTCAGATGGACGAGGTGGTTTTGCAAGTTATGCTTGACAGCGTAAGCAGCTGCTTCAGCACGGTTGCTGACATCAAGCTTGGAAAGGATGCTGCTGACATAATTGCGCACGGTTCCCTCTCCCAGGTAGAGCGTTTTGGCTATTTCCCGGTTGGTTTTCCCTTCTGAAACATGAATCAGTACGTGTTTTTCCTGGTCAGTCAGATCGGAAAAAGCAGATGCTTCTTCTTCGCGGGCAGCTTTCCTGACTTCTTTGAAGACACGCTGGGTTACTGCCGGGTCTAATAAAGCTTCACCCCTGGCGATGGCTTCAATGGCATCAATCAGTTCATCGCTTCTTACCTGTTTGAGAACATAACCGGATGCCCCCGCCCGAATCGCAGAGAAAAGCATCTCATCTTCTGCATAAGAGGTGAGCATGATCACCTTGGTTTCGGGATAGTTTTCTGTGATTGTGGCACAGGCTTCAATCCCTGAACCGCCCGGCAGTCTGACGTCCATCACAACTACATCAGGCTGATACTGTTGAACTTTGGCTACTGCATCATCCCCCGTGGCAGCTTCAGCAACCACCTGAAACCGGGTATGCCTGTTGAGCAGGCTCTTGAGGCCCATACGGACTACTTCATGGTCATCTACCAGTAAGATCCTTTGCATTGTCATATTTATCCACAACTCCTCAAATAGTGTGAAATCAGTATAGCCCAGAGTGATCAGGCTGGCAAGTAGTTTCAAAAAGCCCTCCTGGTTGAGAAGAGCCGCTCGCTGTCTACTGCAGGGGGTTGAGAGTTCCTCTGACCCGGAAGACCGGGCCGGTCTTCCGGGAGAGTTAGTGCGTTCCCGGGAAGCTTATTCTGACTGAAAATTATCCTCTCCGAGGGCAGCCGTATACAAAAATCAGCCCGGGAATGTGGTTGGTCAGATTCCCGGACTGATTGAGCGCTGATTGCAGGGGGGATCAGGATTTCTGGGGGTGATTCTCTTCTCTTTTATAATCCACGAATCGATAGCCAACACCCCTTTCGGTGAGGATATATTGGGGATTGGAGGGATCTTCTTCCAACTTCTTTCGGAGGTAATTGACGTAAAGACGTACGTAATGAGGTTCATCCTGGTATTCAAAACCCCAGACTTTGGTTAATAACTGTTCATGAGTGTTCACCCAGCCAGCGTTTTGTACGAGATGATAGAGCAGCCTGTATTCAGTCGGCCTCAAATCCACCTTTTCGCCTTCTACCCAAACTTCCCGTCGGGAGAAATCAATGGTCAGGCGGTCATCAACTTCTATGACTTCTTCCTGGTCCTCCTGGAATGTTTTTGTCCTGCGGAGAACAGCCTTAATCCGGCTGACCAATTCCCGGGGGCTGAATGGTTTAGTGATGTAATCATCGGCACCCAGTTCCAGACCGCGAACCCGATCGTCTTCCTCACCCTTGGCAGTCAGCATGATCACAGGAACGGTGCTCACCTCCCGGATTTTTTCCAGCACTTTGAACCCATCGATATCGGGCATCATGATATCCAGGAGAACCAGATCTGGCAGCTGGGTCCTGACCTGATCGAGGGCCTCCTCGCCGTTATAAGCCGTCACTACCTGGAAGCCATCCTGTTCCAGATTGAGCTGGATAAAACGCACCATGCGTTTTTCATCATCTACTACCAGAATTTTATATTTTGAACTTTTCCCAGACATGAATCACTCCCTGACAAAACTGATGACTTCTTCTTCCTCTTCTCCCGGTAGAATTTCAATGAAGTTTATTTCCGCAATGGGGAAATAAACGGTGACTACATTATGTTCCAGGAAGACGA
This sequence comes from Anaerolineales bacterium, assembly GCA_034520505.1. Classification (GTDB taxonomy): domain Bacteria; phylum Chloroflexota; class Anaerolineae; order Anaerolineales; family UBA11858; genus B10-G9. The sequence continues at coordinate 127,457 of JAXHNK010000002.1, read as the reverse complement.
TATCTTTCCCATCACGCTTACGGGGATTCGTCACCTTAATCATGATGTCCTGGGGGTTCGGCAGCTCATCAACTTCTGCCAGGATCGGCTCGGTATTCTTGATATGGAGGATAACAGATGTTGACATAATTTTTACTCTTTTATTCGTTTTCAGGGATGAGGACGGTGAATTTAAGTTTACCGAATTTTACCTCATCCCCGTGTTTAAGGGGAACTTCGGAATTGGCGGGTATTTCATAGTTGTTTACGGATGTGCCGTTGGCTGAGCCCAGGTCAAGGACAAAATACTGCTGACTTTGGGGGTCAAAGCGGATCGTAGCATGCAGCCGAGAGATTCCGTTTTCAAAGGCATCGTAGGGGTTGAGATCCACATCAGGTGTGATAACTTGCCCCTCTACATGACGGCCAATTGTAAACTCGTGGTTGGGGGGAATATCCAGGTATTTCCCCCGTTCGGGGTTATAAAGGGCAAAATCCGTGTCTCTCTGGGCTAACTCTTTCTGATCAGGAGCAGAAGGTTTGGTGTCCCGCTTTTCCCGCGAGGGGATGACCAGCGTGTCGATATCAAGGTCATCATCTGCCAACAGCTGAGATCCGCATTCACTGCAGAAAAACGATCCCACATATTCTTTGTTTTTACAGATTTTACAGTTGATCATGGTCCTGATTTTCCCTTATTTCTCCGGGCAGCATCAGTCTGCGTGTTCCGTATTTGATCTGTTTTTTTCCTTCGGGTGAGAAATTGTGATGGGATTTGATATGGTCAGCTTCCTTCATGGCTATTTTGGCCAGGGTTCGTTCTTCTCTGGACATCAAGTGAGAAGCCAGATTGATCATCCGCTGGTAGGCAGCATCTGGTTTGTTTTTTGCCAGATCCTGCTGCGCCTTTTCTTGTAATCGATAGAGGGTGAGGTGGGAGATGGCATTAAAGATAATTTCAGGGGGTGGGGAGATTTCCTCATCGGAGGGGATAGTCTTTCTTTCCAGGAGGAATGGGATATCGAGGTCCCCGGTTTTCCTTTTCAGGGTAAAGATTCCATCAGCAAGCAGAACCCTCTCCACTTTAGAGGGGATAGGATCCACCAGGAACTCAAACAAAATTCGATGAGGTTGGTCCTGGTTTAGCACACCCAGGGAGATCGTTTTTTCCGCTGGCAAAGGATTTGCATCGGGAAGAAGCCTGAAAGCTGACAGCAGTTCAACATCAGGTGCGGTCTGCAGTTCCAGGATCAGCTGTTTAGCATAGGCTTTTTGCAGTTGTTGAACGTTATTGCGGAAGAATGGTTTGACCTGGTTGAGCTCTTTGATATACAGGCTCTGCCCCCCGGTCTGGGAGGTAATCTGGTCGATAAATTCATCGTTCCATTCATTGCCTATTCCCAGGGCGCTGATCACCACACCCCTCCTGGCAGCGTGATTGGCTAACTCCTGGCATTTTTTCTCATCACCGTAAGTGTGGCCGTCTGTAATCAACAGGATGTGATTTACATACTGTCCCCGGATGTTTTTCATAATTTCTTCGAGCCCGATTTCCAAGCCTTGAAAGATTTCTGTTCCTCCCGCTGCATAAAGGGGTGAGATGGATGAATCAAGACTTTGCGGGTTGGAAACATTCTGGGAGGGCAAGACAACCTTTGCCCGGTCGTTGAAGCTGATCACGGAAATTATATCCTCATCTTTAAGGTCGCGAAAGATGTCCCGGGTAGCTGCTTTGAGGATCTCGAGCCGGGCTCCATCCATGGATGTGGACGTGTCCAGGACGACAGAGATGTTTAAGGGTAACTCCTCGATATTTTTAATTTCTTCGGATACTTTAATGTTGATAATGGCATAGATGATTTGAGGTTCATCAAGCTGAAAAATTCCCTCTCTGCTGAACTGGGAGGCAATCTCGATGGGCAGGGAGGTGGGATCTACATCGTCCCGACCCTGATCATAGGCCTGGCGCTGTTCGGGGATGGACAGCACAGAGAATGCCTCCTGGATCTCCAGGAATAATTCTGTTGCCCCATCCCGTTTGTTGACATCCGGATGGGCTTTTTTTACCGCTCTCCGGTAGGCGCGTTTTACTTCCTCTTTGGAGGCGCTGGGGTGGATATTCAATTTGCGGTAATAATTGGTGTCTTTGTTGACCATAAAACCCCAGGTTGTTTATGAGGAAAATTCCACATAGATCGCCGAGATGTTATCGGGCCCACCGGCTAAATTGGCCGCATCGATCAGCTGGTCACAGGTTTGTTGAGGTGTGACCCCATCATTGATTATCTGCCTGAGGGTTTCCTGCCCGAGGATGCTCCACAGCCCATCGGAGCAGATCAACAGAGCTCCAGAAGAAGGCCGGGCGGTAGAAATAATTTCGGGTTCAAAAGGCTCTCCCTGCCCGAGTGCCCGATAGAGAACATTCCGTTGAGGATGGACGGCGGCTTCTTCGGAAGTAATCTGTCCTAACTCCTGGAGACGTCTGACCAGGGAATGATCTCTGGTCAGGGGTTCCAGGGCACCATCCTCATCCACAGAATAAATTCTGCTGTCACCAACATGGGCGATGGTCATTTGACCGCCGATGATTAACACGGCTGTAACGGTAGTCCCACCCCCGGCTGAGTTGCGGATAATCTCGTCGTTGGCTTCTTCAATGGCCGCCAGGAAAACTTCCTGGTAAGATGAATTGCTGGGTTGGGGGTTTCGGCTCATCAGCGGGGTGTAAATATCTTTGAGGATGTATTCTACGATGGTGCGGATGGCAAGTTCGCTGGCAACTTCGCCGTTGCGGTGCCCGCCCATTCCGTCTGCCACGATATAAAGACCAACCGGGAGCTCATTTTCATTATATGCCAGGGTAGTGGTAAGGGTATAAAATGCATCTTCATTGTGGGTTCTTTGTTTTCCCACAGAGAGACCATAACCCACATTGATGTGAAGTTCTGAATGGCTGGAGGGCGTTTCTTCTATCGATTCCGGATCCAGCACTAATTCATCTGTCGCCCTGATTTGCGCGCTTCCAGGATCTTTCTTAGCGGTTTTGGTTTCTTCCGGAAGTTGGGGTTGGAAGATTTTTTTTATGCCTTTCAACAGTTGATTGATTTTCATAGCTTCTTCTTTTTTTTCTATGCCGGCAAGGCATATAGTTTATGATCTGTAGATCCGATATACACGGTATCATTGACGATTATGGGGGACCCGGTGACCGGTCCTCCGGTCTGATACTTCCAACGCAAACGGCCTGATTGGGCTTCTACGCTGTAAACAAATCCATCGGCGTTGGAAAAATAAACAGCGTCTTTGAAATAAACCGGGGAACTGTTTACCTGATTGTCTGTGCTGAAATTCCATACTTTTTTGCTTGATTTGGAGTTAACGCAATACAAATTTCCATCTGTTGATCCTACAAAAATATAATTCTCATGGACAGTTGGGGTGGAAATGGATCCTCCTTCCATCCGGAACCGCCAGATCACCCATCCTGACTGAGCGTCAATTGCATAGAGGACAGAATCCATTGAGGAGATATAGATCACATTATTATGAAAATAAGGGGAGGCAGTTACAGCCCGCTTGGATGATGTCCGCCACTTGATGTTTCCGCTGAAATCAAAACATTGAATTTCGCCGTTGTCCGATCCCACGTAAACCAGGTCGCCCACTACGATGGGGCTGGACCGCACCCGGGCGCCGAGGTTGGTGCGCCAGGCCTCCCGACCGTTGATGATGTTTATCACATGAAGATATTCATCATCAGAACCGATGAACAGATGACCTTCTGCTATGGCCGGGGAAGAATAAATGGCACCTTCTGTAGATTGGATCCAGACCCTTTTCCCGTTCCTGACGGATATGCTGTGAACGTATTGGTCTACTGAACCAAAGAACAGTTTGTTTTCGTAGATTGCCGGCTTGCTGACTATGCCTCCGTTGGCGGCGTATTTCCAGATGAAATCTCCAGAAGAGGAATCCAGGGCATAAACGTTGTGATCATAAGAGCCAATGAAGACAATTCCATTTTGATAGTTGGCTGATCCCCGGATCTCATCTTCACACTTAAATTCCCAGAGCGGAGAATGGGATTGATCCTGTAAAAACTGGGTCGCCTGGGCAATGGAAAGATCCTCTGTCAGCATCCCGGTTTGCTGGGCGACGCTGATGAGTGCCTTCTTCATTTCCCCGGCGCTGGAAAATCGATCACTGGGGTTGTACTGCAGGGCTGTGTTCACAACAGTTGCGGCCCCTGTGCTGATCTCGGGGTTTGCTTCCCGGATGGGGCGCTCATCCCAGGTGAAGGGGGGTTCTGTTCTGGGGTCCATCCCGGAAAGCAGGTGGTGCATTGTCGCCCCCAGGGCATAGATGTCCACTTTGGGAGTAGCTTCACCGCGGTATTGTTCCGGGGGGGAATAGCCTTCTGTGCCGATCATCGTCCCCTTGGTACCGGTCTGGAAGGTTTTAGCGATCCCGAAGTCTACAAGAGTAATTTGATTTTTCTTGTTGATCAAGATATTCGCTGGTTTCACGTCCCGGAAAATGATCGGTTCCGGATCCTGGGTATGAAGATATTCCAGCACATCACACAGGGCAATCCCCCAACCGATAACCATCTCTTCTTCCAGAGGGCCGCCGGCTTCATGCAGTTTGTTTTCCAGGTTTACGCCCCTGATAAATTCCATCACCAAATAGGATCGAGAACCCAGGGTAAAGTAATCATAGATGGTAGGTATGGCAGGGTGATTGACGGTAGCCAGGATGTTGGCTTCCCGTTCAAAATTCTCAATGATAGTCTTACGGGTATCTTCATCAGTGGCCTTGTTAATCATCTCTTTGACAGCCACGATTTTCTTGACGTTAAATCGGAGGTCCTGGGCCCGGTAAACGGCCCCCATCCCGCCGCGGCTGACAAAGGACAATATTTTATACCGTCCTTCTAGCTTTGTTCCAGGCTGAAGGTACTCAAGAGACTTAGAGCCTTTATCGAGCTTTTCAGTAATCTTTCTGGTTTCCAGAGTCTTCCTCCACTCTTGCCGAATTTCACTCTATTATATACCCATTGTCCGGGTTGGGTAAAGTTTAAACCTGAAATCTACATTCCTGTTCAATCAATCCGGAAAGCTGATTATTCCAGGGAAAATATTTATCGATCAAGTGCTTGTTCATTAACCATATTATAATGGGAATCAAGAGCAGTGTTTTTTGACTATCTGGAACCCGGGCCTGGTGAACTATGAAAGAATCAAACATCTATCAATCTCCATTTAGCTGGCGGTATGGTACAGAAGAAATCCGTCATCTGTGGAGTGAAGAAAATAAACGGTGGTTATGGAGGAAAATCTGGCTGTGGCTGGCTGAAGCTCAGCAGGAGTTTGGATTGGTTTCCCGCAGCCAGGTTGAGGAGTTGAAAAAAGCAGTCGGCTCTGTGGATATTAATCAATCTCTGGCTGTGGAAGCGAAAATCAAACATGATCTGATGGCAGAGATTCAAGTATTCTCCTCTCAGTGTCCGGGAGCCGGGGGTGTCATCCACCTGGGAGCAACTTCCATGGACGTCAAGGATAATGCTGCTGCTCTTCAGGTTAAACGATCGCTGGAATTGATCAACCAAAAGCTGGAAAAAATCCTGGGCCGCTTCCAGGAATTAATCGAACAGTATGCAGAAACCAGGATGATGGCTTACACGCACCTGCAGCCTGCAGAACCGAGCACGCTGGGTTACCGGCTGGCACTTTATGCTCAGGATTTACTGGCGGGGTATCAACAGCTGACCGGGCTTGAGGATAACATTAAAGGAAAGGGCTTTACGGGAGCTGTGGGTACCAGTGCTTCTTTTGCTGATTTGCTGGGCTCAGAAAACCTCCCTGCGTTTGAGGAGATGATGAAAGCCAAGCTGGGATTGGATTTTTTCCCCGCGGTCTCGCAAACTTATCCCCGGAGGCAGGATTATCTGGTCTTATCTGCCCTGGCCGGAACCGGGGCTGTCCTGTATAAATTTGCTTTTGACCTCCGGGTGTTACAGATGCCTCAACTGGGGGAATGGTCCGAACCCTTTGGCTCCGAGCAGGTGGGGTCTTCGGCGATGCCGTTTAAACGGAACCCTATTCAATCGGAAAAAATTAATTCGCTGGGCAGGCAGCTGGCCCAGCTTCCCCGGATTGCCTGGGATAACGCCGCTCACTCCCTGTTGGAACGCACCCTGGACGACAGCGCAAATCGCCGGTCCATCCTACCGGAAGGCTTTTTGATCATGGATGAGCTCCTGGAGGTCGGGGGGAAAATTCTTCAGGATATGGAGTTCTTCACCCAGGGTATTGCCCGGAACCTGGAAACCTACGGAGCATTTGCGGCGACCGAACGGGTTTTGATGGCCCTGGGTAAGCAGGGGGCAGACCGTCAGGTCATGCACGAACGCATCCGGAAGCTGTCCCTGGAAGCCTGGGCGGCCATTCAAGAGGGGGGTCCGAACCCGCTGCCGGAATTATTGGCCGCCGATCAAGCGATCACGGCTTATCTGTCGCCGGAGGATGTCCGGGAGTTGATGGATGTTTCTGATTATGTGGGCGATGCCCCCCTCCGGGCGCGTAAAATTGCCGGAGCGATCCAGGATGAATTGGCGCAGTGATCTTCCGGTAAGCTGCTGACAGCGCAAAAAAAAACTCCAGCGAAATCTTTCTTCGCTGGAGTTAAGAGTGGGGAAACGATCAGGCAATGTCAGGATCGAAAATCGGGCGCGAGTTCTGGTTTATTGTCCAGGATTTCTTCAATTTCATCCAGGATTTCCGGGGTGAGGGCGTCGACATAGTCAACTGCTTTCATGTTTTCTTTCACCTGATAAGGCTTGGACGCTCCGGTAATAACCGTGCTCACCCGGGGGTTCTTCAGACACCAGGCCAGCGCTAACTGGGGAAGGGAGCAGCCCACCCGCTCTGCAACAGGGACCAGCTGTTTCACCTTCTCGATCTGCTGCTGCGCCTTTTCGCTGGTGAACCGTTCCTTCAACCACTGGTAATCATCCAGGCTGGCCCGGGAGTCCTGGGGAATTCCGTCATTGTATTTTCCGGTCAGCAGCCCGCTGGCCAGAGGGCTCCAAATCGTGGTGCCCAGACCGATTTGGTCGTACAACAGCTGATATTCAGCCTCAAAGCGTTCTCTGTGGAACATATTATATTGCGGTTGTTCCATGAGTGGGGGTATCAAGTGTTCTCGCCGGGCGATACCATAGGCTTCCATAATCTGCTGGGCGGACCATTCACTGGTGCCCCAGTAAAAGGCTTTTCCCTGGTCAATTACCTGGTTCATCGCCCGCACGGTTTCTTCAATGGGAGTATGAATGTCAGGGCGGTGGGCAAAAATCAAGTCAACATAATCCAGGTCCATGCGTTCCAGGGAGGCATCAATTCCTTCCAGGATGTGTTTTCTGGATAATCCGCTGTCATTGGGTCCTTCTCCGCCCCAGAAGATCTTGGTGGAGAGGACCAGGTCTGAGCGTTTCCAATCCCTGCGCTTAATAACCTCTCCCATAATGATTTCCGCTTTTCCGGCGTTATAAGCCTCGGCGTTGTCAAAGAAGTTAACTCCCGCCTCGTAAGCCAGGGTCATCAGTTCCTCGGCAAGATCCAGATCAACCTGGTCCCCGAAGGTAACCCAGGTGCCGAAAGAGAGCGCTGAAACCTTTAATCCTGATTTTCCTAAATATCGATACTGCATAACTATCCTCCTTTGATTTACGGTTGATTTGATTCAATTTCCTCAAGCAGCAGCTTTAGATGACGAGAATCTCCTGCTGCCAGGACAGTATAACTGATCTTATTATAATCAAAATCCTTTTTAGGGGGAAATGGTGGGGTTTCGGCTGCAGCCTGGATCAATCCGCCGGCTTCCTCAATAATCGGCCAGGCTCCGGCAATGTCCCAGAGCTTGACAGTGGTTTCCAGGGCGATCCTGGAACTTCCTTTAGCGATTGAACAGAGGTGGAAAGCGGCGGATCCCAGGGATCTGGTTTTATAAGGGAGGTTGAGTTGGTACCTTTTGGGAGTTCGTGAGCAGTGCACAAAAAATGAATGAGGGTCCACTTGTTCCCTGATGTTCAATCGGCGTTCGTTCAGATAGGCCCCCTGTCCCCGGGAAGCAGTGTACATTTCTCTCAAAAGAGGAAAATAAACGGCGGCCAGGATGGGGAAACCTCCCTCCAGCAGCGCGATGGAAACGCCCCAGTGATGCAGCCCGGTGCTGAAATTGGTGGTTCCATCCAAGGGATCCACCACCCAGACGAATTGAGCATCTGCCGGGTACAGGGTTTGTCCTTCTTCACTGAGGACTGCATGGTCCGGGAACGCAGAATTCACCGCTTGTTGGATGAAACGGTCGGCTTCCCGGTCCGCAGCGGTGACCAGGGTCTGGTCATCTTTCATATTTGCTGCCGTTTTTCCTGTTAAAAAAATATCAGCAAGCAGGTCACCCGTCTGCTGGGCCGTCTGTCGGGCGAAAGAGAGTTCATTATTTCTGTTCATAGTGATCCCGGTGTAGTAGAGAAAGCTAAGGTTAGTGATCGTCCAGGGAGTTGAGGAAACGGCGGACCGAGGTTTCCAGCTTGATTTCTCCAGCCAGTACTGACTGCTGGCAGCACCGTTTCCACCTGGAAAGTAAGGGCCTGGCCTGTTTAAGTTCTTCCAGGATGATTTCTGCCAGGGGTCCGGCCTGGGGAAGAAATCCGGTCTGATAGAAATCATTGACCGCTTCCTGATGATCATAATCTATCCGGACTATTTTTGCCTGCCAGGAGCTGTTTTTCCCCTGAATCCTGGCGTAACTTGGCCGGGAATCGCGATCAAAAGGAAATCCTACTGAACCGGCATTAACCACGGTGGTTTTCCCGCTGGTGCAGATCAAAGGTTTATGGGTGTGGCCGACCATGATCAAATCCGGCCCGGGGGCGATCAACCTGGTAATTTCTTCCTGGGGTGTATGGGGATAGATCCTTTTTCGGAATCCAGACATCGAAGCATGGACCGTTCGGACCTGCTGGCTGCCGGGGAGCTCGAGGTTAATTTCTCCGGGAAGCTCTTTTATTGCCTGAATTTGATCGGCGGTTAATTGCTGGTAACACCAATGAATAAATTGTTGAACTTGATATTCGGGGCCTTGCCGGGAGGTTGGGGTTGATCAAATTGGAGCACATAGAGTTCGTGATTTCCTTTGACGACCTGCCAGTCAGCGGTCTGGATTCGCCCGAGAATGAACTCTAAACATTCCCGGGAGCGAGGACCCCGGTTGATGAGGTCTCCGGCGACAAAGACTAAATCCGGATTCCAATTCTCAAGGTCTTCTACTACGGATAGTGAATGCTCCCCACAGCAAGCTGTGGGGCTTCCAGGGATTTCAACCCAAGCACGCCATCCCACGTGCCAAAATATTCCGAGCGGCATTTTCATCTCTGTTCAGAGAAAGACCGCAGTGAGGACAATCGTGAACACGAACGGACAAGTTTTTTTTGACAATCTCCCCACAGCTAGAACACCTTTGCGATGTATTCTTGGGATCAACTTTTACAAAACTACGACCAGCATTTTCAGCTTTGTATGCAGTAAACTGTATCAGTTGACTCCAAGCGGCATCTCCAATGCTTTTGTTCATACTGCGGTAATTGCCATCTTGCATAGTCTGAATGTCCAAATCCTCAAAAACAATGATCTGGTAATTATCCACCAACCATCGACTCCATTTGTGAATGAAATCTTTTCGCTTGTTTTTTATACGCCGATGAATATGTTGGACCACACGCCTGCGCTTACGATATTCCCTTGTTCCCTTTTTACATTCCGAGAGTTTTCGCTGCGCCTTCGCAAGATCTTTCTCTTCCTGGCGAAAGAAGCGAGGATTATCCAATGCATCACCATTGGAAAGTGTGGCAAATTTTTCCAGACCAACATCCACCCCCACAACCTGCGAAACGGGTGGCAAATGTTCTGGCTCAAATTCAACCACAAAACAAGCAAACCAATTGCCAAGGGCATCCCGTTTGATATGCAGTCTTTTCATCTCCCCCTCCAACGGACGATGATAGACCATCTTCACATTTCCAATTTTGGAAAGCCGCAATCTTTCATTCTCAAGAAGCTCAAATCCGCTCTGAGGATAGGTAAACGATTTATACCAGCCTTTGCCTTTGAAGCGTGGATATCCAGGGTTTTGATCGGCTTTGCAGCGTCTGAAGAACGACTGAAAAGCAAGATCAACACGAGTGCATACCTCTTGCAGTACCTGGGAATGGGCTTGTTTCAGCCAGGGGTGCTCTCGTTTCCAATCAGGCAGCATGTTGATTGTTTCGTATCGAGAGATGGATTCTCCGCGTTCTTCCCATGCTTCCTTGCGAATTTCAAGCGTTTTGTTATAGACCCAACGGCAAGCGTCAAGAGTATCGTTCATAGCCGTTCTTTGCGCTTTTGTAGGGTAAAGGCGATATTTAAAAACCTTAGTCACCATGTGATGATTATACCCTATTTATGTAATGGCAATAGACACATAAGCCTTTCATCCCCACAGCTTGCTGCGGGGTTTTCTGGCTTTTTTAAAATAAAGCTCGATAATTTCCATGGATATCTGCCAGGGTTGCTAATTTCATCCGTTATCCAGAGGGTTTGACCATCTGCACATAATCCTCGGTTTTACTGTCTTTTGCTGAAACCCCGAGAAGTTTCAATAGATCGTCAACCATCCGGGCTTTTTCTTCGGCATCCTCCAGGCTCCAGGTGCGGCTTTTGATTTCCAAAAAGGTGCCCAGATCCGGTTGGTCTAAACGGTCGAGGTTGATATAAAATTCAACATCCCGGTAACAAATCTTCCATCTCAAGCGGTCCTTTTCGATAAACCGCTCCCCGGAAGGAGCGAAGTATTCCCGGTAAAAGCGGATGCTGTGGTTGGCCGGGGCGATAAATCGGCTCCGGGACAGGAGCACATCTTGAGGGAATTGATGCTCCCTGCTGGGACCAATCAGGGTCAGCCGGTAGCGGATATTGCTGACATGACCCTGCTCATCAATAAATTCATCTTCACGGTATCTGAGCCAACCCTCTGCAGGATCATCAAATTCGAAGTAAGTATCATATTCATGATAGTGCCGATGATAAATGATTTCCAGATCTGAATTCTCGATGGTTTGGACTACTGCTTCCGGTTCTTCTACCTGGACCTTGACCTGCAGCTCGTAGCTTTCCTGTTCTACTAAACCGCCAATGGCAATCAGTTTTGAATATACACTCTGTTCGCGTTTGGCGAGGAAGCTGTCGATCTGGCGGGCGTAATCGGCAGCCTGGGGCTGCAGTTGATCTACATCCACGGTCAGCAGTTCGCGTTCCCTCATCAGCCATTTGCCGTTGACCATCAGGTCGGTGACATCAGTGGATTTTGCCGCATAAACCAGCTGGGTGTAAATGCTGTCAGGATCTTTACGGAACCGGGGAAGGTTATGCAGGGTATCGATTTTCACCAAAATCAGGTCTGCCTTTTTGCCTGGTTCCAGGGAACCGGTATGGTCCCCGAGATGGATGGCTTCCGCTCCCATCCGGGTGGCCATGCCAACCGCTGTCTTAGCGGGAACGACGGTTGGGTCTCCGGTAATTCCTTTAGCCAGCAGGGCGGTCAAGCGCATTTCTTCAAACATGTCCAGGTCGTTATTGGAGGAAGCCCCGTCGGTCCCGATGCCTACCTTCAAGCCAATTTCTAACATGCGGGTCACCGGGGCGACGCCAGAGGATAATTTAAGGTTGGAGGTGGGGTTATGGGCGACCCCGGCATGATGGTGCTGCAGGGTGTGTATTTCGCCCTCATCAATATGAACACAATGAGCCGCGATCACTTTGGCCTTGAGTATGCCTTGTTTTTTGATATAAGGCACCACCGGCATGTCGTGTTCATCCAGGTTATCTTCCACTTCCTGTTCGGTTTCTGCGACGTGGATGTGGAGAGGGACATCGTATTTGGTCGCTAATTTGACCGCGGAATTAAGCATGTCCTCGGTCGCAGTGTAAGCAGCGTGCGGGGCAACTGCCGGCGTGATCAGAGGGTGTCCCCGCCATTTTTTAATCAGTTCTTCGGCAGATTCTAACGCTTCTTTATAGGAGCTTGCGTCCGGGGAGGGAAATTTCAACACGGTTTGCGCGCAGACTCCCCGCATCCCCGCTTGGGAAGCAGCCTCGGCGACCTGATCTTCGAAATAATACATATCAGCAAAAGAAGTAACACCGGAAAGGATTAATTCCCCACAAGCCAGTGTGGTTCCCAGCCGGACAAATTCCGGGGTGACAAATTCTCTCTCCACCGGCATCATATAGCCCAGCAGCCAGACATCAAGTCGGCGGTCGTCGGCTAAACCACGGAGCAAATTCATCGGTACATGGGTGTGGGCGTTGACCAAACCCGGCATCAATACTTTGCCCTGACAATCATGGACCTGATCGGCGTCAACTTCTGTTTCCAGCTGGGATGACGGGCCTACCGCCAGGATCAAATCATCTTTGATCGCCACCGCGCCATTTTCGTATTGGTTATAATGTTTGTCGATAGTAAGGACAATCGCGTTTTTTAGGAGGAGATCAGCTTTTATGTTCATCCAAGGATTCCTTCCCCATCCGGGTGTAGTTAGGCTGAAATATATGCTGTTGACCCTTTATTGTATCATCGGCGATCCCATTCAGGGGCCAAAACTGGGGGAGGGAACTGTCCACCCACTGGGATAACGGCAGGCTTACGATCAGGTCTATGCCTGTCCTGTCAGGAAAGGACTTCGAAGGTTTTCTGAGGCTGAACTATGGTAAAATATATTCTTGATGAATAGACAAAAATTGACCTTACCAGAACCCCCCAGCGTGTTAAAAGCAATTCGTGCTGGCTTTGATACCATTACCCGTCATTTGATCCTCCTCCTTTTTCCTGTGGGTTTAGACCTGTTTCTGTGGTTTGGACCCCGCTTGCGGATCAAGCAGCAGATAGAGAGTCTGGTAGCAGAATTTAGTGCTCTCTACGCGGCAAATTCTACAGAATTGGGTGAAATGCTGGCCGCGGGGGAGGATTTCTGGAGGGCAGCAGCTGAACGTTTAAATATTTTAGTCGCTCTCCGGTCTTATCCTGTGGGTGTGTTCAGTTTGCTGAGCTCGATTTATCCCCTGAAACACCCGCTGGGGTCACCTGCTTTTGTGGAAATTCCCTCCATCTGGACGGCGCTGTTGCTGACTCTGGTGATGATCGTTTTGGGAATCTGTCTGGGGGCTTTTTATTTTTCAGCCGTCAGTCAAGCAGTCGTTCATGATCAACTTCACTGGGGGAAAGTCTTCAAAAAATGGCCCCGGAATACGTTCCAATCCTTGTTGTTGAGTGGAATCTGGTTAGGTCTCTTCCTGGTGGTCGCTGTCCTGGGGAGCTGCATGATCAGTGGGTTGACCTTAATTGGACCGGCCCTGGGTCAGATGGCCGTATTTGTCCTGGGGGTTATGTACACCTGGATGCTTTTTCCCCTGTTTTTTTCTCCACACGGTATCTTTTCCGGGCGGCTAAACGCCTGGAAATCCGTGGTGGAAAGCATCAAACTGACTAACCTGACTTTTATGAAGACCGGTTTGTTTATTTTGTTTGCAGTTCTGGTCACTCAAGGATTAAGTATGATCTGGCAAACTCCGCCGGAAGATTCCTGGCTGCTGATGGTAAGTATTTTTGGGCACAGCTTTGTTTCCACCGGGGTTCTGGCGGCCAGTTTTGTTTATTATCAGAAGATTGTTTATTGGGTAGAGGAAATTCAGTCTATTCAGGAAATTACCTTTAATGGAGAAGATGTTACCTAGTCAGCACAAATCAGCGATAACAATTGGATGAAAATTTTGACTGTAAGATGATTTGGAGGTTTTTGTGGTTCAGAAAAAAGAGCTTTCTTATGATGCCAAGGATATCCAGGTTCTGGAAGGGCTGGAAGCGGTTCGGCTGCGTCCGGGTATGTATGTCGGTGGAACGGACATCAAAGCCCTTCATCACTTAATTTATGAGGTTGTGGATAACTCAATTGATGAGGCCCTGGCTGAGTATTGTGATCAAATTGAAATTATTATCCACCCCGATGAAAGTGTCACCGTCACTGATAACGGGCGGGGAATCCCCGTTGATATTCATCCCGAAAAGAATGTTCCAGCCCTGGAACTGGTGATGACCATGCTGCATGCGGGGGGTAAATTCGGAGGGAGCGGTTATAAAGTGTCCGGAGGTCTGCACGGGGTGGGCCTGTCGGCTGTGAATGCTCTTTCGGAATGGTTTGAAATCACTGTCTGGCGGGGTGGTAAGGAATATTTTCAGCGCTATGAGCGGGGGATCCCGGTCAGCAAGCTGGCGGTAGTGGGGGAGGCAGAAAAAGGAAAAACAGGGACCATCCAGACATTCAAATATGACGAAACCATTTTTGATCAGGATACCACTTTCCAGTTTGAAACCCTGGTTCAGAGGTTCCGGGAAATGGCTTTCGTTACCCGGGGTGTGGCGATCAAATTTCTTGACGAGCGCTCGAACCGGGAGATGAATTTTTATTTTGATGGAGGGATCACTTCCTTTGTCAGATACCTTAACCGCAACCGGGAAAAGCTCCATCCGGTGATTCACGTTGAAAAAGAAATTGATGATATCGTGATTGATGCGGCTTTTCAATACACGGACTCTTATGCTGAATCGGTGTACGCTTTTGCCAACACCATTAATACGGTCGACGGCGGCACCCACCTGACCGGGCTGCGGGCAGCTATCACCCGGACGATCAACAATTATGCCCGGGATAAAAAACTGCTTAAAGATTCAGATCCTAATTTTACCGGTAATGACACCCGGGAAGGATTGACCGCTATCATCAGCATCAAACATCCAGATCCTCAGTTTGAAAGTCAAACGAAGGTTAAGTTGATGAATGCTGAAGTTAAATCCTATTCCCAACAGGTGGTTGGAGAGGGGATCGAAACTTTCCTTGAAGAGCATCCATCTGCCGCCAAAGCCATCGTCAACAAATGCCTGACCTCGGCGCGCGCCCGCAGGGCTGCCCGCAAAGCACGGGATCTGGTGATCAGGAAGTCTGCCCTGGAAAGTTTAACCTTGCCCGGCAAATTAGCTGACTGTTCTTCGCGTGATCCCAAGGAATCCGAGATCTATATCGTCGAGGGTGATTCTGCGGGAGGCTCCGCAAAACAGGGGCGGGATCGTCATTTTCAGGCTATTCTCCCGCTCCGGGGTAAGATACTAAACACTGAACGTGCCCGATTAAACAGGATTCTGGCGAACAACGAAGTCAAAGCATTGATTTCCGCGCTGGGAGTGGGGATCGGGGAGAGCTTTGATATTGAAGGGTTGAGGTACTGGCGGGTGATCATTATGACCGATGCCGATGTGGATGGAGCCCATATCCGCACCCTGCTGCTGACTTTCTTTTTCAGGTACATGCAGCCGCTGATTGAAGAGGGGCATTTGTATATCGCTCAACCTCCTCTTTATCGCTTGGATTACCGGAAAAAGCAGTATTATATTTACACCGAAAAAGAAAAAATTCAGCTTTTTAAAGAGTTGGGATTAAAACCGGACCAGGCTCCTGTGCAGCGTTATAAGGGCTTGGGTGAAATGAATCCGATCCAACTCTGGGATACCACAATGGACCCTGAGAACCGCACCCTGCTGCAGGTGACGATCGAAGATGCGGCGGCGGCGGACCGGACTTTCGATATGCTGATGGGTGCGTCTGTGCCCCCCCGGCGCAGGTTTATCCAAACCCACGCCAATGAAGTCAGGAACCTGGATATCTGAGCCCTCTGGAAACCGGCTGTGATCAGGACAATCAACCGGGTCATTGCGTTCTCAGCAGATACGCCCTGCAGATAAGGTGCTGTATTTGACTGAATGCCAATGGTCATCTACAACACCCGGGCAGGGTGCAGGACGAGGAAACAGCTACCATTATGACTCTAGAACAGGGAGCACTTCTTCAGGATAGATACCGGATAATTGAAGTGTTGGGTCATGGGGGGATGGGATCCATTTACCGGGCCGTAGATGAAAATCTGGGCCTGGAAGTAGCAGTCAAAGAAAACCTGTTCACTGTTGAAGATTACACCAAGCAGTTCAAGCGCGAAGCGGTCATTTTGGCCAGCCTTCGTCATCCCAACCTCCCCCGGGTGTCAAATCATTTTTCAATTCCTGATCAAGGACAATATTTGATCATGGATTATATTGAAGGGGAAGACCTCCAGGAAAGAATGGAGAGGGATAAGGTTATTCCGGAGGAAGAGGTGATTATCATCGGGGCGACCATTTGTGACGCCCTGACTTACATGCACTCCCGTGATCCGGTTGTGCTGCACCGGGATATCAAACCCGGTAATGTCCGGATAACGCCCCGGGGGGATATTTATCTGGTTGATTTCGGGTTAGCAAAAATTATCCGGGGGGATAAAACAACCACTACTGGTGCCCGGGCGATGACCATGGGTTTTTCGCCGCCGGAACAATACGGGGCGGCCCGGACAGATGTCCGAACGGATATTTATTCTCTGGGAGCCACCCTGTATACTGCCCTGACCGGGAGCACCCCTGAGGACAGCTTGGCCCAGACCATGGACCAGGAACGCCTGACCCCGGTGCGGGAGAGAAACCCCAGTGTGTCCCGGAGGGTAGGGGAGGCAGTCGAAAAAGCGCTGAACGTCCATCCTAATGATCGCTTTCAAATGGCCGCAGAATTTAAGAACGAGTTGTTAAAAGCCCGGAGCGGAAGGTTTGTTTTTGGACTGCATGATAAACTCCCTCCTTCTCCTCCCCAAGAAAAAGGGCAAAAAGGTTCGGACGGTGGTGATCGGGTGATCACAAAGGAACTAAACCTGAGGAAAATACCTGGTGATGGCTCCGGAGGTAAGCGGGAGATGGGGGAAAAGGACGGGTCGGGGATCAGGATAAACAGCAAGGGGTGTTTGAATATGCTGCTTTTCCTGGTGATTATTCTGGTCCTGGGAGTGGTGGTGCTCTCCATGCTCACACCGGCACTGGTGCACCAATTCTTTGGTTTTTGAAAGCGCCTGACAGTCCAGGGCTGAATCTGGCGTTTGGTTTCCAGCCGGAGTTTCCCAGATTTCTCGCTTTTTCTTCAACTAGTGACTTTTGTCATTGATTAATTAAGCAAACTCTAATTGTCAGACAATTGACAGGGGGAATGATTTTTGTTAAACTTAAGGTTGTCAGACAATTTAATTTGGCAGTCCATCGTTAGAATTTTAGATAAAGCGCAGGTTTCAGCTATGCCCACCCTTCTAATTAAAAATGCCCAGATTTTACTGACCATGGACGACCACCGTCGAGAAATTCCGGACGGTGGTATTTTTGTTAAAGATGGAGTCATTGAGCAGGTCGGTCAGACTCAGGATTTGCCCCGTGAAGCTGATCAAACCCTGGATCTAAGCGGGCACCTGGTGATCCCGGGGTTGATTAACACCCATCATCACTTTTATCAAACCCTGACCAGGGTGGTTCCTGAAGCACAAAACGCGAATTTATTTAACTGGCTGAAAACCCTTTATCCTGTTTGGGCGCGAATGGGACCCGAGGACATCCGGATTTCAACCAAAACAGCCCTGGCTGAATTAGCTCTATCCGGCTGTACCACGGCATCTGATCACCTTTATTTATTTCCTAATGGGTCCCGGCTGGACGATGAAATTGAGGCTGCCCGGGAAATTGGCCTTCGTTTGCATGCATCCCGGGGTTCCATGAGCCTGGGAGAGAGTGACGGTGGCCTGCCCCCTGACAGCGTGGTAGAAGACGAAGAGCAGATCCTGCAGGACTCTCAACGGTTAATTGAAAAGTATCATGACCCAGAACCGGGTTCTTACACACAAATCGTCCTGGCTCCCTGTTCCCCTTTCAGTGTCACTGCCGACCTGATGCGGGAGAGCGCTGCTTTGGCCCGTGAATACGGAGTTCAGCTGCACACTCATTTAGCGGAGACAGAGGATGAAAACGATTTTTGTTTGCAGATGGTCGGGAAAAGACCAGTGGGATATATGGAAGAAGTGGACTGGCTGGGAGAAGATGTCTGGTTTGCCCATTCTGTCCATGTTAATCAGGAAGAAATTGGAATTTTTGCCGACCAGGGCTGTGGGGTAGCTCATTGTCCGAGCTCGAATATGCGCCTGGCATCGGGAGCAGCGCCAATTTTAGAAATGGTAGCGGCCGGCATCGACGTCGGTATCGGGGTGGACGGATCTGCCAGCAATGATTCCTCCCATATGATTGAAGAGATCCGCCAGGCAATGCTGCTGGCCAGGCTGCGGGCAGGAATTTTGGGGGCCTCCCGTTCAGAAGAGGATGGGGCTCCGATCATGTCTGCCCGCCAGGCTGTCGAATTGGCTACCCGGGGAGGAGCGGCTGTGTTGGGGAGGACGGATATCGGTTCGCTTGAAAAAGGGAAGATGGCTGACCTGGTTGCCGTCGATTTGCAGCGGGTGGAGTACGCCGGAGCGCTGCATGATCCGGTGGCGGCGCTGGCTTTTTGCGCTCCGATCAAGGTTGATTACAACCTGGTCGGTGGTCAATTTGTGGTCAAAGAAGGAAAGCTGGTGACCGAGCAGCTGCCGGACTTGATCCGGGAGCATAATCGAGCGGCTAAACGACTGCTGGATGGATAACGGGAGACAGTTTTCTATACTACGGGAAGGATATTATGGATGCCAAGCACCTCAGCGAGATCAGCAGGAATCTGACCGACACAGCCATGGGCCGGAAAAAGGCCGATCTGGTTATCCTCAACGGAATCTGGGTGAACGTGCAGTCCGGGGAGCTCATTCCCGGCACCGATATCGCCGTTGCCGGGGAGCGGATCGCTTACGTGGGTGATGATGCCGGTCACACCATCGGTCCAGAAACCAGGCAGCTTGATGCCCAGGGGGCCTATCTGGTTCCGGGGTTGTTGGATGCCCATATGCATATTGAATCCGGGATGGTGACCATGACGGAATTTGTCCGGGCTGTCGCTCCCCGGGGCACGACGGGTATGTTTGTTGATCCCCATGAAATCGCTAATGTATTCGGGTTGGAAGGGGTCC
The DNA here is from genome assembly GCA_034520505.1 of Anaerolineales bacterium. GTDB lineage: Bacteria > Chloroflexota > Anaerolineae > Anaerolineales > UBA11858 > B10-G9. Next base: position 108,378 of record JAXHNK010000002.1, on the reverse strand, counting down.
GCCTGATGGCTGATGAGGCCCGGGAACAACCCATTCATGTCTGGGTGCAGGTTCCCTCTTGTGTTCCCTCTGCCCCCGGCTTAGAAACCCCCGGGTCCAGAATTGGACCGGATGAGGTAAAGGAAGCGATGGAATGGGAGCGGATCATCGGATTAGGGGAGATGATGAACTTCCCCGGGGTGATCAACAGCGATCAAAAAATGCATGATGAAATGGCCGCCACCAGGGTCAAAGGCGGCGTGGTGGGAGGACATTACGCCTCCCCCGACCTGGGGAAGCCGTTTCAGGGTTACGCTGCCGGGGGCGCGGAGGACGATCATGAGGGCACCCGGAAAGAGGATGCAGTAGCCCGCGTCCGCCAGGGGATGAAGGTAATGCTCCGCTATGGTTCCGGATGGCTGGATGTGGAGGATCAAATCAAAGCAGTGGTTGAGGACGGGCTTGACTCCCGCCATTTTTTATTGTGCACTGATGATATCCATTCTGAGACCCTGGCCAATGAGGGGCATATGGACCGGGTGGTGCGGCACACCGTTTCCCTGGGAGTTGATCCGCTGACCGTTATTCAAATGGCGACTCTCAATACCGCGGAACATTTCGGTGTCGCCCGGGATATGGGGCAGATCGCTCCCGGACGTTTTGCTGATGTTTTGGTGGTTGATGACCTGGAAAATTTTCAGGCCCGGAAGGTAGTGGCCAAAGGTCAGCTGTTAGCAGAGGAAGGGAAGTGGTTAATCGACCTGCCGGCAGTTGAATATCCAGACTGGGTGAAAGATTCCATCAAGGTGAAAAGGCCGCTGCGTAAAGAAGATTTCCGCTTGAGCGTGGACCCGGGTCTGGACAAAACCTCTCTGGTTGCCCACGTGATTGGCATTATTGAAGGGCAGGCTCCCACCCGGCATCTCAAGCTGCCGGTTGAAGCCGAGGACGGACAGGTGTTGGTGGACCTGGACCGCGATCTGGCAAAAATAGCCCTGGTGGAACGCCATCGTGCCGCTGGTGGTGTTCAGGTAGGCCTGGTTCAGGGGTTTGAGCTGGAAGGGTCCTGCGCGGTCGGAACCACGGTAGCCCATGATTCCCACCATATGATTGTGGTCGGCACCGATGAAGAGCAGATGGCCGCGGCTGCCAACCAATTGGTGGAGATGAGGGGGGGGCAGGTGGTGATCAAGGACGGTGAGGTGATCGGGAAACTGAATTTGCCCATAGCAGGCTTGATGTCCGACCGCAGGGCTGACCTGGTTGCCCGGGAGGCAGCTTCCATCCTGGAAGGCTTCCGCGCCTGCGGCTGTCAGATAAAAAATCCCAACATGCAGCTCAGTTTATTAGCCCTGGTCGTCATCCCTTCTCTGCGGATATCGGATCTCGGGCTGGTAGATGTGGATACCTTCTCTTTTGTGCCGGTTGTTGAGGAAGATCAATCGTGATGAGTGAAAAAGCTGTTTCCCAGACCATTCACGAAAGGTTGGGCGCGCTGATCGATGATACCGAATCAGGAGAGCAGCTGCCTTCTGAACCTGATCTGGCCAAAGAGATGGGAGTTTCCCGGGCAACGCTGCGGGAAGCGATGAGGACCTTTGAGACCAGAGGTTTACTCCAGAGAAAGCAGGGAGTGGGAACCTTTGTAATCCACCCCACCAATGTGTTTGAGAGCGGGCTGGAAAACCTGGTCAGCCTGAAATCGTTAGCGGATCAAATTGGCCTCCGGGTGTTTCAGGGTGAATTGGATATCAAGCGAACGTATGCTGATGAGGAAACTGCCCAGAAGATGAACCTGGATCCCGGGCAGGAGGTTATCAAGGTTTCCCGGGTGATCATGGCCGAAGAACGGCCGATTGCCTATTTGATCGACACCCTGCCCGGTGATGTGTTGGATCCTGAGGAGTTGAAAGAGAATTTCAAAGGATCGGTGTTGGATCTGCTCATCGAACGGAAGGATCCTCCCCTGGCGAGTTCCCGCTGCGATATCAATGCTATCGGAGCCACTTCCAAAATCGCCCGGGCAATGGATATTCAGCGGCATGATCCGCTGCTGGTGTTTACCTCGAAGCTGTATTCCGTTCGGGGACGTATTATCGACTTTTCATACAGTTACTTTTTGCCGGGTTATTTTCGTTTTCATATTGTCCGCAGGGTTGGAAATGATTATTAACCGATCGGCGCCGCTCCGGATGAGAGGAAGCCGGTTTTTCATTCAGTTAGAAACCAGTTCTGCTTAGATCAAGCAGGTTCTGGATATTCTATAGATCAGATCAATTTTTTTATAAAGGAGTTTGAACATGCGTAGTTTTTTAGGACGTGACATTTTATCTCTGAGGGACTTTGAACGCCGTGAGTTTGAGAGAGTGTTTGAGGTGGCAGCCAAGCTTGCTCCCATCGCCCACAATCGCAAAAACGTGGATCTTCTCAAGGACAAGACCATGGTAACGGCTTTTTATCAGCCCTCCACGCGCACCCGCCTGGCCCACGAGGCAGGGATGCTTCGGTTAGGTGGGAAAGTAACCGGTTTTGCTGATGCGAAGATGACCCGCGCTGGCGACTTTTACATGGAATCGATTAAGGATACCTTCAAGATGCTGGAAAATTACGGGGATGTGATCGTCACCCGGCATTTCCAGAAAGGTGCTCCTCATGAAGCAGCAAAATGGGTCAGCGTTCCCATCATCAACGGCGGCGATGGTTGGGGTGAACACCCCACCCAGATCCTCACCGATCTGTACACCATCATGACCGAGAAAGGCCACCTTGATGGCTTGAAATGGGTGGCTGTGGGAGATATGCGGATGAGGACCATGCACTCCCTGGGTCATGCCCTGACGCAGTTCGACTGCCCCATCACCTTCATTTCTCCCGAAGACATGTCCCTGCCGGATGAGTATCGGGAAGATTTCAAGCGCAACAGCCTCAATTTCACCGAGGGTGGCGATGTCCGCGAGGTTATTGAAGATGCGGATGTCATCCTGGTGGAGCCGGTCGTTCAGCCTGATTACACAAAATCTCGTGATGAGCGGGATGGAGATGTGGGGATGACACCTCCGGAATTCAAGATCACCAGGGAATTGTTGGAGACGAAAGCAAAATCAGATGCCATCCTCCTCCACTCCCTGCCCCGGATGGATGAGATTCCTCCCGATGTTGATGAAACCCGCTGGGCCCGTTACTGGCAGGAAGGTTTCAACGGCGTTGTGATGCGCATGGCTCTCCTGGCCCTGGTTTTAGGGGCGATGGAGTAAGCAGCAGCTATCATCCTGAACAAGGATGATAGTCGGTGGGTGACGGCGTGAGTTGGCCTTCCTGTTTCCTTCAGCTGCAGGGAGGGTTCAGCAAAAATCAACCGCGCTGTCATCTTCCTGGCCAGAGGAGCTGATTGGAATCTGGTCAGCCAGCAAAAAATCAGCCATTGATATTAGATAGACAAGGAGAAAATTAGATGATAACCGATTTACGCGGTCGCGATTTAATCAGTGACCTGGATTTCAGTAAAGAAGAAGTGGAAACCATTCTGGATGTGGCCTGGGATTTAAAGAAAAAACGGGCTCTGGGCGAGCCGCACGCGCTGCTCCGGGATAAAACCCTCTCGATGCTGTTCTTTTTTTCCAGCACCCGAACCCGGGCATCATTCGAATCCGGGATGGCCCAGTTGGGCGGGCATGCCGCTTTCATGGAAAGCCGCACCACCCAGGTGTCTCATGGAGATACAGAAAAAGAATTGGGTGAAATCCTCGGTCGTTATTTCGACGGAATTGCCATCCGGCATGTGACCTGGGGTGTGGGCAATCAGTATTTGAACAACGTTGCTTCAGCTTCCCGGGTCCCGGTGTTGAATATGCAGTGTGAAATTTATCACCCCCATCAGTGCCTGGCGGACATTATGACCATCCAGGAAAAGAAAGGGAAGGATCTCCGGGGGAAAAAGATCGTGGTTTCTTGGGCTTATGCTTCTTCTTACCTTAAACCAATATCTGTTCCCCAGTCTCTGATCCTGCAGATGCCCCGCTTCGGCCTGGATGTGACCCTGGCCCATCCTCCGGAATTTAAATTGATGCCGGATATCATGGAGCAGGCTCAGGAGCAGGCGGATAAATTTGGCGGTAAATTTGAAGTAGTTGATGACATGGAAGAAGGGTTCAAGGACGCGGATATCGTTTACGCCAAATCCTGGGGACCGCTGCTGACCACCCAGGATCCGGACGAAGGGAAAAAGATCCAGGATCAGTACAAGGATTGGATTACGGATTCCCGGAAGATGGCCCTGGCAGATAAAGATGCCATCTATATGCATCCCCTGCCCGCAGACCGTGACGTTGAGGTAACCAGTGAAGTGATGGACGGCCCGCAGTCTGTAGTTTTTGATCAAGCTGAAAATCGTATGCATGCTCAAAAAGCCGTGATGGCTTTGACCATGCGCTAGGAGTGTGAAATGGTAAAAGATAAAAAAGTTGCTGTAGTTGCTATTGGCGGCAACTCTTTAATTAAGAGCAAGGATCAGCAGACTGTTGAAGATCAGTATCAAGCCGCCAAGGAAACAGCGTCCCATCTGGTGAATATGATTGAGGAAGGCTGGGATATCGCGGTCGGGCATGGGAATGGACCCCAGGTGGGATTCATTTTACAGCGCTCAGAAATCGCCCACCGGGTAGAAGGGCTGCACGAACTGCCCCTCGATGTTTGTGGAGCAGACAGCCAGGGAGCGATCGGCTATGCTCTCCAGCAGAATCTGCGGAATGAATTAGTCAAACGCGGAATCGATAAGACTGCTGCCACGGTGGTCACCCAGGTGCGGGTTGACCCGGAGGATCCTGCTTTCCAAACTCCGGCCAAGCCCATCGGCTCTTTCATGGACAAAGAGGAAGCCGCGCGCAGGGAAAAAGAACAGGGCTGGGAAGTGGTAGAGGATGCCGGCCGGGGCTGGCGCCGGGTGGTGGCTTCTCCCCTGCCGGTGGAGATCGTGGAGCTGGACGCCATCAAAGCTTTGATTAAATCCGGCACGATCACCATCACCGTGGGTGGGGGAGGGATCCCGGTCATCGCTACGGATGAGGGTATCAAAGGAACGGCTGCGGTCATTGATAAAGATTTCGCCTCTGCGTTTCTGGCCACGGAAATCAACGCCGATTTACTGCTGATTTCCACTGCGGTAGAAAAGGTGGCCTTGAACTTTGGCAAACCGGAGGAGGAATGGATTGATGAAATGACCGTTGCTGAGGCTAAGCGATATCTGGATGAAGGAACCCATTTTGCCAAGGGTTCGATGGAGCCCAAGATCAGGGCTATCGTCCGGTTCCTCGAAGATGGAGGGAAGGAAGCCATCGTCACCGATCCGCAAAACATTGGCCGGGCTTTGAAGGGTGAGACAGGCACTCGCATCATCCCTTAAATTAACAGAATATAAATATTTTCGATAATTCTATTTTCAGAAGCCTGAGTGATGATTATCAAGTATACTTATCACGTAATAACCATCAGCCAATCAAGGAGGTAGATTATCAAAAATACGTTTAATCCCACTACTCACTATTTTTCAAGAATAGGCACGGAGGAGTATTTATGAAGAAGAAAAAACTATGGCTCGTTATCAGTCTTTTGATTGTGGCGGTCTTTGCTTTTACGGCCTGCCAATCAACACCGGCTCCTGAGGAACCGGCTGAAGAAGCAGCCGAAGAAGTTGTGACTGAGGAAGAAGAACCTGCAGAAGAAACCGGAGGTTATCAGATTCCGGCAGTCCAGGAAGATAAGTATAATGTCGCCTTCGTTTATGTTGGACCCCACGATGATGGCGGCTGGTCCCAGGCTCACGATGTCGGCCGGGAGTACGTGGAAGAGAACGTTGAAGATGTGCATACAGCGTACGTAGAGAACGTTGCCGAGGGTGCAGACGCCGAACAGGTCATCCGCTCCCTGGCCCGCAAGGGTTTTGACGTGATCTTCACCACTTCCTTTGGTTTTATGGACGCCTCGGAAATCGTGGCTTCTGAATTCCCTGATGTGGATATCATTCACATCTCCGGATTTAAATCCAATGAGGACAACTTTGGCAACCTGATGGGCGCCATGGAAGACATGAAATATCTGGCCGGCATGCTGGCTGGATCTCGCGCCAAGATGGACGGCAACCCCAAAACCGGGTACATAGCCACCTTCCCCATCCCCGAAGAACTGCGCCTGGGCAATGCTTTCGCTTTAGGGCTGCAGGAAACCTGCCCCGAATGCACCATGGACGTGCGCTGGATCTTCACCTGGCACGATCCTATCAAAGAGCAGGAAGCGGCAAAATCCCTCTTTGACGCTGGTGCTCAGGTAGTGATGACCGGCGCGGATACCCCCGCTCCGGCTCAGGTCGCTCCCGAAGGAAAATGGGGCATCACCTATGACTACAAAGGCAACTGCAACGTTGACGCCTGCCTGACCTCGATGTACTGGAACTGGGGACCGGTGTATGCTGATATCGTCCGGGAATCCCGGGAAGGCACCTGGGTGGGCGGATGGCATTATTTCGATGCCGATGTCGACGGAATGGGGCTCCTTGGATTCATGGAGGGCGAAGAAATGCAGCCCGGAGTCAAGGAACTCCCGGAAGAAGATCTGCAGCTGATCCAGGATACCCTGGACAAGATGCTGGCGGGTGAATTTGACCGTTTTGACGTCTTCTCCGGTCCGATCACGGACAATCAAGGCAACCAGATCCTGGCAGAAGGTGAAAGCCTGGAACAGGCCGACCTGGATGGGTTCAAGCAGTTTGGCAGCGATTGTGAAACCTGCATGTACTGGTGGAACGAGAATGTCACTGCCGAGCTCCCCGAGCTTGAGTAGCCGCAAGTAAACTTACCTCCACAAGGTGGTTGGTCTGATCGCCGCCTTGTGGAAATTCCTGTTCAATTGATTAGACGTGAGAACTTTTTTTTGAAAGAGGTAAAAAGCTATGGCTTCTCCTCCCCTTGCGGTGGAAATGGAAAATATTGTCATCCGCTTTCCTGGTGTGCTGGCTAATGATCATGTCAATTTCACCCTTAAGAAAGGTGAAATTCACGCCCTGTTGGGAGAAAATGGCGCTGGAAAAAGCACCCTGATGAACGCCCTGTCTGGTTTGTACGCACCTTCTTCCGGCACAATTCGGATCAACGGCGAAGCAGTCAACTTTAAATCTCCCCGGGACGCGATTGAAAAGGGGATTGGCATGGTCCATCAGCATTTCATGCTGGTACCAACCCAGACAGTCACTGAAAATATATTACTGGGAATGGATGAACCCCGGTTCTTTATGAACCTCAATAAGTATAATCAGAAAATTTTAGATCTCCAGGATAAATTTGGCTTACGGGTTGATCCCCAGGCCAATATCTGGCAGCTGTCAGTGGGAGAGCAGCAGCGGGTGGAAATCCTTAAAACCCTCTACCGGGGGGCAGAGATCCTGATCCTGGATGAACCCACCGCCGTGCTGTCTCCCCGGGAGATCGCTGAATTTATGGAAACCATGCGCTCCTTAAGCGCTGATGGAAAATCGATTGTTTTTATCACCCATAAACTCCGGGAAGTGGTGGAAGTGGCTGATCGGGTGACCGTGCTCCGCAAAGGGAAAGTAACCGGCGCGGGGGAAACTATGGAGGGAGTGACTAAAAAGGATTTGGCAGAAAAGATGGTTGGGCGGGAAGTGATCTTCACCATCCACAGGGAGCCCCAGGAGCCCGGAGAGGTTGTGCTGGAAATGGAAGATGTCTCCGCACTGAGCAACCGGGGTTTGCCGGCCCTGAAAAATGTCTCCCTTACTGTGCGCAGCGGCGAAATATTGGGGATTGCCGGGGTGGGGGGGAACGGCCAGAGTGAACTTGCGGAAGTGATCACTGGACTGCGTCAATGCCAGGGGAGGATTGAGGTACAGGGGCAGGATATCAGCAACCGACCGCCGATTAACGCGATTAATCAGGGGGTTTCTCATATCCCTGAGGACCGCACAGAAGTGGGTACCGCGCCCAGTTTGAGCCTGACCGATAATACGATCATGAAAGACTACCGCAAGCAGCCCATCGGAGATGGGTGGCGGATCAATTTTGTTCAAGCCCGGGATCACACCCGGAATTTGAAGGAAAAATATAACATCCTGGCGCCCAGCATTGATACCCCGGCGGGGAAGTTATCCGGGGGTAATTTGCAAAAATTAATTTTGGCCCGGGAAATTTCATCCAGCCCGAATTTTATGGTGGCTATGCAGCCGACCCGGGGGCTGGATGTCGGGGCTATGGAAGCCATCAGAGAGCTGCTTCTCGAACAGAGGAAAAACGGGACAGCGATCTTATTGATTTCGGAAGAATTGGAAGAAGTGATGTCTTTGAGTGACCGCATCGCGGTCATCTCCGAAGGAAAAATCATGGGTGTGCTCGATGCTGAAGAAGCGGATATCGAAACCATTGGATTGATGATGACCGGCACCGGTGAAGATAGGGAGTTAGCGCAGAGATGAGCATCCGATTTAAAGTAGAAAAACGTGTCGATGTGCCCAAATGGCTTCCGCTGGCCACGTCTGTCGGTTCGGTGATCCTGGCTTTTCTTCTGGGCGGTTTACTGTTCAAAATAATCGGTGGAGAGCCTCTCAAGGCTTTGAAATTCTTCTATCGAGCCGTCTTTGGTAATTGGGCAGTTTTTTCGGATACCATGGTCAAAGCCACCCCGCTGATTATTATCGGCATCGCTGTGGCCATCGCCTTCAAGATGCGTTTGTGGAATATCGGCGCGGAAGGACAATTTTACGCAGGCGCTTTTGGCGCCAGCCTGGTGGTCCTGGTGCCGCTGGTTCCGGAGAGCAGCCCCAAATTTGTCGTCATTGGCATGATGATGATCATGGGGATGCTGTGTGGGGCAATTGCCGGATTTATTCCCGGGTATTTAAAGGCAAAGTATAAGGTCAATGAAATCATCACCACTTTGATGCTGAATTACATCATCATCAACTGGAATAATTTTTGGATTTTTGACCAGTGGAGCGACCGCGGTTTTCAGATGACAGCAACCTTTGATCGGAAAGCCTGGCTTCCGCGGCTGGCTGATTACGCCCGGGAAATTCCGGCTTTTTCCGGGGTCACCCTTCATCTGGGCGTTTTATTTGGGATCGTTGCCGCAGTAATCGTCTGGTGGATATTCAAACACAGCCGCTGGGGGTATGAGATCAAGCTGTACGGTGACAATCCCGAGGCCGCCCGTTATGCCGGGATTGACATCACCCGGAACATCATCCTGGTGATGGCTTTTTCGGGGGCGTTAGCCGGCCTGGCCGGTATGGCCGAAATCAGCGGAGTTGTTCACCGTTTGCAGGAGAGCATCTCTCCCGGATATGGGTTTACCGCCATCATTGTGGCCTGGTTGGCCAAGCTGGAACCTTTTGTGATCATTCCTGTTTCCATCCTCTTTGCCGGCCTGATTGTTGCCGGACGGGAAATTCAACCTTCCGGACTTTCCTTTTTGCTGCAGGGGATCATCCTCTTTATGCTCATCAGCAGTGATGTCTTGCTGCGTTATAAAGTTCGGATTATCAGAACCGAGCAGGAGCAAGTATGAATTTTACGATTATTCTTCATTCTGGCATTGCGACCGGCACGGTGCTGCTTTTTGCAGCAATCGGTGAGATATTTGCCGAACGGTCGGGGATATTAAACCTGGGTGTGGAAGGGATGATGCTGCTGGGAGCCATGGCCGGTTTTGGGATTTCCCTGGCCACGGGCAGCGCCTGGGTCGGGGTGCTGGTGGCCATGCTGGCCGGAGGGGTCCTCAGCCTGGCGCACGGACTGGTGACCATCCATTTTCAGGCCGACCAGGTGGTCAGCGGTTTGAGCTTAACTTTCCTGGGAACCGGGTTGGCTCTGGTGCTGGGCGAAGGATTGACCGGTCAGACACCGCCGCTGCTGGTTGATTTTAATATCCCTCTACTGGGGGCCATCCCTGTCCTGGGACCTGCCCTGTTTATGAACCACGGGTTATTGGTTTATGCCGGCTATTTGTTTACCCCGCTGGCCTGGTTTTACATCAATAAAACCAGGCCCGGGATGCATCTGCGGGCGGTGGGTGAAAAACCAGCCGCGGCAGATACCCTGGGCGTGAACGTGTACGGCCTGCGGTACCTATATACCTTTGTCGGAGGCGCCCTCGCCGGTTTAGCAGGGGCTATGATCAGCCTTTCAGTATCCCCCGGCTGGTACAGCACCCAGACCACGTCCGGTCAGGGTTGGATTGCGATCGCCCTGGTGATTTTCGCTCAATGGAATCCCTTCCGGGCGGCGCTGGGCGGCTACCTTTTTGGGATGCTGCGGCGGTTGATCCTGGATTTACAGGGACCCTCCACCCTTTTAGGTTTTGCCAATCCCCTCTATATCAATTCGAATTACAGTTTTTTCCTGATCATGACCCCTTATATCCTGACGATTATCGCCCTGATCATTGGTTCCCGGGCTGTGGCCAGGAAGAAGGGCGGCTCACCCTCAGCGCTGGGGATCCCCTACATACGAGGTGAACGGGGAAGGTAAACAGCGGGTGAGATCCTGAAAAAAAAAGCAAAAGGTTGAAAGTATGGCGAATTCTTCTCCAGAGAAATGGTATTCAAAATATATTGATGTTGCTTTGCCGATAACGGCTGGCCTGGCAGCTTTGCTGATCGGCGCTGTGATGCTGGCAGTGCTCCGGGTCAATCCCCTGGAAGCCTATGCGGCTCTCTGGGATGGCGCCTTTGGCAGCAAAAACGCCCTGGCGGAAACCCTGGTCAAAGCGACCCCGCTGCTGCTGGTGGGGTTAGGGATCAGCATCTCTTTCCGGGGCGATGTGATTAATATTGGCGGCGAAGGGCAGATGATCGTCGGAGCCCTGATGGGAACCCTGGTGGGTCTGCACATGGTGGATTGGCCTGGTTGGGCTGTGATTGTCCTCGCCATGCTGGCCGGTTTTACCGGCGGGGCCATCTGGGGGGGGATCCCCGGGGTGTTGAAGGCTTATTTTAACGTCAACGAGATTTTGAGCACAGTGATGATGAACGCCATTGCGGTGCAGTTGATGAACTTTTTACTCCGCGGGCCGATGATCGACCCTGCACAGGCTGAGTTGGCTTCCAAGATCCCCCAGACTGCCAGGTTAAGCGAAGCTCTTCGGCTGCCCCGCCTGGTTCCCACCCGGCTGCATCTGGGGGCTTTGATTGCGGTGATCTTAGCCTTCCTGGTTTATATATTATTGTGGCGGACGACTACAGGGTATCGGATCCGGGCTGTGGGTCAGAACCCTGATGCTTCTAAGTATGCGGGAATTAAAGTTAAACGGTATATCGTGCTGGCCCTGGTGTTAAGCGGCGCTTTCGCGGGATTAGCAGGGGTGACCCAGGTCTACGGGGTCAACTACCGGATGATCACCGATGGGTCCGCTTCAGGATTTACCGGAAGCGCCGGATTTAACGGCATTGTAGCTGCCTTATTTGGCCAACTTCATCCCATCGGGACCATTCCCGCTTCTATTCTTTTTGGTGGTCTGCTGGTAGGAGCGAATAAGATGCAGCGGGTGGTCCAGGTGCCATCGGCTTTGATCACAGCCCTTAACGGCCTGGTGGTTGTTTTTGTAGTCAGCAGTGAAATCTGGCGAAAACGCCGGCAGCGCCGGAGGTTAGCAGCTGCTGGTGAGGATGAAGCGGGTCCACCACAGGATGCCGATGAGCAAGGAAAAAACGGTTCCCAAACAGAGGTGGCAGTATGATTTCTGAATTGTTTTCAATGACCGTGTTGATCGGTATTCTGGCCTCCGGGATCAGATTGGCGACGCCTTATCTATATGCCGGGATTGGAGAAACTTTCGGGCAGCGGAGCGGCGTTCTGAACCTGGGAGTAGAGGGTCAAATGCTGCTGGGAGCCTTTGCCGCTTTTTACATTGCCCTGACCACGGGCAACCTCTGGCTGGGGGTGCTGGGGGCGATGGCGGTCGGTGCGGCCATGGGTCTGGTCATGGCCTATGTCACGGTAAATTTGCAGGCTGAGCAGGGCATCAGCGGGATTGGTTTTTATCTCTTTGGTCTGGGGTTGAGTGATTTATTGTTCCAGAAATTAATGGGTACGGTGGAAACCGTCAAGGGGTTTTCCGAAATCGATCTTCCGCTTCTCAGCGATCTGCCGGTATTGGGAGTGATCCTTTTTTCCCAGAATGTCTTGGTGTATATAGCATTTGCCCTGGTGCCCATTGCCTGGTTTGTGCTCAATAAGACTACCCTGGGATTGAAGATCAGGGCCGTGGGAGAAAACCCAGATGCGGCGGATTCCCTGGGAGTGAGCGTCGCCCGGGTGAGATATTTCACCATCATCCTGGGAGGGACCCTATCAGGTGTCGCCGGAGCCTCACTGTCCATCGCCCTATTGAATGTATTTCAGCAGAACATGACCAGCGGCCTGGGCTTTATCGCTGTGGCTCTGGTTTATTTCGGGGCCTGGCGCCCCTGGGGTGTGATGGGGGGGGCCTTGCTGTTCAGCCTGGTTAATTCCCTGCAGCTGTGGATCCAGGTGCTGGGGATTCCCATCCCCTCGGATATCGCGGTGATGCTGCCCTACATATTGACTATTCTGGTTCTGGTTGCAACTGTATCCCGGGTCCGGGCACCTTCTGCTTTAACCAGACCTTTCGCCAGAGCGGAGTAATTATCAGTTTACAGGAGGTATGATTATCATCAAGTTTGTGTCAAGAACATCTTTTATTGACCGAGTTATAAGGAGACTAAAATGAAGAGATTGAAAATTTTGTTAGTTGGTTTGGTAGTGATGGGGCTCCTATTGAGTGCCTGCCAGGCTTCTGAACCCGCTCCAGCGGTGGATGAACCAGCCGCGGAAGAGGAGACGGAAGAAGAGGACCAGGAACCCTTCCGGATTGCCGTGGTCATGCCCAGTTCGATCAACGACCTGGCTTTCAGCCAGAGTATGTATGACGCTCTGCTGCTGGTCCAGGAAGAGATGGGCGGCGAGGAAGCCATGGAGTTCGTTTACTCGGACGGCATGTTCGTGGTGGATGACGCCGCGGCAGCGATCCGCGATTATGCGTCCCAGGGCTTTGACCTGGTGATCGCCCACGGATCTCAGTACGGTTCCTCCCTGCAGGAAATTGCCCCCGACTTCCCCGAGACCAGCTTTGCCTGGGGAACGACCGTGGATACCTTCGGCATTGATAACATCTTTGCCTACGAGGCAGCTTCTGATCAGGGTGGTTATGTGAACGGCGTGATGGCGGCCAGTTTATCCGAGAGCGGTGTGATCGGCGTGGTCGGTCCCATTGAGACCGGGGATGCCAAGCTGTACGTGGACGGCTTCAAGGCCGGAGCGGAAGCGACGGATCCCGAGGTGCGGGTGAACGTGAACTATATCGGGTCTTTCTCCGATGTGGCCTTAGCCTCAGAAGCAGCTAACACGCATATCGCGGCCGGCGCGGATGTGCTGACCGGTACCGCCCAGATGGTTGTGGGAGCGATCGGCGTAGCAGAAGAAAACGACGCCCTGTGGTTCGGCACCCAGTCTTCCCAGACTGAGTTAGCCCCGGACGTCGTGGTGGCCAATCAGGTTTACCGCTGGGATGTTGTCCTTAATGAAATCATTGATCTCATTGGAGAAGGCACCCTGGGTGGAAAATCTTTCGTCATTGATCTGGAAAACGACGGCGAGGTAATCGAGTTCAACCCTGATTACGATCTGCCTGAAGATGTTCGAGCCCTGGCCGATGAAACTATCCAGGGAATCATCGACGGTTCCATCGTGGTCGGAGACTCTGCTCCTGAGGAAGAAGTAGAAGAGGGAGCAGTTCCCACCTTTGAGGATACTTTCCGGGTGGCCGTGGTCATGCCCAGTTCGATCAACGACCTGGCTTTCAGCCAGAGTATGTATGACGCTCTGCTGCTGATCCAGGAATGGATGGGCGGCGAGGAAGCCATGGAGTTCGTTTACTCGGACGGCATGTTTGTGGTGGATGACGCCGCGGCAGCGATTCGTGACTACGCGTCAGAGGGTTATGACCTGGTGATCGCCCACGGATCTCAGTACGGTTCCTCCCTACAGGAAATTGCCCCCGACTTCCCCGAGACCAGCTTTGCCTGGGGAACGACCGTGGATACCTTCGGCATTGATAACATCTATGCCTACGAGGCAGCTTCTGATCAGGGTGGTTATGTGAACGGCGTGATGGCGGCCAGTTTATCCGAGAGCGGTGTGATCGGTGTGGTCGGTCCCATTGAGACCGGGGATGCCAAGCTGTACGTGGACGGCTTCAAGGCCGGAGCGGAAGCGACGGACCCCGAGGTGCGGGTGAACGTGAACTATATCGGGTCTTTCTCCGATGTGGCCTTAGCCTCAGAAGCAGCTAACACGCATATCGCGGCCGGCGCGGATGTGCTGACCGGTACTGCCCAGATGGTTGTGGGAGCGATCGGCGTAGCAGAAGAAAATGACGCCCTGTGGTTCGGCACCCAGTCTTCACAAACGGACCTGGCCCCGGATGTTGTGGTGGCCAATCAGGTTTACCGCTGGGATGTGATCCTGAAAGATATCATTGGCAATATCGCCGATGGTACGCTGGGAGGAACATCCTTCGTCATCGATCTGGAAAACGGCGGCGAGCTGATGGAGTTCAACCCTGATTACGATCTGCCCGAAGATGTTCAAACCCTGGCCGATGAAACCATCCAGGGAATCAAAGACGGCACTATCAGTATTGAGCTCGAAGAGTAGTTCCTTTAGCGTTTTAACCGTTCCCGGAAGGATCACTTTCCGGGAACGGTGTGACCCCCCTCTTCCCGCAACATGGGGAGGAGGGGATCCAGTAACCAGGCGGTGGAATCCAGAGGCAGGGGAGGGGAACAGCCTTTTTTCTTTTTTCGGATTCATTTATCAGACAGATTGTAGGGATAACGCATGGCTGAAAAAAATATTTTGCCTTCCGGGCATACTCGAATTGATCAGATGGAGATGCGATCCATCACGAAAAGGTTCCCGGGTGTAATTGCTAACGACCAGGTCAATTTCAGCGCTCGGTCCGGTGAGGTTCACGCCTTGTTAGGGGAGAACGGGGCTGGAAAAACCACCCTGATGAAGGTGCTGTACGGCATGTATCATGCCGATCAGGGAGAGATCTATCTCAATGACCAGCAGGTCTCCATTAAAACGCCGACAGATGCCATCAATCAGGGCATCGGCATGATCCATCAGCACTTTATGCTGGTAGAAACCCTGACTGTGGCTGAAAATGTCGCCCTGGGTATGCCTTCCTCCCGGCATCCATTGACTGACCTGGACCGGGTTTCAGAGAGGATTATTGAATTAGCCGATATTTATGGGTTAAAAATTGATCCTGATGCTTATATCTGGCAGCTGTCAGTGGGACAGCAGCAGCGGGTGGAAATCATTAAGGCTCTTTACCGGGGAGCGGCTCTGCTCATTCTTGATGAGCCGACCGCGGTGCTGACTCCTCAGGAAGTTGAGGAATTCTTTGCGATTGTCCGCGATATGGCGGATGACGGCCATGGGTTGATCTTTATTTCTCATAAACTCCATGAAGTGATTGATATCAGCGATCGGGTCACTGTCCTCCGGGACGGGAAAAAGGTGGGAACCTATCAGACCAAGGATGTCACCAAAGCAGATTTGGCCCGTTATATGGTGGGCCGGGATGTCGACTTCCGGCCGGATATTGAACAGGTGGAGCGCGGTGAAGCCCGCCTGGTTGTCGAAGATGTGACCTGCGGCAGTGATCGAGGAACGCTTGGTTTGCAGGAGGTGGATTTATCCGTTTATTCGGGGGAGATCCTCGGAGTTGCCGGGGTTTCAGGAAACGGGCAGCTGGAACTGGCAGAGGTGATCACGGGTTTGCGGGAAGTCCAGAAAGGGCGAATTTTGCTCGATGATGAGGAGATCACGGGTTTGTCACCCATAGACCGGACTGAGCGGTCGTTGTCCTATATTCCTGAAGAAAGGATGAAGGATGGGATGATCAAAGAATTTACCGTAGCAGAAAATTTGATCCTGCGGGAATTTCATAAGAACCCGTTTTCCCGATCGGGGTTTTTGAATTTAAAAGCGATCGCAAAACATAGTGATCATCTGATCCAGAATTATCAGATTAAGACGCCTTCCAAGGAGACCCTGGCGAAAAGCCTCTCTGGCGGTAATATCCAGAAGGTGGTCGTCGCCCGGGAGCTGTCCCGGAAGCCCCGGGTGATTGTGGCCTCCCAACCTACCAGGGGTTTGGATGTGGGAGCCATGGAATATGTCCGGGAACGGTTGTTGGAACAGCGAAAATCGGGGACCGCGATCCTGTTAATCTCCGAGGATCTGGATGAAATTTTAGCCCTCGCTGACCGCATTGCTGTCTTGTATGAGGGTGAGGTGATGGGCATAATCCCGGGTGAGGAAGCGACCCCGGAAAAACTGGGTTTATTAATGGCAGGTGTCAAAGAAGGAGCTTAAAGATATGCAGGTTTTTACAGGTTATCAGTGTTCGATTTGCGGCAAAGAGTATGAACCAGATGATATTATGTACACCTGTCCTGCGGACGGCGGGATCCTGGATGTGCTGCTGGATTATGAGGATCTTAAGAACAAGACAGAGGATGAATTAATTATTCGTAGCGAACCGTCCCTCTGGCGTTATTTACCCTTACTCCCGGTCGCCCGCCGAATCGGCGCAGGGACACCCCTGCGGGCGGCTGGATGGACTCCGACTTATTCTCCCCCTCAGCTGAAGAAAGAGTTAGGCTTAGAAAATTTGTGGGTGAAGGATGAGAGTGGAAATCCCACCGCTTCTTTCAAGGATCGGGCGAGCGCCCTGTTGGTAACCCGGGCCAGAGAAATTGGCGCGGAGGTGATCGTGACTGCTTCCACGGGAAATGCCGGGGCTGCCCTGGCCGGGATGGCGGCAGCGGTAGGTCACGAATCAGTGATTTTTGCACCCAAAACAGCTCCTCCCGCGAAAATTACCCAGCTGCTGATTTACGGGTCGCGGGTGATTTTGGTGGATGATAACTATGATGCAGCTTATGCCTTATCCCTGGAGGCTACGGAGGCTTTTGGCTGGTATAACCGCAACACCGGCTATAACCCGTTCACCGCGGAGGGGAAGAAAACCGCGGCTTTCGAAATCTGGGAACAGGTGTTATTAGCTCAGGAGTTGGATCGACCGCTGTGTGTGTTTGTCTCAGTGGGGGACGGCAACATCATATCCGGGCTTCACAAAGGGTTTAAGGATTTATATCAGATTGGCCAGATCAAGCACATGCCCCGGATTTTTGGATGTCAATCGACAGGGTCAGCAGCGATTGCTAACGCCTTCTTTGCCGGGGATGAAGAGATCAAACCGGTCTCAGCAGACACTCTGGCAGACAGTATTTCGGTCAATCTCCCCAGCGACGGTTTACGGGCTTTACGGGCGGCAACTCAAACGAATGGTGCTTACCTTACTGTTGAAGATCAAGCTATCCTGCAGGCTATCGCCGATCTGGGCAGGGTGGGAATTTTCGCCGAGCCAGCGGGATCCACATCTTATGCGGGTTTGAAAAAAGCTCTGGAGAACGAGCAGATTACCCGGGAAGATCCCGTGCTGGTCCTCAATACCGGAAGCGGATTGAAAGATGTTCAAGCTGCCATGGAGATAGCACCCGAGGCTCCGGTGATCAAACCTGATCTTGATGAGGTGAAAGCGCTGCTGGGCTGAAAACCGCATCACCCAGTTAAGGAAAGAGAGTCTTTTATGGGAAATAAAAAACCCCAATATTCCATCGTAGCCCCGATTTACAACGAGGCTCCCAATATCCCTCACCTGTACACCAGGATCACTGAGGTGCTGGAGAAAACGGGTGAACCCTGGGAGCTGGTGATGGTGGATGACGGCTCGAGCGACGGCTCTAAAGGTTTGATCCGGGAGCTGGCAGAACAGGACTCCCGGGTCCGTCCGGTGATTTTTGCCCGGAATTTCGGGCATCAGATCGCGGTCACAGCCGGTCTGGATTACAGCCGTGGAGGGGCAGTAGTGATCATTGACGCTGACCTTCAGGATCCCCCTGAAGTAATCCTGGATTTGATTGACAAGTGGAAAGAGGGCTATGAGGTAGTTTATGCTACCAGGGCAAAACGAGAAGGGGAATCCTGGTTCAAGCTGTTTACTGCTGCAGCGTTCTACCGGATCATCCAGCGGATCACGGATGTCAATATACCCATGGATACCGGGGATTTCCGGCTGCTCGACCGGAAGGTGGTCGATGTCATGGGCCAAATGCGGGAGCGGCACCGCTTTTTGCGGGGCATGTCGGTTTGGGTGGGTTTTAATCAAACCGGCGTGGAGTATGAGCGGGCGGAGCGGTTTGCGGGAGAGACCAAATATCCGCTTTCTAAGATGATCCGCTTTGCCAGTGATGCCATCACCAGCTTTTCGTATTTTCCCCTGCAGTTGGCCATGTATCTGGGGTTTGCGACTGCTGGACTGAGCATCATCGCCATCCCGGTTGTGATCGCACTCCGGCTGGCGGGTTGGCATGCTTTTGAAGGCCAGGCTTCAACATTAATTGCGGTCTTATTCCTGGGAGGTGTGCAGTTAATCTCACTGGGGATCCTGGGGGAATATATCGGCCGCCTTTATGATGAAGCGAAAGGACGGCCTTTATACATCGTCAGAGAAGAACCGGAAGGGGAATGATTTCTTTCTGGGTCACTGACAGAGAATGTTTTTATCAATTGTAAAATTTTATTAGGAAAAGGATAAGAAAATGATTGACTTGACAATGAATAAGGATCAACTTGAACGAACTGTAGAAAGGGCCCGGGAACGGAACATCATCATTCCCACCTTTGAACAAATGAAGAACCCTGAACTGATCCCCGATCAGGTGAAAGAAGAATTAAAGGAAATCGGTCTGTGGGATATCACATCCCGGAATTTATTCCGCATCACCTGGAAGAATGAGCCGGTCGCCGAAGGTGGTGGATACAGCGGCGTGAATTATGTCGAGCTGCCTTCCAGCCTCACCGGCGTAGAAGCCCGGGTGATCGCCCTGGTGGGAAAATGGTTCCCCACCGGCGCTCACAAAGTAGGCGCTACCTTTGGCTGTCTGGTACCTCCCCTGGTGACCGGGCAGTTTGATCCCACTTTCCATCAGGCTGTCTGGCCTTCAACCGGCAATTACTGCCGGGGTGGTGCTTACGATGCCTCCCTGCTGGCCTGTGAATCGATCGCTATCCTGCCGGAAGGTATGAGCCGGGAGCGTTTCGAATGGCTGGAAAAGGTCGCTGGTGAGGTGATCGCTACCCCCGGATCCGAGAGCAACGTCAAAGAAATTTACGACAAAGTCTGGGAGCTGCGGGAAACGCGGGACAACGTATTTGTTTTCAACCAGTTCGACGAATTTGGCAACTACCTGTGGCATTATGAGGTCACCGGCCATGCCATGGAAGAGGTCCTGCAAGAAGTGATGGGTCCGCAGGATGAATACCGGGGATTGGCCCTGACCACCGGGTCCGCCGGGACGCTGGGCTGCGGGGACTATATGAAGCAGCTGTTCCCGGAAAGCAAAGTTGCCGCAGGAGAAGCTCTGCAGTGCCCGACCCTGCTGGAAAACGGCTTTGGAGCGCACCGCATCGAAGGGATCGGGGATAAGCATGTGCCCTGGATTCATAATGTCAAAAACACAGACATGGTGATCGCCATTGACGACAACGCCGTGGTCAACCTGGCCCGCCTGTTCAATGAACCGGCCGGCCGCGAGTACCTGGTTGAACAGGGAGTTCCTGAAGAACTGGTCGGGAGACTGGATCTGCTCGGGTTCTCCAGCATCGCTAACACCCTGATGGCCATCAAGATGGCCAAGTATTATGAACTGGATGAGAACGATATCATCCTCACCGTGTGGACAGATTCCATGGAACTTTACCAGAGCCGGCTGCACGAGATGCACGAAGAAATCGGCCAGTATACAGAAATGGACGCCGCCCGCACGCATGCCCGTTATTTGGCCGGGGTCACCCCCAATTACCTGCAGGAACTGACCTATGAAGACCGGCGTCGGGTGCACAACCTGAAGTACTTCACCTGGGTTGAGCAGCAGGGTAAGACTTTTGAACAGATCCAGGCTCAGTGGTATGAGAAAGATTTCTGGACCAACTTCCAGAAACAGATTCCCGAGATTGACGAGCGGATCAAAGAGTTCAATGAAAAAGTTGGCTTGCTGTAAGATCTAACTGCCGGACAAATGATCAGTATAGTGCCGAATTCCTTCTCCGGAATTCGGCACTATTTATGGGGGAACTCCGGAGGATTATTCGGGAAGAGGTCTTCAATATAACGTACCCCGGTGTATAATGAAATCAGGTCAGGGGGAAAACTAGATCCGGGATCAGCCAGTTCACTTTCTTAAAATTCAGCGGGACGGCGGGATCCCAAGGGGTGAAATCCATGAATGCTGATTATCTGTCTCCATCCGCTTTGATTCTGGTAGCCATTCTCCCCGAACCCGGTGACCTCCATTACGCCCGGGTGCTTGGCTGGTATCGGATACCGGTGCGCACTGCTCCCCGTGTGCTGAATGTTGATTATCTGGCTTTCTATCAGCCAGCTTCCTTCGGGGATCGTAAATGGAGGGTAGAGGTCATCGCTCCTGTGCTGGGACATGAACTGACCACCCGGATTGATTTGCTGCGTGATCAACCAGATCACCCTCGGGCAGATCAGGAATATTATAAAGTTCAGCTCGGACCTCTTCAGCGCTTGCCCCATCCGATCCAGGCGGGAGATTGGAAGCGGTTTACTTTCCTTTACACGACGGGAGAATATCTCCAGAGCGGAGAAACACTCTCAGACTTGACGGTCCGTCCCGGGGAGCGGAAGCTGCTGTGGAAGGCTCTGCGGGAAAGGGCAGCCACCGAATCCGCCTATCTTCCAGAATTTCCTTTTGAAGATGATTCCGAACAGCTGCTGGGATTTTTGCTGGGAATACCTCCGCCATTGAGTCCTGATCCGGAGAAATGAATTTTATCAGTCCGAGGAAGCGAATTCTTTGCTGAAAAGATGTTTCCGGATTGATCCTCTCGGCATTTTGAGAAGCCCTGAGCTCGAGGCAAGTAGGGTATAATTCCAGCGTGTGAAGAACAGCGGAATGGTTTATTTTCATCCGGTTTAAGTTACGGGTAGAGGATGGATTATGGCTACTACTTTGATCAAAAAGGGGACTTTGATTACTGCTTCTGACACCTTTCAGGCAGATATTCTGATCCGGGACGGCAAAATCGCTTTAATTGGCCGGGAGTTAGATGCTAACGGCAGACAGGTTGTCGATGCTGCCGGTAAATTAATTATGCCCGGAGGTATCGATCCCCACGTCCATCTTGATTTACCGATGTTTGATACCGTTTCCTCGGATGATCATTACACCGGGCATAAAGCTGCGGCTTTTGGGGGAACGACTACGGTGATGGATTTTGTGGAGGACAGCGACCCTGTCCTGCTCAACAACCTGGAGCGCTGGCATCAGATGGCAGATCCCAAAGCGGCTGTTGACTACGGATTCCACCTCAACCTCACTCATTTTGATTCGGGGGTAGAGGAACAAATTCCTGATTTGATTTCTGCCGGGGTGACGACCCTCAAGGTTTTTACGGCTTACAACGGACGGCTCCGCCTGGATGACGGGGAGATCTTCCAGGTGATGCGCACAGCTGCCCGGTTGGGAATGCTGACCATGCTCCATGCCGAGAACGGGGATGTGATTGAGACCCTGGTATCTGAAGCCCTGGAAGCCGGGCACACTTCTCCGATCTGGCACGCCCGTACCCGTCCCGCCTGGGGCGCGGTGGAAGCTGTCCTCCGGGGAGCGGCCCTGGCGGCTCAGGCGGACGCTCCTCTGTATATCGTTCATATGAACACGGCCGGCGGTGTTGATCAGCTCTGGTATGCCCGGGAAAAAGGATTGAGCGTGATGGGGGAAACCTGTCCGCAGTATTTATTCTTTACCGAAGAAGACCTGAAAAGGGAGGATGGGGCAAAATGGATCTGCTCACCTCCGATGCGCACAGAGGAGGATAACCTGCGGATCTGGGAAGGGCTGGAGGATAACACCCTGCAGGTGATTGGGACCGATCATTGTCCTTTCTTTTATGACGGGAGAACACCAATCCTTTATGAAGGGGACGAGATTGCTATCCCCGGCAAAGAGCTGGGAGCAAACGACTTTACCAAGATCCCCAATGGATTGCCGGGGGTCGGGGATCGCCTGCCGGTGATGTGGACCCGGGGAGTGAGGGGAGGGCATCTGACGCCCAACCAGTTTGTGGCTCAAACCAGCACAAACCCGGCCAAGATATTCGGTCTCTATCCCCGGAAAGGCTGTCTGGCTCCGGGAGCTGATGCCGATATCGTGATCTGGGACCCGGAAAAAACCGTAACCCACGGAGTTGAACACTCCCATCAGCGGACGGATTATAATTTATATCAGGGCTGGGAGCTGACCGGATTTCCCGAAAAAGTATTTTTGCGGGGGAAGATGATTGTCGATGGGGATCAATGGCTGGGAAAACGGGGCGGCGGGCAATATCTAAAAAGAAAACCCCACGGCGAAATTATCTAACAAACGGCGGGGATAAATTATGCAGAAGTTGAAGCTGGACAATTTTGTGTTCGAGTGGGGAAAGCGAACCTATGTGATGGGGATCCTCAATATCACCCCGGATAGTTTTTCCGGGGACGGATTGGCCGGGGATGGTAGGGAACAGGTGATCGATCAGGTCCTGGAGCAGGCCCTGAAGCAGGCCAGAGGTTTCGTGGAGTCCGGAGCTGACATCCTGGATGTGGGCGGGGAAAGCACCCGTCCGGGAGCACGGGAAGTATCCGCGGATGAGGAAATGGACAGGGTCATCCCGGTGATTGCCAGGCTCGCCGGTGAAGTGGAGGCTTTAATCTCTATCGATACCTACAAAGCTGCTGTGGCTGAACGGGCGCTGGATGCGGGGGCCGACCTGATCAACGATGTCTGGGGCCTGCGGGCAGACCCTGATTTGGCCGGGCTGATCGCAGATCGGAAAGTGCCGGTAGTGATCATGCATAACCGCAGCAATCCTCAGAACGCCCGGATAAAAGCGAATTTAGGCGGCCGTTATGTGGGGATCGAATACCAGAACCTGGTGGAGGATGTCAAACAGGAGCTGCTCCACAGCGTACAGATTGCCCGGGACGCGGGGATTGACCGAGAAAAGATCATCCTGGACCCCGGGATTGGTTTTGGAAAAACGGTATCTCAAAATCTGGAACTGTTAAATCGATTGGATGAAATCAGAGAGCTGGGCTATCCGGTGCTCCTGGGTTCGTCCCGGAAATCTTTTATCGGCTATACCCTGGATTTGCCCCTGGAGGATCGCCTGGAGGGCACAGCAGCCACCGTCGCGGTGGGCATCACCCGGGGAGCTGACATTGTCCGGGTGCATGACGTCAGGGAGATGGTCCGGGTCGCCCGGATGACCGATGCGCTGGTCCGTGCTTGATCAGCAAATCGGAGTGGGTAATTAATGTCTTCCGCCAGCGGGCAGAGGTCCCCGCCAATCTTACCCGGGGCCATTACCTTATGGATCGGTTCCTCCAGACCGGCAGGTAAAAATTTTTAGCCGCCAGTTTTCTTCGTCCTGGGGTCCAATTCCTTCAACGACCATCGTTATCAACGCAATTAGCTGCTCCCTCCGGGGGGAAATTCTGCCTGTACCGGGGGGATTATTGAGGGCCTGCCGGCAGTTTCTGGCAGCCTTGCAGTTATCTGGGGTGCTAACATCAGCCAGAGTTGGTCCTTTACCCGGGGTATTCTTACAACTTTTTAACACTGATACGGTAAAGTAAGAGCATGGATGGAGATTCAACGTTGGAGGAGTGCTATGAACGAGGAAATGCAGCCAGAACTAACTAATCCCAGTGATCCAATCGCTTTTCAGACCGAGATCAAGCAGCTTTTAAATATACTTATCCACTCTCTGTACACGGAAAGGGAAATTTTTCTCAGGGAGCTGATATCCAATGCTTCTGACGCTCTCACTCAAATGCGTTTTGTTCAACAAACCGACCATGAAGTCCTTGATCCAGAAGCCGAATTTGAGATCCGGATCAGCGTGGATGAAGACGCCAGGGTGATTAAAGTTGAAGATACCGGCGTGGGCATGACCCGGGACGAGATTGAGCAGAACCTGGGAACTATCGCTCAATCCGGCGCCCGGGCATTTATAGAAGCTGTCCAGGATGATGAGATTGATGCGGCCGATGTGATCGGAAAGTTCGGGGTCGGGTTTTATTCTGTGTTTATGGTTGCTGATTGGGTGAAAGTCACTTCCCGTTCCTATCAGCCGGATGCCGATCCGGTCAGCTGGTTCGCGACTGGAGCAGACACCTTCCAGGTCGGGGAAGCGGAGAAGGAACCCCGGGGAACCACTGTGGAAATAAAACTAAAAGAGGATGCCGAGGAATTTGCCAGCCCCTACCGCCTGAAAGAAATCGTCAAAACCCATTCTGATTATGTGGCTTATCCCATTTTTATTGGTGACGATAAAGAGCAGACCAATGAACAGAGCGCTCTCTGGCGGCAGATGCCCCAGAACGTCCAGGAAGAGGAATATCAGGAATTTTATCAGCATTTGACGCTGGACTTTCAGCCTCCGCTGGATCAAATTCATTTTATAGCTGATGCCCCGCTGAAAATATACGCTTTGCTTTATTTACCCCGGAAACAGGATCCAGGCATGTTTACCATGCGGGATCAGGACGGGTTGAAATTATATGCCCGGAAAGTGTTAATTGATGAATATGCCAAGGACTTGCTCCCCCAGTATTACCGTTTCGTTCAGGGTGTGGTCGATGCAGAAGATCTGCCGCTTAACGTTTCCCGGGAGAGCGTCCAGGCGTCCGCGGTGATGGCCCGGATAAAAAAGATCCTCACCAACCAGGTGACCCGCAAGTTAAAAGCGATTGCCGGGGATGACCAGGAACTTTATGAACAATTCTGGAGCGAGTTTGGTCAGTTTATCAAAGAGGGTGTGGCTTCTGATGAGAAGAACGGGGAAGATCTCTATCCCCTGCTGCGCTTCAGATCTACCAGCTGTCCAGAAATCTGGAGCTCGCTGGATGATTATCTCGAGCGGATGAAATCCGGCCAGGAGAAAATTTATTATATCCTGGGGGATGATCAACGCTCCATCACCCGCAGCCCTCACCTGGATTATTTCCAGAGTCATGGTTATGAAGTCTTAACTCTGACAGACCCGGTGGATTCCTTTATGCTGATGGGACTGCGGGAATATCAGGATTTCCCCCTTCAGAACGTGTCAGCTTCCGATCTGGAGCTTCCCGTTCCGGGAAAAGAGAGCTCGGAAGAGGACGAGGCAGAAGAAGTTGAAAAAGAATCCCCGCTGGCCAGTGAGGAGCTCGAACCGCTGATCGAGAAATTTAAAACTCAGCTGGGAGATCGGGTCGCAGATGTTCGGGCAACCGACCGGCTGACCACATCCATGGCCAGACTGGTCGATGCCGCAGGGGCAATGGATCAGGAGATGCAGCGGGTTTACCGGATGATGGATAAAGAATTCCAGAACCCCAAGAAGGTGCTGGAATTAAACCCTCAGCATCCGATTATCAAGGAATTAGGGACTATCAATGACAGCAATCAGGTCGTGGAAACGGTGATTGACCAGATATTTGACAGTGTGTTGTTGATTGAAGGTATTCATCCTGATCCCCCATCGATGATCCCCCGGATTCAGAAGTTGATGGAACTTGCCCTGGAAAACCAGGAAAACTGAGTCGACAGCAGTCCGATCACGGATTAGCAGGGGGAGATGCTGAGAGGGCTATACCGATCTTGACCCCGGGGTTTGCCCCGGGTTTCTCTTTCAGTGGGAATACGCTGTTTGAACCAGTATCTGTCCTTGACCCCGAGGTTTGCCTCGGGTTTTTCTTATGCAGCGGGAGCTCTTTTTTTGAACCACATCCCGAAATAGATCAGAGCGCCGAGGGTTCCCGCGGCTCCACCGCCCCACCAGATCGCCACCGGACTGATTTGATCGTTTAAGAATCCGCCCAGCAGGGGTCCGATCATGGAACCTGCTCCCCAGGTTAAGGCTAGGAGGCTCATATATCTTCCCCGCAGTTTTTCCGGGGCCCGGTTGGCGGTGTAGGAGCTGGCGGTGGGGATCACCATCAATTCTCCCACGGTGACAATGACCATGCTGATCCAGAATCCCCAGAAACCGCCCCCCAGGGCTACGGATCCTACCCCCAGTCCATAGAGCAGCGTCCCCCATCCCATAATTTTCAATGGTTGGTAATGTTTGGTCTTCTTGGTTACCGCCAGCTGCAGAAAAACCACCATCAGGGCGTTCGTCGTCGGAATCAGTCCGTAAAGGTTTTCGCTGATTCCATAATTCTGTTTGGCGTAGGCTGCCAGCAGGACCCAGAGGATGCTGGCAGCTACCTGGCGGAGGATAAAAGCCAGGATGAAGGTCATGAATATCCGGTCCGTAAAAATTTTGCGGAAACCGGTAAGGGTTGGAGAAAGTTTGTCCTCGGCCGCTTTGCGGGCCGCTTCAGGTAGGGTTTCAAAAGCGAAAAGGGCAATGAGCACACTAAAAAAAATGGTTCCCGCGGAGGCGATGGCGAAGGTGATCCCATACGAGATGGTGATAAAGACTCCTCCCAGCGCTGGACCCATGGCCACTCCCACATTTTTGCCCAGACGATTGAGGGCATAGGCGTCTGCCCGCTGGTCGGCAGGTACTAAATCAGCCAGCATAGCGTCATTTCCTACCCTGTACAGCGGTTGAAATGCACCTCGGATGGCCATCAGAACCGCATAATGAAGATAGGTGGTGGCGGGAATCATCGCCAGGAAGGCGAGGCCGTTGACGGCGAGGCTGACGACCATGGCCCACTTCCGGCCCATCCGGTCCGCGATGGATCCGGCAATAAAAGAGGTCGCTAAACTCATTAAGGAATTGAGGGCGATTAAGCTTGTGATCGTGGTCAGCGGGAGAGCAAGCTGCTCGCTGATGTAAACGACCAGGAACGGCCAGATCATACTCATCCCAGTGGTGCTGATCAGGGTTCCCCAAAACAGCAGCCAGATCTGGCGGGGGTATGTTTCCCGGAACTGGTTTATCCGCTGGATGAGTTTCAGGTCAAATGGTGATTTTTGCATCCCTAAGGGTCCTTTCCCGGTCGCAGGCTCCAAACATTTATTATCCTATCATGAATGCAAAAAAAGGGCGGGTTGACTTCTTGGGTTCGTAGGATGGGCGGCGGTTCAAAACCTTCCGGAACAGAATCAGGAATCCGGTATAATAGCTGTGGTCGTTTCAAGTTCTGTTCTTTTCAGTTCAAGAGATCAAAGGGATTTTAATCAATCATGGAAGCAAAACCTCATATTCTGGTTACCAATGATGACGGGGTTACAGCCCCCGGGTTATTGGCCCTTGCCCGGGAGTTGAGCAAGCTCGGCCGGGTGACAGTGCTGGCACCCGACCGCAATTGGTCGGCTTCCGGACATGTCAAAACATTACATCGCCCGCTGCGAATAAAAGATGTTCACCTTGAAGACGGCACTGATGCTTTGGCCAGTGACGGTGCGCCTTCCGATTGTGTGGCGCTGGCCCTGCTGGGTCTGGTTGAACGGCTGGATCTGGTGGTTTCAGGGATCAATCCCAACGCAAACCTGGGTTATGATGTCACTTACTCCGGGACAGTTACCGCCGCGATGGAAGCGGTGATTGGCGGTGTGCCCGGATTAGCAGTCTCCCTGGATTCCAGCGGAAATCACTTCCGGGAGCTGGATTACGGGCCAGCGGCCAGAATTGCCCACCGGGTGGCCAGGACCATCCTGGAGGAAGATGTATCCACCGGGGTGGTTTATAACTTGAATGTGCCTGAGCTGCCGGAAGGTCAAATCGCTGGAATTCAACTCACCAGGCAGGGGCTGCGGGTTTATCAGGACGAATTGGTGTCCCGGTTGGATCCCCGGGGAGAGGCTTATTACTGGATCGGGGGACAGGCGCCGACAGGAGTAGGGGATCAAAAGACGGATATCGGAGCGCTGGCGGCTGGTTTTGCTTCGCTGACCCCGCTGAAGTTGGACCTCACCGATTACGAGCAGCTGACAGCTCTCCAGGAGTATTCCTGGGGATAGGTGTATGCTCGAGGGCAGCTCGGAGGATCAGGGTAGGGGGGACAGCGGATGAAAATAGCAGGGACTTGTTCGGGGAGATAATATGAAGAACAAAGTGTGGAAAATCATTCACAATTTGATCATCTTTAATTTTCTGGTGGAAATCGTCTAT
The DNA here is from genome assembly GCA_034520505.1 of Anaerolineales bacterium. Taxonomy (GTDB): domain Bacteria; phylum Chloroflexota; class Anaerolineae; order Anaerolineales; family UBA11858; genus B10-G9. The sequence continues at coordinate 80,059 of JAXHNK010000002.1, read as the reverse complement.
AGTTTTTATATGGTCTTTTTCGTCATCGGAGGCGGAAAATGGCCTTTGATGAACAGGGCAGTGGAAACTCCCCTGGAAGTGATATTAAAACGAAGATTGTATGCCCTTGAAGCCTGGATCGCTATCGGGGGTTTATGCATTTATCTGGCGGTTACTGAAGTTCTCCCCCAGAAAGGGTTTTCCTGGGGGCAAAAGATTTCTGAAGGGTCAATCGGGGATCATTAACCGGCCAGTTAAAGGACATTTTCACCCCCGGAACACCTCCGCGGAAAAGTGTATTGATCGGGAATGGTTGCTGGCTATGGATCTGGATAGAAAAACTTCACTGCTGTTAGCAATTTGCCTTCTGGTGCTGATCACCTGGCTGGGTCTCACCCCTCCGGGTTTATTGGGTAAAACAGACAGCATCGGTTACGCTGTCTGCCATCGGATTCCCTCTCATTCCTTTCAACTGGGGGTCCGTCCCTTATCCCTGTGTGCCCGCTGCACAGGACAGTATCTGGGTTTTCTGATCGGCCTTTTTTATCAGCTGTTTTTCGGTCAGCGGCGGGCAAAGCAGTTTCCAGGCAAAGGGGTCCGGGTTCTTCTGATCGGTCTGATTTTTGTTTATCTCCTGGATGGGTTCAATTCGTACCTGTCCCTTGATCCCCGGACAGCCACATGGGTGATTTATCAGCCGGATAATTCTCTCCGACTGGCTGCCGGGATGGGCGCCGGAATCAGCCTCAGCGCGTTTTTACTTCCTTTCTTCAACCGGGTAACCTGGTTTGATGGCGCGGACCGAAAAATCTTTCCGGATCCGGCAGCCTGGTTGGGGTTAGCGGGTGCGGCAGGTCTGGTGATCTTTCTGGTCCTGACCGGGAATCCCTTTTTTCTTTATCCGCTGACCCTGACCGCCGCAGTGGGGGTCCTCCTGTTTTTGACCCTGACTTATGCCCTCATCTGGATGATCCTTTTCCAACGGGAGAAACAGTTCCGGGATTGGAGAGATTTATCCTGGATCCTGGCCCTGGGACTGCTGACGGGGATGACCCAGATTGCCCTCTTCGACCTGATCAGGTACTGGTCCACCGGTACCTGGGAGGGTTTTCACCTGGGGTGATAGGAACTCCGGAATTAACGATCAAGCAGCTGGACTGCCTGGTGGGGGTCAAAGTGGAGGGTTATGGTTTCTCCGATTTCCGGGAGCGAGGTGGTTGAGGCGGGAAAATCAAACCGGTAAAGGTCTCTTTTAATTTTGATCTCTGTCTTATACAACTGCCCGCTGAAACTTGATTTGGTTAGGACCCCTTGCAGCTGGACATAGTGGTCCTCGGGGGCCGGGCCTGTGTTGATCCTGTCCGGTCGGAGGAGCAGGGTGACTTTCCCCTCTATCCGATCTGTAAGTATCCATTCTCCCAGCGGTGAGCTGACCAGCGAGCCCCGGCCGGAGATTTTTGCTTTTCCTTCAATCAGGTTGGACAGACCCAGAAAACGGGCGATGAAAGGGGAATTGGGCTGTTGATAGATTTCCTCGGGGGTTCCTACCTGAGCTGTGGTGCCGGCGTTGAGCACTAGAACCCGGTCTGCGATCAGGAAAGCTTCTACCTGATCATGGGTTACATAGATAGCTGTTTGATTTATTTCCCGGAGGATGTCCCCCAGTTCTTCCAATAAGCGTTCCCGAAGGGTGCGGTCCAGCGAACCCAGCGGTTCATCCAGCATCAACAGCTGGGGCTGCGGTGCCAGCGAGCGGGCTAGAGCCACCCGCTGCTTCTCGCCGCCCGAAAGGGTTTCTATCGATCGGGATCTGAACCCGGATAAACCCACCAGGTCCAGAACCTGATCCACCCGCTCCTGAATTTTTTCCCGGGGCCACCCTTTCATCTCCAATCCAAAGGAGACGTTTTCGGCGATGTTTTTATGGGGGAACAGGGCAAAATCTTGAAACATCAAGCCAAAACCACGTTGGAAGGCAGGAACCCGGTCCAGGGGTTTTCCTGCCCAGAGGCAGTGACCTTGATCGGGCTCCTGCAGCCCCGCGATGATCTCCAGCAGGGTAGTTTTTCCGCTTCCGCTGGGGCCCAGGACAGCCAGGATTTCGCCTTCCTTCAGCTGAAAACTGACCTTATCTAAGGCGGGAACATCTTGAAAGGTTATTGTGATGTCGGTCACGGTCAGGATCGGATTCATCAGGCTCTCGGAAGGCTGGTCAGGGGAAAAAATCAAGCATAAATCCTCCTCATCTGGGTCGAGTATATCATACATGGTTGTCCTTGAAAGCACCCGCCGGGAGTGGGGGAATCCAGGATTCTCCCGGCTTGTGAGCGGGTTGACCGCGGCCCCGGTCTGTTTCTTGCGGGTGGCTGTACCTGATCAAATCCCCTTTTTACTTTATAATTACGGCATAATTACAGCACATGATGATTAACCTTTCGTAAGAGGAAAAAAGGATGAATATTTATTTTGCCTGTTCTATCACCGGGGGGCGTCAGGAGGAAGGTACTTTTGGACATTTAGTAGATGTGCTGCTTGGTGATGGACACCAGGTTCCCACAGCTCATATCGCCCGGTCGGGAATCGAGGAGGCAGATGCCCGGGAAGAACCCCTGGATATTTATCAGCGGGATGTCGATTGGATCTCTGAAAGTGATTTGCTGATTGCGGAAGTCAGCACACCCTCTCACGGGGTCGGTTATGAGATCGGTTATGCTCTGACGTTGGAAAAACCGGTTCTTTGCCTGTTTAAAAAAGGTGCCAGGGTCTCAAAAATGATCACAGGCAATCCGGATCCTTTATTGAGGACGCTCAGTTATGAATCCGCTGAGCAGGCAGCAAGTTTGCTCCGGGAATATCTGAAAAAGTCCTCTTCAGAAGAGTAAGTTCCCGGCAAGTTCGCCGCGGTATGCGGACCATTTGTTTGTTGGCGGAACAAAATCAGCCCTTAAAACGTCCTGTTAACAGGACGGATCCTGGTGATCGGCAGGGTAGTTAACCGACCGCGGGGGTTGTGGGGGTTGAACTGCGCTCTGGAATAGGGGAGGGCTCTTGTCCTGAGGGTCCTGAGGAAAGGAGCGGTATAACCGGGATTAATAGAGGAGAAATGTGAGATGAAAAGCAAATTACGCCTGGTGGGAAAAATATTCACTCTGGTTCTGGCGGGGATCATGATCCTGGGGGCGGCTGGATGCGATGAAGTGAACGGCGGGAGAACCCCGACAGCTGCCGGCCAAACCCTGCCCCTGGATCAATCAGGGGAGACCGTGCGGATAGAACCGGGACCGGATCCTTCCGGGGAAGATGATGCCGGGCTGGTCATCCGACTGAGTGACGGCAGTGCTCAACCGGCCGAGGTAAAACCCCGCGTTCCGGTTCTGGGAATCCCCCTGGAAGCGAGCGCAATTCAAGATATCTTTTCTCGTTTGCCGGACCTCCCGGTTGACGAGGGTGATGAGCAGGAGTTCAACCTTCCCGAGCAAGTCCTTCCTCCTCCTCTGCCCGGGGAAACCATCAAGGAACAATTTCCTCCCCAGGCGGGGGCTGATCCTGCCGGCCAGGTGGACCCCGGGCCGGTAGAGGTCTTACGCTATGCGCCAGAAGGTGATGTTCCAATCGCTCCTTTTGTCAGCGTCACTTTTAATCAGCCGATGGTTGGCCTGAATACGGTAGATGCTCTGGAAGATGAAGATGTGCCGGTGGTCCTGGAGCCCGAGGTGGAAGGGACCTGGCGCTGGTTGGGGACCAGGACGGTCAATTTTCAGGCAGATTCTGAGCTGTTTGACCGCCTGCCGATGGCGACAGAATATTCCGTGACCATTCCGGAGGGGGTCCGCTCTGCGGCCGGGAATGAATTAGCTGAAACCGTGGAGTTTTCCTTTTCTACCCCACCGCCAACCCTGAAGCATCACTACCCGGATCACGGCCCTCAACCCTTAGACCCGCTGTTCTTTATCTCTTTTGATCAGCGGATAAATCCTGAAGAAGTACTGCCCACTATTTCGGCAGCCGCCGGCAGCCAGCCAGTGGATCTCCAGCTGGCCTCGGAGGAGGAAATCCAAGCGGATGAGGATGTCCGCCGGTTGGTGGAACAGGCGGGGGAATCCCGCTGGCTGGTTTTTAAAGCCGGGGAAGATTTACCCGCTGATACCCTGATCACGGTGAAAATTGGTCCCGGCACGCCCTCCGCTGAAGGGCCGCTGCGGACAGGAACAGAACAAACTTTTTCCTTTAACACCTATCCTCCGCTGGAGGTCGAAGAACACGGTTGTTCCTACGGGGATGAAAATTGTCGGCCTTATCAGCCCCTGTATATTCGCTTCAACAACCCGATTGATGTTGATGCTTATGACGAATCCTTGATCACAATTGAGCCGGAGGTGCCCAATGCTTCGGTAAATATTTACGGTAATACCATCAACATCCGGGGCGCAATCCGGGGCAGCACCACTTATACGGTCACGGTCTCAGGAGATTTGCAGGATGTGTTCGGCCAGCGTCTGGGCAAGGATCAAAAGATGAAGTTCAAGATCGGCCAGGCGGAACCGGTCTTATTCGGCCCGGATCAGATTTTAGTCACCTTGGATCCAGCTGCCGGGAAACCGGCTCTAAACCTCTATGCTTTGAATTATCCCCGGCTTGACCTGCAGATTTACCGGGTGAGTCCTGCTGAGTGGCCGGAATTCAACCGCTATCTGAGGGAGTCCCAGCGAAATGAGGGGAATCCCACTCCCCCGGGAACCCTGGTGAAGGAAGAAACTTTGCCTGTTGAAGCTGATGCCGATGTGCTCACCGAGGTCTCCGTTGAGCTTGAGGGGTTAATGGAAGGTTCCACGGGTCACTTTGTGGTCATCGCTAAACCTCCCCGGGGCTTATTCCAGGAGGAAAGGTACTGGGAGACGGTTCAGGTCTGGGTGCAGGTGACCCGGCTGGGGATGGATGCCTTTGTGGACCACAGCGAAATGGTTGTTTGGACCACTGCTTTGCAGACAGGAAAGCCCCTGGAGAAAGTGGTAATTGAGAGCAGGGATGGGAAAGTTTTGGGGGAAACCGCTGCTGATGGCCTCGCCCGTTTTGACCTTCCGGCGGATGATATCCCTTATTTAATCGGCCGCCGGGGAGACGACCGGGTTTTACTGCCGCCGTCAACTTCTTACTGGAATCAAGCTGTCTGGGAACGAAGGTCCCTTGAGGATCAGCTCCGCTGGTATGTGATCGACGACCGGGCGATGTATCGACCGGGAGAAGAGGTGCATATCAAGGGGTGGTTAAGAAGGATCGGTATGGATGAGGATGGGGACGTGGGTTTGATCCCTGAAGGATTAACCGAGGTTAGTTATCAAATTAACGGACCCCAGGGCAACCAGATTGCTGCCGGTGAGGCGGAGGTGAACGCCTGGGGAGGATTTGATTTTTCTTTTGACCTTCCTGAGAATGTGAATCTTGGATTTGCTTCCATTCAATTCACAGCCTCTGGAGCGGGTGGCAGTCTGGGGGGGAGGAACTATTATCATGATTTTCAGGTCCAGGAATTCAGACGGCCGGAGTTTGAGGTCCTCGCCCGCAACGAGAGCACTGGTCCGTATTTTGTGGGCGAACACGCTGTCGTCGCGGTTGAGGCAGCTTATTATGCCGGAGGACCGCTGGCCAACGCCGAGGTGAACTGGCGGGTTAATTCATCGCCTACCAATTATCAGCCCCCTAATTGGCCGGACTTTACCTTCGGGTATTGGACCCCGTGGTGGTTCTTTGGAAGGTTTCATGGTGAGGGATTTGATAATCAGCTGAACCAGAATTTTTCTGGGTACACCGATGCTTCCGGCAACCATTACCTGCAGTTAGATTTTGAGAGCATCGAAGAACCCCGGCCGTACAGCGTGTTCGCCGAAGGAACGGTTTTCGATGTCAACCGCCAGGCCTGGACGGGGAACACCGACCTGATGATCCATCCCGCAGCGTATTATGTGGGACTGCGAACCGAACGTTATTTTGTCCAGCAGGGAGATCCTCTGGTTGTGGACCTGATCGTCACGGACCTGGAAGGGGAACCGATCCTGGACCGCGAGATTGAGGTCACAGCTTCCCGATTGGAGTGGAAATATCAGGAAGGCCAGTGGCAGGAAACAGAAGTTGATCCCCAGGATTGCCAGGTGAATTCCGCTGAAGAGCCGGTTTCCTGCAGTTTTTCCACTTCTCTGGGTGGACGGTATCAAATCACCGCTCTGATCAGGGATGAAAACGGCCGCGAAAATCAAAGCCGGATCACCCGCTGGGTGAGCGGCGGGGAGCGTCCTCCCTCCCGTAAATTGGAACAAGAAACGGTGACATTGATCCCGGACCGGGAGACGTACCAGCCGGATCAAACGGCAGAAATCCTGATGCAGGCGCCGTTTGAGGAAGGAGAGGGCTTGTTAACCATCAGCAGGAGCGGCGTGATCTCTACAGAACGGTTTTCCTTTGAAGAAGGCTCCGCCACCCTCCGGGTTCCAATCCTGGAGGAACATATTCCCAACCTGCACATCCAGGTAGATCTGGTGGGATCTGTGCCCCGGGTGGACTCGGAGGGTGAGGTGATCGAGGGAGTTCCCGAACGTCCGGCGTTTGCAGCCGGATCCCTCAACTTGAGCATCCCGCCGCATCAACGCACCCTGCAGGTATCTGCAGTACCGCGGGAATCCGAACTGGGTCCCGGGGAACAGACGGTGCTGGATGTGCAGGTGTTGGATGCTGACCAGGCCCCCGTGGAGGATGCGGAACTGGCCGTCATCGTCGTCGACGAGGCAGTTCTGGCGCTGACCAACTATCAGCTCAGGGACCCCCTGGCAGTTTTCTACAGCGAGAGATCAGCAGGTTACAGCTCTTACTACAGCCGGTCCAGCATCGTGCTGGCCAATCCTGAGGATTTGCTTCAGGAAGCGGATGAGCTGCCCCTGCCCACCCTGACGGTGGAAAAAGGGATGGCCCTGGAAGAAGCCGAAGAAATGCTGGAAGCCCCGGCTGCGGATGCCGGGGGGAGGGGCGGGGGAGGAGGAAGCCCCGCTGATGCGATCACAATCAGGAGGGATTTCAACCCCTTGGCCACTTTCGCTCCCCAGGTGCGTACCGATCGGGAAGGAAAAGCTCAGGTGGAAATCAATCTCCCTGATAACCTCACCCGCTACCGGGTGATGGTTGTGGCGGTTGATGAAGGGGGTTCCCGGTTCGGAACCAGTGAGGCGAACCTCACAGCCCGGCTTCCCCTGATGGTCAGGCCCTCCGCGCCGCGGTTTTTGAACTTCGGGGACAGTTTTGAGTTCCCCGTGGTTCTGCAGAATCAAACGGGCGAAGACCTGGAAACCATGGTCGTCCTGCGGACCAGCAACTTAGAAATCACCGATCAAGCCGGTCTGCGGGTGACCGTCCCGGCCAGAGATCGAGTGGAGGTCCGTTTCCCGGCAGCGGCGGAAATGGCGGGAAAGGCCCGCTTCCAGGTTGCTGCTGTGTCAGGAGCCTATGCTGATGCATCCTCCGGAGAACTTCCGGTTTACACTCCGGCGACCACGGAAGCTTTTGCGACCTACGGGGTGCTGGATGAGGGTGCGGTATCCCAGCCGGTGGCGTCCCCGGAAGGGGTCTTTACTCAGTTTGGCGGCTTAGAAATTAACACCTCTTCCACAGCCCTGCAGGCCCTGACGGATGCGGTGGTCTATCTGGTTTCTTATCCCTATGACTGCACCGAACAGCTGGCTTCCCGGGTGCTGGGAATCGCCGCGCTGCGGGATGTGCTCACCGCTTTTGAGGCTGAAGAATTACCCGCGCCTGAAGAGCTGGAAGAAGCCGTCCTCAGGGATCTGGAGCAGCTCTCCCGCCTGCAAAATGGTGATGGCGGGTTCCCTTACTGGCGGAGGGGGCAGGATTCCATCCCCTTTAATTCTATCCACGTCGCCCAGGCGTTAATCAGGGCAGAACAAAAAGGTTTTCAGGTTCCTGAAGGGATGTGGGAGGGGCTGCTGCCTTATCTGCAGAATATTGAGAATCACTATCCGGATTGGTACAGTCAGCATACCCGGAATACGCTCAGCGCTTATGCCCTTTACGTCCGGGATCTTAAGGGCGACAGTGATCCGGTGAAAGCCCGGAATTTGCTCAATAAACAGGGAATCGAAACGCTCTCCCTGGATGCGGTCGGATGGATCTGGCAGGTGCTGATCGACCAACCTCAGTCGGATGCTGAACTGGATAAAATCCGGCGTTATATAAACAACCGCGTCGTAGAAACCGCGGGAGCTGCCAACTTCACCACCCAGTACACTGATCAAAATTACCTCTTGCTGGGTTCTGACCGTCGCACCGACGCCATCCTGCTGGATGCTTTGATCGCAGATGATCCCGGAAGTGATCTGATCCCCAAGCTGGTCTCCGGATTGCTCGCTCACCGTCAGCGGGGAAGGTGGGGGAACACCCAGGAAAATGTCTTTGTGCTCCTGGCGCTGGACCGCTACTTTAACACCTTTGAAGCTCAAACCCCGGAGTTTGTAGCCCGGATCTGGCTGGGTGACACCTATGTAGCTGAACACGAATATTTTGGGCGGACCACGGACCGCAGGCTGACCGAGGTTCCCCTGGCTTATCTGACCGGAGAAGAGCAATCCCAGAACCTGGTGATCAGCAAGGAAGGCCCCGGACGGCTTTATTACCGCCTGGGTTTGAAGTATGCCCCCACGGACCTCGACCTGGATCCCCGGGATTACGGCTTTGTCGTCCAGCGATCTTATGAAGGAGTTGATGATCCTGGAGATGTCACCCGGGATGAAGACGGCACCTGGCACATCAAGGCGGGAACCCGGGTGCGGGTGAATCTAACCCTGGTGGCTGACAACCGGCGTTATCATGTGGCGCTGGTGGACCCACTCCCGGCAGGGCTGGAAATCATTAATCCTGCGCTGGCGGTGTCGGGGAGCATCCCCCAGGGCGACGACCGGGAAGGTGCCGGTTATGGCTGGTGGTGGTGGAGGCCCTGGTACGAGCATCAGAATATGCGCGATGAGCGGGCGGAGGCGTTTACCCCTCTGCTGTGGGATGGGGTGCATGAATACAGCTATGTGGCCCGGGCCACCACCCCGGGGACCTTCGTGGTCCCCCCGGCCAAGGCCGAGGAGATGTACTCTCCGGAGGTGTTTGGCCGCAGCAGCAGCGAGCGGGTGGTGGTTGAGTAGAGAAAGGACCGGAGAAAAACAGGTGTTTGCACCAGTTTCCGGGAGGATCCATCCTCCCGGAAACTGTTTATTTATGCTGGTCGAGCATTTCTTGAACCTCTTCCAAAGATACCTGCTGTTTATCTCCCAGATAAGTTTGCCAGTCTTCCAGGTGATCCCGGAGCCGATCTTCAAGCTGCTGTTTAGCCAGCTTTCTGTTCCGCCGCTGGCTCCGGGTTTGAGCGCTTTCTGCCCGGATGCCGCTCGGGATATGGGTTAAGGAGACCTGGGTTTCCCTTTTGTTGACATGCTGTCCCCCGGGCCCGCTGGATTTGCTTCTGCTTTCCTCCAGGTGGGTTTTTTTAACCCGGAATTTTCCCCGGAGGGCGCGGTTCAACCAGTTAGTGTATCGTTCCAGGATGAGTTTTTCCCTTTCTCTGTTATCCGGTTGCGGGAGATCAGCCAGGACATTTTTGAGTGACCCCCGTGCTTCCTCCTGACGCCGCTCCCGGGCCTTCTCGCGCTGATTTCGTTTGAGCGCCTGGAGGGTTTTTTTTCCTTTGCGGCCGCCGTCCTTTTTACCTTCACCGCTGCCGCCGCCTTTCTGGATATATTTTTCCTCATATCCGTAGTAATCTTCGGGGTTTACATTACGATAAGATCTGGGATTCTTTTCTGAATTTGACATGCTTACTGCCTTTTTGAGTTTTATCCTCCAGGTTAGGAAGAGAGTTTTTGATCATTTCCCCATCAATCAGGCTGGATCAGGTGTCTCATCAGGTGCAAGGAAAAGGTCCCGGGAAGATTTAAGGCACATGGCTATCCCGGGGGTATCAGGATCCCTTAAGTTTGTTAAATCCTTCCCGGTCCTGGGGATCCACTTTGTGGTGCACCTCCAGCTGGGGGTAGGGCAGTTCGATCCCCGCTTCCTGCAGGGCGTTGTAGAGCGCGGTGTTGACCCGATCAAACATCCGCCGGGTATCCACGTAGGATTCCAACCACCAGCGCACCCGGAAGATCATGGTTGATTCCCCGAATTCCAGGAACAGGGCTTCGACTTTCCGATCCGGGAGCACACCGTCTACTTGACGCACCGTGTCGATCATCACCTTTCGAGCTTTTTCGATGTCTGTCCCATAGGCCACCCCAACGTGAATCTGCAGTCGGTATTGATCATTGGGGTAGGCATAGTTGACGATCAGGCTTTTCCCGATCTGGGAGTTGGGGACCACTACCATGCGGTTGTCCAGGGTTCGGATGCGGGTGCTGCGCAGGCCGATGTCCACCACGTCGCCCCAGGTGTCCAGGTCAAGGAGTTCGATCCGATCTCCGATTCGATAAGGTCTATCCAGCATGATCAGAAACCCGCTGATGGTGTCTTCCAGTGAACTCCTGGCGGCCAGCGCTACGGCCAGGGAGCCGATGCCCAGGGTGGTGACCATGGCGGTAACATCGATTTGAAAATGGGAGAACAGGGTAATCAGGCCGATCGCGCTGATTAACATGTGCGCGAGCCGTTTAAAGAATGGGAAAACGTTTTTATCTATCCCGGATTGAGTTTTTTCAATGATCTCTTCACTGTACCAGGCGAAGATATGGTTCACCAGCCGCCAGATGAACACGAACACGATCAGGAAGTAGAGCAGGTAAAAGCTTTCTTTTACCCAGGTGTCCCAGTGGTCCGGAAAAAAATCCAGGCGCTCCAGGACCCCGTTCAGGGCCAGAACCACGGCCAGGAAATACAGCGGCAGCCGGGCTGCATCCAGGATAGCATCGTCCAGCGTGTTGCGGGTGCGGTGGGTGAGCCGCTTAATAAACTGGTCCAGAACCAGGGAGATAACCCAGCGCCCGAGCAGAAGAACAACTGCCAGGATGAGGGCGGAAATGCCTATCTCCAGCCATTGATCTGTGGTCAAACCCCAAAAGATGGTGTCCATGGGTCCTCCTAATAGTTCTCCCCCGGGAAGGATCAGCTTCACCGGGGATGGTATCTTGAGCGGTGATTGTATTGTAATGGATTCCAGTGTTGTGCGGCACTAAGATCGGGGAGATCCCCTTATCGCGGTCCGGTTGATCTTTTTGCCAGGCGCCGATGCAGGGTCATTCCCGGGCTTGGTCAATCAGGGTGTCTGGTTCTGCCTCCGGCTTGAAGAGCTTTGCCGGGAGAGACGATGAACTTGGTTAAAAGGGGATGCAAGGTCCTGGTCCCCCTGACAGTTTTCCGGAGCTTTTTTACCTGGTTATTATTTCCATCCCGGGCATCAAAGGCTGGGATAACTTTCCTGATTTGCCGTCCTCTGGGGGAGAGGGTGATCAAGCGGTGGATCAAAGCCTAATTCACTTTTCATCGTCCCTCCTTGAGGAGGGCTTGAATTGCCGCTCCGGCGTTGCGAAGCAGCGGTTTTCCATGACCGGGGCAGAGCATCTCAACCTTTAATTCGGCCAGGCTGACCACCGATTGGTAAGCAAGGTTATTGTCCACGCTGACCAGCGGGAGGGGTGGACGCAGCCCGGGCTTCCCGGTCAGGGGGTGGGCGTTAAACAGGGCATCTCCGCAAAACAGGATCCGCCGGTCCGGCAGGTAATAACTGATCGAGCCCGGCGTATGACCGGGGGTGTGGATGACCTCAAGTTTTTCAGAGAACTTAATCACGTCCCCACCTTCAACAGCCCGGTCAACGTTCGTTTTCGGTCTTTTCAACAGCAGACGGTCGCTGAGCCAGAACATCAGCCTTTGCAGAGGGGAGCGGTAAGGCAGGTTTTTCGTTTTTTCAAGGTAGGGGACCTCGCGGCGGTGAGCCGTGACCCGGGCTCCCGTTTCTTCAGCGAGCCACGCCGCCCCGCCGGCATGGTCGGCGTGGCCGTGGGTCAGCAAAATGTTATTGAGTTCAGAGGAAGAGAAACCGAGTTCCTGGATTTGCGCCGTGATGCTTTCTCCATCCGAAACCAGGCCGCTGTCCACCACGGTCAAGCCGGTGGAGGATGCCAGCAAATAGACATTGGCGCCCTGCAGGGAGTTGAGCAAGAACAGACCTGAAGCTAATTCAGTCATAATGGTTTCCTGGGGAATAATCCGGGGACTGTGCCGGGACCCCCGCACGTTTTTAGAGAATCTGTGAAGGAAATGTGTCCCAGCTGAATCATAGTGTAGCACAGCAGCAGTCAATAGGGGAGGCTCTTTATCTTCCGGGAGGATATTGTTAAAAAGAGGACCACTCCTTTTGGAGTGGCCCGGCGTTCGGAGCGGGGACGACCGGATTCGAACCGGCGATCTCGGCCTTGACAGGGCCGCATGTTAACCGCTACACCACGCCCCCGAACGAAGGCTATTCTAACACATCCCCCCTGATCGTCAAGAGATAATTTGTAGAATTGGGGGCTTTTTAGAACTCTCCGATATCTCCCATCCGGAAGTGTTCCATGGTCAGCATACTGATCAGCGTGGCGAGCATCAGGATGGTGCTCAAAGCCATGGCCTGTCCGTAATTCAGGGCGCCGGGCCGGGAAAGGAACCGGTAAATCACCACCGGGACAGTGGGGTTTTCAGGACGGGTGATCAGGGAAGAGGCGCCAAATTCGCCGATCGAAATCATGAAGGCGAAGCTGGCAGAGACGATCAGCGCCCGCCCGATCAAGGGTAAATCGATCTGGCGAAAAACCTGGAAAGGGGATGCGCCCAGCACGGCGGCAGCCCTGTGCAGACGAGGCTGAATGCTTTTCAGGGCCGGGGTCAGGCTGCGGACCACGAAAGGAAAAGCAACCAGGGTGTGGGCCAGGGGAAGGAGGAGCGGGGAGGTTCTCAGGTTGAGCGGAGGACGGTCAAGGGAAACAATAAATCCCAGCCCCAGGGTGACTGCCGAGGTGCCCAGGGGAAGCATGATCAGGGGGTCGAGGATCTGATTCAGCGGTGAACTATCCTCCCTGGACAGCGCCCAGGCAGCCGGCAGCCCCAGCGCCAGACCCAGGAGGACAGTGATCCCGGCGTAGAGCAGGGAAGTCCTTAAAGCGAATATGGGAGGCGTGTAAAAAAGAGCCTGCTGCGGCTGCCGGGTCAGCGCTTGATAAAACGTTGTGGTTAACCGGGGGGGTGATCCGGAAGGTGTGGAGAGGTCGATCAGGGACCGACTGGCCAGGGCTGCGAGCGGCAGGGTGAGAAAACTCAGCAGGAAGAGGATCAACAAGCCCGCCAGCAGTTTTTCTTTCCAGCTCCGCAGTGTTTTCTGGGTTCGCCCCCGGGCCGAGAGGGGCAGGGCGCGGGACATCCTTTTCGACAGCTGCGTATAGGCAATAGTTAGCAGCAGGGTGCAGGCCAGCTGGAGCAGGGAGAGGGTGGCGGCCATGGGCAGGTTAAACAGGCTGATCGTTTGATAATATATTTCGACTTCCAGGGTGGAAAATTGAGGGCCGCCGAGGATCAGCACCACCCCGAAGGAAGTGAAATCGAAAATGAAAACCAGTAAAGACGCTGCGGCAATGGCCGGGCTGAGGAGGGGGAGGGTGATGGTGCGGAAGGTCTTCCAGGGGGATGCGCCCAGCACCCGGGAAGCGTCATTCAGGCGGGGATTGAGATGGCTCCAGAAATCACCCACCAGGCGCAAAACGATCGTAGTGTTATAAAAAACATGAGCGATGATGATCGCTGGAAAGGTATTGATGAAGTGAATGGGGGGTGAAGAAAACCCGAAAAGTTCGATCAACAGAGAGTTCACCCAGCCGTTCGGCCCTAACAGGGCGTTGAAACCCGCGGCAACCACCAGGGTGGGCATCACAAAGGGGACTCCCATCAGGGCCCGGAACATGGATTTACCCTTGAACTGGTAGCGGGCAAAAAGGTAGGCCCCCGGTAAGCCCAGGATCAGGGTAAAGAGGGTGGAAAGCGCCGCCTGCTGGAAGGTGAACTTCAGGGCGTTTCCGGCTGCCGCCGAGGTCAGTGACGACCAGAACGCGGCTAAGGCATTTTGGTCGTCCCAGAACAGGCTGAGCTGGAGGATGTTGCCCAGGGGATAGAAATAAAACACACCCAGGAAGGCCAGGGGGAGCAGCCAGAGCAGCAGCATCGGATTCAAGGGCAGGGGAGCGTTTCCGGAGGAATGCTTTTTAGCTTTCACTTCTGATTTCAACCACCTTTAATCCCGATTAGTGATGATTTCTAACTCGTGATTTCCCTCAGCGGAGCACGGTTTCTGTCCAGGCCTGGATCCATTTTTCTCTGTTTTCCGCGATGGCACCGGGGCTGACTTCTGCGGTCTGATCCGGAATTTCCAGGTAGCGTTGGAAGGTCTCATCCAACCGGGCGTTTTTATTGACCGGGAAAACATACATGTTCAGGGGGATATCCTCCTGGAAAGCCGGCGAAAGCATAAAGTCTATCCAGTGTTCAGCCAGCTCCCGCTGCTGGGTCCCTTTCAGAATTCCCACAAATTCAATCTGCCGGAAACAGCTTTCATTCTCAACCACGGCGGCTGTGGGAGGTTCGGACAGCTCTTCTTCGGCAAAGATCACTTCAAACGGTGGACTGGATCCATAAGAAACTACGATCGGATAAGTCCCTCCGGCCTGACTGAAAGCAGAATAATAAGCTGTTTCCCAATCATTGACCACGTTGAGGTCATTATCCACCAGTTTTTGCCAATAATCCAGATAACCATCCTCTCCAAAGTGGCCGATTGTGGCCAGCAAGAAAGCGAGTCCCGGGGAGGAGGTTGCCGGGTTTTCCACGGTTAATAAGCCCTGGTATTCCGGGCGGGTGAGATCCTCGAGGGAAGCAGGAGGATTCAGATCGTGCTCCTCAAAATACGCTTTTTGATAGTTCAAACAGACATCGCCGAAATCAACCGGGGAGACCCGGTAGTCATCATCCAGTTGATACTTTTCATCGATTTGATCCAGATAGGGAGATTGGTAGGGCTCAAAAATATCTGCTTCCAAAGCCCTGCTTAGAAAGGTGTTGTCTATTCCATAAAACACATCGGCCAGGGGGTTTTCCCTGGAAAGCACAGCCTTATTGACTGCTGTACCGGTGTCTCCCACTTCCAGAAATTGGACTTTTACCTGGTGTTCGTTTTCAAAGGCTGCAATCACCTCCTGGGAGGCGGCAAAGGAATCGTGAGTCATTACCGTCAGCACCTGGTCAGCAGGATCAGACGGGGGTAGACCTTCCTGGTCAGCTCCCGGAGCACAGGAAGCGAGCAGCAGGACGGTCGTTGATAAGATAAGCAAACCAATAATTCTAATTTCTTTCATGGTTATCCTCCTCAGAGGTTGTTCCGGGTGTGGATTACGGCTAATAAACCATTATTCAGGGATATCCGGGCCTGTTTGGAATTCATCAGGTTGCTGATGCCCCGGGTGATTCCCAGCGCCAGGCTGCCTTCATCCAGGGCGTATTCCAGACCCCGGGTGGTGATCCCCGATGTGTCCGGCAGCAGGGCGATCAAAGACACAGTATCTCCCGGGTTTCCGCTCAATTCCAGGGTCTCTCCCGGTTTAAGACCTCGCACCTCCTGGCCCCCGCAAATTAAGGTCAACTGCGCGGTCAACCCGGGATGGGCAAGCAGCAGCAAATTTCCCAGGGTCATATCCAACCGCCCGCCGGCAGCTCCGTAGACAATGATGGTCCGGGCACCCCTGGTTTGGGCGAACAAAAGCGCCAGTTCCAGATCGGTTTCATCCTTCTGTTCTGGATGACGGATTATTTTCACCCCTTCCTTTTCCCAGGTGCGGATGACTTTTTCGGGCGTGGAATCTAAATCGCCGATCAAGCAATCGGGAAGGATTTCCAGCATCTGACAGTGGCGGTAACCACCATCAGCAGCGATGATCAAGTCCTCTGGAGCAGGGGCAGCCGCCAGTTCACTCTGGCAAAGGTCGCCGTTAGCAAAAACAATGGCCCGAATGTTATTTCGGGATTCAGGATCTTTCCTGTTTTTTGGGATCGTTTCCTCCTGAGGTTGTCAACCTCTGCCCTGGGACAGCTTTCCAGCGGTAGTTCATTTTCAGTGGTGGTCACTTTTCAGTGAGGGTCCGGAAAATAAAAATTCCTCCGGGCGGAGGAATTAGATCGACTGGGCATGCCTCCGCCGGTATTATCCGGATCAGGTCCTCGGGTCGAGAATGTTTCTTCTCCTCTCAGCCTGTGGTACGGCTCCCCGTGCTGATTATTCTCTTGTGAAAACAGTATACTTAGGGGCTGTTTTTAAGTCAAGGTTTTGAGCTCAGGATCCCTGGCGGATTAAAGCCTGAAACTTTTCCCGGTTCTCGGGGGTAAAAGCAGGTAAACACTGGCGGATGATCCGGGTGATCTGTGGTTGGGCAGCCCGGGAGAGCTGATCCTGCAGGAAGTAGGCAGCTTCTTTTTCCGAAGTTTGAATGATTGTTTTCAGCACGGGTACGAGATCTCCGCGGAGACCTTGATCCTCCTGGAGCAGCTTATCCAGCTGCTGGAATAAAGAAGGCAGGTGGGAAAACTTATCCTCCCGGATCAGCGGATGCATGATCATTAAGCTAAGTTTTCTTTCTCCGGGGCTTCTCGTTTCGATTAAATCTTCAATCAGGGTTATGATCAGGGAAGGGGACTTTTCCCGGATGGCCGCCAGGCCCTGATCAGCCAGGGTTTGCTGGATTTGGTTTTCATCACTGGAAAGCATCCAGGCCTTGGACCGTTTCAGGATAGGTCCGGGGTTGACGGCTGGAATCAACCCCAGGAAAGATCCTGCCAGAATTTTGATTTCCAGCCAGTCTTCTTTCCAGAGGGCATCTGCCAGCAGCAGGCCCCGCGAAGGTGAAGCTGAGAGCAGGGGTTTCATTTCCCGGATCAGGAAACGCAGCACAGGTTGGGGGACATGATACACGGGTAGGCTCGGCGGCGATTCTCCGGATTGTCCAAATCGGCGCGCCCTGTCCGCGTAATAATTTAGCAGGTTGTGCAGCCTGTGGATAAATTTACCTGGCCGGGAATAAAGCTCAATGAGCTCAGCTGTCTGCACATTTAACCGATCGGGGTTAATCGCGGGCATAGTTTATCCTGAGTGATCCTTGAGCAGTTGAACAGCCTGGCGGCCGTCCTCGGCAAACCGCACCAGCTTTTGGTCTCTGGAGGAGACGTATTCACCCAGCTGTTCCAAAAAGGTGTGGATGGTTTCCTGCCATCCTCTGCCGATGAGAATTAACAATTTAGGCGGTGGAGGTTGGGTTTGAATCTGGGCCCAGGCGGCAGCAATTTCTGCCAGGGTTCCAATGCCTCCGGGGAGCGCCAGGGCGGCATCACAGTGATCGATTAAAGCGTACAAGCGCTGCCGGAGGGTGGGGAAACGCATTTCCTCCACCACCCAGGGGTTGGGGCCCACCGGACGCCAGGTTTCAATTTCATCACAGGTGACCCCGATGACATGTCCCCCTTCCTCGTTAGCTCCCCTGGAAACTGCTTCCATCGTGCCGATATAGCCCCCGGTCAGGACGGTATACCCCGCTTTTCCCAGCAAAGACCCCAGATGGTAGGCTTCGCCATAAGCATCCGAACCTGGTTCTGGTTTTGATCCCCCGAAGACGGTTACGCGTAAGCTGCTGTCATTCATTATTCTTTTCCTTTTCTTTATCCGGAGGTGATGGATTCCAGGTGCGCTGGTAGTTTTCGGTCAGCTTATTCAGCACCGCTTCTTCCAGATCGATGTCAGTTGTACTGGCCAGCTGCAGCAAATAGAGCATGACGTCTGCCAGCTCAGCAGCCAGTGCCTCCTGATCTTGAATTTCCGCCTGCCATTGAACAAGTTCCAGGATTTCTCCGCATTCAATGGCCAGGGAGCAGGCTAAGTTTTTGGGAGTTTGAGGACGGGGGCTGTCCTCCTCATACCATCCCTGATGGTTGACAAATTGGTGCATCTTTTGGGTTAACTGTTTGATGTTCATCAGGAATAATTATATGTCGATTGGCCGTGTTGAGAAGGTTAAGCCTGTTGTATTCTTATCTAAAAGGAAGTCGGTATGATTTTCTCTCGACCCGGTTCCTGATCTCTGGTGCCTGGAGATAGGGTACAATGATGGAAAATGGGAAAAGTTCCCCCGGATAGGTGAAGGTTTCATGGATATTATATTGACGCACGAAAGAACGGATTTTGATGGGCTGGCATCACTTCTGGGTGCGCACCTGCTGGATAAAAGCCTGATCCCTGTCCTGCCCCGGAAATTAAATCGAAATGTAGAAGCTTTTCTGGTCCTTTATGGGATTGAATTACCTTTTGTTGATCCCCGGGATCTGGAAGATGGACCTATTGATTCGGTTTGTTTGGTAGACACCCAGGGCCTGACCAGCATCAGGGGGATGACCGCTGACACAGAAATTAAAGTCATTGACCATCATAAGATCAAACCCGATGTCCCCGGGGATTGGGAAACCACGATCAAAGAAACCGGCGCCACAACGACTATCTTCGTGGAAGTCATCCAGGAGCAGGGGATTCCTCTAACGCCAATTCAGGCCACGCTTCTCCTCCTGGGTATCTATGAGGACACCGGGTCACTGACCTATACCCGGACCACTCCTGCCGATATCTTTGCCGCCGGATATTTGCTCGAATACGGCGCCAGTCTTTCCATTGTGGCTGATTACATCAATCATCCCCTCTCCCTGGAACAGCAGAAGTTGTATGAAGAACTCCGGGCCAACGCGGAAAGCCGGATCATTCATGGGCATGTGGTGATTATCGCCCAGGCTGATGCCAGGGATTTAGATGAAGAGTTATCCACGCTGGCTCATAAACTGCGTGATTTACTGGATCCGGATGCGATCTTTCTGCTGTTGACCACGTCGGGTGGGGTGCAGGTTATCGCTCGCTCCACGGATGATCACATTGATGTTTCGGCAGTGCTTTCGACATTTGAGGGCGGAGGGGGTCACCCCCGGGCGGCCGCAGCGATGATCAAGGACGGTGATCCGGGGGACATTTATCGGCGGTTGGATCAGGCCCTGCCCGATTACGTCCAACCGGCGGTGACTGCGAAGAAGTTGATGTCCCGGGAACCCCAAACGCTTTCCCCGGATACCCCGGTGAAGGAAGCAGCAGATTTGATGGTCAAATACGGTTATGAAGGTTATCCGGTGGTTGATGAAGGGGAAATTGTGGGACTGCTGACCCGGAGGGCGGTCGATCGGGCGCAGGCCCATGGGCTTAACCTGACCGCTTCTCAATTGATGGAGGCGGGAAATGTCCGGGTATTTCCCTCCGATTCCCTGGAACACATCCAGAATGTGATGACGGAGACAGGTTGGGGACAAATCCCCGTGGTCACCCCCCGTTCTAAAAAGATTGTGGGCATTGTCACCCGAACCGATCTGTTAAAAATCCTCGCTCCCAGCAAACCCACGCCGGGCAGGCAGAACCTGGCTCCCCGCCTGGAAAACAAACTCTCTCCCGGAAGGTTGGTGTTATTATCCCGGGTGGCGGATCTGGCCCACCAGCAGGGGGATGCGTTGTATATTGTCGGCGGGTTTGTGCGCGACCTGCTGCTGGATTATCCCAGCCTGGATTTTGACCTGGTTGTGGAAGGTGATGCCATTGCCCTCGCTGAGTCACTTCAAAAACAATTTGGCGGGCGGATAAACAGCCATGAGCGGTTCGGAACGGCCAAATGGTTTGTTGGTTCAGACACCCTGCAGCAGCTGGAGATCCCGGAAGGGGAGCGGGAAGATTTCTTATCCACCCTGGATTTTATCAGCGCCCGGACCGAATTCTATACTCATCCCACCGCTCTGCCCACGGTGGAGCGCGGGAGCATTAAGCTTGATCTCCACCGGCGTGATTTCACGATCAACACCCTGGCCCTGCGCTTGGATGGACATCACTACGGGGAATTATATGATTACTGGGGTGGGTTGAGCGATCTCAAGGCGGAGACGATCAGGGTTTTACACTCGCTTTCTTTTGTTGATGACCCCACTCGAATTCTTCGGGCTGTGCGTTATGAGCAGCGTTACGAGTTTGAGATTGAGTCCAGAACCCAGGAGTTAATGCTCCAGGCTAAGGGGATGCTTAACCGGGTTTCCGGCGACCGCCTGCGTCATGAACTGGACCGGATTTTCGAAGAAGACCGAGCGCCAGAGATGATGCGAAGGCTGCAGGATCTGACTATCTTAGCAGCCATTCATCCGGGACTGACCTGGGATGAGCGGCTTGATCATCTCTTTCAAACCCTGCCCGATAAACAGCCCCACAGAGAGTGGCAGATTCCCGCTGAGGTGGGATCTTTCACCCTCCATCAGGCTTTACTCTATCTGATGTGGTTAAAGCGGGTTGACCAGGTGGAAAAGGCAGCAGATCGTTTAAAGCTGCCCAGGGAAATCGCCCGGAGCGTCAGGGAGGCAGCTGAACTTCATCAGGAGCTGGAAAGGCTGGCCGATTTACCCCCCAGCGCAGCCGCGGATTACCTCGAGCGGATTTCTAACCTGGCAGTTTATGCAGTGTATCTAGACCTTGAGCGCCCGGATCTTAAAAGGACGCTCTCCCGCTACCTCTCTTCCTGGCAGCATGTCCAACCCCGCACAACGGGCATTGATCTCCGGGATAGGGGTCTTCCCCCCGGTCCCCGCTATTCGGAAATATTAAGCATCCTCAAAAACGCCTGGCTGGATGGAAAAATCAGCACAGCAAAAGAGGAAGGAGAGCTCCTGGATGCGCTCATTTCTCAAAACGAAGGGGAGGAGCGGGTAGATTGAGTGCTGACCCGGGAAATGACCGGGGCTGTCGACCGGGCCCGGTCGAAGAGTACTGCTGAACGGTTTCTTGTTTAGAGGTCTTGCCTTTGGGGGCACTTCGTGCTAGAATTTACTCTTGGAGGGTGGTGGCAATACGGGCGGCGTCGGAAAGTGGGTAAACCCCACTTTTTTTATTGCCCTGAACAGGACAGCCACAGAACCTCTCCCAGTTAGAAGAAATTTTGGAGAAAATAAGATGAAAACTGAATTTGCCCTGGCTTTTAAACAAGTTATCAACGAGAAGAATTTACCTGAAGAAATCATCATTGAAGCGCTGAATGATGCCATGGTTTCTGCCTACCGGAGGGCGGTCAACGGTTCCAGCGCCCAGATAGTGGAGGCAGAGGTTGACCTGGAAACCGGAAAGGTGACGATCTTCGCGGAGAAAGAAGTAGTTGACGATGTTCAGGATGAAAGGACTGAAGTTCTTTTGTCTGAGGCTCGAGAATACAATGAAGATGTGGAATATGGGGACCTGCAAATGGTGGAAAGCACCCCGGATGATTTTGGCCGGGTGGCCGCTCAAACTGCGCGCCAGGTCATCCAGCAGCGTATTCGCCAGGCCGAACGCCAGGCCCAGTATGAATTTTACAGCGAGAAAGTGGGTGAAATCGTAACCGGCGTGGTTCAGGCCATCCATCGCAATGAACTGACGATCGGGTTGAATATCAATGCCGAGGGGAAAATGCCTCGCAGTCAGCAGATCTCCAAGGAATATTATCGGGTGCATGACCGCATCCGGGCTCTGCTGTTGGACGTAGAAGAAACCACCCGGGAGCCAAAAATTATCCTCTCCCGCGCTCACCGCGATTTCCTCCGGCGCCTGCTGGAAAATGAAGTCCCCGAAATTTACCAGGGGCTGGTGGAAGTTCGTTCCATCGCCCGGGAAGCGGGTTATCGCTCCAAGGTGGCTGTAGCAGCTCTCAAACCGGGTGTCGATCCGGTGGGCGCTTGTGTCGGCGTTCGCGGGGTGCGGATCCAGGCCATAGTCCGTGAATTGAGCGATGAAAAGATTGATGTCATTGAATGGAACCCTGATACTAAAGAATACATTGCGAAAGCGCTCAGTCCTGCCCGGGTGTTGAACGTGTTCCTCAACCGGGAGACCGCGGGAATGCCCACCGCTACCGTGGTGGTCCCCGAAGACCAGCTGAGCCTGGCTATCGGCCGGAATGGACAGAACGCGCGCCTGGCAGCAAAGCTGACCGGCTGGCGGATTGATATTAAAGGTCTCTTTGAAGCCACTTCGGATACCCTGTTCAGGCTGGAAAATGATCCGCTTTATGCCGATTGTGCAGAAGAAGAAAAAGAAATTATTCCCCGGATTGAAGCCATTATGGGGAAAAAAGCGGAAGGACGACCCATTCAGCCCGAAGAATACCGGGAGCTCCATAACTTTACCAACAGTGTAGAGAATAAGATAGCCAAGGAAATCAAGAAGCTGGATGAGAAGCGTCAGGCCCGGATCAACGCGGCCCGGGATGCAGTGCCCGCAGATGCCTTTGAACTGCCCATCATGACCCTGGGCCTGCCCACCAGGGTGGAAAATTTGCTGGTGGAAGCCGGATTTGAAGATGTGGGCAGCTTATGCTTCCAACAATTGCTGAACCCGGATTCCCTGGCGGAGATTGACGGCATCGGGCCTACTTACCAGGAGGAAATCAAAGATTCCCTGCAGGCCATGGTAGATTACGAACCGCTGCCGGAAGAATACGATTTACCAGATGATATGGAAATCCGGGCGGCTGCCCCCATCCCAATCCCTGAACCTGAACCCGAACCAGTGGAAGAGGAAGAAGGAGCGGAGGTTGAGGAAGAAGACCTGGAGGAAGAAGCCGGTGAGCAGCTGGATGAGGACCGTGAAGAAGCTGAAGGGACCCCGGACGAAACCGAAGAATCACCCATTCCCGAGGTTGCTTATGATCTGCCGGTGATGACCCTCGGCCTTCCCGCAGAGATTGAAAAAGTGCTGGGCGAGGCCAACTTCCACAATGTCGGCGAGCTGGCCAGCGGATTGTTGGCTAATCCTGATTTACTCAAAATGCAGGAAGGGATTGACCTGGAAGCAAACGACATGATCATCAGCGTCGTTGAAGAAATGATTGGAATCAAGCTCCGGGATGAAGAGCAGGACGCCCCGGCAGAAAATTAAAATCTGAGGGAAGCATCGGATCGCTGGCTGGACCGGAAAGAAGATGACCAGGAAGAAACATCAACCCTTAAGAACGTGTGTCGGCTGCCGCCAGGTGCAGGAAAAACATGGGCTGATCCGACTGGTCAGGACCGCTTCAGGGGTGGTGGTCGATGAAACTGGAAAATTAGCGGGACGAGGGGCTTATCTCCACGACCAGAAGTCGTGTTGGGAAGCGGGTTTAGCGGGTCCTCTGGCCCGGGCCCTCCGGACCGAGATTGATCAGCAGTCAAAAGACCGGCTGCAGAATTACATGGAAACGAAACTGTAAGAAATTATCAGGTATTATTAGCAGGGGACAGGTAGAAAACAACGAGGTATTAGATGAGCGAAAACGGACAACAAGAGATTCAACAGGTTGAACTTCCTCTGAGCATTACTGTGCGGGACCTGGCGCAGGAGCTGAGTGTCAGCCCCATTGATGTCATTAAAACATTGATGGCAAACGGGATGATGGCCAATATCAACCAGGAAATTGATTTCGATACTGCGGCAATTGTTTCCGATGAAATGGGCTTCACGGCGGTGCCCCAAGAGGTGGAAGAAGAAGGCGAACCAGAAGAAGTCGTATCAATACCCCAGTGGCGGTTGATGCTTGCGGAAGAAGATGAGGAAAATCTGGAACCCCGGGCACCGGTGGTTACCATCCTGGGGCACGTTGACCATGGAAAGACTACCCTCCTGGATGCTATCCGGCATACCACGGTTGCTTCCGGAGAGGCGGGTGGGATCACCCAGCATATCGGCGCCTATCAGGTGGAGCATAATGACAAACCGATAACTTTCCTGGATACACCGGGGCACGCGGCTTTTACGGCCATGCGGTCCCGCGGCGCTCAGGGTGCGGATATCGTGATCCTGGTGGTGGCGGCTGATGACGGGGTGATGCCCCAGACCGAAGAGGCCATCGCTCACGCCCGGGCTGCTCAGGTGCCGATGATCGTCGCTCTCAACAAGATGGATAAGGAGAACGCCGTTCCCGATCAGGTCAAGCAGCAGCTGTCTGAAATTGGTTTGATTCCGGATGAGTGGGATGGAGATACGATCATCGTACCTATCTCCGCCACCGAGGAAGAAGGCCTTGAGGACCTGATGGAAGCCATCCTGCTGGTCGCAGATGATATGGATATCCTGGCCAACCCGGATGGAGAAGTTTTCGGCTCGGTGATTGAGGCTGAATTGACCAGAGGCCGGGGGGTGATGGCTACCCTGCTGGTTCAGAATGGCACCCTGGAAGTGGGGGATACGGTCATTGCCAACCAGGCGCATGGGCGGATCAAGGCCATGTTTGATTTTCACGGACAAAATATCAAACAGGCCGGTCCTTCGGTGCCGGTTTCCGTAATGGGGATGAATGAAGTTCCCCGGGCTGGTGATCTCTTCAAGGTGGTGGTCAACGAAAAAACTGCCCGGGAGATTGCCGCGGACCGCGAAGTTAAAGAGGAACGCAGGGTGGCAAAAGAGGATTCCGCTGCCAACCTGGAGCAGCTTTTTGCCCGGGTGCAGGCTGGAGAGACCAAAGAACTCCGCCTGATCATTAAAGCCGATGTCCAGGGATCCCTGGAGCCCATCGTCTCCTCCCTGGAAGACATCAGCAGCGGCGGGGAAGAGGAGATCGGGGTCAACGTCATCCATACCGGTACCGGCCAGATCGGCGAAAACGATATCATGCTGGCCTCGGCTTCGGATGCCATTGTGCTGGGATTTAACGTCGGCCCGGACAGCGCTGCCCGGAGGATGGCAGAGGTCGAAGGTGTGTCCATTCGGAAATACAATATTATCTATCATCTGATTGATGATATTGAAAAAGCCCTCAAGGGTATGCTGGATCCGGTGGAGAAGAAAATCCTCATCGGGCGGGCCGAAGTGCTGGCCGTTTTCCCCTCCGGACGGTTCAACCAGGTGGCTGGCTGCCGGGTGGAGAAGGGAGAAATCCGGCGCAACGCCAAAATCCGCGTGGTGCGGGACGGCAAAATAGCATTTGAAGGAGATATTGACTCGCTGAAGCGGCATCAGGAAGACGTCAATGAAGTCCGCCAGGGTTATGAATGCGGCTTGGGTTTGAAAAATTTCTCCGATTTCCAGGAGGGGGATGAGTTGGAGTGTTTTGTAATCGAGACAATTACTGAATTCTAAGGTGAATTATGGTATCAGAATCAAGAGCAGACCGGATAGCGGACCGAATTAAGCGGGAACTCTCGGTGATTTTTCTTCATGAAATTGAAGATCCCCGTCTGGAAGGGGTTAATGTTACCAGCGTAGATGTCGATCGGGAGTTAGCTTATGCAGATGTCTATGTTTCAGCGCTGGATGGGAGCGAACGCAAAGAAGAAATCCTCAGAGGTCTGAAAAACGCCCAGGGCTTTTTACGGTCCCAGCTGGCGAACAGCATCTCGCATCTGCGCAGTTTTCCCCACGTGCGTTTTCACTGGGATCCCATTCCGGAGCGGGCAGACCGCATTGATCAATTGATCTCAGAACTGGAAGCTGAAGAAAAAGATCAAGAAGGAAATTCGGAGGATGAATAAACAGTCTGCTGTGGATTTTGGCCAGCGCCTGGAGGATGCAGACCGGATATTACTCATTTCTCATATTCGTCCTGATGGAGACGCGGTGGGGTCGCTGCTGGGATTGGGACATGTCCTGAAGGCAATGGGTAAAGAGATCAACCAGGTTCTGGAGGATGGAGTTCCCACCAGCTTTCATCATCTTCCCGGGGTGGATGAGGTATTTCGGGAAGTGTCCGGGGTGTATGATCTGATCATTGTGTTAGACAGCTCGGACATCTCCCGGATTGGTTCTGTGCTGGATGAGTACGGCCAACCCGATGTCAACATTGACCATCATCCCACCAATACCCATTTTGCTCCTTTGAATATCGTCCAGACCGACGCAGTAGCCACCGCGGAAATTCTCTTTGATTTGATTGAAACCTTAGCTCTGCCGCTGAATCGGGAAGCCGCTGAATGCTTACTGACTGGTTTGATCACGGACAGCCTGGGATTCAGAACCAACAACACCACCCCCCGTTCGTTCCGGACAGCGGCAGCTTTGCAGGAACTGGGCGCGGACCCCGCGGTGCTTCACCGGAAAGCGCTCCTGGAACGATCTTATGAAGCGCTTCTTTACTGGGGAGAAGGTTTGTCCAGGGCCCGCAAGGAAGACAATTTGATCTGGACCACCCTCACCCTGGAGGACAGAAAACAGGTTGGCTACCCGGGGCGGGATGATGCTGACCTGGTCAATGTGCTCTCGTCAGTCGCTGGTACCGATGTCTGTGTGGTGTTTATTGAGCAGAAGGACGGATCGGTCAAAGTCAGCTGGCGGGCAAAGGTCGGTTTTGATGTCTCCCAGGTGGCCATGAAATTCGGGGGCGGGGGGCACAAACCAGCGGCCGGAGTTTCTATTACGGGGGAATTGGAGCGGGTTGTTTCCGATGTGCTCGAAGAGACCAAAAAGATTTTATGAATTCTACGCAAGCAAGCATGATTATTATTTTCAGGTGGAGATTTAAAGCATGATGTCCAATAATGAAGAATTAAAAGATTTTGTAACTGGCGCCCTGGTGGTAGATAAACCGGTGGGGATCACTTCCCATGATGTGGTCAAGATTGTTCGCAAAGGCACGGGCATCCGGCGGGCCGGGCATACCGGAACCCTCGACCCCCGGGCCTCCGGCGTGCTGGTCGTGTTGGTTGGACCGGCAGTCCGGTTGAGTGAATACCTTTCAGCTTCCGACAAACGGTATCAGGCGATCATTAAATTCGGGATATCCACGGATACTTATGACACCGAAGGCAAGCAGGTCGGGGAAACCAAACCGGTCGATCACATCACCGAAGCCGAGATCCACCAGCTGCTGGACCAGTATGAGGGGAAGATCCAGCAGTATCCTCCTGCTCATTCGGCGGTGAAAGTCAACGGCGAAAAGGCATACGATAAAGCCCGCCGGGGGGAAGAAGTGGAACTGGATTCCCGGGAGATCGATGTTTATAACCTGGAACTGCTGGAGTGGGCTCCGCCGGAAGCGGTGATTGACGTGTACGCTTCTTCAGGGACCTATGTGCGGTCTCTGGCCAATGACCTGGGGAATGACCTGGGCGTCGGTGCTCACCTCACGGGTTTACGCCGGACCAAAAACGGTCAGTTTACCCTGCGGGATGCGGTGCGGATGCGGGAGCTGGAAGACGCGTTTGCGGCTGGTGATTGGTACAAACATTTGATTCCGGCTGCTGAAACCCTGGATGACTGGCATACGGTTGAGGTCACTCAGGAGCAAATTGAGATGATCAAACACGGCCAGCGGATTCCTGCCAGCCCGGGAGACAGCGGATGGGCTCGCGCCCTCAGCGAGCAGGGGGATCTCATTGCTCTGGTTGAGATCGTGGAAGGGAAACAGGAATGGCAGCCCCGGAAAGTTTTTATCACCACCTGAGCGGCTAAAGGGCAGATCACTATGCAGCATTTTCGGTCATTGGATGAGGTTCAGCTTTCTTCTTCCTGGGTAACCATTGGCACCTTTGACGGCGTTCATCTTGGCCATCAGCAGATCATCAAGGACCTTGTTCAGGAAGCCCGAAAACAGGATCAAACCCCGGTGGTGGTTACTTTCCATCCTCATCCTGCGGTAGTCCTGGGAGGAGTAGAGGGCCCATATTATTTAACTTTACCGGAAAAGCGCGCTCAACTCCTGGCTGACCTGGGAATTGAGATTGTTATTACCCATCCCTTCACCAGGCGGATCTCAAATTATTCCCCTGAAGAATTCATCGCCCGCCTGGATGAACACCTGCACCTGGAAAAACTCTGGGTGGGCTATGATTTTGCCCTGGGCAAGGACCGCGCGGGCGACGCCCGGGTGTTGAACAAGTTAGGAGGAACTTTCGGTTATCAGCTGGAAGTCATCGCGCCCTATAAACTGGGGGAAAAGAAAGTGTCTTCCAGCGCCATCCGGACCATGCTCCGGGAGGGGAATATGGTCGAAGCGGCCAGGTTCCTGGGGCGTTCCTTTTCCCTGCAGGGGGAAGTCGTGATCGGAGACAAACGGGGCCATTCTCTGGGATTTCCAACCTCAAACCTCAAGGTGCCAGAAGAGATGATTGATATTCAACCCGGTGTTTACGCCGGCTGGGCCGCTGTCGACGGAAACAGCTGGCCGGCGGTGACTAATGTGGGATTTCGCCCTACCTTTGAAGCGGATTTTCCGCCGCTGCGGATCGAAACTCACCTGCTGGATTTTTCTGGCAACCTCTATGAGAAACAGCTGGAGGTTAGTTTTCAGGTCAAACTGCGGGAAGAGCGGAAATTTGATCAGGTGGATGATTTGATCGCTCAGATTGGGCGGGATGTAAACCAGGCCCGCCGGATATTAACCAAGGAAGACCAGAAACCAGATTTCAGCCTGAAAACTCATTAGGCTTGCGTTCTGCGTTCCCTTTGGTATAATTTTCCTGCTGACTAGACCAATTTGCGGTTCCGGCTGCAAATTAGGAGACCTGCTGAAAAGCACATAACAACCATAATTAGGAGATAGCAGACGTCATGACCTTAGCAAAAGAACAGAAACAGGAAATAATTTCAGAATTTGGACGGCATGAGAATGATACCGGGTCCCCCGAAGTTCAGGTGGCCATCCTTACCGAAAGGATCTCTTATCTGACAGATCATCTGCGGGAAAACACGCATGACGAGTCTTCCCGCCGGGGATTGTTAAAGATGGTGGGACAAAGGCGCAGGTTATTGACTTATCTGCGGCGGCAGAATTATGACCGGTATATTGCCCTGAGTGAGCGTTTAGGCTTGCGGGTGAGATAAGAGCTGTAAAGGCCGGGCAGGTGAGAGAGACTTTTACCATCGCCCGGCTGAATTTTATATCCACGGTACGGATGGCGGAGACATTTTGGGGAAACGCGGGAAGCGAGGTGAGCAATTGGTTGCGGATTGGGGGGTAATCCAAACGGGTGCGGGTTTCCAGGAAGTAAATTCATCATGAGGTTAATAAAACCGTTGTTATTCAATAATTAGTTAAGTTTAGTCGCCGGGCGTCCCTGTCAGGTTGGGAATTGGGAAGTGAGGATAAAGATCTTTGTCCTCAGTTCCCAATCCCAGACCCAGCGGACGTTAGGCAGGAGGAATCTATGAAACCAGAAGGAAAACAATACCAAGTATTAATTGGCGGAAAAACATTGACCTTTGAAACCGGAAGGCTGGCAGCGCAAGCTGGCGGCGCGGTATCGGTTCAATTGGACGAATCAGTGGTCTTTGCCGCTGCTACCATGAGCAAAGAGGCCCGGGAGGGAATTAACTTTTTCCCGCTCACGGTCAATTTCGAAGCCCGGATGTACGCCGGGGGAAGCATCCCCGGAGGATTTTTCCGGCGGGAAGGGCGCCCGGGGGAGAACGCAACCCTTATCTCCCGGCTGATTGACCGACCGATCCGCCCCCTGTTCCCCAAGGATATGATGAATGCGGTGCAGGTCATCCTCTATTCTCTGTCGTCCGACGGGAAACAGCCCCTGGATGTCCTGGGGATCAACGCTGCCTCGGCATCCTTGATGATCTCGGATATCCCCTGGGACGGCCCCATCGCGGGAGTCCGGGTAGGAAGGATTGACGGCGAATTTGTGCTCAATCCCACCTATGAAGATATTGAACGATCTGATCTGGACCTGGTGATGGCCGCCAGCCGCGACGCGGTTTTGACCGTGGAGAGCAGCTCCAAAGAGGTTTCGGAAGAGACCATTCTGGCTGCCATTGAATATGGTCACCTGGCTGTCCAACCCGTAATTGATCTGCAGGAAAAGATGGCGGAAGAACTGGGTAAGGCCAAGAATGATTACCCGAGCTTCGGTATCAGCGAAGAGCTGAAAAGCCAGGTTCACGAACGGGCGCTTCCGGCCATCCAGGAGATCCTGGCTGCCGGACATGAGAAAGTGGAGCTGAAAGAAGCGGTTTCCACGTTAAAGAAAGAAGTTGTGGATGAGCTTGCAGCTGGGGATGAGAGTTCGTCCGGAGATGTTAAAGAGGCTTTTGATGATATTTATCATCAGGCAATCCGCGAGCGGATTCTGACCGAAGGGATCCGTCCGGACGGCAGGGGTTATGCGGACATCCGGGAGATCTGGTGTGATGTTGACACCAGCCCCAGAGCCCATGGATCCGGCTTATTCACCCGCGGACAGACGCAGGTGATGTCCCTGACCACCCTGGGCACCCCCCGGGATGCGCAGATGATCGATAACCTGACCCCGGAAGAAACCAAGCGGTACATGCATCACTACAACTTCCCTCCCTTTTCGGTGGGAGAAGTACGGTTCCTGCGCGGCACTTCCCGCCGCGAGGTCGGACACGGCGTTCTCGCCGAACGGGCTTTGCTCCCGGTCCTGCCTTCCGAAGAGGAGTTCCCTTATACCCTGAGGGTGGTTTCTGAGGTGCTGTCATCCAACGGTTCCTCATCCATGGCCTCTGTTTGTGGATCCACTCTTTCCCTGATGGATACGGGAGTTCCCATCAAAGCGCCTGTCGCTGGTGTGGCCATGGGCCTGATCAAGGAGGGAGACCGTCATGCGGTCCTCACCGATATCCAGGGCCTGGAAGATCACCTGGGAAACATGGACTTCAAAGTAGCCGGGACCAGGAAAGGTATCACGGCCATTCAGATGGACATCAAGCTCAAGGGTTTATCCTCCCAGATCATGGCTGAAGCGCTGGAACAATCCAAAGCGGCCCGGGAGCACATTATGAATGAGATGATGAAGACCATCCAGCAGCCGCGGGAAGAGCTCAAGAACCATGTTCCCCGCATGCAGGCCATCCGAATTCCGGTGGATAAAATCGGCGCGGTCATCGGCCCCGGCGGCAAAACCATCCGGGATATCCAGGAACAGACCGGCGCTTCCATTGACGTGGATGATGACGGCTTGGTGTACATCGCCACCAGCGATGGGGAAAGCGCCCGGATCGCCCGGGAGCGGATCGAGATGCTGACAGCCACCCCGGAAGTGGGCCGGATTTACACCGGTAAAGTGGTCGGTGTCAAGAACTTTGGCGCGTTTGTCGAAATCCTGCCGGGAACGGATGGGCTGGTGCATATCTCCCAGCTCGAATCCCACCACGTGAAAAGCGTGGAGGACGTGGTTGATTACGGAGATGAAATCACCGTGATGGTCACGGACATTACCAGCGATGGTAAAATCCGCCTCTCCCGTCAGGCAGTCCTGGAAGGCTGGTCCCTGGAAGAAGCCCAGGAAAACGACCGCAAAGCTTAATCCGCTTTCCAGAAGTATAAAGAATACCCACCGTCCGCTGAGATCATTCAGCGGACGGTTTTGGTTAACACTTCAGTGAGTTGAGGGCGCGAAGCGCCCGAAACCAAAAGGGGCTGCTTTTTAGAAAACATCAAGTAAAAGAGGCTTACAAACTCAGGGCAAGCCGCCCGCAATGCAGGTGGTCTTGACTAATCAAGTGTAACCTTTTTTGATAACAGACATCTAAAGATACGTAAGCACTTCAGCCGATAAATAATATAAACACCTTCCCCGTGGACCGAGTCCCGGTAGAAAGGGGGAGGTGTTTTCGTGGAGGTACCTTATGTTTCAACTCAATCTGGAAACTCAGAAACTCGGTGAAGACCTGGAGAATGAAATCTTTGACCTGGTCATAGTCGGAGCTGGACCTGCCGGCCTGACTGCGGCGATCTATGCTGCCCGGGATGGATGGAAAACCCTGCTTCTGGAAAAGGAGACACCGGGGGGATTGGCAGCCACAACTCATTCGATCGAAAACTATCCCGGCTTCCCGGAGGGGATTGAGGGCTCGGAGCTGATGGATAATTTTTCCGCCCAGGCGAAAAAGTTTGGGGCGGAGATTGTTGAATTTGAAAAAGTGGAAAAGTTAACCCGGAACGCCGGGGGTTCCTTTGAAATCCACACAGAGGAGAACCGGACCATCCAGGGCCGGGCAGTCCTGGTGGCTGCTGGCAGTGAACCCAAACGCCTGGGTATTCCCGGAGAAAAAGAGTTTTATAACCAGGGGGTATCTTACTGTGCCACCTGTGATGGGCCGCTTTACAAGGGCAGGGATGTGGTTGTGATCGGCTGCGGTAACTCCGGACTGCAGGAAGCTCAGATCTTGCTTCAGTATGCCAGGAGCGTGACCTTTGTGGAATTTCTTGATCATTCCATCGCCGAGCAGGTGCTCCAGGACCGGGTGCAAAGTGATGCCAAGAGCACCTGTTTGCTCTCGCATACCGCCCGGCGCATCCAGGGCAACGGGAAAGTGTCCGCTTTGCAGGTCGAAGATCGGGAAACCGGACAGGTCCGGTCGATCGCCGCGGATGCTGTCTTTATTTATATCGGCTATTCACCTTCTACTGAGTTTTTAGGGGATGATGTGGAGCTGGATGAGCAGGGTTACATCATCACCGACCAGGAGATGAGGACCTCTGTTCCGGGCCTGTTTGCGGCCGGGGATGTCCGGGCGGATAATTTAGCCCAGGTATCTTCAGCGGTGGGGGAGGGAGCCCGGGCGGCCGTGGCTGTCCGTGAATATCTGCAGGAGCGGGTCCGGACAGCTGGCTGAACCTTTCCGATTATATAAAAATTTTATATGAATGTCAGTCGAGAGGGCCTTTCGGACTCATTAAACAGGGAAACTTTGGTAAAATGAAACAACGTAATTAGGAATAAATTGTCATTACATAAGGAGTGTAGAATATGAGCGAGAAAAAACTTGGAATTAAACCTTTAGGTGATCGTGTTGTGATCAAACCAGTCGAGGAAGAAAGCCGCACAGACAGCGGGTTGTATATTCCCGACACAGCCAAAGAAAAGCCCCAGACCGGCGTGGTCGTAGCCGTTGCCGACAGTGATGATGATTATATCGAGGTCGAGGTCGGAGACAAAGTGCTTTTCCCCAAATACACCGGGTCTGAAATCAGGATGGGCGGCGAAGATTATATCATAATGGACTTCGAAGATCTGCTGGCCGTTTTAGAGTAAGTCGGGACCAATTATGAGTGAGACCTCAGCGATAAAAACCCAGTGTTTGATCATCGGGTCAGGACCGGCTGGATTATCAGCCGCGCTCTACGCAGCTCGAGCTGCCCTCGAGCCCATTGTGCTTACCGGGATGGAGTTGGGCGGACAGGTCGCCAACACCGACACCATCGAAAATTATCCCGGTGTGCCCGAGATGCTGGGTCCTGAAATGGTGGAAACCTTTCAGAAGCAGGCGGAACACTTCGGGGCAGAGATCGTTTTTGATACCGCCACGGAAGTGGATTTTACCCACCGCCCCTTTAAAGTTTCCACCTACGGCGCTGAGTATCTGGCTGAAACGGTGATCCTGGCGACCGGGGCTGCGATCCGGAAACTGGATGTTCCCGGCGAAGAAGAGTTCACCGGACGGGGTGTATCCTACTGCGGCACCTGTGATGGTCATTTCTTCAAGGAGAAAGACTTGATCGTGGTAGGCGGTGGGGACAGCGCGTTAAAAGAGGGTATATTCCTCACCCGTTTTGCGAATTCGGTCACCATCGTCCACCGGCGGGATGAACTCCGGGGCGGAGTCTACCTGGAAAACAAAGCCAGAAAGAATCCCAAGATCCATTTCATCTGGGATACGATAGTAACCGAGATCATGGGTGAAAAAACGGTAGAAGCGGTAAACCTTAAAAACGTCAAAACCGGTGAAGAAAAGGTCCATCCTACCGATGGTGTGTTTATCTTCATCGGGCATATACCCAACACCCAGCTCTTTGCTGATGTCCTGGAGACAGATCAAGACGGATACCTGGTTGTGGATAAACGGATGCACACCAGGGTCCCCGGGGTTTTCGCTGCTGGAGAGGTGGGAGATCCCCATTTTCAACAGGTAGTGACTTCGGCCGGGATGGGTGCTGCTGCAGCCATGGAAGCCGTGGAATTTCTCGAAGAACAAACAACTTGATCCCGGGACCCCCGGAGAAAAAAGATAAAACCAGGTTCCACCGCGGAACCTGGTTTTTTGCTTTAAGAAAACTTTTTTCTGGACTGGAGCGTACTGAACTAGCGGGTTTCGCCTTCCGCTTCCCGCATGGCCTGAAACGCCCGGATGCCCACTTCGATGATCTCCTCGTCCGGTTCCCGGGTGGTTAACCTCTGCAGGGCTAAATTGGGCTTAATCAACCAGCTGACTGCAGGATGATCGACGTTGTCAGCGGTCCAGCGCAGGTACTCATAGGCAAAACCGGCGATCACCGGGAGCAGTAAAATTCGGCTCGCCAACCTCCAGGCCAGGCTCATCGGGCCCAGCAGGGTAAAAGCCAGCACCGAAATCACCACCACCACCAGCAGAAAGGCTGTCCCGCAGCGGGGATGTTCCCGGCTGAATTCCTGGACCTTTTCCGGGACGAGTTCCGCTCCATTTTCAAAAGCGTTGATCACCTTATGCTCCGCTCCGTGATAAGCAAAGACCCGCTGGATGTCCTCCATCTGCCCGATACCCCACATATAAAGCACCAGGAAAACTAAGCGCACCAGGCCTTCGGCCAGGTTTCCCAGCCAGGGGGAGGCCTGGAGGGTGCGTTCGGTAAATTGGCCGATGCCTGCCGGGATCAGAAAAAAGAGCACCAGGGCTATGGTCAGACTGAAGCCGAGGGTCAGCACCAGGGCGGTTCCTTCCAAATTTTCATCTTCCCCGGTCTGGGTGTTGGTCGAGATGGTCAGCGCCCGGGTGCCGAGCACCAGGGCATCCCATAAGCCGACCACTCCCCGCAGGAACGGGATCTGGATCCAGCGGCTCTGGTAAAGTTTGCTCAGCGGTTCGGTGTGGATCTTGATCTCCCCCTCCGGCGTCCGCATGGCGATCGCGGCAGCCCGTTTTCCGCGCATCATCACACCTTCGATGACTGCCTGGCCGCCGTAATTGGGTAATTTAGTTTTTGCTTGTTGTTTTGTTGTCATAGTTTACAGGTTGAAAAAAAAGTGAATTAAAGCCTCGATACCCTTATAAAAGGTGGGCAGATGGATCTTTTCATTGGGTCCGTGCATGTTGTCGCTGGGCAGTCCAAAGCCGATGTTGACCGCATCCACGCCCAGGTTCTGCTGAATATGGACCACAACCGGCACACTGCCCCCTTCTCGTTTGAACACCGGCCGCTTGCCCCAGACCGTTTCCGCGGCTGCTGCGTAGGCTTCAATCCAGGGTGATTTTCGATCACTGATCGAGGGAAAATCCCCGGCCAACTTTTTCAGGTCCCAGGAAACGGTCCCGGGCACATGTTCTTCAAGATGCGCCTGGAATTGTTCAAAAACTTCCTCCGGGTCCTGATCGGGCACCAGGCGGGTGGAGATTTTAGCCATGGCGTAAGCCGGGAGCACGGTCTTTTGTCCTTCATCGATAAAACCTGAATACAGCCCGTTGATCTCCAGGGTAGGGCGTGCTCCCACCCGCTCTACCGCGGTGTACCCTTCTTCCCCCCACAGCTCAGGAACCCCCGCCTGCTTCTTGAAGAAATCATCCTTGATCGGAAGCCGGCCAAGCTCTTCCCGTTCTTCATCCTCCAGCTCCTGGACCGGATCATAAAAATCGTCCAGAGTTACCCGCCCCCGGTCGTCGTGTAAGCCGGAAATCACATCCGCCATCACCTGGGCGGGGTTGTGGATTACGCCGCCGAAAGTCCCTGAATGCAGATCCTGTTCGGGTCCGTCGATGCGCAGCTCAAAATAGGCGATCCCCCGCAGGGCATAGGTGATCGTGGGCAT
Source organism: Anaerolineales bacterium (assembly GCA_034520505.1). Taxonomy (GTDB): domain Bacteria; phylum Chloroflexota; class Anaerolineae; order Anaerolineales; family UBA11858; genus B10-G9. The sequence goes on along the minus strand of JAXHNK010000002.1, from coordinate 44,230 downwards.
ATCCGGGGCCAGCATCCCGGTATCAGGGTTGAGGAAAAAATCGCAGGCCAGCAGTTCGGGGTTCTCTTTGATAAACCCTTCCAGGTGAGATCCTCCAATCTCTTCTTCGCCTTCAATTAAAAACTTGATGTTCAGGGGCAGGTCACCGGTCTCGCTCACCGCTTCTACCGCGCTCAGGCTGGCGATGATCTGTCCTTTCATATCCGTGGTTCCCCTGCCGTAGAGGTTCTCATCCACCCGGGTGGGGGTGAAAGGGTCTGTGTTCCACTGATCCACCGGATCCTCCGGCTGAACGTCATAATGGCCATAAATCAAGGCGGTAGGAGCGTCCTTTCCCGCGCTGGTGTTCTCCGCGTAAACGATAGGGTGTCTGGGGGTAGGAATGATTTCCACCCGGGTCATTCCCAGCTGGAGCAGTTCTTCCTTCAGCCACTGGGCAGCTGCCTTGATATCGTCCTGGCGGCTGCTGCTGGTGGAAACTGAGGGGATGGCAGCCAGTTCAACCAGCTTCTCCAGGAAAATATCCTGGTGTTCCCGGGCATAGGCCAGTGCTTGCTTTTGATGAGATGACATCTTATAGATCCTCCATGAATGATAAATTCCTGAACCGGTTCAAACGCAGGTCTGATTTTACCCCAGGTACAGGATAAATGAAACGGCTCTCGCCCCTTCATCCCCGGAGGGAGTCTGACCACCCCGGCAGTACTCAATCTAATAGCTTTATTAAATCCGCTTCCCTACGGTGCAAATTTAGTGGGATTAAGATATGATTGGTAAAGAATAATTATCGAATTTAACGAGGACTCTCATGAACCTATTTCAAGATTATGCACAACCCGAAACCATTGACGAGGCGGTGAAAATTCTCTCCGAAGCGCCAGAAAACTCAGCGGTGCTGGCGGGAGGGACGGATTTGCTGCTGGACATCCGCCAGGGAAGACACCCCGAGGTTGATTTGCTGGTGGACATCTCTGCCGTGAAAGAGATGGGGGAGATCACCCTCGAAGAGGGCTGGATTTTCCTCGGCGCAGGAGCGACCCACAAACAGATCATCACCAGCCCCCTCATCCAGGAAAACGCCCAGTGTGTCGTTGAGGGCTGTGGATTGATCGGCGGGCCCCAGGTGAGGAATGTGGCTACCATCGGGGGGAACGTGGCGCATGCCCTGCCGGCTGGGGACGGAACAGTGGCCCTGCTGGCGCTGGACACCGAAGTCCAGCTGGCTTCCCGGGAGGGAACACGCTGGCTGCCCTTAATTGAGATCTTCGCCGGTCCGGGCCGGGTGACCTTTGACCGCGGTCAGGAGCTGGTGGTAGGTTTTCGTTTTCAGGAGAAAGCAGAGGGTGAAGCTTCAGCCTTTCACCGGGTGATGCGCCCTCAGGGGGTGGCGATCGCCATCCTGAACATATCCGCCTGGGTCAAGGTGGTCGAGGAACGGTTCGCCGATATCCGGATTTCCTGCGGGCCGGCGGGCCCGAAGCCTTTCCGCGGCTATGAAACCGAGGGATTTATCAGAGGAAAGGCGCTTGATGATAATTTTTTCAGCGAAGCCAGCCGGATTCTGGGGGAAGAAGTCAGCCTGCGCACCAGCGCCCACCGGGCGACCAAGGAATATCGCCACCAGCTGCTCCCGGTGCTGCTTAAGCAGGTGCTGGAAACCGCTGTTTCGCGGAGCATGAATCGACCTTATCACATTGAGGATGTAAACCATGAATGAACTTACTTGTTGGGTAAATGACGAACAGGTCACTGTACCTGTAGAACCGGGAGAAATGCTTTCGGACGTGATCCGCTATCGCTTGGGTTTAACAGGGACCAAAATTAGCTGCAGCGAATCAGAATGTGGTTCCTGCACCGTGCTGGTGGATGATGTCCCTGTTCTTTCCTGTAATTATCCGGCTCTCAAAGCCCAGGGAAAGAAAGTTGTCACCATTGAAGGGCTGGCTGATCAGGGGACTCTGCATCCCCTGCAGGAAGCTTTTATCAAAAACGGTGCCGCCCAGTGCGGGTTCTGCACCCCCGGCCAGATTATGACCGCGGCGGCCTTATTAGAAGAAAAGCCGGAACCCACCCGGGATGATATAGAATATGCCCTGAATGATACCCTCTGCCGCTGCGGGGCTTACCCGGCGATCACCAACGCCGTGTTGGCCGCAGCAGAGCACATCCAGCACGGGAAACCGATTGAGTTCCCGACCTTTGATTTTGAAGGAGAATTAGAAGTCGTCGGGCAAACTGTCCAGCGGCCGGAAGGGGTGAAAAAAGTTACCGGGGAAGCGGTGTTTGCCGATGATATCACTTTCCCGGATATGCTTCACGGGGCCACCCTCAGAGCGGGAATCCCCCATGGAAGGATCCTCAAACTGGACACTTCCCGGGCGGAAGCGCTGGAAGGGGTCCAGGCGGTGTTGACCGCGGAGGATATTCCTGGCCGGATTAACCACGGACTGGTCATTCAGGATTGGCCCGCGCTGGTCGGGGTGGGCGAAAAAGTGCGTTATGTGGGCGATGCCGTGGCCGTGGTGGCTGCCGATACCAGACAGATTGCTAAACAGGCGCTGTCGTTGATCGATGTGGAATACGAGGTCCTTCCGGTGGTCACAGATCCCGTGGCCGCCAGAGAGCCTGACGCGCCCCAGGTTCATGAAGAGGGGAATTTGCTCAAGCATATCAAAGTGGATAAAGGGGATATCGAGCAGGGGTTCGCCGAAGCGGATATCATTATGGAAGACGTCTTTACCACCCCGGCGTACGAGCATGCCTTCATGGAGCCGGAGTGCAGTATCGCCCGGATCACGGAGGACGAGCGGGTGGAAATTTACGTCGGTTCCCAGATTCCCTATGCGGACCGGGATCAGGTCGCTGCCGCGCTGGATATCCCGGGGGATCAAGTCCGGGTCCGGGGACCGTTGATCGGGGGCGGGTTCGGAGGGAAGGAGGATATCGCCGGCCAGATCCATGCCGCGATGCTGGCCCGGGCGACCCGGAAGCCGGTCAAAATTCTATACGACCGCCACGAGAGCATCCTGGTTCATCCCAAGCGGCACGCTACCCAGATCCAGGTGAAGCTGGGTTTGAAGAAAGACGGTACCCTGACAGCCGCTCAAACCGAACTTTATGGGGACACCGGGGCTTACGCCTCCCTGGGAACCAAGGTGATGGGCCGGGCGACCACCCATTCCACCGGGCCTTACATCGTTCCCCATGTCAAAATTGACTGCTACGCGATGTACACCAACAATCCGCCGGCCGGCGCCTTCCGCGGGTTCGGCGCCCTTCAGGCAGATTTTGCCATCGAGGTCATGATGGACCAGGCAGCCGAAGCATTAAACCTGGATCCCATTGCATTCCGGCGGAAAAACGCCCTCAGGACCGGGGCGACTACCAACACCGGTCAGCGCCTAAAAGAGAGCGTCGGCCTGCTGGAGTGCATGGAAAAAACAGAAGCGGCTATGCGCGAGCACCTGCCGGAAGGCGATCTTTTCCGCTCCCGCCCGGTTCCCGGGGAACCCGATAAACGCCGGGCCTGGGGGTACGCGCTGGCGTTCAAGAACACCGGCCTGGGGGAGGGGGCTCCGGATAAAGCGACCGCCGAAGTCGAACTGCTCCAGGACGGGACCGCCGAAGTGCGCACCTCCTCCGCCGAGATCGGTCAGGGGCTGGTCACCGTGCTGCAGATGATCACCGCCCAGGAACTGGGGATGGAGCTCGACCAGGTCAAAGTGCTGCTGTCGGATACTGATTTGACCCCGGATGGAGGACCGACCACTGCTTCCCGGCAGACTTATATCTCCGGCAACGCGGCAAGGCACGCGTCGATCACCTTGAGAAACGAGATGCTGGCCACCCTGGCGGAAAAATACGATCTGGCTCCTGAAGAAATCACCTTTAAGGACGGCACAGCCCGGATGAACGGGAAGACCCTTTCCTTCCAGGAGATCGGGAAGGCGATGCGGGAGGAAGGACGGGAGCCGAAAATAGCCTATGAATACTGGGCTCCGGAAACCACCCCGCTGGGCGAAGAAGGCGATAAACACTTTGCTTATTCCTTTGCGGCCCAGGCTATCGAAGTGGAAGTTGATCTGAAAACCGGCGAAGTCCAGGTGCTCAAAACCATCGCAGCCACCGATGTCGGTAAAGCCATCAATCCTCTGGGTTTGCAAGGGCAGGTTGAGGGCGGGATCATTATGGGGTTGGGTCATGCGCTCACCGAAGAGTTCATCCTGGAAAACGGCCGGGTGATCACCGATCATCTGGCCCGCTACCGGATGCCTTCCATCAAGCATGTGCCCCGGGTGATGGAATCCTTGATCGTGGAAGATCCCACCGCGGAGGGTCCTTACGGAGCGAAAGGGGTGGGCGAGATCTCCACCATGTCAGTTCCCCCGGCGGTGGTTAATGCGGTGTATAACGCAACCGGGGTCCGGTTTAAACGGGTCCCCGTGGACCAGGACTGGCTGGCCCGCCAGCTTCAGGACTGACAGGAACGAACTGGAACCGGATGGAGGAGAGGTTGAAGTTTCCAAGCATGTATTCTGGTTCAAGGGGTTCGTGGTAAAATAAATAGTACCATGGGTCGGTGGTCGCCGGGGTTCTGATGAACCGCAGCGGCGTCGAGGAGTTCTTTGACGAAAAGTGCTACCGATTTGATTAGACTTGAGTCGCCGATCCTATGCTAAATTCTACATTCGTCTCTGGGCAGGTTAACTGCAGTTTGGGGGGAGATCAATCAGGCGTACATTTTAATCATCAGCAAGCAGTCAGTGATTCAGACAGGCACCCCGGGTTGTCTTTTACCGGGGTGTTTTCGATCCCCCGGATAACCATCCTCCGGCTTCAGGGGGTACCCGGATGGAAGGAAAAGGCGGATCGACGATGCTGACCAGGCTTCCGTTCGATTTCCCCGGCGCTGTCTACCGCAGCCCGATGCCCTTTGGTCCTTTTGATCCTTCCCGGCGGATCTGGGAAGCCTATCAGGAACAGGAGGTTGACCGGGTGGTGGTGCTCACCGAAAAACAGGAAAACCTCACTTACAGTGGAGGGGATCTGATCGGGCATTATCGGGAAAACGGCCTGAAAGTCATTCACCTGCCTGTCCCTGATCACGGCCTGCCGCCGGACGGGGAGCGTTTTTTGCGGGCGCTGGGGGAGGTCAAGGAAGCGGGGGAAGCGGGGGAAAACACTGCGGTTCATTGTTTGGCCGGGATCGGCCGCACCGGCACTTTTTTAGCCTGCCTGGCTCAACTCCAGCAGGGCTTATCAGCCCCGGAGGCGGTAGACTGGGTGCGGCGGTTCATCCCCGGTGCAGTGGAAACAGAAAATCAAGAACAATTTGTGGAGGCGTTTTCATCCCTGGTCAGTGATGAAGCGGGTCCCGGTCAACGTTAGGTTAGAGGAGAACATCATGTTAATTACGAATGCTAAGGTGATCAGCTGGAAAGAAAATCAGGAAATCCAGGAAGGCTATGCGTTAAAGATTGAAGAGGGAACAGTAGTGGACCTGGGTCTGGACCAGGAAATGCGCCGAAAATATCCCGAGGCAGAGACCTTCGATGCCCGGGGGCAGTACGTGATGCCCGGCAATATCTGTGCCCACACCCATTTTTACGGGGCTTTTGCCCGGGGTATGGGTATTCCCGGCGACGCCCCCAAAGATTTTCCGGAAATTCTGGAAAAGCTGTGGTGGCCGCTGGACCTGGCCCTGGATGAAGAAGGCGTTCGTTATTCTGCCCTGGTCTTTGCGGTGGATGCCATCAAGAACGGCACCACCACTTTATTTGATCACCATGCTTCTCCGAATTTCATCGACGGCTCCCTGGACGTAATCGGTGGGGTGATCGAAGATGCCGGACTGCGGGCTGCCCTGTGTTATGAGGTGACCGACCGCAACGGAAAGGACGACGCCCGGGCGGGGATCCAGGAGAACATGCGGATGATCAAAAAAACGGCCGGAAATTCTCACCTGGCCGCCGCTTTTGGGTTGCATGCCAGTTTGAGTTTGAGCACGGAAACCCTGAACGCTTGCCGGGAAGCAGCCGGGGATGACGTCGGGTTCCATATTCATGTCGGAGAGCACCAGGCAGACGAGTATGACAGCCTGAAAAGGAGCGGCATGCGGGTGGTCGACCGCCTGCAGAAGCATCAGCTGCTCGGCCCCCGGACCATTGTCGCTCACGGCGTGCATATCGATATGCAGGAAGCCCGCCTGCTGGCGGATTCCGGGACCTGGCTGACCCATCAACCGCGGTCCAATATGAATAACGCGGTGGGAGCCGCTGCGGTGGAAGATTTTCTGCGCCTGGGGATCCCGGTCGGGATCGGGACCGATGGTTTTTATCATGCCATGTGGGAGGAATGGAAAACGGCTTATTTCCTCCACAAAGTGAACCACCTCGATCCCCGGAGGATGAGTGCCCTGGATATCGTCCAGATGGGTGTGCACAACAACGCCGCTCTGGCCAACATCTATTTCCCGGAGTTGAATCTGGGAGTGATTGAGCCCGGGGCGACGGCGGATCTGATTTTTGTGGATTATCATCCCCATACGCCGCTCAGCGCCGGAAATTTACCCTGGCAGATTATCTTTGGCGTGCAGGAGAGCATGATCACCTCCACCATGGTGGGAGGGAAGTTCCTCATGCAGGACCGGGAACTGCTCACTCTGGATGAGGAGAAAATCGCCGCTGAAGCCCGGGTTTTAGCTCCGGATATCTGGTCCCGTTACGAAGGATATGTCGGGAGATACTCCTGAACTTATTTTCTCGAAGCCATTAATCGATGTTCATCAAGCAAGGAGAGATGATATGACCCCTAAACCGCGAATAGCCATTATTGGCGGAACCGGTAAAGAAGGCAACGGGCTGGCGCTTCGCTGGGCGGCCAACGGCTACCCGGTAATTATCGGTTCCCGCGTGGAAGAAAAAGCTGTGCAATCTGCAGAAAAGCTCAACGGCATCCTGGGGAAGGGCAATATCCAGGGGATGGAGAATTCCCAGGCCGCCCGGCTGGGTGAGATCAATGTGCTGACTGTTTTGGCTTCAGCCCATCAATCAGCGCTGGAAAGTTTGCGGGCAGACCTCCAGGGGAAGATCCTGGTGGATGCCACAGCCAGGATCAGCTTCCCTGATCCGAAACCGCCCGCGCCTCCCTCGGCGGCCAAGATCGCCCAGGAAATCCTCGGCGAGGATGTGCCGGTGGTTGCCGCTTATCAAAATGTGCCGGCGGATATGCTGAAGGACCTGGGGAAGCCCATCCTCAGTGATGTGCTCATCTGTGCGGATGATCGGGAAGCGGCCGAGCGGGTGATTGAGATCACCCGGGGAGCCGGGATGCGGGCTTATTATGCCGGTGATCTCGACCTTTCGATCATCGTGGAGGGTCTGACCGCCCTGCTGGTCAACCTCAATAAATACAACAAAGAGCTCAAACATGCCAGCATCCAGATCTCGAGTGCGGAATGAGCATGCGGATGAACCGCCAGCGCGCTGAACCCCTGGTGATCACCCCGCTTGCCGGGCTGCCGTTGATCAAACCGGGAAGCGATCTCCCGGCCTTGATCCGGGATGCTCTGGAGGTCAGGGGCATTGACCTGCGGTCGGGCGATATCCTGGTGCTGGCCCAGAAGATCATCTCCAAAGCGGAAGGGCGGAAAGTTAATTTAACCGGGGTCAGCCCTTCCCCGCGGGCCAGGGAGCTGGCTGAACAGACCGGGAAAGACCCCCGGGAAGTGGAGCTTATCCTGCAGGAGAGCAAGCAGGTTCTGCGCACCCGGCCGGGGTTGATCATCGTCGAGCACCGCCTGGGTTTTATCTGCGCTAACGCCGGAATTGATCATTCGAATGTGGATCCCGGTGAAAGCGCCCGGAAAGACTGGGTCCTGCTGCTTCCCCAGGACCCTGATGGATCGGCCGGGATCATCCGGGAGCGGATGGAACAGCTGACCGGGGTGAAAGTCGGCGTGATGATTGTTGATTCTCATGGGAGGTCCTGGCGGCTGGGCACGGTCGGAACCTCCATTGGCCTGGCCGGGATGCCGGGCCTGGTGGACCTGCGGGGAGAGCCGGACCTGTTTGAGGAGAAGCTGCGGACCACGCAGATCGGGGCGGCGGACGAGTTAGCGGCAGGAGCTTCCCTGGTGATGGGGCAGGCGGGAGAAGGCCTGCCGGCTGTTCATGTTCGCGGGTTTCCTTACGAGCTCCGGGAAGCTTCCCTCCAGGAGCTGCTGCGGCCCGAGGAGGAAGATCTTTTTCGATGAAGATCACCGGATCTTGCTGGAAGCCATCCAGTATAATGAGGGTTGAGGAGCCCCGGTTTGAGGTCCCTCGAGGAGGGTGGTGATGAACGTTGTTGCCCTGGCTGGCGGCGTGGGCGGAGCCAAACTGGTCGATGGTCTGGGGCGGGTGCTGTCCCCTCAAGAGCTGACCGTGATCGTCAACACCGGCGATGATTTTCAGCTGTTCGGTTTGCACCTCAGCCCGGACCTGGACACCGTTTGTTACACCCTGGCGGAAAGGGCCAATCCCGAAACCGGATGGGGCCGGAAGGATGAAAGCTGGCATTGTCTGGCTGAATTAGAAAAGCTTCAGGCTCCCACCTGGTTTAAACTCGGTGACCGCGATCTTGCCGTCCATCTGGAACGCACCAGGCGCCTGGAGCAGGGCCAGAGCTTGAGCGCCATTACCCGGGATTTCTGCGCCAACTGGGGGATTGGTCCGGAAGTGATTCCCATGAGTGATGATCCGGTGGCTACCCGGGTGTTTACCGATCAGGGTGTCCTGGCTTTTCAGGAATATTTTGTCCGGGAGGGATGCCAGCCGGAGGTGAAGGGTTTTGAGTTTGCTGGATCCGGAGAGGCGCTCCCGGCGCCCGGGGTCATGGAAAGTTTAGGGGAAGCTGATCTGGTGATTATTTGCCCCTCAAACCCCTGGGTGAGCATCGATCCCATCTTGTCGGTGGGGACCATCCGGGAAGGGCTGCGGGACTTACCCGTCGTGGCGGTCACCCCGCTGATCGCCGGTCAGGCCCTGAAAGGGCCGGCCGCCAAGATGTACCGGGAGATGGGCATTACGCCCTCCGCCCGGGCGGTGGCCGAACACTACCGGGATTTACTCACTGGTTTTGTGCTGGACAGCAGGGATCAGGATCTCGAAGACCAGATCGGTTCCCTCACCCCCCGGAAACCAGGGGTGTTGGTGACAGACACCTGGATGAAAAACATTGAAGACCGGGTCCGTTTGGCCCGGGAAACTTTAACATTTGGAGAAGGTTTAACTTAGGAGGTATTTGCATGGCCATATGGGCAATAGTTCCAGTGAAACCGCTGCGCAGGGGGAAATCCAGGCTGGCCGAAGTGATGTCGGTGGATGAACGTGCGGAACTCAACGAGTACTTATTAGCTCATACCCTCAAAGAAATATCCGCTGTTCCTGAGATCGAAAATGTCCTGGTCGTCAGCCGCGATCCCGCGGCGCTTTCCCTTGCCCGGGACCTGGGAGCGCGGACCGTTCAGGAGAATGGCAACCCGGGGTTGAATATCGCCCTGACCCGGGCTGCTGAAATCGTTAAAAGTTATGAAACCTGTGGAATTCTGGTCTTACCAGCCGATATCCCCGGTCTGTCAAGGGAGGAGATCAGCAAACTGCTGTCTTACACCAACGATCCCCCGGTCGTGGTAGTTTCACCCGACCGCAGCCGGCAGGGTACAAACGCCCTCGCAGTCTGTCCCGCTGGTTTGATTGAGTATGATTTCGGGGAAGGCTCCTTTGAAAAACACTGTCAGCGGGCCAAGGAAGCGGGAGCCCGTCTGGTGATCTGTGAACTGCCCGCTCTCGCTCTGGATCTGGATGAGCCGGAGGATTTAAAACTGGTCGAAGCGGAGTTCAGAAAAGAAAAAAATCACTAAATTAATCGTAATATAGTATTCTATGGAGGAATGGTTATGACCCAGAAATATGCTCTTTATTTGCAGGATGCCCATGATCTGCGGGACGGGCTGGATTATGTCCAGTATGCGGAAGAAAAAGGTTTTGACGCGGTCTGGCAGGCAGAATCCCGGTTGGTGCGGGACGCTATCGTCCCCATGGCTGCTTATGCGGCCGTGACCGAGAAGATTAAGATTGGCTCCGGGGTGATCAACAACTGGACCAGGAACATCGGTCTGCTGGCTTCCACCTTTCTCACCCTGGATGATCTGGCTCCAGACCGGGTGATCTGCGGGATCGGCGCCTGGTGGGATCCGCTGGCTGAAAACGTGGGGATAGACCGCAGCAAACCGCTTACCGCCATGCGGGAGACGGTGATTGTGCTCCGGCGGCTGTTGAATATGGAACGGGTTACCTTTGACGGTGAATTTGTCCATGTCAACGAGATTGAGCTTGATGTCGTGCATGGGCGCACTGAACCGCGCAATGTGCCCATTATGATCGGCGCTACCGGCCCCAAGATGCTGGAAATGTCCGGAGAGATCGCCGACGGCGTGGTGTTGAACTACTGTGTTCCTGTGGAATATAATGATATGGCCATGGAACAGATCGAGAAGGGCGCTAAAAAAGCCGGCCGGGATCTCGCTGACATCGATCGGCCGCAGCTGGTGGTCTGCTCGGTGGCTGAAGATCACGAGGAAGCGATCGATTCCAGCCGGGAGCTGCTCACCCAGTATCTGGCCCAGCAGCCGCATATCGCCAAGGCTTCGGGGGTGTCCGAGGATATCGTGGCCGAAATTCAATCCATCCTCGGCTGGCCCGCAACTCATGCCCAGATTCAGGAGGCCAAACATCTCGTCCCGGATTCCTTGATCCACCGCATCACCGCCTCCGGGACGCCTGAAGAGGCTAAGGCCAAAGTTGCTCAATACATCGAGCACGGCGCTACCACCCCTATCCTTTATCCCGTGGGGGGCAGTGTCAAGCTGCTTATCGACACCTTTTCTTCAGATTGATTGAACGAAAGGGAAACCCAGTGAACGAGCTCCGGCAAACGAGAATCCGTTTGCCGGAGCGGAGTAAACAGAGGAATTATTTACTATGATCGTTGAATATCATCGTCCTTCTACCAGGGAGGAAGCCCTTGCTTTGTTGAACCGCCCGCAGCCCAGGACCGTCGTCCTGGGTGGGGGGTTGGAAGTCAACCGCAAAACCCGGGAACAGTTCGCAGTGGTCGATATCCAGAATCTGGACCTGGATGAAATTGCCGACCGGGGAAAAACGCTGGCCGTTGGGGCAGCTGTCACCCTCCAGGGGCTGCTGGACTATCCGGATTTGCCGTCCGCCCTGGTGAAAAGCATCCGGCAGCAAGAAAGCTACAACCGCCGGCAGGTCGCTACCGCCGCCGGGAGCCTGATGGCAGCGGACGGCCGCTCCCCGATCGGGGTTGTTTTTTATGCCCTGGATCCCATCCTGATCAGTGAGCAGGATGGTCAGGATCCTGTTCAGGAGCACCTGGGTGATATCCTGGGACTGCGGGGAGAATGGCTGCCGGGTAAATTGATCACCGAGATCCTGATCCCCCGGAACGTTCAGCTGGCCTATGAATATGTCGCCCGCACCCCGGCCGATCAGCCGCTGGTTTGTGCTGCGGCAGCGCAGTGGGCCTCCGGGCGCACCCGGGTTATCCTCGGGGGTCACGGGAAACTGCCTGTGCTGGCCCTGGATGGTCCCACCGCTGATGGGGCCGAAGCGGCAGCGGCGGACGCTTACCGGGAGGCAGGGGATCAGTGGGGGTCGGCTGAATACAGGTCCGATGCCGCCGCTGTGCTGGTCAGGCGTTGTTTGGAAAAGATGGATGGTTTAAGTGAAGGGAACGGAAAATCATGATGGATCTAGAACTGTTAATTAACGATGAAAAGTATCAGGTCCGGGCTGCGCCCGGAGAGAGTTTGTTCCAGGCCCTGCGAAAATTGGGTTTCTGGGGGGTTAAGTTTGGGGATGAACACGGACTGACCGGTTCGGACACCGTCCTGCTGGACGGCAAACCGGTAAATTCGATCCTCCTCCTGGCCGCCCAGGCGGAAGGCCGCCGGATTGAAACCATCGAGCAGATGGGCGAGCATCCCCAGCAGGGGTGGAAGGAAAGCCCGGGCCTGCATATCCTCCAGCAGGAATTTGTCAAAACCGGGGCGATCCAGTGTGGTTACTGCACCCCGGCGATGGTCCTGGCAGCCAGAGAATTGATCGAACGCGAACCGGACCCGAGCGAGGAGCAGGTCCGGGATGCCTTATCGGGCGTGCTCTGCCGCTGCACCGGCTATAAAAAGCCGGTGGAAGCTGTGCTGCGGGCGGCTGCCCGCCTGCGCGGTGAGGACGTGCAGCCGATTGAGGACCCCATCAAAGCCCCGGTGGAATGGACCGAAGGACCGCCGGCTGAGCCGTCCGCGCCCTGGCAGTTTAAGGACGCGGAAGGAAACACCCTGACTGCTGAAAAAGTGGTTTCTAAATTGAAAGTGACCACAGAACCGGAAGCCTGGCAGCAGGTAGGAAAACCCAAGGAAAAAGTGGACGCGGTCAAGCTCGTTCAGGGCAAACCGGCTTTTGCGGCGGATATTGATAAGCGGGATATGCTCTATGCCAAGGTCCTCCACAGCCCGCACGCTCATGCCCGGATCACCAGGATTGACGCCGAAAAAGCCCGGGCGATGCCCGGGGTGGCCGCTGTGCTCACTTATCAGGATGTCCCCCGGGTGCCCTATTCCACCGCCGGGCAGTCGGACCCCATTCCAGGGCCGCTGGATTGTTATTCTCTGGACGACAAGGTGCGCTTTGTCGGTGACCGGGTGGCATTTGTGGCTGCCGAGACCGAGGAGATCGCCGAGCAGGCCGTCAGGGCGATAGAGGTGGAATACGATGTGTTGGAACCGGTTCTCGACCTCCGCGGCGCAATGAAACCCGGGGCGCCGGTGATCCACGATCAAGAGGATTATGTCAATTTTGATGAATCAGACCCCTCCCGGAACCTGGCCGCGGAAATCCGCATCGATATCGGGGACCCGGAGCAGGGGTTCGCGGAGGCCGATGAGATCATTGAGGCGGAATATGTGGTGCCCAAGGTGCAGCAGGCGCATATCGAACCGCATGTCGTGGTCACTTATTGGGACGAAGATGACCGGTTGGTGATCAGGACCAGCACCCAGGTCCCTTTTCACGTCCGGCGGATGATCGCCCCTGTCCTGGACCTGCCGCTCAAGCGCATCCGGGTGATCAAACCCCGCATCGGCGGCGGATTCGGCGGTAAGCAGGAGATGCTGATTGACGATGTCGCCGCCCATCTGACCCTGGCCACCGGCCGGCCGGTTCAGTATGTCTTTACCCGGGAAGAGGAATTTTATGCGTCGAGGTCCCGCCATCCCATGCGCATCAGGTTGAAAACGGGCGTAAAGCGGGATGGGACCATTACGGCCAATGAAATGTACGCTCTCAGCGACACCGGGGCGAACGGGGCTCATGCCCTGACCGTGACCGGCAACACCGGCCATAAATCAATGGCGCTTTATGTGGGTGACGGACCCTACCGGGAGTCGCCCAACATCCGCTTCTATGCGGATATCGTTTACACCAACACCCCGCCGTCCGGGGCTTATCGGGGGTACGGCGTTCCCCAGGGTTACTGGCCGGTCGAACGCCATATGGAAAAGATAGCCCATCAGCTGGGACTGGATCCCCTGGAATTCCGGCTGAAGAACGCCCTCCGGGCGGGGGAACTTCACCCTTTCAGCATGGCCTGGAGCGAAGGCCGGGAGCCTTCCCCGGAAATCATTCAGACCAACGGCCTGGTGGAATGCGTCAGGCAGGGTAAGGAAGCTGTCAGCTGGGATCAAAAATACGGCAATCCGGATTGGCAGGTGGTTCCCGACAAACCCCACCTCCGCCGGGGGATCGGTGTGGCCCTGGTCATGCAGGGCACAGCCATTCCCTATCTGGATATGGGAGGGGCCAGCCTGAAGCTCAATGATGATGGTTCCTTTAACCTGCTGGTCGGGGCGACGGATCTGGGGACCGGGTCGGATACCGTGCTCGGCCAGATGGCCGCGGAGATCCTCGGAGTGCCCCTGGAAGATATCATCGTCTATTCCTCGGATACCGATTTCACCCCTTTCGATAAGGGAGCTTACGCTTCCAGCACGACCTACATCTCGGGAGCGGCGGTCGTTGACGCTGCCACCAAGGTCGCCGATCGGCTGCGGGAACGAGCACAGATGATCTTCAATGAAAATGAGGAGTACGATCCCGTCCAGGCGCTGGATATTGAATTGTCCAACCGCTGCGCCCTCGCGCCCGACGGGAGGGATGTGTCGATCGAGCAGATCGCGCTCCACTCCCTGCATCATGCGGATCAGGAGCAGATCATGGCCGTGGGATCCTTTATGTCGCCGGTCTCTCCCCCTCCTTTCGGTGCTCAATTTGCCGAGGTGACGGTGGATGTGGAAACAGGTCAGGTGGTGGTTGACCGCCTGGTGATGGCGGTGGACGGCGGGGTCATCGTCAACCCGGTCACCGCTTCCGGACAGATTGAAGGGGGGATGACCCAGGCGCTGGGCTATGCGGTCAGCGAAGAAATGGTCTACGATCAGCGGGGATGGGCCCGGGAGGTTGACTTCAGGGACTACCATATTTTCCGCTCGGACGAGATGCCGGAGCTGGAAACCATCTTTATTGAAACGTTTCGAACCCTCGCATCCCTTCGGGGTAAAAGCGGTGGCAGAAATACCCATGGACGGTGTCGCTCCTGCGGTGGGAAACGCTGTTTTCCACGCCAGCGGTGTTGATATCGATCAAAATCCGGTCACTCCCGAAAAAATCTGGCGGGCTTTGAAGTCCACGGCCTGAGGGAATGATTATCCACCAGTGTTTGCCTCCAGGGTAAAGTAAAAACCTGGGCTGTAACCCTGTCAGGCAGCGGCGGTTTGTTCGGAAAATGGATGGTCATCCCGGAAGCCCTTCTGATATAATGGGATGAGAAGTTTTTATGAGTAGACTCATGTAAAAAACCGCTTATTGAGCATTATGTACGAGAAGAGTTCAGAGATTATGGAAAAAACCACGTACGTCATCGGGCATGTCAGCCCGGATACTGATTCGATCGCTTCAGCCATCGGTTATGCCTGGCTTCTCCAGGAAGAAGACGGCATCCGGGCGGAAGCGGCCCGGGCCGGATCAATAAATCCGCAAACCACCTGGGTGTTAGACCGGCTGGATATTTCTCCTCCGCTGCTGCTCACGGATGTGTCTCCCCGATTTGAATCGGTTGGACGGCGGATGGACACGGTTGCGCCCAATCAACCCCTGCGTGATGCCTGGGATATCGCCAGCCGCACGGGCGGGGTCGCTCCCATCATCAAAGAAGACGGAAAACCCTACGGTTTGATCACCGGGTTGACCCTGTTTTCCTTCCTGGCTGACCTGGTAGGCCCCCATCCGCAGCGGCAGGAAATGAAAATTGCTGAACTGCTGGAGATGCCCTGTCATGAGGCGGCGGACACCGGGGTTCCCCAGTTTAAAGAGAACAGCCGGATCCGGGACGCGGTCAACCGGGTGCTGCGGGAGGAGCGAAATTATTTCTTTGTGGTGGATGAAACCGGAAAATATCTGGGCATCTCCCGGCAGCGTGATATTCTCAACCCGCCCCGGGTGAACGTGGTCCTGGTCGATCACAATGAGACCGAACAGGCTGTCGGCGCCCTGGAGGAAGCGAGGCTGGTGGAGATCATCGACCATCACCGGTTGGGCAATCCGGTCACCCGCGTTCCCATCCGTTTTTCCATCGATGTGGTCGGAAGCACCAGCACGCTCATCTCCGAGCGGATAGAGGAAGCAGGGCTGAGCGCTCCTCCGGAGATCGCGGGGATGCTGCTGGCCGGGATTGTTTCCGACACTTTGCTGTTCACTTCCCCCACCACCACCGAGCGGGATCACCGGGCGGCCGACCGCCTGGGCCGCTGGGCCTTTTCCTGGGACAGCCCCCTCAAAGGGGAATCGGTGGAATCTTTTGGCAAGGACGTTCTGAAAGCGGGAGCGGACATCTCCACTCGCGATCCGGATGACATCGTGACTGCGGATATGAAAACCTATCAGTCCGGGGAGATGGAATTCTCAATTTCTCAGGCCGAAGTCACCGACCTCATGCAGGTGGATAAGCATCTCAAGTCTTTGCGCCGATCCCTGGAAAAATTATGTCAGAATCGGGGCCTGAATTTTTCTGTCTTGATGGTCACCGATGTGGTCAGAGGCTCCAGCCGGTTGTTGACCATTGATCCCCCGCCGACTTTTGACGATTTGCCTTATCCCACCCAGCCGGATGGGACCAGGTTTGCCGACGGCGTGGTATCCCGTAAAAAACAGCTGCTTCCGGTGATGCTCAGCTTATTAGAGGCGTAGAAAAAAGGCCGGTTATGGATCAAGAATTGATTAACGCCCTCGCTGAACTAACGGACCAGGGGAAATCTGGAGCCCTGTGTACGGTGGTCAAAACCAAAGGATCAACACCCCGTAAAGAGGGCAGTAAAATGCTCGTCTACCCTGACAGAAGCATCGTCGGCACTGTCGGTGGGGGAGAAGTGGAAGGCCGGGTGATCGCCCGGGCCCTGGAAGCCATGAAATCAGGGAAACCAGAAATTCTTTCCTTTGACCTTATCGACCCCGGGGAAGGGGATCCGGGGGTGTGTGGGGGAGTGTTGGATGTCTTCATCGAACCCCTGCAGGTACCTTTTCAGCTGATCATCGTCGGCGGAGGACACGTGGGAAGAGAGGTCGTACGGCTGGCCCACTGGCTGGGCTACCGGGTGATCCTGAATGATGACCGGGAAGAGTTCTGCACGCCCGAATCAGCTCCAGAAGCCGACCGCTATCTGGTCTGTGAAATTGACCAGCTGCCCGACCAGGTTGATCTGGATTCCCGGACGGCGGTTGTGCTGGCGACCCGGAACATGGGCATCGACACCCAAGGACTGCCGGGTATCCTGGAGCATCATCCAGCTTATGTGGGTGTGATTGGCTCCCGGAGGCGCTGGAAACTGACCCGGGAAGCCCTGCTGGAAGACGGGGTCAGTGAAGAGCGGGTGGACCAGGTTCATGCCCCCATCGGGTTGGATCTCAATGCCGAAACCCCGGAAGAAATTGCCCTCAGTATTATGGCGGAAGTGGTCATGGTTCAAGGGGGGGGAAAGGGAGTCTCCCTTTCTACTTTATAATCAACAGCAAAAGGTAAGTGGAGAAGGTTATGTGGAAGGAATACATCAACGCGGCATCTTTAGACGAAATTATCGACCTGCTGGCGGAAAAAAAGGAGAAAGCCCGGATTGTTGTCGGGGGAACTGACCTGGTTTTAGAAATGCGCCAGGGGCTTCACGAACAGGTCGAGACCCTGATTGACGTTTCCCGCGTCCCCGGGTTTGATACCATCAGCCTGGATGAAGAGGATCAAATCCATCTCGGTCCGACAGTCACCCACAACCACTGTCTGGCTTCCTCCCTGATCAGGGAACGGGCCCTACCCCTGGCCCTGTCCTGCTGGGAGGTGGGAGCTCCCCAGATTAAGAATTCCGGGACCGTCGCCGGGAACCTGATCACGGCATCTCCGGCCAATGACACCATCGTTCCCCTGATGGCCCTGGACGCCCGGCTCCGCCTGGTTTCAACCCGGGGGGAGCGGGTTGTTCCCCTGGCTGAATTTTACACCGGAGTGCGGAAGACGGTGATCCAACCCGATGAGTTTATGGTCGAAATTATTTTCCCCGCCCTGGCTGATAACCAGCAGGGGACTTATCTCAAGTTGGGATTGAGGAAAGCCCAGGCGATATCCCTGGTCAATATGAGCGCCCTGCTCACTCTTGAGGACGGGCGGGTTTCCCGGGCGGTGGTTACGCTGGGGGCCGTTGCCCCCCGGATCATCCATGCCGCCGAGGTGGAAGATTTCCTTGCTGGAAAGGTATTGAACGAGGAAACCATCGAAGAAGCGGCGGCTTTGGCCAGAAAGGCAGCTTCGCCCATCGATGATATCAGGGGCTCAGCCGCTTACCGGACGGCGATGAGTGAAGTCCTGGTCCGCCGGGGGCTGACAGAAATATCCCGCGGAGAGCACCTGGACCGGCTGAGTGAGGATCCCGTGCTGCTCCGGGGGCGAAACGGCAGCCAGACGCGGGAGGACCTCGATTCCAGCAGTCTGGTGGAAGGGGAAACCCCCATTCAGACCACGATTAACGGAAAGAAATACACTTTCCACCGGGGACATGAGGACACGCTGCTGCACCTGATCCGGGACCAGGCGGGCCTCATCGGGTCCAAGGTGGGCTGCGAAGAAGGTGAATGCGGCGCCTGCACGGTGTTCCTGGACGGGATCGCGGTGATGGCCTGTCTGGTGCCGGCCCCCCGCGCCCATCAGGCAGAGATCATCACGGTGGAAGGCCTGGAGGATGATCAGGGCCTGCACCCGGTCCAGCAGGCTTTTATCGATCAGGGCGCGGTTCAGTGCGGTTACTGCACGCCCGGTTTTGTGATGTCAGCCGTCAAATTATTGGAAGAAAAAGCGAACCCCTCCCGAACCGAGATAGCTGACGCTGTCTCAGGGAACTTGTGCCGCTGTACAGGCTACTATAAAATAATTAAAGCCATCGAGCAGGCCAGTCAGAAAGAAGGTGCGTGATGGGACGATACCAGCAGTACCAGCGAGAGGTCAAAGAAAAGCCGCCGGGTGTGCATCCCGTGTGGCGGGGCATCGGCTTTATGTTGATGGGCACGATTTCGGTCATGGCTTATGCCGGGGCGAATCTGCTCGTGGACGCGAATAAGACCCAGCAGTGGATAGACGTCCCCCCTGGCCTCCAGCGGGGGCTGCCCTGGGCGCCTGATATCTATGCGGAAGTGGTCGTCGCCTTTTTCCTGGCCATTATCGGTTTTGGACTGGTGACCATCATCTATTCCCTGGTCTATCAGCTGTCCCGCCCGGAAGACGTCCTGAAGCGCAAATAAGCCGGGTGGATGAAAACCGGACACACAGGATCCGGTGCCCGGAATCCCCTGCTGCTTCCTTGTCTTGAGATGACGATCGGCTGGCTGCTGCTGGAGGAACCCGGCAGCCCCAAAAACGCTGACCGCACAGGGCAAATTAGAGAATAAAGTTGAAAAATAATTATGCTGCTCAACCTCAAAGATTACTTTAAACATCTGTATTTTAGCTTTTTCAGGGCGCGGAATACCCCCGCCAGGTTGTCCGCCAAGCGCCTGCTTTTCCTGCTGGGCATTTTTCTGGTTTATCCGCTCTGGGTCCTCTACCTCGCTCTGGGCAACCTGCTGGATGAAATCTTCTATCCGGGATATAAAAACGAGAGTTTGAAAGAGCCCATTTTTGTCATCGGCAATTTCCGCTCGGGGACCACTTTTCTCCACCGGCTGCTGCTGGAAGATGACCAATCTACCGGGATCCGGACCTGGGAAATTTATTTCGCCCCCTCGGTTTCTTACCGGAAATTCATCAATCTGATCCGGATGATCAGCCGGATGATCGGCAGTCCTGTCCGCTGGATTGTCAACCGTTTTGATGAAACGCTCAACGATTATTCCTATATGCATAAAACCGGGATGAGGCAGTACGAAGAGGACAGCCACCTGTTTTATCACATCTGGTCCTCTTACAACTTGTTCGCCCTGTTCCCCTTCCCGAATTTGGCCAGAAAATATATTTATTACGACCAGATGGTTCCGGAGGAGCGCAGGAGGATCGAAATCGGTTATTTCCGGAGTTTGCTCCAGCGCCATGTTTATTATCACGGTGGAAAGCGCTATATTTCCAAAAACCCCGATTTTTCGCCGATGGTGGAAACGCTGCTGAAGCAGTTTCCCGATGCAAAATTTATCAATATTGTCCGGGAACCGACGGACGTCGTCCCCTCTACCATCAATATGTGGGCCAATCACTGGCACACTTTCGGCTCCCCGGCGGAGGACTATCCGCTCCGGGATGTGTTACTGGAGCATATCAAACACTGGTACCGCTATCCCCATCAAAAACTCCAGATGCTGCCGGAAAACCGCTATACGGTGATTCAATTTGCGGAGTTTGTCACCAACCCCCAGAAAGTGATGGAAAGGGTGTACGATCAGTTCGGGATGGAGATTTCCCCCGCGTTCCGCCGGGTGCTGAAAGAGCAAACGATCCGGTCCCGCAGCTATCAGAGCCGCCATCAATACAGCCTGATGGAAATGGGCCTGGATGAAGCCTGGGTTCAACGGGAAATGTTCCCCGCGCTCAAGGGATATGACTTTCAGGATCAGTTAACCGAGCACGCTCACGAACCAGCCTGAGGACGATATGGAACGAACTGTACCCTATACCGCATCGGAAGAAGTAGAGCTTTATACCAGGTCTTATTATTCCCTGCTCAGGACCACCGATGCCGTCCAGATCCGGTCGCTGGAGGAAGTACACACCGCGATGAATTCGCTGCTCCACCCCCGGGCCCGGGGGACGGCTCCGGATATGTCAGCCTTTATCTACGCTTCGCTGCGCCTTCCCGAGTGCATCCGGGACGTCAAAGAGGTCATCCTCGGTCAGAGCGGCAGCGTCTTTCAACGGGCGGGTTATGACGATGTCTGGAACTGGGAGCAGGTTTCGGGAGCGGCCCGGAGAAGGCGCTGTTTTTACCAGCAGGAAAAGGGTTTGTTAGCCTGCCTGATCGCCAGCCGCTCGGATATCGATGATGTCATCCCGCTGGTAACCGCCTATCAGATCGAATGGAATAAGCTCCACCGCCTGCTGGGGCATCTGCCCCGGGATCTGGACCTGGAGCAGGGATTCCAGGACGCCGAACGCAGGAAAGAGCTGGCCGCTCTCCTGCAGATGTCCGAGGGCGACCTCAACCGCTGGCGGTCAATCTGCTGCGATGATTTTCCCGCCCGCCTGGAGCAAATCAAGGGTAAAGAATGCGCCTTTCAGGTGCGGCTGCTTGATGGGTCCTTGATCGAATACAACCGGGCGACCAATTACTGGTGGACTAACATCGCGGAGCAGGTCCCGGATCTCACCGAGAGTCCGGTATATTTTGTGTCCAGCAACACCCACAGCTTGAGCAATTTGCTTTCCGGGTTTGCCCTGATCAACCGGGAGGAGATTCAGGCCTATCTGGAGGAGTACAACCATGTCGAGCTGCTGGATGAGTGGAAGCAGATCCAGTCCCAGGCAGTTCCTTCCAGCCAGGAAAATTTCTGGTACTATGCCCTGAAAAAATATTTGCAGGATCCCCGGGCGGCTGAGATTGAGGACCGGCGGAACCGCCACGAAGCCGAGTGCGGGATCACCCGGGTGGACAGCAAACACTTTTTCGATGTCGACGCCCAGGTCTTCCGCCTGTCTTCTTTGAAACCCGACTGGATGGACCCCCGGCTCAGGCCCCAGGGCCGGGATCTGGATTATCTGCGGGAGAGCGACGCCCTGATCCTCAACATCGATTATCCGCTGGGATTGGCGGCTTATAACCTGCTCATCGAGGTCGCTGAACAAGTGGGGAGGGTGCTGGGCGTGTATACCATCGGGAAAGCGGCGACCCTCAACGGGGTGGTCGGGGATGTGATGATCCCTTATGTCGTCCATGATGAGCACTCCCGGAACACGTATCTCTGCCCCCGGGCGTTTGACTCTGCGGATGTCGCTCCCTATTTGATTTACGGGACCGTCCTGGATAATCAGAAGGCGGTCACGGTGCAGGGCACGTTCCTCCAGAACCAGAGCTACATGGACGTCTTTTACCGGGAAGGCTACACCGATATTGAAATGGAAGCCGGGCCGTATCTTTCCGCGGTCTATGAAATGTACCGCCCCAAACGCCACCCGACGGATGAAATCGTCAACCTGGACAGGCTGCCGTTTGACCTCGGTATCCTCCATTATGCTTCGGATACTCCCCTGAGCAAGGGGAAGAACCTGGGTGCCGGCACCCTTTCCTATTACGGGATGGATCCTACTTACGCCAGTTCGCTGGCCGTTATCCAGCGGATTCTGGGGTTAGAACGCCGGAGATTACAGGAGACATAAGCCAAGATGAGATTAAAAGGTAAAAAAGATATGACAGCTATTGGAAAATCGATAATCCGGGTGGACGCCCGCGGCAAGGTTACCGGAAAGACCCTTTATTCAGGTGATTTATCAGCAGAAAACCAACTGTTTTTGAAAATACTCTTCGCTGATCGGCCGCATGCTGTGGTCAAAAAGGTAGATACCTCAAAAGCGGAGGCGCTGCCCGGGGTGGCCGCGGTTTACACCGCGGCGGATGTGCCCGTCAATGAATACGGCCTGCAGATCCCCGATCAGCCGGTGCTCTGCGGTCCGGGCTCGGGCAAGGAGTATGCTGACCGGGTGCGGTTTGTGGGCGACCAGGTGGCGGCCGTGGTGGCTGAAAATGAAAAAACAGCCAGCCAGGCGCTGAAGCTGATCGAGGTAGAGTATCAGGATCTGCCCCTGGTCCTTGATCCCCTCGAAGCGGTGAAGGAAGGGGCTGAACTGCTGCATCCCGACCAGGGCACCAACGTCATGGAAAGCTTCCGGATCCGGAAAGGGGATGTGGACCAGGCTTTTCAGGAGTGCGCGGTGATCGTCGAAGGCGAATACCACACGCCTGCTCAGGAGCATGCCTATTTGCAGCCGGAAGCGGGGATGGCCTATATCGACGATCAGGGCAGGGTAACCGTGGCCGTGGGCGGACAGTGGGCCCATGAAGAGCAGGAGCAGATCGCCCACGCCCTGGGATTGGAGCAGGATCAGGTGCGGGTCATTCATCCGGCGGTAGGGGGGGCGTTCGGGGGGCGGGAGGATATTTCCATCCAGATCCTCCTGGGATTGGCTGCTCTGGATTTGCATCAACGGGGGATTAACCGTCCGGTGAAAACCGTCTGGAGCCGGGAAGAATCCATCATCGGGCATCACAAACGTCATCCCTATCGGATCAAAGCCCGCTGGGGAGCTGACCGGGAGGGAAAGATCCTGGCCGCAGAAGTGGATGTGACCTCCGACGGCGGGGCTTATATGTATACTTCCAATAAGGTGCTGGGAAACACCACCCTGATGTGCACCGGCCCTTATGAGATTCCTCACGTCAAGGTGGATACCCGGGCGGTGTACACCAATAAAGTCCCCGGAGGGGCCTTCCGCGGATTCGGGGGACCGCAGGGGGCTTACGCGGCCGAATGCCAGATCAATAAATTAGCCGAGGCCCTGGACCTGGAACCGGTGGAAATCGCCCTGCGCAATATCCTCCGGGAAGGGTCATTGATGTCTGTGCAAACGCCTCTTCCCGGGGCGGTGAGCCTGCCCGAGGTCGTGGAAAGGTGCGCGGAGGAATCATTCTGGGATCAAACTCCAGATGGTTGGAGGAGAATGGATCGTCCGCGGGAAGGGGCGCAGCCTTATCTCAAGCGGGGCATAGGTTTTGCCTGCGGCTTTAAAAACGTGGGTTTCTCCCTGGGTTATCAGGAGAATTCCTGGGCGGCTGTGGAACTGTACGGTAAGGCAGAAATTGAGGAAGTGATCGTCCGCCAGGCCGCGACCGAAGTGGGCCAGGGGGCGCACACGGCCATCGTGCAGATGACGGCTGAAGCCGTAGGTGTCAGCCCTGAGATTGTCCGCCTGGTCGGTGAGGATACGGCTGAAGCCGGAGACTCGGGAAGCGTCTCTGCTTCCCGGATGACTTTCATGGCGGGAAACAGCGTGATCGGCGCCGCGAAAAAAGCGCTGAAGAAATGGAAGGACGAAGAGCGGCCGGCCAAGGCTGATTATACCTATCTGGCGCCCCCGACCACCGATTTTGACCCCGAGACCGGAGAATCCAAACCCAATTTTGCTTACGGCTATGTCGCCCAGGCTGTGGAAGTGGAGGTTGACGTCGAAACCGGGGCGATTGAAGTGCTGGAATTCATCAGCGTCAACGATGTCGGGAAAGCGATCAACCCTGATCTGGTGGAAGGCCAGATTGAAGGCGGGGTGGTCCAGGCCCTGGGATATGCCCTCACGGAAAACTTTATCCAGGAAGAAGGCCGGGTCATGACGGATAAATTGTCCACTTATCTGATTCCCACCGTGCGCGATGTCCCCGCAGAAGTCAGGTCGGTAATTATTGAAGATGCTGATGAAAACGGACCCTTTGGCGCCCGGGGGATGGCCGAAATGCCCTTCATCCCGGTGGCCCCGGCGGTCACTGCCGCGGTTCATGACGCCATCGGCGTGTGGATAGACGAATTTCCCCTCACTCCGGAGCGGGTGATCAGAGCCCTGGGCAAGATCTGACCGTCTGTAAGCAGCCGCTATCCGGGAGGAAAAAGGGCAGCGCTTTCCGGACCCGGATCAAGGGAAAGTTGATCAGGAAGGTAGGGTTGTGAGTTCTTATAATTTTCAGGACCTGGGCAGGTTTTTGCGCCGGTCGTTCTGGGGAAACAGAGAGACCAATTACCGCTTGAGCCTGAAGCGGTTGGGGGTCGTGCTCCTGGCTGCGGCCGTTTATTTGCCGGTTGAACTCGTGATCTGGATCAGCCTGGGGTTGGACGAGATCTTTTTCCGGGGGTACCGGCGGGTAAAGGTGAAAGAACCCGTTTTTATCATCGGGAATCCGCGGAGCGGAACCACCTTTTTCCACCGCCTGCTCTCCCGGGATCAAGAGAACTTCATTTCCATGAAGACCTGGGAGATATTTCTGGCCCCGTCGGTCTTTCTGCGCAAATTGATCCGCGGTTTCGCCAAAATCATCCGCACCCTGGGGATACCCCTCCGCGGTTTGCTGCGGCGCTGGGAGCGCGGGCTGCAGGAGGATAACGTTTTTCATAAACTGCGCATCCGGGGTCCGGAAGAAGATGAGTACCTCTGGATTCATATCTTTTCAGCGTTAAAGATCTGGTCTTTTGCCGCTATGCTGGAAGAAACTGACCGTTATATTTATTATGACAGCCAGATGGAACCCGCCGGCAAAAAACGGATGATGGATTTTTATCACGCCTGCCTGCAGCGCCACCTTTATGCCCGCCGGGCGGAGGATGTGCATTATCTGGCCAAGAACCCCAATTTTTCTCCCATGGTGGATACGCTGCTGAAGCGTTATCCCGGAGCTCGCTTTATTTACCTGGTGCGTAATCCGCTGGAAGCTGTCTCCTCTCATCTCAGTTTGAAAGAGACTGAATGGCAGCTGCTGGGGAACCCGCTGCGGGCTTACGCCAGCCGGGACTTTATCCTCGAAGCTTCCGAGCACTGGTATACTTATCCCCTGGGTCGTCTGGAGCAGCTGCCCCGGGAGCAGTACGCGGTGGTCAAATTTGAAGACCTGGTGGAAAATGCTCACCGGACGGTCACCGCCGTTTACCGGCGGTTGGGTTTAGAAATGTCGGAAAAATATGAAAATATCCTGAAGCTGGAAACCAGGCGCGCCCGCCGGCACAGCAGTGAACATGAATATTCCCTGGCGGAGATGGGATTGTCCCCTGAAGGGATGCGCGATCGTTTCGCCGGGATTTTTGAACGTTTCGATTATCAACTTCACCAGCAGGATCAAAAGAAGGATTCAGTATGAAAGTTGTCTTTACCTCTTTATTTCAATCGGGGATGGGCGGGGGAGCCGGGCGGGTAGCTCATGAGCTGGCCGAGGCCTTTGCCCGGGAGCACCAGGTTGTGATGATCTGCCCACAGAAAACCACCGGCCTGCAGCAGACAGAGGGCGAGCTGCAAGTTTTCGGGGTCCGCAGCGCCGGGGATGATGAATTTCACATGCCGGTGCTGTCGGTCAAATCGGTCCGGGCGATCTTTGACTTCCTGACGGAGTTTCAACCCCAGATCATTCACGCCCATGACCCGGCCCTGATCGGATTGATCTGCCAGGTCTGGGCCCGGATGAACCGGGTGCCCTTTGTGCACACGGCTCATGTGCTGCCTTCCCGGGCGCTGGATTTTGGAACCACGGACGCCTTCAACGTCAAATTATTGAAGAGCAACTTCAGCGAATCCATCACCCACCGGGTGCTGGGTGATTTTTACGCCAACTGCGATGCTATTATCGCCCTCAATCGGACAGCCGAAGAGTCCATCCGGGAATTTGGCTACCAGGGACAGCTGTATGTCATCCCCAACGGCCGCAACCTGGCTAAATACCGGAACGTCCAGATTGCTGACCCGGGGCAGGAAGAGAAAACGATCGCCTTTGTGGGCTACCTCAACGAGCGCAAGAATCAGAGCTATTTGCTCCATGTGCTGCGCTATCTGCCCGAGCATTACCGGCTGCAGCTGATCGGCAAAGCGCTGGACCCCGCCTATCAGAAAAAATTGGAGCTGATCCGCGACCGCTACAGCCTGGACCGGGTGGATTTTCTCGGCCAGGTACCGCATGAAGAAATCCCGGATTATCTGGGCAAGGCCCATGTGTTCCCCTCCGCGTCCCAGATGGAAGTGCAGAGCCTGGTGATCATTGAGGCGCTGGCTTCGGGAACTCCCGTGGTGGGTTTGTCCAATGAGACCGTGGATGAATTGGTCGACGAGCAGGTCGGAAGCCGGCTGCCGGGGGACGCGGAACCGGAAGAATTTGCCGCCGAAATCGAGCGGGTTGCTTCTCAGGACCCGGCGGATTACCAGGAAATGTGCCGCCAGGCCCGGGAGCGGGTTTCCGGGCTGGACTGGTCCAACATCGTCCACCAGACCGCTCAGGCCTACCGGGAATTGTTGATCTCCAAGCCGCTGCTGAGCGCGGAAGAGAGCGATATCCTTTCCCGGCTGGTCTCTTTTTTCACCACCGGGGATGTGGAAAATTTTCTCACGGAAAAGCTCACGGCCTATCGTTACAAATGGAACCGGGAAATCCACTCCGACGAGGAGCTGCAGTTTCCCACCCGTTTCTTATCCTGGATCCGGGTGCCGACTTCAACCTGGCTGATTTCGGGGATCACGGTGCTGGTTTCTGTCTTTGGTTATTTGTTCATGAAAGGAAAGCGCCGCTAGGAACCTGTGTATCGAGCAAATTCGAGAAAGTTAATTTTGATTAACAGATCGCTAATACACTTATCAGGGAGATGGTTTAGAATGGTAAGGGGATCAGGGTAGATTTCCCTGAGACAGAACGCTGGTCAGTAAGAATATCATGTCTTGATTTCTGTTGGAGCCAGCTGGTAATTTTACAGGTTGCAAAGCTGCCCCGGGGAAGTTTTCCCGGGAATCGACAGAAAGTTATATTATCAGGGAGAAGCTATGAAAGATTATTTATTCCGGGGCGATGTCTATGATCTTGACCCGAAACTTGATGAACTGCTGCACATTGAAGCGGAGCGGCAGTACCGGCGCTTGATCCTCATCCCCAGTGAGAGTTATACGCCTCAGGCGGTCCGGGAGGCTCTGGGTTCGGCTTTCCATAACATCTATGCGGAGGGCTATTCCTTTGACCTCACCGGGGGGCTGACCGAAGAAGAGCTGCTGGATTACGACCGCCTGCTGACCGAATACCGGCGGTTTTCCGACGACCGCTACTACAAAGGTGTAGAATACGCTGATTTGCTGGAAGGGTTAGCCTGTCAGCGCGCGGCGCAAGCCTATGCCACCAACGGAAAGACTCCATTGGACATTTATGTCAACGTCCAGCCGCTTTCCGGCGGCCCGGCCAATAACGCGGTGTACCACGGGCTGGTTGAGCTGGGGGACACCGTGATGGGGATGAATTTGATCCACGGGGGGCACCTGTCCCATGGATCCCGGGTGAACCGCTCGGGTGAATATTACAACATCGTCCCTTATTCCGTAGACCCGGAAACCGAACGCATCGATTACGATCAGGTGGAGCGCCTGGCCAAAGAACATAAACCGAAGATGATCATCGCCGGGGTTTCCTCCTATTCCTGGCAGTTAGACTGGCGGCGGTTCCGGGAGATCGCGGATATGGTCGGCGCTTATCTGCTGGCGGATATCTCCCATGTTTCGGGGATGGTCGTGGCGGGTATTTATCCCTCGCCCATCGGTCACGCGCATATTATTTCTTCTACCACCCATAAAACCCTCTGCGGCCCCCGCGGGGCCATCTTGATGAGCACCGATCGGGAGATCATCCAGAAGATCGACCGGGCCGTGTTCCCCGGCGAACAGGGCGGTCCGCATGTCAATGTTTTTGGCGCCATGGCCCTGGCTTTCAAGCTCGCCCAGACCGAGCAGTTCACTGAACTCCAGAAACAAATTGTGGCTAACTGTAAAGTGCTCTCCGACCGCCTGGAAGAGCGGGGCTTCCGGATTCCTTTTGGAGGCACGGATACCCACCTGTTGAACATTGACGCCAAGAGCGTCACAGGCGCGGATGGGGCCTATTTGAGCGGCGATCTGGCCGCCCGCATCCTGGACGTCGCCGGAATTGTCACCAACCGCAACACCATCCCCGGGGATACTTCAGCCCTCCGCCCCACGGGCGTGCGGATGGGGACGCCCTGGATCACCCAGCGCGGCTTCAAGGAAGAAGAAACCCGGCAGGTGGCAGATATCATCGCGGATGTGCTCTTTTCCTGCGAACCCTATTACCGCGGAAAAGTGCTGCGGGCCAAGGTTGATTTCAAGACGCTGGAAGAAGCCAAGCTCAAGGTCCGCGAGCTGGCGGTCAGTGCCGGGATCGATTACGAACCCACCCGGACCGGCTATCCCCATTTTTATTACCTGGATGATGAAGCCGATGAGGATGTCCCCAATTCCACCTATATCATCAGCGGAGAAAAATCCCGGGAATTCCTCAATTATGTGGTCAGCAGCAACATCGAAGAATTAGAGTGCGACGACCAGCAGCCCACCCAGCTGTACACGCCGCAAGAAAATATCCCGGGGATGATCACCTGCGGGGGGATGCATAACTTCCATCTCACCGTCCCCGCCGAAAAAGCCGGCCTGGCCCTGACCTGGCTGCGGGCGGTGTCCGATGGGTACGTCAAGGTGGATGAGGATATCCGGCGCAAAGTTCCCGGTCCGGTGGTCGTCCGGGAAGTGGATGAGGTCTTTGAGACCATTGCGGAAGGTGACCCCCACGGCCATGTGCAGCCGTTCTATCTGGGAATGCCGGAAGCAGAGGAAGGTGGGGAAGCTCTTCCCGAATTTGAATGGGAGGAAGAAGATAACGATCAGCTGCGGCGCACCACGCTCTATGATCTGCATGTGGAATTGGGCGGCCGGATGGTGCCTTTTGCCGGATGGGAAATGCCCGTCCGTTATACCTCGGTGATTGATGAGCATAATGCGGTCCGGAATTCTGCCGGCCTGTTCGATGTCACCCATATGGGCTGCTTCCAGGCGGAAGGTGTGGATGCCATGGCTTTCCTGGACAGCGTCTGTGCCAATGATGTTTCCTCCCTGGAAGTAGGGGAATCGCTGTACACCCATTTCCTGTCCCCTGACGCGGGAGTGATCGACGACTCGCTGGTTTATCGGCGGGATCAGGAGAAGTACCTGGTGGTGGTCAACGCTTCCAACGCCGCCAAGGATTGGGCCTGGTTTAATGCGGTCCGGGACGGGGAAGTGCTGATTGACAGGGACCGCCCCTGGGCCAAAGCCTTCGGCCGTGAGGTCATCCTGCGGGACCTGCAGGATCCGGAAGAAGGGGATGACCAGCGTGTGGACCTCGCCCTGCAGGGGCCCCGGTCCCGGGAAATCCTCCTGGAATTGGATTTTGACCAAGAGGATCAGCGCAAGATCAGGCACCTGCGCTGGACCGAGCTGGCAGAAGTGAAAACGCGAGATTTTGACCTTGTCATCGCCCGCTCCGGGTACACCGGGGAGAAGATCGCTTATGAGATCTTCGTTCATCCGGAGCAGGCTCCGGATTTGTTCCGTATGCTGCTCAAGCTGGGCAAACCGTACGGGATTTTGCCCTGCGGACTGGGCGCCCGCGATTCGCTGCGCACGGAAGCCGGCCTGCCGCTTTATGGGCATGAGCTGGACGGCGAGATGGACATCGGGGTGGGCGGCGCCGGGTTTGGTTCTTATGTCAAAACCAATAAACCGTGGTTTATCGGGCGCCAGGCGTTTCTGGAGCAGGAAGAGGATCGGGAGAATATTATCGTCCGTTTCCGGTTCAGTGAGAAGCGGGTGCGCAAAGCCCATTACGGCGATCCGGTGATGGACGAGGTCGGCCGGGTGATCGGCCGGGTCACCAGCTGCACCACGGACAGCGAGGGCTACTTTACCGGCCAGGCTTATGTCAATCAACGCTACGCCAAGAAAGGCAATCTGATTTACGTTTATCAGGATGTTTCCAAGCGCAAGGGCAAGGAACTGTCCAGCCTCAGCTACGGTGAACGGGTGGCTCTGCCGGATACCGCGACCATCTTGAGCAGGTTCCCCCGCTTTTAAGCCGAAGGAGAAGAGTTATGGGGTTTCTGGATAAGGTTAAATCGCTGTTCGCCCCTCAGGGGGACCGGCGCGGGCGCATGGTGTATGCCCGCTGCGAAAAATGCGGGGAGATCCTGCACACCCGGGTGGACCTCTATCATGATCTCAGCGTGGAATACGGCGACCGCCGGGGGGAGGATAAGTATTTCAGCCGCAAGGTGCTGATGGGGGACAGCGGCTGTTTTCAGCGGGTGGAATTGGACCTGATCTTTGACCGGGACCGCCGGCTGGTGGATGTGGACGCCCGGGGAGGGGAGTACCTGACCGCCGAGGAAGCCGCCGCCGCGGGGGAAGACGCTCCCGTCGATTGAGTAGAATGCTGAGCGACAGCGAAGCATTGGTATCGAAATCAGGGAGCGGTAAGACCCTAACGCCTCTAAGCATTAACCCATCTCATCCGCTGGTTTCGATACGTTTTTCGCTCCGCGAAAAAGGCTCAACCGACGCTGTGGGAGACGTTTTACAGCCTCAATCCGCGAAGATATCAACCGACGCTGACTGCGGAGATTTCCCCCATCATGTTTCTCCTAACTTTCCCAGAGCTGAAAATCCTTCAAGTTCGATCCCCCTATAAACTCCCGCAGGATGGAATTCTCCGGGATCAGCTCCTCCTCGAGGGGCAGGAACCATTCCAGGAAAGCCAGCAGCCTCTTCGCCTCAATCCGGGCCGCGGACCCGTGCGGCACCTGGCGGAGCAGGGGCTCGGCCAGCGGCTTGAGCGCGGAAAGCTCACAGGCCAGGGCCGAGTTGAACATGGCATCCGCTTTCCCTTGATAGGGGAAGATATACTTCTT
This sequence comes from Anaerolineales bacterium, assembly GCA_034520505.1. Classification (GTDB taxonomy): domain Bacteria; phylum Chloroflexota; class Anaerolineae; order Anaerolineales; family UBA11858; genus B10-G9. The sequence goes on along the minus strand of JAXHNK010000002.1, from coordinate 13,088 downwards.
CTCCCCCCGCCGCACGGATTCCCAGCGGTCGATGGTGTCTTTGGCCGTGTAGCCCCGGTCCCAGGAATCCCGCACGATGCGCCGGATCAGCCGGGTGTCGGTGGTGGAAACCCGGTTGTGGCGGTCAAGGTTGAGCTGGGTGAGGGCGGAGACATAGATCCGGTAAGTGCGCCCGGAGGGAATGGTCGGAAGCAGTTCCGGGTTCAGGCCGTGAATGCCTTCCAGGATGATAATCTGCCCCGGCCGGAGCTGGACAGTTTCTCCTTCTCCGCTTTTGCCGGTCTGAAAATCATACATCGGCAGGGTCACCTTTTCCCCCTGGATCAAGCCTTCCAGGTCCTGGGCCAGCCGCTGGCGGTTGACGGCTTCCAGGGCTTCAAAGTTCAATTCCCCGTTCTCATCGACCGGCGTTTTTTTCCGGTCCACAAAATAGTTATCCATCTCCAGGGAGTAGGGGGAAATCCCCCGGGCCAGCAGTTGGATGGTCAGCCGTTTAGCGAAAGTGGTCTTTCCCGAAGAAGACGGGCCCGCGATCAGGATCACATCCAGCTCCCGGGCACGTTTTTCGATCTTCCGGGCCAATTCCGCGATGTGCTGTTCGTGCAGGGCCTCGGAAACCAGGATGATCTTCCGGATCTGGCCGGCGGTGATGGCGTCATTTAACGCCCCCACGCTGTCGATGCGCAGCCGCTGCAGCCAGCGTCCGTAGCGCTGAAAGACGTTCAGCAGGGTGTAGTTCTTTTCCGCGGGCTGCAGCGTGGTGGGCTCAGCCTGCCGGGGGAAGCGGAGGATGAAGCCTTCATCCATCAATTCGAGGTCAAACCATTTTAAGTATCTCGTGGAGGGCACCATGTAGCCGTGGTGATAATCCAGGTGGTCCTCTAATTTATACAGGGTGAGGTAATCTTTCTTGCGGTGGGCCAGCAGGCGCACCTTGTCATGGTAGCCCCAATTTTCGAACAGCCGGATGCCTTCTTCCAGCGAGACCTGGATGCGCTCATAACGGATGTCTTCCTCCACCAGCTCCCGCATCCGGTCCTGGACGAGGTCCAGCTCTTTTTCGGTCAGCGGCGACCGGCGGTAGACCTGGCAGAAATACCCGCCCGAGGAGATGGAATGGTCAATATTCAGGATCACCTCGGGGTAAATGTCGTGAAAAGCGCGTTCCAGGAGGAAAGTCAGGCTGCGGCGGTAAAAGCGCATCCCGTCCGCTTCGTTCATCCGCACCGGTCGGGCGTTGACGTCCATCTGCACCTGGTAAGAAAGTTCGCCCAGTTTTCCGTTGACCACCGCGCCGACGATAGGCGGCTGATCATCCCCCTGCAGGATCTGGAAGAACTCTTCCAGGCTGGTCCCCCGGGGGCCGGAGAGTATTTTTCCGTCCGGGAGGTGAATTTCCACTGTCTCACGCGGTTCAACAAATTGAATGGCAGTGTTTTTGTTCATAGTAGTTTATTTTTGGCAGTCTAATGAATGGGAGAGTTATTTTATCACTAATCGTGTGGAGGCTAAAGGTCAATCATTTCTGAAGGGAAGGGGAATGTTGTTTTGCCGCTCCCTGATTTCGATACACAGCTTTATTGTCGCTCAGCATTCTACTCAATCGATGGGAGCGGCTTCATCCCACAGCGTCGGTTGAGTGTTTTTCGCGGAGCGAAAAATGTATCGAAACCAGCGGATGAAGCGCGCCAATGCGTGCATGCGTTAGGACAGGCCGCTCCCTGATTTTGATACACAGCCTCACTGTCGCTCAGCATGCTGCTCAATCGACGGGAGAATCTCCCCCCACAGGCAAAACGTGCACAAAAAAAGGATGCGTGGGCCGGACAGCCCACGCATCCTTGGTGTTTCCCTTCCCTGCCTTAACGGCAGTGCTTACTTTCCGTAATCCTCGGGGAGCTCAGTCTTGAGGATCAGGTCCTTGGCCGCCTTGACCTCATCCAGCCGGCCGAACGGCGCCTCGTGGGGCGCTTCCTTGAGCAGCTCCGGCTGTTCCCGGGCTTCCTTGGCAATCTGGATCAGGGTTTCCGCGAAGCGGTCCAGGGTTTCTTTGGTTTCCGTCTCGGTCGGTTCGATCATCAAAGCTTCAGGGACGATCAGGGGGAAGTAATTGGTCGGCGGATGGAAGCCGAAGTCAATGATCCGCTTGGAAACGTCCAGCGCTCGGACCTCGGGTGCGTCATCCCAGGCGCCCTCCGCCACGAACTCATGCATGCACAGCCGTTCGTAGGGGATGTGATAAGTGTCTTTGACCAGGGCCTGCAGGTAGTTGGCGTTCAGCACCGCGGTCATGGCCACGTCCCGGAGGCCGTTCTCACCCAGGGAGAGCATATAAGTGAAGGCCCGCACCACCATACCGAAATGACCGTGGAAGGCCTTGACCCGGCCGATGGTCTGTTCGGGGGTGACGAAACCGTACAGGGGCGGCGTGTCCTGGTCGCCTTCCTTGGTGATGGCCACCATCGGGGCCGGCAGGAAGGGCTTCAATTTTTCCACTACGCCCACCGGGCCGGAGCCCGGTCCGCCCCCGCCGTGGGGGGTGGAGAAGGTTTTATGCAGGTTAAAGTGCATGACGTCGATCCCGTTTTCCGCCGGTCGGCAGATCCCCAGCAGCGCGTTGAGGTTGGCCCCATCTCCGTAAACCAGGCCGCCGGCCTCGTGCACCAGGCGGGAGGCTTCTTCGATGTTCTCATCGAACAGCCCCAGGGTGTTGGGGTTGGTGATCATCAACCCCGCCAGGGTCTCGTCACATTCGGTTTTCAGGGCTTCCAGGTCCACGTTCCCCCGCTCGTCCGAGGGAAGTTCCACCATCTCCATCCCGCTCATCGCCGAGGAGGCCGGGTTGGTGCCGTGGGCTGAATCGGGAACCAGCATTTTCACCCGCTGGTTATCGCCCCGGGACCGGTGGTAGGCGCGGATGATCAGCACCCCGGTCAATTCCCCGTGAGCGCCGGCCGCTGGCTGCAGGCTGATCGCGTCAAGTCCGCTGATCGCTTCCAGCCATTTCTGGGTCTCATACATCAAACCCAGGGCGCCTTGCACGGTGACTTCCGGCTGCAGCGGATGCAGCTGGCTGAAACCGGGCAAGCGGGCGGTTTCTTCGTTGATCTTGGGGTTGTATTTCATGGTGCAGGATCCCAGTGGATAGAATCCGATGTCTACCGCGTGATTGAACTGGGAAATTCTGGTGAAGTGGCGCACCACCTCATTTTCCGAGACTTCCGGGAGGGGCAGTTCTGCGCGCAGAAAACCCTCGGGCAGGGCCGATTCCGGGACGTCCGGTCGGGGAAAACGAACCCCTTTCCGCTGGGGTTTGGAGAGTTCAAAAATAGTGGGTTCACTCATAGCTTTCTTCCTCCAGGACCTCGATCAGGTAGTCGATTTCCGAGCGGTCGGTGGCTTCGGTCACGGCTACCAGCAGTTCGTGGGTCATCGATGGGTAATCCTTGCTGAGGTCATATCCGCCCAGGATGTCGTAGGGCAGGAGCATATCGTTCACCTCGGCAGCGGGAACCGGGCAGTGCAGGACAAATTCGTTGAAGAAGGGGACTTCCATGTTGACATGATAGCCGGGGACGGTGCTCAGCTGTTCCGCGGCATAATGCGCTTTGTGGTAGTTCAACTCGGCCAGATCCTGAAGTCCGTTTTTGCCCAGCAGGCTGAGATAGACGGTGGAGGCCAGAGCGATCAACCCCTGGTTGGTGCAGATGTTCGAGGTCGCCTGCTCCCGTCGGATGTGCTGCTCACGGGTGTTGAGGGTGAGCACATAACCGCGCTGCCCCCGGGTGTCCACGGTCTCGCCGGCTAACCGTCCGGCCATTTTCCGCACATATTCTTTCTTGGTGGCGAAAAGGCCCAGGTAAGGGCCGCCAAAGGAAAGCGGGACGCCCAGCGGCTGGCCCTCGCCGGTGACGATATCGGCGTCAAATTCGCTGGGCGGTTTGAGCATGCCCAGCGCGATGGGGTTGATGTGCACGGCGAACAGGGCTTTGTGTTCGTGCGCCGCCTTGCCCAGCTCGGTGAAGTCATAAATGCGCCCGAAAAAGTCCGGGTACTGGACCATGACCAGCGCGGTGTTATCGTCGATCAGCTGGATCAGCTCCTCGGTTCCGCAGTCCGGTTCCAGGTCTTCGCCCACGATCTCCAGGTCCATCCCTTCCATATAAGTGTGTACCGTGGCCCGGTAGTGGGGGTGCAGCCTCGGGGAGAGGACAATGCGCTTTCTGCGCTCCCGGAAGCGGTGGTAGGCCATATTAACCGCTTCGGCCACCGCCGTGGCCCCGTCATAATGGGAGGCGTTGCACACGTCCATCCCGGTCAGGGCAGCGATCAGGCTCTGGTACTCAAAAATGGCCTGCAGGGTTCCCTGGGCAATTTCCGGCTGATAGGGGGTGTAGGCGGTGTAAAATTCGCTCCGCCGCAGGATGGAGTCCACCGCGGCGGGAATGAAGTGGTTATAGGCTCCTGCTCCCAGGAAGGAGGTGAGTTCCTGGGTGGTCTCATTCACAGAGGAGATGAAACTCAGTTCGGAAAGCACTTCCATTTCAGACAGGCCCTCCGGAAGGCCGAGGTCAGGAAATAAACCGCTGGAGGGAATGCATTCGAAAAGGTCCTCAACCTTTTCCACGCCGATAACTTTCAGCATCGCTTCCCGGTCAGCTTTGGTGTGGGGGGTATACATAGGGGTATCCTTTTTAGTTATCCTGGTCGGTCGGGGACGGAATCACCCCGGAGCGCCTGTCGGCGGCCGCCGGGGGAAAGCCCTCCCCAGATCCTTGATCAGAGCGGTGGATTAATGATCGCGTTCCAGGTTTTTGTAAGTTTCCGCGTCCATCAGCTCGTCAAGTTCAGCGGGATCGCTGATTTCAAATTTGACCAGCCAGGCGTCTCCATAGGGGTCTTCATTGACCATTTCCGGGGAATCGACCAGGCTTTCATTGATATCGAGGATGGTTCCGCTGACCGGCATGTACACGTCGGCGGCCGCTTTCACGGATTCCACCACCGCGCAGGTGTCGCCTTTGGCCAGTTCGTCATCTTCAAAGGCCACGATTTCCACGAAAACGATATCGGAGAGCTGATCCTGGGCGTAATCCGTGATGCCCATGGTAGCCACGTTGTCTTTCACCCGGACCCACTCGTCATTTTCCGTGTATTTGAGGTTGCTGGGAACGTTCATCAATAAACTCCTTTAACAACTGATTGAATACGATTGATCTGGATGTCTGATAGTGAAAAAGGCACACACCCACATCTGTGTGTACCTCTGTCTGGGGACCTGAGAGATTGGGCTCCTTCGGTGTCTAATGACTCTCCAGAGGAACGTACAGCAGGGTCCTTTTTACCTGAGAGTTTCACTCCCGCGGCGGCGAAAACCGCCGGTGAGCTTGCCCCTTCGGTGCCCGTTGATTCAGAGCGGGTCTCTCCCCTGCAGGGTTCATTTTATTGCTTTTTATTATACCAAAGAAACCGGGGATGGGGGCAGTGGATTTGGCATCCGGTTGGCAGGGGAAATCCCGGCAGTCCGCGCCCCACAGCGTCGGTTGATGCCTTCGCGGGTTGAGGCCGTAAAACGTCTCCCACAGCGTCGGATGGCAAGGGAAAATCTCAGCAGTCAGCGTCGGTTGAGTGTTTTTCGCGGAGCGAAAAATGTATCGAAACCAGCGGATGAAATGGGTTAATGCATAGAGGCGTTGGGTAAGGCCGCTCCCTGATTTCGATACCAATGCTTCGTTGGCACTCAGCATTCTACTCAATCGACGGGAGCGGCTTAACCGTGGTGGAGCGTTAGTGCGTTGGGGCGTCAGCGGATTGCGCCATTGGACAGGCCGCTCCCTGATTTCGATACACAGCTTCATTATTAAAACAAAAATCCCCCTGGAATCCCCCTCAGTCCCCGAAAGGCAGGGCCAGCTGCTCGGTGTGATAACGCCGGATCAGGCTGGCCAGCCGGGCCAGGAAAATGTTGGAGCTGAACGGCTTGGACAGAAATTCATCAGCGCCGTTGTTCAGCGCGGTGGTGACCATCTCCGGGGAGTCGATTGCTGATATAATAAGGATGGGAGTTTGACAGATTTCCTTGATCCTGCCGGTGACTTCTGATCCCGGAATGTCCGGCATCAATAAATCCAGGACGATCCCGTCAAACTCATGCTCTTTGACCATTTGCAGTCCTTCCCGGCTGGTGTTGGTGGTCATCACCTTGACCTGCTTGGAAGTCAACAACCTGGCCAGTAAATCTGTTGCCGAGGGATCGTCATCTATGACGAGGATATGGATGGGGCGGCCGTTTCTAAGTATGTTTTTCATACAAACCCTATTAAAGCACAAAGATGACCACCGCCACTTTACAGCCAGCTAACAACAACCTCCCGGAACATGTGGTAAAGGATGTTTCCTTTGCTGTTTTGTTGGATTTGGGTTTAAAATACCGGTAACAATTCAGAATGAAACCTGCGCCGGTTGCGGTTATAATCAGGAAAACAGGCCGCTGTCCTTACCCGGGGAGAATCGGATGGACGGTCAGGACAGCCAGAACCAGCAAGCGAGCGCTAAAGAGGTACTATGGGTGATCGAACAGTATCAGGGGATGCTTTACTTGCCATCATTTTCGAGATCAGCCGGCAGGTAGCGGAAGCGGATGATGCCTCCTCAGTTCTGCCGGTGCTGGTGTCCCTCACCCGGCGGATGGTGGTTTTTGATAATCTCATCATTTATCTGCCCGATGAGAATGAGCTCCAGCCTTATTTCGCCCGGGCTGTTGGTCGGGGGAGATCCAAGGAAGCCGAGCTTCCCTGGGGCACAGAAATCGCCGAAAAGATTTATTTCCAGAACAAAACCTCTGCTTTTCACGAAGAAATCGGAGAACCCAAGGAAGACCGGGTCAACGCCCGGATGTACCTGGGCACCCCCCTCCGCCAGGGGAACAAGAAGATCGGGGTCCTGGTGCTGATCCGTTTCGGGAGCCCCGCCTATTCCGATAAAGACATCAGCCGTCTGGAATATGTCGCCGAAAACGTCGCCCATCTGCTGGAGCGGGAGCGGTTGGTTTCCACCATCGAAAAGGTGGAAGGCAGCCAGCGGATGTGGAAGATGCAGGAAAACTTTGTGGCCACAGTCTCCCACGACCTGCGCACCCCGCTGGGTTTTATCAAGGGATACACCACCACCCTGCTGCGGGAAGACACCGAATGGGATGTCCCCACCTACCGGGAATTCCTGGGCATCATCGATGACGAAGCCGACCGCCTGCAGGCGCTGATTGACAACCTGCTGGATTCGTCCCGGCTGCAGTCCGGGACCCTGCCCATGAAGTTCCAGCGGGTGGAGCTGGACGTGCTGCTCCGCGATATGATCCAGCGCACCCAGTTGGGCGATTTCAACCTTAAAGTCCAGTTCGACATCAAAGATCCCGGGATGGAAGTCAACGCGGACCCCATGCGCATGGGCCAGGTTTTCGATAACCTGCTGAGCAACGCCTCCAAATACGCGCCGGGATCCACGGTCTGCGTCACCCTCTCCCGGGAAGGCGGCTGGGCGCAGGTTTTAGTCGCGGATGACGGTCCCGGGATCGAAGAAGAGCATCTGGAGAAGATATTTCAGCGCTTCTACCGCATCCCGGAGACCAAGCTGGCTCAGCGGGGGAGCGGGTTGGGGCTGTATATTTGCCGCCAGATCATCAACGCCCATCAGGGCGAAATACACGCTGAATCCACCGAGGGAGAGGGCACCACGTTTAGGATCACCCTCCCGCTGGCTGAAGAAACACCGGATAAGAAGCTCTCTTAGGAATTGAGGAGAAGGACTATGGAAGATGCCACGATCTTAGTAGTCGATGATGAACCCCGCTATATCCAGCTGATCGGGGCTAATCTCGAGGTAGACGGTTTTACGGTCCTGAAAGCGATGGATGGAGAACAGGCGATTGAAGTGATCTCCAACGAAACGGTCGACCTGGTTTTGCTGGATGTGATGATGCCCAACCTGGATGGGTTTGAAACCTGCCGCCGCATCCGCGGCTTTTCCCAGGTCCCGGTGATCATGGTCACCGCCAAAGGCGATGAGAGCGACCGGGTGCACGGGCTTAACGTGGGGGCGGATGATTATATCGTCAAGCCTTTTTCCGCTTCCGAACTTCTTGCCCGGGTGAAGGCCGTGCTGCGGCGGTCGATGTTCTCCCGGGATATGTCCAAACCGGTGATCTTTCATCACGGTGATTTGAAGATTGATTTTGCCCGGGCGGAAGTTTTCCGCGGGGATGAGCAGGTCATGCTGTCCGCCACCGAATACCGCCTGCTGCTCCAGTTCGCCCACAACCTGGGCAAAGTGCTGACCACGGAAGGGCTTCTTTCCTCGGTGTGGGGTGAAGGCTATAAGAACGATAAAGAGATCCTCTGGGTGACTATTTCCCGCCTGCGCAGCAAATTGGAAGAAGATCAAAAGGATCCGGTTCATATCGTCACCCGCACCGGGATGGGGTATACCATGCCCATCCTCTCGGAGAAAAAGGATGAATAAGGCGGGAAATCAGGAACCTGTTCGGGAAGATTGTTTGTAGAAAACCAGAGGACGAGGAGAGAGGATATGGATCGCAAATTGGCCCTTAATATACGAGCAAAAAAACTGGGTGTGCTGCTCCGTGATGCCCGGTTAAGAGCCGGGGCTTCGATGAAGGACTGCGGGGAAATTATCGGCCAATCCGGCCGCACCATCAGCAAATATGAAGACGGGGAAAAATCGCCTTCCCTGCCCGAGCTGGAGGTGCTGGCCTTTTACCTGGATGTTCCTTTTTATCAATTCTGGGGGGCTACCACCCACTCGGACGAATCCCCGGTCGATGCCCTGGGAAACGTTGAGCAGCGGCTGGAGCTGCGCGACTTGCGGATCGGGGTCCAGCTGCGGCAGGCCCGGAAGGAGCGGGAGATGAGCATGACCGAGGTCGCCGAGCAGCTGGATATCACCCTCTACCGCTTGAAATCCTATGAAAAGGGCAAGTTTTCCCTGCCCCTCCCCGAACTGGAAGCCCTGCTGGATATCTATCAGCTGGAGCTCGAGGAGTTCCTGTCCGACAAAGGGCCGATCGCCGAATGGTCCGCCGAGCAGCGGGCGGTCGAGGGGTTTGTCGAGCTGCCCCCCGACCTGCAGGAATTCGTCAGTAAACCCATCAACCGCCCCTATCTGGAAATCGCCCGCAACCTCAGTGAAATGTCGGTGGAAGACCTGCGGGTGGTGGCGGAAAGTCTGCTGGATATCACCCTTTAAGCTGAAATTGGAACTGTTATGAATGCACCTCAAACTCCCCGGGAATGGATCGCGGCCGGGAAAAAGGCTTATGCCGCGGGTGATTACGCTGCCGCTGCGGAGGCTTATGCCGGAGCCGCGGAGGCCCTCCGGGAGGGGGGTCAGGACCTGGACGCGGCGGAGATGGAAAACAACCGCGCGGTCTCCCTGCTGCAGATCAACCGGGCTGAAGGGGCCCGGGAAGCTGTCCGGGGAACGGCGGAAATTTTTGCCGCCGCCGGCGACCTCAAACGTCAGGCAATTGCCCTGGCCAACACCGCGGCCGCCGAAGAAGGCCTGGGGGAAAAGGAGCGGGCCCTCGAACTTTACCGCCGATCGGCTGATTTGTTGGCCGAGCTCGGGGAAGATCAGCTGCGAGCCGAAGTAATGAAGTCGATTTCATCCCTCCAGCTGCGGGACCGGGATGCCCTGGGTGCGCTGTTCAGCATGCGCCGGGGGTTGGCCGAGGTGGAAAACCCCACGCTGGTCCAGCGGCTGCTCAAACGTCTGCTGGAATTACCCGCCAAATTTTTGCCCCGATGACTTTTATCAGATCGAAAGGATCAGGTGGATCAGATCAACCTGAAACAGCCCTCCGTTCTGCGGCTGTCCGTGACCGCCGCGCGGTGCAGCGGCTGACCCGCTCTGATTCCCGCGCCCACCGCCATCTGGGCTGGATCCCCCCGCTGGAATGGCTGGGGAGGGACCCCTTCCTGATCCTGACACGGGGACAGCGGGTGCTCGCTGCGCTGGCCTGCCCCCCGGACGAGGATCAGCGGGTCTGGCTGCGGCTGTTCGCGGCGGCTGAAGACCGGGAACGCGCCGAGGCCTGGGACGCGCTCTGGCCGCGGGCCCTGGACATGTTAAGGAAGGAGGAGGGGAAAATCCAGGGGGTTAATGTGCTGGTGCTGCAGGGATGGTTGGAGCCGATCCTGCGGAGCAGCGGTTTTGAGCAGACAGCCGCGGTGGTCACCCTGGATTGGGATGCCGCCGTGGCTCCTCAGCCCCCCGCTTTGCCGCTGGTGGAGATTCAGCCGCTGACCGAGCGGCACCTGGACGCTGTGTACCGGGTGGATTCCAGCTGTTTTGCCCCCATCTGGCGCAACACACGCCGGCAGCTCCGCCGGGCGCTGCGCGAATCGGCCCTGGCCGAGGTGGCCCTGGACGGGGGGGAAGTGGTTGGCTATCAGCTGTCCACCGCCGGAACCATGGCCGGACACCTGGCCCGGCTGGCGGTGGTCCCTGAGCACCGGGGGCAGGGGATCGGCAAGGCCCTGGTCGCACAAGTGCTGGACGGGTTCCAGCGGTTGGGCATGGTGCGGGTGACCGTCAACACCCAGGCGGACAACGCTTCCTCGCTGGAGATCTACCGGCAGTTCGGGTTTGTCCGGGGGGAAGAAACCTACCCGGTGTATGACTATCGGCTGCACGATGAAGCCGCTTCCGTCGATTGATTGCAGCCGCCCCCGTCGCTGACTGCGGAGCCGCTCCCGTCGATTGAGTGGCTGAGCCTGAGCGAAGCTGTATCGAAATCAGTGAGCGGCCTTACATGCCAACGCGCCTAACCGTTTTTCATCTGCTGCACATCCCATGCTGACGCTAGATCCCGTCGATTGTAAATCCGCATGGTACCGAAATCGGACGCCTAACGCACCAACGCTTTTCATCCGTACCATCCGTGCAATCCGTGGTTGTCAACTAACAGCAGAGGAGAAGTTGTCTAAAACTGAGCGCCGTGCTAAAATGCAGAAAAGCAGATACAGCAGAAAAGCATCCAGGGAGGTGCCTTGTGGAATCCACCATTCAAGTCCGGAAGAGGGGCGTGGTTACCATCCCCTCCGAGCTGAGAGAGAAATATGACATTCAAGAAGGGGACACGTACCAGTTAGTAGATATGGACGGCATCTTTGTCCTCACGCCGATGACGCCCCTGGTGCCTGAACTGGCCAGGGAAATTGAGCGCTATAAACGGGAAGCAGGGGTGAGCACGGAAGACCTCATCCAGGGGCTTCGAGAAGAACGCAAGCGCTATCATCAGGAACAGCATGGCGAGGAATGAAAAGGAAGCCCCGAAGCTGTTTGTGGATGCGGATGTGCTGTTTGCCGGGGCGGCATCACCAGCTGAACACAGTGCCAGTTTGCTGGTTTTGACGCTTTCAGAAATTACCTTGATTAGTGCTCTGACATCGGAGCAGGTGGTAACGGAAGCGGAGCGCAATTTAGAAGCCAAGATCCCCGGGGCCCTGCCTGCTTTCAAACATCTAGTCAGCCGCTGCCTGACCGTGGTGCCGGATCCCGGGCCCGAAAACGTAGCAGCACATGAAGGGCTGGCAGATCCCAAAGATTTGCCCATCCTGGCTGCTGCAGTACGCGAGCAGTGTTCCTGGTTGGTGACCTTCAACATCCGTGACTATCAGCCCGGACATCCCGACGTGAAAGTGTTAAGGCCGGGAGAATTTATTTCGCGGATCCGGGAGCAGCTCACTCATCTTCGTTAAGAGGTGACATCCCGCTAGTTTATCCTTTCCTCCTTTTTTTCTTGTCATGGCGAGCCCCTGCTTTTGGGGCGCGGCCATCTCCCTCTTTGGAGCCAGCAGCTTGTGATTGCTGATGAGTCCAATGATTGCAGATCCGGCTGTTTCTGCCGAATTTCTTATTCGAAGCTCCTTAGAAGTAAGCCGCTTGCGGAGCAAGCCGAGATCAGAGGGCGTGGAAATGGGCGGATGCTCTCTGATTTCGATATGCAGCCTGACGTCTGCTACTCAATCGACGAGAGCATCTTAACCGAGAGCCAATTTTTTTCATCTGTGTAATCTTTAAAATCCGTGTGATCCGTGGTTGCCAACCTTCAACCGTTAACGCACCAACGCGCTAACCCGCTAACGCTTTTTCATTAACCTAAAATTAGAAACTCCGCTAACCCCCGCAGAACCATGTAAAATAGAACCTGGCATCGGTTGACAGAGCCAGCCGGGCTTACTGATCACTTTCTTTAAACAAAAAAAGGTTTATCAATGAATCCAAAACAGCGCATTCAAGAACGTCGGGAACAGCAGCGGAAGAAAAAAAGAGTGACCTATATCCTCGTCGCCCTCGGGGCGGCCCTGGTCCTCTCCGCGGTTTTCCTTTTGCTATCCAACGCCAACCAGGTCGACCTGGCGGAGGGGGAGATCATCCGCGTCCCGGTCCAGCAGCCGCCCCTGGCGGACGGCAGCAGCATGGGTGATCCTGACGCTCCGGTGACCATCATCAATTATTCCGATTTCGGCTGTCCGCACTGTGCTAATTTTGCCCTCAGCACCGGAAAACAGCTGGCGGAGGAATTTGTGGCCGCCGGGGAGGTGCACTTCGAATTCCGCAGCGTGGGAGCCCTGCTGGGCGTGCCCGCCACGGTTCAGGCCGCCGAAGCCGCCTACTGCGCCGCCGACCAAAACGCCTTCTTCCCTTATCACGATCTGATCTTCGCCAACCAGGCCAAGCTTTTCGTGGTCCGCGATGCGGATATTTCCCCCACCCTGGTTACCTTTGCAGAGATCCTGGAGCTGGATGCGGACGCCTTCTCTAGATGTCTGGATTCCGGCAAATACAGCAAGCGGGTGAGCCTGGATGAAGCCGCGGCCCGGCAGGCCGGCGTGACCGGCACCCCCACGTTTATCGTCAACGGCCAGGTGCTTTCCGGCAATCAGCCGATCGAGAACTTCCGTCAGGTGATAGAAGCGGAGCTGGCCGCCGCGGAGTAGGGTGGTTTTGGCCGCTCCCGTCGATTGGGTAGAATGCTGAGCGACAGCAAAGCATTGGTATCGAAATCA
>JAXHNK010000001.1:0-477703 GCA_034520505.1 Anaerolineales bacterium | reverse complement strand
CATTTTCAGCATCCGCCGGGAAATTCATCTTCCCCCAGGACAGAGTGTGGAATTAATTGCCCTGCTGGGTGTTGCTGACAGCCGGGAAAGAGCCCTGCGTTTGCTGGGAAAATACCGGGATGCAGCTGTGATTGAACGGGCATTTGAAATTGCCTGGGCTTCAACCCAGCTAAAACTGCGCTCGCTGCGGATTCATCCGGATGAGGCGCGCCGCTTCCAAAAACTAGCAAGCTATCTGTTATACCCCTCGACTTATTTGCGCCCACCGGCCGACCGCCTGGAAGAGAATCACCAGGGACAAGCTGGATTGTGGCAGTTTGGAATCTCAGGAGACCTGCCAATCCTGCTGGTCACTATTACCGATGTGAGCGATTTAGGGTTGGTGAGACAGCTGCTCCAGGCGCAGGCTTACTGGAAGCAGCATGGCTTGCTGGTAGATCTGGTGATATTAAATGAGGAATCCAGCAGTTATGATCAGCCCCTGATGAAGCGTCTGGAAAATTTGATTCAATCCTCCAGTATTTATACCGGCGAGGATCAAGCTGGAAGCGCCTACTTGCTGGCTGTGGACCAAATTAAGGAAGAAGATCTGCTCCTGCTCCAGGCAGTAGCCCGCGTATCCCTGGTAGCAGCTCGGGGACCTTTAGCTCAGCAGATCGGTGTTCCCCATGAGACCATTGAAGAACCCGATCTACTGGACTCCAAACGGGTGAATGAAGAACCTTCCCGCCCTCTGCCGTTCCTGGACCTTCACTATTTCAATAGTCTGGGAGGTTTCAGCGCTGATGGCAAAGAATATGTCATTTACCTCGGGCCCAACACACATACACCAGCACCCTGGATAAACGTGATCGCCAATCCCCACTTTGGGACAATATTGAGTGAAAAAGGAACTGGCTTTACCTGGTTCGGCAACAGCCAGCGCAATCGATTGACCGATTGGTCCAATGATCCGGTCCTGGATCCTCATTCGGAAGTGATCTATATCCGAGATGAAGACAGCGGGGAGGTATGGAATCCCACCGCTGGTCCCATCCGGGAACGAAATGCCTACCGGGTCAGCCACGGTGCGGGTTATTCCCGATTTGAACATAACAGCCATGCCATTGAACAGCTGCTAACCGTGTTTGTGCCCACCGATGAAGCGGGAGGGAAACCCCTTAAGATCAGCAAGCTGAGGCTTCGGAATGATTCTAAAAAAACCCGCCATCTCAGCGTGACTTATTACCTTGAATGGACCCTGGGAGAGCGGCGGGAGATGACGCAGCAGCATGTGGTGACTGAATGGGAGCCCAGGCCGGGGCTGATTCTGGCCCGGAACGGTTATCACCCTGATTATATTGAACGGGTCGCTTTTGCTTCCATCACACCAGACGCGGATTCATTTACCTGCGATCGGACGGTATTTTTGGGCCGTAATCAAGGTACAGAGAATCCGGCTGCTTTAGAGCGAGTTGAATTGTCTGGACGAGTGGGAGCCGGGCTGGATCCCTGTGCTGCCCTCCAGACCAAATTGGAACTCTCCCCTGGGGAGACGGTGGATGTGATCTGTGTGTTAGGTCAAGGAGAATCAGAGAACCAGGCAAAAACCCTGGCCCGCAAGTACCGCGAAGTTCTCTCGGTCAATCAAGCCTTTGAGGAAACGAAAACCTACTGGGACCAGATTCTTGATCAAGTCCAGATTGAAACTCCCGAAATGTCGGTTAATTTCCTGCTGAACCGCTGGCTGCTGTACCAAAGCCTGAGCTGCCGGATCTGGGGTCGGTCTGCTTTTTACCAATCTGGCGGTGCTTTTGGCTACCGGGATCAACTGCAGGATGTGGCAGCTTTCCTGCTCACAGAGCCTGCTCTAGCTCGAGAACATATCCTGCTTGCTGCCAGCCGTCAGTACAGTGAAGGTGATGTCCAGCACTGGTGGCATCCTCCGGACGGCGCCGGTGTTCGCACCCGCATTTCAGATGATTTACTGTGGCTTCCTTTTATTACAGCTCAATATGTCCGGGTCACAGGTGATCTAAAGATCCTCCAGGAGCAGATTCCTTTCCTGAACGCGCCAGAACTGGAGCCTGACCAGCATGAAATTTTCCTTGAACCCCGGGTTTCCTTGGAAAAAGGGTCGCTTTTTGAACACTGCCGCCGGGCGGTTGAGAAAGGACTCACCCAGGGACCACATGGACTACCCTTGATTGGGACCGGAGATTGGAACGACGGCATGAACCGGGTGGGAGAGAAAGGCCGGGGAGAAAGTGTTTGGTTGGGCTGGTTCCTGATCCATGTTCTGAATGATATGGAATGGCTGGCTAGCACCTTAGGGGAAGAAGAGCTGGCTGAAGGCTATCAGCAGGAGATTGAAGATCTTGAATCCCGGATTGAAAAAGCAGCCTGGGATGGGGCCTGGTACATCAGGGGCACTTTTGATGACGGCAGTCTCCTGGGATCAGCCAACAACCTTGAAGCCCGGATTGACTCGCTGCCTCAGTCCTGGTCCTGGATCAGCGCTGCCGGCGATCCTGCCCGCAAAGCACAGGCACTTGAGTCGGCCTGGCGTCAGCTGGTCCGGGAAGATGAGAGACTGGTTCTGCTGTTTACACCTCCCTTTGATGTCAGCCAACCTTCTCCTGGTTATATCAAAGGATACCCGCCAGGAGTCAGGGAGAATGGCGGTCAATATACACATGCTGCTCTGTGGCTGGCGCTGGCTTTTGCCCGCCAAGGGGATGGCAACCGGGCTGGCGAGATCCTGCGCATCCTCAATCCGATTGAGCATGCCCGGGAGGATATTGACGTCTGGCGTTATACTGTTGAACCGTATGTGGTTGCGGCTGATGTTTACCGTCTGCCAGGACGAATTGGTCAGGGTGGTTGGAGCTGGTACACAGGATCAGCAGCCTGGATGTACCGGGTCTGGATTGAAGAGGTGCTGGGTCTGAAAAAGCGCGGGGACCGTTTAGTTCTCGATCCTGTGATCCCGGATTGGTGGGAGGGGTTTAATATACAGCTGCGCCATGGAGAAGCGGTTTATGAGATCGAAGTCCTCAACCCTGATCATGTCCAGGGAGGAATTGCCTGGATGGAGCTGGATGGAAGACCAATTGAAGAGGATTTCATTGACCTCGATCCTCAACCTGTAAAACACACCCTGCGGATACAGCTGGGTCATCAAACAGAATAAATTCTTTGCTCGCAATCACCCAGTCTCACTCTCTACGAGTACACAGGACAACTTCACAACAGGACATACCCGATCAGGTTCTGGGCAAAACAGAAAATGAAACAACCCTCAGGGGCCTTTCAAACATTATTCCCGAGGAACAAAGCGGAACTTTGAGGGAGTATTCCCAGGAACTTTTTCCAACCTTGATAGGACTAAATCGAATCCTGCAAAAATTTATATAAATCATACATCCCATTAACGTTTTTCTGACATACAAACCCTAAAATATCAACAGATAAAAAATTAGCTTTTTGGATGAGTAAAGGGAAACCTGGAATTCATCGGGAAAGTTGTCTGCATCCCTCCGGTTTCCCCGAGGGATGTTTTTGATTAAATTCAATGATTATGCAGGATGAACAAGGAGGATAAATACCATGTATCGTAGATTGAGAACACCTTCCATGTGGCGAGATCTAGAACGACTGCAAAAGGAGATGAACACCCTGTTCAGCGACTATACAACCCCCGGGATCAGGACTGCTCCCAGCTTTCCCTCCCTGAACATCTGGGCGGATGAAGAAAGCGTGATGATCACCGCAGAACTACCGGGTGTGAAATCAGAAGACCTGGATATCAGCGTGGAGGGAGGACATTTAACCCTCAGCGGCAGCAGGACGCCTGAAGAACTTCCCGAAGAAGGGCAGTTCCACCGCAGTGAGCGGGGATATGGAAAATTTACCCGGGGCATCAATCTGCCCTTTGAAGTAGAAACTGATGCTGTCGAAGCCACCCTGAAAAACGGCGTGCTGAATCTGATGCTCCCCCGCGCAGAAGCAGATAAACCGAAAAAGATCACCATCAACTGAAATTAATCTCTCAAGCAGGAGGATTGATAGCCAGATTCATCCTCACGGAGGTAGTGAACTATGACTGAAAAAGAACAGGCTATGGAAATAAAGGATCAACAACAGGTTCCCTCAGAAACCACAGAACGAACCCGCGATTGGCCGTGTTTTGTTCCCCGGGCGGATATCTTTGAGACCGATGATGCTTACCTGATCAAGTTAGATATGCCCGGAGTGGACGAAAACAAAATTGATATCACCCTGGAGAAGAATACCCTGACCATCAACGGCTATTCCAATGTGGAACGACCGGAAGGGTATTCCCTGGCAGCCGCAGAATACAGGATCGGGGATTATGAGCGCAGCTTCCGCCTGACGGATAAGATTAACCAGGAAGATATCGAGGCTTCCTATCAGGATGGGGTGCTCAAATTAAACCTGCCCAAAGCCGAAGAAGCTAAAGCCAGGAAGATCCAGGTTAAGGTTGGCTAAAACGATTTAGAAGTTAGGAGGTGAACGTCATGCCGATCACAGATTTAATGCCTTGGAGAAAGGACCGGGAGCAAAAATCGATTCAAACCGGAAATGTCCAGGATCAAATGACTGAGCTTCACCGGGAAATGAATCAGCTTTTTGAAGATTTCTTCTCTGAACCTTTTGGTTTGTCCCCCTTCGAGGAAGGCAAAGATTTGAGCTCCACATTCACCCCGAATCTGGATATCAGTGAAACCGATAAGGAAATCAATGTGGCCCTGGAACTTCCCGGAATGGAAGCGGATGATATTGACATTTCCTTCCAGGGGAACACCCTCACCATCAGCGGGGAAAAACGTTCTGAAAGCGAGGAAAAAGGAAAGCATTTCTTCCGAAAAGAACGCACCTATGGGTCATTTCGACGGTCCATCCCCCTGCCCAGTGAGGTTGACGAGGAAGAAATCGAAGCAAACTTCAAACGGGGGGTGTTGAAAATCAACCTCCCCAAATCGGAGAAAGCTCGAAAAGAATCCAGGCGGATCCAGATCAAACAATCCTGAAGGTTTCTCCCCCCGGTAAAGTCATTGATCCCCAACTAACCTTAAAGGCTCCGGCTGATGCCGGAGCCTGAGGTTTATCTCATGATCTGATTTCGAACACAAGCCCCCGGGGCAAGTTTCGGGGTAGAATAATAGCAGGGTAAACCTTTCTCGAGTCCCTTCTTGCACTTTGAATAGGGCAGCAGCCTCAGCAATTGATAGGAGAACAAATATGCTCAACTCGATCCAATTATTCCGCATCGGCGGAATTAACATCAAAATGCACATCACTTTTCCCTTGATCCTGCTCTGGGGGGCGCTGAGTTTCGGGGTGTTCAATAAGGGTGGGTGGGAAGGTGCCGTGTACGGAATGATAGTTATCAGCTTGATTTTTATCATTGTCGTCCTCCATGAATTAGGACACAGCGCAGCAGCCAGGAAATATCACATCACCGTCAAACAAATTACCCTTTTACCCCTGGGCGGGGTTGCAGAAATGGAAAGCATCCCCGAAGAACCAGGAAAAGAACTGGTGATCGCTATCGCGGGACCCCTGGTCAATTTCAGCCTGGCGGTTTTCCTGTTTTTGCTGGCTCCCGTTTTGGGACAGACCCTGACCATCAGCCGTTTATCCTCACTTTCTGCCGTTGTCGGCAAGCTGACTTTTTCCTCCCTGTTCCTGTATATTTTCGTCACCAATCTCTTTATTGGAGTATTCAATTTAATACCCGCTTTTCCCATGGACGGAGGACGGATCTTACGGGCACTCCTGGCCACCAGACTGCGCTACACCCAGGCAACCAGCATCGCCGTGTCCATCGGCCAGCTGCTCTCCTGGGGGTTCGGCCTCTGGGGTTTCCTGAGCGGAAATTTTTTCCTCATCCTCCTGGCTTTCTTCATTTACGCCGGCGCTGGCCAGGAAGGACGCCTGGTCCAACTGCGGTCCGCGCTGGGGGATCTGACTGTGAAGCAGGTTTATTCCCGCGGTGTTAAATCTATCGATCTCAACCAACCTCTAGAAACCGCTGTGCACAGCACACTTAACAGCTTCCAATCCAGCTTTCCCATCTGCGATCAGGGGAGGCTGGTGGGAATGCTCCCCTATCAGCTGCTGGTCGACGCCCTGGAAAAGGGAACCCTTGACACCCCCATTTATCAGGTGATGCGCCGGGATATTGAACCTGCCTCCCCGGAGGACAAATTATTTGACATCCAGATGCGAATGTCCCAGCAAAAGCTTGATGCTGTCCCAGTCGTTGATCAAGAACAGTTTTTAGGCATGATCACCAGCCAGGATCTCAACGAAGCTTACCGGCTGGCGGGGGCGCTTGACCCGGGTTTGATCGAGCAGCTGAAAAAGCGACGATAACCTCCGGTTTTCCAACCCTGCACCGGAGAGCAGTAATATTGCAGAAATGCAGCCGTGCCCCGGTGCTCCGGCAGCAAAAACCAATCGAAACATATCAAAAAAACCCTGTAACCGGGACAATCAGGGAAAATTTACCCCAAAATGGCCTTTTACCGATAAAAAAACAGCTTATAACAAAATTGTAAAGGGCGTTAACCGCGTATATAATATACTTGAATCAAGAAAACGGTCGAAAAATTGAATTCGATCGTGATATTTCGGGTTGAAAAGGAGCCACCTATCAATAAGCAAACCCCATCATCAAGCCCGGATTCCCGACCTTCCCTGGGAGAGGTCTTGCTGGATTCCAAGCTGATCACAGAAGCGCAGCTGGATCAGGTCCTGGAATTACAGCAGTCCGGGGACAAACGCCGGTTGGGCACCATCTTGATTGATGAAGAGTGGTTAAACGCTGAAAGCCTGGCGATGGCCCTCAGCATCCATCTCAACCTGCCTTTTGCTGATCTCAGCCGGGAATCCGTCCCCCCCGCGGTATTGAAGATCATCCCAGAACATATCGCCCGACGTTATCAGCTGATCCCGGTGGAAGTTAATAATGGTTCTTTAAACGTGGTCATGGAAGACCCCACAGATATTCGTGTTCTGGAAGAAATCTCCGCCCTGACAGGGATGAACATCAACCCCTCGGTCGGCGTGGGCATGGATATTGAGGAAGCCATCGATCATTACTATAAAGCCAACCAGGAAATTGAACGTGAGGTCGCCGAATTTTCTGGCGCTGTTGATACTTCGGATTTCGACATGGATGCCGGGGTCGATATTGAAGACCCGGTGGTCCGGGCGGTGGATATGATCCTCGAGCAGGCGGTGCGGGATCGGGCGTCAGACATCCACATCGTCCCCGACCATACCGCGGTCCGGGTTCGCTTCCGGGTGGACGGCATGCTCCGCGACGCGCTGTCCCTTCCCCGCGGCAGCCATTACCAGCTGCTCTCCCGGATCAAAGTGCTGGCGGATATGAATATCGCCGAACGCCGGCGCCCGCAGGACGGTCAGTTTTCTGTCCAGATCGGGGAAGAAGAGACGTTCTTCCGGGTAGCTACCAGCGACACCACCATGGGAGAAATCGCTTCCATCCGCATTCTGGGTCGAACCGAATCAATTATCAACATGAAAAAACTGGGGATGCAGAATGAAACTCTCCAGCAAATCCAAAGGCTCATCAAATCACCTTTCGGGATGATCCTGGTCGCCGGGCCCACCGGCTCCGGAAAAACCACCACCCTCTACGCTGCCCTCAATCAGCTTGACCGCCAGCGGTACAACATCATGACCATTGAGGACCCGGTGGAATTCAACTTCAAAGGGATCAGCCAGGTTCAAGTCAACCGGGCTGCTGACATCACCTTTGCTTCCGGCCTACGGGGGTTAATGCGCCTGGACCCCGATAAGATCATGGTGGGTGAAATCCGGGATGAAGAAACCGCCAAATCCGCGGTACAAAGCGCCCTGACCGGCCACATGGTCTTATCCTCCATTCACGCTAACAATGCTGCCGGCACCTTTTTCCGGCTGATCCACCTGGGGGTTGACCATTATCTGATCAATTCCAGCGTGCTGGGGATGATCTCCCAGCGGCTGCTGCGCTTGACCTGCACCCACTGCAGCATAGAAATAACCGAGATCAATCCCCTGGAAGCTGAAGTTTACCAGAAAGTGATGGGGGAACCCCTTGAGAAATACACCGGGGGAGAAGGCTGCACGTACTGCCAGAACACCGGTTACCAGGGACGGATCGGGGTTTTTGAGCTGCTGGTGGTCAACGATGAGATACGCCAGATGTTCACCCAGGGTGCCAGCTCGAATGAAATCGAGAACGCCGCCATCGAAAACGGAATGCTCTCCATGCTCCAGGATGGGATGATGAAGGTCAAACAAGGGGTGACCACACCCGCCGAAGTCATGCGCAACGTCTATTCCATTGAATGACCAGGGCTCATGCTAAAAGTGTGCCCATTTCAAGGACTTTATTATGCCCTTTCGCTACATAGCATTTGATACCGAAGGTAAAGAACAACGCGGCGTGTTGAGCGTGGAACAGGAAGAAACCGCGGAACAGATTCTTCTGGAACGCGGCTTGCTTGTTGCCCAGCTCACCCCTACCCGCCGGAAAATAGATCTTGCCAAATGGTTTCCTACCTATCTGGGTCCCAAACGCCGGGACGTGATTGTCTTCACAAACCAGCTGGCAAACCTGCTGGAGTCCGGTGTGGCCATTTTACCCGCTCTGGAACTGATGTCCGAAGAAGCCACCAGCCAGGCGTTGAGAAAAGTTCTCCACGAAGTAGTAGAGGACATCCGCCAGGGATCCGCCATCGCAGATGCCCTGGCCAAGCATGAATATGTTTTCAATGAAATTTACCAGAACATGATCAGCGTCGGGGAAAGAACCGGCAACCTTGACGAGATATTAAGACAATTGGCGATACATATGGAAAAAGAAGAAGCGATCAAATCCAGCCTGCGCAGCGCGATGACCTACCCGGCCGTGGTCCTGCTGTTGGCCTTCGGCGTGGTGATGCTCATGCTCAACTTCACTCTTCCTCCCTTGCTCGGCCTGTACGCTGAATTTGACGCCCAGCTTCCCCTGCCGACCCGGATCTTGATGCGGACATCAGAATTATTCCTTCAGTATCGGGTGCCGTTTTTCCTCACCCTGGCGGTGCTGACCGCAGGCATCGTCTGGTATGTCCGCACACCGGGGGGGAAAAGAAGGCTGCACCTAATTCTGTTAAAATTGCCCGTCATCGGCCCCATCAACACCCAGGGCAACGTGGGCCGGTTCAGCAGGACCCTGGCCACTCTGCTCCAGGCAGGCTTACAGCTGCCTGAATCAATGAGCCTTACCGAAAGAACCCTGGGGAATGTAGTCCTCTCCGAGGAAATCAACGAACTCAGACAGGAAACCCTCCAGGGCCGGGGAATTGCCGCCCCGCTCTCCGCATCGGATCATTTCCCCCGCATGCTGGCCCAGGTGGTGCGCATTGGAGAAGAAACCGGCACCCTGGATGAACATTTACTTACCTTAGCAGCTTTTTATGAAGAAGAAGTTGACCGCTCCCTGGAAAACCTGACCTCCCTGCTTGAACCCGGGATGGTGGTTTTCGTGGGCGTAATCGTGGCCTTCGTGGCTATCTCGGTCATCCTTCCCATGTATTCCCTACTCGGCGAAATACGATGAACGAAACCTCTCCGTACGCCCATTGGTGTTCCAGGAAACCCTCTTCTCTCTTCAACCGGGAAGGCGGCTTTACCTTGGTGGAAGAACTGGTCGCGGTCGCCGTGATCGGCCTGGGACTGGTTATCCTGGTCTCCATGATCACCACCGGGGTGATCGGAGTGCGAACGGTTAACAACCTGGTGATCGCTGAAACCTTAGCCCGCTCCCAAAGCGAGCTGATCAAAAACGCCCCTTACCAGGCCGACCCTGACAGCTCACCCTATCCCTCGGTTTCGCCAATGCCGAATTACACCGTCCTTGTCGAAATCCTGTACTGGAACGAAAACAGCGGGTCTTTCACACAAACCCAGAGAAATGACGGATTGCAAAAAATCAATGTCACCGTGAGTTCTGCTGGAGAGGACCTGGCCCAGATCTCCAGCTATAAAGTGGACCGCTGATGAGGAACACCATGGATCGGAAATTATTGCAAAACCTGGATCATGATCAGAAAGGTGCCTCCCTGATCGAAATGCTGGTAGCGATCTCCATCAGCGTGATGGTGCTCGGGATCATCACCACGTCTCTGACCCAGTTCATGCTGGCCAGCCGCTGGGGAAACGACTCCCTGCTGGTGTCCAGCGATCTGCAAATAGCCTCAATCTGGCTGGGGCGGGACGCCCTGGAAGCTGCCGATTTTATCCCGGGCACGGGCACCGAGTACGGAACGCTGTCCTGGGAGGACCAAAACCAGGTGGAGCACCAAAATACTTACTCCTACGACCCCGCTGAAAATGATCTTATCCGGGAATATTATCAGGATGGAACCCTGATATCCACCCTCAGCGCCGCCAGGCGGATTGCTGCCCAGGGAGATGTGGTTTTTAGCCTTACAGACCACCTGCTGACCGTGACCATCACTTCCACCAGCGGAGATGTCAGCGAGACCGCTGAACTCAATCTGGCTCTTCGGACCCATTAACCATAAAATGATGAAAAAATCAGCTGTCCAATGTGAGGTTCAGGGTTTTATTCATCAGCTCCGCCGGAAAATCCGGGTGCTGATCAGGAAAACACGTCCTCCCTACCTGCCGGTTTTTTCCGAGCGGGGACGGTCGCTGCCTGCGGCCCTGATCGCCCTGGCCGTAGGTTCCATTCTGCTGGCTCCCTTTCTTTCCTTTGTCAGCTCACGATCCCTCGGTTCCCGGGCGGCCGCGGAAACCTTCCGGGCCCAGTACGCGGCGGACGCCGGGATCGAATACGGAATCTGGATCTTACTCAACGACCCGGTGATCAGAGCCCAGGTCGATTCATCCCCGGGAACCCCTCTTTCGGTGACCTTTCCTGAAGCGATCAACGGGGTCACTCCCACTGTTACCTTGACCGCGAACCCGCTCGGTCAATGGTTTGTACGTCAGCCAACATCGCCCGATTATGCTGGTCCAGGAGGGGCGCTGGAATTTACCGGAGGAAACAACGTTTACGCCCTGATGGGCAACGGAAGCAACACCTTTAAACGATATAATCCTGTCAGCGACAGCTGGATCGATATCATCACCATCCCCTGGCTTTTTTATTGGAATTCAAACGCCGGAGATATGACCTTTGCCGGGGGAAATAGTTTATACACATTTTTCCCCGGATATTTTTGGCTCCATCCTTTCTACCGCTACTCCACCACCACCAACAGCTGGTATCCACTGGTAGACACCCCGGAACAGATCCTACCCGGTGCGGCCCTGGTCTTCGCCGGAGGAAATGATCTCTATGCCTTGCGGGGCGGAGGAAGGACCTTCTGGCATTATGACATCGGCTCCAACAGCTGGGAGGACAAAAAAGACCTCAGAGGAAACACATCTGCTGGGCAGGGGGCAGCTCTGGTCTACACGGGCGGGAATTACATTTACGCCCTGTTGGGCGGGAATTCTAACGATTTCTTCCGCTTCGATATGACATCCGGAAAGAAGGGCAAATGGGAATCATTGGCCAACGCTCCGGGTCCAGTTTCCGGGGGAGGATCTCTGGCTTACTACAGCGGTGATTATATCTACGCCCTTCAGGGGGGCAGCAGAGGATTTTGGCGGTATACTATATCATCAGACACCTGGGCAGTGCTGGCGGACACCCCCGAAGTTGTCGGCAGCGGCGGAGATCTTGCCTTTGTAAACAGCAGCACCGGGTATGCTCTCCGCGGGGGCGGCAGCTCGGATTTCTGGGAGTTTTCAGTCACACCTCCCCGGTATGACATTACCTCCCAGGCCGGATCCACAGAAATTCATGCCCGGATTGAACTTGACGGCGTAAATCAATCGATTGTCTTCTGGGATATCGAGTAACTGACAGGAAATGACAGATGACACAAGCAGGTGACTCCACTTCAACAAGGGTGCTGGTCGACCTCAACATCCTTCCCGACCGCCACCGGCGGGGGAAAATCAATCCGATCATGATTTTGGCCTTCCTCTTCTGGGCAGTCCTGCTGGGGCTGCTTTATCCTGCTGGAATCAATTTTCTCCAAGCCCAGAGCGATTACACCATAATCCATGGGGAGTTCTCCCAGCTGAAAACCGAGGTGGATAATTATCAATCCGTCGATAACCGGCTGGAAACCATCCAGGCGGAAATTGAAAACACCCACCAACAAGCGGAAGAGATTAAATCCAAATACAATGCAATCAAACTCAATTATGCAAGCTGGAGCAGCCTGCTCTTTTCGATCGTAGAAAGCTTTCCTCCGGGGGTAGAGATCCAGGAAATCAACCAGAGCGGCACCCAGGTTGAACTGGAGGGATCAGCGGCCAGTTATGATCGGGTGCTGATTTTGCGGGACGATCTGATCGGCCTGGGATCTTTTCCCATCGTTCAGATTAAATCCATCCAATTTCTAACCGAGCAGGAATTCCCCGCAGGCGAAGAAACCCCTGTTGAAATCAGTGAGGATTTTCCCTACCTCTTCAGAATCACCCTCAACACCCAGGAGGAGGGCAGCCAACCATGATTGATCAAAACCAGCGAAAGGTTACCCCCCTCCGGATTGCCTTAACTGGCTCAGCAATCACCGCCGCCCTGCTGATCTTTCTGGTAGTCGCTGCTTATCAAAGGAATACAGCATCGGCCACAATTCAAAATGACCTGGAAACCATCCGGGCTAATTTTTCCCAGCGAAAAGAAGCCGATCTGTCCCGGATCGCGGTCCTCGAAGAGGAGTTGGCTCAAGCGCAAAACGAGGTCCAGGAACTGCAAGAATCCTTTCCGGAACTGGGGGAACCTTTTGCGCTCTACAACCAGGGGCAGGAATTGGCTGTCCGCAGTCAGGTCACTTTAATAGGGATAAGCAGAATGGACAGTGAACTATTGGATACAGATCAAGGTCTTATCCAATCCACGAGCTATGCTATTCAGCTGCAGGGCGACACCAAAACCTGCCTCGCCTATATCCAGAGTCTGGAAGATTCCAGCCTGCAATCGGTAAGCCCGGATGATATTTCTATTTCCCCCCTGAATAAGCAATGTGAATTCACCGCCCGGGTTTTCGGGCTTCTTGATTAGTGAGATGATGTGAAATCAATCCAGGAGAATGACGATCCTGGAAAGTGAGTTAAGCAACTTGTTTACCAGAAAAACCACCACATTAAACTTTGAAGGTAACACCATCCGCTGCCTGACCCTGAAAGGGGATCAGATTCAATCCTGGGATAAATTGACCTTCTCCTCAGAGCAGATGAGTCAGGGTCTGGTTCACCAACCCCCGATTGTCAGCAAACAGCTGGACAGGCTGCTGGACAAAACAGATGCTGACCGGCGAAATGTGTTCACCTCAGTAACCGACCACCGCTCCGTACACCGGATTTTAATCTTGCCGGCAATTGATGAAAAGCTGCTGGATGAAACGATTCAGCGCAAAGCCAAACAGGAATTTGCCCTCCCCCTTGATGAAGTTGATATCTCCTGGAAGATAGTCAATCGCTCAGAAAACAAACTGCGTCTTTACGTGCTGGCGGTTCCCAAACAAATTATCGACCGCCAAATGAGCACACTCCAAAACAGCAAGATTAAACCCAGGATGATGGATGCCAAACCCCTGGCCCTGATGCAGGCTGTGAACCGCCGTCAGGCTTTAATCATCAACCTGGAGAACTACAGCATGGCCGTGATCATCATTGTGGCCGGTGTCCCCGTGATCGTCCGCACCGTCCCCCTGGAATCCGGCGAATTAACCCGGGAGGCGAAGCTGGATTTACTTCATCAGGAACTTGCCCGGACCACCAAGTTTTACAACGAAAGCAATAAACAGAATCGGCTGCCTGAAGACACCCCCCTGTTTCCCACCGGAGCATTATTTGATACCCAACCGGTGGAAGAGAGATTAGAGGAAACCATTTCCCTGATCACCCGGCTCCAGGAAAGAACACCCTATCCAATCAAATCCTTGCATCCCCCACTGTCCTTCCCGTCCCAGCTGCCGCTGGGTGAATACGCAGTCAATCTCGGGCTGGCAGTTAAAGCCCGACGATGATCATCTATCCTCTCGCCTACGGACTGCTGGGGGTGGTGATCGGGAGCTTTTTAAACGTCTGCATCGACCGCCTGCCCGGGGGGCAGTCGATCGTGTCCCCTCCCTCCCACTGCCCTTCCTGCCAGCGCCCCCTCAAAGCACATGAACTGATTCCCCTCCTCAGCTACCTGATCCTCGGGGGACGCTGCCGCACCTGCGGAGAGAAGATTCCCCTCCGGGTGTTCCTGGTCGAGCTGGGCACCGGCTTGCTTTTTACGCTTATCTGGGTGAGGTTCGGTCTGAGCGCAGAAACCCTGCTGATCAGCCTTTACAGCGCCCTGCTGATCGTGATGGGAATGATTGACCTGGAACACCAGCGGATATTAAATGTCCTCAGCTATCCAGCCATCATCCTGGGAATGCTGACCATTCCTCTTAATGCCAACGGAAGCCTCTGGCTGCAGCTGTTGGGTGGCGGAATCGGGTTCGGGGTCTTGTTCCTGCTGGCCGCGGTCTCCCCGGGAGCGATGGGGTACGGCGATGTCAAACTAATCCTGTTCATCGGTTTAATCGTGGGTTATCCAGAAATATTTCTGGCCCTGTTCCTGGCCTTCGTCCTGGGAGGCATGGTGGCAGGGTTCTTGCTCCTCACCAAACAGGTGGGCCGCAAAGACCCCATAGCTTTTGGGCCTTACCTGGCCCTGGGAGGGGTCATTACCTTACTTTACGGAGAAGCGATCCTCACCTGGTGGTTAAGGAGATTAGGCGGATGAACATCATGGACCTCCTGGAATACATCAAAAACAGCGATGCCTCAGATTTGCATCTTAAACCCGGGGCGCCGCCTACCTTCCGGGTCCACGGAAGGCTTCAAAGCCTGGAGCAAGTTCCTCCCCTGACACCCTCCGACCTGGAAACTATCTTTCAATCCATGACTTCCCAATCCCAGCGGGAGGACTTCCAGCGCACGGGAGAGCTGGATTTTTCCTATCAAACCGGGGCCGAGCTCCGTTTCCGGGTGAACGCCAGTTTACAGCGGAGCGAGATCAGCCTGGCTTTGCGCCGGATTTCTCTGGATATCCCCAGCCTGGAGGAGCTTCAGCTCCCAGCCATCTGTCAGGATCTTGCCCTGAAACAACAGGGGCTGATCCTGGTCACCGGCCCCACCGGCTCCGGAAAATCCACCACCCTGGCAGCGATGATCGAGCACCTCAATCGGCGGGAAGCCCGGCGGATCGTGACCGTGGAAGATCCCATTGAATTCCTCTATCAGGACAAACAGAGTTTCATCACCCAGCGGGAATTAGGCTCCGACACTCAATCTTTTGCAGTTGCCGCCAGGCAGGCTCTGCGGCAGGACCCGGACGTGATCCTGGTTGGCGAAATGCGGGACCCGGAAACCATGTCCGCCTGCATCACAGCCGCTGAAACCGGGCATCTGGTCCTTTCCACCCTGCACACCAACAACGCCCCCCAGTCGGTCGACCGGCTGGTGGATTCCTTCCCCCCTCATCAGCAGAGCCAGATCCGGATGCAGCTCTCGCTCACCCTGCAGGCGATCCTCGCCCAGCGGCTGCTGCCCCGGTTAGACGGCAGCGGACGGGTGCCTGCTGTGGAGATTATGATCGCCAACAACGCGGTCCGGAACTTGATCCGGGAAGGCAAATCCCATCAGCTGCTGAACGTGATGCAAACAGGGGTGGAGCAGGAAATGCAAACCATGGATCGGGCGCTGGGGCAGCTTTACCAGGGGGGATTGATCCCTCTAGATGTCGCCCTGACCAACGCCAACGACCCCAAAACGCTGCAGTCCTCCCTGGGCGGAAGATGATTCCTGAAATAAAGGGGTTTTCCAGGGAAAAAACCTGAAATTTGCTGTAAGGTGCCTGTAAGGCGATAACAAAAAATAGATGTTTTAATAGAGGTACTCATCCAGCGAGAACCAAAGTATTCGTCTGACTGAGATAATTCATGGAAAACATTCTATTTAGAGATATCTTCAAGGAGGATATTATGAAGAAAAAAATATATCGAGCCGAAGGCGGTTTCACCCTCGTAGAACTGCTGGTCACCATTGCCATCCTGGCCGTGCTGTTCGGGATTGTCACTCTTTCCCTGACCGGTGTGGGAACCGATGCCGAAGATACCGTGATCGCAGCGGAGTGTGGTGTCGTGCAATCAGCCATTGACATCTACATGGCAGAGCAGAACGTGGATACCATTACCGCGTACACGGGTGTCGCAAGAGAAGTGGTTGACACAGATGACTTTGCCGGGTTCCTGCGTCACTTGCCCACCAAATACACCTACACCTGGGAAGACACTGGCATCCTGACCTGTGCAGAACTCCCCTAAACAATAATCTAACATAAAAACATCAGGGCTGTACCCAGTGCACTGGGTACAGCCCTGATGTTTTTAAGGGATCATAATCCAAGTTTTCTGCAACCCCAAGCCAACGAAAGAAATTCCCTTAATTTCGGATGATATGATCCCGGAAAGGTTGATCTCCTGCTTTCAGCAACCTGGCGAAGTGGAACTGCTGTTCAGCCGAGATGAACTCAGGGCACCATCAACCGCGATGATATCTGCTCAATTAAAAATTAAGTTGAAATCCTGTTGATCAATCCCCCGCTTCCAGCACCTCCAAAAACACCTCCACCACCCGGGGGTCAAAGTGTTTGCCGGAATCCTCCCGGATGTGGTTCAAGGCTTTCTCCCGCGGCCAGGCATCCCGGTACGGCTTATCCGACCGCAGCGAATCCCAGACGTCCACCACGGCAAAAATCCGGGCCGACAAAGGAATATCCTCCCCCTGCAGCCCCTCCGGATACCCCCTCCCGTCCCAGCGCTCATGATGATACAGGGGGATGTTTAACGCCGACCGCAGGGACTGGATCGATTCCAGCAGCTGATAAGCGAATACTGGATGGCGGCCTATCTTTTTCCGCTCCTCAACCGTCAGGGAGCCCTGCTTGAGTAAAATTTCATCCGGGATGCCCATCTTGCCCACATCGTGCAAATAAGCCCCCCGCTGGATATCCCGCAGTTCCTTACCCCCTACACCCATCCTCTCGGCAATTTCCAAGGTTAATTCCACCACCCGTTCAGCATGACCCTCTGCCTCAATCCCCCGGGTTTCCAGGGCGTGGGCCCATCCTTTAATGATCGCCTCATAAGCCTGGAGCAGTTCCGCATTGGAACCCTTTAATTCCTGAATAAGATTTCTATACTCAATGGCCAGCGCGCCCAGCCCCGCTAACCTGCTGATGAACTCTTCCTGTGATTGATTAAATTCCAACCTTTCCCGGTGAAAGATTTCCAGCACACCCACCACTTTACCTTTCGCGATCAGGGGAAATCCGTAATAAGACCGGAACCCCTCCCCCTCAAAACCTTCAGAGCGCTGAAAAACCACCCCGGCGCTCTCGAGGTCAGGAAGATAGGTCGGTTTACGGGACGCCGCTGTTTGCCCACCTGGATCCTCGCCCAGCTGCAGGGCGGTATGCTGCATAGGATTGGTCCGAAAACCAGCCTGGGTGATGATCTTCAGGGCTTCCAGCCCCGGCTGGTAGAGGAGGATATCCACGGCATCCACTGCTAACAAGTTCACTAACTGGTCCCGCAGGGCATCCATGACGGAAGGCAGGGACAAATTGGAAAAAATCGCCTGATCGATACTGTGCAGGGCGGATAATCTTTCCAGCTGTCTCTCGGAAGTTTCGTATAAATAGGCTTTGCGCAGCCCGAGCGCAATCACATTGACCGCCCTCATAAACTGGGCAGCATCGGAATAATCATAAGCGGATTCCCCCAGGGTTTGAATATACAGCACCCCGATCACCTCTTGTTCCGTGTTCAAGGGAGCTAATAAGGCTGATTGAGGGGCACCACCGCTTCTGGCTGTCAGTTCTCCCCTTCCATCCCAGCGCAGGGGATAAGCTGGATCGTCCTCCGTTTCCGCCGCGGAAATATCACCCAAATTCAACAGCTCCCGGCTGCTGATTACCCGGGACAGCAAACGCTCCAGCCGATCACTCTCGGGCACTTCAACCCCCTGGCTGCCTCCTTCCATCGGGTCAGATTGCCACTGATACTTTATCTGAATCCTTTTTTGTTCCGGGTCAAAACCCGCCAGGAGCAGCAGCTGGAAATCAAACAAATCCTGCAGGTGAAGTTGAATGCTCTGATAAATTACCTCCAGGTCCAGGGTGGAGGCCATAGCCGCAGAAAGATCATCAATCGAAACCTGCTGGAGCATATTCTGCTGGCGGTCTTCCACAGCCCTGGCTCGCTGTTCTGTTTCGGTTTTCAAGCGTTGATTGGCATCGATCAGCACCTGGGCTCGCTCAGAGACGATCTCTTCCAGCTGCCGGCGGTAATTTTCCTTCTCCCGCTGTTCCTGTTTAGCGCTCAATGCCTGAGCGATCGCCCCGGGGAGCTCGGCCAGGTAATCCCGCTGGTCATCCTTCACCAGATAATCCAGTGCCCCCGCCCGCATCGCCCGGACAGCGACATTTTCATCCCCGTCCCGGACCAGGAAAATAACCGCGGTTTCCCCCAACCGGCGCATCAAGTCAAAGCCTGTGCCGTCCTTGAGCTGATAATCCATCAGCACCAGATCAACTTCATCCTCCTCCAGCACTTCAGTTGCTCCCGCCAGGGAGGGAACCGTGATCAATTGGTACGAAAAATGATTGCGCAGAAAATATTTTTCCAGGGCCTTAGAATCTTCCTGATACTGATCCACGTTTAAGATTTTCAAATCTTCCCTGTCAATCATCCAAACCCCTTCTCTCTTTCACCTGGAAACCCTCTCCCGACAATGACCAGAACCCCTCATCCTTCTCTTGATGGGCTTAATTATATATCAAATCGCCCTGCTGGCGGTTAGAGTGCTTTAGAGAATGATATGTTCAGCGAGGATCCTCCCGCTGTTATTCTCAATTGAGTGAGATTTATTAAACCTGCCAGAATATCACCCCTGGAAGTATTCGCCAAAGCTGAGTTTAATTATTTTGATATATACCTTTTATTCTGTCAAAAGAAGAGTACAATTTAGCTATCTTAATCCTCTACTCATAGTAAGAGCATGGTGCTGGAGCACAAGAGCTGTCCTTTGATCAGGAAATTTCGTTGAGCTCTTTCTGGAAGTGGATAACTTTTTGCTGACCCAGATTTCATATTTTAATTAGCAAGGAATGCGGATCGATGACCAAAAAATCTCCCGGTAAAACCGGCAAGAATAAAGTGTGGATCTTCCTGCTTCTAGGCTGCGGCGGATTGCTGTGCCTGCTGGTTGCAGTCGCTGGCCTGTTTCTGTACGCCGGCTGGCAGGGGTTCCAGGAAGCGCCGAAATTGATCGAGAATGTTCAGCCCGGCGCCCAGTTTCAGGATCCCTACAATCTGTCCGAAGAGCAGATGACAAACCTGGTGAACCGCGGCTATCCGGAGGCTTTCACGCTGCTGTTCTATGAGGAAGAACTGGTCGGAGGAGGTGTGCAGGATGTGCGTCTGGAGACCTGGGATTATTACAGCCAGGGGGTGGAAATCACCTTCATCAACGGCGACTTGAAAGCAACGGATCCGCTTGAACTGGATGAAATTGGTCCGCTGGCGCCCCTGCCGTATTTCCCGGAGCA
Organism: Anaerolineales bacterium; assembly: GCA_034520505.1. Taxonomy (GTDB): domain Bacteria; phylum Chloroflexota; class Anaerolineae; order Anaerolineales; family UBA11858; genus B10-G9. The sequence goes on along the minus strand of JAXHNK010000001.1, from coordinate 457,965 downwards.
GTTCGACGCATATATGAGCCTGGATGAGGTGCTGGCAGCTGCAGGGCTTAGCACCTATGTGGAAATCCCGATGGAAAAAGCCTTTCTGGAGGGCGGGGACCTGTATTATGGGGATTCCCTGACCTTTGGCCTGGTTGATGGGGAGCTGCGCTACCTGGAAGCCCTGGCGCTGATCGAGGAGTGAAAAACAGATGAAGAATAAAGTGAAATCATGGGTACTGCTGGTGGTTTTCAGTTTCAGCCTGGTGCCGTTCGGCGCGGGTCAGGCAGAAGGTCCAGGCCGGACGTTTGAGGAAGCCCGCTTCCTGCTCTATCTCGGGGGTACATTCCTGGAGGATGAAATCAGCCTGGACACCGCGGCCCATTCCCCGGAGCTGATGGTCCCGGTCCCAGGGGTGCGCCAGGCGGAAGGAGCAGATGAAATCCTGGATCGGATGATCCACGCCACCAAGCAGGAGCGCAATGACCTGGATGCTAACTGCCGCCAGCTGCAAAGCCGCTACCAGTCCGCCGGAGACAAGGAAGCGGTCCAGAAGGTGGATACGTACTGTAAAGCAGAACGCCAACGCTTGACAAGACGGATCAGTTTTTTGCACAAGCTGCGGGGGGACCGGCGCAAAGCGCTGACGCGCTTCTGGCATTCGATCAAACGGGGCTCGGCCAACTTCTGGCAGCAGATCGGGCCGGTAGGGAGAAACATCCTCCGAAAGGTGGGGGATGAAGCTTTCAACACGGTTGCCAGCGGCGGGAGTCTGAGCGGAGGAGTGGTCCGGCGGCTGGTGAAGCAGGCGGTGAAAAGCACGGCGCGGGAGCAGCTGAAACAGGTAATGTGCCGCGGGTTGGAGCGGCTGCTGCAGGGACAGGTGAAGATCGCCCGGGAGGCCGGGGTGCTGGAAGAGGACGATAGGGAGGATAACCCGCAGTTCCTGGAAGGAGATATGGACCAGATCAACGATGATGAGGTTAGCGACGATGAGGTCCAGGAACTTTCAACGCCGGAGCCAGCCGATAACCAGGAAGAGGAGGAAGACGAATGCCCGGGGGACAGCAGCTGGGTCGCGCCCTACTGGGAAGAAGTCATCCGGCCGCAGTTGATTGCGGAAGGCAGGGCCTGCCAGCGCACGGCGATCGCCATCTATAAATCCTGTCTGCAGGATCAGGGCATCCAGGGTGTGTGCCCGGAGGATGCTCTGGCATTTTGTGAACCGCAGTATCAGGACATTCCACGCGATGAAACCAGCGGACCGGTGATTCAAGCTGTAGCGGTGATGCACAGCGAAGCGGAAAGCGTCTCCGCCAGTCTGGTGTACAGCAGCAGCGGCGGACCGGTCGGGGGCCAGATCAATTACACCCTGAAGGACAGCCACCTGTGCACGATCACGGTGACCAGTATACTGAGCGGCACTTTCAGTCTGGATACCTGCACTCTGAGCGGTACGGCTCAGGTAACCGAGGTCTATGACGGGTCGGCCTGCGCCAGTGTCTGCAGTGGAGGTTCCTGCCCGGTGACCCGTTCGGCCTCCGTGCCCTGGCAGGCGACTCTGGAGGATGGAAAATTATTTGGGGGAGTGGACGGGAACGGCAGCAGTATCAGCGGTTTTGGGTTTGGAACACCCTGAAGATCTCCATGTTGCGGATACAGCGCGGAATGAATTCCTGGGGAATGTGTCACCTTGAGAACAGGGCATGGCGTGAGATGGAGATATTCTGGAAACGATCGAATCGCTGGGCTGCAGGTATGTGATCAAAGGGAAAGCATGTCCAACTCTTGTGGCTCAGGTCACCGATCCAAATCTCGTCTTTGAGGCAGGTGAAGAAGGCCGGGAAACCACGGAACCTGTCACCTCCCTGAACACCTGGAACAAAGGCAGAAGGTTTGTTGTCTCGCGGATGTTGAAAGCTGAGAAGAACAGGGCGCAAATGTCTTTCCTGGAGGGTGAAGAATACGCCTATTCCTTTTTTGTCACCAACACAGAACTGTCCCCCGAGGAAGCGGTCGATTTCTATCAGAAACGGGGCAGCAGTGAGAATTACATCAAGGAAACCAGGTATGATATGGCGGTTGGCCAGCTGTTGCTCCAATTCTTCGGGTCCAATGAAGCCATTTTCCAGCTGATGATGCTGGCGTACAACCTGTTTCTGCTGTTCAAGATTGACAGGTTGAAGCCAATGGAGTACCGGCAGCAAATCAAGATGTTTCGTTTGAAGACCATTTTTCTGGCCGGGAAGATCGTCAGAACAGCAAGGAGAGTGGTGATAAAGCTCTCAGAAAGATATCCATATTGGGAGATCTATGAACATTGTCTGCCTGGATAAAGCGCGCCTTTCCATGTTCCAGATAGTTATACTTTTTAAGTTAAGCAGGAAAAACAGTATCGGAACTTCGGATTTGTGAGATTGAGCGCTAAAAACTGATCGAAACTGGTGAAAACGGTGATGAAAGCAGCCATAACCCGCTCAACTTTGTGCCTATTTGGACAAATAAAAGGGTAAAATGATTACGACTCTCATCCCGGAGGAACATATATATGATTTATCCGCTGCAGTCCCCCCTCAAATCGAAACTGCTTAAAGCAATCAGCTTGGGTTTGCTGCTGATGACTATTTTGGCTCCTTTGATGTTCCACAAGCCTTCTCTTGTGGAAGCCAAACCCTATTTTGTACCCAGCCCCATTGTTTCGGTTAATGCACCTTCCCAGATGATGATCGGGGAGGAGTTTTCATTTACTGTCACTTTTGATAATGTGGGAGCGGATGAAGGCTATGGACCCTATATTGATGTGGTCTTTCCCACCCAGGGAAGCGACGGAGTATTCGGTGATTCTCTAAACCCGGCAGATGGGATCGCCTATATCAGTGGGGGATCCTACTCGGGAATCAGTCTGACCTGTCAGTCCCTGACCTTTAACAGCAGTGGTGAACTGACCCATCCCTATCACCGGGATACCACCGGTAATTATTCCACAGTCTCAGGCACACCGGGGGATACCTTCGTCTCCTGTTTGCTCCCCTTTGGGTCATTTGTTCCGGAGCAACCGGCAGCTGAAGTTACCTTTCAGGCTTCTTTGAGTGACGAAGCGGATGCAGGATCCTCTCTGGTCATCCGCGCCAACGGCGGTTTTCAGTACGGTGCTGATCCGCTGGACAACTGGTGCTGTGATGATGCCTTACCTTCCCCTTACCCGGCCAATTCTTCCGAATGGACCAGCACGTCCAGCGTCACACCTACTATCCTGACCCTCAATAAAACTTACTCGGGACCGGAGAATGAAACCGCCACCGGTCCTAATTATCCCCGTCAGTTTACAGTAACAGTCGATGTTGCCGAAAATCAAACTATTAATAATTTTGTGCTTCAGGACATTCTCCCTGAAAATTTGCAGTTTATCAGTTTGGATGCCATTTCCGGCAACGGTTCAACTACCATTATCGACTTAAGCACTCCCAGCACCAGCTCACCAGGGGGAACAATCTCCCGGGGTTTCGATTCCATTATAGGAACAGCAAGCAGAAATGATGCTGTGATGACCTTTTCTTTTTATATTCCCCGGGATGATACCAGTTCCAACCGGGTGATAGATACCGTGAGTGGAGATGATGTCATTTCTGCCAATAACGCTTATGCCTCCGGGGATTGGGATCCGATTGATGACCGGGATGATCCCGCCGTGGTCAGCGGTGGATCGGCAGGTCCACCGGCGGAATATAACCTGACGGATAAGTCGATTGCCATCCAGAAAGATGTGACTAATTTATCCCCGCCCCTTTCTCCCGATGATATTCTGGAATATACGCACAGCATCCAGATTTCCGATTACTTTGCCTTTGAAGACCTAGTGATAACCGATCTGATTTCCGACGGTCAACACGTTCTGGACAGCAGCCAGTATATCCCCCGGGTTGCTGTAAATGGCAACAATGGCTATACTCTCTCAGCCGTGGAAATGGACAGCGCTAACTATGATGTCAGCTGTGATTATTCTGGCACCCAAGGTTCCGAATGCACCTTGGATGACGGCTCTCCTTACACCGGTGATACCATTCTGGAACTGCGGATCTCCGATGAACTGATTACCCAGGGTCGTAATGATGGGAACCTGCTGGGCGGCTGCGTTCCGGTAGGCGGCGGTACAGCGGACTGCTCAATCCAGGATGATGGTCCGACAACAATTACCGTGACCTACCAGACCGTAATCCTACAGGAATTTGTGGATGATTTCCCCTCCGGGGACCCCAGTGTGGACCAGGGTGATCAGCTCAACAATTCCGTCACCATCAGCGGTGACGTGCTGGATAACATCACTCTTAATCCCCAAGGAACGGCTGAGGAGGATGGGAGTTCTGCCGGGATTACCATCAACCGGGATAACCTGCAGAAAGAGTTCTTTGCCATCAACGGCAGCACCTCCATTCCTTCACCTGTCCGGATTAGCCCCGGAAATGAGATCACTTTCCAGCTGATCTATGACCTGGTTACCAGCGATGTGGAAGATCTGTATATCACGGACTTTTTACCGCTTCCGGTGCTGGAAGTGGATGATTACAACGCTGATGGAACAGGGGGAGACGTTTGGGCCTGGACCTCAGGTACGGACGGCAAGTGTGCCAATCTACCGGTTGGGGAGCTGATTGCGTCCGGTATCCCGGCATCGGGTTTTGCCTGCTTTGGAACTGGGGACAGCTTCTATGATTATTCGGGAATCACACCGACCCTGACCAAAGATGTTCCAGCAAATTCTCTGGAATTTTACTACGGACATTATGATGACATCCGGGACCAATCCACCCGGGTGGAGATCTTGTTTACAATTACCGTTAATAACGAACCTTACGCAGATGGTCTATTTTTCACCAACCAGGCCCAGGTTCATGAAGGTTCCACCAATTCCGGAAACCAGTTTACGGATACCATCATTGATTTCATACTGGAAGAACCTTATCTGGTTCTGGATAAAGGAGCGGTTGCTTCTGATAATTCTAATGCGATTTTTAACCCTGATCCTCCCGGTCCGGTGACTTTTGATCCTCCCGGTTCAGCCGGCCAGCGATGGACAGGTATCATCAGCTCCAGCGGATTAGAAACAAACCCGATCAGCAGTGCGGTCAGCGACGTGGATGCCGGCGACCTGGTAAGTTTCGCGCTGGTGATTGAGAATCAGGGCAGCAGTCCCAATGGAGCCTTCGATATAAAGATCAGAGACATCATCCCACCCGGGTTTTCAATCCCAGCCGGGGGAGCAGGATTGAATCTGAGTGTCTTCCGGGGCGATGGGAATCCGGTCAGCTATCTACCATTGGGTACTGCCGGAGATGACACGGATTTGTTTGACCAAGGCTTAGAATTGGTGGACCCGGGAAGTGTCGGTGTCTGCCAGGAATACGATGCCGCGGACGGTGAAAACATCATTGTGATCACCTACGATCTTCAGGTGGATGATGATATTGCTCCAGGGTCGGAAATGGAAAACCTCGGTGAGGTGTTCAATTACGCCAACACTGAAGGGGGACCGGATTTCACCGGGGATGACGCTGATCTGGAAGCCAGCACCACCACTACAACCACCCTGCCTGAAATCAGCAAAACATTTCAGACCACCAATCAAACTTTTACAGCAGATCGGGATGTTGCCATTGGAGAAATTGTTACTTATCAGACCGTGCTGACCGTTCCGGAAGGACAATCCACTGGCGTTACGCTGGTTGACACCCTGGACCTGGGGCTGGCTTTTGATGATCTGGCAGCTATGAGTATCAGCGCTGATGCTGATCTGGGCACCAGTGTGGGGACCTTTAACGATGTGCTCAATAATGGGGTGATCTCTTCCCAGGGAACGGGAGATGACAATCAGGGCCGGGCGCTGACCCTGGATTTCGGGACGATCACCAACAGCAACCGGGATAACAATACTCCGGAAACCATCACTTTGACCTATGATGTTGTGGTCATTAACGGCGGTGGTAACAACAGCGGGGCAACCCGTAACAACGATGCAGTCTGGACCTGGAATTTAGACGGTGTGGATGAAACCATATCCGATTCTGCATTGGATGTTACCATCCTGGAACCGGAGCTGCAGGTTCAGAAAACGGTTGTTCCCACCCGTGGAGATTCCGGGGATACCGTATCATATACCATTCTGATTGACCACACAACAGACAGTGATACAGATGCTTATGATGTCGAGTTCAGTGATCTGATACCTGCAGATGCGACTTATGTAGCCAGCTCGCTCAGCTGTTCTGAAGCCGGAGGTTTGGTCGTTGCTGATACCTGCGCTGAAAGTGGGGGGACGATCACCGCGAGCTACGCTGGTCCTTTTGAAATTGGTCATTCGGCCACCATTGCATTTGATGTCACCCTGGATATCAGTGTTACCCCCGGTGAGGTAATCACCAACACAGGAGAGGTGGAGTGGACCAGCCTTCCCGGGGATGTGACAACCACTCAGTCCGCGGAAAATACCCTGACTGTGGAAAGGACCGGGGATGATACGAATCCGGGAGGAACCGAAAATGACTACACTGCCAGCGATGATGCTGACGTAGATATTGACGTAACCGAACATACTAAGTATCTTCGGGAAACCTCTGAATCTCATACCATTGATCCTGAAGTTACCATTGGCGAAATCGTTCGATATCGCTTAGTCACTCAGGTGCCGGAAGGGACCAGTCCAAATTTTCAGATCCAGGATAGACTCCCTGATGGTTTACTATATCTTGAGAACACAGCAAAAGCCTATTTTGTTTATACAAATGATAATAACAAGGTGCCCGGGGGAATTTCATCCAGTGATATTTCAGACCCAGATTGTTATCTGGATTTGAGCAGTCCAATCGATACTACCACAGTCAGTATTCCCTCTTCATGTGATTTCATCCCGGATTTAAACGTCGGTAGTGATAGCTCTACCACAACAGATCCGGACAGTTACAGTTCAGGTACGGATCCATATATTAAGTTAGGCACGGTTGTTAACAATGACAATGATGATCAAGCAGATTATGTAATTTTGGAGTTCAATGCCCTGGTTGACAATACTGCTGGAGGGAGCAATGATGCCGGTGACTCTCGGCAGAACGATTTCATTGTCAGAATTGATGGAAATCTCATTGGCAGCCCTTCCAATAGAATCGAGGTTACCATTGCAGAACCAGAGCTGACGATCACAAAAACGCTTTCCAGCGGGACGGCTGATGGGAATGATCCAGTTCAATACACTTTGATAATTAGCAACCCAAATGGTTTATATGATGCCACCGCGTTTGATCTTTCGGTGACCGATGTGTTCGATGCTTATATTGATAGTTTAAGTTTAGACACGATCTCCACCACCCAGGGTGGGAACTGCAGTGGAGGGACTCCCTACTCCGACAGCGGCAGTGGATCAGGTAGTCTGACTGGAACCAATTTAAGTTTCAGCGCCAGCTGCTTGGATCCGGGGCAAACCATCACCCTGGTGCTCAGCGGGACACTGGACCCAGACATCCCGGCCGGTTATAACCTGGAAAACCTCGCTCAGCTGGCCTGGACCTCACTGCCTGCAGATGGAACTTCCCCCAACGGAACCGACTCCACCACACCTGGAGTATCGGGAAGCGGGACCGGGGAGCGCGATGACTCCGGCGGCGTGAACGACTACGCAGACTCCGATAACGCCAACCGCACGCTGGATGCTCCAGAAATCAGTAAAACCATCTCTCCGGATGAATACACCATCGGTGATCTCTTTACCTACGACCTGCTGGTTACCCTGCCGGAAGGAATCACCCGGGATATAGTGATCGTCGATAATATTCCTGCTGGCCTGGAATATGTCAGCCATACGTTGATCACCGCTGCAGCTGCCAGCGGCGGACTGCTGAGTGCAGATTTTAACGGGGTCTTTGCCAACAATCCTCCTTCAGCAAACAGTCCCAGCGGGTCGGGGGCTGATTTAACGCTCAATTTCGGGGATACGGATACGGAGGCCGATAACAACCCAGACAACGACAGCTTCCTGGTTCAGGTCAGCGTCCGGGTGCTGGATGCCGCTGGCAACTACGATTCGGTCGTCCGCACCAACCAGGGGCGGGTGGAATACACCAATCCCAACACCAGCGGGACATCGACCGTCAGCGATTCAGCGGACATCACCATCATCGAGCCCTGGATCACCACTGCTAAAACTGTATCGCCCGCTACGAGTGTGGAAGCAGGTGATACCCTGACCTACACCGTCCGGTTTACAAATAATGGAAACAGCCCGGCGTATGAGGTCACCGCCCTGGATACGCTTGCTCAAGGGATCTCCTTTTCCTCCCTGACCTCCTGCCTGGATGAAAGCGCCACCCCCGTACCATCAACGGTAACTGATAACGGCGCCACAATATCCTTTGACGGGGATCCGGCAGGAAGCTGGGACATCCCGGTGAACGAATACATTGAATGCGCCTACACCGCCACCGCGGAAACCAGCCTGTATATGAACGGCGGGCACATCAACACAGTCGATGCCGACTGGTCCAATCAGGATGAAACCGTCAGCGGTGAACGTATTTACGATGACAGGGGATCCTCTCCAGTGGACGATGACCGCGATCAGGATGATGCCCTATTCAGCAGCGACGCGCCCACCCTGACCAAGGATGACGGCGGCGTCACCCAGGTGGTAATCGGGGACACGATCACCTTCACCCTGACCATCGGCGGGGAGCTGGGTACCTACCGGGATCTGGTCATTGAAGATCAACTGCCGGCCGGTTTGATTTTTAACGAGGACACCTCCCTCAGCGGTTTTGGATCATCACCTTCAGAATCATTTACTACGCCAAACGACGGCTCGGCTGCAGTGACCATCACCTGGGATTTTGGCGATGTGTATAAAAATGCTTCAGCAGCCTCCATCACCTACAGCGCCCGGGTAGCGGACGTCAGCAGCAATATTGAGGGACACGGATTGATCAACAACGTCACGCTGGATCATAACCGTGCCGACGGAACAGCAGCGGCGCAGCTGACGGATCAGGAAACTTCTCAAATCGTAGAACCGGAAATCACCACCACAAAGTCCGCCTCACCAACTTCTGGAGTGGATGCGGGAGATACAGTAACCTACACAACTCGCTATACCAACACTGGATCCGGGACAGCATATGAGGTCACAGCAGAAGACCTGCTGCCGGCAGACGTGGATTACAACACGGATGCCAGCTGTGAATACTTTGACGGCACCTCGACCTCTTCAATCAGTGTCACCATCACCGGCACAACCACGCTGAGCTTCGGCACCTGGGATATCCCTGTGGGCCACTATGTGGAGTGTCAGTACAGCATCACCACCCAGCTGGATATCGAGCTGGGCACCAGCCACGGGAACACCGTGGACGCGGATTGGTCGTCCCAGGACGGTTCCCAGGCCACGGAAAGGATCTATGATGATGGCCTTACCGGACCGGTGGATGACGGCCTGCAGGATCAGGACAGCGCCAGCTTTGTAACCGGCTCTCCCACCACCCTGACCAAAGACGACGGCGGTATCACCCAGGCCGTTATCGGGGATCTCATCCACATCACCCTGACCATCGATACCCCGCTGGGGACTCTCCGAGCGGCTTCGGTGGAAGATATCCTCCCAACCGGGATGGTCTATGTTTCTGGTTCCCAGACAGTCTCCGGGAACATCAGTGCGGCTTCCTTCAGCACATCCAGCCCCAACGACGGCTCGGCTGCAGTGACCCTGACTTGGGACTTCGGAGATGCTGCGGTCACCGGCAGTCCAGTGGTGATTGAATACGACGCCCGGACAGCGAACGTCGCCGGGAACATCGACGGAACCAATCTGGTGAATGAGGTCACCCTATCCTATATTGATGACGGCGGACCGCAAACCCTGACGGACTCGGATGATGTCTCGGTGATCGAACCGCTGCTGGTGATCGATAAATCAACCAGCAATCCCACACCCGCTCTCGGGGAGACGGTCACTTTCACCCTGGAGATCAGTCACGATCCGGCCAGTTCAGCGGACGCCTATGACCTGGTTCTCAAGGATACCGTGCCTGCTGGATATACCTATGTAGGCGGAAGCCTGACCCATGATTCAGGAACCTCTCCGGACCAGCTGTTGGACAGCGGAGCTCCCGACCTATCCGCTGCCTGGAATTCCTTCCCCCGGGGAAGCGCCAGCGTGCTGACCTATCAGGCGACCCTAGATGCCGATCTTTCCCCTGGGGATAACCTGACCAACACCGCCATTTTAACCTGGACATCCCAGAGTGGTCCGGATGCCAATGAACGCGACGGCAGTGGCGGGATCAATGACTACCGGGATGAGGATACCGTGACCAGTACGGCCACTAATCCTGATCTGCGGGTGACCAAAGACGATGGTCAGACTGACTATATCCCCGGCACCAGCCAGGTCTATGACATCTGGGTCTACAATGACGGCAACGGGGATGTGACCGGTGCGCTGGTGAGCGACAACATCCCACCCCAGGTTGAGAGCTGGACCTGGGTCTGCGCCGAAGAAAATGGAGGCGCAGCGGGTTGTGACGGAGCTGCCTCAACCGCATTAAATTTTGGCGACTATGTTGATCTGCCCGCCGGGTCTTCCCTCCGCTACACGGTCACCGCCCAGATCCTCTCCTCTGCAGCTGGCCCGCTGACCAATACCGTCCAGGTCTCCCCGCCATCAGGCGTTGAAGAACCAACCCCGGGGAACAACACAGCCAGTGACACCGACGCCCGGGATTCCCAGGCTGACCTCAGCGTCAGCAAGGATGACGGTTTGACCATCATCGCTCCCAATACAACCCTGACCTACACTGTGGTGGTGGAAAACAACGGTCCCAGCGACGCAGTCGGCGTGGAAATTGAAGATGCCCTTCCCGTTGAGATCACTGCCTGGGACTGGGTTTGTTCCGGGGCTACAGGGGGAGCGGTCGGCTGTGATGGCGTCAGCGGATCGACGGTAGATTTCAGCGATACCATCAATCTACCGGCATCAGCCACCCTGACTTACACGGTGACAGCAAACGTGTCCTCAACAGCCAGCGGAACCCTGACCAACACAATCACCGTGTCCACCCCGGCAGAGGTCACGGACATGGATTTATCCAACAACACGGCTTCGGATACCGATGCCTTTGCCGATCACAGCAAAGCCCTCAGCAGCACCAACCAGGCGTTTACGGCCACACCGGATGCAGCCGTGGGTGAAATCCTCACTTATCAGATCAGGCTGACTGTGCCGGCGGGGGAGATGACATCCCTGAACCTCACCGATGTGATGGACCGCGGTCTGGCTTTCCTGGATTGTGAGAGCATCAGCGCCAGTTCTCCCGATCTCACTACCAGCGTCGGCGGCGGGTTTGACGCTGTTTGCAGCAGTCCTACGGTCAGCGCTGTCCCTTCAGCCAGCCCAGAAGAGGAAGATGCAGGAAGACAGGCAGTCTTTGACTTTGGCACCCTGACCAACAGCGGTGCCGGAGATATCGACCTGGTGGTCACCTACCGGGTGGTAGCGCTGGACAACCTCGGAAACCAGAGCGGAATTAACCTGGACAATCAGGCAGCCTGGGTATGGAGCGGCGGCAGCCTGAGCGACAGCGCCGATCAAGTCACCGTCCGGGAGCCGGATCTGGAATTCAGCAAAAGCGTTTCCCCGCGTTCAGCCTTCCCGGGTCAAACGGTGACCTTCACCCTTACGATTGGGCATACTTCAATTTCAGAAACACCGGCCTATGATGTCACCCTGACGGACATCGTCCCCGCAGGGTTGACTTACGTGCCCGGCTCGTTGAGACACGTCAGCGGACAGGTGCCGGATACCCTCGATGAGGGGTCTGCCCCGACGCTGACCGTGATCTGGGATGAATTGTTAAACAATGGAATCAACTCAACCATTTCCTTTGATGTCACCCTGGACAGCACACTCCGCCGCGGTGAGCGGGTCGAAAACACCGCTGCCCTGGCCTGGACCAGCCTCCCGGGAGATATCTCCAACCCGCAGTCTGCTTACAATATGCTTTCCACGGAGCGTTTCTATGATCCAGGCAGCGCGGTGAATGTTTACGGCCTGGAAGCCTCCGCCGCCATCCAGGTGCCCGCTCTCCCGGATACCGGTTTTGCGCCCCGGGTAATTACCGAAATCCCGGAACAGCCTGCCGGTTCATTGTACAGCGCCCTGGACAACCTCCAGCTGGAAATCCCCCGGCTTTCGCTTTCCCTCCCCATTGTCGGCATCCCCCAGGATGAGGAAGGTTGGAACTTGACCTGGCTCGGGCATCTGGCAGGATGGTTGGAAGGGACTGCCTTCCCGACCTGGAAGGGAAATACTGCCCTTACCGCCCACGTTTACCTGGCAAACGGAGCGCCCGGTCCATTTGTTGATCTGGACTCCCTGGTATACGGAGATGAAATTTATCTGCTGGCTCATGGGCAGAAGTATATCTACCAGGTGCGCTCCAGGCAGCTGGTACCCGCGGATGACCTTTCCATCCTCTCCCACCGGGAAAGGGACTGGCTGACCCTCTTTACCTGCCGGGGATACTCAGCATATCAGGAAGAGTACCTCTGGCGTCAATCGGTGCAGGCGGTTTTGATCCAGATCGAGGAAGTGGAATAAGAAAAGCGAGGGCTCCCGGCGTAATCATCGCCGGGAGCCCCTGCCGGTGAAAAGCTGCTGCAGTCCCGGCCCAGCTGTCCTTAACTAAAAACCGCAGGGCGCATTCAAAATCCCAGCGGTTTTAGAGCTGTTTATGCCTATGTAAAGTGCCCCCACGGGGACTCGAACCCCGGTTTTAGCCTTGAGAGGGCTATGTCTTGGGTCGCTGGACAATCGGGCAAACCAAACCTCCATTGAATACGCGCAACCACCAGCAGGCAGTAATTCAGCTCCAACCTCAACCCCTCAGGGCGGGGAATTGAGCATGGTACAATTATCTATGAAGAAATTGATAATAATTATCAGGGACAGCACCGGCAGCAACGCTTATGCATCAACCTATTTTAACAGTGTCACCTACAGGAGAAAAAATGTCAGCGGATAAGAACCCCGAACACAAAGTCCTGTCAGAGAAGCTGCGTGCCAGTCTAGATCTGGCAAGAGACTTCGTAAAAGGAAGGAAAAAACTCCATAATGCGCTTGTGTTTTCAAGCGTGACCAGCTCCGCGGCAGCCACCTTGGTAGCGGGAGTTACCGCAGCCCAGGGGCCTGTTGTGGGTACGGGTCCGGCGGGCTGGAGATTGGCCTGCACCGTCGCGGCAGTCTTCGGTTTCACTGCCACTGTCAGCAACGGAATCAGTCAGCAGTTGAAAGTCAATGAAAAACTGGTCGAAGGCACCCAATGTCTGAAAAAACTCCGATCCCTTGATATCGGATTGACCACAGGAAGCAAGGGTTTTGAAGAAGTTACCAGGGAGTACCAGGAAATTGCCCGCACATACCCGGAAATGATGGACTGATCGGCTTCAGGACCTGACAGTAGGACTGTATTTCCCAATATTAAACATAAAAAACCTCTTTACAAGAGGTTTTTTTGTGCCCCCACGGGGACTCGAACCCCGGTTTTAGCCTTGAGAGGGCTATGTCCTAGGCCTCTAGACGATGGGGGCAGAACGTTTCTCATTCTAACACGCTCACCCTCCAGCGTCAACGATTCCTCGATTATTAAATACCCATCGTCCAGCCCGCCGCCGCTGCTGCCAGCCGGCGCGGTACGCGCTGACTGATCCAGGCAAGAGCCGCGTTCAGCCGTCCCGGCACCACGCTTGGCTTGCCTTTCAGCATGGCGTTAATGCCGATCTCCGCCACCCGCCCGCTCTCCATGGTCAAGAGCCGCAGATAAAGATTGTCCCGACCCTGGCCGGACACTTGGTGAAACTCGGTGGTGGTTGGTCCGGGAGAAACCACAGTCACACTGACCGGAGAATCCTTCAGCTCATAATTCAGCGCTTCTCCGAAACTGAGCACAAAACTTTTGGTCGCGCTGTACACAGCGTAGCCCGGGGTAGGTTGATAGGCGCCGTTGGAAGCCACCTGCAAAACATAACCCGATCCCCTTTCCTGCATATCCCGGAGGAATAATTTCGTCAAACTCATCAGGGCCTCGACGTTCAGGTTGATCATATCCTGCTCGCTGCTCAAATCCCCATCCAAAAAGGGGCCGTAAAGGCCGAAACCAGCGTTGTTGATCAAAACGTCAATGTCCAATCCCCTGCTGTTAATTTCCTCGTAAAGCCCGGCTGCAGCACCGTTTCCCGCCAGATCAAAAGGGATCACCCGCACGTCCACTCGATAAGCTTCAACCAGAGTATCTTTCACCGACTTTAACTTTTCCTCCCGGCGGGCAACCAACACCAGGTTGGTCCCCCGGGAAGCCAGGATCCGGGCAAAATCCACACCCAGACCCGAAGAAGCGCCGGTCACTAAAGCCCATTTTCCTGCTAAAATATCTTTATTCATCATTTGCTGATTTCCTTTTATCCGCTGCTGCCCTGATCAGGATAGATTATCCAATTATGAAGTTGATCTCCCTGCACACAGACGTGGTTTCCGCGGATATCCTTACTCAAAAAGAGGCCGCCAATGTCAATTCAAATCACCGCCAAGCAAGAAAGCTCCCGGATGTGTTTCGTCTGTGGGTTGAAAAACTCCCTCGGCCTGCATACTTCTTTCTATGAATTAGAGGACGGCCAGCTCTACGCCACCTTCACACCCCGGGAAGCCCATCAAGGCTATCCGGACCGGCTGCACGGGGGAATTGCTGCTGCTGTCCTGGATGAAACTATCGGCCGGGCCGTGCTCATCGATCAACAGGAAGTCTGGGGTGTGACTGTAGAATTTAGCATCCGCTACCGGAAACCTGTTCCCCTGGGTGAAGAAATCCGCGTGGTGGGGCGCATCACCCGGGATACCAGGAGGTTATTCGAGGGCAGCGGGGAAATCCTGCTCCCTGATGGTCAAGTTGCCGTGGAAGGAGCAGGGAAATACCTCAAAATGCCCCTGGACGATATCGCAGATTTTGATTACCAGACCCAGGAATGGAAAGTGGTCCTTTCTGAAAATGACCCCACAGAGGTTGATTTCCGGGCTGGATGAGAAACTTACTATTGCTGACCAGCTGAGATGGATCAGAATTACTCCCCCTGCATTTTCTCGATTTCTTCTTCATCCAGCAACTGCTTCAATTTGGCCATCCGGGGATCGATTTGTTCCTGAACGTGACCGCAGTCTTCTTCGTTCAGATTGCCCCCGCAAACACTGCACAACCCCCGGCAGTCTTCCCGGCAAAGGTGTTTGAGGGAAACTTCAAGCATCCCATAATCGCGGATCAAAGGTTTGAGATTGATAAAACCGTCTTGCGGCAGATGATTTTCTTTGGGATCCTCGTTTTCTTCCGGGGAAGTGGTATACAGTTCGGTAAAACTGAACTCCAGCTTCTCCAGGTAAGGTTCCAGACAGCGGGTGCATTCTAACTGAGTGGACGCCTCCAGCCTGCCGGCCGCCAACACCCCATCATCGGTAACCGAGACTGTGATCTTTCCCCTTGCCTCGAGTAAATCAAAATCCTCTTCAAAATGCATAAAAGGATAGGATAGTTCGAACTCCCGCTGAGTTCCCGGCGGTTGATGGATCAAATAGCTGATATCAAGGCGATAGGGATCGTTCTTTTTAATGACCATAATAAATTTCTTCCTAATTGATTTTTAACATTGTATCACGCCTGCTCAAAAGGCCAGGTGTTCGATATTAAAACGATGTTAACATCAACAGAGCAAGCAGACCCTGCTGACTCCGGCCCCGGCTCCGTCCCCCAGAAAACTTTTCTCTGCCGGGCTGCAGCCGCACCCGCCGCGGCGGGCTTGACAAATCGCCCCTCGCCCTGTAGACTACAGCATAAGAATTGACCAGCAGGATTCACCCAGAAAAAAATGACAGACTTTCCAGACACCCTGATTTTAACAGCGATGAAAATGATGGTGGCTATGCCCCAGGGCATGTCCAGCCCTTTTACCATGCGGACAGTTTCAGGGAAAAGCTAGAGCAGCAAGCGATCAAAACAACCTGAGCTGTCCACATCGGACAGCTTTTTTTTATGCGCAGTACCTGGGAATCATTCAGATGAGGAGCCAACTATGACCCGCAATATTCTTGTAGCCGTCGCCTGGCCATACGCCAGCGCGGACATCCATGCCGGCAACATCACCGGATCCTATTTACCGGCGGATATCTATGCCCGTTATCACCGCTTACGGGGCAACAAGGTGCTGATGGTCTCGGGATCTGATTCTCACGGCACACCGATTACGGTCAAAGCCGATGAGCGGGGAATCACCCCTGAAGAAGTTTTCCAGGATTACCACGCCAAATTCCTGGACCTTTTCCAGCAGCTGGGCTTGAGCTACGACCTCTTCACCAGCACCCACACCGAAAATCACTTTCAGGTGGCTCAGACCATCTTCCAGGCCCTCAAGGAAAATGGCTATTTATTCAAAGAGACCCAGGACCAGTGGTATTCTCCAGTCCAGGACCGGTTCCTGCCCGACCGTTATGTGGAAGGAACCTGCTATCTGTGCGGCTATGAACACGCCCGGGGAGATCAATGTGATCAATGCGGCAGCCTGCTGGAATCCAACCGACTGATCGATCCCCGGTCCAAAATGGATGGCTCCACCCCCGAGCTCAAGGCTACCGAACATTTTTATCTGGACCTGGGCGCCCTGCAGCCCAAAATTGTCGAATTCCTCCAGGAACGGGAGGATTACTGGCGCCCGAACGTAATCCGCCAATCGCTGGGGCAGATCCTGGCGGAAGATTTACACGGCCGCGCCATCACCAGGGATCTGAAATGGGGAATCCCTGTCCCTGTGGAAGGCTGGGATGATAAAAGGTTATACGTCTGGTTTGAAGCTGTGATCGGCTACCTTTCTGCTTCCATTGAATGGTCGCAGCTCACCGGCGACCCCGACGCCTGGCAGGATTGGTGGTACGGCGGTGACAGCCGCACCTATTATTTTATCGGCAAGGACAACATCCCCTTCCATGCCGTGATCTGGCCGGGAGAACTTATCGGAGCTGGAGAAAAGTTTGCCGAGTTATTCATCAAGGAAGAAGGCAAACAATTCAACCTGCCTTACAACGTCCCGGCCAATGAATTCCTCAACCTGCAGGGAAAGAAAATTTCCGGCAGCCGTAACTGGGTGGTCGATGCTGCCGATTTCCTCACCCGTTATGATCCAGATCCGCTGCGCTATTATCTCACCGCGATCATGCCCGAAACCAGGGATACCGACTGGGACTGGCACGAATTTGTCGCCCGGAATAACAATGAATTAGTCGCGACCTGGGGCAACCTGGTCAACCGGGTGCTGTCCTTTGCTTTTAAAAACTGGGAGGGTAAAGTACCCGAACCCGGCGGGCTCCGCCCGGAAGACAGAACCATCCTGGATAGGGTCAGCCGGGGTTTTAAGGAAGTCGGCGAGAATTATGACCAGGTCAAACTGCGGGCTGCCCTCAAAGGCGCCCTGGGGCTGGCATCCGAGGTCAACAAATACCTCGATGAACAGGCTCCCTGGTTTGAAATCAAAGAAGATAAAAAGGAAGCTGCCGCTACCATCCACACCGCTTTAAAAGCCATTGATTCGATCAAGATCTTGCTGGCACCCGTGCTCCCCTTCACCTCCGAAAAGCTGCATCAGTTTTTGGGTTATGAGCAGCCGCTATTTGGGCAGCAGCATGTCCAGGAGGTCAATGACCGGATCAGTTCACACCGGGTGCTGCGTTATCTACCGGAGGGGGCTTCCGGAAGGTGGGTTCCCAGCGATCTGCCGGCAGGACAAACCCTTCAGGAACCGCACGCGCTCTTTGAAAAATTGGAGAAAAGCACAGCCGAAGAAGAGCTGGCTCGTTTAGGATAAAAGGGTGTAATTGCACCTACCAGGTCCCCGACCCTGCCGTCAGCTGGCGGAAAGGGTCGGGGACGATTGGATTAACCCAGCGGATTGAGCACCCGGCCGAAAAACAGAATCGAGCCGGTCTGACGATCGCGGATCAGGAAAAAGAACGGCCGCTCCACCGTCATCCGGATCGGCTCGGCCGGCATAGCGCTTTCGGCCATCACCACCGCAGTGGCAGCTGCCGCCTCGGTGCCTTCCTCGTCCACCCCTACAAACGCCTTATGAAAGACTTCGGAGATAAACAAATCCCGGGTTCCAGTCATCCCGGAAAAATCTGCGCCTTCTCCAAAAGCCGAGGGCATACCCATCTCCATCAGGGTGTCCGCCAGGCTGATTTCCGATTCAAACTCAAATTTAGGAAACGTGAGATTGACCGAGGCGGGGCTGAGCGACTCCAGCACCTGGGTCAGATAATCCCCATCAAGTTTACGACCCACTTCCTCGAAATTTCCCTCATCAGGCAGCAGGATCAACATCGAGGCTTGACTCCCGACATAGGGAATTTCCACCACCTGGTAGTTTTCTCCCTGCCCGTAAGCAAAGTTCTGAGCCGCATGGTGGCGCATCATCGGCGCCTGGATTTCTTCTCCGTTCAGCAGGAAAAAGGAACCTTCCTCGGTAAGCTCCTGGTCAAAAGGTTCCATCCAGGAAGCGTTGAAGTAAATGGCGTTGGTCAGCACCAATCGGGTCGCGGATCCCACCCCGCCGCGGGGAATCAAATCCTGGATTTTGCCTTCCGTTTGATCGCTGACCCAGCTGTTGATGGTCCCGCGTGCTTCTTCTGAGTTCTCAATAAAATCCAGCAGCCGCAGCCCGGCACCATAATAGTTGGCCAGCGTGTCCAGAAAGGGATCCTCAAAATGATAATCACGCTGCCCCCAGATCGTGTTCGCGATATTCAACTGAAAGGCATCGCCGCTGTCTTCGGGAAGTTCGACCTCATCCATCTTCTCCAGGGTCTGGTCCAGGGTGTTGAACGCCGAATGCAGCTCTTCCGGTTCCAGCCTGAAACGCAGGGTCTCAGCCATCTGCTCCCGGGTCACTCCCCGGGCGCCGGCATAAGTCATGGCTAACGCCTGCGAGATGCTGTAGGGGGAGAAAAAGAGGTTGTCATAATCGTCCTCCAGCTGGTGATACATGGCCAGGGCAAAGGCGGTGTTGCCTTCAACCAGCTGGCTCACCCCTCTTTCCCCCAGGGGTTCAGCCGGCAGCCGGCCAGATCCGGACGCTATCTCTTCCGGCTGCGGAGACGCTGGTTCTCCCTTAACCGGACTGCAGCCGGCCCCCAGCAGCAAGCTGATCAACAAAATTAGGCGGAATAGTTTATTCTTCAAGTGATCAGTTCTCATTCATCCTCCTCTCGGTTCTTAAATGATAGTACCTCTTATGATTTAAGACGAAAAAGGACTAAGTTTTGTTCCTCCGATCGGGCTGTCACTCGCGAAAATTCACTACCGTCACCCCATCTCCCCCTTCATTCAGCTCTCCCCGCTGATAATTTTCCACCTGGGGGTGAACTTCCAGCTCCTCCCGGACCGCACTGCGCAGCCTGCCCATCCCCTTCCCATGGATAATCCTCACCCAGGGCAAACCGGCCAAAAAGGCTTTATCCAGATAATAACCCAGGTTGGTTACCGCTTCCTCTACAATCTGGCCCCGGAGGTCAAGTTCCAGGCCGGGCGATTCCACATCCCGGGGGGTGCGTACGGTGGATGACTTTTTCTGGGGAGGTGAAGGAGAAGAAACCACCCGCAGGTCCTCTCGATCGGCCCGAACCCGGATCTGGCCGACCTGGACCTCAGCGGAGCGTTCACCCAGAGAAGTCACCTCCCCCTTCTGGTCAAGGGATCGGATATAAACCCGACTCCCCTCCAGGAGGGGACCTGTCTGCTCATCTTCTGGAACCGGCGTCTCCCGGATTTCTACCGGCCGGGATAGTTCTTCGTCCACCCGGTCCAGCTCTTGTGCGATCTCTGCAATTTCCTCTTCCGCAACCTGTTCCTGTTCCCGCTGCTCCCGGAACTCCTGAATTTTTTCCCGCAGGCTGACAATTTCTTCCCGGGATTCCTTTCGAGCCTCAGCGAGCACCTGCTGGCGCTCTTCTTCAATCTCCCCCAGACGCACCGCCAGCTGGTCACGTTTCTCCACCACCTGGCGGCGGGCCTCTTCAGCAGCTTCCCAGGCTTCTTCAGCCAGCTTGCGCTGACGGTGGATTTCGTCCAGAAGATCATCCGCCTGCAAATCAGCAGGGTTGAGGGTGGTACGGGCGGAGTCAATGATTTCGTCCCGCAATCCCAATCGGCTGGCGATGGCCAGGGCGTTGGATCGTCCCGGTAAACCTACTGTTAGATGATATGTAGGCTGGAGGGTATCGAGGTCAAACTCCACCGAAGCGTTGGTAACTCCGGGCGTAGTGTGAGCATAGGCCTTGAGATCAGGATGATGCGTGGTCACCAGGGCCGTGACCCCCCGCTCCAGCAGATGGGTCAGCAAAGCCCTGGCCAGAGCAGCCCCTTCCTGAGGATCGGTTCCCGCGCCGAGTTCATCCAGCAAAATCAGCGAACGGCGGTTGAGGTTCTCTAAAATAGAGATGATGTTGGTGATATGGCCCGAGAAAGTGGACAGCGATTGTTCTATGGACTGCTCATCACCGATGTCAGCAAAGACATCCTGGAATAAACTCAGCTCAGAACCGGGGGCTGCGGGAATATGCAGTCCGGTTTGAGCCATCAAAGCCAACAACCCTACCGTCTTTAAGGTCACTGTCTTTCCCCCGGTGTTGGGTCCGGTGATGATCATCGCGTAAGTTTGCTCATCCAGGGCCACGTCAATGGGGACTACTTCTTCCGGGGCAAGCAAAGGATGGCGGGCACCAAATAAACGGAGCACTACCCCGGGGTGCCCGGGTTCCATGTCCTCGGGGAAGGGGTGCAGGGTGGGCCTGACGGCATCCAGCCCGGAAGCAAATTTCGCCCGGGCCAGGATCAAATCTAAATCCGTCAGGATGGAAACCACCTCCAGCAAAGCCCCCTCCTGCCCGGCGATCAGGCGGGTCAATTCTGACAGAATCCTTCGTTCCTCGTTTTTCTCCTCTAACTCCAGCTGGCGGTAGCGGTTGTTTTGCTCCACCATTTGCTGGGGTTCCAGGAAAAGGGTCGCTCCCGAGGCTGATTGATCGTGAACAATTCCCCGGATCTTGCCCCTGGCATCCGCCCGGATGGGAAGGACATAACGCCCGTCACGCTGGGTTACTATCTTCTCTTGAAGATATTTTGCATACCGTTCGCTCTGGACCATTTTATCCATCCGGTCCCGCAGCCGGCCGTGCTGAATTTTCAGATCACCCCGGATTTGACCCAGCTCCTCCGAAGCCGTATCCAGAATCTCACCTTCGCTGGAAAGGGTCCGGGAAATTTTATCCACCAGTCCCAGGGATTGGGGCAGGTTCTGACCCATTTCTTTTAACAGAGGATAATCTCCCTCGATTTTCTCCAGGAACCGGTACATCTTGCGGGAAGTGACCAGGGTGGATTTGACGTTCAACAGCCGGGATGGTTCGATCAGAATCCCCCGGACTGCGTCCTGGACTATTTCCCGTAAATCCCGGGCGCCGCCCAGGTTGGTTCCGGGGTGCGCGGACAGCAGCCTGATTCCCTCTGCGGTTTCCCCCTGCATCCGCTGTACAGTCTCCAGGTCGGTTTGCGGATGAAGTTCGACGGCCTGCTCCCGAGCTGGATTGTAGTCACAATAATCGGCCAACCGGTGAAGTATTTTGGCGTATTCCAGAGTCTTTAGCGCTTTTTGATTCATCGTGGACAGTGTACCACAAACGCGATAAAGGCCCCGGTGTTCTTTTGCGGTTTTAAGTTATAATTCGAAGGACGTTCCCCGGAATCAACAGCTTTTATTCGTTTTATTAACGGGATCATCAAGGGTTAATATTTTTATGTCGCGGCCTCTATGGACAGTCAACTTCCTCAAATTTCTTTATCCGCATAGAGGACATTTCGCAAAAATGACCAGATTTCCGCTGATCGGGAAGCTGGTTGATCATTTTCTTTTCCGGGGAGATGAGATGTATTTTCTTCCTGCTCCCAAAACGGTAGAGATCAATTCTTCGCTCAGCGGACCCGGAAGCACCATCCTCCCCTACCAGGTAGCAGACTATTTTATCAACCAGGCAAAATACCACTGGATCATGGATTTTTGCCTGTGCCGGGAAGGAGATGATTGTCAGCAGTATCCCCAGCAGCTGGGCTGCATCTTTCTGGGGGAGCCAGTCACCCAGATCAACTCAAAGCTGGGAAAATTAGTCACCAGAGAAGAAGCTCTCAGCCATGCCCGGCGCTGCCGGGAAGCGGGGCTGGTGCACACTATTGGACGCAACCGCCTGGATTCAGTCTGGTTGGGCGCTTACCCCAGCAGCAAATTAATGACAATTTGCAACTGCTGCCCGTGCTGCTGTCTGTGGGGAATCGTGCCCCAGGTAACACCCCGGATCAGCGAAAAAATCCAGGGGATCCCGGGCGTCGCTGTTCGAGTAGATGAAAATTGTACGGGATGCGAACTCTGTCTGGATGAAGGTTGTTTTGCTGATGCCCTCCACCTGATGAACGGGCGAATGTTCATCGATCAATCCTGCCGGGGATGCGGACGCTGTGTGGAAGTCTGCCCGGAAGGAGCCATTCACCTGACCTTGAACGGGAAAGCTGACCTGGAGGAAACGATCCGGAGAATTTCCCGTTTGGTAGACCTTACCTGAGAGGTGTATCCAGTTTAGCTTCGAACCCTCAACCCGGCAGTTGGCTAACTCTTCCCCACCTCATATGAATCTTCCGGCTGCCAGGGAGGAGCGCAAACTGCCAGGAACTCCAGGTCCACCTTGCCGGGGTTCGAAATCCGGTGCACCTCACCGGGTTCAATCAGCAGCCCCTGACCGGGACGGAGATGAATGGTTTCCCCCGCGATCTCCATCCTCGCCTCGCCCTTCAACAGATAATAACTTTCCTCGGCGATTTTATGATAATGCCGGGAAGACGCTTTCCCCGGCGGAATTACCACCAGGGCCAGGCTGTGCAGGTCAGCACCACCGGTCCCGGGAGATTTTCCGACCAATTCATAGATCTTTTCCCCCGTTGGCGTCTGAAGCACCTCAGAAATTTCTTCTCTGAAAAACAAGTGCATTCTTCTCTCCTCCTGGACCTATCTCTATTCACCAGGGATCATGTCAGTCTGCCAGCTGATCGGTTTTGGCTGCCATGATGAAATCATTTTTATGCAGACCATCAATGACATGCGTCCACCAGGCCACTTCCACCCGTCCCCAGGTTAAGGTGAGCAGAGGATGATGATCTTCCTCTTCGGCAAATTCCCCGACCTGATTGGTGAACTCTAGAGCACTCTGAAAGTCGGGAAACTCAAACGTCCTTTCCAGCCTGGGCACATCATCAACATAGTTCACCTGCCACTCCGGGACCTGTTTCTGGTATTCCTGGATCTGACTCTCTTCCAGGGGTTCTTCATCTCCGCGGCAGGGAACGCATTTCAAAGCAGTAAGTTTTTCCATGAGATTCTCCTTTCCTCCAACGAACCGAATTTTCCCATCGTCTTGTTTTATCTTCAGACGTCAATCCCCGGGGAGTTTCTTACCTGAAACCTATTTCTCTTCCAGCGAAACCCCCACCTGGTAAGATCCGGATGCCGGCCAAGGACTTGATCCAGAACAACCGGGCATCAGCGTCCAAAAGAACTCAAGCAGAGAGCTGGTTCAGCTTCTCTGTAAAATATGGGTGACGATGGTCGCTCCGCTGCCCCCGATGTTCTGGGCCATTCCTATCCGGGCGCCGTCAATCTGAGCTCCTCCCGCTTCACCCCGCAGCTGACGGACAACTTCCACAATCTGATAGATGCCCGTTGCCCCCACTGGATGCCCGCGGGCTTTCAATCCACCAAGAGTGCAGATGGGTATGCTGCCCTGGGGTGTGATTTCCCCCTCCAATGCCAGCCGCGGGCCCTGTCCTCTTTCAGCAAATCCGCAGGCCTCCAGCGAAAGAGCGGACATAATGGAAAAGGCGTCATGGACCTCGAAGAAATCGATATCATCCGGGGTGACCCCCGCCTGACGGTAGGCGGTCTGAGCTGATTTTTCCCCCGCAGCCAACCAGAGGGGATCATAGCGGTCGTGCACAGCCAGGGAGTCTACGGCGGAGGCCGAACCCTCAATCGTGATCAGGGGCTGCCGGGAATTAGTGATACTTTCTTCAGGGACGATCAGCACCGCGGCCGCCCCATCGCCAATGGGGGAAGCATCCATCAGGTTGATGGGAGAGGAAATCATCCGGGCCTGGAGATAAGCTTCCCGGGTGATAGGCCGCTGGAACCGCGCGTAAGGGTTATGAACTCCATTGGCATGGGCGTTGATTGAAAAGGGAGCAAAATCTTCATGCTTCCACCCATATTCATGCATATACCGCCTCATGATCAGGGCGTTGAGGCTGACAAAGGTCACCCCGTGCACACCTTCCCAATTAGCGCTGGCAGCCGTTGCCAGGGCGGCGGTGGTTTCGCTGGTCGAGGCATCCGTCATCTTCTCCAGGCCAACAGCTAACACGCTGTCCATCATCCCGGATCCTACGGCCATCATCCCTGTCCTTAAAGCCAGCGCCCCCGATCCGCAGGCGGCTTCCACGGTCATGGCCTCAATCCCCCTCATGCCCACCCAATCAGCGACCATTGCGCCCAGCTGGGATTGCTTGTCCAGCTGCCCTGCCAGCATATTACCTACAAACAATCCGTCAACCCGTTCCCGGTCGGCATCCTGGAGAGCGGAAAAAATGGCCTCCCCCGCCAACTCTACCAGGGTCTTTTCCCAGTGTTCATCTACGGGCACCTGCCCGATGCCTATAACAGCAACTTTTCGCATAACTTCTTCCCTGAAATCCCTCGATTGAATACCTTTATTTGCCTACTACCATTATGACCCATCCTGCTCTCAAATGCTATCAGCTTCTTGAAACCAGGGAAAGTAACCCTGAATTCTCCCCCTTCAAATGATCAGCAAGGCAAATTGGGCCAATGTGATCAAACCCAGCAGGATCCAGATCCCGGAGGTTTGCTGGTTTTTTGCGGCCGGATAGAGCAGAAAAGAACTGCTCAGAGCAATCAAAAACACGCCGAGGTGGACCCAGAAGCGGTAAGCGGCTGTTTTCTGGAGAAGCTTTTTCATCGCAGGTAAACTCCCCACCCGGTTAACAGGCTGATAAACAGGATCAATATCCCCATCGGGGGCAGCAGGCGGCGCATCACCTCACCCTCTTTTCCGGCCATACCTGCTGTGGAGGCTCCAACGATAACTTTGGTGGGAGCGATGACCGATCCTAAAGCTCCTCCTGCCGTTTGAGCTGCAAGGATCAAAGCAGCGGGAAACCCCAGGACCTCCGCGGTGCGCATCTGTAGCAGGGAAAAGACCAGATTGGAATTGGTGTTGCTGCCGGTCATAAACGCGCCCAGCGCTCCCAACCAGGGGGAGAGGAAAGGAAAAAATCTTCCCGCAGTTTGAGAAATCCCCCGGGCCAATTGATCCGTCATCCCGGCATGCTGCATGATCACCGCCATCATCACCATGGCAGCGATTCCCACGCTGGATGAGATCAACCGGGTGACCAGACTGGAAAACACCCGTTTGACAGCTCCAGGTTGGTACCAGCCGCTGACAAAAAAGGTCAGATAAGCCCCCAGAGCAGAGAGCGCGAGGATCATCCCGGCGTGACGCAGCGGAATAATTTCCCTGCCCTTCCCCCCGGGGACCACAAATCCCGCACCCGTGGTCGTTTCGGGGAAATCGACCCCGATTACCCATCTGCCCAGTATTTCCCTGAGTGGAGCGATCAGCTGCACGACCAGGGTGAGTACGATCAGGACCAGATAAGGGGAAAGGGCGGTAAATAATTGTCTCCGGCTCACCGGCAGGGGTTCCTCAAACGTGTTCTGCCTGTTTCTCCACCAGGCGAAAACAACCCCAGCAGCGATCCCCACCGATCCTCCAAGAAAGCCGCCGATATTCCATAACCCCCAGACCGCGGCCGCATACTGGGCAGCCGCCATCAGTCCTCCCATCACCAGGATGGGTACTAATAATCTCCGAACGGTACTCCAGCTCCCGGCTGTGTGAGCAACCGCGGCGCCCGCCCCGAGACAAGCCGCTCCCAGGAACAGGGCAGCAGGACCGGCCAGCACATCCCACGCCATACCGGTGGCCACCATCATGGCATTAAAGGACGACCCCAGCGAACCAAAAGTCACCGCCCAGGAATGCCCTATCGAAGGGATGACGACCGCAGAAAGCGGTGAAAACCCCAGACCAACCAGGAGGGGAGCGATCACGGCTACCGGCACCCCGAATCCCCCCACACCCTGCAGGAAGGAGGCAAAGGCCCAGCCGATTAACAAAGCCTGCATCCCCCGTTCCCCCGTCAGCCGGGGAAGGACTTCGCCGAGAACCTCGATTCCCCCGGCTTCATCCACCACCCGGTAAAATAAAAATGCCCCCCAGATGATCAAAAGCACATCCACGATCAAGAAAGCCGCCCGGGCATGAGCGTAAGCCAGAACCAGGGGGCCGGTGTTAAAAAACAGGACCGCTACCACCAGCGCAGAGAGGTAGCCGGCAGCGCCAGCACGGAAAGCGCTCCATTGCCATCCGACCATTAAGACCAGGATCAAAACAATGGGGATCAGGGATAACAGGGTCATGGGTTCAAGCCGTGGGGGAAGAATAAATTTGATAAGCCCAGATCAGGAAAAACCCCAGAGCGAGGGCGGGAAGCAGAATCACCCCGGATTCAGGACCAAACCCCCCTCCGGTCAGCCACTCCGGTCCGGACAGGGAATGATTAATCACTGCCGGGACGGTCAGTCCGCCCACGGGAAAACCAAAAACCAAACCGCCAAAAAAGTTCCAGCCAAAATGCAGACCGATCGGCAGCCACAACCGCCTGGTCGCCAGGTAACCATAGGTCAATAGCAGACTGGAAAGGAACAACCCGATCAAAGGAACCAGAGCAAACTGCGGGTTTCCCCAATGGGCAAAAGCAAAAAACAGCGAGGAGATACCCACCGCCCAGAGGATATTCAATCCATCCTCCAGGTTTTGCAGCCAGTACCCCCTAAAGAGGAGCTCTTCCTGCCAGCTGACGGAAAGGAATATGAGTAAAAAGACCAAACCATCCAGGAGGACAGCATCAACCGACCTGGCCTCCCAGGCAAAAGATTGAAACTTCAACCATCCGAAAGACCATTCCAGCAGGAAAATCAAGCCCATAACCAGACCGGAGATCCCCACTCCCAGCAAATATTCCCTCAGGGTTTGCCAATCCAGCGCCAGTCCCAGGCTCCCCACGGATCGCTGGTCCAGAAACACCCGGGCAAAGAACACGGAGACCGTGACTGAAATTAACAGTAAAACCTGGGTGGTGAGAAAAAGACCCTTTTCCAGGAAACCGACCCGGGGAGTGAGGAAATAATCGAGGATGAACTGCAGTCCAAAAAGGAGGATGACGAGCAGCACAGCCTGGACCAGGAGCCGCCATCCAGCCCGCAGGCGATTTTCGCTCGCTGAAAATAAAACAGCGGTAGGTAAAGTCCGGCGGGGTTGGGTTTCTGTTTCTTCTGGAGATGCTGAGGGATCTGCCGTTTCAATAGGTTCTTGTATCACTGGGTTATTTCTCCCGGGGGCTGTGAGGGAACGAAGGGTAAATAAATTCTGGTTGGATGTATTTTATCACGACCCCGATGGTAAAAAACCCAGGGGGAGAACAGGGGCTTTCTCTCCCTGGAGATAAAAATCTCGTTCTGATCGGGATCTCATGTTAGAATAGCCTGGACATCAGTTACCCGAGGACTTTTAATGGAAACCATCCTGCTCGACCAGATCCCCTTTCAACCCGATGAACAAGAAGCAGCCTCTGCCCTCCGGATCAAGAAAGGCAGCACCCAGGTTCAACAGCTCCAACAAATGCTGGAAGAAGCGGCTGCCATTGCCCGTCCCAAAGCGCTGGCTAAATTAGCCCAGATTGAAGGCCGATCCGAAGACAAAATAATTCTCAATGGGATCACATTTAAAAGCCGGGTATTACAGGTGAACACGGCTGAGATCAACCGCGTTTTCGCCTTTGTCGCCACCTGTGGACAGGAACTTGAAGAATGGAAAAACTCTTTCCAGGATCCCATCAGCAATTATTACGCCGATCAGATCAACCAG
Source organism: Anaerolineales bacterium (assembly GCA_034520505.1). Lineage (GTDB taxonomy): Bacteria > Chloroflexota > Anaerolineae > Anaerolineales > UBA11858 > B10-G9. Next base: position 429,763 of record JAXHNK010000001.1, on the reverse strand, counting down.
CTGGCTCTGGGGGCTGCCCGCCAGGCCCTGGTCGACGAGCTAAACCGCAGGTTCAACCTGGGAGATTCCTCCAAAATGAATCCAGGGTCTTTAGAGGATTGGCCGCTCTCCGAACAGAGGCAGCTTTTCAAACTGCTGGGAGATCCCGAGACAGCCATCGGGGTCCAATTGATGCCCAGTATGTTAATGAGTCCGGGGCAGTCCGTTTCCGGGCTGCGCTTTTCTTCTGAGGAAGACTTTACCAGCTGTCAGCTGTGTCCCATCGAGAACTGCCCCCACCGTAAAGCCCCCTTTAACCCTGAACTCTACCAGGAAAAATATTCCGCCTGATCCCCCGGTCTCCAGGGCATCCTGGAGAAAAGCCCTCCGGTGATCCCATTTTTCCCCTAACTGGGTTTTTTGACCCTCAGATTAATAAAGTTGTTCACCACCTGATAGACTTCAGCGGGCTTTTCCAGCGGGGCGAGATGCCCGCAGGAAGGGATTTCCCTGACCTGAACCGAGGGTAGTTTTTCCCGGATCAATTTCACGGTCCTTTTTTTCAGAGTATCTGACTTTTCCCCGCGGATGACCAATACCGGGGGCTCCAAACCCGGGAGCGCCTTCCAGATCTGACGATCATATATACCGCTGGTAGCATAAATCTGTGCTTCCCAGCGGGGAGGATAAGCCAGGGTGACACCTCCCCGGGGGTGATCTTTTGCTAACCCCTGGACATAATCGCCTAACACTTTATCAGAAAGCCCCTGAAAGATTCTTTTTTCTCGATAGTTAGCAAACATCGCATCCCGGTTTTCAAAGTTTTTTTTCCGCCGCCGGGCCCGCTTAATTAGCGGATGGAAACGGGAGACTAAACCTACCCAGGACAATTTTTCCATCAGAAAACTCAACCAGGGAGGAAAGAGAACCGGCTCGATCAAAACCAGAGCCCGGAATAACTCCGGTCTCTGCAAAGCCGCCATCAGGGTCACCGTGGCGCCGATGGAATGCCCCATCCCAATAATTTTTCCTTCCTCTTTCCATCCGGACCGGGAAAGCCGGGGAAGGGTATCCGCTTGCTGAAAGAAATTAAGCAGATCATCGCGAAAAAGGGTCCAATCCAGGATCGGAAGATAATCCCCTTCCTCCCAGAGCGGGCGCAGGTAGGATGCCGCTACCTGATATTCGGTGGTGAAAAAAGCCAAAAAAGACCGGTAAGTTTCCGGCGGATAGCCGTTGGCGTGCAAAAAATGGACAGGCTGACCCTGGCGGTCAAAAATCAGCGGGTTTTTCATCTATCCTCTTCCTCCTGCTGCCCATCATCTCCCTTCTTCCCCAACAGCCATCGGAGGGTCCTGAACCGAGAACTGGCGCGGGATTTACGCTCTCTCCGGAGGATGATCAAACCCAGAAAAAATAGGCTGGCGCCCCCGAAACAAAAATAGGCGTAATCCAACCCCCTGGAAGGAGCTGCGATAAATATGATCACTGCCAGGATTCCTGCCAGCAGAAAAAAATAACCCAGTTTTTGAGCCATAAATAAACTCTCACTTGCTGATCAACCTGATCCGCCCGCCTGCCCGGCGAAAGATCAATCCACAAAATCCTCCAACTTATAGGACACTTTGGGACTGCGAAGTTTTCTCAGAGCTGTAGCTTCAATCTGCCGGATTCTTTCCCTGGTGACGTCAAAATAGGTCCCGACTTCCTCCAGGGTATGCACCTTGCCGTCCATGAGTCCGAATCGGAGTTCCAGCACCTGGCGTTCGCGCACTGAAAGGTCGTCCAGCGCTTGCTGCAGTTGTTCCCTCATCATCTCCTGGGCAGTGGCTTCGATGGGCGAGGCCGCATCTTCATCTTCGATAAAATCTTCCAGCTGATTATCCTCCTCACCACCGACCGGACGTTCCAGGGACATAGGGTCTTCCGCTGCCCGCAGATAGTGATGAACCTTACTGGTGGCTTCCCTCCACCTGCGGAGGATATGATTGGGGATAGTCGACTGCTGATCAATATTTTTCCTGATGATCTTCTTCTCCTCCGGTTCCAGATAATCAGTTTCCAGGGCAATTTCCTTTAACGTCGGCTCCCCCTCTAATTCCTGGGTCAAGCGGCGGCGGATGCGCAGCAGCTGGGTCACAGTTTCAAAGACATGGACGGGGATGCGGATGGTGCGGGCCTGGTCGGCTATGGAGCGGCTGACCGACTGCCGGATCCACCAGGTGGCATAGGTGCTGAATTTAAACCCTCTGGTAGGGTCAAACTTGGACACCGCCCGCAGCAATCCCACATTGCCTTCCTGGATGAGATCAAGAAAGGAGTTTCCCCGGCCGATATAATGCTTGGCGACACTGACAACCAGCTTCAGGTTCCTCCTGACCAGCGCCTGATAGGCTTCATAATAACGGCTCCATAAATCTTCGATTTCGACCTGCAGCAGATCGTCTCCCGGAAGCCGGCGGGCAAAAGCTTCCCGGGAAGGCATATCCCCTTTTCCTTCCAGGTTGTCGCTGATCCAATTCGTGATCTCAAGGGGAAAAGAATACAAAGAGACAAACAGATAGAATATATATCTGGCTACTGCCCCCCATTCCTCATTTTCCCCCCATAAACCGTTGTCCAGGTAATTCCGGGTATAAGAAGGTACTTCCAATTCCCAGGTTTCCCGCAGCGCCTGGGCCTCCCGGATGATCATGTTCCAATCCGGGCATTCCATTTCGAACCGCTGGACATCTTCCTGGATCCTCCTTCTAAAAATCAGCACCTCATCATACATCGCCCGGAAGATATCCTCCGGCCTGGGTTGATGTTGATCAATAGACGGATGTTCTCGTTTGAGGCGATCTAACCGCCGGGTGGACAGCAGGCGGGTACCCAGCCAGAATTCCTGATGAACGTTTAATAAGTCGATGGACCCAATATCGTTGAGATACATTTGCACCGGGTCGTCCCGGAGCGCGGCTCGAATGTTCTCACCTTCCTGATCTTGTTTTCGGTCCTTTTTCGCCATGGGGATTTTTCTACCTTGCTGGTCCTGAAAACCCTGCAGAGCCCCTCTGAGCAGTGGTGGAGACCCGGATTTACTTTAAGGCAGCAGTCCGACTGGTAAAAAGTTTAATCGCCTTATCAATTCTATTCAGCACCTGCAAATTTTCAATGATGATCTTCTGATAATTTTTCGCCTGATAATCCCCGTTGGCCTGATCAGTTTCCAGCAGATAACGGAGGTGGGAATTGCTGTTAGCAATCTGCCAGCGCCGTAAACTGAGGAACGCCCGCAGTAAATCTTCCAACACCCTATCTGCTGCCAGATCCAGGTCGCTGGATCCAGCGTAAAGTTCATCAGCTATTTTTTGGATATCACCAGAAAGTTTTTCCAGCACGTAGGTTCGAGGTTCCAGGCTGTTCTGCTGGAGCGCTTCTCGGATCAAACTTACCAGCATTTGATGATCGGTTTTCTGAAAATCGCTGGGGCTGAGCCGTTTGAGACCGGCCTTTCCCAGTTGACGGTCTACCCGATAAAGCAGCTCCGGCTCCCGGAGCAAAATCCCCACACAATGGGCTTCGTACTTGTCCCCCTTCCGTTGGGAAGTCCTTTTTCCAGTTTGCCCCTCATCCTCTGGTGGAAAGGGAGGATCAGGTCGGTAAGATCGCTGACTCTTCGGCCGGGATCGTTTAGACTGTGTTTTAAAGCCAAGCAAGGTGCGCTCATCAACCTCGAGCACCCGGGCCAGACGCTGTAAATAGGCGTCCCGTTCAATCGCGCTGGGCACATCTTCAATCAGCGGCACCACCTGTGCTGCAATTTTGCTTTTCACTTTAGGGTCATCCAGATCCCGACCTTCCAACAGGGCTTCCAAAACGTGAATGACCACCGGTCGGGCGCTGTTCAAGATCTCCCGCAACTTTTCGGGGTCCTTGTTAACAACATCGTCCGGATCCTGATCTTCTGGAAGCACCGCGATCCGGATATCAGCTGCCATCCGCGCTTCCCGCCGGATCCATCCCCGGGCGTCAACGACCAATTCTTCTTTGCGGTCCAGGGTTTCCCGGGCCACTTCCACCCCGCGCAGGGCAGCCTTCATCCCGGCGGCGTCGGAATCCAGAGCCAGGATAATCCGATCGGTGTAGCGCTTGACTTTGCGAAGGTGGTCGTCAGTCAAGGCCGTACCCATGGTCGCCACCACATTCCGGAAACCGTGTTGGAAGGGCACAATCACGCCCAGATAACCTTCCACAATCACGACTTCTTCCTGATCGCGGATGGCTCTCTTGGCCTGATCCAGGCCGTAGAGCAGCTGGCTCTTGTCGAAGAACATGGTCTGCGGAGAGTTGAGATACTTGGGCACATCGTCAGGATTAAGAACCCGCGCCCCGAATCCGGACATCCTTTCTCTGCGGTCCCGGATTGGAATCATCAACCGGTTCCGGAACCGATCATAAATTCCTCCTGAATCCCGCTCCGAAACCAGGCCGACGTCAATCAAATCCTGTTCCGTATACCCTTTAGAAAGGAAATAATTTCCCGCAGCGTCCCAGCTGTCAGGGGCATAGCCCAATCCAAAAACCTCGATCGTCTCGGGGGTCAACCCCCTTCCGGTTAGATAATCCAGCGCCTGTTTTCCACCACCGGTGTTGGTCAACTGATGACGGTAAAAATTGACCGCCTCTTCCAGCAGGGTGCGCAGGCGCTGATATTCTTCTTTCTCCTCCTGCTGCTCGGGGGTGAGCGGCTCCAGCTGCACACCTGCCCGTTCGGCAAGCTGGCGCAGCGCTTCGGAAAACTCCCAGCCTTCCCGCTTCATCACGAAGTTGAAAACATCCCCCCCATCGTCACATTCGCCAAAACAATGCCAGGTTTGAGTGTCAGGAAAAACTACAAAGGAAGGGGTGTTGACATTATGATGAAAAGGGCAGAAACCAGTATAGTTTTTCCCCGAATGACGCAGTTCAACGCTTTCTCCCACGATATCAATAATGTCCAATCGATCCTTGATCTCATCTGTGACGCTCATTGAACCACCTTGGTCTCTTCTCTCTAGTGATGTTAAAAAATTATACCAGCAGCCAAGGGACTTAAAACAATAATTTGGGAGTTGATCTAGCTCCATCATCCCCAGGGGGAGGGAAGGCTGAGTCCGCGTCCGCCAACTCGGCCGGAATGTGGAAACCTGCGGCAAATATTCTTACCATGATTGAACCTTCACCTTCAGAACCTCAGCTTAAAACCCTTCCAGCTGGGAAAAATCTGCTCCGCCTGCGCTCAAATCGGCCACCCGCTGTAAAAGTGCCAACCGGTTGGAGCGCACCGCGTCATCCTCGACCATGACCAGCACGTGGTCGAAATAAGCTTCCACAGCGGGAATCATCGCGGTAAATGCGGTCAAAAAGGAGTCCACATCGCCGGGGGCGCGTTCCTGGTTTTGCGCTGTTTTCAGGGCATCATACAGCGCCTGCTCTTGATCCTCCTCGAATAATCCGGGGGCAAGTTCATAGTCTTCCTCCAGATCCCGGGTGATCCGCACACAGCGGGCGAAGGAATCCAAAATATGGTCCCAATCCTCCCGCTGGATCCATTCGCTGAGAGCTTCTGCTCCGCGGGCAGCGCCGGCTGGATTCTCCCCCTGCTCCGCCACCACCGCGCTGACCACATCATAGGCATACCCTTGGTCACGGAGATAATGTTCCAGCCTGTTCTGGATGAACTCCAGGCACTCCCCTTGATCCTCTTCGCTGGCAGGGATGGGCAGCCCTGCGGCCGCCGCATCGATCAACACTTGAAGGTCAAGGTCCAGGTCCCAGCTGATGGCGTTGCTCACCAGTCCCAGAGCCGCCCGCCGCTGGGCAAAAGGATCTTTGCTTCCGGTGGGAGCCAAACCAGCAGCGAACAAACCTGCTAAAGAATCCAGGCGGTCGGCTAAACCCACCACCAGGCCGGGTTTTTCCTCCGGAGCCGGGTCGCTCGCGGATGCCGGCAGATAATGCTCCCGGATAGCCCGGGCGACCGCCGGGGACTCTCCGGATTCCAGCGCGTAGTAATAACCCATCACCCCCTGGAGGGAAGTCATTTCCACGACCATCTGGGTGACCAGATCCGCTTTGCACAATTCCGCAGCTCTCCGGCAGGCTTTCCTCTCCTCTGGAGAAAGGTCAACGAATTCCTGAACCGTTTCCACCAGGTTGAGGATGCGGTTTGTTTTATCCCGCATCGAACCCAGATCCGTCTGGAAGGTTAACATCTCTAAATCCGGCAAATAATCTTCCAGCGGTCGTTCTTGATCTGCCTGCACAAAATATTTTGCATCTGCAAAACGGGCCAGGATGACATCAGCGTTTCCCTGGGTGACGGATTGATATTTGTCTTGAGGTTTCTCCGTGGGAGGTTTATTGGCCACGGTGATAAAGTAGGGCAGCAGCTGACCATTTTCGCTGACCGGGAAATAACGCTGGTGTTTCTTCATCACGGAAATCAACACTTCCCGGGGTAAATCCAGGTAATGGGGGTCAAATTCTCCCCGTAAAGCGGTGGGAGCTTCCACCAGGTGAGTCACTTCCGTCAACAGTTCGGAGTCTTCCTGAACAGCGCCCCCTACTTCTGCGGCCAGGTCACCCACCTGCTCCTCAATCGTCTTTTTCCGTTCTTCTTGATCCAGGAGAATGCCCTGCTCTATCAGGAATTTGAAATAATCTTCCGGACCGGTCAGGGGATAAACCCCGGCCTGCAGGAACCGCAAACCCCGGGTTGAGGGTTGGGCAGCAACAGCCGCATAAGAAAAAGGTAAAAATTTGGACCCGTGAAAAGCGGTCAACCAGCGTATGGGCCGTGAAAACTGGACGTTGGATCGGTTCCAGCGCATAGACTGGGTAAAGCCCAGCCCGGCGATCAAATCAGGGAGGGCTTCGGCCAGCACTTCACCGGCTGATCTGCCCTCCTCGCGTTCCACCGCGGCGACATAGCGACCGCCGTCAACCTCCAGCACCTGAAGGTCAGCGGCTTCCACTCCTTTGGACCGGGCAAATCCTTCCGCAGCCCGGGTGGGGTTTCCGTCCTCATCGTAGGCGCGATCAGCGGGTGGGCCTTTGACCAGTTCTTCCAGGTCCAGCTGACGGGGAGCAAGATCCTCGATATGGACCACCAGCCGGCGGGGGGTGGCCATGATCCGGCAGTGATCAAATTCCAACCGCAGTTCCGCCAGCAGCTCCGGGACCTTTTCATCGAGCTGGGAGAGGGCATCTTCCACATCGGTGTAGGGCAGCTCTTCGGTTCCAATTTCCAAGAAAAAATCCGCCGGCTGAGCGGGGGCCTCGCCGACCGCAGATTTAACCGGCTGCCTTTCTGTCTGCTCACTGGAAGACAGCAGAGGGTATTCCAACCTCTTCCTTTCTTCCAGATAGGCTTCCGCGACCCTGCGAGATAACACCCGCATCCGGCGGAAGAAAGATTGACGCTCGGTCACCCCCACCGCCCCCCTGGTGTCCAGGAGGTTAAAAGTGTGGGAGCATTTAAGCACATAATCATGCGCGGGGAGCACCTGGTTTTGAGCCAGGTTGCGTTCGGCCTCCTCTTCAAACAAACGGTACATTTCCCGCAGGTTGTCCACATCTGCCAGTTCAAAGGCATATTTACTGAACTGCTGCTCGCTCTGCAGCTGGATATCACCATAGTTCATCGTTTTGTTCCAGCGAATGTCCCGGAAATCCTTGACGTTTTGCAAAGCCATGGCAATCCGTTCCAGCCCGTAAGTGAGCTCCACAGAAACCGGATCCAGGGTCTGACCGCCGGCCTGCTGGAAGTAGGTAAACTGGGTGATTTCCAGTCCGTTCAACCACACCTCCCAGCCCAGGCCCCAGGCTCCCAGGACCGGGGATTTCCAGTTATCCTCCACAAAACGGATGTCATCCCGGGCAGGATCAATTCCCAGCGCTTCCAGCGAAGCCAGATAAAGTTCCTGAGGATTACCCGGATCGGGTTTGAGGATCACCTGGTACTGGATGTGCTGGTAAAAACGATTAGGGTTCTCTCCGTAGCGGCCGTCGTCCGGGCGAATGGATGGTTCTACATAACCGACATCCCAGGGCTCAGGCCCTAACACCCGCAGCGAAGTGGCCGGGTTCATGGTCCCGGCTCCCACTTCGGTGTGATAGGGCTGCCAGATCAAACAGCCTTGATCTGCCCAATATTTTTCCAGAGTCATTATTATGGACTGAAAATCGAGTGCCTTGCTCATAATTCTCCCTTCCTAATCCCCAAAATCTGTCAGCAGGCTAAAAGCTCAACCGCCAGAAATGGTTTCTTACTCTCAAGATGTCAAAAAATTATATCATGCACCCGGGAGCAAAACGCCCTTGATTCCCGACAGGAAAAGCTCTCAAAAAACCTATCAGAATGCAGTATAATTTCTAGCGCGGTTAAAAGCCGCTCCGTTTAGATCAAATTGAGAATAACAAAGAGAGTAAACAATGGTTAACAAATACCTTCAACAATCCTGGAAACTTGACGATCTTTACCCGGATCATGACAGCCAGGAGTTCAAGCAGGCCCTGAACACCCTGGAAGAGCGGGTGGAAGATTTTCAGCAGGTCCGCTCCCAATTAACCGAAGATATCTCGCCGAAAAAATTTCTGGAGATCACCGGCCGGGTGGAAAAAATGACAGAACTTGCCCACCGTCTGTATGGATTTGCCGGTTTATGGTTTACCGAAGACACCCAGAATCAGGCTGCCCAGGCCTTGCGGGCACGTTTAGAACAGGTGATGGCCAAGGTTCAAAATCGAACCCTGTTTTTTGATTTATGGTGGAAAAAGTTGGACAAGGAAAATGCAGATCGATTGATGGCCGCGGCCGGTGACCTCCGCTATTACCTGGAAGAGATGCGCCACTTCACCCCCTACACGCTCTCTGAACCGGAAGAAAAAGTGATCAACATCAAAAATGTGACCGGGTTCAACGCGCTCAACACTCTTTACGATCAGATCACCAACCGGTACAGTTTTGAATTAGAAGTAGAGGGAGAAATCAAGGACCTGACCCGGGGGGAGTTAATGGTCTACGCCCGCCACCACGATCCTGAACTGCGGGCGGCGGCTTATCAAAAACTTTATCAAACCTACGGGGACGACGGACCCATCCTCGGACAGATCTACCAGACGATCGTCCGGGATTGGCACAATGAAAACCTGGACTTACGTAATTATCAAAGCCCGATTTCAGTCAGAAACCTGAGAAACGATATCCCCGACGAGGCGGTAGACACCCTCCTGAAGGTTTGTCAAGATAACGCACCCCTGTTCCAGCGGTTTTTCCAGCTCAAAGCCCGCTGGCTGGGGGTGGACCGCCTGCGCCGCTATGACATTTATGCGCCGGTCGCTGAATCGGATAAAACTTACGAATTTAATCAAGGCGTGGAATTAGTGCTGAACGCTTTTGAAAATTTTGAACCCCGGATCGCCAAGTTGGCCCAACAGGTTCTGGATGACGAACATGTGGACAGCGAGGTCCGCAAAGGCAAACAGGGCGGGGCGTTCTGCTGGTCGGTAGTTCCCGATCTCTCCCCCTGGGTCAAGCTCAATTACCAGGGAAAAGCCAATGACGTCGCCACCATGGCCCATGAATTAGGTCATGCGATCCACGCCCTCCTGGCAGCTGACCACAGTATCTTGACTTACCACTCCTCCCTTCCTCTGGCCGAGAACGCTTCCACCTTCGGAGAAATGCTGCTCATCGACCGGCTGCTGAAGAAGGAGAAAGACCCGGCAGTAAGAAGAGATATCCTTTTCCGCCAGGTGGATGACGCCTATGCCACCATTATGCGGCAGTCCTTCTTCGCCATTTTCGAACGGGTGGCTCACCAGATGATCAATGAAGGGGTGATGGTAGATGAAGTGGCTGACGCTTATCTGGAAAACCTCCACGATCAATTCGGGGACTCCGTGGAGATCAGTGAAGAATTCAAGTGGGAATGGGTTTCGATACCCCATCTTTATCACACCCCCTTCTATGTTTACGCTTATGCTTTCGGTCAGCTGCTGGTGCTCTCCCTCTATCAGCGTTATCAGAAAGAAGGCGAAGACTTCATCCCCGGTTACCTGAGCATTCTGGAAGCAGGTGGATCCCAGGCTCCAGCTGAAATCCTGGCGGAAGCGGACATCGATATCAAAAGTTCTGATTTCTGGCAGGGTGGTTTCGACGTCATCGAAAGGATGATTGAGGAATTAGAAGGTCTGCCGATAGAGAGTTAAAACTATTTTTCCCCCGGGCCCCGGTTTTGCCCCGCGGTGGGCAGCGCCGGGGCTTTTGATTTAAACTCAGCCCTTCTCTTTAACGATCACCAGCCGGAGAGCGATCAGAGCCAGGAGGTTGATCAAGGCTCCAGCGACCGCGTTGAACAAAAAGCCCCGGCTGTAAAGAGGAGCGGCAGCAAGTGAACCCAGGCCCCTTCCCAGGGACACAGAAGCGATGTTTAACGCCATCATCGTCGCCCGAGCTTCCGGGACCACGCCGGTCATCAAGGGTATAGCGCTGACAATGGTGAATTCAAACGTCAGGTAAAAAAGAAAAAGGCCCAGCACAGCACCCCATTGAACCCTACCTAACAAGATCAAAGAAAGGGCAGCCCCACTGTTGGCCAGCGCCCCCCAGAACACCGCTTTTTTCTTGCTGAGGACATCCGAGACAGCGCTGACTGCACCCTCCCCGATCAATTCCGAAAGGCCGATCACGGCCGATGCTCCGCCCAGGGCAGCTATCTGCAGTGAAAAGGAATCATTCAACCACACCCCGAACACCACATTGACCACCTCATTCGCCGCGGCAATTAACAGGGAAACCATCAGACCCGCCAGAGCTGCCCGGGAAGAGAACACGGTCCAGAAGTTCTGCATCAAACCCGGCCGATCCTGCTCCGGAAGGGGGTCAGCGGGAATCAAAAAGACAATCACCAGAAATGAAACAGCCCCCAACACGGTGATCCCCAGAAAAGGGGCAGTCAGCCCTGATTTTCTGATCAGAAACCCCACCAGGGGAACCCCCAGGAAAAACGCGCCTGACCAGCTCATCTCGGTCAGGGCCAGCACAAAACCCCGCCGGGAGTAAGGCACCCGATCACCAAAATAAGCTTGAAGTGAAGGGTCAAAGATCGCCTTGCCGATAGTGGAGAGCAGCAAAAATGCCAACAAACCGCCGCCGGTTGTCCAGAAAAGAAAGATCAAAGCTCCAAGACTGAATAAAGTAACCCCCAGCAGCATGCCTGTTTTTCGGCCCCGGCTGTCCGCCACCGAGGCGGTCAGCGGGCTAAAAATTCCCACCAGCGACCTCCCGGCCAGCATCCGGGTCATTTCACCCAACCCGATCCCCAGCTCCTCCATAAAGAAGGGTTGGAAAGGATAAATCATCCGGAACCCGGTATTGAGCACGGTGCGGATCAGGGTCAGCGGTGCGATCTGCCGGTAAACCCCCTTTTTGATCTCAGACGTCAAAGGAATAAGCCTCCAGACCAGACTCCTGGATAGCGCGGGGTTGGGGAACACCCGCTTCATCCCAGCCCATCAAGTCAAAATAGAACCCGAGCCCGTCAGCCATTTCTCCTGGATCAATCGTTTTGCCGGCGATGGGGCCTTCCTCCAGGGGAACCAGCGGTCTCTTTGAAATCCGGTCCTCGTCGGGGGTGGATCCTTCCCTGATCAGGAACATCCGGCCCATAGTCGCGATCCGCCTGCCGATTTGAACGATCTCCTCGCTGGAAAAATCATCCCAGCCTCCCGCTGCCCGCAGCGCTTCCTCCAGGTGGTGGAATCGATAAGGATAAAAATGACAGATCAAAGCGCTGTCCAGCACATGCTTAAAGGAAGTCTCATAAGTATAAGCCCGAACCTTTGCTTCATTGATGCCGTAAAGCGGCAGCGGGGTATCCATTCCCATCTCCTCCAGCCGGGCGCAAATATTTGACCCTGAGATATTGGCAAAATTATCCATCAAGTTATGCATATGATCGGCCCCGGTGGGAGAAAGGACATAACCCAACCCGGTGGTGTGTTTATAGCGGGGATCATGTAAAGGCAGCTCCTGTTTCCTGACCACGGCCAGCAGCTCGCGGGATCCGGGATCGAGGACTTCTGCCAGCCGGGCGCTCCCTTCCGCCATCTGATCGCCAATGCCTTCCCTGCGGGCGATCCGCTCCACGCCTTCCAATAGATCCTCTCCGCTGCCGAATCGGGGTTGATAATCACCCTGATGATATCCGTGGTCCACACAATCCATCAAGAACGCAATCGTCCCACCCGTGGATATCGTATCCAGTCCGTATTTGGCGCACAATTCATTGGCTTTCGCCACGGCCTGCGGATCACTCACCCCGCATAAAGCCCCCAGGGCCCCCAGTGATTCGTATTCTGGTCCGCCGTAGCGGGGTTCAATTTCGGGCTGATCATGCTCAACCACAATTTTACAGCGGACCGGGCAGTGACTGCAGGTATCCCGCTCAATGACCAATGCGGGGAAAAAATGTTCATGGCGGAGCTGATCGATCCCTTCCAGAAAACCCCGATGATAATTCCGGTTGGCCAGCGTGCCGCCGTCATGGTTAGAACCCAGCGCACCGGGGGTTCCATAATCAACGGCCCATTTCATTTGCTGTTGATAATTTCCCGTGATCCACTTCAAAGTATCCTGGAGGGCGGATTTATCCACCAAACCGACCCGGTGGGATCCTTGAACGGTAACCGCTTTCAGCCGTTTGCTGCCCATCACCGCCCCCAGGCCAGATCTCCCGGCTGCGCGGTTGATGTCATGCATCACCGCGGCATACCGCACCTGGTTCTCTCCCCCGATTCCAATCTGGGCTACCCGAACTTTATCATTATCGAGCTCCTGACGGATCGCCGCCTGGGTCTCACCGGTTGATAAACCCCAGAGGTGCCCCGCATCCCTAAGTTCAGCAATCCCGTTTTCTACGGCTAAATAGACCGGGGAAGGGGATGTTCCCCGGATCACCAGGGCGTCCAGCCCCACCCGCTTCAGCTCATGCCCCCACCATCCTCCAGCCTCCCCGGAAGCCAGCACGCCGGTCAGGGGAGATTTTCCCCCGACTGCATGGCGGCCCGTGCCCGGCAAAATCGTCCCGGTCAGCACTCCGGAAGCGAAGATCAGCAGATTGTCAGGACCCAGGGGATCGGCGCCCGCCGGCATTTGATCCAGCAAATAATGTAAAATCACCCCCCGACCCCCGATGTACTTCCGATAAAATGCTTCCCCGGGCTGCTCGATATTCATCTCTCCGGAGTTCAAATCCACATGGAGAATATTCCCGGCATAGCCTCTTTCCCCGGAAGAAAAAGCTCCGGGAACAGTGAATTCCAGTTTTTTCTGGCCAACACCCATGATCATCCTCCTGCAATTTGCGGCAATAAACGAACCTGATCTCCCTCTTTCAAAACCCGGTCCAGATCGGACGCTGTCCCGTTAACTACAGCAGCTGCCGGCTGATCCAGCTCGATCCCGTGGGTTTCCAGCGTGTTCCTGATCGTATCACCAGCCGGCAGAGAAAGCCGCATCCATCCCTCGCTGTACCGGGGAGAGAGATCCGCACTCAGTTGAACACTGCTGTTTCTGGCTGGGATCAAAAACTCTACCAAGACCATTACTCCTGTCTTTATCGGGAAGGGAAAAGTTAATAGAAAGAAACGTTCTTGTCCAGCTGGATAACTGCTGAATTGGTTTTCTCTGCCATCCGCTGTCACCTCACCAGGGGGAATTGCGCGGCGAATAGGGGAGCGATCATCGGAGTAAGACCGCGGCAGACAACGGCCAGGGGACCTGAATTTCCCTGGATCATTCTACCGGTAAAGGAAAGGAAACGGCCGTGGTTAGTGAACTCACATCTGGAGCTCAACGACATCTTCATCCTGAAGTACATGGTCCCGGCTGACCATCTGACCCTCGAAATCTGCACTTTTTCCCCAGATCCGGGCGCTCTTCAGGTTATCCTCAAAGTCTTTGTGAACTTTAGCCGCGAACTCTGAAACTGTGGCTCCCTGCTCAACCACAAAGGGAGAAGAATGATCAGGTTCTTTACCGGGCGGTTGAGAGTATACCCTGATGACCTTCAGCATCTCAAAAACTTTGTTCTTGAACACATCCAGGTTGTACCCGGTCTTCACAGAAATTGGAATCAGGGGGTATTTTAAAGTTAACAGTTCCTGAAATATTTGATAATGCTCTGCGTATTCCTCGCTGTCATGTTTGTTGACCAGCACCAGGCAGGGCACAAACAGCTGATAGCCTTCCTCTTCCAATTGATCCTGTAAGTGCTGGGGGTAGATCCTGTTTTCCTGCAGCATCCCATAAATTTTCTCCAGCTGCTGGACCGGATCAGCTTGCAGATCAATCATCACCAGAAGGAGATCCACCCTGCGGAGCAGGTTCAGATATTCCGGGTCGAGGTAATCATCACTGACCGGCGGGGTGTCAATTAACTGGACCTGGACGTTATCGATCAACATCATCCCCGGAGTCGGGTTCCAGGTGGTAAATGGTGCAGGGGAAACTTCCGGGTCGGCATTGGTCACTGCGTTGAGCAATGAAGACTTGCCGGCGTTAGCAGCCCCAATCACCGCGATCTGTCCCGCACCCTCTTTGCCAATGTGATAAGGAGAAACATGACGTTTGGCTCCTTTTTTGGTCCGGGAAGCATCCTTCAGCTTGGATAATTTTTTTCTGAGATCTGCCCGTAAATGATCCGTTCCCTTATGTTTGGGAATCTTGCTGAGCATCTCTTCCAGGTAAGTGACCTTGTCCGCCGGAGTGGTTGCCGAACGGTAGCGTTCTTCAGCGTGGTAATATTCTGGGGGAAGATTGGTGGGCATAAGATACCTGTTTATCTGGTATGGGCGTCCGCCGGGCGGTTCAACACAGTCTGATTAGGTACATTTTACCCCATCGGCGGATACGAAACCCTTCCAACCTATCTAATTTATTAGGTGTTTAGCAAAAAAATCACCTACAATCAGAGCAAGGATTATCGATACGGAAAACTATGAAACTCGTTTTAGCGACCAGTAATCCAGGAAAACTGGAAGAACTCCGATTTTTGCTTGCGGGAAAAGGCCTGGACCTGTTAACCCCCGCCGGGTTGGATCTCAGTTTAGAAGTTGAAGAAACAGGCACAAATTATCTGGAAAACGCGGTCCTCAAAGCCAGGGCTTATGCCGAAGCCAGCGGTTTATGGTCCTTGGCCGATGATACCGGATTGGAAGTGGAAACCCTGGGAGGAGCGCCCGGCGTGTATTCCGCCCGCTACGCTCCGGGGGCTGATGTCACGGACGCTGACCGGCGGGACTATTTACTGCGCAATCTGGAAGGACATGACCGCCCCTGGAAGGCGCGATTTGTCTGTGTCGCTGCCCTGGCCGGACCGGAAGGTGCCCTTTTCCATCACCGGGGAGAATGTCCTGGAGAGATCATCCCCGAAGAACGGGGAAAAGACGGGTTTGGCTACGATGCCGTTTTCCTGGTTTCCGACCGGGGCCAGACCATGGCCGAACTCTCCCTGGTAGAAAAAAATCAGCTCAGCCATCGGGCCCGGGCAGTCGCAGGCCTGCTCCCCCGGATCGATCTGCTGTCCCCGGATGAGACCGGGAGATGATAAGAATCCCAGAATAGGTTATTATAGTAAGAATGTAGCGGCTTTTACCCTGAGTGAGACATGGAAATCAATTCGGTTCAATTCTTGATAATGATCTCCCTGACCGGAACAGCAACGCTGCTGATCGGTCTGGGGTTAGGCTATTTAATTTTTAAGCGGTCCGGCAATCAGGAAAAAAACCAGTCGATTAAACAAACCTCAAAAACCTCTTCGAAAAAAGAATCTTCCAATATGTCTAACGAACAGATCCGAAAAATGTATCAGCTGATCACGGATCTGACCATGACCCTTAATTATGAACGCGTGCTGGAAAAAAGCCTGGAAACTTCCTTTATCGCTCTCCAGCTTTCGGATTTCTCCACCGAAAAATTGGTCAGCGCGATTTTGCTCTTTTCCGAAGATGAATTTGGCCCTCCCGATCTTTACGTGGCTTACGGCAAAGGACTTCCCCGACCGGACCAATCCCGCACCACTCCGGGTATTGAGGGGATTCTGGAACACGTCATTGAGAGCGGAAACACCGTCACTACCAAAGAGCTGCCCAAAGACCCCGAATTAAAACAATTTTTCGCCTTTCAATCTTGCCAGTCCGGCTTCTGTATGCCGCTGCGGGCAGGTTTCGACACCTTCGGCGTTTTGATCTTTGCCCATCCAGAGGAAGATTATTTCAACTCCGATGTCAAAGAAATCATCAACACGGTCGGCCATCAGGCTCAGATCGCCATGCAGAACGCCCACCTTTTCCAGGAGCTGAAGACAGAAAAAGATCAGATCCTCAAGGTCCAGAAAGAAGCGCGCCAAAAATTAGCCCGGGCGCTGCATGATGGACCGACCCAGTCGGTGGCAGCCATCCCCATGCAAATCAGCCGGGCCCGGCACCTGCTCAAACGGGATGTGGATGCCGCGGCCGAAGCCCTTTACCAGACCGAAGATTTAGCCCGCAGGACCTCACGGCAGCTCCGGCATATGCTCTTCACCCTCCGCCCGCTGATCCTGGAATCTGAAGGCCTGATCGCTGCCCTGGATTCCATGGCTGAAAAAACCCAGGAAACTTTCCATCAAAACGTGGTGATCAAGACCGACCCCGAGCTGGTTGACGAGCTGAATATGAACGCTAAAACCGTGATCTTCACCATTGCGGAAGAAGCAGTGAACAACGCCAGAAAATATGCGGAGGCAGAAAACATTTACATCCGCGTGCAGCGGCTGCAGGCTGATTTAGCCTTCCTGGAAATTGAAGATGACGGGAAAGGTTTTGATGTCAAAAACATCACCGATAATTATGAGGAGCGGAACAGCCTGGGCCTGATCAACATGCGGGAACGAGCGGAACTGGTGGAAGGGGCCTTTCATATCAAATCAACACCGGGGGAAGGAACCCAGATCCAGGTGGTCATCCCCCTCACCGATGATGCTGCTGACCGGCTGCGTCTGATCTAACCCCCACATCTCCACTTCAGCAGTCCTTATGCCCTACAGCACCGACCTTTATTTTCACGCCTATAACCCGGAAGATACCTCCCGCCTGCCGCTGGTCCTGATCCACGGAGCCGGGGGTGACCATTTGCACTGGCCGGTAACCATCCGCCGCCTATCCAGTTTTCGGGTCTACGCCCTGGATCTTCCCGGCCACGGCAAATCGCGCGGGCACGGGCTGCAGAGTATCGGGGACTACGCCGGGCGGGTAGTCGAGTGGATGAACGCGGTAAAACTCCCCCGGGCGGTCCTCATCGGGCATTCTATGGGCGGGGCGATCGCCCTCTGGATGGGGATTCATTACCCTGATCGCGTTCAGGGTTTAGGTTTAGTGGGAACCGGCGCCCGGCTGCCGGTAAACGAAAATCTACTGGAGGCCGCCGCCCACCCTTCAACCTTTCCGACTGCCGTGGATAAGATCATCAGCTGGGCATTCAGTAAAAACACCGAGGGGAAGGTGATTGAACTCGCCCGGGAGCGGATGTCCGAGGTCCGTCCGGGTGTGTTGGGAGGAGATTTCCAGGCCTGCGCGGCCTATGATGTCCGGGAACAGCTGGACAGAATCCGGGTTCCCGCTCTGGTCCTGTGCGGAAAAGAAGACAGGATGACCCCGGTGGACTTATCCGAAAGTCTAGATCGGTCCCTCGCTGAGGCGCGGTTGGAAATCATCCCCGATGCCGGCCATATGGTCATGATCGAAAAACCTGCCCGGACAGCGGAATTACTGAAAAGTTTTGCGGAGACGCTCAAGGATTAAGGGAGGAAAACAGGGACTCAAGTCTTGCCTTTTAACCTCGGTCTGGATATAATGTACGTCCATGGGCGGTTAGCTCAGCTGGTAAGAGCGCTGCGTTGACATCGCAGAGGTCGTTGGTTCGAGTCCAATACCGCCCACTGGCTAAACCAGAGGTTTAGCTTAAGAGAATGGGACCAACGCCCATTCTCTATTTTTTTAACCCCGTCCTTGTGACTGCTGTCTGGAGTTCGGGCTAATACACGTATTTGTACTGTTTTAAAGCTATAATCAAAAGCGGCCTTGCCAACAGTTCAAGAAGCTTCCAAGATTAGCAAAAACTATAACGCACCATAGGCCTATCAAAAGATTTATAGCCTTTCACATAAGCTAAGAATTCCAATTATTGTTGGGGCCAATATGAAAAGGATCTCAAGGCCTAATCAAGCTTCATCCAAGAAGAACACTTCATTTCTGATCATCCTGCTTGTCGCATTTGCTTTACGTACAGGATGGATAATTTTCACTAACCATACCTATGAAGATGCCTTTATTACCTTCCAGTTTGCCAGAAGAATAGCGGAGGGGCAGGGGTTTGTATACAATCCCGGAAGCAAAATTTATGGAACATCGACACCACTTTTTACCTTACTGCTAAGTGGATGGTATTTGATATTTGATGGTTATATCGTTACGGGGGCCAGGATCTTTAATCTCTTATCAACCTTGGGCACATTCGTAATTCTGTATAGATCCTTAAACATCATAGAGATTAATCATAGAAAGAATATCCTGGTGTTGAGTTTATTGGCACTCTGGCCCAAGTTATGGATTACCGATACAGGTGGAATGGAAACTCCCTTAGTAATCTTTTTCATTACTCTTTCTTGGTTCACTTATCTGAAAGGGTATGAAATCTGGACCGGAATAATATCAGGAATATTGCTCTGGACGAGAATCGATTTAATCTTATGGCCGATTTCTTTATTCCTGCTAGATCTAACCGAAGACCTGAATAAAAGCTTACGATCACTCTATTTTGTGGGTATTACGTATCTGCCCTGGGTGGTTTTTTCGACCCTGTATTTTGGTTCCCCAATTCCACACACGGTAAAAGCGAAATGGGTCGCTTATGGCAGCTCAAACAATTTATCTTTCATTGTTCATATAATGAATATCATCAAAAGGTTGGCTCCAGTTGGAATTGGACTACCAGGTCAATTTCATGGGCTGGCAGCTGTGTTCACTTGGTTAATAATTTTACTGGCAATCTTGGGTGGGTTCAGTCATTCTAAGAATAAACCCATTCTCGCCCTACCCGTATTTGTTTTGCTGGAAGTCTTGCTGTTGTCTTTTTTCAAAGCTTCCTATACAAGCCGTTATGTAATCCCCATCCTATGGGGACTGGTTATCCTCGGTGGTTTGGGCTTAGGAGAAATCTGGGAAAAGTTGTTCTCAAATAAAAACAAAGTAAGAGGAATGTTTCCATTACTTTTATCAGCAGGTTTAATAATCTTATTGATTATGGGTTTTCAAGAGGCAAATGTATATAAGAGCATTCAAAAATATCGCAACCAAATGTCATTAAAATCGATTGGTCTCTGGATCAATCAAAACACAGAACCCCAGTCAAAAATTCAGCTGGAACCTTTAGGATATGCTGGCTATTATTCGAATCGTTATATGCTTGATATTGTGGGGTTGATTACGCCAGAAATTGTTGATCTTAAGCGTCAGGGGATCACAGATCCTTATCTATATCTCTATTCATTAAATCCAGATCTGTTTATTGTTCATTGTGATGATATTCTTAATTGGCAGCATAAGGAACAATCCCTGGAAAAACAAATATTAACCAATTTTGAAAAAGTTGTTCAATTTAACCCTCTTGGATTTAACCCTGAAGGCCAAATTTCAGAATTCGATTTTGATTTTTGGATTAGCAGGGGAGCATGTTACGAAATCTGGCAGCGAAAGTAATCACTTGCTATCTAAAAAATGATGCCAGTCATTAAACACAAAAACCAATCAAGGTGACTGAGATTTAAAACTCGAACACAAAACAAATCGTGATGTTTTAATCATCTCTCCTGGCTAAACCAGAGGTTTAGCTTAAGAGAATGGGACCAACGCCCATTCTCTATTTTTTTAACCCCGTCCTGGGAAAAGCGGAGATTTTACTGCTTTCAAAGGAGTTTCCTGTATTTTCAGGAGGGTGAATTATGGGTGAAAATAGGTAGTCCATTGTTGGTCAAATTTGGTGGTACATTTAAGTGTGTTAATCCACAGCTTATGGGGTATTTTTTTATCGGATCCTGTACTTCCAAGGAGGTCAACTCCCCATCATTTAGTGGACCAAATAGTGGGGGAATGTCAGGAATCCCTGCAGCTGATACATTATAATGAATAAGAACAAGATATGAAACAGGATTATCACCAACAATAAGAAATGGATAGTAAATATCGCTCTATATTCGATGCTGTCTGTGACGGGTTGATCATCACTGACCGGGAAACTGGTCTGGTGGTTGAGGCGAATCCAGCAGCTTATTTACAGCACGGCTGCACCCGGGATGAATTCATCGGGAAGCAGCTGTCTTTTTTTATCCACCCTTCAAATCATCAAGCGCTCAATGAGTATATCCTGAAATTTCAATCGGATGACGTGTACGAAGCCCGCCTGCTGCATACCTGCCAGAACGGGGAACCCTTCTATGCCGAATGGCGCGGACAAGCGATTGACTATCTTGGCCGATCTTGTTTTCTCGGTACAATCCGTGATGCCAACAAGGAGATTCGTTCAGATCAATTGCCGTTGCGGCGTGGGTTTCCTCGTAAACATGAGCAAGATACGTTGCTGACAATATCACATACCCTGGCATCTACCCAAGAACTCCAACCAGGATTGATCCTCGATCAATTACGGGGAATCCTCAAGTATACCCAGGGGGGGATATTTGCAGTGGAAGACTCAACACTGATCACTCTGGCTTTGCGCGGGACGTCTCAATTGGAACAGTCGTCCCAACTCCAGATCCACCTGCAAGGTCAGGAAACCCTGGATATTT
The DNA here is from genome assembly GCA_034520505.1 of Anaerolineales bacterium. GTDB lineage: Bacteria > Chloroflexota > Anaerolineae > Anaerolineales > UBA11858 > B10-G9. Next base: position 408,869 of record JAXHNK010000001.1, on the reverse strand, counting down.
TATTAAACGAAAGCCAACCTATACGCATTGCAGACCTAGCAAGTGAGAATACACAGGCGCAATTTTTCCGATCGCTTCTAGAGGATGGAGCTGTTGATCTGGGGGAAGGAATGAGCTCCTGGATCTGGGCACCGCTGGAGGTGAAAAACCGCCTGATTGGCGGTCTGGGTTTAGCGCACAGGAAACCGAATTATTTCACAAAATATCATGAGTCTCTAGCACAAAGTGTGGCCGACCAGGTTGCGATAACTATGGTAAATGCGGAATTATATGAAAAAGCCCGCGCGCTTGCTGTATTGGAAGAAAGGCAGCGCCTGGCGCGTGACCTGCACGATGCCATCAACCAATCACTTTTTACGGCGGGAATCATAGCCGAAGTCATACCGCGGCTCTGGGAACGAGATCAGGCTCTGGCCCGGAACTCTCTCAAAGACTTGCACAGGTTGGTCCGCAGCGCAAAAGCCGAGATGCGCGCTTTATTAGCTGAACTGCGGCCATCTACATTGATTGATACTGACTTAGGTGAACTGATAAAACTTTTGGGCTTTACACTATCGGGCCGGGTCGACATCCCGGTTGTTGTTAATACTTCGGGGAAGATTAATATACCCTCCAATGTGCAGATCGTTTTTTACCGCGTGTGTCAGGAGGCGCTGAATAATATTGCGAAACACGCCAAAGCCAGCCGGGTTGATATTGATCTGCAACAAGATGATGCCGAATTAACGCTGCGCATTCGGGATAATGGCAGAGGCTTTGATCCAAATCAAACGACCTCAGGCCAGTATGGCTTACAAATGATGCAGGAAAGGGTCGATGACCTGGGAGCTCAATTAACAGTAATGAGCGAACCCGGTCAGGGTACCGAGATTACCGTCCGCTGGAAAGACTTAACCCCTAAGGAGGGAAAATGACAGATTTTCGTTCTCCCCCAATCCGGGTAATTCTGGTCGATGACCATGAAATGGTGAGAAAAGGATTAGCCCTCTTCTTAAAAGCATTCGATGATCTGGAGCTGGTGGGTGAAGTCGGGAGCGGATCAGAAGCTATCCAGCTCTGCAGTGAAATCCTGCCGGATGTAGTATTGATGGATTTAGCCATGCCGGGGATGGACGGTGTAGACACAACTCAAGCCATCCGCAAGGAATTTCCACAGATCCAAGTGATTGCACTGACCAGCTTCACACAGGGAGACCTGGTCAAGAACGCGCTGAAAGCTGGAGCTATTGCTTACCTGATTAAAGATGTTTCCGCTGACGAACTTGCCCAGGCTATCCGGGCCGCGCATACAGGCCAGGCTACCCTGTCTCCCAATGCCACTCAGGCACTTGTTCAGAGTTCCAATCAGCCGCGTGTCCCCGGCCAAGATTTGACTGAGCGCGAGCGCGAGGTTCTTGTCCTGTTGGTTGAGGGGCTGAATAATACTCAAATTGCGGAAAAACTCACCGTAAGTCCTTCCACGATCAAATCCCACGTCAGCAGTATTCTCTCCAAACTCGGAGTTGCCAACAGGACAGAAGCTGTGACCCTAGCTTTCAGGCATAACCTCGTGTCCTGAGCCTGAGCCTCTTAGAAAGATCCCCCAAGTGGCGGAGGATAACACTCCCCGGTCGTCAGATGCGGCCGGGGTGTGTTTGTTGTATGATGATATCAACACACAAAACATCTACCTAAAAGGAGAAAAACATGAGTATATTTTCTGATGTATTCGACAAAATCCTTGGAAAGATCAAGGAACTGGTTCCCGGCACTACTGACATATCAGATGTTGATCTTACCGCCGAACTTGACAGACTGGCTGAGGGCAAGAATCTTAATTGGAGAACTTCCGTAGTTGATTTTTTGAAGCTGATCGGTGCGGATAGCAGCAGAGAAAATCGGGACGCGCTGGCAAAAGAGCTGGGTGTCGACGCCAGCTTTGCAAGCGGAAGCGCGGAGAAGAACGAAGCTCTAAGAAAATCCCTCTTCAAGAAGATTGCTAAAAATGGCGGGAATATCCCCAGTTCACTTTTAGATTGAAAACAACCTCATTTGTCACGCTTACCGCTGTTTTCTTCGCCATGGATGCCCAAGAAAAACTTCTTAGGCATCACATGGCCGGCATCACATGGCCGGCATCACATGGCCGATAAAATGGACAGCAGGAAGGAAACTCTTTAAGCTGATGAACGCCCTGCTGTCTCTCTAATTCAACGCTCGCCTCATAAAAGCAGGGGCTTCTTGTTTTTACAGAGGATACTTGTATGTATCTATTGGCTTCAACTCAGATTGAAGGTGCAGATCGCTGGAAGAACTGGTCTTTTTGAATTAGAAAAAAGTCACTTAACATATAACACCTATTTAACGAAATGAGATTAAGTTTTATTAAAAGGAGGCACGTCATGTCTATTGCCAAAGTTTCAGAAATTAGTGCGACGTCAAAGGTGGGTTTTGAAGACGCTATTCAGCAAGGGATTGCGCGAGCAAACAAAACTCTGCGGAATGTAAAAAGCGTTTGGATCAAAGAGCAACATGTACGCGTTGATAATGAAAAAATATCCGAATATCAAGTGAACATGGTGATTACTTTTATTATTGACGATTGAGCTGTGGTAAACGAAGGTTTGGCAATCGAACGAACTTTCTGCCATTAAAATAACGCCTAACCCACGGCTAAAGCAGACCAGAAGGGCGCTGAGGGCGGATTTTGTAAGAGACGCGCCCCACACTGCGTGCAAGTGATGGGGCTGCGCCTTGCCCATCCGGTGCGGGGCGGAATGACCGCCCCGCACCGGATGCTAACCATAAGTAAATTCACCATCAAACCCCACGTCAGCAGTATTCTTTTCAAACTTGGAGCTGCCACCAAGAATAGAAGCAGTGAACCAGGCTTTCAGGCACAACCTTGTGTCTTGAGCCTCTTAGAAAGATCCCCCAAGTGGCGGAAGACAAGACTCCCCGATCGTCAGATGCGGCCGGGGAGTCTTTGTTGTAAACTTTAGGTATGACTAGAGTATATTTAGCTGACGGCAAACATGAAGAGCTTTCTGCCATGCGCCTTCTGTTGCAGGACATGAAAATGGAGATAGTTGGTGAAGCAGGGGATTGGTCTACCGCCTTGGCTCAGGCGCCTGACCTCAATATGGACATGTTATTAATTGACTGGGACTTACTCCCCAATTCACCGGCTGCAGCTCTTAGAAAACTCAGAAAGGTCTGCCCGCCAGCGCTGGTCATTGTCCTCATCAGTCATTTAGATCCCCGTCAGCAAGCCGCTCTCTCCGCCGGCGCCGATGTATTCATCAGCAAAGGCGAGCTGCCCGGGCGCATAGCCGAACGTATTCGTGACGCTGCAAATTCTAAATGAAGACAGCCCATCATTAGGGAGCCCGAGATTCGCTGATGAAATTTAGGGCTCAAACAACAAGGGAAACCAGACCCAGGACATCCATAAAACAGCATAAAGCAGTCCCCTAATCTCTTTTCAAAAGAAAAGGGATAGTATCAAAAAAAATAAGATTCACACTAAGGAGATAAAAAAATGAACCTAATCATCTATCTGATCGCAGGTGCCATCGTAGGATTTATAGCCAGCCGGATCATGAAAACGGACTCACAACAAGGCTTGATCCTCGATATCGTGGTTGGCGTAATTGGTGCTTTCCTTGCTGGTTATTTCCTCAGCCCTCTCTTGGGTGTTGGAACTATCAACGACGCCATTACACTCCCAACCATGCTGGTAACACTGCTGGGCGCCGTTATTCTGCTCTGGATCTTTAAAATGGTCCGCAGGTAAAGGACAGCGGCACTCAAAATCCAGGTTTGTGGCGATCCTGATCCAACCAAATATTGGCCTGTGATGAGCCTGCATGAAAAAATGGCCCGGGAAGCTGCGCTCATAAATTGAAAATGAATTAGTGAATGTTGTAAGCCAGAGAAGGAAGCAAAAAGATGAGAAACAAAGAGTTGGAAAAGAAAATTCAAAATGATGTGACTGTTATCCGGCGAGATCTGGATAACTTGATGAAAAATCAGGTTTCAAAAATATCACAAGGATATGAAAATCTTAGAGGGGAAGCGAAAGAAACGTTGGATGACGCAGTGGACACTGTGAAGAAGAAAGTTGGACATGGCCTGAGTGGATACGACGACAAAGTCCAGGAATATGCCAACAAAGTCCATGGAGATTTAGACGATACGGTCACTAATTATCCCTGGGTTGCAATAACTGTTGGGTTGGGAATTGGTTTGATCCTGGGTGGGTTACTAAAACCAGCGCGGAAAGCTTGATCAGCATATAGTTATATGGTTATATGCATTATAGTTTCGCTGGAGGAAACATGTGTGAATAACAACGTTTTTGGAGGCAAGTGGAAACAAGCGCGTGGACAAGAAAAATTATGGTAGGAAAAACTGACTGAAGACGACCTTGATAAAGTGGATGGACAATTCGACAAATTGATCGGGGTGCTTCAGGAGAAATATGGTTATACCCAACTACAAGCCCAGGAAGACTGGGAAAAGAGGAAAAATGACACAACATTATAAAGAGGTAAAAACATCACAGCACGAGGTTGGACAGGAACAGCGGGTGGCATCCATGAAAGCTACACAATTGATCTGGTGGCTGCTTGGGTTTTTCGAAGCTGTGCTTGCATTGAGATTTGTTTTTAAATTGATCGGGGTCAATGCGGCTAATCCATTTGCATCCTTCCTCTATAATATATCCGATTTTCTTGTGAAACCCTTTGCTAGTTTAACGGGAGCTCCCGCGGCTAACGGCATGGTGTTTGAGATTTCCACTTTGCTGGCCATGATCATCTATGGATTGATAGGTTGGGGTATAGTAAAGCTGGTTTATGTTCTTTTTTACCGCCCGCCTGGACCCATTAGCACCAGTCAGACAACCGTTTCCGATCATACTCCTGATGAAGCAACTTCAGAGAGCAGTCAAACGACAACTACAACTACCGAACATAAGGACAATTAAAACTGTTATTTCTTTATTCAGTTTGTTACTTCGTGATGAATTGGTTTTCTGATTTTGAATAACTCTCTGAGAGGAGATTACAAATGTACAGGATGAATTCTATTGTTTGGATCGCTGCCGGAGTTATCATCGGTTGGTTTATCAGTCAGATAGTAATGGCAGAACGCAGACGGGCTGAAAAAGCGAGACCGGATACAGAATAATAAATCACTATTAGTAATCGTAATCAGCCAGGGTTTATTCAATCAACCCTTTTCATTCAGAAAAGAATTGCTGGCAAGAATATACCACACGGTATTCCGTAATAACTAATATTCAAAAGGAGATAAAAAATGAACTTAATCATCTATCTAATCGCAGGAGCCATCGTTGGGTTTGTAGCCAGCAAGATCATGGGCACGAGCTCACAACAAGGCTTGATTCTCGATATCGTGGTTGGCGTAATTGGTGCTTTCCTTGCTGGTTATTTCCTCAGCCCTCTCTTGGGTGTTGGAACTATCAACGACGCCATTACACTCCCAACCATGCTGGTAACACTGCTGGGCGCCGTTATTCTGCTCTGGATCTTTAAAATGGTCCGCAGGTAAAGGATAACAGCACTGAAAATAGCATCCGTCAAACCTATTATGAAGGATTAAAGGAGAGAACAATAAATGGACCTCAAACTTAGTGCGCCAAAAGTTATTACATTCTGGATCGCTGTACTTCTTGCGGCACTTGGTGTCTTGGCATCACTTGGCATCTTGGCTGGACTCGCCGAATACGCTTTCTGGCTGGTGGTAGCAGGGTTTGTCTTATTAGCCCTAGCAACCTTGTTTAAAGACCTTTAGCATCTTGATTAGGGGCCGGGCTGCCTCAGGAAAGGAAGGTTTTCGGAAATCCCCCTTTTAGATGTTCGGCCCGCCTGATGATTATTCGCAGATCATAAGAGACCGGCTGAAAGGCTGTGGCCCGGACCCAGATAACGTTAAAGTAATAAAAAAGAGAATGAACGGAGAAACTATGGACAAAAAGAATGCCGATCAGCAACCAGATCAATCAACCCCTGCATCCGGACCAGCTGCAGCCCCTGCAAAGGAAGAAAAATCACCGTCTGGTCGCCTGGGGCGAATTTTCCGCAAGGGGCTTATCTGGCTGGTGATCCTGGTAATTACGTTCTTCGCCGGGATGGCACTTGACCATTTTCTGCGCTATAAACCTTTATCAAATGCTAACGCTGAGACCCAGACAGCCCTTGATCAAGCCCATCAAGATCTTAGCGATATGCAGGCAGATATCGATGAGCTTGGTAGATTAAATCAGGAAGCCAGAGAGACTATTGCTCAGCTTGAAGCCGATAAGAAAGCACTGCAAGATGAAATAGAGGCAACAACAACCCATTTGCAATTAAACCAAGTGCTGGTAGATGTAAGCAATGCCCGCGTGGCACTCTTCCTGGATGATATTGAGAAAGCAAAAGACACACTGGTCAATACCCAGGGGCGGTTGGAACAACTTCTTCCCCGCATTGCTGAATACGACCCTGCTCTGGCTCAGGACATGCCGCAGCGATTAAACCTGATCATCTCAGGCTTGGATAGAGATACAGAGACAGTTTTAATCGACCTGGAATTGATCACCAGAGATTTACTTGATATTGAAGAGGCGGTGTTTGGCGACTGAAATCACATTTCTACCTTTTTCCGAAAATATTTTTCTAGGCTGGAAGGAGTGAACGTCCTGACGCCGAGCTAAAATGCAAATAGATGAGTTCCTCACCCCAACGGGTATTCCAATCGACCTGTTGGGGTTTTATTTTTTTCTCCACGGGTTGGCTGGAGATCGTAAAGTATATCCATCCCCAAATTTGTGCCCCCATCCAATTGAGGGTTGCTGACGCTCCGGAATATATTTCGTCCGGCCCACCCGCTTGCCCCGAGAACCACACTACCTGCTAAAAAGTGATCACTTGATAACCATCAACGACCCGGATGCGCAAGCTGGGGTGCTGATGGTATTCTGCCAGGAAGGGGAGACCTAACTCTTCAGCTTGATCATAAACGTCAAACACTTTTGAGCAGTACCGGCAAACCCCGCTTACTTTGTCCTCAACATGAGCATATAAACTACACATCTGATCCTCGGGATTCGCAACGGCTACAGCGGAGGTTACACCCCCACCATCAAAAATGATCTCTACGTCGTCTCCGGCTTCTTTAAATTCCCGGGCTGTTTGCAGCGCTTTTACCACACGAGCCCGATCCCCCTGACTTTCCATTTCAGCAAAAATCACCACAGCTGCTTCTACCATTGTTTCACCTTTTCTTCTTTAAGGAATGATGAAAAACTTGATTAAACTTCCGCCGCCGACCCATCGCCGTCCGCGTTCCGGACGGGTGAAGGGTGTTCTTTACCCTGGCCGTCGGCTGTGGATCACCCCCTGCTTGCTGGATTAATGACGCGGCCAGAGATCCTTTGCCTTACCAGAATGTTCTCAAGGGAAGACCCCCTTAGAGGGAGAACTTCATTCTTTGACTGCTGTCTCCTGATCAAGCTCAGGGGAAAGACAACATTCAGGCTGGGATGTCGTCAATCCCCGGGTTATCTTGTGTTTCCTTATTTTTTGGGCAGTTCTGTACATGTTACAATCAAAGTAAAGCTCACTTCAATTACCTGTCGCAAAACACAGATGACTGGCAAGAAGAAAGGGTTTTTCGCCAAGGAGATCGAAATACTCACCAGTCGGGATGAGAAAGAAGAACTTTCCCGGGCGGGAGAGAAGATCAAGGAACTGGAGGAAAAACTGGCTCAGCGCAATCCGGAAAACCTGTATCAGTCCATCATCAAGCCAAAAAAAACTGAAAAGCCGGTTCGGCCTCTGCCGTCAAGCAAAATGGTCAGAGACTGGATGCAACAGGTTAAAGAACTTCCGAGAAAAGTGTACTACTAGAGGAAAAACTAACATAGGTTTAGGAGGAAATATGAGACTTTCACGCCCAACGAAAATAGTTTTTTGGATCTCAGTTGCCCTGTGGTTCTAGGTATATTGGCCGCCCTGGGGTCTATTCCGCTCCTTTCGGAGAATGCCTTCTGGCTGGTGGTGGCGGGATACGTTTTGCTGTTCCTGGGAAATACTATGAAGGGATTTTAATACCTGAGGATCTGTCGAATTTCTTCGGTAGAGCTCCCCGATCTTGATATGCTCTAGCCAACCTGGGCAACAGCCAGAATACCCATAACGAGATTTATTTTTACAGAAAAGCACTCCACCCGCTGGGGTGCTTTTCTCATTCTGCAGCCAGGTATGAACGCAGAATGCTCCATGAGGGGAGAGGAGGCTGCGCTGTAAAACAAAATTGCGCTGTTTTCTTGGTTGGTTCATCTTTCTGAGAAAACCTCGCCTTTTATGTCGTTCGATTGGTCCCCCGACGGCGAAAGGCTGGCGATCGCTGACGGCTCATCGCTCTACGTACTTCACTTGATCAGCGGGGAAAAACGCACTCTATTTACGATCGAGGAACCCAACGAAATAAATCATGTTTCCTGGCAGCCCTGAGGGGCTGTCTTCGTTTCTAACAACTCATTCCAGGATGTAAATCAGACAGCAGATTGCTTTAAAAGCGGCTCCGAAGTCTAAAGAACCCCGGAGGTAAAACGCTGGTTTTGAGGATCCGCTTTCTTTACGCCGGCAGCAGATACGGATAGCGGTCGCGGACTGTGAGCATCAAGTCAAACAGACCCTGCAGTTCACCATCCACGATCAGTTCTTCATCCCGGGGGATCACTTCCCCGCTGCCCCAGCTCAAGTCGTGGATCTCACCCTGATAACGCATCCGCAGGCCTGATTCCGCCAGCGGCAGATAGCCCTCATTCTCGCTTTCCTGGAAGGCCTGCTCATCCCAGAAAAGGGTAAATTTCTCCAGATAAGGAGCACCCTGATAGGGGCAGAAGGTTTCGCAGTTGCCGCACTCGTTGCACAGCGCATCGAGGTGCAGGATCTGGTTGACCTTCTCCAGTCCTCCGGATTCAACCTCAACAGCCACGTTAGCCCGGTTGGGGCATACGCTGACACACTTGTTACAGAGGATACTGCACTCCAGGCAGCGTCCGCTTTCGGCCCGGTAATCCTGCTCGAAGTTTTCCGGGCTGACCCGGGGGCTGAGGACCGCTTTCTTCTCCCGGGCTTCTACCAGGCGCATCTCCTCATCAAAATCCACCACCGGGAGGGTGAGCAGCCGCTCCGCGGATCGCTCCCGGCGGAGAATCCCGTCCGCAGCACGGCGGGCGTCAGCAATTCCTTCCACCACCGTGGCTGGACCCCGGTAAGCATCCCCAACGATGAAAACGCCGTCCACGCTGGTCTCGTTGAACTCATCGACCAGGATCTCTCCCCCTTCACCAACCGCGATGCCGTTTTCCTCCAGCAATTCATAATCGACCAATTCGCCGATGGCGGTCAGCACGGTGTCTACCGGGAAACTGACTGTTTTCCCTTCCACCGGGACCGGGCGGCGGCGGCCGCTGGCGTCTTTCTCCCCCAGCTCCATCATCTGGCAGGTCAGCGTTACTCCTTCCAGGGACAGCGGAGAGACCAGCTCTTCAAAGATCACCCCGTCCTTGAGGGCGTTCTCCAGCTCTTCACGGTCCGCCGGCATTTGTTTGATGGTCCGCCGGTAGAGGATGGATACCTGCTCCACGCCGGGCACCCGCAGGGCGGCTCTGGCGCTGTCCATGGCGCTGTTGCCGCCGCCGATCACAGCCACCCGCTCACCCAGCTTAATCTTCTGGGGATGATCCTTGAAGTCCTGGAGGAAGTTAATCGCCCCCCGGACCCGCTCCTGTTCGCCCTCCACCTGCAACTCCCGGGATTTCCAGGCGCCAATGGCCAGGACGACATAATCGAAACCTGCCTCCCTCATCTGCTGGATATTGAGGTCGGGGTCGCAGTTGAGTTCAAATTCCACGCCGGCCCGCTTGATCAGCTCAACGTCCTTTTCCACGGTGCCTTCCGGGTAACGGAAGTCGGGGATGCCGTGAGCAACCATCCCCCCGGGGAGGTCCAGCTTATCAAAGACAGTGACCTGGAAGCCTTCCTGGGCCAGGAAGTAGCCCGCAGAAAGCCCGGCCGGCCCGGCGCCGATCACAGCGGCCCGGGTATCACGCCTTTCCTCCGGGGGAGAGATAGTACCGATCACCTCCGCAAAGCCCTTCTCGGCGGCGATATGCTTCAAATCACGAATCTGGACGGCGTCTTCATAATCGTTGCGCACACACTTCAGCTGGCACTGATGATCGCAGATATAACCGGTGATAAAAGGCAGAGGGTTCTTGGCGATGATCAACCGGTAAGCCTCAGCATAGCGCTCCTTATGGATCAGTCGGATGTATTCGGGGACATCCTGGTGGATGGGACAGCCGATCGTGCAGGGAGCCAGGAAGCAGTCCAGCAGAGGCAGGTGCTCCCCGGTTTTCATCGGAGCCGGGGATTTGCCTTCGAACGCGTAGCGGGGATCGGTGAGGGCATCCGCCGCCACCCGCTCAAGGACCTCTAAATCGACGGTATTTCTTTCCAGGGCTTCGACCTCGGTCTCCAGCAGTTCCGCCAGCTGGGTCATCCGGCTGTATCCGCCCGGCTTGAGGAAGTAGGTGGCCATGGTAATTGGCTTCAGGCCGGAAAGCAGCAGGTCGGCAGCGTTGAAATAATCCGCTCCGCCGGAATAGGAGATGGTCAGCCGCCCGTCGAACTCCCTGGATAATTTATGGGCCAGGTTGACGGTCAGCGGATAGAGCGCCCTTCCGCTCATATACATTTCGTCGGTGGGCAGGGTGCCCTTATCGTTGACCACAGCCAGGGTGTTGGAGAGTTTGACGCCAAATTCTACACCCGTTTTTTCCGCGTGATCAAGCAGGCTGCGGATCATCTCCACCGCTGCCGGATACTGCATATCGCTGGTGAAGCTTTTTTCTTTGAGCTGGATGTGATCATAACCCAGCTCCTGGAAGGCATCCCGGACATATTCATATCCGTGCAGGGTGGGGTTGAGCTTGACGTAGGTATGCAGGCCTTTCTCGGCCATCAGGTATTTGCAGATCGCTTCCTGGTCCTCGGGCGGGGTGCCGTGCATGGTAGAAAGGGTTACCGAATGGGAGATGGAAGGAGAGATCTCCCCCACGAAGTCAGCGCTGGTCACACCGGGGATCTCATCGTTTTCCACGGCCCGGATCAGTTCCCGGCGGCACTCGTGAAAGATGGGCGCATCCGCCGCGTCTTTGAGACCTTCGATGAAGCTGTCAATCTTGGGCGATTGGATGCCCTCCAGGTCGTACCCCACGCTCATGTTGAAAACAAACCCCCGCTCCCTGGTCCGTGAGAAGCCAAAGATTTCATTTAGCAAGTGGAGCAGGAACCAGGCTTTGACATACTCACCATAAGCCTGGGGGACTGTGAGCTCGGTGGACCATTCTGTGTTGTAGGTCTCGCGCTCGGCGTCGATACAGGGTTTATCGATCTCCAGCTCATCCATGATCTGGACGGTTTTGAGTTCGAAGAAGCGCCCTCCGGTCAGGTAGGCGGCAGCGATGTTCTGAGCCACCTGGGTGTGCGGACCGGCGGCGGGGCCGAGCGGGGTCTCACAGCGCTCTCCAAAAACCCGCATAGCCGCATCATCTTTCAGATAATAAAAATTTTCTTCCGGGATCCCGAAGATGGTCCCTTCGGACTGGTATTCCTCCAGGGTCCAGCTCAGCAGCTTGCGGAAGGGGATGGGTACCATGATGTCGCTCATAATTCACTCCTCAATAATTAACTACGGATAAGCCAGCTCTCGGCGGGCCGGAATAAAATGATTGTAGCGGAATTTGTCTGACAATTACACTGACACTTGTCATAAAACTTTTGATCATTAATCGCAGGGGTTTTCTTCCCCAGCGAAAAAAAAGCGGCACCCACCCTTTCTGGCAATTTCCGCCGAGTCTGTGTTGATTTCCGCGGGCAATAAGCAGCTCCCCTGGCCCCTGACTTCTGATGGTTTCCCCCTGACAGCTAGGAACCTGAACCCCGGACGGCATTTCTCAAGAGCAGGAGAAGACCCGGGAAAAATTTTCCGTTAATCATCCGCAGCAGCCCAGTTATCATCCCCCGGTTCAGCCGATCATCAAACATCATCAGGGTCCGCAGGGGCGCTTCCTCAACTACAGCCTCGATCATCCGGGCATTGGGGCTTTCGGGGGCTTCCGCAGTCGTCTGCTGGACCTGCTTACGGATTGATTTTCCCAGCTGGCGCCCGATGAAGGAATTCTTCATATCCGTGATGGGGGTATTCAGCGTATATTCCTCCCCTTCCTCATAATTTTGAGGAGGGAGTGGTTTCCCGATCAATTGTTCAAAATCTGAGGAGGTAATCCGTCCATCTGCGGGGAAATCCACATAGGCGGGCAGCCTGTCCCGTTCGGGGATGGGGAGGAAACCGCTGCTGGACTCAACCTGCACTTCGCCCTGCAGGCGGATATCCCGGGAAGAGGACCCCAGCAGGATCCGGTAGAGACCGGACTCCACCTGCCAGTCCTCGCTGCCCGTGTGGTAAAAAGCGAAAGCCCGCTCATCCAGGGTGAAAGAGACCTCTTTTTTTTCTCCCGGCTGGAGGGAAATCTTTTCAAAACCTTTCAGTTCCCCCCGGGGACGGAAAGCGGTGGGAGCCTCTGGCGCTATATAAAGCTGGACGACCTCTTTCCCCGCCCGGGAGCCGGTATTTGCAACCTGCGCAGAGACAATCAGCGGTTCCTGGAGGTTGATCCGGGACTGGCTCAGCACCAGGTCGCTGTAGGCAAAGGTTGTATAACTCAAACCGTGGCCGAAAGGAAAGAGTACTTCCTTTTCCACCGTATCATAGAACCTGTATCCTACATACAGACTCTCCCGGTACTCCACCGTTCTGGGTCCCCCGGGAAATTGATGATAAGCAGGGGTATCTTCCAACCGGAGCGGAAACGTCTCTGCCAATTTTCCGCTGGGATTGACGATCCCGTACAGCAGATCAGCCACGCCGCCGGCGCCAGCCTGCCCGCCCAGATACCCTTCCAGGACCGCCTGGACATCATCTACCCAGGGCATCTCAACCGGAGACCCGTTGCTCAGGACCCCAATCACCCGTTCGCAAGCAGGAGTCACAGCCGCGATCAAGCGGTTGTGGCTCTCCGGAAGACGGAGATGCTCCCGGTCCAGACCCTCTACCTCAAAGATATCCGGCAGCCCGACGTTGATCACCACCGTATCCGCCTTTTCCGCAGTCTCGACCGCCTGCTGAATAAGATCCTCATCCACCTTATTCGCTTTCAGAGGATAGCCGGGCGCATAGGTGATCATCTCCTCTCCAGCTATCTTGACCATTTCCCCGTAAAGGGTATCCAGGCGGGAAGGATTGATGATCGAACTTCCCGCTCCCTGGTAGCGGGGCGACTTGGCAAACGCGCCCAGCAGGGCTACCCGGATGCCCTTTTCCAGGGGCAGGGTCCGGGCTTCGTTCTTTAATAAAACAGCTCCCTCACCGGCAGCTTCCCTGGCCAGGGCATGGTGGGCTTCTTGATCGGAGGTGTAATCTTCCGCCAGGGTCTTTTCCGCTCTGAAAACCACTTCCAGGATCCGCCCCACCGCCCGGTTCAGGACATCCTCATCAAGCTGTCCGGATTGAACGGCATCGACCAGGATCTGATCATTACCATTATCCGTACCCGGCATTTCCAGGTCCAATCCCGCTTTCAGCGCCAGAACTTTCTCGTTCAACGCCCCCCAATCAGAAACGCAAAACCCTTCATATCCCCAGTTCTCTCTCAGCGTTTCGGACACGAGGTAGGTATGTTCGCAGCAGTAAGTGCCGTTGACCCGATTGTAGGCTCCCATCACGGTCCAGGGTTGAGCCCCTTGGACGGCGATCTCGAACCCTCTCAGGTAAATTTCATGCAGCGCACGTTGATCGACAACCGCGTTGATGGTCATCCGGCGGTATTCCTGGTTGTTGACCGCGTAATGTTTCAGAGAAGTGCCAATGCCCTGGCCCTGCACTCCCCGGATATAGCTTTTGGCGATTTCACCGGTGAGATGCGGGTCTTCAGAGAAATATTCAAAATTCCGCCCACAGAGGGGAGAGCGCTTGATGTTGACGCCGGGGCCGAGGATCACCCCCACTTTTTCTTGCCGGCATTCTTCGCCCAGGGCCTCACCAACCCGGCAGATCAACTCCCGGTTCCAGGTCGCAGCCAGGGCTGAAGCGGTGGGGAAACAGGTAGCAGGGACGCTTTTAGCCAGCCCGATTTGACCACTGTCCCCGACTTCTTTGCGCAACCCATGGGGGCCGTCCGTCAGCATTATGGACGGGATGCCCAGGCGCTCGATACTTTTCGTGTGCCAGAAATCCAACCCCGAACACAGCGCTGCCTTTTCTTCCAGGGTCATTTTTGAGATCAGATCAGGGATCTGTTTCACGCCTATCCTCCTGCCGATTCCGCAGCTCTATACACCAGACTGTCCACCGGGGCCATTCGTTATTCTAAAGAATTATATACCTAAAACACCCCTATCTGTCGGTCCAGGTCCAATCACCAGCCGGGCTACAGCAAAGGTTAAACCCCCAACCCCGCCAGGGGCCGGTTTAACCAGATGGGGGGAGGTCAGCCGACCTCCCCCGTGCAGCTTGAAGCAATCATATCCTGTTCTTGCTAGGTTTACACGTCCTATGAGAAGTGTATCGGACAGGGTCCACAACTGGCTATTGACCCGATGAGCATTCTGGTACTTTTCTATTCTCCGCCTTCCGTCTTTACGTCAGGAGGCACCATCAGCACCTTATCAACCCGATTGCGATCCATGTCCACCACCTCAAAAGCAAATCCCTTCCACTCAAAGGAATCCGACGAACTCGGGATGTGACCAATCCGGTTGACCACAAAACCCGCCAGGGTGTGATAATCCCCCTTTTCCTCGGGGGGTAGATCCGGAAAAGCAAATCTTTCCTGGAATTCCACCAGGGGCATCATGCCATCCAGCAGCCAGGAGCCACCATCGCGCTGAATGGCAAAAGGCTCTTCCTCCTCTTTATAAGCGGGAACGGCACCGACGATTTCTTCCAGGATATCATGCATGGTTACCATCCCTTCCACAGCGCCAAACTCGTCCAGCACCAGGGCAAGATGGGTGCGGTGCAACTTAAACAGTTCCAGCACCGACAAGGCGGGCGTGCTTTCCGCGACAAACACTGGTTTAAATAAGAGCGCTTCTAGGTCGATTTCTTTCTGCTCTCCGCTGGTGATTAACTGCGAAAAAAGATCCCGGACCCGGACAGCGCCCACCACGTTATCGAAGTGTTTCCGACAAACAGGGTAGCGTGTTCTCCCCCCTCAATTGCTTTCTGCAAGGTGGTCGCTAGATCATCTTCCAGATCCAGCCACTTGACCTTGGTGTCGGGTGTCATAATCGCCTCCACCTTAAAATCATCCAACCGCAGCGTGCGATCCACGATATCCATTTCTGCCCTTTCCAGTATCCCCGCTTTGGCGCCGCGCTTCATCAATAAACGGATCTCTTCCTCAGTTACCACCGGTTCCTCGGAAGCTTTAATCGGCAGTATTCCCATCACAGCGTCTGTAGAAACGCTGAGAATCTGCACCAGGGGATTGGTCATCCTGGTTAAAAACCGCATGGGTGCGGCAACCCGGACTGCAATATCTTCAGGTGAAGCCAAAGCGATCTGTTTAGGCACCAATTCCCCTATCACCAGGGTCAGATAAGTGGTCCCCACAACCACAACGACAACGCCAATGGAATGCCCATAAGGCGCCAGGAGCGGAACCCCGGTGAAAGCACTTTCAATCCGTCGAGCCAGTGTCGCTCCACCGAAAGCGCCGGCGACTATCCCGATCAGGGTGATCCCTATCTGGATGGTTGATAAAAACCGGTTCAGATCCTGGGTGGTATCCAGAGCTGCTTTTGCCCCCGGCGCACCATCCTTAGCCCGTTCTTCTAACCGGGTGCCGCGGGCAGAGACCATCGCAATTTCTGACATGGCAAAGATCCCGTTACCCAGAGCGAGCAGCACCAAAACCAGGATATCCGTCAAAGCTTCTGAAATCATCTCTAGTCCTTTAGGGTAATTTGTACTTCAAAAAACCCTGAACCCGGGCAGCTTTCCGAGCGAACCTATCGCGCAGGAACCGGTATGTCGGGCCGTTATTGGAGCATCAATTCAACCAATCCCGCGGGATTATGCTCGCATTATATACCAACAGCAGCAGCTCAATCCTCTCCATTTCTCAATTATCAAAACTGTAATTCAGCCCTTCCAACTCAGGGAAAAATACTTGTTATAATCAATCTTCAAGAACCCACTCAATCCAAAAAGGAAGGAATATGAAAAACCCTAAATTTGTCATCTACTCTGGTAAAGACGGACAGTTCTATTTCCGGTTAACCGCCCGCAACGGGCAAACCGTCCTCACCGGGGAAGGATACAGCAGCAAATCCGGATGTAAAAACGGAATTAAATCTGTAAAAAGTAACGCGGCAGAGGAAGCTCAATTCAATCAGCTCCAGGCATCCAACGGAGAATTCTACTTCACCCTGGTGGCTAAGAATAACGAAATCATCGGAAGAAGTGAAACTTACAAATCAAAGCAGGGACGGGATAACGGCATCAAATCGGTGATGGAAAATGCTCCGGGGGCACCCCTAGAAGACACAACCACCTAAGATCAGGATCAGCGTTTTCAAATCCTTTCCAGCGCGCTGGCAAAAACCTGAAGCCAAAGCCGAACCCGGTTTTCCTTCCAGGAAGCCGATCCTATTTTTTCAGAAAACCCGCTTCCACTGTGCACCTCATCAGTCATCAAAACGCCCCGGAGACCTAATCCGGGGCGTTTTTGAGGTGCGGGCAGCCGGTTTTCAACAGACGAAGGGGCTTCGAAACTCGCTGCCTAGCGGACCAGCTGCAGCTGCTGATGAAAACGATTGGCCGCCTCCGTTATCCGCTGGTAACGGCCTTCAAGGATCCAATCCTTCTGCAGCAAAGCTGAACCCACGCCCACCGCCAAGGCACCGACAGTAAATAGCTGGGGGAGCGGGAGTGTCCTGGTTTGATCTGGCACCAGCACCAGGATGCGTTGACGATCCAATTTTCCCCCCAGTTCTTGCTGGCAAAATTGGATAATTTCTTGATCGGTGAGGGCTTTTGCCGGAGAAGTGGGATATATTGCAGTCATAGCCTTCTAAGTATACCGCTGATCATTTCCCCGTCCAACCGGGTTGAACAAAAAAGTGCCGAAAAAGCAAACCGATTACTTTCTCGGGGAGAAATGTCTCAAGTTAAACCTTCCAGATAACCCTCCCCTTTGATTGAGCGACCTTCAATCAATACGCATTCAGTCCATGGATCAAAACCAGGCAGGGAGGCTGGCGGATCTTCTTGCTTATAGATTATCGCGAAAAAATTCCACCGTTCGCAGCATGGCCTGGTCGAAATACGGCGAGATCAAATTGTGTCCTCCACCTTCATAAATGTAAAACTCATAATCCTTGCCCCTGCCCTGCAGCACCTCCACCAGGTCCAATGAGTAACCTATATTTACCACCGGATCGTCCGCCGCATGGTGCAGCTGCAAAGGGGCATTGAGAAATTCGATGTTCTTGGTCAGGGACACAGCCCCCCAATAATCCACTCCTAGATCCGGCCTGCCGTATCGATCGAATATCTCCCGTGATCTCCTCCGATATCCTGTGGCCTCCGGATCCTCCGGGGTGGGCGGCGGGCGGTAGCTGCTGTCGCTGATCCCGTATTTGACGAAATCCTCATAACTGTAAACCGCCCCGGACCAGATCACCCCCGCCTGAACATCGGGTTCGATCAGCATCGCCCGCAGGACCAGGTTGCCGGCCATGCTGTGACCCCACATCCCGATCCCCTGAGGGTCGATAATATCCAATCGCTGCAGGCTTTTGAGCGCGCTGATTGCATCAATAGTATACCCCGGCGAAAAATAGGCCCCGGCTGGTTCGCCCTGCGAATTTCCATGACCCCGGTAGTCGATCTTAAAGACCACCAGGCCGCTCCTGGCCAGGTAATTTACATAAGCTTCATACCTCTCTGTGGTTCGATAGGCGGCTGGGGGAATATACCCGTGATTGAATACCACCGCCTGATACCCACCTTCCGGGGGATCTCCATTAGGGATTGTCAGCAAACCGTAAATCCGGTGCCCTTCCGAGAGATAACTGACCAGATGCCGCTGGTAGTTGGGTCCATCCGGGAGTCTCTCCCGGAAGATGATTTCACCCCCGGCGATCTCCAGGTTCCGCAGGTAATCAATGGTGATTTCCTCTCCAAGGTCAAAGGCTGTTTCAGTTGCCGGGTGAGTCCGGGAGGTCGGCTCCGCCGGTAGGGTAGATGTTGCAGCCCATGGTTGGGTTTCAGAAGGCGTCGCAGCCGGAGGAGTTACGGTAGAGACCCCGGACGAAGGGGTGTCAGCACTCATGGTTGAGCTCTTGCTCACGGTTGATTCAAGGGTGAACTCTCCCGGAGCGAAGACCGCCGTTTCCCCCTGTAGCGCAACGCTGCAGCCACCTGAGCCCAGCACTAGCAGGAATAAAATCGGAAAAGCAAAAAACTTCAATCTCGTCATCAGCAAACCCCGTTAATTTTAGGAGGCAGCCAAACCCCGTTCAAGTAAATCAATTGTACCCGCTGACAGCCTACTTTCTGTTAAGTGCTGTTTTAGAAAACTTCCCGACCCCGGTGATTAAGTTATTCCCCTCTGCTCAATCACTCGTTAACCGCACAACAGACACGGAAGGCGACCAATCCTTTTTAATCCTGCCAGGACCGCCGGGTAAACCTTCTCCACCCTCCAGCAATTCGCCCGCTTGATGGTCAGGATCATTTATGATATCATATTCGCAATCTTGAATACAATGATTTGGGAATCCCGGCTTGATCAGCCGCAGAGGTCCGGTCTGGAGAAAGTTTTCCCCAGGAGGGACCCAGTGGGTCAAACCCGGGGCTGGGATCCCTCCTCAAGCCAGAGAAGCATATTATGCACCTTCACCCTTGGGCAGAACAGCCAAAACGGGTCTATGTAGAGGTCACCAACCGCTGCAACCTCAACTGCAGGACCTGCATCCGCAATAACTGGATCCCTCAGGCCGGCTCCATGGCCTTTGAGCTCTTCCAGAAGCTCCTCCATGACCTGGATGGATTCAAACCTTTTCCGGAAGTGTTTTTCGGCGGATACGGAGAGCCGCTCTCGCACCCTCAGATCATAGAGATGATCAAATCCGCGGGGAAGAAGGGAGCAAATACTTCCTTGATCACCAACGGCACCCTGCTGACTCCCCAGATCTGGGAAGGTTTGATCTCCGCCGGATTAGACAGGTTGTGGGTCTCCCTGGATGGCGCTCATCGGGAGAGCTACCGGGACGTCCGACTGGGGGATCATTTACCGCAGATTATTGAGAGTCTGGAATGGTTCCGGGCGGCAGGGAAAGAAAAACCTGCCCTGGGGATAGCTTTTGTATTAATGAAACGAAACGCGGCTGACCTCCCGGATTTGTTGACGCTGTGTCAGGATCTGGAAGCAGATTCCTTCTTTATTACTCACGTAGAAGCTTATGAAGAATCGATGGTAGAGGAGATCCTCTACCGGCAAGGAGTTTCCCGGGAAAGTCATCTGCCCTCAAACCAGGAAGGGATCTATGAAAAAACCGGGGTGGATATCGATGCGCTCCTGACGGAGGAGTATTCATTCACGGTCACCGGCAGTCTGACAAGCAGCGAT
This sequence comes from Anaerolineales bacterium, assembly GCA_034520505.1. Lineage (GTDB taxonomy): Bacteria > Chloroflexota > Anaerolineae > Anaerolineales > UBA11858 > B10-G9. The sequence continues at coordinate 389,107 of JAXHNK010000001.1, read as the reverse complement.
AGTTCAGTTTGCCCCTTCGTGGAACGGGGAGCCGCGGTCGTCCGCTGGGATGGTGCAGTCAGTCCCTGTCTTCCCTTATTGTATGAACACACCACTTTTACGCCATCCTGGGAACGACATAGTGTTCCGTATCTTGTTGGCAGCATCCAGGAGCAGACGTTTCAGGAGCTTTGGTTCCACCCTCGGTACCAAACACTCCGGGACCGGCTCCAAAGGCGGAGCTTTTCCCCCTGTGTGACCTGCCGGGACTGCTGGCTGTCCTCGGACAACCTGCAGGATTGTATGGGGTACGAACATCCCACCTGCGGAGGCTGTTTGTGGGCGGAAGGATATATTCAATGCCCGTGACCGACTTGCTCCTTTGGTGTTCTTCTCGACCTTCCGGGTTTATACTTGAGAGAGCCCTACAGAACATTTAACTCATCTTGAAATTCCATTGACAAAGCATTCACAAAGCAGTATCATATGCAAGGAAATGAATATGAATATCAAAAAATTTGCCCGAAAAACCAGTGATCTGTTCAGTGTGCTGGGAAATGATTTCCGGATCCGATTGCTGTACGCGATAGGGGATGGCGAGGTTTGTGTCTGCCATCTAGAGGAAATGCTCCAGAAAAGGCAGCCTTATATCTCCCAACACCTCTCTGTGCTGCGGGATGAAAAGGTGCTCAAAACCCGCCGGGAAGGGCGGTTTATCTTCTACCGGATTACAGATCCGGCAGTTTTTGATCTGCTACAGATTGCCGCCGAACTGCAGGGGGTCCCGGAAGATAAATTCCCTGAAATTACGACACCGCAGCAAAGGGCCGGCTGCCCTTGTCCTGCCTGTGAGGATGAGACCACGCTAAACACGGAAGCAAGTCCCAAGAAAATCAAGGAGATAAGTTGATGTTAACCATCAAAATTTTAGGAACCGGATGTCCCAACTGCAAGCGTTTAGAAAGCGAGACCAGGAAAGCGGTCGAAAGCTTGAACGCGGAAGCTGAATACATCAAAGTCACCGATTACCAGGACATCATGTCCTATGATCTGCTCAGCACGCCGGGATTGGTGATCAATGAGAAAGTAGTTGCCAGCGGAAAGATCCCCTCCCAGGGAGAGCTGACCTCAATGGTCACCAGCGCCCTGGCCGAGAGCTGAACAAGTTTTAGTTTAATATTCCATTCCCCGCAGAGGGCGGGGAATATTTTTTGTGCTAATATATTCAATAGACCGCATATATAAGGCAAGGACAAACATTTAATGGATACTATACTGAACGCAATACCCAATCTGCTGGGAAGCGGCGCCGGCAACCTGGCCGCCTATCTGGCTGCCCACGTTTTGCTCTGTCTGCTGCCGGCGTTTTATATCGCCGGGGCGATGACCGCCCTGATCCCCAAAGAGACCATCACCCGCTATCTGGGCCGGAACACGCCCAAGTTCATCTCTTATCCGGCGGCAGCGGCAGGAGGATTCCTGCTGGCAGTGTGCTCCTGCACCGTGATCCCGCTGTTTGCCGGGATCTATAAAAAAGGCGCAGGGCTGGGCCCGGCGATCACGTTTCTGTTCGTGGCTCCGGCGGTGAACATTCTGGCCTTGAGCTACACCGGCGCCGTGCTGGGCCTGGACCTGGCCATCGCCCGCCTGGTGCTGGCGATTGTCTTCGGGATCGGAGTGGGGCTGATCATGGCCCTGATTTTCTGGCGGGAAGATGCCCAGAGGGATCAGAAAACGGATCATATGTTCGCGGGCCAGGCGTCCATGAGCCGTTCGTCCATGATCTTTTTACTCGTGCTGGTTTTCCTGCTGATTGCCGGTACCTTTCAGATCGATTTGCTGACGACCAGTTATTTCCAGCTGGATCTTCCGCTGGCAGGCGTGGACCGCTTCCAGGAATACCTTTTTCAGCTGGTCCCTTTTGACCCCTCCCTGGGAGAAGAAGGTGTCACCGCTCAAGGCGCGCTGTTGATCGGCTTGCTGGTACTGATCGGCCTGACCGCCTGGAAGGGTCTGGAAAAGATCTTTGATGGTTTCAATGCCTGGACCTGGATTTCCACCGGGCTGGTGGGCTTGACCCTTCTGGTTGCCTCCCTGGGTATAAACCCCTATCCCGGAGGTGTGGAACTGATGTTGACCGGGAAGTTCTTTGCGGTGCTGGTCAGCACGCTGGTACTGGGCTGGATGATGGCGACCCAGCTCAGCCGGGAAGAAACCCGAAACTTTCTCTGGGAGACCTGGCGTTTTATCAAGCAGATCTTCCCGCTGCTGGTGGTGGGTGTGTTTGCCGTTGGTGTGATCCGGGAGCTGATCCGGCCGGAGTGGATTCAGGCTGTTGCCGGGGAAAACACGGTGTTAGGAAATTTCGTCGGCGTGGTGTTCGGCGTTTTCATGTATTTCCCCACCCTGATAGAAGTCCCCATCGCCCAGATGTTTTTACGGTTGGGCATGCACCGCGGACCGCTTCTGGCCTATCTGATCTCGGATCCTGAGCTCAGCCTGCAGAGCATCCTGATCACGACTTCGATCATCGGCCGCCTCAAAACCTGGGTATACGTTTTCTGGGTCTCGATTTTCAGCACCCTGGCCGGCCTGCTCTACGGCGCCTGGATAAACGGCACCCCTCTATTATTGGTAGGTCTCTATCTGCTGGGGATCCTCCTGGTGACCAGCGGCGTGATCTGGCTGCTGAATCACCGCAAGCAGGATCAACCGGAAGCTGCCGCGGCGCCTGCTTATAAGGATTGAGTGATCTGTGGAAACAAGGAGAAATCAGGTACCTGACCTCGGGACGGATCGGAGCATTGAGGCATTCAGCCACTATAAGTCCCGATTAGGATATATTAGATTTCAGTCTGGACGGAATGATTGCTTTTTGGAGGCTTTGGGAGAGCATACTTCCTCTCAATGATTACCGTCCATGACCGTATATTAACCTAATAAGAACTGTTATGCTTTGACCTCAGTGGCACCCAAGTTTTTCTATGTTCAAGTAATTTTTATAAAAGAGAGGATGAAAATATGAATACATCTGCCCCAAAAAGACTATCGTTCTTGGACCGCTACCTGACCTTGTGGATTTTCCTGGCCATGGCAGTGGGTGTAGGGCTGGGTTTTCTCTTCCCCGGACCGGTAAAAAGTTTCAATGCCGCGGTGTCGGTGGGGACCACCAACATCCCCATCGCGATCGGCCTGATATTAATGATGTATCCCCCCCTGGCCAAGGTGCATTACGAGGAATTAGGTGAAGTTTTCCGCGACTGGAAAATTCTCGGTTTTTCCTTGCTCCAGAACTGGGTGATCGGCCCGATCTTGATGTTTGCCCTGGCGGTCATCTTCCTGCGGGATTTCCCCGAGTATATGGTGGGCTTGATTATGATCGGCCTGGCCCGCTGCATCGCCATGGTCATCGTCTGGAACGAACTGGCCGAAGGCGACAACGAATATGCCGCCGGGCTGGTGGCTTTCAACAGCATCTTTCAGGTGCTGTTTTACAGCGTGTATGCCTATGTATTTATCACCGTGCTTCCGACCTGGTTTGGATTGGAAGGCAGCCTGGTGGAGATCACCATCGGCGAGATCGCCAAATCGGTCTTCATCTATCTGGGCATCCCTTTTATCGCCGGTTTTTTAACCCGCTTCGTACTCATTCGGGTGAAATCAAAGGCCTGGTACCATGAGCAGTTCATCCCGAAAATCAGCCCGCTGACCCTGATCGCCCTGCTGTTTACTATCGTGGTCATGTTCAGCCTCAAAGGTGATCTGATCGTCACCATCCCCCTCGATGTGGTGCGGATTGCCATCCCGCTGGTGATTTACTTTGTGCTCATGTTCCTGGTCAGCTTCTGGATGGGAAAACGGATCGGGGCCGATTACTCAAAGTCAACCACCCTGGCCTTCACCGCCGCCAGCAACAACTTCGAGCTGGCCATCGCCGTGGCCGTGGCTGTCTTCGGGATCAACTCCGGGGCAGCCTTCGCCTCCGTGATTGGACCGCTGGTCGAGGTCCCGGTGTTGATCGGCCTGGTCAACGTGGCCTTCTGGATCAGGCACCGCTGGTATGGGGGGGAGGTCAGCAGCGCGCCGGAGATGGTTGATGCGGCACGAGATGCCTGCCCCCCCGATGAGCGGCTCATGAAATAACTGTTCCAGCTGCCGCTTGGATAGATGTGAAATTTGAAGATAACCTGATCAAAGCAAGGAAGGCCAACTTTTTTAAGTAGATTATCCTGGTTGAAGGCATTCAGCAATAAATTAATTGCAATCAAAAGGAAATGCGCGATGAAGAATAAAACACCGCCAGATTCAGGATCCTGCTGCCTTCCGGGTGCTCAGGGAGTCACCTACCTTAAAATTGGCCCCAGGCAGGCTTCAGTCGGTATGTTGAATCTGGGGATCGCGTTCCAGCAATTGTATCAATCAGGACGGCAGCTGCCAGAGATCAGCAACCAGGACCTGCTTGAAAGTGTGCGGGAATTTAACTACATTTCCCGCCGTTCAAATATTGAGGACGCTTACGCCGAGGCGCTCCGCGAGGCGTATGCGGTATATTGCAGCAAGCAGGAGGAATAACATGGCGGGTTAGCGGGATCATATTTCGGATGGCTGCAGGTCGGGAACTTGCTGGAACTGTCATGATAGTTTCGGCCTCTAAGGTGCAAGTTTGCAGCTGTAAACCCAAGCACTCAAAACCGGACGACCGCCTGGGCGAATTGGCGATGGAGTGTTCAGGCAGGTTTTCCCAGGAGAGGAATGAAAGCTGCTTACCCAGGGAGCAGCTGTATCAGGATACGAAAAATCCAGGCTGGGGCTCCACGTTTAAGAATGGAAAGCAGATTCAACGGCGGCTCACACAGTGAGGAGTTGACAGCAGGTGAAATTAACCCCCGAGAACATTCTCGCTGCTCTTGAAGAGCAGATCAGGAACTCGCAGCAAACCCTGCATGAGGCGGACTATTGTCCGGCCCGTACCCGGGAACAAGTGGCGGATCTGGCTCGAAAGTACGGCAGTCCGGTGCTGGATGTGGGGACAGGGTCCCGCGCCTGCCTGGCGGTCATCTTAGCTCAGAAAGGGATTTCTGTTACGGCGGTAGATCGTGCCTCCAGTGCCGTTCACATCGCCCGGGAACGCGCTGCCGGAAACCCCGAATGCGACCTGAAAGTACGGCAAGCAGACGCCGTTCGTCTGCCTTATGCTGATCACAGCTTCCAGGCTGTGACGGCCTTTGATGCGCTTTGCCACGCAGATGACCCTGTATCGGTTGTCAAGGAGATGTTTCGGGTGTGCGCCCAGCGGGGAGCGGTGCTGATTGCCGAGTTGAATGACCTGGGCCGGCAGCTTACGCGTCACCTGGATGATGGATTTCAGAATAACCTGCCAGACTTGCTCTCCGGTCTATGCAGGAATTGTCAACGAATTGATGAAGCCCATCATGTAATTTATATTTGCGAAAAAGGCTGAATTATTTCAACCTGATGAGATGGATTATGTCCGATTCAAATAATCGAATGCCAGACAACCTGACCTCATTGTGGGTTTCTGTGGAAGCGGAAGAAATCATTGAACTGAAGCGAATTAGCATGGATCGCGATCGCAGCGGCGCAGTGGATTTTTTCTACCAGGTTCTAGTACCGCGACTGCTTACCGCTGCCAGGAAGCGAGGCATAGACCTTAATGGGATTCTGGAGGTGGAGAGCGATGAGCATCTACCTGGATAACGCAGCCACCAGTTGGCCTAAACCCGAGGTTGTTTACCGGGATGTGGATCGATTCATGCGAGAGGTTGGAGCAACGCCGGGACGCGGCGGTTATCGGCAAGAACAAGAAGCAAATCAGATAGCTGCCATGACCCGGGCTGCTCTAGCGAATTTATTCAACGCGCCTGATCCTGATGGAGTTGTTTTCACACTGAACGCAACCCAGGCAATCAACATGGCTCTCAAAGGGCTGCTGCTCCCAGGAGACCATATAATAACATCTTCCATTGAACACAATGCGGTCTGGCGGCCGTTAAAAAAGTTAGAACAAAGCGGTGTTGAGGTGACTGTTGTCCCTTGTGAAGAGGATGGCACCCTGCCCCTTCAAAATCTCAAACAAGCCATTAACCCCAATACCCGTCTGGTAGCTCTCCTCCACGCCTCAAATGTACTGGGGACAATACTTCCTGTTGCAGAAATTGGTGAGCTGGCGAGCAAGAACCAGATCCTGTTGTTAGTGGATGCCGCCCAAACGGCTGGCTCTTATCCTATCGACATGAAAGCGATGCGGATCGACCTGTTGGCTTTCCCAGGACATAAGGGCCTGTACGGCCCTCACGGGACAGGTGGCCTGATCATTCGGCCGGGGATTAAACTGGATACCTGGGTTGAAGGCGGTTCGGGAGTCGAGTCGGAGTCGGAAACCATGCCGGAAAAAAACCCTGACCGGTTGGAGGCTGGGACGCAAAATATCGCAGGGATCGCCGGGCTGTTAAGCGGAGTTAATTTTGTGCTGGAAACAGGCGTTGAGCAAATTCGAAGGCATGAAATGGAATTATGCCAGGTGCTCATAGAGGGGTTGAAACAGCTTCCTGGCGGCGTGATTTTAGGCCCCAAAGACTTGAAGGAACGGGCACCAGTAGTCTCGACCGCGATTGAAGGATACGTACCTGATCAGCTGGCGGTCGTGCTGGACCAGGTCTTCGGGATTGCGACGCGTGCCGGTCTTCACTGCGCACCTCAAGCCCACAGAACGGCTGGCACATTGGAGACCGGTGCCTTGCGCTTTAGTCCAGGATATTTTACAACCCAGGCTGATGTGGACACCGCCATAGAGGCGATCAGCACTATCATCAAGGAATCATAATGGCCAAAGATCGCATCGCTAAAACCCTGCTGGTTTTAGAGAAAGAGGAAATTGAACAAATACTCCAGATTGCTGCGCGTAAACAGCCGGAAGAAATCCAAACATACATGTTGAGGGTATTTATAAAAAAAGTTGAAGCAGCCCTCCGGCGGCGCTGCGGCTGAGGATGATGCCAGAGGAAAATAAGCCCGGCTTACTCATGAAGTTTATGACCCAAACAAGAAATGGTTGGGTATGTTATCGATACCGGATCCATTATGGATACTTTCAGAGCACTTAAGCCAATTATCGTTGATGTTTTTGCCCGAGCCCTGCTTAACACAAAGGATTTCATTTAATCATGAATAAAAAAGAATCCAAAACCAACAAATCTTATGCGGTGACAGTATACCGCCAGGATGATTCTCAGGCCCAGGCTGCTGCTCGCGGCCATGCTTTATCCCTTAATATTAAGAAAGGCTCAGGCGAGGCAGGTTTTAATGCTGCCGAAACCTTGCTTGCAGCCCTGGGAGCCTGCCTGCTAACCAACGTCAACGCCATTGGAACCAAAATGCAGCTGGAGATCAAATCAGCCCGCATTGAATTTGAATCCATCCGTCAGGACGATCCGCCCATCCTGAGTCAAATCCGGTACAGATTGGTGCTGAACAGCCCAGAACCGCGGGAAAAACTGGAAGAACTGCACGCTCTCTGTCTCAAATGGGGAACGGTAACCAATACGCTGATTGAGGGGCTGACACCACAAGGAAGCCTGGAGATAGAATCCTGAGCTAAGATGCGGTCGAAGATTAATAAAGGGAACACCATTGATGGAATCCGGACCAGCAGCTGATTCGATTTCAACCTGAAAATACTACTGATCAATGCCTGGTAGAAAGGAGATCAGATGAGTAAACCCACAATGATGATAATCCTTGCCCACCCGGATGATGAAAGTTTCCCTATGGGTGGAACCATAGCCAAAGCTGCCTCGGAAGGAGTAAGGGTGGTGTTGGTTTGTGCAACACGCGGGGAAGCTGGCATCCCGAATCGACCCCATTCCCAGGCTGGCGAGATCCGTTCCTCGGAGCTGCTCTGTGCTGCAGAAAAATTAGGCATCCAGGAAATTCATTTCTTGGAGTATCAGGATGGTGACCTGGCACAGGCAGACCCAGAAGAAATCATGGGGAGGTTGGTCCGCTTGATGAAGGCATATCAGCCGCGGGTGGTGATCACGTTTGGGAAGGACGGAATCTCCGGCCACCCCGACCACAAGGCGATTTCAACTTTCACCACCCAGGCATTTGACCGTGTTGGCCATCCGAGTGCCCGCCTTTTTTTCCTAGCTCCTTCAGAGGCTACTCTGCAGGGCTGCGGCGTAGAACCGTCTCGGGAAAACGCAGTCGCCCCGGTCATCAGCGTCGATATCGCCCCCTACAGGGAAATCAAAGCACGCGCCATTCAATGCCATGCCAGTCAAAACCCGCCTTTTCAAGGCGATCAGGAAGAAGAAGCTGACAATCTTGTCTGCCATGAATATTTCACCCTGGTAAGTCCAAACGAATCAGTTCCCGATCTGTTTAAGCTGTTCGGCCAGGAATGATCTTAAAGTGACTGGAAAATATCTATCTAGAAAGGATTAAGTTTAATCATGCATACACACTCAGAAATTAAGGAATCTCGTTTCATTTTCGCTTTGATCCTCACAGGCTTGATCTTTCTGGTCGAATTCGGCGGCGGCTTGTGGACGGGCAGCCTGGCACTTCTTTCTGATTCGGCTCATGTTTTTGCAGATGTTTTCGCCTTGGGTTTGAGTTATCTGGCTTTACGCGCGACTGCCTTGCCTGCTAACGAAAAACATACCTATGGCTATCACCGCCTGCAGGTGCTGGCCGCATTATTCAACGGGTCGACCCTTTTATTAATCGCGTTCGAGATTCTGCGCGAGTCCTGGAAGCGTTTCCAAAATCCGCAGCCCATCCTGGCTGGTCCCATGCTGACGATCGCTGTGGTTGGGTTGGTAATTAACCTGATAGTAGCCTTTGCGCTGCGGGAACACGATCCTGACGATCTGAATATAAGGTCGGCTTTCCTGCATGTGGTGGGGGATGCTCTGGCATCGGTCGGGGTAATTGCGGTGGGTGTGACCTTGCTCTTCCTGGACCTTCCCTGGCTGGATCCCCTGGTCAGCGTGCTGATTGGATTGTTGATTCTCGTCAGCTCAGGGAGGGTGCTCATTGAATCAGTCCATATTCTTGCTGAAGGAATGCCAAAAGGGATGACGGCCAACCAGGTGTCTGCGGCGATGCGAGCTATATCAGGGGTGGAATCGGTTCATGACCTCCACGTCTGGACTATTGCTCCAGGGTACATCGCCCTGAGCGGGCATGTTACGATCACAGACCAAAAGGTAAGCCATACTGAAGAAATCATGGAGGCTATAAAAAATAATCTCCATGATCAGTTCGACATCCACCATACCACGATTCAATTTGAGTGCAGCAACTGCGGGCAGGGCATGATTTATAACGGGCAAAATGGATAAAGGTGCGCAAAATAAGTGACAAATGTCACAGATATTTTACACCGCTTTCACTATAATGTATGCGCTTGAATAAAAGTATCGGGGTCGGGGGTGGCAAGTGTTAAACATTGGAAACGCTTGTGCCTTAGCAGTCGATTTTATGAAACCTAACTTTACAACTCCCACCAGCTGAGGGTTTTTAAGAAAGGTTGTTATGAATCATGGTGATGAAGCTCTATCATCAGGCAAGCCGAGCAAAGTTGGACCTGAACTGGCCGGATGTCCTGTATCCTCGCAGGAACTCCTGACAAGTTGCGAAAACAAGGGGACTGGATCCCAGGGATAAGGGATAAATTTATGAAAGCATATTTCTGTCGAAGACCCCCAATATGTAAATGTCCATGCCAGGCTCGTGTTGGTCCAGGGTTAAAACACCCCCCGCCATTGTTACCGTCTAGGAAGTAGCCCCACAACCCATCAACATAATAAAATTGCCGGAAGAAAGTCAGGAATGCAGGTTGTTTTTGGCTGGGTGGAATTGGTAAAGAAGGCAATATTCCTGAACAATTTATTGTTTGGGAGTTATCGCGGACTTCTTGCATCCGGTTGCCCGAATCTTTCCTGACAGGCAAAGATTGGTCACCAATCTTGCTGGTCATTTCAATGAATAAGCTCACAGGCAGGCAACCGAAACGAGCCAGAGGTAAGCGGAGGTTTCATTGAGTAATTTTCAGGGGATGACTGCTACCGAGTGATTGATTTCTTCCCGGCCAATTTGGAATATGTTTAGAAAAAAGGTAACCTCCTACATAGGCATACTCAGGCGTCGGTAAATTCAGGAATTTTATATCGGTGTCTGTCAGGGATTAATTATTATGGATCTAAACTCAACGATAATTCTCGCTGTTTCGCTCTCCTTCGTGATTGCGTTTGTGTTTTCGATGTTTGGTCAAGGGGGGGGGTCAATTTATTCTCCCCTTTTTATTTTGCTAGGATATTCGGTTTTATTGTCGACTTCCACCTCCTTGGTGTTGAATCTCATCACCTCGCTGTCAGCCGGCTACATATTCTACCGGAAGAAGATGATTGATTTTAAAACCTCCTTGATATTTGCGCCTGGAATTTCCCTCGGTGCCTTTGCAGGAGGAGCACTGTCTCAATACTTCAACACAACTATATTGTTATGGATTTTTGTGATCTTCCTGCTGGGTATCGGCGCCAGGATGATCTATTCGTACTGGGAAAAGGAAGCTACGAATGAAAAAATGCCTGAGAGTTTTTCTACCGGCATGTACCTGTTGATTGCGCTCTTTGGCGCAGGCGTAGGATTCATTGCCGGCTTGCTTGGGGTGGGTGGTGGTATCTTCATTGTCCCTTTCATGGTTTACGTATGCAAATACCCAACAAAAGTGGCTGCTGGATCTACCCACTTGATTATCTCCTTCTCGGCACTGGCCGGGATTATTGGCCATGCAACCTCACACGAGTTCGATCTTCCTTTGATTCTGGCTACAGGCCTGGCTGTTCTTGTAGGGGGGAATCTCGGGGCGAGGCTGAGCATGAAAATGAAAACCAGGATGATCAGGGCGGGCCTGGGTTTGATCATGTGGGCATTTGCGGCCCAAATTTTGATTACGCTTCTGTAATAAGAAGAATCCACGTCAATAACTTTAGAAGGAGGGTTAAGATGTCTCAAAAACAATTTGATCTTTGGCTGGCCGGGTTAGATTTAAGCTTCTGGGGCACAGCCCAGCATAAGGTTACCGCAGCCCAGTTCTTTGAAAGGCAGGCAAGCGAAGATGCGGTCCTTCTGGACCTGCGCTCGCCTGAAGAAACGACCCAGATTGCTTTGCCTTTTGCCCTACACATTCCGGTGAACGAGCTGCCAAATCGTCTTAATGAGGTACCTGATGATCGTTTGGTAGCTACCTTCTGTTCATCTGTCACTCGGGCAGTGGTTGCCTGGGTCTACCTTCAACTTCACGGTTTCGAGCAGGTCCGCATCCTAGATGGACGCTATGATGAATTAACAAAGGAACTGGTGCCTGGCAAGGTATATAAGCGGATTAAATAATAAATATCCGGACTGGAAAGGGGGGGGGCAATTTTTGGGCAAAATAGAGCCCTTTCCAGTCCGGCTCCATCTTGGTGACGAGGTGTCCAAATGAACTTACTGTATCTGGCTCCGCCAATCTTTTTTCTGATAGCTTTTGTGTTTTCGATGCTGGGCCTGGGCGGCTCATCATTATATATTCCCATTCTATACTGGATGGGAATGGATTTTAAAACTGAAGCGATCCCGCTGGGTATGCTTCTCAATGTGGTCAACAGCAGTTCTGCGGCGATCACCTACGGGCGCAAGAAACTGATCAACTGGAGTGTCACCATCCCGTTTGCACTCACGATGATCATCTTTGCTCCCTTGGGTGTGTGGTTCAATGTCCAGCTACCCGTTAAACCGTTGATGATCTTTTTTGCTCTGTTCACAGCCTCTGCGGCCATCCTGATGCTTTCCGGCTGGAAACCCAAACGTGGCAATCTATCCACCCGGGGCCGGTTGATCATGGGTTTATCTGGCGGAAGCATTCTCGGAGTACTCGCTGGTTTGATTGGGAGGGGAGGGGGATCTTTTGTTGTTCCGCTGCTGTACATCGCCGGGTTGGAAGCAAAAATGGCTGCTGCAACCTCGGCGTTTGTGGTGACCTGTTCTGGGGTTTCCAGCTTCATCTCGCACCTGGCAACAGCCGCCCAGCCTGATTGGGTTGTGTGGATTTCCACCGTGATCGCGGTATTGCTGGGCAGCCAGCTGGGCTCGCGACTTATGTCGGAGCGGCTTAAATCCCGTGCTGTAAAGTTGGTCTTCGGCTGGGTATTGCTGGGTGTTGCAGCGCTGATCGTCGTCCAGGATGTGATCTTAAAATAAGATATTATCCGAATCGACCCCAATATATTTGAGTAATTTTAATGGGAGTTCTGTTGCGAAGACGAAGCTCTAGCCCACGTTCCATGAACCATTCATGGTTTCTGGGCATTGAAACAGTATTCAACAGGATAGATTTTGAACCTGGTATGGATCCATCTGTACAATACAAATGTGATTGGCAAGAGTGATCAGTTTTGCTGTGCTGTGATGATATTTCCTTTATTCGTGTAATAGAGGCGCTCATGAAATTGAAGGGAGCTTAAGATACGGAATCGGCATTTTTTTAGGGGGGGTAGGGAAACAGCATGGCCTGGAGTCACTAAAATAAGATGAAGATGGTCAATTTCTAAAGTGGACTCAGCGGGGAATACTTGCGGGCTTGATAGGCATTTGATCTGGATGAAGTCCCATTAAATGTCGAGCCTTATGTTAGCAGAATGGATTTTTTTCTCTCGATTAACCATGAGTGAAAAGCACTTTGCTGGATAGCTGGTCCGTTAGGTTATTTAAGGACCTCGGCTGATGATACTTGGCAGCAAAATGGAAAATAACAAAATGGAAAAACACCATTGACAAAGTATTCACAAAGCAGTATCATATGCAAGGAAATGAATATGAATATCAAAAAATTTGCCCGTAAAACCAGTGATCTGTTCAGTGTGCTCGGAAATGATTTCCGGATCCAACTGCTGTATGCGATTGGAAAAGGGGAAATTTGCGTCTGCCATATGGAAGAAGTGCTCCAGAAAAGGCAGCCGTACATCTCCCAACACCTGTCTGTGCTGCGGGAAAGCGGGCTGCTGCAGACTCGGAGGGATGGGAAATATGTTTATTACAGGCTGAAAGATTCAGCCTTGTTCGAATTAATCAAAGCCGCCGCTGAGCTGCAGGAATTTTCTGTAAAAGAGATGCCTGTTATAAGTTCTCCGGGCGTAAAAAATGACTGCACCTGTCCAACCTGTGAGATAGAAGAAAAAACAGAATCAAGTTCCACAATCATCAAGGAGATAAGCTGATGTTAACCATCAAAATTTTAGGAACCGGATGTCCCAACTGCAAGCGTTTAGAAAGCGAGACCAGGAAAGCGGTCGAAAGCTTGAACGCGGAAGCCGAATACATCAAAGTCACCGATTACCAGGACATCATGTCCTATGATCTGCTCAGCACGCCGGGATTGGTGATCAATGAGAAAGTAGTTGCCAGCGGAAAGATCCCCTCTCAGGGAGAGCTGACCTCAATGGTCACCAGCGCCCTGGCCGAGAGCTGAGCCAGGATGCTGTAAGTTTTTCCCCGTGGGGGGCGGGGAATATTTTTTTGTGCTAATATATTCAATAGACCGCATATATAAGGCAAGGACAAACATTTAATGGATACTATACTGAACGCAATACCCAATCTGCTGGGAAGCGGCGCCGGCAACCTGGCCGCCTATCTGGCTGCCCACGTTTTGCTCTGTCTGCTGCCGGCGTTTTATATCGCCGGGGCGATGACCGCCCTGATCCCCAAAGAGACCATCACCCGCTATCTGGGCCGGAACACGCCCAAGTTCATCTCTTATCCGGCGGCTGCCGCGGGCGGATTCCTGCTGGCAGTGTGCTCCTGCACCGTGATCCCGCTGTTTGCCGGGATCTATAAAAAAGGCGCAGGGCTGGGCCCGGCGATCACGTTTCTGTTCGTGGCTCCGGCGGTGAACATTCTGGCCTTGAGCTACACCGGCGCCGTGCTGGGCCTGGACCTGGCCATCGCCCGCCTGGTGCTGGCGATTGTCTTTGGGATCGGAGTGGGGCTGATCATGGCCCTGATTTTCTGGCGGGAAGATGCCCAGAGGGATCAGAAAACGGATCATATGTTCGCGGGCCAGGCGTCCATGAGCCGTTCGTCCATGATCTTTTTACTCGTGCTGGTTTTCCTGCTGATTGCCGGTACCTTTCAGATCGATTTGCTGACGACCAGTTATTTCCAGCTGGATCTTCCGCTGGCAGGCGTGGACCGCTTCCAAGAATACCTTTTTCAGCTGGTCCCTTTTGACCCCTCCCTGGGAGAAGAAGGTGTCACCGCTCAAGGCGCGCTGTTGATCGGCTTGCTGGTACTGATCGGCCTGACCGCCTGGAAGGGTCTGGAAAAGATCTTTGATGGTTTCAATGCCTGGACCTGGATTTCCACCGGGCTGGTGGGCTTGACCCTTCTGGTTGCCTCCCTGGGTATAAACCCCTATCCCGGAGGTGTGGAACTGATGTTGACCGGGAAGTTCTTTGCGGTGCTGGTCAGCACGCTGGTACTGGGCTGGATGATGGCGACCCAGCTCAGCCGGGAAGAAACCCGAAACTTTCTCTGGGAGACCTGGCGTTTTATCAAGCAGATCTTCCCGCTGCTGGTGGTGGGTGTGTTTGCCGTTGGTGTGATCCGGGAGCTGATCCGGCCGGAGTGGATTCAGGCTGTTGCCGGGGAAAACACGGTGTTAGGAAATTTCGTCGGCGTGGTGTTCGGCGTTTTCATGTATTTCCCCACCCTGATAGAAGTCCCCATCGCCCAGATGTTTTTACGGTTGGGCATGCACCGCGGACCGCTTCTGGCCTATCTGATCTCGGATCCTGAGCTCAGCCTGCAGAGCATCCTGATCACGACTTCGATCATCGGCCGCCTCAAAACCTGGGTATACGTTTTCTGGGTCTCGATTTTCAGCACCCTGGCCGGCCTGCTCTACGGCGCCTGGATAGACGGGACCAGCCTGCTGCTGGTTAGCCTGTATCTGCTGGGGATTTTGCTTGTGACCAGCGGCGTGATCTGGCTGCTGAATCACCGCAAGCAGGATCCACCGGAGGCTGCTGCTGTTCCCGTTTACAAGGAATAAGTTGACAGCATGGCAGTGGATTACTGCACTTATCGGATGAAAATACGACTTCCACGAGTGGCTGAAAAGCACCACTCGTGGAAGTATACCGAGGCCCCAAATTTGTTTAGATAGAGGAGGATATTATGAGTGGATCAACTAATAATAACTGGCACGAAATTCCCCGTGAAGAAATCGAGTGGCATCCTCAGGTTATTAGTGAAAAATGTATCGGCTGTGGATTATGTGTTACTTCCTGCGGCCGTGGAGTCTATCGCTTTGACTACGAAACCAACAAAGCCGTGGTATCGAAGCCCTTGATGTGTATGGTCGGCTGTACTACCTGCGCAACAATATGCACGCAGGACGCTGTTGAGTTTCCCCCCACCGAATATATTCGGCAGGTGATTAAGGATGAGAAAATTTTAACCAAAACGAAAGATCTCCTCCGAAACCACCCGGAAAAATACGGTACTGATTAAACGGTGATAAATAGATGACAAAAAATCGGTTAAAACCCCAGGTGACCATTGTTTCTACGAAGAATTGCCGGCGCAGCAAGAAGGTGCTTGAATTCCTCATTGATCGAGGAATTTCTCACCAACATGTGGAGCTGGATTCAAACCAGGGACAGAAGCTCTGGGAGCATCACCAGTTTCGTGCTTCCCCGGGCATTCTTGTCGATGGGGCAAACATCAATCCCTATGATGTTCTGGATCAAGAACACTGCCGGGTGGATGAAGATCAGGCACTAGCGGTATTTAAGGCTGGGCACAAATAATGGAAGGTTTGAGATGAAAAACAGAAAAGATTTTGGCAAACAGCTAATTGAGATGTTAAACCTGACCGCCTGGCCGGTGGGTGTAGATTTTATTTCCAGTAAAGACGCCCGGCCCCAGCAAGCGCAACTGCTCAAGGGGCATCGGTACTGCCAGGCGTTGATGAAAGCCCGGGAAGGCAGCTCTGTCCTCCTCGACAGCAAAGGTATTTCCTGCCCGGCTGCTGCGGCAGCTTTTGGTTTTCGGCCCCTGCCTGAGAACCTGCAGAATGGGAGAGGCTTGGTAGGTTTCGGGATTGTCCAGGAGCAAAACACTGGGGCACGCATGTTTGAGGGTATGTCTTATTTTCCTGCCGGACAAATAGACTCACTACATCTGTATCCGCTTGGCCAAGCAGAGCGCTTACCCGATGTGGTGGTCATGGAGGATGAGCCCGAAAAATTGATGTGGATAAGCTTAGCATACCTGAACCTTAAAGGGGGGGAACGGGTGGTTAGCAGCACCGCAGTCCTGCAAGCGACGTGTGTTGACAGCACCATCATCCCCCATCAGGAACAGAGGCTTAATCAATCCTTTGGCTGTTATGGTTGTCGGGACGCGACTGATATGGATTCCACAGAAGCCGCTCTTGGATTTCCCGGGAAGCTGCTTCCAGATCTGCTGGAAAGACTGGAATATTTGAAAGAAAAAGCAATTCCCGTATCGCGGTCAAAAAAAGCTTACGCAGCCCTGCAGGACCGTTTTCTAGAATAATGAGAAACCTCCCCGCTCTGATGATGATCTGGCAGAGGACATCCAGGGTTGTTTTTCTGAGCCGCGGTGAAGGTGAATAAGAAACCCTGCAGATATCCGGAGATCATATTTGATCTAAAACCAGCAAAGCGGCTCCCAAAATGTTTCGCAGACTTTCGGAACGGAGGACATGCGAAGGCCGGGACCTTCAAAGATTTTACTCACAGGAACGATCTGATTGATTTAATTGGACAGGTATCATGAGACAAAACACCAAGCTTATCCATGAAGAATCCACAGAAGAAATTCTCAAGGGATTGATCCAGGCTCTGCAAGAAAAAATGCCCGCCGCGTTAGCAACGGTTGTTCGAAGCCAGGGCGGGTCACCTGCTGTGACGGGGATGAAGATCCTGGTTCACCAGGACGGCAGCTGCCTGGGTAATATAGGCGGGGGAATCCTTGAACAAAGAATCCGCCGGGATGCCCTGGACGCTCTTGAGAAAAGTCAGGATCGGGTGGTAAACTATCTCCTGCGCGAACAAGGTGAGAATGCAATTGGAACTTTATGTGGAGGAGAGGTTGAGGTTTTTGTTGAGGTTTATATGCCCAAACCCATCCTGTTGATCGTCGGAGGCGGCCACATCAGCCAGCCTCTGTCCAAATTGGGGGAGCTGCTTGATTATCAGGTTCAGGTTGCGGATGTGGATCCGGAGCGCGGTCATCCTTTTGATCCAGACCGGATTACCAAGAATACCTATCTGGTGGTTGTCACAGAAAACGCAGACACAGATGAAGCAATTCTCCGGGACGCTTTGCCCACTCCCGCTCCGTACATTGGCATGATTGGAAGTCAGCGGAAGTGTGAAATTGTTCTATCTCATTTGAAAGAAAAGGGCTTCCAAGAAAAAGAACTGCAAAAAATTTACGCCCCGGTCGGGCTGGATCTGGGGGGACGTCATCCTGCCCAGGTAGCGCTTGCTATTATAGCTGAGATTGAGATGCTGCGGAACCGGGGAAAAACAAAATCAAAATCCATCATCACCTAGGAGTTCTTTAATGAAACGGTTTCTTTTCGCCATCGCTGCCCTGCTGATCCTTCTCAGCTTATTTCCATCGACCACCACGGCAGCCATTAACAAGCAAGACCCTCAAAGCCCGCCTGCCTATCAGGCTTGTTTGGCACACGAGAATATGAACCTGCTGACTGACAAAGTGAAGGCTATCTTGTTCTGGTCGGAAGGCTGTCCTCACTGCCATGAAGTCCTGGAGAATATTCTTCCTCCTCTTGAAGAAGAATACGGGGACCAGCTGGAGATTATTCTGGTGGAAATCTCCAGCTCGGAAGATTTCCACCGCCTTTTTGAAGTAGCAGCGGCGTATGGAATTCCCCAAGAACGGGTTGGGGTTCCCTTTTTGATTATCGGGGATCAAACGCTGATCGGCACCGTCCAAATTGCGAACGAACTGCCCCGGTTGATCGAAACTCACCTGGCAGAAGGTGGGATTGCCGTTCCAGAGAACGCGGTGGTTCAGTCTTTCTTGGCGAACAAAGACAGCAGCATTTTTCAAAATCAGGAAAAAACGCCTGGAGCGGCTCAAACCCCGGCTCCAACTCCAACAAGTATCCTCCCTATGGAATCCAGTCAGAAACCAGTCAGCGATGGTTTTGCCCTGGCGGTTGGTACCATGGTGCTGATGGCCGCTGCCATGATTATCAGCCTGATCTCAGTCATCACTGGTAAAACCTATTCCCTCCCCGGCTGGACTGATTGGCTGATTCCCGTTTTGATATTGGCGGGTATTGGTGTTGCTGGATACCTTTCCTATGTGGAAACCCAACCGGTGCTGGCTATTTGCGGCCCTGTGGGTGACTGCAACGCAGTGCAAAACAGTCCTTATGCCCTCTTGTTTGGCGTGCTCCCAGTGGGAGTTTTGGGGTTGCTGGGCTATCTTGCCCTGTTTGGTGCCTGGGTTGTGCGCAGGCTGCAGCCGGCGTGGGAACCCCAGATGAATGTAATCTTTTGGGGACTGGCGTTGTTTGCCACCTTGTTTTCTCTCTACCTGACCTACCTGGAGCCCTTCGTAATTCACGCGGTTTGCATGTGGTGTATTACATCCGCTGTGATCGTCACCCTGCTGCTGTTGTTGGGCACCCCAAAGGCTGCTCGCTCCCTATTTGTAACAAAGCGAGGGTGAATATGGGGAAAAAACAAACCAAAAAACAGATCCGTAAAAAACATTTCAAGATCCTGGTATTTCTGGGATTTGCCCTGCTGCTTGGTGGAGCAGTCCTGGGTAAGATGAGCAGCACAAACGAGGTGCCTGCCGGCGAATTATCACTGGAAGAAAAGTTTGATCAGGCCATGCGGGAAGGGACACCCGTGTTCGTGTTCCTGCATTCGCTGGATTGCAATCCCTGCCAGGTAATGATGGAAACCGTGGCTGAAGTTTACCCGGAATTTGAGGACAAAATCGTTTTAATCGATGTCAACGTCTACGATCAGAAGAATCAAAGTATCCTTAAACGGGAACGGCTCCAGGCGATCCCCACTCTTGTTTTCTATGATGGGCGGGGAGGAAGGCAGGTCCATATTGGGGTTATGGATCCCCCCAAGCTGCAGCAAGTTTTCCAATCCTTAGCTGGAGGGAACTAAATGGATTTTGATTTTCAAATTCTACAAGACGCGTCCCTGCTGGGATTTTTGTTGACTTTCTTGGGGGGAGTGGTCACCAGCTTAGGTCCTTGCAATTTGACTGCCATACCTCTGGTAATCGGGTTTGTAGGTGGATCGGGAAAACCCAGCCGGCAGCGCTCTTTTCAGATTTCCTTATCCTTTGCCGTAGGTCTGGCAGTCACCTTCATGCTTTTGGGAGTAGGTGCAGCCCTTGCGGGAGGATTGATCGGTCTGGCAAACAGCATCTGGTATTACCTGGTGGCGGCCGTTTGTTTCCTGGTTGGATTGAGCATGATGGGAGTGTTGACGATACCCCTCCCGGGCTGGTTCAGCGACCTGCGAGAGCGGGTGGCAAGACGAGGAGTACCGGGGGCACTGCTGCTGGGTTTAGTATCTGGGCTGGTGACCTCGCAGTGCGCAACACCTGTTCTGGCAGCTGTCCTGACCTATGTGATGCTGAAAGGCGCAATTACTTACGGTGCCCTGCTGCTCTTCGTTTATGCCCTGGGGCGGGGTGTTCCTATTGTCCTGGCAGGCACCTTTACTGGTGTACTGGCGAATTTTCAAAAGCTCGGGAAGTGGTCCGAAGGGATTGAAAAGGTCAGCGGAGTGATCATAATTGCTGTCGGATTTTATTTCTTTTGGATAGCATGAAGGAAAAAACCCGCCGTTTGATCTGGATTTGTTTTACGGCAGCGCTGATAGCTGTGGGAGGATTGAAAAGCTGGCAGTTGGGTTGGTGGCTGCAGCCTGCTCCTCCCCTGGAATTGAATGATCAACCAGCGGGTCCTCGTTTTTCTGAAATTCCGCTATGCATGTGAATGTGAACAGATAGTGAATGACAATGCCCGCCTCCAATTGGCAGCCTGGCCAGTTGAAGCCCGCAGTGGGGTGCAGCTCCATCAATTGGATATTGACCGCCGGGTAAAGTTAGCTCGGAAATATAATGTCTATCGGACGCCAGCCTTGCTGCTCCTGGACAGAAGAGGAGAAATTATCTGGCGGCAGGATGGTGTTACCGGCGAAACCAGTGATGATTTTCCTCTCAACCTGCCCGCGGTAGAATCTGAAATTTGGGAGCTGCTGCAGACCAACAATCAATAAATGAACAGGTAATCAAGCCGTGTGTTATTGCGGAAGAACATGCTCCCTGTCAAGAGAGCGCTTTATGAGAAGTTCCAGGTTTCCTCTGGGTGATAAACAGGGATTTGAAGGTCTCGTTTTGTTTATGGTATTATATTCATGTACATGAATATAATAATTCCTGGTGATGTTGGAAAGATAAAGGAATCGGCTACCGAAATTTCAGTGGCGTAGGTAAAAAATAACGGAGCAAACTGATTACAGGGAGCTTAATATGACTGACCATGGTGAGACTTTGATTGATACGTATGACCTGGAAATTTTCACCCCGCCCTGTGAACCCGGAGCAGAACGCTACTCCGCTATCGCTCATCTGGTCGGGGATATTTCTCAAGTGCTGCCTTACTTGAACGCTGAGCTCTCCGGGGCAGTTTACCGATCAGCAGCGAATGTCTTGACCTGGAAGAAAGCCGGTCGTAATATTGCTTTTCATGCAGATAAGGTCTGCGTCAGCAATGTTGAGGACCGCGCTAACGCGGAGAAAGAGTTAAAACGATTGATCAACCTGGTCAACAGGACCTGGAAGCGGCGTGCTGAAATTACGCCTGACACCACCAGCCGCCAACGGCCTGCACCTATGGCTGTCTACAAGCTGCTCCCGGGTACAAACTGCAAGCAATGCGGTGAGGCAACCTGCTGGGTTTACGCTTTCAAATTAGCTGCTTCGCAAAAAAATCTTTCCGATTGTCCTCCCCTTCACGAATCACAGCATGCAGACAAACTGCAAGCCCTGGAGGAGATCATTATTGAATCGCCAGCAATTAATTGATTGAGGTAAAGAGCATGAACAGTAAAAAGTCGAAATCCCAAGGTCCTCAGCCAGCTTCCACGGATACTGACTGCGGCTGTGGGGGAAACCCTTTTCAAACCCTTCCCCCGGAAATACAGCCCAAGAAGAAAAGCTGGAAAGATAAATTCCGCAAGGTGACTTGTCCTGAGTGTAAGACTGCTTACTGGGTAGATAGTGAGGCAGATCCCGAAACAGAACTTTGCAGCAGCTGCCGCTGAGATCGACTGGCAAACTCGACAGGCGAAAAACTCAGTCCAATGAAAAAGACTTTACAAACATCCTTGAACGATCAAGAATTGATTAATTTACTTCGCATTTTAATCGATGATGATGCTGAAGGGGCATTACGTTTTCTGAAAGATCACTTTAAAGGCGAAGCCAGAAGGCTTCTGGAAGGAGGTTGAAAAGTTCAATTTAGAGAGTCCGGTGCGGACCTTCAGCAAATTCACAAGGACCTATTTAAATAATAGATAAAGATGATTGAAAGCAGCTACCTTTCAGCGATTGTTCTGACCCAGATCACACCCTGCCTGGCTGATCCGGACCGAATTATCATTACCGGGAGACCTTCCTGTCCGCTGGATGATGTTTTACCTTATCTGGCCTCCCTCCCGGATGTGATGGGGTTTAATCCAGATTCCGGGACATTAACCTTCCGGAGGCCGAAAGGATTTATGACCCTGTACTCTCGACGAATCGTGATTACCCAGGTCAAAGATGAAGCGGAGGCTGAGATGCTGCTCGGTACGCTGACCGAAGCTGTCAATGCTACCTGGGAGAACCGTCATTCTTTGAAGCCGGTTCAAACACGGAAAAAACCCCCCGGACATCTGGACCTCTATGCATTGCTTCCGCAAACGAACTGCAAGGCCTGTGGGGAAACCACCTGTCTGGCGTTTGCAGTAGGATTAGTGACCGGGGCAAGATCAGTAGAGGAATGCGGCCCTTTGGGGGAGATTCCAGAATATCAGGACCGCCTCCAGGCGTTGGAAGCTATGCTTTAGTTGGCAATATTCAAGGCGAATGTTGGGAGAAAAATGTCATTGATATACCACAAAGGACTGAAGGCGATTTTCAGGGACTCCAATGTCTTTGATATGTCAACCTTCAAAATTTTTTGAATAAGCTGAATGAGCGGAATCCAGGTCTCCGAGGAAGCATTAGGGAAGCGTTAGGATTATACAATTGATTATTAACCCTCACGATGTGATTCCATCTGATAATTCTTTCCAATTGAAGCATCATAGGAGATGATTAATGTCCAAAAAAAGCAGAGTGATTTTTATATGTACAGGAAACTCGGCCCGCAGCCAAATGGCAGAAGCCTTCTTACGAGAATACAGCGGAGACCGCTTTGAGGCATACAGCGCTGGGCTGGAACCTAAAGGGATCCATCCGTTGACTGTCAAAGTGATGAAGGAGATTGGAATCAGCCTGGATGGGCAAACTTCCAAAGGGGTGGGAGAATATCTCGGCAAAGTCCATTTTTCCTATGTCTTCACCGTCTGCGGCCATGCGGAGGAAAACTGCCCCAGCGTGTTCTTGAACCAGGGCAAGCATACCCATTGGGAGTTCGAGGATCCGGCTGCTCTCGAGGGATCAGACCAGGAAAAGCTGGCCAAGTTCCGGGAAGTTCGCGATCAAATTAAAACTAAAATCCAGGGATGGCTTGCCGAGGTTCAGGAATAGATAATGATTGATCCAGATTTGTGAAGGAAGCAATTTTCTATAGGTGCACGGAAAGCATCTTACCTGCTTCCCACCTCCGAAAATTGATTGTTCACAAGTTAGCTTTGGGAAATAAGTCAATTCAGAAAATTGGAAAAGGATACTTGTATGTTTAAACGATCGCCCATTCTCCTAATCATAACCGGACTCAGCTTATTCCTCGTTGGTTGCGGGGGCAATCAGGTTGAGGTGACGAAAACCTCCCCGACAGTGCAGCCGTTGTACTCAGAGTATCTCGATGTTCGTAATTGCGATAGCACTAAAGCTCTAGATAAAACGCTCTCTGACTTCCTGACGGTACAGGAAGAAGTTACCGTCTCCGAGCAAGCAACCGCTGTATCAAGCGGAAAAACATCCCCTATCTCCGGGGCAATATGCAAGGATCTTAGAGATAAAGTTGAAACCGCCTACCATCAGGAATATCAAGAAGCTCAAAATAGCGTTCAAGAAATTGCCATTAATGTTCCCGCAGATAAGATCCACATGTATAAGGTTCAGTGGAATAAGAAGACTTTTAGCGGATCACTTTCTTTTCAACTGGAAGATGAGCTGTATGAAACTTCCTATACCTACAAACTGGAGGTTCCCCAACTGGACGGATCGTTCACCATGTCCTGCACCGCTTGAACGCAGTAATCCTAGGCCCACAGTTTGTGGGCCAGATAAATGATTTCGGTTCGTAATTCGTTTGAATACTTTATCGGCAAAGATAAATAAAAGGTGGTTAACACAGATCCGTAAAAAGCAGCAATAAAAAGTTTACCTGACGAAAGATGTTTTCACTGGGAGGATGGGATGAAGCCTGAAAATGAAAAAAAGCTGTCCTTCTTAGACCGCTACCTGACCTTATGGATCTTTCTGGCCATGGCGGTCGGAGTCGGGTTGGGCTATTTCTTCCCCGGCCCAGTAAAAAGTTTCAACCAATCGGTCTCGGTGGGAACCAACAACATCCCTATCGCGTTCGGCCTGATATTAATGATGTATCCTCCCCTGGCCAAAGTGCATTACGAAGAGCTGGGTGAGGCCTTCCGCGACTGGAAAATTCTGGGCTTCTCTCTGCTCCATAATTGGGTGATCGGTCCGGTACTGATGTTCGCCCTGGCGATCATTTTCCTGCGGGATTTCCCCGAACACATGGTGGGCTTGATTATGAACGGCCTGGCCTGCTGTATCGCCATGGTGATCGTCTGGAACGAGCTGGCTGAGGGCGATAGCGGCTGCTTTTGGCTTCCGCCCGCTGCCCGAGAATCTACAGAATGGTAAAGGTTTAGTGGGATTTGGCATCGTCCAAAAACAGGAGACGGGGCAACGGATGTTTGAAGGAATGTCTTATTTCTCTGCTGGACAAATTTCTGCCTTGCACCTCTACCCTCTCGGGCAAGTGGAGCATCTGCCAGACGTGGTTGTCTTAGAAGACGAACCCGAAAAATTGATGTGGATCAGTCTTGCTTATCTGAACATCCGGGGTGGAAAGCGAGTGGTCAGTTCCACCGCGGTCCTCCAGGCAACCTGTGTTGACAGCACCATCATCCCTTATCAGGAACAGCGGCTCAATCAGTGTTTCGGATGCTATGGATGCCGGGATGCAACGGATATAGATCCCACGGAAGCAGCCCTTGGATTTCCGGGAAATCTACTTCCAGCTTTGGTGGATAGTCTGGAATTTTTAAATCAGAAAGCCATCCCCGTTTCCCGGTCCAAAAGAGCCTACAGAGCGTTATTCTCATCCCAAGATTCTTAAGGGCTCCACATGACGGGGATCCCGGTTTCCAGGTCATGAGAACTGCACGGCGAGGTACCGCAAAAAGGAAACGACTATGGCTGACAAAACATATTCCGTGACTGCCATCCGGCAAGATTCATCCCGGGCGCAGATTTCTGCCCGCGGTCACGAACTGCAGCTCAATATCAAAAAGGGCTCCGGTGAAACAGGGTTTAACGCAGCCGAGACATTGCTGGCCGCTCTCAGCGCCTGTCTGCTCACCAATCTCAATTCCCTCAGTGAGAAAATGCATTTGGAAATTCGTTCAGCCCGTGTTGAATTAAAAGCAAACCGCCGTGACGATCCAGCCCAACTGACCGGGATCCGCTACCGACTGGTGCTGGACAGCCCTGAACCTCCCAATAAACTGGAAAAACTTGTCAGATTGAGCATTAAATGGGGCACGGTCACCAACACGCTGGCCGAGGGCTACCAGCTCGATGGGGATCTGGTGGTGGAGGACCAAACGTGAGAAATACTTTGCTTGTGATCCTGGCTCACCCGGATGACGAGAGTTTTCCGATAGGCGGTACGTTGGCCAAATACTCCGCAGCAGGCACAAGGATTGTATTGATCTGCGCTACTTATGGCGAGATGGGCATCGAAAAGAAAAATCCCCAGCAAGCGGCAGCGGTTCGCAAAGAGGAATTGAAATGCGCTGCTGACGCCCTGGGAGTGGATGATCTACGCTTTCTCGGCTATCCCGATGGTTCCCTGCCAGAGGTTGCAGAGGAAGAGATGCTCTCACGCCTGACAGCGATCCTTCAGGAAGTCCGGCCCGACGCCTTGATAACCTTTGGCCCCGATGGGATCTCCGGCCATCCAGACCATATCACCATTTCCCGACGAGTCACTCAAGCTTTCGACCGCACCGATCCAGGAGGCATACGGCTCTTCTACATAGCTCCCTCCGAAGCCACCCGGCAGGGCTGCGGCGTCGATCCTCCCCAGGAAAAGGGAGACTGGCCGATCGCCGGTATTGACATCACCGAGCACCGCTCTGCCAAAGTACGTGCTATCCAGTGCCATGCCAGCCAGAACCCTCCCTTTCAGGGCAAACTAGAACAGGCAGCAAAAGATCTTGCCTGCCACGAATTTTTCAGTTTAGCCCGGCCGCGAGGAAGCTACAATGATCTTGTTGACCTCTTTGGGGCGCTGGTGGAAGACTTATGACCAAACGGGCTTTGCATGGAACTCTCACCTGCACTGGGAACATTTGCAATCTTCAGATCCCTATGTGGAGCGTCTGTCTTCAGACCGCAAGGCCAGAACTAAAGACCACTTACCATGAGGTTTGATATGAATAAATACCCTGAGAGGACAGAAAGCTGCTGCAGCCCACAACTGCTCAATAGAACATACATCCCCGTGGTTTCTAAGAAACATCAAGAGGGATCGCGCAATCTGGAAGGCGACTTCCAGTCCAACAATTCAAATTGAAAAGCGAAAGGAGAAAACATGTTTAAAAAGATATTATTGGCCGTAGATGGTTCGCAGGATTCCAGGAAAGCATGCAAATTTGCTGGCAAAATTGCCCAGCAAAATGATGCTGAGGTCATCGTGGTTCACGCTATACCGTCGGTACCACCTCTGCCGGGCAACCTGCCAAAAGAAGAAATGACCAAATATTTTAAAAGAGCGGGCCAAGAAATTGCCCAAGAGACCGCCGATGACCTCGAATCTGAGGGCGTCGATGTGCATGTCGAGGTGCTTAAGGGGCCTCCAGCCGAAGCGATCCTCAAGGTAGCTAAAACCCGTCAGCCCGACCTGATCGTGATGGGCAGCCGCGGCCACGGCGACCTGAGCAGCTTACTGCTCGGCAGCGTTAGCCACCGCATCCTGGCCCACGCCAAGCCTCCGGTCCTGGTAGTCAAAGCGCAATAGGATTTGAAAGCGTTTTTTTCCATAAAAAAGCGCGGGCTTTCACCTGCACTGGGAACTTTTGCAATCTTCAAATCTCTTGATGGGACATCTATCTTCAGCCCGAAAAAACCCGAGCATAGGATGATGACCGCGAAAAACGAATCGATAGGAATAAATATCTAATGCGGACTAACAGCTGCTGCAGCCCACAACTACCCAATATTACATACATCCGCGTGGGGCCTAAGAAACATCGAGTGGGAATGCAAAACCTGGATGATGTCTTCCAACAGCTGTATCAATTGGAACGTGACCCATCGCAGATCACAAACGAAGAATTGTTAATTAAAGCCAGAAGACATAATTACATACCTCGCAAACCGGCGATAGAAATTGACTATACAGAAGCACTCAGGGAGGCTTACACCAGATACTGGAAAAACCGAAAGCAAGCCCGAGAGGAATCTGGAGGATAACACTTAGGATGAAGATAAAAGCAAACAAACTCCTAACCCCGGCCCGGGAAAGCACTACCGATCTGGAACCCCTCAGGAAGATCGGATATTGAGCGACAGACAATATATGACAGAACATAGAGAACCGAATCTCACCATTTTTCAGGAATTGGCTCCATCCCTGAAAAACAATCTGCCCGCTGCGTTGGCTACGGTCGTCCTTTCCCAAGGCGGGTTCCCCGCTGTCACAGGAATGAAGCTACTCGTACACCCCGACGGAAGCTACCTGGACAATATTGGGGGTGGGGTGCTTGAACAAAAGATCATCGAAGATACCCTGAACTCCCTCAGCGAAAACCGCTCTCAACTGGTAAACTATCTTCTGCGTGAAGGCGGAACAAACGCCATCGGCACCATGTGCGGAGGAGAAGTGCAGATCTTCATTGAGGTCTATCAACCCAAACCCACCCTGCTGATTGTCGGCGGCGGCCACGTCGGCCAGTCCCTGTCCAGCATAGCCCGGGAGTTAGATTATCAAATCAAGTTGGTTGACATTGATCCAAATCGCGGTCAGGTCTTTGAACCAGATGACATTACAGGAAGCACCTATGTAGTCGTGGTTACTGAGGACGCCGCCAATGACGAGGCAGTCGTCCGGGCCGCTTTACCAACGCCTACACCCTATATCGGGATGATTGGCAGCTAGCGTAAATGCAGAAAAGTCCTTGCCCGCATGAGAGAGGACAACATCGCGGAAGGTCTTTTTCCAAAAATCCATGCCCCGGTCAGCCTCAATCTGGGTGGACATCAACCCGCCCAGGTAGCTTTGGCCATCCTGGCAGAAATAGAAATGATTCGGCACCACGGCAACCCGGAATTAAAAACTATCATCGAAGAGGAGTTCACTGAATGAAACGCACCTTGCTATTTACCTTGATAACTCTCCTGTTGCTGGGCTTGACAGTCTCACCAGCTCTTTCGGGAGAGCCCAAACAGCAATCTCAGTTCACCACAACCAACGGAGAAAGTTTAGAGGATGGTGGTATTGTCCATGCCATCTTGTTCTGGATGGACGGCTGCCCCCACTGCCATGACGTCCTGGATAACGTCCTCCCCCCATTAGAGGAAAAATACGGCACCCAGCTGGAGATCACCCTGGTGGAAATCTCAACCAGGGAAGATATCGAAGGGTTGTATGAAACTGCCGCTGCCTATGATATCCCCAAGGAGCGGGTTGGAGTGCCCTTCTTGATCATCGGGGATAAAGTGCTGATCGGGTCCGGCCAGATCCCAGCCGAACTCCCCGGTTTAATCGAATCCTATTTGGCTGCAGGCGGAGTCGCCCTTCCAGAGATTCCGGCAATCCAATCCTTCTTGGAAGAAGAACCCGGAGGAGAAGAGGACTGCTCAACCACTGCCAACTGCGGCACCCCTACCCCAACAGCGGCGGACGTTTCGGCAGACAGCACAAAAAACCCTGACCGCAGCCCAACCCCGGTTCCCTCGCCGACACCGATCCCCGCTGCCAGCACCAATGAGCCACCTCCCGGGGATGGATTCGTTCTGGCTATCGGGACCCTGGTGCTGATGACCGGGGCTTTGATCTTCAGCTTGATCTCCGTCCTCAGCGGGAAGACTTTTTCCCTGCCGCCCTGGACCGACTGGCTCATCCCGGGACTGATTATTATCGGCATCGGCGTAGCTGGGTATCTTTCCTACGTGGAAACCCAGCTGGTGGAAGCTGTTTGCGGTCCCGTGGGCGACTGCAACACAGTTCAGAGCAGTCCCTACGCCTACCTGTTTGGAGTGCTGCCTGTAGGCGTTTTAGGACTGGGAGGTTACCTCGCCCTGCTCGCCGTTTGGGTGGTACGCCGGTTACAGACGCAGTGGGCTCACCTGGCGAACATCATATTCTGGATATTCGGTATCTTTGCAGTAGCCTTTTCCCTCTATCTAACTTACCTGGAACCCTTTGTAATTCACGCGGTCTGTATGTGGTGCCTCTCCTCAGCCGTGATCGTGACCCTGCTGCTTTTATTAGGAACCCCGAAAGCCGCCCGGTCCCTGTCCAGTCTCAAGCGAAAACAATCATGATAAAGCTTTCCACAAAATCAAAAAGGCTTTCTAAATATCTGGTGTTGCTAGGTTTTGTCCTTCTCCTGACAGCGGGGATATTTTTGAAAACAGACAGGAAAGGCGAGGCTCCTGCTGGAGAATTATCCCTGGAGGAAGAGTTTGATCAGGCCATGCAGGCCGGTCGACCTATCTTCGTTTTTCTCCATTCGCTGGACTGCAATCCCTGCCAGGTTATGATGGAAAATGTAGCTGAGGTATATCCGGAATTTGAGGAAGAAGACGTCTTGATTGACGTCAATGTTTAGGACCAGAGCTGCTTGCAGCCCTCAAAGACGCTGTGAATGCCACCTGGGATAACCGCCACTCCCTGAAGCCAGTCCAAACCTGCAAAAAACCTCCCGGGCACCTTGATCTTTATGCCCTGCTGCCCCAAACAAACTGCAAAACTTACGAGGAGGCAACCTGTACAGCGTTCGCTGTCAACCTGATCCTGGGAAAACGATCCCTGGATGAATGCGTCCCTCTCCACACAGAACCTGTTTTTGCAGATCGCAAACAAACCTTAGAAGGAATACTCAAATAGGCAAATGTTTGCGCTAAGCTCTAATTTTTTGACTTAAAAACCCCTGCCTGTCAATCACTTCCAGTGTTCACAACCCCCGGCTGCGGGGATAAATATCATTCCAGATGCTGGAGGACATGGGCGACAACCCTGGCGGTCTCCCCGGGGTCATCCACAATGTGCTCCTCCGGCAGCAGTCCGCTCTCCCGGAGATGCTTGCCGGTAAAGGGTGTGCTCACCGCCACCACCTGCATCCCGGCTTCCAAGGCAGCCTGAACGCCGGTTACCGAATCCTCAACCACCAGGCAGCACTCTGGAGCTACTCCCAGTTCCTTCGCCACCAGGTGATAAATTTCGGGATCAGGTTTTCCTTTTTCGACATCGTCGCGGGTGGCTATAAAATCAAACGCTTCCTCCAGTCCAAGTATCTCCAGCACCCGCCGAGCCTGGCGGCAGCGGGACATGGTCGCCAGGGCTAACCGGCAGTTCGCCTTTCGGGCCTGGGCGAGCAAATCCATCGTGTGCGGCCACTGGTTATCCCTGATTGTCCGGGGATCTTCCAGTATCCGCTGATAATATTTCAACCGCACCTGGACATAAGCCTGCCAGGCAGTGGTCACCCCGAACTCATCCTTCCGGTCGAGGGCTTTCTGACTCAGTCCAAATCGCTCCACCAGGGCGCTGGCTACCTCCCGGCGAGATAGACCTACTACTTCTTTAAAAGCTTCTATAACTTGCTCTTCCTGAATATCATAAGGGCAGAGTTCAACCGCAGCCCGGGCATACGAAAGAGCCTTCAACTTTTCGGTTTTAACCAGAGTACCATCGAGGTCAAATATCATAGCCTGGATCATAACAAAACCTCCCCTAGAGTAAGCCCAGCCACCAGGATAAAGAGCACGCCCAGCCCGCGCTCCATGATTCTTTGCGGGATCTGGCTGGAAACCCTTGATCCCAGCTGGGCTCCCAGCACCACACCGGGAACGGTAAAGAGCACAATGCTTAACACTGTTTGCAGCACATCGCCTCCCAGCTGGAGGAAGCGCACAAAATAACCGACCGAAGCAGCCAGGGCAGTAACGGCGACGATAAAGACGCTGGTAGCAATCGACACCCGGCTGGGTACCCGGCAGCGGCGGAGCAAGAAATAACCGTTAAGCTCGCCCAGCCCGGTGGAAATCATGCCTTCAAACAATCCTCCAATCCCACAGATCAACCGGCCTTCGGTTTTATTACACACTTTGTAACGGATCTCTTCTCCCTCTGCCGTGATCAGGGAAGTTTCCGCTTTCTTGCCTCCGTATTCATCCAGGATAGCCTGGTCCAAAAGGAAGACTTCTTCCTCATCCGGCGTACGCAAAAAACTGAGCGCAACCGCGAACAGACCTACGCCCAGCACAACCTTTAATATGTCAGGTTCAAACCAGTTGGCCACTGCAGTGCCTAACAACGCCAGAGGAACAGTGATCACCAGCAAACTCAAACCGAGCTGATAATCAATCAAACGTTTGCGCGCATAGGCGTACAAGCCGCTGGAAAAACCAAATACCTCGGTGATCAACCCCGTCCCAATCGCCACCTCCGGTGGAACGCCCAGAACCAGGATAAAAAAGGGCGCAAAAAAGGTTGCCCCGCCCACTCCGGCCGCCATAGCCACCGTAGCAATCAGGACAGCTACCGGAAACACAAACCAATACTGTAAGGACATGATTTCTCCTCTGCTAAATGATCCCTTCACCGGCTGACAAGAGTCAGCCCCAAACCTCAAATGAACTTTCCTGCACTTTTCCAACTTTTCTGCTTATTCGTCCTTGTTTCCCTAGACCTGGCAAAGCCTGCCCCAACCGTCAAGGGCAGGAAAACCCGGGGACGGACATCCGGCTTGTCAGCAACAGCCGCCGCGGATCCACAGGGAGATTAGACTGTTTCCGGAAGCAGGTCCAGGCCGGAGCAGGCCGAGCCCCATAAGGCTGCTTTGGGATTATTGATCATAAAAAGGGGAACCCCGGAGAGCAGTTCAGAAAAGCGTCCCTTGGCGGAAAAGGAATTCAAAAATACAGGATCTTCCAGGATGGGCAGGATCCGGGGCGGGATCCCGCCTCCCAGGTACACTCCACCTACAGCCAGCACCTTTAATGCCAGATTTCCCGCCTCCGCACCTAAGATGGAGACAAAGGTGGATAAAGTTTTGGTGCACAACTCGCAGGATTGAGCAGGATCCAGAGCCGTATTGACGATCACCGGCGTGGGGTCCGGCGCCTGAGCCAGCTGCTCGTTCAACCAGCCCGGTTCTGGAGCAAAGCCGCTCTCCTTTAAAAAATGATAAATGTTGGGGATTCCGCTTCCCGAGCAAACCCGTTCATAACTGACATGGTCAAAACGTGCCTGCAGATAGCGAAGCAGTTCTAATTCCAAGGAATCCCGGGGAGCGAAATCGGCATGCCCCCCCTCGGAAGCATAGGCCCGGTAGCGGGAACCATCCCAGGTGAGGAAAGCTTCCCCCAACCCGGTCCCGGGAGCGATCACTGCCCGGTTGCCCGCTTCCACCTGCTTTCCAGCCTGCAGGATGACCAGATCTTCCTGCACCAAAAAAGGAACTGCCTGAGCCACTGCCAATAAATCATTGATTAATTTGACCTCGGACAAGCCCAGGTTTTCCCGAAGCCTATTCTCTTCCAGGGTCCAGGGGAGGTTCGTTGCCTTGGCCTCTCCTTCCAACACCGGCCCTGCAACCCCAAAGCTGGCTCGTTCAACCGGCTGATCAGAAACTGATAGAAATTCTTCAACCATGGTTTCCAGGTTGGCATAATCCCCACTATTGTAGGTCCTTTCCATCACCGGAGAACGCAGTCCCGCTTCCCGGGAAAACACAGCTAAATTCGTCTTGGTTCCCCCGATATCGCCCGCTAATAACATCCCTGTTTTTTCCTTTTCCAGCTGCACGTTGAATCTTTTTTCTATTGTACGCTTTCCTCGGGCAAATGAAAAGTTCAAATTGTTCCCTGATCCTTTTCCGGTATCAGGACCCAGTCACTTTTTACGGATGAGATCATCCCGAGTGGTCTTACCTATCATCGATCCCTTTGACCGGCAGCCGTAATCCTTCTGGAAGAATGGATTCAGCAGTCGCTGTTCAGTCCCCTCCCGCTGACCGCAGGTGTTCTTTGACCACCAGCAGCCCGCATACTCAGGAAATGTTCATCCCGGGGCATTTTTTATCCCCGGCCCTAAAAAGTCTTTCCTTGCGAGGTTGTAAAGGCTTTTTACCCGAATTGTCTGACCATCTAAAGGTTCTGCAAGGGGTGAAAAGCCCCCGGATACCGGTTTTGGTGTAGAATCATACTTACAATTAATTTTCCAATCCCATCATTCTAAAAAAAAATAAATCAGAGAGTTCTATGTCCGATCAGCATAAATCCAAACAGCAGTTAATCCAGGAACTGACCCAGCTCCGCCGGCAGGTGGCTTCCCTCCAGGAAAGGCAGCAGGAAGCAGACTATTACCATCAGATGTGGGAAACCCTGATGACCAACACCCCCGATTTGATCTATTTTAAAGACGCCCAGCACGGTTTGATCAAAGCCAGTCAGGCCTACGCTCAAGTTGTGGGGGCGGATACCACCGAGGAACTTGTGGGAAAAACAGCCGCCGATTTATGGCCCCGGGAGGCCGAGGAAATTATGGCCGACGAGCGTCGGGTCCTGGACGGGGAACCCATGACCCAGAACGAAAGGAAGGTGACCACCGCTTCCGGGCAAACCCGCTGGTTCTTGCTGACCAAAATCCCCATATACCAAGAAGACAAGATCATCGGTTTTTTCGCCCTGGATAAAGACATCACAGACAGAAAACGGGCAGAAAAAGCCCTGCTGGAAAGTGAGAGCCGCTTCCGGCGCATCTACGAATCAAACATGATCGGAATTTCCTACTGGGATCACTCCGGGAAAATCACCAATGCTAATCAGGCCTACCTGGACATGGTCGGCTGTTCCCGCGAAGATATCACATCGGGAAAGATCACCTGGTCTGATATCACCCCTTCCGAATATTCTGCCCGCGACCAGGCAGCTGTCCAGCAAATCGTGAACAAGGGTATCTGCGCACCTTATGAAAAAGAATATATCAAGAAGGACGGCTCCCGGATCCCGGTGCTGATCGGCGGCGCCGCCCTGGAAGGAGAGGAACACCTGGGGATCACTTTTGCCATCGACATCTCCGACCGGAAAGGGATAGAGGAAGAGCTCAAGGAACGAAAACTTTACCTGGAAAGCATCCTCAAGGCCGCTCCGGATGCCATCGTCACCCTGGATGCTGAACAGCGGATTGTAGAATGGAACCCCGGAGCCAGGGGATTATTCGGCTACAGTTCCGAGGAAGCTGTCGGCAAACAGCTGGACGAGCTCATCACCCGGGAGGAGATCCTCGAGGAAGCGGTGAAATTCACCCAGCAGGTTCAGGGGGGAAAAGAACTTCCGGCCACAGAAGTGATCAGGTACCGGAAAGACGGGACCCCGGTGGAAGTCATCCTGGCCGGCTCTCCCATCCTGGTAAATGAAGAAATGACCGGGGCTATTGGCATCTACACAGACATTTCTGATCGGGTCCGGATGGAAAAAGCTTTGCGGGCAATGGCCCTGCGGGATGACCTCACCGGCCTTTACAACCGCCGCGGCTTTACTGTGTTAGCTGAACAACACCTTAAAATGGCCTCCAGGGAAAAGAGAAGGTTGTATCTGCTTTACGCGGACATGGACAATCTCAAGGCGATCAATGATCGGTTCGGCCACCCCGCCGGAGACCGCGCTCTGCAGGCGGTTTCTCAAATCATGGAAACTACCTTTCGAAAATCTGACGTCCTGGCCCGCATCGGTGGGGATGAATTTGTGATCCTGGCCATGGAAACCGAAGAAGCGTCTCCAGAAATCCTCAACCAGCGTTTTCAGGAAGCGGTAAAAAATCATAATCAGAACAGGCAGCATGGCCAGGAAATTGCAGTCAGCGTCGGCTGGTGCATCTATGATCCTGCAAATCCTTGCTCACTTGAGGAACTGATCATCCTGGCCGACAAAGCCATGTATCTTCACAAAATCGAAAAATCAAAAACTTGATCCCGGATGATGTTCCCCGGTGGCAGTGTCTGATTAATAAACATGGTCAGAAGAGATAAATCGGACGCCTGGGGGTTAATACTGCTGCCGCCTTTTCCCCTGCCGGGTCACTACAAAAACAACATCTCCAACGAGAAAAAAACAAAAAACCCGGAGGCTGCTTGAGCTCTCCGGGTTAGCTATGAGGGTCGGATTTGGTCACACATTGGACTGCGGTGAGCGTTGGGAACTGTTCAGGGTCATTTCCTCACAGCGTCCGATCAGGATATCACCCCAGATCACAAACCGGGTACCGATAATGCCCAGCAGCTGACTGACTACCTTCCTGGCAGGTGAATCTTTCTCCATCCTCACGGATTTCAACAGCCGTTGGTAATCGACAGCTTTTCTTTGGTCCTGCCGAACTTGATTTTCTACGTAATAATCTTTCCAGGTAAACATCTAAATCTCCTTGGTGAAAAAGATGATAATCTCTTTTGATCACTGCACTTCAAATTTACAAACTATTGCCCAGATAATTGATCTGGATCATTATTCTTTCCTTCCTTTCTCACTCATCAAGTAAGAAAGTTGAAACCGCTGATAAAGTGTCCCGAATATGTTCAGCGTTTAATTCATAGCATTTGGCGTTGGAACACCGCCGCTCGGTAAGATGACCTGTGGCGCTCAACTGCTTGAGATGCCGGGAAGCCGCTGATTGACTGAGCTCCAGCTTATCCATAATTTCCTGAGAAAACTGTTCACCCTCATCGGCAAGAAGCTTCAAAATCCGCAGCCTGGTCTCATCCGTCAGAGCCCCGAGACGGACCAGGATCTCGTTTCTGCTCAGATTGGGCGCATCAATCTGGGAGTCTTTAGGAAGCCTGGCCCCAAAAATCACCCCCAGGGCGTTTTTATACATAAATTTTCCCAGATAGGGTCCAATATGCGCACTGGGGACAAAGATGATCTGCCCATACTCTCCCTGATCAATATTCCAGTGTTCGCCCTTCAACTCCTGGCCGGTGATATATTCCCCGGCTTCCTTCCGACTCATCCGTCCGTAATCCTTTTGATCAAATACCTGGACCGCTTGACCGAGCATGGGCTTCACCCGCTTCCACTCGTCCTGAAAATATTCTTCCCACATCATCCGCAGATGAGTGATGATTACTGCCCGCATCTCCTCCGGATCGTTCAACAGGACATGGGCTTTCCGCTCCAGGGATTCATCCACCTGTTCTTCTCCAAATCTCTCCACCAGGTACTCGAGGAAAAAATCGAGATCATCAAGCAAAGACTGTCTATCAGCCGTCGGCAGTTTGCTTTCTTTCTCTCCACTGGGATAAGTCAGATAGGTATCCAACACCTTATCCCGGAGGGTTTCAGGCCTGATCCCCGCCAGGTGATCCAGGTAAGAAGGCACATCGGCCCAATCCCGATCGGGCAGAACAGCGTAATGCAAACCGATCATCACCAGCCGCTGGGCTGCCCGCTCGCCCGGGGTCAGCGCGCTGTGGGTCTCGTAAATCCAAGAACCCAGACCTGAAAGGGCTTCACTGCGGCTGAGCAGCACCATGCTGTGAATAAAATTTTGAACCTGATCAAGCTTGACACATACTCTGGCTTCCTGGGCGAGCACGACGGCGTTCGGGTTGGGCATCTGCTTCTCCTGCTTTATCGACTTATTTGGTTTACCCGTGTAATCGGGTTATACGCTTAGTATAGCATGCTTTTTCCGCCTGTCAAGCCAATTTGGATTAAAAACCGGGATAATCACCGTTAATTACCCGCCAGGGAGATCTTTTTCCAGGATAGTGGTGAGCTGGAGTAAATCAGAGCAGTCCGTAACCCGGGAGGGCGGGTGAAGGGAATCCCGATTCTAGGGATGGGGTCCTTCACCGCATCAGACCCGGGAACAATTAGTGTGAAGTATCTGCATCCCATTCATTCTTTTCCGGTTTTTTGTCGATCGCGTTTCCGCACCTGGCCCCCGATCATCAGTGCGGATCCGATAATCACCAGATTTTTCACAATGTACTGTCCTTCCAGGGTCAACGCGTAAGGGAACTGGGTCCAGACAGCGTCCGGCAGCAGGAGCAGGGGGAGCGCGGTGCCGGGCATCTGCAGGAAGAGCAGCAGGATGGTCAGCCGGGTAAATTTTCCGCTGATCATTCCCAGCCCGATCAGCATCTCCCAGACCGCAAGCACCGGCAAAAAAAGATCGGGGTCCACGAAATAAACTGTATTGCGCACCAAATCTTCCGCCGGGCTTAAACCGGGCACCAGCTTTAGGGCGCCGAACCACAAGAAGACAATTCCGATGCCTATCCGGGTAAAAGGCACACCCAGGCGAGCCATCGTGCTGGCGATCATTTGATCCAGCTCATCCAGCCAGGGAAATCTGGCAAATAATTTACTCATTGCTAAACCTCATCTTTCTCTAAATTCTATTTATCCCCCAAACGGCACGGCCGTCAGGAGAAACCTGTTCTTCTTGAATTATGGTTTTCGCTTGACATCCTGTCAATATCCTGTATGGTTATCTTATGGATAGTTAATACTTAACCACCACTGCTGATCACAGGTCTCAAACCTTAGCCCAAAGGAAAATACACCCATGAAAAACATCCTGGTCACTGGAGCAACTGGCTACATCGGGGGCAGGTTGATTCCCCGCTTGGTCAACACCGGACACCCGGTGCGCGTGTTTGTCCGGGATGCCGGACGTTTACAGGGCAGACCGTGGGAAAGTCGTGTGGATGTTTACCAGGGAGATGTCCTCCAGGCGGAAACATTGCCGCCTGCCATGCAGGATGTCTCCACTGCCTACTACCTGATTCACAGCATGAGCGGGAGTGATGATTTCCATCAGCGCGACCTGGATGCCGCCCGCAACTTTGCACAGGCTGCCCGGGAAGCGGATGTGGAGCGCATTATCTACCTGGGTGGGTTGGGTGACCCGGAAGCTGATCTTTCTCACCACCTTCAATCCCGCCAGGCAACGGGCAATGAGCTGGCCCAGCACGGTGTGCCGGTGACAGAATTCCGGGCAGCGATCATTGTCGGCTCGGGAAGCATATCCTTCGAAATGATCCGCTACCTGACCGAACGCCTTCCCGTGATGATCTGCCCCCAGTGGGTCTTCACCCGGGTCCAACCCATCGCCATTCAGGATGTGGTGCAGTATCTTTCCTCCGCCCTGGACAATCCGGCAAGCGCTGGAAAAATCATCGAAATCGGGGGAAAGGATGTCCTCACCTACGGCGAGATGATGAAAACATATGCTGATATCCGGGGGCTGAAAAGGTTCCTGATCCCTGTCCCGGTGCTAACCCCCAGCCTTTCCTCCCACTGGGTGCATTGGATGACCCCGGTTTCAGCTTCCATCGTCCGACCTCTGATCGAAGGTTTGAAAAATGAGGTAATTGTTCGTGACCAGCGTGCGGCTGAAATTTTCCCTCTTATCCACCCGGTCGGCTATCGAGACGCCGTGCAGAAAGCCCTGGCCAATTTAACAGCCGATCAGGTGGAAACCCGCTGGAGCGACTCACTCTCCTCCAGCCAGGGAGATCGCCCTCCGGTGATCCTGGAAAACCGGGAAGGAATGATTATCGAGCGCCGAGAGGTCCGTGTCCGAGCAGCGCCTGATGATGTTTACCGGGTCTATTCCCGGTTGGGCGGCGAGCAGGGTTGGCTCTATTTCGATTGGGCCTGGAGGCTCCGGGGGTTCCTCGACCGCCTGCTGGGAGGATCCGGACTGCGTCGGGGACGGCGTACACCGGATCAGGTACGCCCTGGAGACGCAGTTGATTTCTGGCGGGTGGAAGCGGTAAAACCCGGACAATCGCTCAGGCTCCGCGCGGAAATGAAGCTGCCGGGACAGGCCTGGTTGGAATTCCAATCCCAACCGAGCGGAAATGACGATTGCCAACTGATTCAAACTGCCTTTTTCGCCCCCAAAGGGTTATCCGGATTCTTGTACTGGTATCTGCTCTATCCAGTGCACAGCCTGATCTTTTCCGGATTGACCGCCAGGATCAAAGAACGAGCTGAAAATCCTTCTCCTCACTAAGTTAGAAGACGAGTATCGGGAAACCCCAGTCTCCTCTTTTTTCCTGTTGGATTAATCTAACTTGAGAAAAGGTCCCGGTTCCAAGTTTTTGAAACCGGAAGAGCATATAATTAAAAGATAAACACGGCTTCCAATCCACCAAAGGCTGGTTTCCCCGAGGAGGAACTTATTATGAAGGCAAGGAGAATGCTTACCGGCGGAGCCCTGGGAGCATTGGTCACCGCCCCCCTGATTTCTCTACTTTACCTGGCCAATCAGCTAGTCGGAGTAACTTTCCCCCCCTATGCGGTTTTCAACTCTATCTCCCGGCTGCTTCCCGGACCGGTAATCACCTTCGGCATCGACGCCATGATTGATACCCTCCGAATTCTGGGTTTTAACGTCGCCGAAACGGCCAAAACCGCCGAACAGCTGCTGGCTGTAAGCCTGTTCTGGGGCGGAGGTCTGGCCTTCGGGGTCATCCTTGCCTTCCTTCCTGAATATATCTGGAAAAAATTGCCCCTGCTGCTCGGCCTGCTGGCCGGTTTAATGCTGGGCACACCAGCCTTTCTGCTCAGCCTGAAGGCCGGAGTTTCCAGCGGAGGTTTAGGATTTAACCTGAGCATCTTCACGGTCCTGTTTGTTTCCTGGGGCTTGCTCCTCACCCACAGCATCAACCGCCTCCAGATAGACAGCGAAGAGGAAGGAGTCCCAGTGGAAAAAACGGAGGACCCTTCAGTAACTACATTAAACCGCCGTCAGTTCCTGATCACCCTGGGAGCTGGTTCAGCCACCATCACCATCGCCGGCGCGGGTCTGGGATCGCTGCTGACCAGGGAAAAGGGGCTTGCGCAGAAACCACTTCCCCCCTCCTCGGTACGCCTGGGACCCGAAGGGAAACCATTTCCCAACGCCAATGATCCCATCAAACCAGTGCCCGGCAACCGTCCCGAATATACCCCGGTTGAAGATCATTACCAGGTTTTCATCCAGACCACTCCCACCAAAATCAATCAAGAAGATTGGTCCCTGCCTGTGACTGGTTTGGTGGAAACCGAACTT
Source organism: Anaerolineales bacterium (assembly GCA_034520505.1). GTDB lineage: Bacteria > Chloroflexota > Anaerolineae > Anaerolineales > UBA11858 > B10-G9. Next base: position 349,260 of record JAXHNK010000001.1, on the reverse strand, counting down.
GAACTTACCCTCCAGGACATCCAGGAAAGATATCAACCCCGGGACCAGTACGTTACCCTCAACTGCATTTCCGGGCGCATCCCAACCTCCCTGATCTCCACCACTTACTGGACCGGAGTCAGTGTACAGGATGTGCTGGAGGATGCCGGCGTGAAACCGGAAGCAAATTATCTGTTCATCGAATCCGCTGACGGCTACTATGAAATTGTTTCCCTGGATCTCATCTACTCTGATCCCCGGATCATGTTCTGCTATGCCTGGGATGGTCACCCGCTGCCCAAAGATCACGGATTTCCCCTGCGGATCTGGATCCCGAACCGTTTTGGGATGAAACAGCCCAAATGGATCACAAAATTGGAACTGAGGGACACCTACCAGGCGGGATACTGGGTAGAAAGAGGCTGGGATAAAGAAGCCCTGGTAAAAATGAGGTCCGTGGTCGACACCGTGGCCGTGAAAGAGATCATAGAAAAAGAAGGTCAGCGGCTGATTCCCATCGGGGGTATAGCTTTTGCCGGCGCCCGGGGAATTTCTCGGGTGGAAATCAAGGTGGACGATCAAGACTGGGTCCAAGCAGATCTGCGCTCACCCCTTTCTGAAACCACCTGGGTGATCTGGCGTTTTGAATGGCCCTTTGCGGAAGGAGAACACACCTTTGCTGTCCGCTGTTATGATGGAACTGGGACCCTGCAGATCCTGGAAGAATCCTCGGCCAGGCCCGATGGATCAACCGGGCTGCACAGTGTCACCCGGAAAATCAACTAAAAACTTAAGGCCATCCAGATATCAAGCCGCTGGTAAGCAGGTTTCCTGATCCCCTGGATTCCCGCCGGGACATCTGGGTCTTTATCCCCCAAAACCAAAAAGCGGATCTTCCAGAGACACCGGGCTGTGGTCTCTCTCCTCCAATTGCTCACCTGGTTTCAATCTGCCCGGCAGTTATTCCCTTAAATGTGGTATAAAACTTAGTGCAGGTCGATATCGCCCACCGGGAGACATCCATGAACATCCTACAGCGCATAAAATTTCTCACCTTGATCTTGGTCCCCTTGCTCTTGATCACAGCCTGCCAGGGGAACACCGCCCTCCAAACTACGCCCAGCCCCCAAACCAGCGGATCCCCGGTCGTCACTGAAGGGGTTGAAGGGGAGGAGGATGATTTTATAGGCATGCCCAACCCGGCCTCTTTTTACTGTCAGGAAATGGGCTATTCCCAGGAAACGAAAGAAACCGAGGAAGGCACGGTGGGGATTTGTGTTTTCCATGACGGCAACAAGTGCGAAGAATGGGACCTTTTAGCCGGCCGCTGCGGCCAGCAGTATTCTTTTTGTGAGCTCCAGGGTTACGACCTCGAGGAAGCTGGCAACATCGGGAACTGCCGCTTTGATGATGGTTCTTCCTGTCCGGAATATTTATTCTTCATCCGGGAATGTATGCCCCCCGAGAGCGATAACGGCGGAGGATAAGTGCGGAGGCCATCCCGGTTTCCTTCCAGGTGGCAATTCAGGAAGGCTTGCTTTTTTTTCTGAAGGGGCTATAATATACCCAATCGATCAACTAAACGTGCTGACCGGGACGAGTAACGGGAACAATTCTGTCAGGGAGAGAAGGTCATAGATTGAAAACCTTCTTCAGAACACTTCCGTGAAAACCACCCGCGAGCGGTTGCCTGAAACCAATCCTGGAACTAAGGTCAAACGGACAGCCCCGTTAACGGCTCTAGAGATAAAGTTAGGGTTCACCCGCCCGGGTGGCTAACTTAATCTGGGTGGAACCGCGAGCAACTCTTGCCCCAGGGCAGGAGTTTTTTTATTTTCGGAGGTGGAAGATGGCTAAGGAAAACTATCAGGACTCACATTTATATAAAATAAGGCACTCAACCGCTCATGTCATGGCCCAGGCTGTACGTGATCTTTTCCCGGAAGGGGAAGCCAAGATCGCCATTGGACCGCCGATAGACAACGGCTTCTACTATGATTTTGACCTGCCCAGACCTCTCACCCCGGAAGACCTGGAGGTGATTGAGGAAAAGATGCGTCAGGTGCTCAGCGCCGACCATCAATTCATCCGCCGGGAACTATCTGCCGAAGAAGCCAGAGAAATCTTCCAGGATCAACCCTATAAACAGGAACTCATTGACGGTCTCGAAGAAGGCGGAGTGGACGAATACGGAGAGCCGATTGAAGAAACGCCGGTGATATCCATCTATAAGCACGACGATTTTGTCGATCTCTGCCGGGGCCCCCATGTGGAAAGCACCCGGAAAATCGAGCCCGATGCCGTCAAACTGCTCAATGTGGCCGGCGCTTACTGGAGGGGTGATGAAAACAAACCCATGCTCCAGCGAATTTACGGGACAGCCTGGGAAAATCAGGAGGAGCTGGAAGACTACCTCCACAGGTTGGAAGAAGCCCAGAGGCGGGATCATCGAAAGCTGGGGAAAGAGCTCAACCTGTACAGTACAGATCCCGAAGTGGGCAGCGGCCTGGTGCTCTGGAAACCGCAGGGAGCCATCATCCGTCATCTGGCTGAAGAATACTGCAAAGACGAACATCTGGCCAATGGCTACGAATTTGTTTACTCTCCCCACATCGGCAAGAAAAGCCTCTGGGAGACCAGCGGTCACCTGACCTGGTACCAGGAAAACATGTATTCGGCGATCGAAATCGATGAGGAGGAATACTTCCTCAAGCCGATGAACTGTCCGTTTCACATTATGATGTATAAAGATGACCTGCACAGCTACCGCGACCTGCCCCTGCGCTGGGCGGAATGGGGCACGGTGTACCGCTATGAACGCAGCGGTGTGCTGCACGGCATGATGCGTGTGCGAGGCTTTACCCAGGATGACGCTCACATATTTTGCAGTCCGGAACAAATGCCGGAGGAAATTGACCGGGTGCTGAACTTCTGTCTGCACATCCTGCGCGGATTCGGCATCCAGGAGTTTCACGCCTACCTTTCTACCCGGGATCCAAACAAATCCGCCGGGGAACAGGACCTCTGGGATGATGCCACCGATGCCCTCCAGGCGGCCCTTGAACGCGCTGACTTGAATTATGCTTTAGATGAGGGCGGCGCTGCTTTTTACGGCCCCAAGATCGATCTCAAGATGATCGATGCCCTGGAAAGGGAATGGCAGTTGAGCACCATTCAATTTGACTTCAACCTGCCGGAGCGGTTTGACCTCACTTACGTCGGCGAAGATGGTGCTCAGCACCGACCTTACATGATCCACCGCGCTCTGCTGGGCTCCATGGAGCGCTTCATCGGTGTGTTGATTGAACACTTCGGCGGGGCCTTCCCCTTGTGGCTGGCGCCTGTTCAGGCGGTGATGATCCCCATAACCGACCGCAACATCCCCTATGTAAATCAAGCAGCCCAGAGATTGAGAGAAGCTGGAATCCGGGTCGAGGTCGATGACCGGAGCGACCGCATGGGCGCCAAGATCAGGGATGCTGAAAAACAAAAAATACCCTACATGCTGGTGGTCGGGGACCGGGAAGAAGAAGCCGGGACCCTGGCGCCCCGCCTGCGCTCCGGGGAACAGCTTGACCCGCTCAGCGTGGAAGACTTGCTGACCCGGATGCAGAAGGAAATTCTCGAACACCAGCAAATTTAATGTTCCCTGTCCGCTTCGGACAGGGAACATCACTTCGCTGGATGATCGAACGCTTATTTCCTGGCGAGATGTTGACGATTTTCCCTTATTTATGGTAACATCATCCTCTAAGCGAAGAGAAAAAGGTTGACTAAAAGGAGAGAACAATAGCAAATACCAACTATCGGGCGAATAACCGAATCAGGTCACGTGAGGTCCGCCTTGTGGACGCTGATGGAGAAAATCGAGGCGTCGTTCCCCTTGATCAAGCCCAACAACTTGCAAAGGATGCTGATTTAGATCTGGTAGAGGTTGCTCCCAACGCCAAACCACCTGTCTGTAAGGTGATGGATCTGGGGAAATTCCTCTACGAACAAGAGAAAAAAAGACAGCGGGCAAAAAAATCGCAGAAGACGATTGAAGTCAAAGAAATCCGCTTGCGTCCTAAAACCACGGATCACCACCGGAACTTTAAAGTCCGTGATGCAAGGAGATGGTTAGAAAATAACAAGAAAGTGAATGTCCGGATCCAATTCCGGGGTCGAGAAATCCATTACCCCGAAATTGCCCTGGAGATGCTCGAAGGTATCGCTGAAGATTTAAGCGATGTCGGAAAAGTTGAGCAGAGACCTTCACGCGAAGGTTATTCCATGCTCATGGTCATAGCTCCCTCGAAAGAGTAAACCCGCCTTTTCCCCAGCAAGTTCAGGATCAAAGAAGTGGAGTAAGATCCATCTGACTCCTCAGGGTGGTGTTGCGACCCACTCCTCAAGAGTAAACAACCAAACATTTTATCCACATTTATCGCAGCTGCTGGGTGCAAACAACAGGTGCCAGACTAACCGGTAACCGGCGCCCAGGGGACTGCAGGAGAGATACCCATGGCACGAGTAAAGACAGGCGCAAACCGCCGAAGACGTCATAAAAAAATAATCAAGATGGCCAAAGGCAAATACGGCACCCGCAGTCGGTTGTACCGCCGTGCGAACGAAGCGATGCTGAAAAGCCTCTGGTATCAATACCGGGACCGGCGCACCCGGAAAAGGGATCTGCGCCGCTTATGGATCACCCGGATCAACGCCGCCTCCCGCCAGAACGGACTTCCCTACAGCCGCCTGATTTATGGGCTCAAACAGGCTGAGATCAAACTTAACCGGAAAATGCTGGCAGACATGGCCGTCCACCACCCGGAAGCTTTCTCCAAAGTCGTGGACCAGGCAAAAGAAGCGGTTAACTGACCGGAGATTACTGGCGTTCAAATTTTCCCTATCCATCAAAAACTTCGCAGTAAGATGCGAAGTTTTTTTGGTTAATGCTACAATCCTCAAAAGAAGACTGTTAGTTTTTGGGAAAAATAACAAGGAGAAAACAGAGAACCTGAGATGATCACCTCCCCCCAGAACTCCCGGATTAAAACCATCAAACACCTTCAGAACCGGACCAAAGCACGGGAAGAAGAGAACGCCTTTGTCATCGAAGGCCTCCGCCTGATCGAAGAAGCCCAGCTGTATGGTTGGGACCCTGAACTGGTAATCTATACTTCCGCCCTGGATGAGCGGGGAAAACAGCTGCTGGATAATTACCGGAAAAAAGCTGTCCCGGTCTTGCAGGTCACCGAGGAAGTCATGGGAGCAGCCAGTGATACCCATACTCCTCAGGGGCTGCTGGCTGTCCTCCCGCTCCACAAGCAGCCCCGCCCGGACAAACTCGACTTTGTGATCATCGCTGATCAAATCCGTGATCCGGGCAACCTGGGTACGTTAATGAGAACTGCGCTGGCTGCCGGGGTGGACCTGGTGCTGATGCCGCCCGGGACTGCAGACCCCCACTCCCCAAAGGTGGTCCGGTCCGGGATGGGGGCTCATTTTCAGCTGCCCGTGGCCAAAATTCCCTGGGAGGAGATCAAGGAACAGCTGCAAGGGCTCACCCTCTACGCAGCGGACGCCGGGGGAGGTACCGATTACACTGAGGCGGACCTCACCCTCCCCCTGGCTTTAATCATCGGCGGGGAAGCCCGGGGTTCCGAGGATGAAACGCTGAAGCGGGCTGATCAAATTCTCCATATTCCCCTGCCGGGGGCGGTTGAATCCCTGAATGCCGCTGTCGCCGGAGGGATCTTGATCTTCGAGGTTGTCCGCCAAAGGAGAAGGATCTCTTGAGCTCCTTACCGGTGAACACCGTTATCCTCGGCGATGCAGTCCAGGAAATGAATCAACTTCCAGCAAAATCTGTTGATCTGATCTTTGCTGACCCCCCTTATAACCTGCAGCTCAAAGAAGAACTCCGGCGGCCGGATTTAAGCAAGGTCGATGCGGTCAATGACGAGTGGGACCAATTTGATAATTTCACAGCTTATGATCGTTTTACGTTCGAATGGCTGACCGCCAGCCGCAGAGTCCTGAAAGATGACGGTGCCCTCTGGGTGATCGGTTCTTATCATAATATCTACCGGGTGGGCAAGATCCTCCAGGACCTGGGATTCTGGATCCTGAATGAAATCGTCTGGATCAAAATCAACCCCATGCCCAATTTCCGGGGGGTTCGTTTTACCAACGCCCACGAAACCCTGATCTGGGCAAAAAAATCCGAAAACAGCAAATATACCATCAACTACCATGCCATGAAGCCGTTCAATGAAGGAAAACAGATGCGCAGCGATTGGACGCTCCACATCTGTAAAGGAAAAGAACGCGTCCGTTTTAACGGGGAAAAAGTGCACTCCGCCCAGAAGCCGGAAGCTTTACTCTACCGGGTCCTCCTCTCTTCGACCCATCCCGGAGAACTGGTGCTGGACCCCTTTTTCGGGACGGGGACCACCGGAGTAGTGGCCAAAAGGCTGCACCGAAACTGGATCGGTATTGAACAAGAACCTCAATACGTCCAGGCTGCCCGGGAGCGCCTGGGGGAAACTCAGAATGAGCCTTACGACCGCGATATTTTCGACCTCCGGGACAAAAAAAGGCTCGCCCCCCGGGTTCCTTTTCCCCGGCTGGTTGAAAACAACCTCATCCAACCCGGACAGATGCTTTACTTCCAGAAGGATACCAACCGGGCGGCCGCAGTCAGGCCGAATGGCACCCTGCAGTATCAGGATTTTGTGGGCTCAATCCACCAGACCGCAAAACATATTCAAAACGGAAGATCAACCAACGGCTGGCAGCACTGGTATTACCAGGACGAGAAGGGAGAGCTCCAGGAAATTGACCGCCTCCGAGAACAAATCCGGAAGGAGATGGGTTGGGAAACCCGCTAAAATAAAACCAGCACTTCAAATTCAGAGCAGCATCGGAAATAACTATGGAAATTCGATCGATCACCTATTTTGACAACCCTCACGATCCGCTCCGCGGCCAGGTCCTGACCAGGGCAGCAGAGTTCAATTCTGCCGCTTCAGCAGTCTTTGAGGGAGCCGGGTACACGGTTCAAACCCAGCGCTTTGCCACTCCCCCGTTTCCCCACCTGCTGGAGGAACTGACATCCAGAGCTGCGGTCTCCTATGCGCTTAAACTGCAGGATCATTTACAGGAAGCAGGATTTGATTACCTTGCCCTGGGGCCGGCGCTGCCCGATTTTCCGGAAAGTTATCCGATCATCCCCGACCTGATCCAGAGGACAGAAAATGTCTTTGCCTCCGGGCTAATGACCGATCCAGACCGGGGGGTCCACCTGCCGTCCGTTCGGGCCTGCGGGGAAATTATCCAGCGGCTGAGCACATCCGACCCCCAGGGATTTGACAACCTTTATTTTGCCGCCCTGGGCAATGTCCCCCCCGGAGCACCCTTCTTTCCCGCCGCCTATCACGGAACCCCTGAGCCCACCTTTGCCCTGGCCATTGAAGGCGGTGATCTAGCCGTCCAGGCTTTTTCCTCGGCCGGTGCTTTTTCTGAAGCCCGGGAAAATCTGATCCAATCCCTGGAAAATCACGGCCAAATTCTCTCCGTCCAGGCCGAAGAGCTAAGCGAAAAACTGGGTGTCCGTTTCGGAGGGATTGACTTTTCTCTAGCACCTTTCCCGGAAATTGAACGATCCCTGGGAACAGCCCTCGAACGCCTGGGGGGGATGCGGTTGGGGTATCAGGGCACGCTGACCGCTGCCGCCTTTCTCGCCGACACCATAGACCGGGCCCATTTTCCCCGAACTGGTTTCAGCGGGTTGATGCTTCCCGTCCTGGAAGACGCGGTTTTTGCCCTGCGGGGCGAAGAGGGGTCTCTTTCTGTCAAGGATCTACTGCTTTATTCAGCGGTCTGCGGAACCGGACTGGACACCATCCCCCTCCCCGGTGACCTCAGCGCCGGACAGATCAGCGCTGTGCTCTGTGACCTGGCCGCCTTATCTTGCCGGCTGGCAAAACCCCTCACCGCCCGCTTGATGCCCATCCCGGGAAAAAAAGCCGGCGAACGAACGGCTTTTGATTTCCCTTATTTTGCCAACAGTAAAATTTTTTCGCTGGAAAGCGAAGGACTGGGAGAAATATTCCAGCAAAGCGAGTATCTTGATCTTCAACCCCGCTCCCCGGACCGGGATTCGGGCTGACAGCGGATGGGGCGCCCCTTTTGCCGCCGCGGCGATTAAACCCGTTTAACCTCTTTTTTCAGGGCTTTCAGGCGCGCTCCGGGCAGTCCAGGTAAAGTATCCAGCGCATAAAAAGGCCGGAGGCTTTCCCTGACCAGTGATGCCGCGACATTTCCGGATAACACCGCTTCGAGGGGGTCAAAGGTTTCCCGGTATCCAGCGAGAAAACCTCCGCAAAAGGCATCTCCAACCCCTCTCTCTTTTACCTTCCGGGAAGGATAAGGGGGGATCTCCCAGCGCTGGTCGGTGTCGGTAACATAAAGATACTGACCATCACCCTCCCGGCGGACCACGATCAGGGAACATCCGAACGAACCCAGCTCCGCGGCCATTTCCCAGAGATCTGCTCTCTTCCCTTTAAATAAACTGCGCAGTTCAGCTGCTGTAGGCAGGAAAGCGGTCAACCCGGTGACTAAACCGGGAATATCGGGAAAGAAATCAGGCCCCATATAACTGGCACAGGGATCCAGGGTGAGTGTAGTGAAACCTGCCTGGCGGAACACCGAGGGCAATAAATTATGGGTAAGGAAATCCACCGGACCGAGATGAACTCCGGTGGCTGTTTGATAAAAAGGAGGGATATCATCCTGGCGGATTGACCGCTCAGAAAGTTTTCTGCGGCTGTCCGGTGACTGGTCCTCCGCTTGATAATCGAGGAGCAGATTAGGCAGCGGCTTACCTAAACGCGCGAAATGTCGGACAGGGTTGCCCCGGGACCATTTTCCATCCTTTTCCTGGCAGGAAAAATTACGCGCATCCAGGGAACGGGGCAGAATCGTTATTCCCCGGGCATCGATCTCCCGCTCCTGAAACCGATCCAACCATTTCTGGGGAAAATTTTCCCCCACCCGGGCGATCATCCCGGGAACATGATCGTCCTCCCATATTCTGTACCCCAATGCGCTGTAAAGGCAGCTGCCGCCTGGCTCATCCAGAACCAGTTCATCGTTGGCCGTGAGGTAAAATTCCCGGGTCAATTGGCCGACAAAGACATCCCGGGGAGGAGGAAAACTCATCTGATCAATCAAAGCTTAAAAACCGGGGATATTCGTGGTTATTTGCCCAGGGTGGAAATCTGCTTGAACAGGGCGAGCATAGATCCCCCGATTTTGAGTCCATCCTTAGCAGAAAGCTTAATATCCTGACCCTCTTCCAGCTGTTTGCCCAGCATAAATCCGGCCCCAGCGCCGGCCAGAGCACCAATAACCGCGCCTAAAAATATGAAATTCGACTGATTGCTGCCGTTTTCTTGCTGTTTTTTTTCTTCCATCTCGGTCATAATCATCACCTTTTCTGGATCGCTATCAACTGAGCTTCCCGCCGGTAGAAAGTTATTTTCGCCGCCGGAACAGCACCTGCAGACCTGCCTGAAAACTCTTCACCCGCAAAACGGGTTCTGCGGTCAATTCCGCTGCCCTGGTGACCATTTCCTGTACCTTCCTGGAGCCCCCGAGCAGCCACCTCGTGCCCTGAGGAATGACATCATACAATCTGAAAAGCCCATAAGCAGCTGCCCCCAAAAGGAACAGGGGAGCCAGGAAAAAAAGGCCCAGGAGGATGATCAGCAGAACGGCAGAGAGATCAGCAAATCGGCTGACATCCCCTCCGCCGGCCGAGGTGATGATCGCCCAAACACCGAGGGCAGCGATCAGGATGCTGCCTACCAGTAAGGGGAAGATCACCGACCAGAAGGGGGAAGGGTAATTGGTACGATTATCATTTTTCATAGGTAGAGATAGTATAGCACGAATCAGGGAAAGCTTTCAAACTCTATCGGCAAATACTGTTCCCAAAAATCAAATAAAAATGATTTTTTCGGGGGAGGAATCTATCCTTAAGGATTAACCTCATGATAGACTGGGGTATCAGGAAATTGAAATGGAGGATCCAGATGACCGAGAAGCCAATCCGTCCAAAAGAGGATGAATATTTGATCCAAGCTGAAGTAATCAAACAGGAAGGTCACTGCCAGGCCGGACATCAGATCGGAGACCAGGTCCTTTTTGACGGCCTGACCGTCCAGGGAAAAGTGTGTATCCACGCTCTGTACAGCTTTTTGCCCAAGGTGTTCGCCATGCGCTATGGAGCCCGGTTCCCCTGGCTGGAAGATCCCAATGCGGCAGCTCATGCCTGTCCGGATGCGGAAAACCCGGTGGTTTTTGAAATCCGGCGGATCACCGAACCCCGCTCTTCCTGAGCAAACCTTCCAGGATCTGAATGGATCCCTGTCTTATCAGCCGCCAGGGGTCTATTTCAGAACTGCTGTTTTTTGCCGCGTGATAACGGGTACGGGTTGACTTTTGCCGACAAGTTTTTTACACTGAAATCATGCTGGCACGCGTCTACTCCTGTGCCGTGCTCGGCCTGGAGGGGGTTTTAGTAGAAGTCGAAGTAGATTTCGGCAGCGGTCTGCCCAAGATCACCGTAGTCGGGTTGCCGGATGCCGCGGTGCAGGAAAGCCGTGAGCGGGTGCGAACCGCGATCAAGAACATCCCCCTTCCTTTTCCCCGCAAACCCCTGATCATCAACTTAGCACCGGCCAATGTCCGGAAGGAAGGGCCGGCGTACGATCTGCCTATCGCGATCGCCATCCTGATCACCAGCGGATAAATCCTGCCGGGATCAGTGAAAGACATGGTAATCGTCGGGGAACTCTCCTTGGACGGCAGCGTCCGCTACACCCCCGGGCTGCTGCCTATGACCGCGCTGGCCCGAGAAGAGGGTTTTCGGACCATCTGCGTTCCAGAGGAAGATGCCCGGGAAGCGGCCCTGGTCCCGGAAATGCGGGTGCTGCCGGTAAAAAACCTGGAAACTCTCTACCGGCATCTAACCAGGGAGTGTGTGATTCACCCTCACCCACCCACCCTCAGAGAAGACCTTCCCGTGGTGAAAACCCGCACCGATTTTAAAGAAATCAAGGGCCAGGAGCATGTCAAGCGAGCCCTGGAAGTGGCCGCTGCCGGCAATCACAATATGCTCATGAACGGCCCCCCGGGAGCGGGGAAAACCCTTTTAGCCCGCTCTCTGCCCGGGATTATGTCGGGAATGACCATCAACGAAGCCCTGGATGTCACCCAGATTTACTCCATCCTGGACAAACTTTCCAAAGAAACCCCCCTCATCCAGCAGCGCCCCTTTCGCGCTCCGCACCACACCATCTCCCATGCCGGACTGGTCGGCGGGGGAACCTGGCCGCAGCCGGGGGAAATCTCCCTTGCCCACCGGGGAGTCCTTTTCCTGGATGAATTCCCCGAGTTCAGCCGCCGGGTCCTGGAGGTGCTCCGCCAACCGCTGGAGGATAAAACCGTCACCATCAGCCGGGCCCAGGGCTCCCTCACCTTTCCAGCCAATTTCATGCTGGTATCCTCCATAAACCCCTGCCCCTGCGGTTATTTCGGCGATCCGGTCAAGGAGTGCACCTGCACCTCTTCCACCATCACCCGCTATCAAAAACGCATCTCCGGACCCTTGATCGACCGCATTGATATCCACGTGGAGGTCCCCCGGGTAGACTATGAAAAATTATCTTCCATCCGGTTGGGTGAGCCATCTACCGCCGTCCAAACCCGGGTGGAAGCCGCCAGGGAGCAGCAGCGAACCCGCTTTGAGGACAGCACCCTGGCGGCGAACGCCGATATGCATCCAGAACAAATCAGAAAATTCTGCTCGCTGGACTCCTCCTCGCAATCCTTGATCAAATCTGCCATGAAGCAGCTGCACCTTTCCGCCCGTTCCTACCACCGGGTGTTGAAGCTTTCCCGGACCATCGCCGACCTGGACGGGAAAAATCAAATTGCCGCCAACCACCTGGCAGAGGCTCTGCAGTATCAACCCCGGGAACGGGGCTGGTAAACACAACCTCACCCGGGTTTCTCCGGACCGCTCCTCCCCACCCCGGATGGATACCCCGGGGCTAAAAGTGCGGATCTCCTGGTGATCAAAACACAATAGGGTAAGATCAGCAGACGTTTTCTCATCCATAAGGTACCAATGAAACAGACCATTAAGGAGAGCAGATGATGAATACTTTTTTATGGATCATTCAAGGAATCATGGCCGCTGCCTTTATGATGACCGGGGCGATGAAATTAATCACCAAAAAAGAAGCCGTCGCGGACACCATGGGGTATGTCAATGACTTTACCCAGGAACAGCTGTACGGCATCGGCGTGCTGGAACTGATGGGCGCGGCGGGATTGATACTCCCCCTGCTGACCGGGATCCTCCCCGTGCTCACCCCGGTGGCCGCACTGGGTTTGGTGGTGATTATGGTGGGCGCTTTTTTCACCCACCTCCGCCGGGACGAAATCATCCCCATGGGCTTGATGAACATCATGCTGATTGCCATGGGCTTATTTGTGGCTTACGGCCGCTTCTTCCTGCTGCCCGGATAAAAATCCCCCTGCCGGTCAATAACCCCAAAAACCCCGGGGCTTTCTTGAGAAAGCATCCCGGGGTTTTATTATCGTCCCTAGCGGTGGATCCTTTTTACCCTTCCAGGGGGACCACCCTGACCGCGGAGACCTTGGTTTCAGGAATTTTAGCCACCGGATCAAGAGCCGGGTTGGTCAGCTCATTGGTGGGCGCCTCCGCGAAATGGAAGGTCATAGAAACCACTCCCACCGGGCAGATATCGGTCACCTGAGCCCGGACTTTGACCTGTCCGCGACGGGAAGAGACCTCCAGCCACTGCCCGTCCTCCACTCCCAATTTTTCGGCGTCCGCGGGATTGAGTTTCAACCACTCCTCAGGATCAAGATCCATTAGCCCCTCCACCCTGCCGGTCATGGTGCTGGAATGATAATGATAAAGGCTGCGGTCCGTGGTCAATATCAGGGGATACTCCTCATCGGCAATCTCCGCTGACTGTTTGTAGGTGAGGGGAACAAACTGACCTTTACCGTTGGGTCGGGCAAATTTACCCTGATGGAGAAACTTCGTCCCCGGATCATCCTTATCACGGCAGGGCCACTGCAGCCCAGCTCGACCCATGCGCTCATACGTGATCCCCCCGTAAATGGGAGTCAGCTGATTGATTTCATCCATAATCTCTGAATCAGAGGAGTAATCAAAACCATCCTCACCCATCTTCTGGGCCAACCGGGAGATAATCTGCCAATCAGGCAGGGAATCCCCCCGGGGAGAGATCGCCCGCCTCACCCGCTGCACCCGGCGCTCGGTATTGGTGAAGGTGCCGTCATTCTCGGCAAAGGAAGCTGCCGGGAAGACGACATCAGCATACTCAGCGCTTTCGGAGAGAAAAAGATCCTGCACTACAAAGAAATCTAATTCTTCCAGGGCTTCCCGGACATGATTGGCATTTGCCTCGGTGATGATGGGATTCTCCCCCATCATATACAGGGCTTTCACTTCCCCTTTAAGGATGGCGTCAAAAATTTCTGTATGGGTCAGGCCGATCTCATTGTTCAGGGGACGACCCCAGGCTTCTTCAAATTTCGCCTGGACTGCAGGATCATCAACCTTCTGATAACCGGGATAGACATTGGGCAAACCGCCGAGATCACAGGCACCCTGGACATTGTTCTGTCCCCGGAGTGGATTGACACCGGTGGAAGGTTTGCCGACAGAGCCGGTAAGCATGGCCAGATTGGCTACCGCCATGACGTTATCCGTACCGTGCGAGTGCTGGGTAATCCCCATCGCGTAGTAAATGGAAGCCGGTTTTGTGGTGGCGAAAATGCGAGCCGCCAGGGTGATATCGTCCCAGGGCACCCCGGTGATTTCCTCGACAAATTCTGGGGAAAATTCCTCCAGGGATTCCTCGAATGCTTCGAAGTTTTCCGTACGCTCCCGGATAAATTCCTGATCGTGCAGTCCCTCTTCCAGGATATAACGGCACATACCCATCAGCAAAGCGACATCAGAGCCCGGCTGGTTCTGCAGGAACAGGTCAGCTTCCCGGACCAGTTCGATTTCCTTGGGGTTTGCCACGATCAACTTCGCCCCGCTGCGGGCTGTGCGCCGCATGCGGTGGGCAATCACTGGATGGGCGTTGGTGGTGTTGGAGCCGATGACCAGCATGGAACCTGCCCCGTCAATTTCTTTGATGGAGTTGGTCATTGCGCCAGAGCCAAAAGTTGTGACCAGACCGGCCACTGTAGGAGAGTGTCAAAGCCGGGCACAGTGATCCACTGTGTTCGTGCCCATCACCGCCCGGGTAAACTTTTGAAAGACATAATTATCCTCGTTGGTGCATTTTGCTGAAGCCAGAGAAGCAAATTTCTTCCCTTTCCTCTCGGCAAACTTTTCCGCGACCAACTCCAGGGCTTCATCCCAGGTAGCCTCTTCAAATTCACCATTCTTTTTGATCAACGGTTTAGTCAAGCGGTCGGGGTGATTGACAAAACTAAACCCATAACGCCCTTTGACGCATAAACTTCCCTCGTTGGTCGGTCGATCCCGAACCGCGCGCACGCTGGTGATCCGGTCTCCCCTGACCCCGAGATGAATTCCGCAGCCCACTCCGCAGTACACACAGGTGGTTTCCACTTCCCGGGCGGACACCTCGGGGCGATAGGGCGCCAGCGATCCTACCGGGCAGCGGACGACACATTCTCCACAGGATTCGCAGATCGAATCCTTGAATCCCTGGTCAGCAAATGTGCCGATCACGGAATCGAAACCGCGGTTGATGTAACCGATCGCGCTCAGCCCGACAATTTCGTCACAGGTCCGGACGCAGATCCCGCAGAGGACACACTTGTTGGGATCAAACTGGAAAAAGGGATTGGATGTATCAAGGGGCAAATCACGCCCCAGCGGACGCAGCCGCTCCACTTCCTGCGGTTCGATCCCCAAATATGCAGATATGTCCAACAGAGCGCAGTCATCAGCAGCCTCACAGGCCAGACAATCCATATGGTGATCCGCGATCAACAGTTCCATGGACACTTTCCGGGCCAGGTTTATGTCGGGGCTGTCAGTAATCACCTCAATATCAGGACGAGCAGAACTCATACACGACATGACCATTTTCCCGCCGTCTATCTCCACCCCGCATAACCGGCAAGCACCTGTAGGAACTAAATCGGGGTGGTGACAGAGATGGGGAATATAAATATCGTTGGTCAGGGCAGCATCCAGAACTGTCATCCCTTCTTCAGCCTCAACGGTTTGTCCATCAATTTTAAAAGTAAATTGCTCACTCATAACACTTCTCCATTTTTTCCGGTTGTAAGAATTCAAGCCGGATCCTTTTCAGGTTGCTTTTCACCGGTTTTAATCTCCACTGAGAAAAATTTCGGTGGGCAAACTTCATAACAAACGCCACATTTTATGCAGATATCCTGGTCAATTGTATGCAGTTCCTTGGGTTCCCCGGAAATCGCCTCAACCGGACAATTTCGCAGGCATAATCCACAGCCAATACAAGAATCCAAAATATGAAAAGTAATAAACTCCTTGCATTGTTTCGCCGGACAGGAATTTTCATAGATATGAGCTTCGTACTCATCTCGGAAATAGCGGATCGTTGTCAGCACCGGATTTGGCGCGGTCTGACCCAGCCCACACAGCGATCCACTCTTTACCCCCCGGGCTAATTCTTCCAGCAATTCAATATCCCCCGGTTTACCCCGGCCTTCAACGATATCCTCCAGGATGGTCAACATCTCTTTGGTCCCTAAGCGGCAGGGAACACATTTTCCGCAGGACTCCATCTCGGTAAAATCCAGGAAGTAACGGGCAACATCCACCATGCAGGTGTCTTCATCCATTACCACCATTCCCCCTGATCCCATCATGGATCCCGCTTCGATCAAAGAGTCATAATCCACCGGAGTATCAAGGAATGAAGCCGGAAGGCACCCACCAGATGGGCCTCCAGTCTGAACCGCTTTAAATTCTTTGCCATCCAGCACTCCGCCGCCTATATCGTAAATTATCTCGCGCAGGGTTACTCCCATAGGGACTTCGATTAATCCGCTGTTGGCTATCTTTCCCGTCAGGGCAAAAACAGCCGTTCCCTTGCTGTTCTCTGTGCCAATTTCCGCAAACCAATCAGATCCCTTATTGATAATCAAGGGAATATTGGCGTATGTTTTTACATTGTTAAGCAGAGTGGGTTTGCCGTACAATCCTGAAATGGCTGGATAGGGCGGCCTGGAACGCGGCATCCCTCGATTTCCTTCGATTGAGGTGATCAAGGCAGTTTCCTCACCGCATACAAAAGCCCCCGCTCCATGAAATATTTCCAGGTCAAAGTCAAAGCCGGTATTTAATATGTTTTCCCCTAAATAACCATATTCCCTGGCCTGTTCAATCGCAATCTGCAGTCTTTTAATAGCCAGGGGATACTCTGCCCGACAGTAAATGAATCCCTGTTGTGATCCAATGGCGAATCCAGCGATGATCATCCCCTCCAGGACTGAATGAGGGTCACCTTCCAGAACCGAGCGGTCCATAAAGGCTCCGGGGTCCCCCTCATCTGCATTGCAAAGCACATATTTTCTATCACCTTCCGCATCCTGACAAAACTGCCATTTTAAACCGGTGGGGAAACCTCCACCCCCGCGCCCCCTCAAACCGGATTCTTTTACCTCATCCACAATCTCCCCGGGGGGCATTCCCAGGGCTTTTTCCAGCGCTTGATAACTGCCCACAGAAAGGGAATCTTCAATTTCTTCAGGATTTATCAGACCGCAGTTGCGCAGCACCAGCCGCTGTTGACGGCTGTAAAAAGGGATATCATGATAGACCGGGATCCGCTCCTTGCTGGCTGGATCCTGATAAACCAACCGCTCTACGATTTCTCCTTTCCGGATGTGGTTTTCAACAATCTTGGGAACATCTTTGGTCTTCACTTTCGCATAAAAAATGTCTTCGGGCTCAATAACCACCAGGGGCCCCTGCTGACACATGCCGTGGCAGCCGGTGAATTTCACTTCCACATCCTCGCCGGTCAGCGCTTCCTGAAACGCTGCCTGAATTTCTGGAGATTTCGAAGACTCGCAGCCCGTGCCTCGGCAGATAAGGATCGTTTGTTTATTATTGTCCATTCTCGTTTCCTCGTTTCTTGATTATCTTCTGGACTTTTTTCTTCGTCAAATCCCCATAAACCTCTTCATTGATAGTAATAACAGGAGCTAAAGCGCAGCACCCCACACAAGCTACTGTTTCTACTGTGTATTGCTGATCCTCGGTGGTACCTTCACCCTCAAGTCCCAGCTGGTCGGTTATCTCTTCAAAAATCCTCGGCGCTCCCCGTACATGACAAGCAGTACCCCGGCACACAGAAATGATATTCTCGCCAGTGGGAGTAAAACGAAATTGTGCATAAAAAGTCGCCACACCGTAAATATCGCTTGGCGGAACCCGGGTATATTCCGCAATTTCCGCCATCAAATGGTCAGGTAAATAAGTGTATTCCTCCTGAACTTTTTGAAGGATTGGAATAATATCCTCACGCTTACCCTCAAACTCAGAAAAGATGGTTTCTAAGGAATTTTCCATGATCGCTCCTTGTCTCCTACCCTCTAAAAATCATTACTTTCTTATTTGTTTTTTTCT
The DNA here is from genome assembly GCA_034520505.1 of Anaerolineales bacterium. Classification (GTDB taxonomy): domain Bacteria; phylum Chloroflexota; class Anaerolineae; order Anaerolineales; family UBA11858; genus B10-G9. The sequence goes on along the minus strand of JAXHNK010000001.1, from coordinate 331,559 downwards.
AACTCGCCTACAGAGATATAAATCACCAGCGGATAATAACCGGGATTTATTTTTCGGGGATCTCCTCGTTTGGTCCACCTGCCAGGATATCTTCCAGATCTTCCCCACTTCCCTGGAAACCAACTCTCTCTGGTGCATTATACACCCGCATTTTTCCGTGCCGGGCATAACCGATCAGGGTGATCTTCCAGGCCCGGGCAATTTCTAAAGACAGTGAGGTGGGAGATGTCCGGGAAGCGACGATGGGGCAGCCCATCAATGCACTTTTCCGCAGCATCTCTGAGGAGATCCTGCCAGTGCACAACAGCACCTTTTCCCTGGTGGGGATATCCTGCAGTAAGCTTGCTCCCCGGATCTTATCAATGGTGTTGTGCCTTCCGACATCCTCCACGATCAGCTGCAGTTGATCATTCGCTGGATCCAGCAAGCCTGCGGCATGAACGCCCCGGGATCGGGCATACAGGCTGTCTTTGGTCTGCAGATTATTAAAAGCCTGCAGGATCTGGTCGGGCTCTACCCGGAGATCACTCTCAAAGGGCTGGACGCCTATCCGGGGGTCGTTGTACGTGATCCCCCCTCCGCAGCCGGAGGTAATAATGGTTTTGGTTGGTTTACGGATGACCTTATCCAGCCAGACGTCCACACAGCAGCCGCTATCCATCACCCGCAGGTGATCAATTTCCTCCGGATGATCAATGACCCCTTCATTGGTTAGAAAGCCAACGGCCAACCAATCCTGGTTGAGCGGGGTTCCCATCACCGTCACAAATTCCACACCATTAACGTAAATTGTTATCGGCTGCTCAGCGATCACCTCGCCTTCTTCAACCTGCCAATCATGGCCCAGGGTCAACCAGCGTTGTTTTTCTGCTCCGCGATCTGTCATGCCATCCTCTTCGCCATCCAGTACCAGTAAGAATAAAAAGATATAATTGCTAAATTTAGAGAATGGTGAAAAGGGAAGGGGTGGTGGGAGAATAACCACCTCCAACCACCTCTTCCCGCCTGATGCTGACCTCAGCCAGTCAGGTGCTGCAGTTCGTTAGAATAGACCAATCACATCTCCTGTTTCCAGGTCCAGATCAACCTCATAATAGGCCGGGCGGGTGGGAAGGCCGGGCATAGTGCTCATCTTACCGAGCAGCGGATAGAGGAATCCCGCGCCTACTGAAGCCCGGATATCACGGATGGGAACCGTGAAACCCGTCGGACGTCCCTTCAGGGAGCCGTCATGGCTCAGGCTGAGATGGGTTTTGGCCATGCACATCGGCAGGTCGTCAAAACCCAGCCGGGTGTACAGTTCAACCTTTTTCTCAGCCAGCGGTTCATATTCCACACCATCCGCGCCGTAAATTTCCTTGCAGATGATTTCAATCTTTTCCTTGATAGACGTGTTCTCCAGGTCATAAAGGAATTTGAAGTCACTGGGCTTCTCACAGGCTTCCACTACGGCTTCAGCCAGATCCACAGAACCTGCCCCACCCTCCATCCAATGGCGGGTGACCACAGCGTCGGAAGCACCGGCTTCAATCGCCTTCTGGCGGACCAGGTCAACTTCAGCCTGCGTGTCATCTTTGAAGCTGTTGACCGCTACCACAACCGGAATGCCAAACTTTTGGGCATTTTCAATGTGCGCTTCCAGGTTGGGAATGCCGGCTTCCAGCAGTTCCAGGTTTTCAGTCACGTACGCAGAATCCAGCGGGGCTCCTGCGGTGACTTTCGGCCCTCCGCCGTGCATCTTCAAAGCCCGGACCGTGGCTACCAGCACCACAGCATCTGGCACCAGACCAGAGTAGCGGGATTTGATGTTGAAGAATTTTTCCATGCCGATATCCGCGCCAAATCCAGATTCGGTGAGCACATAGTCGGCTAATTTGAGGGCAATTTTATCGGCGATGATCGAGCTGTTGCCGTGGGCGATATTGGCGAAAGGCCCCGCATGGACAAAGACCGGGGTTCCTTCCACTGTTTGCATCAACGTGGGTTTGATGGCGTCTTTCATCAATACAGCCACCGCCCCGGCTATGCCGAGGTCATTGAGGGTGATGGTTTCCCCTTGCTTGCTGGTCGCCACCACGATCCGCCCAAAGCGCTCCCGCATATCGGCCAGGTCAGTGGTCAGAGCCAGGATGGCCATGATCTCGCTGGCTACGGTAATGTCAAACCCGGTGCGGCGGGTGTGACCGTGTTCTTTCGGCCCCAGACCAATTTCGATTTCCCGCAGGTGGCGGTCATTGATGTCCACAACCCTGCGCCAGGTGATGGTGTCGGGATCGACATCCAGGCGCACAAACCGGGAAATTTCTTCCTCGGTGAGATCGTTGGGGTCGGTCTTGTCAATACCCAGCTTCTCCAAGCGCGTGAGCATGATGGGGGCAAATTCCCGGTTTCCGTCATCGTCCGGGGGGCACAGGCGCCGGAACAGCGCCTCATCGGTCTGGCGGCTTTCATGATACATCCGGCTGTCCAGCGCTGCCGCCACCAGGTTGTTGGCTGCGGTGATGGCATGAATATCGCCGGTCAGGTGAAGGTTGAAATCCTCCATGGGTACGACCTGGCTGTAACCGCCGCCGGCAGCACCGCCTTTGATCCCAAAGGTCGGACCCTGGCTGGGCTGGCGGATACAGGTGAAAACACTCTTCCGCAAGTGTGCTCCCATAGCCTGGCTGAGCCCCACGGTCGTGGTGGTCTTACCTTCCCCGAGAGGGGTGGGGGTGATCGCGGTCACATCAACATATTTCCCATTAGGGACATCCTGCAGCCGTTCCAGGACATCCAGTTTGATCTTGGCCTTATATTTTCCATGGAGTTCGACTTCATCCTCCAGAAGTCCGATCTCATCGGCAAGATCACTGATCGGTTTCATGGTTGCTGCATGAGCGATATCAATATCCGAAGGGACAGGATGTTTGACATCCAACGGGGTGGGGGAAACGGGTTTCTTCTCAAAAGTCATCTGTTTTCTCTCCTTTTTATTTGGTTTAGAACAGGCTTAAAATGAATCTATCGCAGGGATATTCAGCCTCCAGGTTATTTTCCGTGAGCTATTTTTGCGGCCCGGACAGTGTTGCGGAGCAGCATGGCGATCGTCATCGGCCCCACGCCACCCGGGACCGGTGTGATGTGTCCGGCTACTTCTTTGACTTGATTATAATCCACATCACCCACCAGGCGGTAACCGCGCTTGGCGCTCTCATCATCCACCCGGTTTACGCCGACATCAATCACCGCAGCTCCCGGTTTTACCCAATCCCCCTTGACCATCTCTGGCCAACCGACAGCAGCAATCAACACATCAGCTTCCCGGCACTTTTCTTCAATGTTTTTGGTGCGCGAGTGACAAATAGTCACAGTGGAATTCTCTTTGACTAACAGCAAAGCCACAGGCATGCCCACGATATTGGATCTTCCCAGGACGACGGCATCAGCGCCTTCCAGCTGAACTCCGGCATCCTTTAACAAATAAATTACGCCGTCAGGTGTGGCAGGGACGAACTGGGGTTCCCGCCCTTTCTGGGCCAGGCGGCCGATGTTTAATGGATGAAATCCGTCCACGTCTTTGTCAATACTTATCGTCCGCAGGACCCGCTCGTCATCCAGGCCGTTGGGTAGAGGAAGCTGGACGAGGATCCCGTGAACGTCAGGATCATCATTGAGTTCTTTGACCAGCGTTTCCACATCTTCCTGCGAAGCTGTGGCTGGCAGCTCATGCCCGATGGAAACAATCCCCGCTTCTTCACAGGCCTTGTGCTTCATCCGAACGTAAACCTGGGAAGCAGGATCCTGACCAACCAAAACAGTTGCCAGTCCTGGAGGTTTTTTCCCTTCCGCCACCATAGCAGCTACATCCGCCGCCACAGATTCTCTTACTTCCTGAGCAACTGCGCGCCCATCAATTATCTTTGCTGTCATATATATTCACTCCCATTGTGATTAATTGGATTTCCATTTGATAATGACGGGAAAAGCACCCCAATACCTGTCACTGCCCTTCCCCAGACTAAGAATGATTATTGCGAAAATGACCCTGCCTGGCAAGTTATTTTTGTCACGATATTCTCGCGAAATGATATATTACAAATATATCAGAAGGGATGGCCGGCTTCAAGAGGACGATATACACCTAAAACTAGAGCGAAAAGTACCACTTCCGGGAGCAGCCGCATCCAGAAGCCCGGACAATTCCTCAACCCCTGTTGCGTCTCTTCCCTCTTTAGCGTAAAATTAAACCTGACAGCCAGAACAGGACAGTGTGCCCGCTCTGGGACCAAAGGACCCATGCCTAACCAATTACTTGTTCATTCGCCCGCCCTTCAGCCAGGATCTTCCCGGGAGAGCAGTGCCGTGGTGGATGATAATAACTTACCCCTCAGCCAGCGTCAGGAAAGCCCTGACGTTTGATTATTTAACCAGGCCCTAACCCCCAACGACGCAGATCATCAACCTTCAGGAGGAACACCATGACCGAACGCAAGAAAATTACCATCCGGACCCTTTTTGACTTAGCCGCCCGCGGAGAACCCATCTCCTGGCTCACCTGCTATGATTATCCCACCGCTTATTTTCAAGAACAGGCGGGCGTAGAAATGCTCTTAGTGGGTGACAGCTTAGGGATGACCATGCTCGGCTATGACGGTACCCTGCCGGTGACCATGAATGACATGATCCGCCACACCCAGGCTGTCCGTCGGGGAGCGCCGACAGCTTTCCTGGTGGGGGATATGCCTTATATGAGCTACCAGCCGAGCAGCGAAAGCGCCATCCGTAATGCAGGCAGGTTTATGGCTGAAGCGAACTGTGACGCCATCAAACTCGAAGGCGGGGGAGAGATGGCAGAACGGCTGCATGCGGTTGTCCAGGCAGGAATCCCCGCCGTAGGACACCTGGGACTCACCCCGCAAAGCGTGGCGGCCCTGGGAGGTTTCCGCGTGCAGGGAAAGGGAGCTAACCAGGCCAAAGAAATTATTGACGACGCTAAAAGACTGGAAGAAGCCGGGGCTTTCTGTATTCTCCTGGAAATGGTCCCCGACCGGGTGACAAAAATTATCACCGAACAGGCAGAGAAATGTCTCATCCTCAGCCTGGGATCCGGACCGGATGCCCACGGACAATTGTTGATCTTCCACGATATGTTCGGCCTTTACCCGAAATTCAAACCCCGGATGGCCAAGGTCTACGGCAATGCCGGGGAAATCCTCCAGCAGGGGCTGAGCCAATATCATCAGGAAGTGAAAGAAAAAACCTTCCCCCAGAAAGAAAATTGGTTCACTATGAGCGACGAGGAGTACGAAGACCTGCAGGGAATGCTTTAATCTGCTCCCCCGGCGGAAGAGCGCAAACTGCCAACCGAACACAAAATAATTAAGGAGTCCCCAATGTCTATCCTCCGCGATCGTTTAGAAATTTCCCCCGACCGCCTGGAAGCTATCAACCGGGTTTTGTTAAATCCCGACTCAGAAATTGTGGACGGTTTTCTGGAGGTGGTAGAAAAATTCGGCACCCCCGAAGAGATCAACGCCAGAGCCCGGAAAGCCCGCCAGCTTGATAATCTGCTGGCCAGAGTCAAGGATATCCAACCGAAATATCTGGAAGATCTGGAATGGCTGCAGAAAAAGAGAGAAAAGAACGCCTTTATCAGCGTGGAGGACTACCGGCATAAAATCTTGGGAGCAAAAGCTGACCGGACGGATTTTCGGGATGATTTTGCCGTTACCCTGGAGATCAGCGCCTGCCAGTATTTTCCCTGGCTGCGGGTCATCGCTGAAAAGGCTCTCGAAGAGGATTTGCTGATGCCCGGCCGGTTTATCCGCGTCCGGAAAATGAAAGAACAGGAAAACGACGGCGATCTGCCCGCCTTCGCAGCTGCCATGCAAATCCTCGGCAGCTCTTATGTAGAAACCCTGGATACCAAAGGCACCGATGGGTCCAACATCCACCTGGGCGGCCCTGAAACCATCACCGGATATTTCGGCGGGGTCGGGCAGCCCAACGACCATGCCCTGAAATGGCTGGAAGAATATCTCTATTACTACACAACTTACGGGATCCGCCAGGTGCTGAACATCAACCCGGGGACTGTTTTGCTCGGATATATGCTGCACAAATTAGGCATCAATAACGAATTTAAGATCTCGGTCTTCATGGGTAACGACAATCCCTATGCTGCGCTCTGGACTTTGATTGGAGCCAAACTCTTTGCCAGGGAGGACGGCAGCACCCCACTGATCGGTTTCAACTGGAGCAACAGTGTAAATAACCGCACCCTGGAAATCACAGCCCAATTCCGGGAAGAACTAGGGTTTGAGGATATCGTCCGGTTTGAACATCACATCACCGAAACTTACAGGAGCATCGTCATCCAGCCCTACAACCGCCGGGATGAGCTGGTCGAAATAGCTGATCATGTGGCTAATATTTCGGCCAAACATGAAGGCGGTGACCCAGAGATCGATAGACAACGGGAGCATCCCTCGGACATCCTGGATTATTTCCGGGACAAAGAAGAAATAATTGAATCTGGGGACTGGGAAGCCCTCACTAAAAACTTTGTGGACAAGTTTAACGCCACCAATAAAACTGCCGAAGCCCTGACCCAAAACGGCCTTTCATTTCTTGCAGCGCCGAATTTACATCATCAATAACCGCGGGGAAAGACACCCCCTGTCGTAGCTGGATACAGCAAAACCAATTAACCACGGATTACCTCTGTTTCGCTCCCGCTCCGCGGTCTCAGCCAAGTGTTCCCGGAGGTGCGTATGAAAATCATCCAAGATGGAAACGGACCACTGCTCCAACCCTTCGATTTGGACGACTTTCGCGATTTCAACCGTTCCAAACCCCGGGCTCTGGTCGACAAAAGGATGAATGAAGCCGAAGCCGTCAGTCGTTTTATTAACAACGGTGATTATATCGGGACCGAACTCTACGGGACAGTGCGCTGCCCGCAGTCCCTGGTCAATGAGATCGTCCGCCAGGGAAAAAAGGAGCTGCGCGTCGCCGGTCAGGGCGTTTATGAGCTGGATATACTGCTGGCTGCTGGTCTGGTCAAAGCCCTCGACCACACCTATATCGGGCTGGAAGTTTACGGGCTCTCCCACTGTCTGCGACGGGAAGTAGAAAGCGGAAGGGTGGAGCAGTGCGTGGAATGGAGCAATGCGGCGATCGCCTGGCGTTTCAAGGCAGCCGCCATGGGTGTTCCCTTCCTCCCCACCCGATCCATGCTGGGGACGGATACTTTAAAATACAGTGCCGCCAAGGTGGTTGAGGATCCTTTTGGCGGTCAACCGATTGCCCTCCTTCCCGCTTTAATCCTGGATGTCGGGCTGATTCACGTCCACCGGGCGGATCGTTACGGAAACGCCCAGATCGAAGGCATCAGCGGTTTTGCAGAGGAGATGGCCCGGGCTTCCAAACGCTTGATCATCAGCACCGAAGAAATCATCCCCACCGGGCAAATCCGGGAACATCCCGAGAAAACCCTCATCCCCTATTACCTGGTTGATGCCGTGGTCGAAGCCCCCTTCGGTTCTCATCCCGGCGAGATGTGCTACCGGTATGAACGGGACGAACCCCAGATTAAAGCCTGGGCCCGGGCATCCCGGGAACCGGAATCAACCCAAGCCTACCTGGATCGGTATATTTACGACCTCAACGACCATCAAGAATATCTCAACCTGATCGGGGAGGAACGCCTGCAAGAACTGCAAGCCATGGTGCCCGGAGGCGGCAAATGACCACTTCATCCTACAACCCCACAGAACTAATGATCTGCACCGCTTCCCGGCTAATGGAAGATAATACAACCGCCTTTATCGGCACAGGTATTCCTATGCTGGCAGCGGCTCTCGCTCAAAAAACCCACGCACCCAACCTGGTGAGCATTTTTGAATTTGGCGGCACCGGCGCTCTGCTGGAAGACCTTCCCCTGGCTGTCGGGGAAAGGCGCTCTTTCCACCGGGCGCTGGCCGCATCAGGCATCCTGGATGTCGTGGAAACTGCCCAGCGGGGATTTATCGATTATGGCTTTCTGGGAGGAGCCCAAATTGACCCCTACGGCAACTTGAACTCTACAGTAATCGGGGATCACGATGCTCCCAAAGTCCGCTTACCCGGGAGCGGGGGAGGAAATGATGTCGGGTCGCACTGCTGGCACACGATCGCCATCATGCAGCACGATTCCCGCCGCTTTGTCCCCCGGGTGGATTTTATAACCACCCCGGGTTATCTCACAGGTCCGGGAGCCCGGGAAGAAGCGGGGCTCCCCCGCGGCAGCGGTCCCTACCGGGTGGTCACTCCCCTGGCCGTGCTCGGTTATCACCCCCAGGAAAAACGAATGATCTTACTGGCTACTCAACCGGATGTGAGCGTAGAACAGGTCCAGGAAAACACCGGGTTTGAGCTGTTATTGGCTGAAAACATCTCCCAAAACCCACCTCCCTCTCCCGCTGAATTATCCATCCTGCGGGATGATGTCGACCGCGACCGCTTTTATATCTAAATTGAAAGGAGAAATCTCAAAACCACAAAGCTGATCATAGTATAATCTGCAAGGTAAAGCCCTGGCACCGCTGCCGAATAACTGCCGCTCAACAAGCAAAGCGACTTTTTTCATCTTCCAGACAAACGGGCTCCTCCCCCATGAAAAAAAAAGATTCCGTCCACGAAGCCTTCACCGAACTAGCCCCCCGCTATGAAAACGTTGTTGACCATGAATTAATGACCTTCTGGGGATGGAGCTACCAGGATTTTATTGACCGCCTTCTCGAGCAAACCACCCTCGAACCCGGTCAAAAGCTCCTGGACATTGCAACCGGCACTGCCGTGATCCCCAGAAAACTTGCCGACAGGGGTTTCGACCAAAACCAGATCATCGGGCTGGATATAACTGAAGCCATGCTGCACAGGGGGATTAAAAGAATAGACAGCGAGGGCTTATCCGGCCGTATTCACCTCACCTGCGGGGACGCCCTGACCCTGCCCTTCGCCCAGCAAACTTTCGATATCGTTGTCACCGGGCTTGCCTCCCACCACATGGACATTGACCGCATGCTTTCCGAGGTTATGCGTGTGCTCAAAACCGATGCCCTTTTTTCCATGATCGACGTAGGCAGCACCCCTTTCTGGCGCCTGCCCGTGATCCGATTCTTCTCCCGGATCTTTGCTTTTTTCTATTTTCTGATCACCGAGAATTTCAGCCGGGCCTGGGCCGAAGCCCAGGCCGTGACCAACGTCCGCACCGCCGAGGAATGGCGCCAGAGCCTCGCCGACCTCGGGTTCCGGGATATTGACATCCAACCTCTGCCCTCAAAATATGCCTGGCTCCCAGAGCCTTTAGCCATCCGCTCAAGATTAATCAAAGAGGAATAAAACTATGACCCATTTCAACCAGCTCCTCCGCCAGAACCGTTATGATGAAATCTGGACCAAATATTGTGGTTTTCTTGACCTCTCCCGGGAAGACTTCATGGAAATCCAGGAAAGGCTGCTGCTCGAGCAAATTGAACTGCTGGGAAACAGCATGATGGGTCGGATGTTGATGGGCGATATGCTTCCTTCCAGCATTGAAGAATTCCGGGAACTGGTCCCGCTGACTACTTATAACGATTATCTGGGCTACCTGGAGCAGAAAAGGGAAGATGTGCTTCCCCGTAAACCCTACACCTGGTCTCACACCTCCGGACGAAGCGGCGAGTTCAAATACAAATGGACCCCTTATACCAAAAAGATGTACGACCGGTTGGGAGAAGTGGTGATTGGTTCCATGATCCTGGCTTCCTGTTCTGCTAAAGGGGAAGTAAATATAGCCCCTCAAGACTCCGTGCTGCTGGCCACAGCCCCTCCCCCTTATGTGTCCGGCCTGCTGAGCTACTCGACTCTGGAGCAAGCGGAGATCCGTTTCCTCCCTTCCTTACAGGAAGGTGACGAGATGGAATTCAGGGAGCGGATCGGGGCTGGTTTCAAGCTGGCCATGAAACACGGACTGGACTATTTTTACGGGATAGCCAGTGTGCTTGTCGGCATCGGGGAGCAATTTGAACGGGGCGGCAGCGGCTCATCCTTTTCTCTGGATATGCTTCATCCTGCCGTTTTAGGGCGTTATCTCAAAGGGTTTATCGCCGCCAAAATCAAAAACAGGAATCCGCTTCCCAAGGATATCTGGAACTTAAAAGGGATCATGACCGGCGGAACGGACACCTCCATTTATAAAGAGTTGGTGGAACACTACTGGGGGCGAATGCCCCTGGAAGGTTACGCCTGCACCGAGGGTGGAACCATGGCTGTTCAAGCCTGGAATTACCGGGGAATGACCTTTTTCCCTGAAACCAATTTCCTGGAGTTTATTCCCGAAGCCGAAATACAAAAAGACGAAGAGGACCCTGCCTATCAACCCCGAACGGTATTATATGATGAACTGGAACCGGGGATATACGAACTGGTCTTCACCAATTTCCACGGGGGGATCTTTACCCGCTACCGGGTAGGAGATTTATTTGAGGTTATTTCAACCCGGGATGAGGAACTGAACATCGATCTTCCCCAGGTCAGATTCTTCGCCCGGAAAAATGACACCATCAACCTTGCCGGGTTCGCGGTGATCACCGAAAAAAGCCTCTGGCAAGCTATTGAAGCTGCAGAGATCGATTACCAGGAATGGATTGCCAGGAAAGAAATTTCCGAGGGTAAGTCTTATTTACACCTTTTCCTGGAAATGAAAACTACGAATTCCTACTCGCCAGAAAAGGTCACCGAACTTCTTCATGACGCTTTGAAGGACAGGATCCCCGATTACCGCAACCTGGAAGAGATGCTGAGTTACCGGGCGTTAAAAATCAGTTTCCTCAACCCGGGAGCGTTCAGCGCCTATATGGAATACCAGCAAAGTCAGGGGGCTGATCTCGCTCATACCAAACCACCTCATATGAAACCCACACCCGAACAATTAAACACGTTGCTCAAAGGGGAAAGGTTAAAATAACCGCATGATCTGGACCCCCAACACTGTTGTCCCCCTGCTGACTACCCTGCTTTATGTCGGGCTGTATCTGGTGGTCTCTTTTGCCAAGCCCCGGACAAAATCCATCCAGGCTTTCAGATGGTATTTGCTGGGAATGGTATGTTGGTCGTTAAGTGCCTTTTTACTTCTGGCTGATCCCACCAGGGCCACTATCTGGTTCCGGGTGATGGTCAGCAGCACCCTGGTTACCATGGTCAGCACTTTTTTCTTCGCCCAAACGATGATCGACAAGCGGCTGTCCTGGGATTTCATCGTCCCCGTTTTCAGCGTGATCATGATTTCCCTCACTTTGTTTACCGACCTGGTCATCACCAACGTCGTGGTCGAAAGCGGATCGATCAATTATCAATTTACAGCCATGCTGGCCGTTCTGGCAGTTCCCGGCTACTTGTTCATGATCTACAGCCTCTCCTTATTGATCTCTGCCTATCGAAGGACTGCGGATCCTGCCCGGAAAAACCGCCTGCTGTACTTAATCCTGGGGATTGGATTGATGATCGGCGCTTCCAGCCTAAATTTCACCGATCTCGGTCAATATCCGCTGGACATCGCTGCTAACGGCATCACGGCTATCCTGATCGCTTATGCCATCCTGCGGTACCAACTGCTGGACATCCGGCTGGTCATCCGGAAGGGATTAGTGTACTCCATCCCCACCGTGATAATCAGCACCACTTACTTTCTGATCATCACCCTTTCCTTGAGGTTGTTTAACTTTTACACCGGGGCCGAGATCTTTTTACTTTCCCTGATTGTAGCTATTATTACCGCGTTGATAGCTGAACCGCTCAGAACAAAAGCCCAGTCGATCATTGACCGCATATTTTTCAGGGAAAAATATGACTCCCGCATCATGCTTCAAAACCTGAGCACTCAGGCGACGTATGTCCTGGATCTTGATCAAATCACCGAGATGATTTTACAGGAAGCAACATCCACCCTTCACATCGAAAAAGCCGGGATCCTGTTAAAAGAAGAAAACAGCGAAAAATTTGTGCTGATCTCCCAGCATGGTCTCCAGCCGGGAACCACCCTGGAGATGCGGTCGAACCATCCGGTAGTACTCTGGCTTTCCAACCACGATCAGCCGCTCTCCCAGGACGAAATCGACACTCTCCCCCAATTTCAATCGCTGTGGAAACAAGAACGATTGGATCTGGATTTACTGGATGCCAGGCTGTTTATCCCCCTTAAAGTCCATGACAACCTGATCGGCATCTTTGCCGTTGGACAAAAAAGATCAGAGGAAAATTATGATCAGGATGACCAACTGACGTTAACCACGCTGGCCAATCAAACCTCGGTGGCCATTGAAAACGCCCGCCTTTACGCTGCCGAACAAAACCGCCGGGTTGAACTGGATACCCTGTACTCGATGGCCCGGCAGTTGGTCAAGACCAACGACCTGGGCGAAATCCTTTCTACCATCGCTGAACACTCAGTGGAAAGCACCGGAGCCAGTTATTCTCGCCTGCTGATCCTGGAAAATGAAGGGAACTTTGTCTGCCGGGCGGTGTTTCAGGCTGAAGGCCTGGACCTCGACCTCGGTACAGATCAAACGGAAAGTTTGATCGCTGAACATTTTTACCATTGGATCCTGAAGCAAAGAAAAACCATCCTCCTCGATAGAGACAGCACCGATCTTCAAGAGGAAGAACTTCAGGCAATCTTTGCCCAGGAAACCAGGCAGCTCTGCATTTCTCCCTTGTTGGGATCCAACGAACACATCGGCTTACTGGTCCTGGGGGAAACCCCTGGAGAAAGATTCCAGTCCTTTAATTCCGCCAGGATCCGCCTGATTAATATGATTTCTGACCATGCCATCAACGCTATCCAACGGGCATCCCTGAACCGGCAGCTGGAAGAAAACTTCCTCCAAACCGTAGTCTCCCTAGCCAACGCTATGGATGCCCGGGACTCCTACACCGGGCAGCACAGCCAGCGAATGGCAAACCTCTCCACTCGCGTCTGTGAAATGATAGGTCTAAGTTCTCAGCAAATTGAAGCCATCCATTGGGCAGCGCTTCTTCATGATATCGGGAAAATCGGAGTCCCCGACAACATCCTCAATAAACCTGGCCCCCTCACAGATGAAGAATGGAAGATCATGAAGCAGCACCCGCAAATTGGTTCGGACATTGTCGCGCCCATCAAATTGCTCGCGCCAGTTGCCCCCATCATCCGTGCTCACCACGAACGGTATGACGGCAACGGCTATCCTCGAGGTTTAAAAGGGGATCAAATCCCTATTGAATCCCGGGCCCTGGCCATCGTCGACGCCTATATTGCAATTATTGACGAACGGGTGTACCGGGCAGGCAGGAGCCATGAAGAAGCCATCGCCGAAATCCGGAGGTCCAGTGGAAGGCAGTTTGACCCCCATCTGGTGGATGTCTTCTGTCTGATCGCCGACCAGGTTGATTCACACCCAGATTAACCCGCCTCTCCCCAAGCTGCATGTTTTTCCATCCACCAGAGATGATCACTTGAACACACAACTTATGAATACTTCTAATCATTTTGACTTTGAATCTTTTTTCAACCCCCGAGGCGTGGTCATTATCGGAGCTTCCACCAACCCGTCCAAGCTGGGTTATGGTTTAGCCATTAACTTAATCCGCAGTGGTTATCAAGGCAAGATCCATTTTGTCAACATCAAGGGCGGGGAATTATTTGGCAAAAAGATTTATCAATCCGTCCTGGATATTCCGGATCCGGTGGATTTGGCCGTTGTGCTGATCCCCTCCCGTTTTGTCCCCCAGGTAGTCCGTGAGTGCGGGCAGCGCGGCATTCGGGCAGCCATTATTGGTTCGGGAGGATTCCGGGAAACAGGTCCCGAAGGAGCGGAATTGGAACAAGAAATGCTGAAAGCCGCCCGGGAAGGGGAGATCCGCCTGATAGGGCCCAACTGCATCGGCTTGCTGGACACCCATCTTCCCATGGATGCCACCTTTCTACCCCCTCCGGGACCTTCTGCGGGTGATGTGGCTTTTCTATCTCAATCCGGGGCTATCTGCGCCGCTGCCATTGACTGGGCCCGGGGGCAGGGTTATGGAATTTCCCGATTGGTCAGCCTGGGGAACCAGGCTGATATCAGCGAAACCGATTTGCTCGAACCCGTTGCCGCTGATCCCCATACAAACGTAATTGCCCTCTACCTGGAAGGGGTGAAAAACGGACGCCGCTTTGTCGAAGAATCCCGCCGGGTGGTGAAAAACAAACCCATAATCGCCCTGAAAGTAGGTAAATATGCAGCAGGAAGGGAAGCTGTCGCTTCCCACACCGGAGCGCTGGCCGGACAGGAAAGCGCCTACACAGCAGCCTTCCGCAGAGCGGGAGTTTTGCGGGCCAAAACCAGTGAAGAACTATTTGACCAGGCCAGGGCCCTGGCCTGGTGCCCCCTCCCTCAGGGGAACCGGGTGGCTGTCCTGACGAACGCTGGGGGACCGGGGGTGACCGCTGCTGATGCCCTGGAAGAACTGGGGTTGAAAATGGCCGAGCTTTCTGCAGACACCCAAAACAAACTCAAGGAAATTCTTCCCGCAGCTGCCAGCGTCAAAAACCCAGTCGATATGCTGGCTTCTGCCACCCCGGATCAATTTGCCAGCTGTCTGCAGGTTCTATTAGCTGAACCGGAAGCTGACAGCGTCATGGTTATTTTCCCCACCCCTCCAATGCATTCAGCCGGGTCGGTAGCCAAAGCGTTAATTCCCCTGATCTATCAGTCACAGAAGCCCGTGATCATCTCAGTGATGGGAGAACGCCTGATCCAGGAAGCGGTTGAGCACCTGAGAGCAGCCAGAATTCCAGAATACAGGTTTCCGGAAAGGGCTGCGGCCGCCCTGGCCGCCCTCGTAGAAAGAGTCCAATTATTGGAACATGCTGCAGCTCCACCCCTGTTAAAAACCGATCCCGATCCCGAGCGGGTGCGTCAGATCCTGCAGGAAAACGGACCGGGAAAACCTTTATCCGCTAAAACGGCCCAGTCTATTCTGGAAGCCTACGGCATCACAACCGCCCAGATGGTCCTGGCCGAAAACGAAGATCAGGCAGTCGAGATCTACCGAGAAATGGGTCATCCCGTTGTCCTCAAACTGGCTTCAACGGATATCAGCCATAAGTCCGATGTTGGCGGGGTGCTCCTCAACCTGGCCGATGAAGGTTCGATCAGGAGCGGTTATCAAACAATCATCGATCTGGCGAAGCAGAGCAGCCCCGGGGCTGAAATCCAGGGAGTTTACGTTCAACAAATGATTCCATCCGGCCAGGAAGTCATTGTAGGGACCGTGCAGGATCCGCAATTTGGACCCGTCGCCATGTTTGGGTCCGGTGGAACCGAAGTTGAAGGGTTAAAAGACATCTCCTTCGGTCTGGCTCCGCTGACCCTGCCTGAAATTAACCAGATGCTGCGCAGCACCTGGGCAGGGCGAAAACTCGACGGATACCGCAACCTGGTTCCAGCTGACCGGGAGGCTGTGACCGATGTCCTCATCCGCCTGGCCCAGCTGGCCCATGATTTTCCCCGTTTTACTGAAATAGAAATTAACCCGCTGCGGGTGCTGCCGGAAGGCCAGGGAGCGGCAGCTGTGGATGTTAGGATCTTCCAAGAATAAGTCAGGGGGCGCCAGAGAGAGAAAAGGGGTGTAAAGATGAATAAAAACGGCTGGCTGCTGGCTTTTTGTTCCCTACTGCTCGGGGAGCCGCCTGGCGAAAACTCAGGATCAGGCGTGGTTTTCCTCGACGTATGACTTCAAATATTCGCCGGTGTAAGAATCGGGCGAAGCGCAGATTTCGTCAGGCGGTCCGACCGCGATCACTTCCCCGCCCCGGTTCCCCCCCTCAGGTCCCAGGTCTATGATATGATCCGCCACCTTGATGATATCCAGGTTGTGCTCGATGATTAACACGGTGTTCCCTTCATCAACCAGCCGCTGAAGGACTTCGATCAACTTATGAACGTCCGCAGCGTGAAGCCCCACAGAGGGTTCATCCAGGACGTAAAGGGTAGAGCCGGTGGATCGCTTGGCCAGCTCCCGGGAAAGTTTGATCCGCTGGGCTTCGCCGCCGGAAAGGGTGGGAGACGGCTGCCCGATCCGGATATAGCCCAGACCGACATCCTTCAAAGTTTGCAGTCTGTTCATCATCGGTGGAAAAGCCTCAAAGACCTCGGCTGCCTGGTCCACGGTCATATCCAGCACATCCGAGATATTATACTGGTCCCGGAACCGGACCTGGAGAGTTTCCCGGTTATAACGCTGTCCGTGACAGACATCACAGGGCACATAAACGTCGGGCAAAAACTGCATTTCAATCTCCAGCTGCCCCTGACCCCCGCAGGCTTCACAGCGCCCGCCTTTGACATTGAAAGAAAATCTGCCTTTGTCATAGCCCCGGATTTTGCTTTCCGGCAAATCGGCAAATAAATCCCGGATGTAATCGAAAAGTTTGGTATAAGTCCCGGGGTTGGAGCGCGGCGTTCGACCGATCGGAGATTGGTCTATATTGACTACTTTATCAATCAAATCCGCACCCTGAATGCCATCATGGTCTCCCGGTTTGGTTTTCGCCCGATTCAGACTCCGAGCCAGCGATTTATACAGGATCTCTACCATGAGGGTAGACTTTCCCGAACCCGAAACTCCGGTGATGCAGACCAATTTGCCCAGAGGAATGGAGACATCGATATCCTTGAGGTTGTGTTCCCGGGCTCCAAGGATTTTCAAAACCTTGCCGTTTCCTTTCCGCCTTTTTTCGGGAAGAGGAACTTTCATCCGCCCCGATAAATAAGCACCCGTCAGGGAATCCGGGTGAGCGAGGATATCCTCCACCGGTCCCGCCACCACCACTTCTCCTCCCTTCTCGCCCGCCCCTGGTCCCAGATCCAGAATCCAATCCGCAGTAAAGATCGTCTCCGGATCATGTTCCACAACCATCACCGTGTTTCCCAGGTCGCGCAGGCTCTCCAGGGTGTTCAATAACCGGCGGTTATCCCGGGGATGAAGGCCGATAGTAGGCTCATCCAGCACATAAAGCACCCCCATCAAGTGGGAACCTATCTGGGTGGCCAAGCGGATGCGCTGAGCTTCCCCACCGGACAGGGTGCCCGCAGAACGGTTCAGGGTCAGATAATCCAGCCCCACATTGGAGAGAAAACCCAAACGTTCTTTCAACTCTCTGACCACCCGTTCCGCGATGATCCGCTGGCGGTCGTCCAGGGGGGAATCAGGTTTATCCAGAAATTCCACCCAATCCAGAGCCTGTTTGATCGGCCAGGAGGAGATTTCTACGATATTTTTGTCATCAATGGTAATTGCCAGCGCTTCCGGACGCAGACGAGCACCGCTGCAGGCCGGACAGGGTTGATTGTTCATATAACCCATAATCCGTTTGCGCATATATTCCGATTTGGTTTCCTTGAACCGGCGCTCCAGGTTGTTAACCACTCCTTCAAATTTGCGGTGGAACTCGTATTCTCTCCCCTCTTTATTAGTGTAGTGAACAGGGACCTGTTCGCTGGTGCCGTAGAGCAGTATTCTTTTTTCTTCATCACTGAGTTCTTGATAGGGCTGGCTTAAATCAACCTCCCAGGCCTCCGCAGCGCCAACCAGCGTCCGCCAATAATATCCGCCCTGCTCTCGCGGCCCTCCCCATTCCCGGGCATCAATCGCTCCATCCATCACAGACAGCGCAGGGTCGGGAATAAGCAGATTGACATCCACTTCCAGTTTGGTGCCGATGCCCTCACAGGTGGAGCAGGCTCCGTGGGGTGTGTTAAAGGAGAACGTCCGGGGTTCAATTTCCGGAAAACTGATATTGCAGTCCGGACAGGCCAGGTGTTCGGAATAGTTTATTTCCGCGGGTTGATCAGGATCGGTCACGTCCAGCACGGTGAGATAACCATCACCAAACTTTAATGCCGTTTCCACAGAGTCAGTCAGCCGGGAAAGATAATTTTCTGCTTCTTCCTGATCCTCAGGTTTCCTGACAATCATCCTATCCACCACGGCTTCAATCGTATGCGCTTGATAACGCTCTAATTGGATATCTTCTTCCAACCGTCGGATTTCCCCGTCAATCCGGGCCCGGACGAAACCCGATCCCTGAATTTCGTCCAGGATCCCCTGGTGTTCGCCTTTCCTGCCTTTGATTACGGGGGCCAGCAGATAAAATCGCTTTTCCTCTGGAAACTCTTCGATATGCTCGACAATTTCTTGGGCCGATTGGGTGGTAACCCGGCGTCCACAGTTGGGACAATGAGGTATACCCGCCCGGGCGAACAGCAGCCGCAGGTAATCATAAATCTCGGTCACTGTCCCCACCGTGGACCGGGGGTTGTGAGAGGTTCCCCGCTGATCAATGGAGACCGCCGGGGAAAGCCCCTCAATATAATCCACATCAGGTTTATCCATCTGTCCCAGAAACTGACGGGCGTAAGAAGAGAGTGATTCCACATATCTACGCTGACCCTCGGCAAAAATGGTATCAAACGCCAGGGATGATTTTCCCGATCCGGATAAACCGGTCACCACCACAAACTGATCCCGGGGGATTTCCACGGTTATGTTTTTTAAATTATGTACCCGGGCTCCAACAACTTTAATTTTTTTCTGCATAAGACTTTTTCCAACCAACCCAGTAAATTAATCGCTATCTATACTTTTCGATGTGTTCTCTCGTGAGCTAGGAAATTATACCAATTAAATTCTTTTTCCTTAAAGAAATCTCCTCTAATTAATGGGATTCCAACAGAGAACAGCCAAAAAAACTGGATCTTTTTCCAACTTCTTCGATAAATACCAGTCCCACGGGGGATGAAGGACACCCTGACTCTAATTATTAACCCCTCCTTTTTCCCTTATCAAAGGGGTCCGAACCTTATTCAGCAGTAATTTTCAGGACAGAACAGACAGCGAACTTCACCTAATCCCAGGATTGTTGTATAATGCTTACTTGCAGGATCTGTTTTTATACTGTGAATTGATAGGCGTTCTTGGGAGGCTGGATGGAGATTACCTGGCACGGACACTCATGTTTTCGAATAAAAGAGAGGGGTTTAGCCACCGTAGTAACCGATCCCTATGATCATCGGATTGTTGGTTACCGGGAGCTGGATCTTTCTGCGGATATCATCACCATCAGCCATGATGACCCGGGGCACAATCACATCGAGGCTGTCCGGAAGCGAAATTCACCCCAGCAGGTCCTTGATGGTCCCGGCGAGTATGAAATCGGGAAGGTTTTCGTTACCGGGATCAAAACTACGCGCGAAAAAGAAGCAAGCGCTGACCAGCAGCGAAATGTGATGTACATCTTCGATTACGAAGGTGTACTCGTGGCCCATCTGGGAAATTTAAACCGGGTGCCCAATCAGTCGGAAGTTAAATCCATCGCCGGAGATGTTCATGTCGCCCTAGTCCCCGTGGGAGGAGGCGACGGTTTAAATGCCTCCCAGGCAGTTGAGGTCATCCGGATGCTGGAGCCCAGTTACGCAGTTCCCATGTATTACAAAACCAAAGACAGCAAACTTGATCTTGACCCCCTAGATAACTTTATCAAAGAAATGGGCCTCGATCAGATAGAGCCTGAAAACAGCCTGCGGGTAACCAGCACGAGATCTGCTTCAGAAACCAGCGTTGTCGTCCTCGAGCACGAAGAATAAATCTATCCAGCAGGAAAATGTTATTGTGACTGTCAAGATTTTAATGAGTTGGGACATTCTGCCAGATCGCGAGCAAGAATACTTTGAATTCGTGATCAGCGAATTTATCCCCGAGATCAAGCAGCTCGGTATCCGGCCCGTGGACGCCTGGTACACAATGTACGGCGATCACCCCCAGATTATGGTCTCAGCCCGGAGCCGCAGTCAATCAGCGCTCAACCTGGCCCTGGCTTCACGGGAATGGACCCAACTGCGAGACAACTTGCTGACCTTTATTGACAATTTTTCCTATAAAATAATCCCCGCCCGTTCCGGCTTCCAGCTCTAATTCGATAACCGCCTCCGAGGTCCTACTTGTGAGTTTTATCAACTACAACAACCGAGGGCTCAAAATTCGCTTAGGGGTAATCATCACCCTCAGCGGTTTCCTGATCTTCCTGCTGGGCGCCGACCCCGATCTGTTCGGTCTCAACCGCAGTCCGGTGGTGGGATTTGTCCAATCGGCAACGTTTACAGCCGGTCTGGGCATCCTCTGTCTGGGAGGCTTCATCGGCCTGAAAGCCAGCCGCCAACCCGGAGAGAAACTAAGTATCGCCCAGGATATAGGGCTGCGGCTGATTGCTACCGGCTACTTAATCTCCCTGGTCTCGGGCCTGGCTGATGTTTTCGGATTTGGCACTCAGACCTGGCCGGTCCAACCCTTTTTCGGGCCCTGGCAGGCAGCCGGGGTTGTGATCGGGGAAATCATCATTGCTGTTGGCTTTTTACTTTATATCCCCTTTACCTCCAGCGATGGTTCGGCCTGATCGTTTGCTTGACAAGGTGATTTCTACCGTGTAAAATGGGCGGTGCAAGTTCAGGGTGGAATTTAGGCCGAGATAGCTCAGTTGGTAGAGCACGCGACTGAAAATTGCGGTGTCGCCAGTTCGATTCTGGCTCTCGGCACTAATCAAGCGGGCGTGGTTCAGTGGTAGAACATCTCCTTGCCAAGGAGAAGATCACGGGTTCGAATCCCGTCGCCCGCTCTTGTACAACGTCATGGCTGGTGGCAGATGGCTGCTGTACGTCAGCCATTGACCGCCAGCTTCTTATTATCCAGGCGACGTAGCCAAGTGGTAAGGCAGAGGTCTGCAAAACCTTTATCATGGGTTCGAATCCCATCGTCGCCTCTTTCCATTTAACGCAATCACCTCACCGGCTCCCAACGGTGAGGTGAAAGCTTCTCAAAAGGAGGAAAGGAGGAGAAGAAGTCCCCTTATGGACCCACCCTCGCGGATGGATCCTGCTTCTATCTTAGCTTAAAATCTTACAGCCCCGGCTATCAATTTCGTAAGTTGTCCAGACATCTCCCTTCCTGCTGATCCGGAGACCTGAAGGAAAAACACGCTCCCTCTTTATTTAGACGGAAGCTTGACGATCGTCATCCAGAATTCTTCAATCGATTTAACCACAGTAAAGAACTTTTCCAGATCCACGGGTTTGGTGATAAAACAATTAGCGTGCAAATTGTAGGTTTTAACGATGTCCTCTTCAGCCCTGGAGGTAGTCAGGACCACCACGGGAATCCGCTTTAAATCCCTTTCCTTCTTAATCCTTCCCAGCAGCTCCCGTCCGTCCATCTTGGGCAGATTTAAATCTAAAAGAATTAAATCCGGGCGTTCGCTGTCTTTGTATTTCCCTTCCCGGAGCAGAAACTGCAGCGCTTCCTCGCCGTCCATAACCACATGGAGGTTGTTCTGTACTTTTCCCTCCCTCAACGCTTCTCTGGTCAACCGGACGTCCCCGGGGTTGTCCTCCACTAACAAAATATCTATAGGCTTCACCAACTCACCAGTCATCACGGCTCCTTAATCTTTCCAGTACACAATATTATTCTGCAGAGGGCAGGGTAAAGTAAAATGTTGAACCTTCGCCCGGTGTTGATTCTACCCAGATTTTACCACCATGGCGTTCCACAATCCGTTTACAAATACTCAAACCCACCCCGGCGGCGGGGTATTCACCCCGGGTATGCTCACGCTGGAAGATGGTAAATATCCGTTCTTGATGCGCGGGATCAATACCCACCCCATCATCCCGCACAGAAAACTGCCAGCAACCTCCCTTCCTCTCCACGTCAATTTCCACCCGGGGGATTTCTTGTTCATTGTACTTAATGGCGTTGCTGATTAAATTCTGAAATAGTTGAGTGATCTGGTTGAAATCCCCCCGTACTTCCGGAAGTTCAGCGGCAGTGATTTTTGCTCCCCTCTCAGAGATCATTACGTGTAAATTATCCCTGGCCGCTGACAATGTTTCCTGGCTGCCGACCGGTTCCATCGGCTCCCCACGGGTCGTTACCCGGGAAAAGGAAAGCAGCCCCTGAACCATGGACTTCATCCTCTCCGCTCCGTCAACCGCAAAGTCAATATACTCCTGTGCGTTTTCGTCCAGCTGCTCGCCATACTGACGGGCTAATAAAGACAGAAAACTGGAAACCATCCGCAGCGGTTCCTGCAGATCGTGAGACAGCGTGTGGGCAAAGTCCTGTAAATCCCGGTTTGACCGGGCTAGCTTTTCATTGATCGCTTCCAATTCTTGCTTAGCATCCCGCAGTTCTTTTTGCGTTTCTTTGACCCTTTCCAGTGATACTATCCTGGCCACCAATTCCCGATCAGAGACCGGCCGCACAATATAATCCTCCGCACCCAGCTCCAGCCCCTTGGCCTGATGCCGGGAATCAACCAGCTCCCCTGAAATAAGCAGGACAAAAGCATCCTGCAGGTCCGGATCTGATTTGATCATCTCGCAGATCAAAAAACCATTGGTGTCAGTTAATTCCACAGATAACAAGATCAGATCAGGATCCACCCGCCTGGCTGCTGCCAGGCCTTTCTCCCCTGTCCTTGCCTGATAAACTTCAAAATCAGCGCCCTTAAGCAGCCGGGTCTCCGCCTGCAGCAGGTCCGGATCACCCTCAATGATCAGGATCTTCGTCGGCTTTCCTTTCTGATCTCCTGGCAATGCTCACCACCTTCCTGGACTTGGGCCTTCAACCCCATCCTCGGGTTTGGTCTTCTCAGTGCTTTGTTCCGCTCCCCACTTGCGATCAGGTTTATCCCTGCCGGGTTTAATAAACCTCGAGCAAAGGATTGTTTTCCCTCTTCTCAGGTAAAGTAAAAGTAAATGTCGTGCCCCTACCCACCTCTGAATCCACCCAGATTTTACCACCGTGCCGTTCCACAATCCGTTTACTGATCGCCAATCCTATACCGGTCCCTTCGTACTCCTCTTGATTGTGCAGGCGCTGGAACAGGACGAAAACACGATCAGTATATTTAGGATCGAAGCCGATGCCGTTATCCTGAACAGCAATTTCCCAGCCTCCATTCCTTAGTCGTGAGAAAATTTGGATCACCGGAGAGACACCCTCTTTCCTGAACTTGATGGCATTGCTGATCAAATTCTGGAAAAGCTGCGTAATCTGAGTTTCATCAGCCGGGACCACCGGCAGCTCGCCGTGAGTGATCACAGCGTTAGTTTCTTCTATCAGCTCCACCAGGTTGCTGTGCACTTTTCCCAGCACCTGGTTGAGATCGATCCTGGAGTAGCTTCCACCCCGGATGCCCACCCGGGAATAGGCTAAGAGGTCATTGATCAGGTGTTTCATCCTCGTTGCCCCGTCAACGGCGTAGGCCATGAACTCCCGGGCATCCCCTTCCAGGGTGTTTCCATACCGCCGTTCCAGCAGCTGCAGATAGCTGGCCACCATGCGCAGCGGCTCCTGCAGGTCATGAGAAGCCACATAAGCAAATTGCTCCAGGTCCTGATTGGAACGGGCCAGCTCCCGGGCTTTTTGCTCAAACGCTTTTTCGGCAGCCACCCGATTGCTGATGTCCACCCCGGTGCCAATTAACAACAATCGTCCTTCAATCTCTGCCCGGACACCGGTCAAGAGAAAAGGCGTCTTCTTTCCGCTTTTGGACTTGAAATTCGCTATCACCGTGGACGAACCCCGTTCAAAAGTCTCCCTGATGCGCTCTTCTATCAGCTGCTGTTCTCCACCTTCGAATAATTCTACGGGGTGGAGGAGGCCAATTTCGGCATCTGTATATTCAGATACTTCGCTGAAATTCTCGTTCCAGCGCTCAAATTCTCCCTCCGGGGAAAAGACATAAAAAATGCCCGGGATGCTGTTTATGATGTGCTCAGAAAATTCCTTTTCCCGGAGGATAGCTTGTTGGGCTTCTACCCGGGAAGTGATATCCATAATCGAAACCAGCACTTTCGACCAATCTTCTTCATATTCGGGTGGAATCTGGACCTGATAGCTGGTCCAGATTCGTTTGCCGTCCAGCGTTCTAAAAGGAATTTGAGAACTGTACCTGAAGGATCCCTGAGATAAAGCTGTGAGTTCGTCTACAAAATCTGCTCGTGTTTCTGGGAGATAGATTGCGGACAGGTCAGCACTCAGCTGAGCCTCGGTCTGCGCCCCGAACATAGTCAGGGAACGCTGATTAGCCGCCGTGACCCGGATCTTGTCCGCACAGGTTTTCAAATCCCGGGGGTTATCGGCAAAATAATCTTCCAGGCTGCCTGTTTCTTCCCAGGGCATCTCATCCAGGCAAGCCTTAACAGCAGAATAATCCTCCTCCCAGAGCGAGATCGGGGATTGTTCAAACAGTGACCGGAAGCGGGTTTCACTAACCTCAGCCGCCCTCCGGGCCTGCTGGGCCTCTTCCATCAAACTCAAAGCCTCTTGCTGGGCTTCCCTCAGATCGCGAGTGCGCTCTTTCACCCGACTGTCCAGCTCCTCATTAAACGTTTGCAGCTGATCCAGCATCCGCTGGTTCTCACTTCGGGATTGAGCCAGGCTGCTGCTCATCTGGTTAAAACTCCTGGCCAGCTCGCCCAGTTCGTCTCTGGTATCCAGATCCACCTGATGGGTCCAGGTTGCCCCGGGAAATTTCCTCCACCCCCCGGGAAAGTTCCCTGAGCGGCTGCGTAATACTCCGGGAAAACAGGATCCCTCCCGCTACTCCCAACATGGTTACCAACAGGCCGATACCCAGCGTGCTGCGGGTGAGTTCACTGATCAATCCAAAGGCTTCCGCCTCGTCCTGTTCGGTCAGCAAACACATTTGCCAGGCGGGAAGCCAGCGGTAGATCCCTACGACAGAAATCTGACGGTAATCCAGATAGAGACCGGAACCGCTGTTTCCTTTCAGACACTGTTCTGCTCCATCGGTAAACACAAAAATCCGGTGAGCCGAATCCGGTGTATGGCGGCTTTCCGTGACCATCAGATTAGCTTTGTTGATCAAATATGTATCCTGAGTCCGGCTAAATTCCCGATGCTGGGTCATTATCTTGGAAATCTCATCGAGATCTGTGTGTCCAGCCAACACAGCGACCGTTTCTCCCTGAGGGCTTTGCAGGGGGGTGCTGATGTGCAGCACTGGACGCTCGTCGCCCAGAAAAAATTCTGGCCTCCCCAGATAAGTTCCCTCCCTGCCCTGGAGGAAAAACTCCTTGCTTTCCCGGTATTTGCCTTCCAGATCAGGATTCGAACTGGCCAGGATTAATCCATCCTCTGCCCGGATCAGGGAAATATCCTGGAATCCTCCAGCCGCCGCCAGGGAAGGAAGCAGATGGTCCTGGATGATTAACGCCCGGATCCTATCAGCATCTGAGGAGTTTTCATTCTTAATTAACTGTACCGAATACTCCCGCATCAAAGGACGCTGGGCCAGAGCGCGTAAGGTGCTTTTATTGCTCTCAGCCCAACGGTTGAGCTCCGCCTCTTTTAACAAGGCGACATTGGTCAGCCGATTTTCCACGCTGACCTGGAGAGCGTCATCGGCCTGATTGTGGATTAACAAACTGACCGAAAACACCAGCAGCACCGAAAACAGGAGGAACATGCCCACCAGACGGGTTTTTAAATTATTCCAGGATGCGGTCAACCATTTCATGGATTCACCTCATAAATAGCTTCCAGGAATCTGTTGGTGTAAACCTCTGTCAGGTCCACCGGCTGATCCAGCAGCCCCTGGTCCAGCAAGGTATCGTGCATCCCCCGCCAGCGGTCATGATCCATCCAACCCAGCGGATAATCTCCGGTGTGAATCAGCGGGATGCTGGCATTCAACATCTGTGCCTGCAGGTCAGGATCAGCTTCTTTTGCATAGCGTAAAGTGATCTCCACCGCTGCGGATTGATCCTCGATGGTATCCTGCCAGCCTTTCAGCGAAGCCCTTAAGAAACGTTCTAAAAGATCTGGTTGGCCCGTTATTCGTTCTGCGGTCGTAAACAGAGTATCGGAATAAAACTGCACCCCGTAATCGCCCGGCCAGATGGTGTTGACATCCAATCCCTGCTGATGGATGCGGATCAAACCTCCCGTGGCGTAGGCCTCGATGACATCGACCTCCCCCGTATAAAAAGATTCATAATCGTAAGAAAAGGGCTTGATTTCCACCCGGTCGAGCTCCAGATCCAGCTTTTTCATCATGGCCTGAAATTGAATTTCTCCACCCGGGGCAAGAGAGATCGTTCGACCCAGAAGGTCGGCGGGGTGATGGATCTCCCCCTCCTCCAGGGAAACAAAAACCATGGGGTTCAGCTGATAAATCACCGCCAGGGCGACCAGCGGCTGACCCTGACCCCGGGCGATGAGGATATCCTCCGGGGAGTAAATTCCCAGATCGGCATTCCCGCTCTGGACCTGTTCCAGGACGTCTACTTCCGGTCCGCCTTCCAGGAAAATCACATCCAGGTTTTCCTCTTCGTAATAGCCCTGTTCCTGGGCGACATAAAAACCCGCAAACTGGGCCTGATGGAACCACTTTAACTGCAAAATTACCTGGTCCCTGGGTTCTTGCTGACTGCACCCCCCCATCAACAGGGAAATAAACAAAAACAGAACAGCGACATTTTCTTTCAACGCAACTTTTTTCATCTGTGTTCCTCTCAGGGGAAAAATGCTCAATGGTTGATTAACAGCAGCCTGTTTGTCCAGTTCAATCCTATCCTTGATGAGGAGACCCTTTCCCCCAGTACAATTAAAACTGGATATCAGCGACAGCTTCCAGGAAACTCTCCACCACCTGGGGGTCAAAATGCTTTCCTGATTCTTCCCGGATGTGTTCCACCACCTTTTCCCGCGGCCAGGCGTCCCGGTAAGGCCGATCTGAAAGGAGGGCATCCCAGACGTCGACCACGGCAAAGATCCTGGCAACCAGAGGTATATTATCCCCTTTCAAACCGTAGGGATAACCGGTACCATCCCAGCGTTCATGATGATAAAGGGGTATATCCAGGGCCGGCTTGAGATATTTAATCGGACCCAGCCACCTTTCAGCATAGAGGGGGTGCTTATGCATCAGCTCCCATTCTTGTTCCGTTAACGGTCCGGGTTTTTGAAGAATTCGATCAGGGACGCCCATTTTGCCGATATCATGCAGCAGCGCGCCGCGGCGGACATGAATCCATTGTGGCTTGGGGAGATTCATCTCCCTGGCCAGGATCATGGTCAGATCAACCACCCGGCGGGAATGTCCTTCGGTCTCATGATCCCGCAGTTCTAAGGCTCCCGCCCAACCCTCAAGGGTGCTGTCATAGGCCAGCGATATTTCTCTGTTGGCCTGCTGCAGTTCACCAAACAGCTGAGAGTTATCAACAGCGATTGCCGTCTGGGTGGCTACTGTTTCCGCATAATTCTTCCACTCTACATCAGGCACAAAGGATCGGCTCCAGAAGAGTTCCATCACCCCGACCACATTGCCTTTGGCGATCAGCGGCAGACCATAATAGCCCTGAAAGCCTTCGGATTCAAACATTTCCTTTCTGATCAGAGGATATTTTGCCAGCTCCGCCCCTTCCAACCCCAGCGGCTCCCGGTTTTGAATTATTTTCCCCGGCAGTATCCCGTCCAGATGAAGATCATCCCAGGAGGATTTGGGGAACTTGAATCCCCGACTGGCCGCCGGTTCCAGCATATAACTCCGCTGGTCATAGAGCATGACCTGAACCGCATCCACCCGCAGCTGGTTCATCACTTCCATCAAAATTACTTCCAGGGTCACCTGTAGATCCATACTGCCGGTAATAGCAAAATCAATCTGCCGGAGGGATTCCAGGAAATCAACCTGCCGCTTTTGCTGCCGGTAGAGCTGGGCATTCTCCAGGGCATTAGCCATCTGGTTTGCCAGGGCTGATAAAATATCTACAAAATGCTCCGAGAAAGCATTGGCCCGGGAATGATCCAGGTTGATCACCCCGATGAGCTTGCCGTTTTTGCTGATAGGGATGCCCAGGTAAGAACGGATCCAGGAAGTTTCCGGGTAAACTTCCCAATCCGGGTCCTGTGCCGTATCCTTGATCAGTACCGGCTCCAACTCCTGGAACATTGTTTCATGGCTGCGGAACTTGGGCTGATCCAGCTGGATGGAAAAATCATCCATCCACTCCTCTAAACCCCGCTCCCGGTACCCCCGATGACGCAGGGTCTGCCCCACCCCTTCTCGATACAGGATCAAACTGGCAGACTCATAGGGGATCAATCCGGCGATGCTGTCCAGGATTTGGTCCAGCAGCTGGTCGATCTCCAGGCTGCTGTTCAACGTCAGGGCAATCTCAGAGAGCATCTCCGCAACCTGCCGCTGTCGGTGCTCCAGGACCTGACTGCGCAGATTGCTGACAGCCAAAGCCAGTTGGCCGGCGATCGTGGTCAGCAAGCGGGCATCATCTGGAGAAAACGCCTGGGGCTGACTGCTTTCAGCGTTGATCACACCCAGCAGCTCGTTCTCCCTCTTGATGGGAACACATAACTCGGATTTGATCTCCGGATTAACAGCAACATAATCCTGATCACGGGTGACATCCGTGATCAATTCCGCTTGCCCGGTGCGGGCTACCCGGCCGACTACCCCCCACTGAAAACTGACCTCCTTGCCCAGCATCTCCTCGGGAATCCCTTGATATCCTGGATGAATATATAAGCTGTTCTTATCTTCTGTGGTTAACAGAACGCCGAAATGGTCCGGGAAAAAGGCATTCCCCACGATATCTGTCACCTTGTTGATCAGCGAATCCTCATCGTTTTCTTCAATTCCCGCTGTGGCGACATTTTTCAGGATATCTACTTCTTTAAACCGGCGCTCGAGCAATTTTTGATCTTCGATAAATGCGGTGATGTCTTCTTTCACAGCGATAAACCGGGAAACTTCACCCTGGTCATCCTTAAGAGGGGTGACGGTCATCCTTTCCGTGTACAAAGAACCGTTCTTCTTCCGGTTGACCATTTCTCCCTGCCAGACGTTACCGGCCTTGATCGTCGCCCAGAACTGGCTGTAGAAGTCATCATCCTGCCTCCCGGATTTCAAAAACCCGGGGGTTTTGCCCAGAATTTCTTCCTCTTCATAGCCGGTCAGATCGGTGAAAGCGGGATTAGTCCAGAGGATAGACCCTTCATCATCGGTGATCATAATGGCATTCGCCGCCGCGTTCAAAGCCGAGGCCTGCATCCGAATTTGGCGTTCTGATTCCACAGCTGCGCTGATATCTTCAATCGTGCCCTGGATGATGGGTTCTCCATCAACAATGGAAAGCGTGGAACCAATCCGGACGGGAAGAGATTGACCTTCTTTAGTGTATATCAGGTCGGTCTTGCCGCTCAAACTTTCCTCACCGGCGAACAACCGCTGAATCAAACTTTCGGAAAACTGGAAATGTTCCTCAAAAAAAACTTTTCCAGAAAAGTCTGTCAGCGATTCATAGCCCAGAATTTCGAGCAAAGCCCGGTTAGCGAAGGTCACCAAACCCCGGGAGTTGACCCGGTAAATCCCGATCTCAGCACGATCGAATATGCTCTGTTTAATTTCTTCGGATTTTTTTATTTCCAATAAATAGGATTGGTTTCGCTGATAGAGAGCGTGACGCTCCACCGCATAGGCCAGTGATTTTTCCAGGAGGTTTTCGTCAAATTGACCCTTGATCAAATAATCTTGAGCACCAGCCTGAAGGACTTTTGCAGCCGTCTGGCTGTCATTCCGACCGGTAAAAACAACCACCGGCACTGCCGGAAAAAGGTGCTGGACCGCTTTAACGGAGTTTATTCCCTGGGAATCCGGCAGAGAAAGATCAAGGAGAATGACAGAAAAAAATTTTAATCCCTGGAGCTCTCTAACTTCCGCCATCTTCTGGACATGCGTGATCCGGATCTCCTTCCGGGTAACCCGGAGAAATTCCTTGACCAACCGGGCATCCCCCGGATTATCCTCAATCAGCAGCAAATCCATCCCGTCAGGAATAAATGGGGGCATTTCCCCGACAGGATAAATGACACGATTACCTGAGGAGGGCACCTGGTTTTGATCAATTTTATGAGCGTACATCGCCCGATCAGCCACTTTAAACAGCTCTTCCAGGTTCCGATTTTGCCCCGGCTTCCAGACAGCGGCTCCCAGGCTCAACGACAAGCGGAAAGGCAAATCCATCTTCCGGGAGATTGATTCTAATTGTTCTCCCAAACGGCGGGAGATGATCGCCTGATGGTCTCGCTCAGCTCCCGCGGCCAGAACCGCAAACTCATCCCCTCCCATCCGGGCGATCACGTCTGATTCCCGAAAAGCCCCCTGGAGCACCCGGGCGGCCGCTTGAATGGCCAGGTCGCCTTCTTTATGGCCAAAATTATCGTTAATGTTTTTCAGGCCGTTAATATCAACAAAAAAAAGGGTCAGTGTGTCCCGGGATCGCACAGCTTGTTTCAACTGTTGTTCACCCAGGGTGACAAAGCCGCGCCTGTTGAGCAGCCCTGTTAAATCATCCCTGAGGGATAGTTCCACCAGGGCTTTATTGAGTTGATACCGTTCAATGGCGTACAAGAAGGAGCGGGAAATCAGATAGGGAGAAAGTTTTTCCTTGTGGAGAAAATCCTGGGCGCCGGATTGGACTGCAGTTAAATCCACGGCGGGATTGTCCCTTCCGGTTAAAATCACAACCGGAGTATCTTCATTGATCCTCTTGAGCCTGTGGAAAGTTTCTAAACCCTGACTGTCAGGGAGAGAAAGGTCAAGAGCGATCAGATCATACTCATGGCGGGTAAGTTTGTTGAGGGCATCTTCCAGAGTCCTGCTCTCATCCAGCTTCCAGCGGTCAGGATCCTCGCTGGAAAGCATCTCCCGATAAAGGCGGATATCTCCAGGATTATCTTCGATAATTAATACTTTGATTTCCTTGAGGTCCATAGCAGTATGTTGTCCGTAATATTTTGCTTATTATCCCGAAACACCCGCTGTTGAACCCAGCAGGCTGCGCCCGGGAAGGATGGTCCGGGGCAGCCAAAAGGGCAGAGAACGCTTGATGACATCGAGATAAGCGGCTAAATCCACCGGGTGATGTGAATTAACCATTAGCATGATTTTGATAACAAAACAGGTTATCCTCTTCCGCTGCTGAGCAGGAAAAAACGATTAATAACAACATCTTTTCGAGTTTCATCTACATCACCCCTTCTTCAGTTTCCGAATTAAATAGCGCGGAAATTGTGGGGATTAAATCAGTATACATCTTCCTCTTCACTACATAACCATCAATCCCGGCCTCAAACGCCTTCGCCTGGTATTGATCATCTTCTTGAATGGTCAAGATCACCACCGGAAGTTCGGGGTGCTTGGCTTTGATTTCCTGGGAAATGTCTATCCCGCTGCGCCCGGGCAAATGAAAATCCATCAGGACCAACTCGGGAAGCGGCCGGGTTTCCAGGATCTTTAAAGCATCTTCGCCATTGCTGGCTTCAGTTACCCTTAACCCTGGATACTCTTCACCGAGCCAATCCCGCAGCGTGCGCCGGATGATGCTGTGGTCCTCGGTGATTAAGATCCTGTTGGGAAAAGTTCCCTTGTTTTTCATAATATAAAATTAATTTACCTCCTGCCCTTTACTATACCCTTCGACAGCGAATCTGTCTGTCGGGAAACCATGATAAAGTTTGTAGTTAATCTTTGAAGAACAGATTGTTCCCCATATTTCATTGGGGTTTATCGCGCTCTCGGCGGAGAATTAACCTTACCAATCCGTACCCAGGATCAGGTATAATCTTTACAGCAGATCAGGGGACAGCCCGGGGAGATCATCCAACCTTCAGATCAAAGTTTTCAATCGAACCAGATCCCTGATCCGAGCAACCACCCTCCTTTTTCCCAGAAGGCTCCTGTTTTACAGCGGACAAGGAACTGCGGTTGAACCTTTCCTTCAACCGGCGCTCACCAGGTAATCAACAAAAGTTTGAGAAAAGGCAGGAAATCGATGCCTAGACAGCTACAGATTATCTCCTTTGCCGCCCTGGTCGGGTTATTATTCTGGATTTTAGACGCCGTTCAGGATCACCTCTTCCTCTCTCAGGATTCTTTCTGGCGCGTTCTGTTTTTTCCCACGCCCCGCTCTCAATTACTCCTTCGAATCGGTGTTGTGCTTCTATTCCTCGGCTTTGGATTACTAATTTCCTATCTCCTCACGAAGTCAGAAAAAAATAGAAAACGTTATCAAACCTTACTCCACAACCTTCCCCAGGGCTCTGTCCTGGTGTTTGATGCTGCCCTGCGGATACTGCTAAGGGAAGGCTCCGGACTCGAGCAAGCCGATTTACCATCTGATCAGCTGCCGGGCAAAACCATCCCAGAAGCATTTCCAGAAAAAGCAGCCGAAAAGATCACTTCCGCCGCTTTATCAGCACTGAACGGAGAATCTTCGGTTATCAGGGTAAACCTGGACCCCGGAGTTTATACGATGTCCGTCCTGCCGATCCCTGATGGCGATGGAGAAACTTCAACCGGCATGATCATCGCCCAGGACATCACCCACAAAACTGAACGAGAAAAAATCCTCATGGAGTCTGAACGGCGCTTCCGGGAAATCCTGGAAAAAGTGGAAATGATCGGGGTCATCCTGGATGACAACGGTAAGATATCCTTCTGCAATGATTTCTTTCTGGATCTGACCGGCTGGTCCCGGGAAGAAGTCCTGGGAGTTGATTGGTTTGCCACTTTTCTCCCCCGGGAAGTCCAGGAGGAAATCAAAGAATCGATGTACCTGAAAGCGCTCCAGGGAGGCACGCTGGAAACTCCTTACCTCAACGCCATTGTCACCCAGCGTGGTGAGCAGCGGATGATCGCCTGGAATAATATCCTGCTCCACAATTCCCAGGGGAAAAGAATAGGGACGGCCAGCCTGGGCGTAGATATCACCAGGGAGGAAGAATATCGCCAAGAGCTGGAAAATATCTTTGAGATGTCCCCTGATATGATCGCTGTCGCTGACCTGAACACATCCACCTTTACCAAGATCAACCCTGTTTTCCAGGAAGTGCTCGGCTATTCTCCAGAAGAACTGCTCAGTAAACCGTGGTTGGATTTCGTCCACCCGGAAGACAAAGAACCTACCATAAAAATAGTTGAGGAGCAGTTAAAAAAGGGAAAAGATGTGCTTCACTTCGTCAACCGCTATCGAACAAAGTCAGGCGGCTACCGCTGGCTGGACTGGATCGCCCGCCCGGACCCCGAGGAGGGGATCAGCTATAACATCGCCCGGGATATCACCGAACAGCGCCAGAGACAGGAAGAGTTGGTTCAGCACCGTCAGCACCTGGAAAAACTCGTCGCCTCCCGTACAGAAGAGCTGGAAGGTCAAATCGAGGAAGTGAACTCACTCAACGCCCAGATGGCCGCCCTGACCCAAGATCTGCAGGAAACCAATCAAGGGCTGGCCATGGCCAACCAGGAACTTAAATCCTTCGTCTACTCGGTATCACACGACCTGCGGGCACCGCTGCGGGGAATCAGCGGGTTTGCCCACATCCTGGCAGACCGCCACCAGGATGACCTCAACGAACAGGGCAAGCAGTATCTCCAATACATCGTCCAGGCCAGCACCAGGATGAGCAACCTGATTGATGATCTGCTGCGCTACTCCCGGCTGGGGAAAAACGCCGTCCACGGTCAACGAGTGGACTGCGAGCAGCTCCTTTCTCACCTCCTCCAGGACCTGGTAGAAGATATTAACGAATCCGGAGCAGTCATTACCTGGGATAAAGAGACCCTGCCGGAAATCTTTACCGACCGGACCCTACTCAAGCAAATCATGCTCAACCTGCTGGACAATGCCCTGACCTATCATCAACCCGGAACTCCACCCCGGATCCAGTTAAGCTGTCAGGCCCGGGAAAGCCAATTAATCATCAAAGTCAGTGATCAGGGAATCGGCATCCCTCCCGAGCACCAGGAGAAAATTTTCAATATCTTCCAACGCTTACATTCCGCAGAAGACTACCCGGGAACCGGAGTGGGCCTGGCCCTGGTTCAAAAAGCTGTCAAACTGCTTGAAGGCGAGGTCAGCGTCAGCTCCGAACCCGGGGTCGGCAGCACTTTTACCGTCAAAATCCCGCTGGGGTGATGTAAGGAGAAGCCCATGGCAGAAGAAGCTTTTATCCTGCTGGTAGAAGATAACGAAATGGATGTGGTGCTCACCCTGGACGCCTTCCAGGAAGCCCGCCTGCGCAACCCGGTCCATGTCGCCAGCACCGGAGAAAGGGCCCTGGATTACCTTCACGGGAGAGGAAAATATCAGGACCGAGATGAATATCCCCTGCCGGATATAATCTTGCTCGATCTGAAGCTGCCCGGAATCAGCGGGATGGACGTCCTCAGAGAGATCAAGGACCGGCCCACATTAAAACAAATCCCGGTTATCATCCTCTCCTCCTCGTCAGAGGAAGCTGACCGTGCGCTGGGTTATGACCTCGGGGTCAACAGCTACCTGGTCAAACCGGTATCCTTTGAGGGTTTTTTGAGTGTAGTTGGTAAAATAAAGGAGTACTGGTTGACGATCAACCTGGGTCCTCCCCGTAAGGATTGATTTTATGACTCCCAAGCCCACCCGCATCCTCTACATCGATGATTACCCGCTCGACCGGGCCCTGATCCGGGACACGCTGAATAATTCCGGGTATGATTATCAACTGATAGAAGCTGCCAACCGGGAAGAATTTAACCAGCTGCTGGCAGAAGAAAGATTCGACCTGGTGCTCTCTGATTTCAACATTCTCGGTTTTACCGGTCTGCAGGTTCTGGATGCTGTCCGGGAAAACTTTCCTCACACTCCTGTGATCATCGTCACCGGCACCGGCTCTGAAGAAATTGCGGCCGAATCCATCAAGCGCGGGGCAGCGGATTATATCGTCAAAACGCCCCAGCGCATCCGCCGGCTGCCCAACACCATCCAGAACGTACTGGCCCATGAACTCCTCCAGTCCCAGCGCCGGGATGCCCTGGAGCAGCTCCGGGAAAGCGAAAAACGCCACCGACTTCTCCTGGAAAACCTCAAAGAGGGCGTCTGGGGTCTCGATCAAGACGGCCGAACCACCTTTGTCAACCCGGCGATGGCGGACCTGCTCGGTTACCCGGTGGAGGATATGCAGGGTAAAAGCCTGTTTAAATTTATGGACGAAGAAGCTCAGAATCTCGCCCGAACCATGTTGAAAAGGCGGGAGGAAGGAATTGAAGAAGAACATGAATTTACCTTTCAGCATCAGGATGGATCCCCGGTCTATACCCGGGTCCTGACTTCTCCCCTGATGGATCAAGGGGGAAAATATCGGGGAGCGGTCTCCTTTGTCCAGGATATCACCGAAAAGAAACAATTCGAAGAAACCCTGCGGAGGAGTGAGCACCGCTACCGCTCCATCGTGCAGGACCAGTCAGAATTCATCTGCCGGTTTTCCCCGGACGGGAAGCTGACCTTTGTCAACCAGGCCTATCAAAAGAAGGTTGGGAGCTCGGCTGAAGAACTGCTGGGGAAAAGTTTCTTCCCCCTCATCCCCGAAGAGGACCGGGGTTTGGTGAAGCAGCAGTATCAGTCATTGACCCCGGAAAATCCCTTGACCACCTATCAACACCGGGTGATCAACCGGGAAGGGGAAATCGAATGGCAGGAATGGACCGACCGGGCGCTGTTCAACAGCGACGGAGATATCACCGAATACCAATCAGTAGGGCGGGATATCACTGATCGGGTCCGAGCCCAGCAAGAACTCCAGGAAAGTGAGCGGCAGTTGTCTACCCTGATGAGCAATTTACCGGGAATGGCTTACCGCTGCCGCAACAATAAGGATTGGGAAATGCTCTTTATCAGCGGCGGATGTGAAGATCTCACAGGATATCTGCAGCAGGATTTGATCGCCGGGAAAGGGAAAAACTACGCCGACCTCATCCATCCCCAGGATCTGGATCTAGTCTGGGAAAAAGTGCAAGCCGCGCTGGAAGAGGACCGCTCCTTTGAAATCACCTACCGGATCCAGACAGCGGGAGGAAGAGAAAAATGGGTCTGGGAACGGGGGATCGGCACCCGCCGGGATCAAGCGGGTAATTACCTGGAAATCGAAGGATTTATATCGGATATCACCGAGAGAAGACAGGCCGAGCTGGAAAAGAAACAGACCCGCCAAACCCTGGAAACCGTCCTGGAAAGCATAGACGCCCATATTTATGTTACGGATTTTAACAGCTATAAGATCCTGTATATGAACAATACAATGATCAAGGATTTTGGGGGTGATTTCACCGGGGAGAAATGCTACCGGGTCTTCCGGGGAGAAGACCAACCGTGCAGTCACTGTCGGTTGGAAAACTTGTTATCCGAAAACGACATGCCAGGAGAACCTTCCACCTGGGAAGATTTTAACCCAAGAATGAACCGCTGGTACCTGAACACCGACCGGGCTGTTCACTGGTCCGATGGACGGCTGGCTCACATCCAGATCGCGGTGGACATCACCTCCCGGAAGAAAACCGAAAAAGCCCTTCAGGAACGGGAAGAATTATTACGCCGGTCCCAGGAAATCGCCGGGGTGGGCAGCTATATCTGGAACCTGGAAGACGATTCCGCGACCTGGTCCAAAAACATGTACGCCGTCCACGGCCTGGACGCAGATAAATCGACAGAAAAAATCAGTCTGAAAACAGCCCGGGGGGCAATCCATCCCGAAGATCGAGAATTTGTCTCTAACGCATTCCAGCAAATGGTCGCTGATAAACAGGTGCGGGAACTGCAGTTCCGGATCGTCCATCCGGGCGGGGAAATACGCACCATGCTTTCTTCACGAACTTTTGAATTCGACGATCGGGGAAACCCGATCCGGTTAATCGGCGTGTACCAGGATATCACCAGGCAGGAAAAAACCCTGGAAGACCTGAAGCGCAACCGCCAGCTGTTAATCAGCCTCAGCCAGGCCGCTCATTCCGTGCAGGATATCCTGGAGCCAGAAAAAATTTTTCAAACCATTGGACAGGAAATTACCGACCTGGGATTGAACATCTCGATCTTGACCCTGGACGAAGAAGGAAAAACTCTGCACCAGAGATATACCTCCTTCGATCCTCAATTGGTCAAACAATTTGACCGGCTGACCGGACTGAACTCCTCAGAGTTCAGATTTAAGCTCAAACCCGACAGCCGTTTTCTTCAGCTGATCCATAACCAAAAAACAACTTTTAAAGCCATCAGTGAAGAGCTCATCCAGGAAGCTCTCCCTGGAGTTGGTCAACCTCTGATCCAGCTGATGAAAAAGCTCTTCAAACTTGAGTATGCTCTTTTTTCTCCCCTGCTGATTGGAGATCAGCCCCGGGGTTTACTGGTCGTACTGGGACCCGATCTGCGCGAGTTGGATGTTCCGGCCATCGAAATCTTCTCCACTCAGGCCAGCACCGCCCTGAAAAACGCTCTGATCACGGAAATGCTGCGCACCCGCAATGAGGAATTGATCAAATTAACCACCAGGATTGAAGAAGCCGAAGAAAAAGAACGGACCAGGTTAGCCCGGGAGCTGCACGATCAGGTTGGACAATCCCTGGCTTTGCTCGGTTTCAACCTGAACATGATCAAAGAACAGCTGGAAAAATCTGAGGATCAAGATCTGACCAGACTGGATGATGCCCAGGCCATTCTGGAGGAAATCACCAGCGGCATCCGCTCTGTGATGGACGATCTCCGCCCCTCGATCCTGGATGATTACGGCCTGCAGGCAGCGCTAAATTGGTATGTGGATAAATTCAGAGACAGGACCAACATCTCTGCTTCAGTCGAGGGAGAGGCTCTCAAACCGCGGCTGAGTTCCCAGAAGGAAAGCATGCTTTTCCGCATCGCCCAGGAAGCCCTGACCAATGTCGCCCGGCACGCCCGGGCTGGTCAGGTGACAGTCACCCTGCAGGAAGAACAAAACCAGGTCCAACTGATCATTGAAGATGACGGGGTGGGGTTTGACCCCGATCAGGTCCAGGAGTTCAGCAAAAACCGGGGTTGGGGTTTAGTCAATATGGAAGAACGGGCAGCCCGGATTGATGGAAAATTTAGGCTGGATTCATCCCCCGGACAGGGAACTGCTGTCACGGTCCTGGTACCACGGGAGTAAATTGTGACCATTGAGATCCTTTTGGCTGATGATCACCAAGTGCTCCGGGAGGGATTAAAATCGATCCTGGAGAAAGAACCTGACCTTAAAATCGCCGGGCAGGCGGGAAACGGACGGCAGGCTGTCCAACTCTGCCGAAATCTGGATCCGGATGTGGTGCTGATGGATATCAACATGCCAGAACTCAACGGAGTGGAAGCCACCCGGGAGATTATGCGGCAGCAAAAGGAAATCCAGGTGATCATCCTCTCCATGTACGCCACCAAAGAACACATCTATCAGGCTTTTCAGGCCGGAGCCCGGGGGTATCTATTAAAAGAAACCTCCGGACTGGAAGTGGTCGATGCCATTCACGAAGTAGCCCGGGGCAACCGCTTCTTGAGCAAAGCGCTGACCGAACAGATGATTGATGACTATTTATTGGTTCGTGACCCGGCAAACTCCGCCTCCCCGCTTGATTCGCTGAGCGAGCGGGAAAGGCAGGTACTGGGGTTGGTCGCTGAAGGTAAAACCAGCAAGGAGATTGCCAGCAGCCTGCACCTTTCGCTGAGCACGGTGAGCACTTACCGCAGCCGGTTGATGAAGAAATTGGGAGTTGAGGACCTTACTGAACTAATCAAGTTCGCCGTGGAACACCGCCTGATCTGATGACTGCCCCCGACTGCCTCAGGGCTCACCTTCTCTGGAAAAATATTCCCCCAACCATCCCGGATCTTCTTCCAGATACCCATCCAGCAGACGGAAAAAATCCTCCCCGGAAGCCACCTGATTTTCGTAGCTGACCAGATAATCCTGGAGAAAAGCATAGAACCGGGTCTCCCCCAGGGTCTCCCGCAGCCGGACTATAAACTTGACCCCCTGCAGATAAGTAGCATCCCGGTAATTCAGGTAATTATCCCCCGGCCCGGTAAAGTCATAAATCGAACGATCAATGGCCCCCTCCGGCTGGTAATAATTCACCCGCACCGCCCACCACCACTCAACAGCCTCGGGATAATAGTTTTCATAATAAACCAGCTCGCTAAAAGTGCACAGGGCTTCGTCCAACCAGGGCTCCAGCGCCTGATCATTGGCTACCTGACCGTACCACCACTGATGGGCAGTTTCGTGAGCGGCGATGATCGTCAAAAAATTCTTTTCCGTGCCGTTGTAAGTATCAAAAAATCCCCGGCTTTGAAAATATAATCCCTCATATTCCATCCCGTGATTGAAATCCGCCTGAACCATGGAGAGCGTTTCCTGGTGGTAAGGCCCATAAAGCTCCCGGTACAATTCCAGGGCTTCCACCGTCGTTTGAAAAGCTGCCTTCCCCGAATCCTGGTACGAAGGGAAGATATAGCCAAGGACGGTAGTTCCCCCAACTTCTTCCGCCAGCACCTGATAATCCGGGCTGATTGAAAAAACAAAATTACGGGCGTCCTCCAGGTGGTATCGGCGGGTGGAGGTCCCTGTCAGTTCCTTTCCGCTGGCAGCGACAACCAGTTCCGGACTGTTGATGATTTGCAGCCCCACCTCATAATCTGCAGCTGGATAAACCAGATACTCACCAAATATCCAGGGTTCGTGCGCAACCCAGCCGGCATCTTCCCGGTAGGGAGGAACCAGGGGATACCAATCCACCAGGTTAGTTTGCAGTTGAGTGTATCCAAAGGGAGAAGGTCCATACCCTTCCCGGGCGTTTTGGACGGGCAGCTCCAGGGTATAAGACATACTTAATTGACGCGTTTCCCCCGGCACCCAGTACTCATCAAGAGGAATGGTCAATTTCACCCCCTGGAGGTCATACTCGTCAACCGGCTCCCCGTCTCCCCAGGCAAATTCATCGAAAGTGAACGCCTGGGGCCAGGCCCGCGGAGGAATGATCAAAACCAGCTCATCCAGGGGATGATCGGCAGGATGAGGAATCAAAACCTTCTGGGTAACCTCAACCCGCCGGCTGGCATAATCAAGCTGAGCATCTATCTGGTACTGAATTCGAGGATTGGTTGTTTGCCGGGTGGGGTCAGGGACTGAAGTGGAAGTTGAGGGCAGGGTCTCGGACGAAATAACTGCAGTGGGAAGAGGCTCGACCGGAATTGTTGCCGGGGCCGCTGTTGGGGAATCAAATCCTCCAGGAGCAGGTGAACTGACCGGCAGATTTTGCCCCCATCCGCTGCAGGAGGTCAGAACAACCAGCGCGCATATTCCCAGGCAAACCAGCAGTAGAGCTTTGGTTTTCAAGATCATTCCCCTTTCCTTCTTGGTCAGAAGCTTTTATTAACCATCAGCCTCTGTGTCCTCCGGTTGATCCCCTACCGAAGTGATTACAACCTCCGCTTCTTGGATCAAATCCACCCCTTCCGGTAGTTGATAATCATGGTCCACCCGGGCGGTTAACCAGCCCAGCGCTTCGCTAACTTCAGCCGCTAATTCCGGCTGCTCCCGGTAATGGAGCAAAGCCTGGTAGGCATTAACTTCTTTGGGGAGGATCCCTTTCTTTTGCAGATGACGTTGGACGGCAAAACCGGCAGCCCGCCGGGCACAAACCCGGGCCCTTCCTTCATTTCCCTCCCGGCGGGATCGGCGGGCCATGGTAAGTTCTTGTTCGGTTTCCGGGGAGAACTGAGTGTTTTTCATACCTGAAATTATACCTGAGTGATGATTGCAGATGAATTGATTATTTTCCCTGGCCGCCGGGAATTCCATTCCGGCAATAATGCCTACCGATCAAGCGTCCTCCAGAATTCCCGGCGGGGCGGTCACCTCCCCTGCGGGATGGCTCCCTTGGCCAATTGATCTGCCCTTTCATTATGTTCTACCCCTGCGTGTCCCCGCACCCAGTGCCATCTTATCTCGTGATCCTCCATCTCCTGATCCAGGATCCGCCATAGATCAGCGTTCGCCAGGGATTGAGTTTTCCCTGGTTTTCCCCTCCGCCAACCCAGTTTTTTCCAGTTTACCATCCACTGAGTGACCCCTTTCTTCAAATACTCCGAGTCGGTAAACAGGTCCACCCGGCAGGGCTGTTTGAGCGCCCGCAAAGCCTGGATGGCCGCTGTCAGCTCCATACGGTTATTGGTAGTTTCCTTTTCCCCGCCGCTGAGTTCTTTTTCTGTCGTCCCATATTTCAACAGCACGCCCCAGCCTCCCGGGCCCGGGTTTCCGGAACAAGCGCCGTCTGTGTAGATCATCACCTTGGGTTTAGCTGCCATCAAGTGTCCTCTGGTCTATCCTTAGCAGAAAAAAGCGGGTGCTAGATCTTCACTAAACACCCGCTTCTTGTTGTAGCTTAATCCTAACCCCCCGGTAAGATTATCCTTCGATCTCAGCCACCAGTTCAGCCGCTGTCTGGTCTAACTCTTCCAGGATGGAGGGAATCTCCTCCGCGGCACTTCCCAGGATGACATCAAAGGCATCGCCAACAGCCCTGCGCACCGAACCCCAGGAGGCCAGTGCTGGCTCTGATTGGCCGGTATCAAGCAGTTCCAGGCCTGTTTCCCACTTCGGGTTCTCAGCGATGTAATCACCAATGAGGTCGGATGTGCTCTTCCGGACTGGATAGTAGGCGCTGTAATTGATCCAGGTCGCCTGAGATTCAGGAGAGGTGAAGTGCTTGAGGAACAACCAGCCAGCCAATTTCTTCTCCGGAGTGGAGTTGACGATGGATACGGATTGGCCAAAAGCATTGACCGCTGACATGTCGCCGGGGCCGGGGAAGGCGATAAAGCTCCACTCGTCATCCGTGGCCGCTTCATCATCAAAGGCCGCGATCTGATAGGGTAAACCAGCTGAAGAACTCATGGTGAACAGCGCTTTGCGAGTGGCAAAT
The DNA here is from genome assembly GCA_034520505.1 of Anaerolineales bacterium. Lineage (GTDB taxonomy): Bacteria > Chloroflexota > Anaerolineae > Anaerolineales > UBA11858 > B10-G9. The sequence goes on along the minus strand of JAXHNK010000001.1, from coordinate 289,636 downwards.
TCCGGGTTGGGATAACTTTCGGTGGGGAAGGCGCAGCCCTCGTCCCATAAAGTTTTCAGGAAATAAGCCGCATCTTCAACTTCCTGGCTGGTGAAATCATAACCGGTGCCTTCCTCGTTGAGGAAGTCGCCGCCGTAAGCGTAAGTCCAGGAAGCCACATTGGATGCGCTGGCGTAAAGCACCAGCCCGCCGGTGCCGTCATTGTTGGGGTCATCGTCTGTGTTGTTGGCTTCTGCCGCCGCACAGGCCTGAGCCTGGAATTCTTCCGGTGTATGAGGAGGAGCATCAAACCCCAGCTCTTCCGCCCAAGAATTATTGTAGAACATGACGTTCGTGGATTGGCTGAGCGGCAGACCGATCCGGGAGCCGTCTGCGATTACCCCGGCGTCATAAGCGCCCTGGTAAAAGTCAGCGACATCCTCTGACGACAGTCCCACCATCTCGTTATCAATATACGGCTGCAGATCGACCACTGCGTCCACGGAATACCATCCCGCCAGCGCGTTCATATAGCCGACGACCACATCCGGGACATCACCCGACTGAATGGCCGCGTTCATAGCGTCTTCCACGTCGCTGTATCCACCCTGGTCAACCGCTTCCACGGTAATACCGTATTCGTTGGTGGCGTTGAAGTCGTCCACAATGGCCTGCATCCCCTCACTGGGGTCGCCAGTTCCCCACACATGCCAGAAAGTGACTGTGGTGCCGTCAAGGTCAGAAAGTTTAACGCCCATCACCTCTGGTTCGGCCGTGGGCTCCTCCATTTCTTCCTCTTCCTCAGTAGGCTCTTCCATCACTTCAGTAGGCTCAACTACCTCCTCCTCTTGAACGGGTTCTTCAGTCGGAGCCGGCTGGCAGGCGGTAAGCGCCACGGAAAATACCATAACCAGCATGACCATGATTGAAAATAATCTTTTTGACATTCGATTTCTCTCCTTAATCTGAGCTGATCCATAATTTGAAGCGAATTGCTTCGTTGTCTGGTCGTTCAGTACGTATGTTTTTTTCCTGAAATCACCTCCCATGTTAGCCAGGCACTTGTATCCTTCCGACAATCCCTTGAGCCATTTATCCTTTTAATCCGCTGCGAGCGATGCTTTCGGTGAACTGTTTCTGAGTAAAGAAGTAGATGATCAGGATGGGGATAATGGTGATGAAGGTGCCGGCCATCATCAGGTTCAACTCCTGGCCGGCTTCATCAACAAAGTTGTTTAACCCCACCGCAATCGGCCGCCAATCCGGAGAGTTTGTGACCAGCAGCGGCCAGGCCAGGGCGTTCCAGGAACCGATAAAGGAAAGCACGATGATGACCATCATGGGCGCTTTTGCCAGGGGGATGACCACGGTCCACAGGAAACGCAGATGACCCGCCCCGTCAATCCGGGCCGAATCATACAGCTCATCCGGTATCTGGGCAAAAAACTGTTTGAGCAAAAAAATGGAAAACACACTCCCCATAAAAGGGATGGTCAGCGCCGGCCAGTTATTGATCCAGTTGATGGGACCGATCCTGCCCAACCAGGTCACGGTCAAGAAATTAGGGATGATCAAGACCATCGCCGGAATCATCATGGTGCTCAACATCACGGTAAATATCAAGTCCCGGCCGGGAAATTCAATCCGGGCAAAAGCATAAGCAGCCAGGGTGCTGAAAGTCACCTGCCCCACCAGGGTGATCACGGTGATATAAACGCTGTTAAAGAAATATTCAGAAAATTCTGCTTCATCCCAGGCATTTAAATAATTTTCAAAGTGAAGTGTGCTGGGGATCCAGCGAATCCCCTGGGCTTCGCCGAGGGTCATCAAGGAAGTCAATATCATCCAGATGAAAGGGGTGATGGAAATCAACATCCCCAGGATTAAAATGGCATAGGTAAAGAACACCCGCAGGACCTTTTTCAGCTGGAGCCAGGCATCCTGTTCTGCGGTCACAGCCGGCCTGGAAAACAATCTCGATCTAGCCATAAAATACCCGATCTCCCTGTAGGCGTTGATTGATCAGCGTCAGACTGAGGATAATCGCGAAAAGCACGAATGCCAGCGCGGAAGCGTATCCGTAGCGGAGCTTCTCAAAAAACTCACTGAAGATGACCACACTGAATGTATCCGTGGTGCCCAGGGCCGAACCCTGGCGCATCACCCAGATGTGACTGAAGGCTTTAAAGGTACCGATAATCGCGATCAAAGAAAGGAAATAGGTCGTTGGTGAGAGCAGGGGAAAGATGATATAACGGAATTTTTCCCAGCCGCCAGCGCCGTCGATCTCAGCCGCTTCAATGATAGCGGTGGAAATATTTCCCAGGCCGGCCAGATAAATCACCGTATCATATCCAACATAGGTCCAGATGGAATAAATCATGATCACCACCAGGGCCAGGCTGGGGCCTGCTGCCCATTCGGGGAGGCCAATCCCGGCCGCATCCGCCATCATGGAAAAAATCCCCTGCGGCTCACGAACCCACTGCAGCGGTTCCAGGCCCAGTCCGATCAACAGTTGATTGACAGGGGCTTGATAACGATTAGAAAACAGCTGACGGAAAATCGCTGCGCTGGCCACAGTCGGGGTGACATAGGGGAGGAAAAACAGCATCCGGAACAGCTCAGACCCCCATAAATTTTGAAAGAGGAGAATAGCCAGGAACATGGAAAAGCCCAGCTGAAAGGGCACTGTCCCCAGGGAATAGAAAGCTGTAACTTTCAACCCGTTCCACATCCCTTTATCACCGGAGGCAATCACCCGGGGGAGCTCACCGATCAACAACCAGGCACCGATCAACAGCCCGACGGCAGCCACGATCCTGGCTAAAAAGGACCAGGTGTGCCTTTGATCTGCCGCCCGGGACCACAGCTTCCAGGCCCCAATCAGCAGCAGTACGCCGCAGCTGATGGTGATCACCTGAGGCCAGATTCCAGGGTCGGTTCCTTCCTCAAGCGCCGTCTGATAAGCGGACTGCACATCCTGGAAGGTCACCCATAACAGACCTCCACCCAGCGGAAGGACGATCCAAGCAAGGAAAAATTGTGCCAGGTACTGAAAAAATTTCATCCCGCGGACCAGATAGAAAGCAGCCGCCGATAAAATCAATGAAATCAGCAGCGAACCCAGAAACAAACGCCAGGCTTCCACCACCCGGGGCGTCAGAAAAGCCTCCTTGAGCAGACCCATAAACAGCTGACGGGTTTTCTCCAGGCCCCAGATTTTATCCGCGATAGCCAGCACTTCCGGAAGCAGAAGCACTGACCAGCGTACAAAGGCATACGCTGCAGCGCTGAGGGCAGCGCCGGGTATGGTCAGCAGCCAGACTTTATTTCCCGGGTTTTCTTCTCTGATACGTAAAATGATCCGGCGGAGGATCAAAAAACCCGCTATAATTGCCCCTAGAGCCAGGGCAAAGAGCAGGACATAAGTAAGGTTATCAATAGCTTTGAGGTAATTGGTCAGTCCCCGGAATTCACCTTTCTTGATCCGCCATTTATGAAGACTGACGTAAAGAGCAAAACCAACCGGGAAGATACCAAAAGCAAATATCAGAACTGTGGCCGGAGCGATCATCAAATAGGCGGTTAAATATTCCCGCAGTTGACGCAGTTGACGACCCGTGAAAAAACGACGTTTCAACAGTCCTCCTCCTCTTCTCGCCTGATGCTATTATATCAAAATTGGCGAATCGTTCACTAATTAGGACCTTAAATAAAATGAAATCACAGGACCCCAGCCCGATCCTCTCCCAACTGCAATCCGATCCCGGAATAACCCTGCCTGAATACCAGGGCAGCTCTATCGTCAACCTCCCAGACAGCGTGTGCAGCTGGTTCGGGATCCCTCCCCTGGGCATCGGTTCCCTGAAACCTGAATTGCTCACCCCTATGGGGGGGGATATCCGACATATCGTGCTGCTGATCATCGATGCGCTCTCCCTTGCCCATTTTCAACGCTGGACGGAGGAAGATTTCAGGGAATTGTGGAAGCCCTGGCTGGCCGGGGGCAGCCTGAATCCGATCACCTCCCTTGCCCCCAGCACGACCTGCGCTGCCCTGACCAGCCTCTGGACCGGCCAGCCGGCTGTCCGCCATGGGATATCCGGCTATGAGATGTGGTTAAAGGAATACCAGTTAACGGCGAATATGATCCGCCATGTCCCGGCCAGTTTTCAAGGAAGCCAGGGTGGGCTGGAGTATGCCGGTTTTGATCCCGAAAGGTTTTTGGAACTTCCCCTGCTGGGAAGCCATTTGCTTGACCACGGGATCCAACCCCATATTTTTCAACACCGGTCTATCCTGCATTCCGGTCTCTCCCGGATGTTTCTAAAAGACGTTAAGCTGCACGGGGTCAGCACCACCTCTGATATGTTTATCAGCATCAGGGAACAGCTGGAAGCGAACCCGGACCAACCGCAGTATCTCGCCGGTTACTGGGGAATGGTTGACAGCCTTTTTCACCTTTTTGGCACAGAAGGTCCCCGTCCGGCGGCTGAATTCGAGGATTACAGCCGCAGCCTCATCAAACACTTCTGGGAAAAACTGCCCCCTAAAATCGGCAGACAAACCTTAGTAATCCTCACTGCGGACCACGGTCAGATTACCACCTCACCTGACCCTCACTACACCCTGAGTGCTCATCCTGAATTGGAAGGAATGCTGCACATGCTGCCTACGGGTGAAAACCGCTTGGCCTATCTGTATATCCGCCCCGGTCAAACCGAAGCTGTAAAGGACTATGTGCGCGAGCAGTGGTCGGATGATTTCTTCCTCCTCGATGCCGACCTTGCCGCGCAAAACGGCCTGTTTGGGCCACCTCCCCGGCACCCGGAGTGGAGCAGTCGGACAGGCGACCAGATCCTGATCGCCCGGGGGAATGCTTACCTCTGGTGGCCGCAGGAAAAGAACCCCCTGATCGGCCGGCATGGCGGCCTGTCCACCCAGGAAATGACCGTACCGCTGTTTACCCTCCGGTTATAAATCAATCCGCTGGCCCCCGATTCTGGGAAAAACCATGATCCTGCTCCAAAAACAAAAAGAGCCCGGCCGTTATTTTCTGGCCGGGCTCATCTGATCGGGATGGATTATTATCTGAGCAAAACTACTGCAAGAAGTTCCAGGGGTTGACTTTGCTGGCGTTGTAAATCATCTCAAAATGCAGGTGAGCACCGCTGGAATTTCCGGTGGTGCCCAATCCGCCGACAGCCTGACCCTGATTGACACTCTGTCCGCAGCCAACACTGATGGAGTTCAGGTGAGCGTACAGGGTCTGCCAGCCATTGCCGTGATCGATGACGACCAAATTCCCATAACCGTAATTACTCCAGCCAGCATAAACAACCACACCGTTATCCGCCGCCCAGACCGGGTTGCCGATGCTCCCCGCGATATCAATAGCCGGGTGATTTGCCCCGGGATTGTAATCATAACCAGAAACCCACCGCTCGGTAGTCGGCCAGATGAAGACTCCCACGCCAACCGCACCTTGATAGACAGTTCCACAATGCCCGGGTCCGTAAGTGGAAGCAATCGCTGGATTGTCCCGCGTGATCGCCGGAGGTCCGTAGTCGACCAGCTCCCGTGCGCCGCCGGGGACAATCAACATCGTTCCCGGCTCAATCTGGGGATCGGTTATGTCAAAACTGTAAATATCAAATGGATTTCCGGGCCATTCCACGATAGTCAGGGGATCGACGCCGTAATATTCAGCCACCCGGGAAAAACTTTCCCCTTTGCTCCATTCATGATAGGTGCCGTTCACGGGTAAGATATTTAATTTCTGACCGGGGCGCAGCCGGTGGGGATTATCCGCCAGGGTTTGATAATTTCCCCACAAAATTGTTTCCGGCTTCAGACCAAACTCTTCCGCAATCTGAAAAACCGAATCCCCTGGCTGCACAACATAGGTCTCGACATCCACCCGGGGACGGGAAGGGATGGAGGTATGAATCATCGCTGAACGCTTGACCCCGCCTTCAAAAGAGGTAGCGAATTGAAAATCGGGCATGAGCACCGAACTGCCCCCAGAAGGTTTTTCTGACTGATAAGGGGTAGGAGTAGTATCAGAACCTGCCAGAACCGAATGTTCCTGTTGCGCACCTGAGGGCTGAATATAAAAATTTTTAAAACCAAAAACCACCAGGCCGACCAGAACGACCACCCCCAGCAGTGTTGCCCCTTTTAACAAAGGGTCGCCGATCTCGACCTGATTGAAGAATCCGGCAGTCAATCCCGGGGTGTCTCCACCCTCCTTGCCGATTTCATGTCCCTGTTTTGTCCCGTCGTTATCCATCATAACCAGTCATTCCTCCGTCAAGAAGGATAACATCTGGAGTTCACAGCGTCAAGAAAGGCTCCCCTGCCCTTCAGGCGAGATTAACAAAGCTCTTGCGAACATTTTTTCTGGTCCAGCAGGGTACAATAGGATTTATCGACTTGTGCTCACACTCGCTCTGTGGCAAAATACTGAATAAGGTTAAGTCAGATTTCCAAGGAAAGGTTATGACCCGCTGGACACTCTTTTTTATCGTGCTCATCCTCAGCATCGGGCTTGGCCTTTATTACGGCTGGGTGATCAATCCTGTTCAATACGATGATGCCTCCATTGAAAACCTGCGTATTGACTATCAAACCGATTTCACCCTGATGATCGCCGAAGCCTATCATGACAATCAGGATCTCCCCTGGGCCATGAACCGTTTGACACTGCTGGGTCATGACAGTCCCCTGGAAAGCGTGGAGCTCGCCCTGAAGTTTGCCTCCCAGGCGGAATACACCTTGCCGGATATGTTCCTGCTCCGCGACTTACACAACGCACTCCAAGGGGACGGATAACACCCATGGAACCCAAACGAGGACACTGGTATTTGTTAACTGCCCTGATCCTGGGACTTTCCCTGGGGTTGGTCTACTCCTGGATCATCTCCCCCCTGACCCAGGAAGATACCCATCCGAGCGCTTTGCGGGAAGATTATCAGGAAGTTTACAGGTCTCTGATCTCCCGGGCCTATCAGGCAAACAGAAATCTGCCCCGGGCTCGAGCCCGCCTGGAACTGTTGGGTGACGAAGAACCAGCCCTTGCCCTGGCTGCCCAGGCCCAGCGGAGCCTGGCAGAGCGGGGCGATCAGGAAATGGCCCGGATTCTCGCCGATTTATCCTCAGCCCTGCGGGAAACTCCCGATTCCAACCCAACCCCCGGTCCAGAAAACACCCCCGCAACCCCAGCCGCTGCTGGCAGTGAAACCGGGGACACGCCCACCCCCACTACCCTCCCGGAGGGAACAGAAACAACCCCGACCAAAATCCCGCAAACAGAAATTCCTCCCTCGCCCACAGCCACCGAGGCGCCCCCCTTTACCCTTCAGGACAGCTCACCCCTGTGTGATCCAGAACTGGCGGAACCTCTGCTCCAGATCCATGCGACTGACGCCAGCGGGGAGGGTGTTCCAGGGGTAGAATTAATCATCTCCTGGGCTCCAGACAACCGGGAGACTTTCTTCACCGGACTGAAACCCGAGCTGGGAGCCGGTTATGCTGATTTTGAGCTTGACCCCGGAATGGTCTATACGGTGGAGCTGCCCGACAACCGTACCCTGGTCACTGATTTGGAAATCCAGCGGTGTTCGAACAACGGCGGTGAGCCTTACTGGGGCAGCTGGGAAATTTATATCACCCACCCCAATTAACTCAACCTTCCTTCCCCTCTACTCCGATCCAGTAGTGGTCAGGGAGAACCCTGTTGTTTTCCCGGATCCGGATATCATCCACTTGTAAACCCCGGCCGTCCTCAGCGGAATTTTGTTTTCCTTTTCGATGGGAAAGGCAGTCAAACAAATCCGGATGAATGAAACAAATATTCGGCTCAATCCCGTATTTGTGAGCATAATAACGGGCAGCCCGGTTGATCTTTTCCCGAATGGTCAGTTTTTGATCCCTGTCATACCAGAGCATGCCGATCTTCATCTCGATCTCCTCCACAAAACACCAGATAGGCCAACCCTCTTATTAAACCAGAACAAATGTTCTGGTTTAATTATAAAGGAAAACTTTGCGGCTGGCAAGCAGATTCTCAGCCTTGAGTTTTGGCTCCTTGATCCCGGCCAAAACCCAGCCTTCCCTCCCCGGCGGCGCGTTATATAATACACCTATGGCTAAATCATACTCACGTTATGTCTGTCAGGAATGCGGTCACACTAACCCCCGCTATATGGGGCGCTGTCCCGGATGCGGCGAATGGGAAACAATGGTAGAGGAGATTGTCGAACGTGATAGAAAGAAAGGATCCTCGCGTTCAGCCTCCAGGGAAGGAGCATCCACCAAACCCATACCCATCACCAAAATCAGCAGCGGTGACGAAGACCGGATTTCGCTGTCCACCCAGGAGTTTTCCCGCGTCCTGGGCGGCGGGCTGGTGCCCGGATCCATCAACCTGATCGGCGGAGACCCGGGGATCGGGAAATCAACCCTGCTGCTTCAAATCGCCATGGACCTCGCGGAAAAGGGCAAAGTGCTCTATGTTTCCGGAGAAGAATCCGAACGTCAGATTAAAATGAGAGCTTCCCGGATCAAGCAGAATGCTCAGGGAAACTCGCTCCCCCTGCCGGCGAACCTCTACTTGCTTACCGAGACCGATGTCGATTACATCCTGGATCATGCCCAATCCATAAAACCCATTCTATTAATCGTGGACTCCATTCAAACCAGCAGTATATCGGAATTGGATTCTTCTGCGGGATCGGTCACCCAGGTCCGGGAGAGTTCTTCCCGTTTCCGGGAATTTGCCAAGCGATCAGGAACCAGCGTGTTCCTCATCGGCCATGTGACCAAAAAAGGGACCATCGCTGGACCCCGGGTGCTGGAACATATTGTGGACACCGTCCTTTATCTGGAAGGAGACCGCTATCAAGCTTACCGCCTGCTGCGGTCGGTGAAAAACCGCTACGGGGCTACCTCCGAAGTCGGTGTGTTCGAAATGCGGGAACGAGGTATGATCGAAATCAACAACCCCTCTGAGGCCTTCCTGGCGGAGCGGATGGTCAACGCGCCCGGTTCAGCGATCGCGGTGACCATGGAGGGAACCCGCCCGATCCTGGTAGAAATCCAAGGGCTGACCAACCCGACCTCTTTCGGAAACCCCCGCCGGACCCCGAATGGGATCGAGTTTAACCGTTTACTGCTGATCACGGCCGTCCTCAGCCGCCGGACCGGGATCAACTTAAGCGAACAGGATGTTTTCGTCAACGTAGTCGGGGGGCTGAAAATCAGCGAACCCGCTGCCGACCTGGCGGTGGCTGTCGCGGTGGCCTCTTCTGTGCAGGATCAACCGGTGCGAGCTGACACCATCCTGGTGGGAGAAATCGGTTTGTCCGGCGAATTGAGGATGGCCAGCAGGACCAGCGAAAGGATCCACGAAGCAGCCAAGCTTGGCTTTCAAACCGCCATCGTTCCCCGCCGCCTGCGGGAAGGTGGATTAAGCTGGCCGGAGGGAATCGAAGTCATCGAATGTCGATCACTCCGTCAGGCCCTGGACCAGGCCCTGACCAGCAAACGGTCATGAAAGACGTCACACCATCCTTTTTCCTGGGGGGGATGCCGGTCTGCGGCCAGGTCATTCTGGCACCAATGGACGGTTACTCCAGCTGGCCGTTCCGTTCGCTCTGCCGGGAGCTAGGATCCTCCCTCAGCTACACGGAATTTGTGCACTCCAGAGATGTGCTCAGCCGCCCCGCATCTTTAGAACGCAAATTATTTTACCGTCCAGGGGAACGACCAATCATCTTTCAGATCTACGGGAACGACAACCAGCAGATGATCAAGGCAGCCCTCCAGCTGGAAGAACTCGGACCGGACGGAATAGATATCAACCTCGGCTGCCCCACCCCTTCCATAGCCAGCCGGGGGGCCGGGGCCGGTTTGATGCGCAAACCACTGCAGGTCGCCCGCTTGTTCCGGACCCTCTCCTCAAAAATCGCCATACCCCTGACAGCCAAGATCCGCCTGGGCTGGAACGACTGCCTCAATTACCGCTTAATCGCCAGAATTATCGCTGAAAACGGCGGTCAGATGATCGCCGTCCACGCCCGAACCAAAGAAGAGAGACACAACGGCCCGCCCGACCTGGATGCTATCGCCGAGATAAAAAGTTCGCTGTCTATCCCCGTGATCGGCAACGGGGGGATAACCGGGGTGGCTGACCTGCAGCACATGCTGGATTACACCGGATGTGACGGGGTGATGGTGGGCCGGGGTGCGATCAAAAACCCCTGGATTTTTTCTTTTCTGGACCGGGACCAAATTCCACCAGGGCAGGTCAAGGATGTGCTGCTGGATCACCTGGATCGTTCTCTGTCCTTTTATGGCCCGGAGCGCGGGCTGATCCTTTTCCGCAAGCATGCGGCAGAATATCTGGAACCCTATCAGCTCTCCCCCGCCAGGCGGAGAAAGATCCTGACCAGAAAAGAGCCCCAAGCTTTCATCAGCTTGGTGGAGGAAGTTTTTCAAAAGTTGGAAGCCCGCGGATATTAAACGACCGGTTTCTTTCCCCAGGACAACAGCCCCTGCCTATTTTCCAGAAGGTGGTTTTCGAAAAAGCAGCCAGGCCGACGGCCGGGATTCCCCCTCGGTGCCGTCTTCCCTCCAGATCAGGTCCAGCGCCTGGGCCAGCTGGTTGAGCTCGCCCTCAGCTGCCCCCTGCCCGGTTCCTTCTCCCTCCCGGAGATGAACGTAAAGCAGAAAAGAACCCCCCGGTTTTAATAACCGCTGAACGTTTTCCACGTAGCGGTTCACCTCACCGCCCGCAAAAACATGAAAACAGCCGATATCCAGGATCAGATCAACCGGTTCCTGAAGGTTATCTAATTCGAGCACATCTTGATGGAGGAACTCGGTCTGCTGATCGACGTCAGCCCTCCGCGCTTTCCGCCTGGCGGACCTGATCGCCCGGGCGACAAAATCGACCCCCGTGGCCTGCCAGCCGTGCTCCGCCAGGGTAATCACATTGGTCCCCGTTCCACAGCCCAGGTCCAGCGCCCGCCCCGGAGGATGTTCTTCCAGATAAGCCAGAAGCTCGGGAGGGGTTTCCCCGGTATCCCAGGGGGGATCAAAAAAGAGGTACTGCACGGTAAAGAACCATTTTTTAAAAATCATTCTTTTCCCCTAAAGCTCTCCTGCTTGATCGAGGTCAGCATCCAGCAGCTCCCTCAGCTCACCAAGCGCCTGTTCCCGGCTGCGAAAATGAATTGCGTTTATACCATTCTGGCGGGCAGCTTTTACGTTTTCCTCAAAATCATCCAGAAAAACCATCTCCCCCGGCTCCCCTTCCAGCTGGTGGATAATATATTGATAAACACGATCATCGGGTTTGGCCAGTTTGATTTCAGCAGAAATAAAAATTTGATCAAACACCTGATCGATATTCCAGGTTTCCCGCATCAGAAGGCGTAAATTGTCCCAGGCGTTGCTGAGCAAAGCGGTGGTATAGTCCGCTTTCAAGTCCCGGATAAAATCGATCAGCTCTTCATCCAGCACATCGCCCCCCCAGAACTCCTCCTCAAAGCGCTGCAGCTGCTGATCGTCCAGCCCCAGTTCCTCCTGGAGATTTTTCCAGTGTTCGTCGGCCGAGATCTCACCCACCGTAGCTTTTTTGCTGCTCTCTGTCCGGTAGACCAGGTTACTCAACTCCCAATAATCCATTCCGTATTGTTTCGCCAATTTCTTCCTGGGGACCCGATCTTCAGTCCGCACGAGCACACCGCCTAAATCAAAAATTACCGTAGTTATCATAACTCCTCACAATATCTCTCGGTTCCACTTTGCCCTTATTTTAACCCATATTAAGTTAAGGACGCGTCAAGTTCGGTTACACTTACCTCCCGACCGGGGCGGAGTTCCAGTTCATACTTGTCATATTGACGCTCTACCTTCATCCCCACCTGGTAATAAAGGTCCAGGGCGCCGGTCAAGTTGCCGGCATCCACCCCCAGATCCACTTTCCGGTATCCCCGGCGATAAAATTCTCCAAAGCAGTGCAGCAGCAGCGCCCGGGCTATGCCCCGGCGGCGCCAGGACCTGCGCACACCGAGGATCGACACATGGCCTATGTCCTTTGAGGAATGCCCCCATTTGCTACCCAGGCAGATTCCCACCACTTCCTCGCCTTCTACCGCCAGGTACCACAAGCCGGGGTCGTAACGATCGCCTGTGGTCATATTATGCATAAAGCGCTTGAATCCTTCCTCAAAAGGCATCTGCATGTAACCGAAGTGATCCTGAAAGACCTCATCATCCACCCGGTAAACGGTTTCAGCGTCCTCTTCAGGCCGGTAAACGCGGACCGTGATCCCATCTGGCCACTCCGGCTCATCCGGAGGATCCAGGAAATCCACCTGCATCCGAAAAGAATGGCGAAAGAGCTCAAACCCCAGCTCCCGCATTACCCGGGCCGCATACTTCACCTCGTGGTACACCGCACCCCGCAGCGAGACCCGGATGCCATCCTCGACACGGGAGAGGACCCGCCGTGCCCGCTGGGTCCCCCAGGCCACCAGCCACCGGCCGATCCCCTTCTCCTCGCAGTCGGGATCGACCAGCCACCACAGATAAGGGTGAACCGGGGGATCATCCACATCCCAGACTTCCACCACTCCGACCATCTCACCCCGGGGATCGCACACCACCCGGACGCTCTTCCCCAGGTCAAACCCCGGGGTCTCCCATTCTTTCTGAAGCTCATCCAGGGTGATCCCTTCCTCATTGAAATAGTGCCGGCAAAACTTTTGATCCAGAAGATAAAGGTCTTTGACATCCTCCATCCGGGCTTCCCGGATCAGAAAACCCTCCGGTATCCGTCCTTGAGTTATTAGGCTCATGTCATCCTCCTGCTGATTACTGAAAGAAAACGCCCCTGAATTCCCTTCACTTCTCGATCTTTAAGATCCAGGGCCAGGAAACCCAGTACAGCCACAGTACCCAGCAGGGCACAGCCGTACCAGATCCAGTTCGGATCTCCATAATCCATGATCAATCCCGCCAGCAGCGGCCCGATCATCCAGGGAACCATCCACGAGAAACCCATCACCCCGGAATACCGGCCCCGCATATCCTCAGGCGCGGCATCTCCCACGTAAGCTTGAGCAACAGGGACCATCACCATCTCACCGACGGTGATCACAGCCATGGCGATCATAAACAGGAGATAAAAGGAGCTGAATCCATACATCCCGAAGCCAATCACATAAAATAAACTGCCCAAAGCCATCACCACCAGCGGCGGCCGGTCGGAGAACTTCCTGGTGATCAAGAACTGAAAGGCGACCACCATCCCGGCGTTAAGGGTCATCAGCCAGCCGTAACCGGCCTCCGGGACACCATGCACATCCCGCAGAAAGACCGAAAGGGTGCTGTACATCTGGGAATAGACCAGGGTCGCCACGGTCGAAATCATCACGAACGCCATGAAGGTCCGGTCTTTGATCACTTCCCCATATCCGGCAAATGTCCGCAAGAAAGAGGGCTTTTCAGCCGCTTGATCCTCGGCCGGCCTGCTCTCTGCGATCACCAAAAAGACGATTACCGCGGTGATCAGGCTGGTGATGGTATCCGCTGCAAACAGCACCAGATAGGAATAAGATGCGACAAACCCGCCGATCGCCGGACCGATCGCCACGGCCAGGTTGGCGGAGACCCGCCTGACACCAAAGCCTTCAGCCCACTTTTCCTCAGGCAGGATATCCATCATCATCGCCTGGTGGGCAGGTCCGGAAGCTGTCGCAAACAGCCCAGAAATCAGCCCCATGACATAGAAATAGTCTAACCGCTGAACCAGGCCCATGCCCAGGCTGGTCATCCCGCTGATCACCAGCCCCATAATGATCATTCCTTTCCGCCCCAGGAAGTCCGTCAGGGCGCCGCCGATCATATTCCCAAACATATCAGCCACGGAAAAGATAGCAAACATCAGCCCCACCTCCGTCATCCCCACCTCAAAGTGCCGGGTAATGTAGAGGGCGAAGAAGGGAAAAATCAAAGCCCCTCCGACCCGGTCGATAAAACCCGCTCCGACGATCACCCAGAACTGCTTCGGGTACTCCTGATAAAGTGAGTTAATTTTTCGTAATCCATTGTGCAACAACATGATTCTGTCCTTCTCGTACTTTGAAAATTTGTTCAACCAGCCCACTCTGCTTTAAACAAACACCGCGGGCTGTTCGCCCGCGGTGTTTGTTTAAGAATCAACCCGTCCAAAGACGGTATTAATCAAAAAAGCCCCGGGCTTAAGAATTCCCGGAGCTGAAAACTGTTAATCACAAACAAGTTCAAGCAGGGGGAATCCTCCCAGATATGGCGTCTGCGCCAGAGAAAACTTTCTGCATCATCATAAAACACCTTTTCCTGTCCTGAACTCTGTCAGACCTGACGTTTCTCGTCACGATCCTGAATCCAGTATATAATTTCACACAGTTAGGGAGTTTAACACCTCCACTTCCGGCCGTCAAGGTCTTTTTTGATCTTTTTTGATCTGGTAGGGCCAAGTTAAAACGTCCTGCCCTCCAGCTATGCAGGAATGTCCTAATTAGAGGTCTGGATGCCTTGATCATCCTGGATTCACGCCGGCAGGATATTACAGGTTATTAATAGAAATATCATACAAATCTGGTATCTTAACTAGTAGGGTAAAATTGATACAGCCGGTCCGCTGAGGGTTCAACCAGCCAGGACCGGGGAGGAAATCTTTATGGGACAAACCAACACAGCCACAGCCACTTTTGCCGGAGGCTGCTTCTGGTGCATGGAATCTCCTTTTCTCAAGCACGAGGGCGTGCTCCAGGTGCAATCCGGATATACCGGCGGTCGTGTGGTTGATCCCACGTACCAGCAGGTAACTTCCGGAGAAACGGGCCATTATGAGGCCGTTCAGATCACTTATGACCCGCAAACAATCTCCTATGCCCAATTGCTGGAAGTGTTTTGGAGGCAGATTGATCCCACTGACCCCGGAGGATCCTTTGTGGACCGGGGTCCGCAATATCGATCCGCGATTTTTTACCATTTCCCCGCCCAGAAAGAACAGGCAGAAAAATCGAAAAAAGACCTGGACCAATCCGGTCAATTTGAAAAACCGGTAGTGACTAAGATACTCCCGGCAAGCACCTTTTATCCGGCGGAGGATTATCACCAGAAGTTTTTCTTGAAAAGCCCCCAACATTATCAGAGGTATCGATCAGGGTCTGGCAGAGATGCCGCCCTGGCCGAACTCTGGGGAGAATAACCACCATGAACACAGAAAACAACTATCCCAAACCACCCCGCGACGAGCTCAAAGAGAAATTAACAGATTTACAGTTTCAGGTCACCCAGCAGGATGCCACCGAAAAAGCTTTTGAGAATCCTTACTGGGATCATCATGGGGAAGGAATTTACGTAGATGTCGTATCTGGAGAACCTCTTTTCAGCTCCCGGGATAAATTTGATTCCGGAAGCGGTTGGCCCAGTTTCTCCCGACCCCTTGACGAAGAGGTCATCGTCGAAAAATTAGATCGCAAGTTCGGGATGGAAAGGACAGAAGCGAGGAGCATGTCGGCTGATTCTCACCTCGGTCATGTCTTTGAGGACGGGCCTCAGCCTACCGGTTTGCGCTACTGTATTAATTCAGCTGCCCTGCGCTTCATCCCCAAGGAAAAATTAGCCAAGGAAGGCTATAGAGAATACCTGAAACTTTTTGAATAAACGCAGTAAACCTCAAAAAGTTTCCCACCCTTCGCGCCGACCGTCAGCCCATCTCCCAGAGACCTCGTGGTATGATATTAATCTGAAAAAATCTCTTCCCCCGAACCCCTGAAACCTGATTGGTAAGATCGCTTCCAGAAAGCCGGAGAAAAAAAGGAAATGGCAAACCAGCACAGCCCCCTGGCAGAACGCGTAGAACAGCTCCGGGATGAACTGCAGCACAGGGATTGTGCCCAACTGGCAGTTCAAACTGGAACCAC
Source organism: Anaerolineales bacterium (assembly GCA_034520505.1). Lineage (GTDB taxonomy): Bacteria > Chloroflexota > Anaerolineae > Anaerolineales > UBA11858 > B10-G9. Next base: position 273,671 of record JAXHNK010000001.1, on the reverse strand, counting down.
TTTTCATCCCACCGGGGAAGATAATGGCTTTTTTACCTTTCCCTACTGGGGTGAGGAAACCATTCTCCCCTGCGCTGATTACATTGCCCGGGACCGGTCGAGCGAACAGCCGCTGGGACTGCTTGATCAAGCGATGATCGCTTATTACTTTCACGAGTCCAAGGGTTCGCCGGACCCCGGAGGATGGATTGCTTTTTCCGAACTACCTGATGGTCAATTCTACTCCTCGGCCTTTAAAGGCTATACTGCGAAAAAAATCTTACAAAAATTTGGTTCCGATTACCGGGCTTTTGAAAACAAGAGTCTGGAATTAAACGGCAAACGGGTTGGCTTCGCTTCCGGGGCTTTTGTCTATCAAATCCTTCCCCAAACGGCGGTGATGGCCGCCTATTGGCGGGGAGATGAAGATTTCTCCCCCTCCTACCAGATCTTATTCTCGGACACCGTCAGCTGCCATTTGCCCACAGATGCCTGTGCTATTCTGGGCAGCATGCTGACCGGACAGTATCTGTCCTGAATCAATTCTCAAATATGCCAAGGAGAACAGATGAAAATTGCTATCAGCGGTAAAGGCGGAGTAGGAAAAACCACATTGGCTGCCCTGCTGGCCCAAACCTATGCAGACCAGGGGATGGATGTACTGGCGGTAGATGCCGACCCTTCCCCCTGCCTGGCCGGGGCGTTGGGTTTACCTGCAGAGGTGCGCTCCCAACTTCATCCCATAGCGGAAATGGACGATTTGATTGAAGAACGAACGGGAGCTAAGCCAGGGACGTCCGGCGGCTTTTTCACCCTCAACCCGCGGGTGGATGATCTCCCGGAGAGATTCAGCGTCCTCCACCGGGGAGTGAGAGTGCTGGAGATGGGCAGTATAGATTTCGGGGGATCAGGCTGCATCTGCCCGGAAAGCGCCATGCTAAAAACTCTCTTCACCCATTTACTGTTCCGGGATGATGAAATTCTGATCATTGATATGTACGCCGGGGTGGAGCACCTGGGCCGGGCGACCGTGGACTTTGTGGATGCCCTATTGATCGTCGTGGAACCCACCCAGCGCAGCCTGGGAACAGCCGGACAAATCAAAGACCTGGCAGAAGATATCGGCCTGGAAAAGATCTGGCTGGTGGGAAACAAGGTCCGGTCCCAGGAAGAGGTTGATTTCCTGATTTCCGCTTCGCCCGGCATTCCCCTGCTGGGCACCCTGCCGATGGACCTGGGGGTCCTGGAAGCGGACCGCCGGGGTTTGCCCGTTTACGACCACGTTCATTCCCTGCAAGAATCTGCGCAGGAAATCGCTCATAAAATTCAAAACACCCCAGAAACCGGAGGAGTTTAACAAATGACAACTACCATCGCACTGGCCGGTAAAGGCGGCACCGGAAAGACCACTGTGGCCGGGATGATTATTAAATATCTGGTCCAAAATCAACCCGGGGCTATTCTGGCGATTGATGCCGACCCCAGCGCCAACCTTAATATGGTCCTAGGGCTGGAACTGGGTTGGACGGTGGGAGAAATCAGAGAGGGCCTGCTGGAAAAGGTCCAGAGCTCAATTTCTGCCGGAGGGGCGGCTATGGGCAGCATTCAGGGCGGCATGTCCAAACACGATTACCTGGACTACGAAATCCGGTCCGCTCTGGAAGAAGGAGAACGGTTTGATTTAATTGCCATGGGGCGATCCGAAGGCCAGGGTTGTTACTGTGCAGTCAATCATAACCTGCGCGACATCCTGGATTCCCTCAGCCATAATTACAGTTATGTGGTCATTGATAACGAAGCAGGAATGGAACACCTCAGCCGCCGGACCACCCGGGATGTGGATCATCTCTTCGTGGTCAGCGATCCTACCCAGCGGGGAATAGTAGCCGCCGAACGCATCCAGGAATTAAAAAACGAGATTCAGATCAACATCAAGAACACCTACTTCATCCTCAACCGGGTTCCCGAGCAAATTCCACCCCCGCTTCTGGACCGCGTGGAACAAATGGAAATGCCTTTCCTGGGAACCATTCCCGCGGACGAAGAATTGATGACTTTTGATTTCAGCGGAAAACCTTTAATCCACCTGGGGGATGATTCCCCCGTCTATCAGGCTGTCGCCGGGATGTTGGATGAAGTTTTGGGTCTTCAGTAATCAGATCGGCTTTCCGGCCTCCACCAGCAGGGACAAAAAAACGGTCGACTTCCCGGGAAGTCGACCGCGCTCTGTTAAAACAACCCCCGCATTTATTCAGCCTGGTCCTTATCCTTGAGCAGCCCCCAGATAACGAACGCAGCGGAAGCTCCCAGTAAAAAGCCTCCCACGCCGCCCGGCCCGGTAGTGCGGGTGATGTAGGCCGTAAAAGCAAAGAACACGCCGTATATAACCCCGCGCAGCTGCCAGCCCTCGTCTTCCTTCTGGAAAGCGGACAGCGTAAACCAGCCGGCAGTGACACCAAAAGCAATCATTCCGATCACCTGAAAAGTCAGGCTCAGCAGTTCTAAGATTTTATCCAGTGTAAACATTTGATTTTTTCCTTTTTAACTTAGAATAAAGGCTTATTCTTCGGCCGCCAGAACTTCTACGTCGGGGAAAAATTGATGGACAGTTCCCTGCACCCATCCCCTGAGAGTTGAAGTGGATAACGGGCAGCCCGAACAGGCCCCACCCAATTTGATCTTTACCTTAGCACCGTCGAATTCGACCATCTCGGCCGAGCCGCCGTGGTACTGTTCAATATAGGCGCTGATGCTGTCAATTAGATTTTTCATTTGCTCGGCGCGAAGATCGTTGGAAACTTCTTTCATTGGATCTCTCCCTGCGATTGATGGGACTCTCCCTGTAAACCCCTGTGCAGTAATTCTACCACCTGCTGATGGGTGCCGCGCAGCCGCTGGGCAATAACTCCAGCCAATTGATCTAAGATAAGTATACCTGTTTCTGGATCATCATGGCAGATTTTCTTCAATCTCTCACCTTCTAACCGCATAAAGTTCCCGGTTTTTGTACACACCGCCCCTGAAGTATACACCTGACTGCCCAGAGCGGATGACCAACCAAAAATATCCCCACCTTCAATATCCGCCACGGGGATCACCGGTCCGTCATCTGGTTTAAATCGAATGGAAACCTCTCCATCAACAATAAAGTACAGATACTTAGCATGATCTCCCTGATGAAAAATAACTTCACCCTCCTGATAGGAAACTTCTTCAATGATAGGGCGCAATGTTTCCAATTGCTCTTCAGAGAATTCTAATAACAATGGTATCCGATCAACAATATCTACTGACATAACATTTTTTAACCTTTTTTGCTTTTTTCACCCTGCTATTTCCCCCGTACTGACCTAGACCCCTGATCCTATTCTTAATACTTTACTGAAAAATGGGTCCCCGTCATAGTGGAGAAACTCACAAAAGGGAAGACATTAATCACCCCTCAGGGGAAAAGTTGGCGAACCCTCCACCGTTTTTCAACGCCGCACCGGTCTGGACCGCCCAGAGGTCAGCGTAAATACCCTGGTTCTGGAGCAGCTGTTGATGGGTTCCCTGCTCACACAACCGTCCCCGGTCCAGCACAAAAATTCGATCCGCGTTGACGACGGTAGACAGCCGATGAGCGATCACCAGCGTGGTCCGATCCCGGGTGATCCGCTCCAGCGATCGCTGGATCAAGGCTTCGGTTTCGTTATCCACGGAGGAGGTAGCCTCATCCAGGATCAGCACCGGCGGGTTCTTTAACACCGCCCGGGCCAGAGAGATCCGCTGCCGCTGGCCGCCGGAAAGCTTCTGCCCCCTTTCCCCAACCATAGTTTGATAGCCATCTGGAAATTCGGCGATAAAACTATGGGCTTCAGCCACACGGGCAGCGTGTACCACCCGGTCAAAATCAGCATCAAAAGTCCCGTAGGTGATATTTTCCAGGATGGTGCCGTGAAACAGAAACACGTCCTGGCTGACAAAACCAACCGCCTTCCGCAAATCTTCAAGGCGTATCCCGGTGATATCCAGATCATCCAGGGTGATGACACCCTCCTGAACATCATAAAACCTGAGCAGCAGCTTAACCAGGGTGCTCTTCCCCGCACCCGTGGAACCAACAATGCCCACCGTCTGCCCTTCCCTGATGGTCAGGTTGAGCTCTTTTAAGACAGAATCGCCCTGACCGTTTTCGTACTCAAAAGACACCCCATCAAACTTGATTTCACCTTTGACTTCCGAGGCCAGCAGGCGGAGATTACCCGCGGGTATCTTTTGCTCGGCATCCAGCAGGTTAAAAATGCGGTTGATGGATGCCATCGCTCGTTGATACAAATCCAGGGTGTCTCCCAAGCGGGTCAGAGGCCAGAGCAACCGCTGGGTGATAAACACCAGCACACTGTAGGCTCCGACTTCGATTTCCCCCGCCAGGGCTAATCGCCCCCCGAAAATCAAAATGGCGATAAACCCGGAAACGATCACCATCCGGATCAAAGGAACGAAGGCCGAACTCAACTTGATCGCCTGTTGATTGCTCTCCCGGTAACGCTCACTTTCTCGCTCGATCCGCCTGATCTCATAATCCTCCGCGGTGAAGCTTTTAATCGTCGCAATGCCGCTGAGGTTGTTAGACAGCTGACCGTTCAGCCTCCCCACCAACTCCCGGACCCGGGCATACCGCGGGGCCAACAACCGTTGAAAGCGGATAGACCCCCAGATAATCAGGGGCATCGGCAGCACGGCCATCCAGGCCACAGTAGGCGCCACCCCAAAGAAGATTCCCCCGATTACCGTTACCGTGGTGATCACCTGTAAGATGTCATTGGCTCCTACGTCCAGAAACCTTTCCAGCTGGTTGATGTCATCGTTGAGGATGGACATCAATCCCCCGGTGCTGCGGTCTTCAAAATAGGATAATTCCAGGGATTGAACATGCCCATAAGCATCGACCCGCAGCTGATGCTGGAGTTCTTGAGCGAGGCCGCGCCAGAGGACAGCATAAAAATACTGAAAAAGGGATTCAAACCCCCAGATGATCAAGGTCAAAACCGCTAAAACCACCAGCTGGGTTCCCGGGTCACGGTAGCCAAAACTGGCAATCAGGGAATCCTCCTGCTGAACGATGACGTCCACCGCCATCCCAATCAGGGCCGGGGGAGCCAGATCAAAGATTTTATTCAGGATAGACCCCAGGGAGGCCAGGATAATTCGTTTCTGAAAACCCCGGGAATAATTCCACAACCTGCGTAAGGGATGTTTGGTTTCAGTCATCTCAACTCCTAAGCAAAAAGCACCAAGAGCTGGCTTGGTGCTCGTTGAAGAAACAGTGCTCGTGTCCGGTTACTCTTCCTGCATCATCCTGGCCGCATCTCTGCCGATCTCCACTGCAAAATTAGTCCCCCGATCCCAGGGATAAACCTGACTCATGCTGGCAAAATAGAGACCTTCCAGGGGTGTTTTAATAGGCGGGATCCTCTCGGAATGGTTTACTTCCGGAACCGGTTGAGCATATTTTGTCCGGTACAACCAGGATTTTTTTACCCAGTCCTGGGAGAATTCAGGATTGATTCTCTGCAGAGGAGGGAGAAAACGATCCAGGATTTCCTCTTTGGAGAGGTTAAAATACTCATGTTCTGGGCCGCGGTAATCCCCACAGTAGACAATATGATCGCCGCCAAAATAGTCAGGTGATAAATAATTGGTATGTTCTACCACCGCCAGGAATGGAAAACCCTGATCTTTAGGAATGTTATACCAATAATATCCTTCAGGGGATAACTGGTGCTTCAAAGCCAAAGTGAGCACAACTGCTCCCATGCTTTTCAACTGCTGCAGGCCGGAATGATAATCTGCGGGGAGATCAGGGACCATCCGGGAAAGAATTTGCGGCGAAGTGGTGACCAGCACCTTCTCAAAACCTTCCTCTCCGCTCCCGGTCTGGACCGCAAGTTCCGGGGTGATCCTGCTGACCGGGGTTGAGAGCCGGAAATCCACCTTCAGAGAGCGGAGGACTTCTCCCAGCTGGTCAGCGAAGGCTTGAAACCCTCCCTGGTAAGTTCCCAGCCGTGAAGTCCGGGCATGCAGCCGCGCCCACATCCAGGCCATGTTCACCTTTTTATAATGGGACCCAAATTTGCCGATCAGCATCGGTTCCCACATGGTTTGATATACTTTTTCCCCGGCCCAGCGGCGCATCCACACGTCCACCGTGGTGGTCTCCAACTTTTTCCAGTTTTCGGTCAACCTCAGATAAAGTCCAACCAGGCCAAAGCGAATCTTGTTTACTCCCCAACCCAGGCCGGGGTACTTCAAAGCCTGGAGGATGGAATCAAAAGGATACCATTTTCCCTCATGAAGCATAACCGTGTAGGGACGGGGGAAGAGCACCTTATCTTCCCACCCCAGCTCTTTAATTAACCCCAAGATGTGCTCATCGGAGGCAAACCAGTGGTGGTAATAAGCCTCAACCGACCATTCCCACTCCGGCTCCTGGAAACCCTGAGCCAGCCCGCCCAACCGATCGCTGGCTTCATAAACAGTCACCCGATGACCGGCTCTGGCCAAGTCATAAGCAGCGGATAATCCTGCAAAACCCGCTCCTATTACTGCTGCTTTCATGATTTTTCCTTTCTGGGGATGAGATTATTTCGCGGCTAACCGCGCCAGCCGGCCGGACAGAACCTTTAATTTCCGCCATTCCTGACGGATAATATAAACCATAGCCAGGGTTTTCAACCAACGGATGCTGCACTTCGGATCCGCTGCCAGCTGCTCAAACACTTCCAGGGCTTCGTCATCCGTCCGGCGGGACTTCGAATATTCTACAGCCAGCTGGGTGAGAAAAGCTTTGCGCTGTCTGCGCAGCCTTTCCGCAACTTCCGCTTTCTGCCTTTCTTTGTTGACGATATCCCCCACTCGCTTAATCGCATTATGCAGCTGATACATGGTAAAGGGTTTAACCAGGTACTCCCGGGCGCCGACATTCATCGCCGAGCGAAAGGATTGATTATCTTCCTCAGCAGAAATGATGATGCAAGCCATGGTGGGAAAGATCTTCTGCATCTCCTGAAAAGCCTCAAAGCCATTCATCTCCGGCATATTGATATCCAACAGGGCGATATCCGGCTGATGCTTCTTGGCCAGTTCAATCGCTTCCCGTCCGTTCTGGGCAATCGCTACAATATCCACCTGGGGATTATCAGCCAGCATCAAGCGGGTATTCCTGCGTGTTTCCAGGATATCATCCGCGATCAACACCCGGTAGGTTTGCTCTTTTTTCGCTGCTGGGTTGCTCATCTCATCCCTCCTTACCCATCTCGGTCAGGGCTATTATAATGCGCTTCCATCTCATTGTCATCCGGGGCAGATCCCGATTCCTCTACCTGCCCCTGCTGCCAGCGGATGCCTTCCGCTGTCATGTAGTAAGCTCCCAGCAGGGTAATGGGAATCCATAAAGCGGCATGAAGCACCAGAGTGTATCCGGCAGCCATCCCCTGGGGGACACCGTAGGCGACCAGGACCGCGATTCCTGGCGCGTCAAAGGTGCCAATATAACCGGGAGCTGAAGGAATGGTCGTGGCTAAATTGACGATCCCGTTCATCAGCATCAAGGCGAAGAAACTGACTTCGAAGGGAAAAGCCCGCATCACAAACCAGTACTTGGCGGTCTCCAGCAGCCAGATCACGACCGAAGTCAGGAACACCATCAAAGCTTCCTGAGGTGAACGCAGGGATTCCAACCCGCTCAGAAACCTCATCCCCACATCCAGTACTTTGTCCCGAAATTGTTCAGGGACCAGACGTCCGACCCCCCAGGCGAGCAGCTTTTCTGCCCGGTAGGGGAACATGGCTGCCGCCAGAAACAGGGCCAAGACGCCCAAAAATGCGCCCGCGCCCCAGACGGCAAGGGACTGAATGTTGCCGATAAATCCAGAAGATGCGGTCAGTGAAGCCAACCTGGGCAAATTGAGGAAAACAAAAGCCAGCATGACCACCCCGTCAAACACCCGCTCCACGATAATGGTAGCCAGTGAGGACGAGATCGGCACCTGCTGTTTGCGTTTTAATACATAAGCCCGGAGAACTTCACCGGCTCGGGCAGGATATATATTGTTGCCCATATAGCCGATAGCGACAATGGGAAACATCGCCCGGGTGGAAATCGCTTTAACCGGGCGCAGTAAGTAATGCCAGCGCCAGGCCCGGGCCACAACCGCCAGGAAATAAACCCCCACGCCGGGCAGCAGCCACCCATACTGGGCCGAGGCCAGCGGTCCCCAGATATCTCCCAGGCGAAGTCCCCTCAGGGCGAGGTATAAAAAGACGCCGCTTAACAGCATCCCCAGCCAGAATCTCCACTTTTTCATGACACACATTCTACCACGAAGGTAGTTCTAATCCTCTTATTAACTTTGTTAGCCCCCGGTGTAATCCCGGTCAGAAAAAGGTCGGATATAATTACCCATATGAATCGAAAAACGATTTTCGCGGGGTTGGGTTTACTGCTGGTTTGTCTGTCAGCGGCCGCCTGGTTGTTGAGCCCTCAAGTCAGCGGATTTCATCCCCGGGAAGGGACACTCCGCGGGCGGCAGCCGGTCGAGGTCCAATTTTCCCGGGCCATGGTCCCGGACAGCGTCAGAGCTCATTTTTCGCTCACCCCCGAAATCCCGGGAAGCATCACCTGGAACAACGACCGGGATAGGTTTCTGTTTGTACCCAAAGAACCCTGGTCGAGCGGAACCTCCGTGGTCTTCACCCTCCAGGCCGGGGCCAGATCACGACTCCACCTCCCCCTGACCCGGAAAGTCACCTGGAGGGCGGATATCAGCCCCTATTTGTTAGCCTACCTGTGGCCGGCAGACGACGCCAGCGACCTTTACACCCTCAATACCGAAAACGGAGAAAGTCAGCTCCTGATCGCTCACCCCACCAATATCCTTGATTATGAGGTCGATCCCGGCGGCCTGGAGATTTACTTCAGCGCAAAATCTCCCGGAGGCGATAATGCGATCTACCGTTTTGACCGCCTGACCGGAGCCCGTTCCCTGTTAATCAACTGCGGGGCGGACATCTGTCAGGGGCTGACCATCTCCCCGGAAGGTGACAGCCTGCTTTACGAACAGATTCCAGCGGAGCAGGATCAGCCTCCGGGAATTGTGCTTTATTCCCTGGAAGACGGTGAATTCGCCCCGGTCGGTGATCCCGATCATCTCCTGGAAACCCCCCTCTGGTCCCCAACTCCCTGGTATTCCTATTACGACCGGACCGCCGGGGCTTACATGTTGGTCGATTCCTCCAGCGGAGAGGTGATCACGCTGCCCAATCAAACTGGGGGCCGGGGCAGCTGGAACCCGGTGGGGCCTGCTTTTGTGACCACCGAAATCTTCAACCTATCGGACACCATGGCCCCCCGCCATCTGCTGAAATTTTCTCTCCCGGGGGAGACCCTGGTCAATCTCACCGGGGATAACACCCTGGAAGACGCCAATCCCAGTGTTTCTCCCCGGGGAACTTTCCTGGCTTTCGGACGAAAATCACTCGCTCCCGCCCTGTGGACCCCGGGCCGGCAAATCTGGCTCAGAGAAGAAGAAGGGGGCTCGAGCTTCCAGCTGACCGATGATGGGGACTTCAATCACACAGCTTTCAGCTGGCACCCTTCTGAAATCCAGCTTGCCTATGTGCGTTATAACCAGGCAAAACTGTCTGATCCCCCGGAAATCTGGTTGATCGATCGAGATGGAAGCGATAATTACCGACTGGTGATCAATGGCTTTGCCCCCCGGTGGATACCATGAACGAAGCCGGAATAAATCTGCTCACCCGGAAAGTGAAAGCTGAAGCCCGCCGGCAGGGTTTCAGCCTTACCGGGGTGACCACCCCCGATCCCCCGGCTCATGTGGATTTTTTCCAGGAATGGATTCGTTCGGGATATCACGGAGAGATGGGCTGGATGGCTTCAGAACACAGCCTGAACCGCCGTTCAGACCCCCGGGAAATCTTGCCCGACTGCCAGTCAATCCTCGCCCTCGGCTTTCCTTACCCTTTCCCGGCTCAATTGGAGGGCAGGGGGAATATCTCCTCCTATGCCTGGAACCGGGATTACCACCAGGTCCTGACGGAAAAATTAGAAAAAATTGTCAAATTCCTCGAAGATCAGCTGGGGAAACCAGTTTCTAACCGCTGGTACACAGATACAGGTCCAATCCTGGAACGGGAAATCGCCTCCCGGGCTGGCCTGGGATGGATCGGAAAAAACACCACCCTGATCAACCCCCGGCAGGGATCATTTGTCTTCCTGGCAGAAATCCTGCTGGGAGCCCCCCTGAAGCCGGATCCGCCTTTCAGCGGGGAACACTGCGGCACCTGCACCCGCTGCCTGGATGCCTGCCCTACAGGATGCCTGGTGCAGCCTTACACCCTGGATGCCAACCGCTGTCTTTCTTATCTGACCATCGAACACAAAGGCTATCTGCCAGAGGAGTTGAGGCCGCTCCTCGGGGAATGGATTTTCGGCTGCGATATCTGCCAGCAGGTCTGTCCCTGGAATCAGCGTTTTGGCCATCACACCGGATTTGATCAGGACCTGCTGCCCCGGGAAGGGATCCCCCACCCGGACCTGGAAGCGGAAATTCGTCTGACGCCGGAAGATTTCAGGCAAAAATTCTCGAAAAATCCGGTGAAACGCACCAAGCGCCGGGGGTATCTGCGCAATGTGGCGGTCGCGCTGGGTAACAGGGGGAAAAAAAGCGCCCTGCCGGGGTTGGGTCAGGCCCTGAAAGATCAAGAACCGCTGATCCGCGGCCACGCAGCCTGGGCGCTGGGGGAAATTGGAGGACAGGAAGCCCGGGGAATGCTCGCTCAGGCCAGGGAAGTTGAAAGCGACCCGCAGGTCCTCCGGGAGATCGAGAGAGCACTGAAGGAAGTTTAATACCCCACCTGGTTCAGCTGCCGGCTGCCCGAAGGGGGAATCCAAAAGCGGATGTCAGTTTCTTTCTTTCACCGTCTGAATCAGCCAGGAGAGGATAAAAAACAAGGTGGCGGTGAGGACAATGGCCGGTCCTGAAGCCACATTTACATAGTAAGAAAGATATAAACCCACCACGCCCGCCAGGGAGGCCAGCGCTGCCGCCAGGGCCATCATCACCGGGAGGCGGTTGGTCAGCAGATAGGCTGATGCCGCCGGGGTAACCAGCATCGCCACCATCAAGGCCACCCCTACGGTTTGCATAGAAACTGCCACGGTGAGGGCGATCAAGATCAACTGCAAATATTCAAAAAAGGTGCCGGGGACCCTCAGGGTAACGGCCAGGACCGGGTCAAAGGTTAGAACCAGGAACTCTTTATAAAAAGCCAGGATGGTGAGCACAATCCCGGACCCAAACAGCCCGATCAGCCACAGCTGCCCGCTGGAAACGCCGAGCACATCGCCAAACAGAAAATGAGTGAGGTCCACCGTGTAGCTCTGCACGGTGGAAATGATGGCTATCCCCAGGGCAAACATCCCCGCAAAGATGATCGAGATCGCGGTGTCTTCCTTGACTTTGGTCCCCCGGCTTACCGCCCCGATCCCCAGGGAGGCTGCCACCGCCGTTCCGGTGCCGTACCAGAACAGCGGGCCTTGGGCTCCTCCAGTAATCAAATAGCCAACCGCCACCCCGGGCAATATGGAATGAGCCAGCGCAGAGCCAAAAAAGGCCATCCCCCGCAGAACGACGTACGTCCCCACCGTCGCGCAGACAATTCCCGTCATCACGGCCGCGATCAATCCCCGCACCATGAAAGGATATCTCAGCGGAGTGAGGATAAAATCAAGCCATTCCATGGTGATCTCCTTCACAGCAGCCGTCGTCCACGGCCAATGTTTGCGTCCCTTCCGCGACCACATGCACCCGGGACCCATAGGCCTGGCGGAGCAGTTCCGCCTGGAGAACTTCTTCGGGGGTGCCAAAGGCGAACAGCCGCTTATTGATCAGCATGATTTGATCAAACTGTTCGGCAGCTAATTTCAAATCATGCATAGCGACCATAATGGTCACCCCTTTTTCCTGCAGCATATTTAATGCTGCAAGCACGCTTTCCAGGGAAGGGACATCCAGCCCCCGCAGGGGTTCATCCATCAACATCAATTCCGCTTCCTGCACCAGGGCACGGGCGATGAACATCCGCTGCTGCTGTCCGCCGGATAATTCACTGATCTGTCTTTTGCCCAATGCGTCCAGACCCACCGTCTCCAATGCCTGCCGGACCTGTTTCCAGTCCCGGGGCTGGGGGATCCGGAACGGTCCCAGCTTACTGATCCTGCCCATCATCACCACATCGGCCACCGTGACCGGAAAGTTCCAGTCCACCTGAGAGCGCTGGGGCACATAGGAAATGCAAACATGTCCCCCGGGTTCCACCCCGGAAACTTTGACCTGCCCCTTTTGGTGTTTGATCACACCGGCGATCACTTTAAACAGGGTGCTTTTCCCGGCACCATTAGGGCCCACCACTGCCACGTTTTCCCCTCCCTGCAGGTCAAAAGAGATCTGCTCCAAACCAACCCCCTGTTCGTATTTTACGGTCACATCTTGAACAGTCAGCAGCGGCTCCCCTGCCAGGTGAGTATGTTGATGCCCTTTAAAAATCCGTCTGCCTAATTCGAGCAAACTTTCAACCATAACCTGCTTCCTTATCATCCAAATCAGGATACGTCCCCGGGTGAATCAAACGCCGGGAGATTACTTTTTTCCCATCGCGTCTATGATCGCGTTCACGTTATAACGCATGAAATCCAGGTAAGTCGGAGCCGGCCCATCTTGCCCGGTCAGGGAACCAAAATACAGAGAGACCACTTGAATCCCGGTATCCTCCGCGATCCGCGCAGCCAGGGTGGGGTCAAAGTCTTTCCCCACCAGCATCACCTGAACATCCCGGGCACGGATCTGATCTTCCAGCTCGGCCAGTTCCCGGCCCGAAGGCTGAGCTTCCGTGGTCGGGGCCGAAATCACGGCTCCGACAGACTCAAACCCATATTCCTCGGCGAAGTAGCTGAAGGATTGGTGATCGGTTACCACCTTCCGCTGGCCGGAAGGGATTTTTTCCAGCTGCTCCCTGATCCAGCGATCAAGCTCGACTAATTCCTCACGGTAAACCGCGGCGTTCTGCCGGTATTGATCGCCGTGGTCAGGATCCCGGGCGGTCAAAGCAGCTTCAATATTTTCCGTCCAGATCAACACGTTGTGGGGGTTGAGCCAGACGTGGGGATCGACAGCTTCTTCTGAAGAGGAGTTTTCATCCTCGTGATCATCATCACCGTGATCATGATCACCGTCCGCGGCATAGTAAAGTCCCTCTATTCCCCGGGAAACAACCACCACTTCGCCTTCCCCGCCGGCGTTTTCGATCATATCCTCCAGGAAGTATTCCAGGTTAAAGCCGTTGGCGAAAATTATCTCCGCTTCCGAGATCCGGATCACATCCTGCGGAGAAGGTTGAAAGGAATGCGGGTTGGAACCGGGGCCGAGCAGGATCTCCAGGTCAATCCATTCCCCGCCGATTTCAGCTGCCACATCCCCGATCAGGGAAGTGGTGGCAACCACCTGCAGCTTTGAAACATTATCTCCTTCCAGATCGGACGAGACAACAGACTCTCCAGAACAGGAAACCCCGAAAATAACCAGGATAAGGATGCCAACAATCATCCACCTTATATTAACCACGTTCTCGCTCCCTTTATACGCTATCTATTGTTACTGACAGCTCTGACAGCGACCGAACAGCTGCAGCCAGTGTCCTTCCACCCCATACCCGGTCTGACCCTCCACCTGGGTAATATATTCCGTAATGCCCTCATTCCCAGGAACTACCTCCATCCGTCCGCACGCATTGCAGATCAGGTAATGCTTATGTCCTTCGACAGTGGGCCAGATCCCGTGGCAGCCGTCGGGCTGATGGACCTGCTGGATCAGGTCCAGCTCCTCCAGCATTTCCACCGTCCGGTAGACGCTGGCCATACCCAGGGACCGGTCCTGATCCAGGGACAGCTGATAGATTTCCCGGGGGGTGAGGGCGGTGGAACTGCCCGCGATAATTTCCATCACCTGGCGCCGGGTGCGGGTGACCCGGTAGCCATTTTGGCGCAAATTTTCTTCCCAGCACTCCACAAGGTCCTTCACCGGGGTCATGTTCATCATCCGCTCCCTATATGATATTGATAATCATTATCATTTAGCACATATAGGATACCCCGCTATCTGCTGGCTGTCAAGAGAAAAATATGAAGAAAGCGACCGCCCCATCTCCGAAGCGGTCGCTCATTTTCCCAGGAAATCTGCGGGACTGTTTTTCAAGCTGTGCTAATCGATCACATCCGTGCTTTCCCGCAAACTGAAGACAATCCCTATACCCAGGGCGACCACGCAGGCGCCCGAGATCAGCAGGGCGATCATCCGCACCGATCCGCCCATCATCCCCACACTGATGATCAGTGGGGCAAGCAGCAGCGAGACCAGGTTGACCACTTTGATCATCGGGTTCAGCGCCGGTCCCGCGGTATCCTTGAGCGGATCGCCCACGGTGTCGCCGATCACGCTGACCTTATGGCGTTCAGAATTCTTCCCCAGGTTTTGCTCAGGAATGGACGGCTCCGCCTCAATCTGCTTCTTGGCGTTATCCCAGGCACCACCGGCGTTGGCCATAAAGACCGCCAGCAATTGGCCGGTGACGATGATCCCGGCCAGGAAACCTCCCAGCGCCCGCACCCCGATCATGAAACCGACCACGACAGGCACTAAAATGCCCAGCATGGCCACCACAATCAGCTCGCGTTGGGCGGCGTTGGTGCAGATCGTGACCACCCGGCCGTAATCGGGCAAAACAGTTCCTTCCATTACCCCGGGTGTACGGAACTGCTCGCGGACTTCCTCGATGATCAGCGCCGCGGCCCGCTCCACCGCCCGGAGCAGCACCGAACTGAACAGAAAGGGCAGCGCTCCCCCGATCAGCAGACCGACAAATACCAGCGGATCGGCGATGTTCAGCCCCTCCCGCTGCAAACCGGTGACCTCGATAAAGGAAGCAAACAAACTCAAAGCCGCGATCACGGCGGAGGCAATGGCAATCCCTTTGGTGATTGCCTTGGTGGTGTTGCCCACGCTGTCCAGGGTTGCCAGGGTTTCCTGAGCCTGAGGATCCTCAAAATCTTCCTTGGCCATCTCGGCGATGCCCCCGGCGTTGTCAGCCAGCGGTCCAAAAGCATCCATAGCCAGGTTGTTGCCGGTATGAGAGAGCATCCCGATCCCGGCCAGGGCTATCGAGTACATAATGTAGATAAACTCCTGTCCGGCGGGGGCAGGTTGGAAGCTGCTGATGATCAACCCGATCACTATCACGCCCGCCGCGCTGAATATTCCATTTTCAATCTTTTTGGTCTTCCTGGCCAGGTAAACGCCCACAATCAATGCGACAACTGCAGCAGTGATCAGGATCACCGGAACCAGAGCGGCCGGGATGGAAACCGAATAGATGGCAACGGACAGCAGGATGGCGAACACAATGATCAACACCGCCCAGACCGTGCTCTCGTAGCCGATGGCCAATCCAGCAAGGATAAGCGTCGCCGACCCGGTTTTCGCCGAGCGAACCAGGCGGTTCACGGATGGTGTTTCCCGCTCGGTGAACAAGGCGGTGTACTTGTTAAAGCCAACCGCCAGCAGGATACCTGCCGCTGTGGCGGAAAACAGCCGCAGGTCATTGGCATAAAAAATGGCCAGCAAGAAAAAGGAGCCGGTGGAAATAATCGAAGAAAGGTCATAGGAAAGATCCATGGCCCGGAAAGCATCTTCTCCAACCGGCCACAGGGACACTGCGTAGGTGCCGATGATGCTCGAGAAAACACCGATAGCCCGGACCAGGAGTGGATAGACGATCCATTTCAGGCTGTGGGTCGGATCGAGCTGCATCACCGCCAGACCCAGGATCATCGCCGAGACAATGGTCACCTCATAGGACTCAAAGACATCCTCGGCCATCCCGCTGAAGTCGCCCACGTTGTCTCCCACCAGGTCGGCGATCGCGGCCGCGTTCCGGGGGTCATCTTCCGGGACGCCAGCTTCCACCTTACCCACCAGGTCCGCGCCTACATCGGCCGCCTTGGTATAAATCCCGCCGCCCACCCGCATGAACATGGCCAACAGGGTTCCCCCAAAGCCGAAGCCCAGAAGCACTTCCGGGGCATGTTTGCCGTAGAGCAGAAAAATGACCGTCCCCCCCAGCAAGCCCAGACCATCAGCCAGCATACCGGCGATGGTGCCGGAGCGGTAAGCCACCCGCAGGGCACCCTTGAACGAGCCCATCCGGGCCTGATTAGCCACCCGGACATTGCCGCGGGTGCCGATGAATCGTAAACCGATCTGACCAATAGCCAGTGAGGAACCCGCGCCCAGAATCAAAGCAGCCCCCCGGCCAATCGAAATGCTCAAAGGAGCATCCGCCAGGTGAGCGGTAACGAAGAGCAGGGCCGCCAGCACGAACGCCAGCGGGACCACCACCTCCATCTGCTTGTTTAGATAGGCTACCGATCCGGTTCGGATGGCATCAGAGATAGCCTGCATTCGCTGCGTGCCAGGATCCTGCTTCAGCACATGACGGGCAAGGAACCAGGCATAAATCAAGGCACCTAGGGCTGTGATCAGGACAGCAATCAGCCCAACCCTTTCAAACATCGTTGCGGTAAGTAACGTTTCTAGACCTCCCATGTCGCCTCCTTGAAAGCTTAGGTTTTTTATGGTTGAAATCAACGGACGCCGGGTACCGGCAGGGTTGTAGTTATCTAATTAGGTTTAGTATGCCTTGATTTTATTATTCCAGCAAGGTTTTTCTCTTGATTATGAGAGGATGATTAATTCATTCTTTGGAAAATAAAACGTGCGCTTGCCGGCAAAATCCCGACCTCAGTGGATTAAAAGGTTGGCTCGGAACCCGGGGGAAGGTCCCTCCGAGGCTCTTCAAGGTTCATCACCACCGGCAGCATCGGGTAAGTTTATTTTCCAGGCTCCTCGCTGTTTTATGTGGGCAAATAATATAATCCAGGTAAAATTGAGAGAAGATATCAATACCTAACTTGACAATGTTAGATTAAAACATATTTTCTATATGTTGATGAAGAAAGCGTTCGCTCAGTATTTTTTCTGGCTTCTCAACCAACCTTCCATGGACAAAGCGCGGGGGAATAACTATTAAATTGCCAAGTTAGCCCATTATAAACCGAACTATTGTTCGAATTTAAAATTGTCAAGCTACTATCATCCTGCTACAAAAAAACCAGCCCCTGCCTGGTAAGGGCTGTTTTTCTGTTTATCTGGAAGTTCATTTAAATTTCAAGTAGCCGAGCAGCCTAGACCAGCCCTGGCGGATATCGAGGGATCGCAGCTTCCAGGTTCCCACAATCCCATAGGGAAGGAAAAGCACGATCAAAATGTAGATCGCCCCGTTGACGAAGCTGGCGAACACTCCCAGGTAGCGCCGCAGGCCAAAATCGAGCAAACGGTACACAACGGCACCGATCAAAGCCCCGCTCAGGGTGCCCACCCCACCAATCAACACCACCAGCAGCGCCATGATGGTATACACCAGGCCGGCAGTGTTGGGGGACACTATGGGTTGATACAGGGCATGGACCATGCCTGCAACAGAGGCCGTGATCGAAGACAGCATCAGGGCAGCCAGCTTGAAAATAAAGGTGTTGTATCCTAGCATTAACGCCCGGTCTTCATTCTCACGGATGGCCACACACACCCGCCCCACAGGTGAGGAGACGAATCTCCTGTAAACAAGGTAGAAGAAAACCGCCAGCGCCAGAGCTACAAAATAGAACCGCAGCCGCTCAGTGGCCGGACTGATGTAAGCCGGGGTGGGAATTCCCTGCAGCCCCACATCCGCTCCGGTGAACTCTCCCAGCTCGCGTGACATTATCACAATGTGGAAAACAGAAGCGATTCCCAGCGTGACCAGCGCAAAGGTGATGCCTTTCACCCGAGGCAGCACCAGGCCGAAGAGAATTGCATTGACCAGAGCTGCCAGCAGTACCCAGAGCATGATCGTCCCCAGCGGCAGTTGGAAGTTCTTCAGCAGCACACCTGTCAGGTAAGCACCGGTGGCAAAGAACATGGAATGTCCCAGGGAAAGCAGGCCAGTAATCCCAAACAGCAGGTCGTAGCTGAGGGCAAAAATCGCCAGAATAAAGATCTCGATCGCCAAACCTTCCACAAACTTGGACGTTCCCCCTTGGTTGAGCCATACCTGAGCGGGAGAGGCGCCTTCAAACAAGCCAACAAGAAAAGGTAGAAAAGCAAGCGCCAGGATGGTTATCAACAACCCTCGGTTCCGGCTGAGGAGTGAAAGCTTTGGTTGGGAAGTGTTTTGGGCCATGGTCTACTCCTTCCTTCCTAGCAAACCGTTGGGCAAGATCAGCAAGACAAAAACCATCAAAAGCACCGTGGAAGCCGGGACCAGCGGTGGAGTCGGTTTAAAGACTGCTTCTGAAAAGGGGATGGGAATACCGATCGCCCCGTACTTGATGATCACCTGCTGCAGCAGTCCTACCAGCAGAGATCCCAGGGCGGCTCCTGGAAAGTTGGTCAGACCACCGATTGCCAGCGCAATCAGGGCGTTGAGGATCAGGGTTTCTCCCATCATGTTGGACAGCCCCATCGAGGGGGCTGCCAGACCCCCTCCCAACACTGCTAGGCCTACACCGAGGGCAAATACAGTATTAAATACCTGCTGGACGTTGATGCCCAGGGCTTCCACCATTTCCCGGTCCTGCACCCCGGCCCGTATGATCATCCCCAGACGGGACCGCTGGAGCAGGATCCAGATAACAATCAGAACAACAATACCGACCAGGGGGATGAAAATCTCGTTGTAGACCCGGATCCGGCCCTCAAACAGCCAGATCGTCGAGCATTGGTTGGCAAGCAGGTCGGCCAAGGATGTCGCCGGGCACCCTTCACCGGTTCCTGCGAATAGGGAGGGTTTGGGCATGACAAACTCCGGGCGCCCCCAGATCGTTCTGACTACCTCGATACCGATAGCGCTTAAGCCCAGCGTGAGCATCAACTGGTAGATCGGCCTGTCATACAGAGGTCGGATCAAGGTCGCTTCCATCACACTGCCCAACAGCACGCCTACCAGTACACCCACGGCCAGAGAAATCAAGAATAACCAGGTGGTATCCAGGCCGGTCAGAAAAGCGGTCAGGCCATCATTAAAGACCAGGGCAGCCAACCCGAAGAGAACTAAAAAGAAGAATGGAAGGAAATTTTTCCACCCCAGCGCTAGCACCGCCTGACTCCGGGGGCTGATCAAGGAGAGACTGAAAGACCCAACCAGGCTGGCCAGCAGCAGTCCCACCACAGCGACCAGCGGACTGATCTCCGCAAAAGGCAGGCCTGGGGGGAGATTGATCAACCCCTGATTGGCCAGGTAGGAATAGGTCACCGGACTCTGGCTGTAATTGCCAGCATCCCAGATCGTGATCGGGTAGCGGATCAGCACAGCTACCAGCACAACCGCTGCTGCTACCAGCCCCACCCAGCCCAAAATTTTCGGCCAGCCTGCTTTTCTTGGAAGATTTCTGGCCAGCTTATTCCAGACCCCGGAAAGCGTGAATCCACTCAGCAGCAGCAAGATCGGGGTCAGCAGGTCCACAAATGTATCCGGCCGGACATAAACAGTCCAGGCCAGGTAAGCCCCGATCATGAACATGGTGCCATGGGCCATATTAAGTACATCCAGCAGCCCAAAGATCAGGGAAAACCCGGATGCAACCAGGAAGGTTACCGAGCCAACCGAGAGCCCGCGCAGCAGAGTAATCACCCAGTCCTGGGTTTCCATTCCCCTGGCAGCAACCACAAAAAAGACCAGCAATGCTAACAAGGTCAACCAGCGGGTTAGATTGTTTCTGATTTCGGTCTTCATAAACTCTCCTCAAGCAGCTCCCAGATAGCGGCGGATGGTCTCACTATCTTCGACCAGATCCCTCATCCTGCCGCCCTTGACAGATCGTCCTTCCTCGATGATGACATAATAATCCGCCAGCTGGCTGGCAACCAGGAAATTCTGCTCAACGAGGACAATCGTGCTTTCCGAGGAAAGCCTGCGGATGGCTTCGATCATGTTTTCGATCAATACTGGTGCCAGACCCTCGCTGGGTTCATCAATCAGCAGCAGCGAGTTATCCGGCACCAACGCCCGGGCAATAGCCAGCATCTGCTGCTGACCGCCAGAGAGATTCGCCCCGCTCAGGTGAATTAGACGTTTTAGGTCCGGGAAGAGGGAAAAGATTATCTCCTGCTTGCGGTCGAAATCCCCCTTTTCCCGTTCCGCGATCCAAAGATTTTCCTCCACGCTTAGGTCCCGGAAGATCGCCCGGTGTTCGGGGACATATCCGATCCCTCGGGAGGCAATATCAAAAGAATGCATGTCCTGGATTTCCTGGCCCTGATAAACTACCTTGCCTTTCACCGGGGGGGTTAAGCCGATGATTGATTTCAATGTGGTTGTTTTCCCTGCTCCGTTCCGGCCCAGAAGGGCAGTTATGCTGCCTTCCTGCACCTCTACACTGACTCCCTGCAAAATATGATATTGTCCAATGAATGTATGGATATCCTGAACATCGAGTATTGAACTCATTGAAACCTCACAGATCTAACTCGTATAGGCCGCCCAGGTAGGCTGTCTGCACATCGATATCAGCGGTAATCTCAGCAGGGGTCCCTTCAGCCAGCACCTGACCTTGATGCATGACGGTAATCGTATCGGAGATGTTCATCACCACATTCATATTGTGTTCCACCAAGATGACAGTCTTATCACCAGCCTGCTGGATCTTCTGGATCAGGGCAATCAGATCGGGGACCTGCTCTGCCGCCATCCCGGCTGTAGGTTCATCTAGCAGCAATACTTCCGGATCCGGTGCCAGGATCATGCCCAGCTCCAATTTGCGCTGGTCACCGTGCGGCAAGATCCGGGCTAGCATCCCCGCTTGAGACTCGAGTCCAACCTGTTGAATCACCTCCCTGGCGCGCTGGTTGATCTCCTCAAAGCTGTCTGCGGTTTGATAGAACTTGAAATTATGCTTTCCCAGCGCCTGGCAGGCCAGCCGGACGTTCTCAAAGACAGTCAGGTTAGGAAAGATATTCGTGATCTGAAAGGAGCGGCCGATCCCAAAATGGATGGTTTTATACATGGGCTGGTGTGTGATATTGCGGCCTTTAAAGAGCACTGTTCCCCGGGTTGGCTCCAGATTGCCGCTCAGGAGATTGAAGAAGGTCGTTTTCCCTGCCCCGTTGGGACCGATGATCGCATGAAAGCTTTGCTGCTTGATCTTGATGCTGACGTCATCAACCGCAACCAGGGCATCAAATTCCTTCCTTAAATCGATCGTTTCGAGAATAATATCGTCCATAACACCATCCCTGGGGGAGTTTGATTGTCCTGCTGAGAACAGTGAATCACCACCGTTCCGCTGCTTTCAACAAAACAAATATTCAGGAAGTCCCTGAATATTGTATCCCAGGGACTTCCCATAAAGGTTGATTTTTATTTACTCTCCGTCGAGGGAACCATAGGGCAGGTCACCGCAGCGGTCCTTGCTCTCTTCCGGCAGCAGGCAGGGCGGTTCAGGGCGAGTGGTCTCCACGTACTCGTAGTAGTCCGCATTTTCAGCGCTGAGATCCACCAGCGTCAGGATATACATATCCTGGATAGCAACATGATCCTCTGGCCGAATGTAAATCGTGCCCTTCGGGCCTTCGAAGGTCATGCCTTCCATCGCTGAGACCAATGCCTCACCGCTGACATCGCCGTTGGTAGCCTTGATGGCTTCCACCACCATGATGGCGGCATTCATCCCATCAGCATCGAACAGATCTGGGGCCGTGCCGTAGCGGGCCAGATCCTGCTCGGTCAAGAAGTCATTGGCGGAATTATCGGGAGCAGAATAATGGTAAAGGATACCATTCGTGCTGCCGACTGCGTTGCCGTACCAGAGCGGCATCAAGACATTATCGATGAAAGTTGCGCCGAGGGCCATGGACTCATTGACACCCAGGTCCGTTGCGGCCTGCATCAGGGGCACAAAACCGCTGCCAGCCCAGGTAACGATGTAGGCTTCCGCTCCTGAGTCCAGGACCTGCTCCATGTACGGTGTGAAGTCAGTCGTATCTGCCGGGGCGAAGATATCATCTGCTACAAACGTGGCTCCTTGGAGCGAGCAGGCATCCCGGAAGGCCTTGGCAGAACCCCAGCCAAAGGCATAATCTGGGGCGATTTGGACGAATGTATCATATTGTTTGGCCAGGTAGAGACACTCGTTGATAGCATCCTGATAATTGTTGCGGCTGGTCCGGAAAGTGTACTCATTGAAGTCCTTTCCGGTGATATCATTGGCTGCGGCGGGTGCTACTATCAGCGGAATCCCGCTTTCAAAGGCGATGCCTTGCAGCGTGGCGGTAGCACCAGAGGAAACGGTCCCCACCAGGATGTCCACACTGTTGACATCAATCAGCTCCCTGGCTAGGGTGGCGGTGTTCTCTGGGTTGGATTGATCATCCCGCACAAAGACCTGGATTTCGCAGTTTTCCAGGGTGAAGGTATTCTCCTGGGTGGCGGTGAAGTCAAAGACTTCGCCGGCTGAACCAGGAGCGCCGGTGGCATATTCCATTCCCAGCATGAAGGACCGCAGGATGTGAGCGCCGTAAATCGCCAAAGCGCCCGACGAATCCGTGATCAAGCCCACCTTGATGGGATCATCGCAGTCCAGGCCTGCCGGTTCTTCGGTTTCTTCTGCCTCTTCTTTCTCGGCTTCTTCGACGACCTCTTCTTCGGTTACCTCTTCGACGACCTCTTCTTCGGTTACCTCCTCTGCCACCGGTTCTTCCTCGACAGGTTCCTCAGCGGCCGGTGTGCAGGCAGCCAGGACCATCGAGCTGATCAACAACAGGGAAAGAACAAACCACAAGACTCGTTTTGTCTTCATAATTCTTACTCCTCCATATGTAATATTCGTAGATGACTAACAATTCCTCTAATTCTCTTTGCCAGCAATCACCTCCTTAGTGTATTGATTGTAGAAATATTATTGTGTACAGACATTGTAGCAAGACTTGGTTGCAATGCGGTTACACAGTGGCTGTCAGTCCTTTTGCTGTATTCACCTCCATGCCGCAGGCGGGGAAGGATCAATGATATTTTGCCAAAAAGCCCAGTATGATTGAGTTGAAAATAGCAGGATTCTCCCAGCAGGAAGCGTGTCCCGCACCAGGGATCAGGTGCAGTTCCGCCTTGGGGATATTCGCCTGCAGGATCTCAGCGTAATCTATCCCTTTCAGCCAGTCCTTTTCACCCACCAGGATGCAGACTGGCTGGGTGACCTCCTTCAACCGGGAGGTAAAATCAACCTCCAGGAAAGCACGGCAAAGCCGGATCACCGCCGGAAAATCAAGCTGGCCGTAGCGCTTCCTGGCATCTTTCAGCAAAGCTGGATTGGCGCTGATAAACGAGGCTGAGAAATTCCAGGGCACTGTGGCATGGAAAAAGGTGTCTGGATCTTTGGATTCCAGGGCATCAATCCAGCCCTGAATGATCATGCGCAGCTGCGGCCCTACCTCGCTGACTGTATCCGCCAGGATCAGGGACATGGTCCTAGTTGGATGCTGGAGGGCAAATGCCTGGGCCACTTCACCACCGTAGGAGATACCGGCGATATGAGCCTGGTCGATCTCCAGGGCATCCAGCAGCCCTGCTAGGTCATCGGAATGACTTTCCATGCTGTATGGTCCTGATGGGTGATCCGTCTGCCCCTGTCCCCGGCAGTCATACTGCAGCACCCGGTAGTGACGGGATAATGTTTCGGTTTGGAAAACCCAACTGGTTGCCGCGTTCATGATGATCCCGTTGTTAAGCACCAGCACTGGATCTTCTTCAGAGCCGTGAAGCTCATAATAGATGGTCAGGTCATCAATCTTGACTTTTGGCATCTTCAGACCCCCTTCCCCCTTCTGGTTGGAAAGCCAGCTGGGCGCGTTCGTTCTCCCCTTCACCGATTTTAACCACCATAAAGAATAGGGGGGTGCCAATTTTCACTTCAGCGGGATTTCCCGGATCGAGGCCGATCAGCCTGGCGCTGATATTGGGTCCTTCCTCCAGTTCCACAATCCCGGTCAGGTAGGGCTTATCCCGCCCAAAACCCTCTTCGTTCATGAAGGTGGGTCCGATATAGACCGAGGTATAAGCAGACAGCTTGCCTCTGCCACTGAGTTCTATCCAATCCAGATCGGGCTGGAAGCATTTTGGACAAAGCGCCCGGACTGGCAGGTAAATCGCCTGGCAGGCAGGACAGCGGCAGGCCATCAACTTTCCCTCATCAAGGAATTGCTGGAAATTATGGGCCGTGAACTTGATTTCCGATTCTGACATGGCTACTCCTCGCGCTCAAAAATATGCACGACACAGGTCTGTCCCGTAGAGCCAACATTATGGGTGAGACCGATCCGGGGATCTCCTTGAACCTGCCGTTTTCTGGCTTTCCCCCGCAGCTGCTTAAAGATCTCAACAACCTGCCCGACGCCAGATGCCCCCACCGGATGACCTTTGGATTTCAATCCCCCGGAGGTGTTAATGGGTTTTTCGCCGTCCCGGGCTGTCGTGCCCAACTCTGCCTGATGATAACCGGTGCCCGGCTTAAAAAAGCCCAAATCCTCGCTAGCGATGATTTCCGCGATCGTGAAGCAGTCGTGGACCTCAGCAACCTGGATATCCTCCGGTTCCACGCCGGCCATCTGGTAAGCTTCACGGGCAGCCAGCTTGGCAGCCCCGATCTGGGTCAGGTCTGATCGGTCATGCAGCGGATAATCCGATGCTTGCCCGGAGCCAACGATCTTCAGGGGCTGGTCAGTGAAATTCTTGGCAAGGTCCTCGGCCACCAGTAGGGCTGCGGTTGCTCCATCCGTGATCGGGGAGCAGTCAAATAACCGCAGCGGCCAGGCGACCATTGGATTCGCCCGATCGTCATGCAGGAAATCCCACTCATCATTCCAGGTGGGAACGGGCTTCCCTTTCTTTTCGGCGGATTGTTTTCTCTTTTCCATCCAGTCGGGAATGCTGATACCGAACTGGGCTTTTTCATTCAAGGCGCCGTTGGCATGATTCTTCAAGGCGACCTGCATCAGGTCTTCCGGAGCTGCTCCATACCGATCCAGGTAGGCGGAGGCCATCGCTGCGTAGAATCCTGGAAAAGTAAACCCTGCCGGGATCTCATACAGCATATCCCCGGCAGCAGCCAGCGTATCCGTAACCTCGGCGGTGGGCAGTTTGGTCATCATCTCAATTCCGCCGACCAACACCACGTCGTACAAACCGGATGCGATCGCCAGGATGCCCTGACGGAAGGCCACCCCGCCGCTGGCGCAGGCATCCTCCACCCGCAAGGCCGGCCTGGGGATCAAACCCACCGCGTCCGCCATGATTGGCGCTGTATGGGATTGACCCTCAAATAAATCACTTGAAAAGTTCCCGATAGTGATCAGTTCTATCTCTCGGGGATCAAAATCCTTATCAACAGACTCCCGAAGATCCTGGAAAGCTTCCACAAAGAGATCCCGGCTGGATTTTTCTGGGAACGAGCCAAACTTGCTCATCCCAGCCCCGACCAGGGAGACACCCCTGGCCAGCTTCTTGTTGTTCACGGGCATTTACCCCTCCTCCTTCGATAAAAGATCTTTCAATTCACGTTTCAGCACCTTTCCAGCGCCGGAAATGGGCAGTTTATGAAAGAAGACAACCTTTTTGGGCACCTTGTACGCCGCTAGGCGGTCTTTCAAAAAGTTGATCAGCTCCATTTCACCAACCTCATCCCCTTGTTTCTTGACCACGCAGGCCACACCTGCTTCCCCCCAACTCGGATGGGGCATACCCACCACTGCGCACATGTGCACCGCGGAGTGATCATAAAGGGCTTTTTCAATTTCTGGGGGATAGATATTCTCTCCTCCGCTGATGAACATATCCTTTTTGCGGCCGACAATGAAAAAATAGCCTTCGGAATCATATTTAGCCAGATCCCCGGTGTGGAAATATCCATCCTCATCCACGGCTTCCTCTGTAGCCTGGGGATTATTGAAATACCCAGAACAGAAAGAAGGCCCCTTGAGAACCAGTTCACCGACCTGGTCCGGCCCCAGCAGACTGCCGTCGTCCGCCTTGATCAGCGCTTCCACGTAAAAATTGGGACGGCCGATGGATCCCGCCTTGCTGATGGCGTCTTCTGGTGCCAGGGCGAAGATCCCGGGGCCGAACTCGGTCATTCCAAAACCCTGCTTGAAGCGGATCTTCTTCTCCTGCGCGTACTGCTGCACGAGCGAAACAGGAAGTGGTGCACCGCCGGATGTGCAGAACCGGAGGGAAGATAGATCCGCTCCCTCCCAGTTCTCCGCCTGGGTCATGAATTGATACATGGTCGGTACGCCGGCGAATACAGTCACCCCTTCCTTTTCGATCAGCGATAGGACTCGTTCAGGATCAAAGCGCGGGATCAGGATGGTGGTGCCGCCGAAAATCACCTGGGGAAGTGTGTAGACAAACAGGCCGCCGGTATGAAAGAGTGGAAACACGTTGAGATAGATATCCTCATGGCGGATATCATGGATCACCGTGTTCAGCGTATTCCAGGCAATCATCCGGTGAGAGATCCGGGCTGCTTTTGGCAGACCGGTGGTGCCCCCGGTAAATATCAGGGCAGCGATCGTCTCGTGACCGACCCGGTTCTCGGCCACCGGCTCATCCGGATTGCTTTCCAGGACCTGGTGGAAATCCAACGCCCCCAGATCCCCCGGGGTCTCCGTGAAAAGAAGCAGTTCGATGGGGTTCTCTGAGCCGGACAGCTGCTGCAGGATCTGCCCAGCGTCATCTAGATAATCCCCAGAGATGATCATGACCCTGGGCCTGGTCAGGCGGATGATCTCCAGGTTCTCCCGCCAGTGGAGCCGCCAGTTCAGGGCAGTATGGATTGCCCCGATCTTCCCACAGGCAAAAAAACTGTCCAGGTGTTCTATGCCATCCCTGGCCAGGATCGCCACCCGATCCTGCATCCCGATCCCCCTTGAGAGGTAGAAGTTGGCCAGCCGGTTGGCACGTTGATTTGCTTCTCGATAGGTCAGCCGCAGCGCCGGCTCCATTCCATAGTCCACAAAGGCTTCCTGGTCGGGGGTATACAATTCCCGGCGGCGCAAATAATTTCCAATATACATAAGGTCCCTACCCTCGTGCTGATCGCTGGCTGATTCTTTCAACCTGGAAGACCGGCCCTGGAAGGGGCAGCTTAAGAATCAGCTGTCCACTTCCACAGCGAGGAGGCCATGCTGATCCCCCCTCCGCTGGCGCAGAATAGGATCACATCACCGGGCGCGGGCCCCTTCCCTTGGCTGACAGCATCATCCAGCGCCATCACCACACAAGGTGACCCAGTATAGCCCCATTTATCCATCACCCAATGGGTCTTCTCGATCGGTTGTTCAAGCAGTTCCATCATATACTCAATTGTGCGCAGATTGAGCTGGGTCATCAAGAACAGGTCGACATCATCAAACGTCAAACCAGCTTTGTCCAAGGCGCCCTGCATCAGCTTTGGCCAATATTCAGTATTAAATGTTTTAGGGAATTTTTTAACAAATTGGACGACCGGTTTGCCGTATTTCTGGTAATTTTCTGGTGTGGAAGGTCGGTAGACAGCCCCTGAGTAGATCCCCAGCGCGTCATGATACTCTCCCTTAGCCAGGAAATTGCTGGCCAGGAAACCAGGCTGATCCCCTACCCCCAGCACAACTGCTCCGGCACCGTCCGCGAACAGGTTGGCGGTCTTCTTATCGCCAAAATCAAGGAAACGGCTCATCCCGTAGCCGCCGGTCACCAAAATGTACTTGGCTGATTCCTCAGTTGCCAGATAACGCGCTCCCTGGTCCAGGGCGGTGACCCAGCCAGCGCAGGCGCTGTTGAGGTCGTAGCAGCCAGCATTGGCAGCGCCCAGCTTGTGCTGCACAACCACAGATGTGCCGGGTGAGAGATAATCTGGGGTATCGGTCGAGACGATCACCAGGTCCAGCTCTTCTGCCTTGACCCCGGCCCGCTCGAGGGCCGCCCAGGATGCTTCTGCGATCAGGTCTGATGTGGTCTGATCTGGAGACATCCAGCGCCTTTCCTTAATACCGACATTGTTTTCCAACCATTCGCTGGTTGATTCACCCAGCAGTTGATCGATTTCCTGGTTTGTGACCACCCGTTCCGGGACATAGCTTCCCGTGGATAGTATCTGTACATGGCGCTGCATAATCACCTCTTTTATAATTTTCCAGGCGGTTATTTCCTGGAGATAAATTCCTTGATCGCTGCTGCCGTCGCCGTGGGGTTTTCAATCGGGAAGATATGCCCGGTATCCGGGATGATGACAACCTGTGAATCCTGAAGCTTCTCAGCCATCAAGTCCGCGTTACCTGGCGGGACGACCCGGTCGTGTTCTCCAAACATGATCAGAACAGGAACGCTGATCGCCCCCAATCGATTTTTGACCTGGTCATCGGTGTAGGTAGCAGTGCCTGCTCCTGCAGAGACCTGGGCCTGATACTGGGCGGGAGGTACCGGATTAGTGAAGCGGTAATCGATCAGCTCTTTCACAACATCGGGGTGTTTCTTCCCAAAATCCGGTGCGCAGGCGATCTCTATTCCCCGTTTCACTAACTCTACCGGATCTCCATCCCGGTCAGTCAGCACCTCCATAGCTTCTGGTGTGATAGGAATCACCTGCATACCACCATGATTGGTGCTGGCCAGGATCAGCTTCTCAACCAGTTCGGGGCGACTGACCACCAGCTCCTGGGCGATAAATCCACCCAGAGAATGGCCCATCAATATGACATCTTCTAAATCAAGGGCATCCAGCAAGCCGGCCGTATCAGCCGCCATCTGCGGAACCGTGTAGGAGCCTTCTGGCTGATCGCTCTTTCCAGCACCCCGGTTATCAAACAGAATCACCTGGAACATGTCTTTAAGCTCCACTGTCAGTTTGTACCAGAACCAGGAACCGTACCCTACCCCGGCAATCAGCAGCAGCGGCTGACCGCTTCCTTGAATTTGATAAGAGATCTCAATTCCGTTGCTTTTTACTTTCGGCATTTTCACTCCTTCAGAAGCAGCAAACTTTTTTCCAGCATCCAGCGGCCGTTGATTGCCCGCTGCAGGGCCAAACCTGTCAAACCCCGGTGGTCCTTGGAAGAATAACTAATGGGAGGAAGCAGACCGCCGGTCCAATCCTTTAGTTCTTCGAGAGCGTGAATGAAAGCCTTCCGGGTCAGCTCGGGTCCTGCTCCTTTGAGGCCTTCCACGACCATCTGGGCAGCTGCATAGCCAATACGGCTGTGTGAGCCAGGAATCTCACCAGGATAGAGGCGGTCCATCTGCTTCTGGAAAAGCCGCTCTCCGCGGTGCGAGCGCGGACCGGCCGGGTAGCTGGTTGCCCGCATACCCTCAGCCGCCCTGGCTCCAGCGAGCTCCAGCAGATCGGGACCGGAAAGCACATAACTACCCAACCAATCCGGGTGAAAACCCTCTGCCTGAGCTGCCAGCAGCAGATCTGACGCTGGTTTGACATAAGTATAGAGGACTACCAGGTCAACACCTTCATCAGCGAAGGCTTGTGCCCAGGATTCAGCAGCGGTCTCTCCGGTGGGATGGATCAGAACCAGAGCTGCCTCCCGCCCGCTTTTTTCGAGCTCACTCAGAAAAGCCTCCGATCCCTCCTGGCCATATCGATCATCAACAGCCAGCAACCCGATTCGCTGGTCCGGATCTGCCTCCAGGGTATACTGTCCCAGGATCCTTCCCTCGATATCGTAAGACGGCTGCAGGGCAAAGTAGCTGGCTTTATACGGGTTCCCCCACAGAGAGATCCCGCTATGAGGAGAGACCACGGGGATATCGTTCTCCAATAGGATATCCTTCATCGCCAGGTTAGGGGCGGTTCCCAGCGGGCTGACCACAGCAAAGATCCCTTCACCTGCAAGCAGGTTCTCCGCCGCATTCCTGGCCCGCTGGGGATCAAACGAGTGGTCCTTTATATTCAGTTCGATTTTCCGTCCATGGATCCCACCCCAGCGATTGACATGATCATAATAGGCGGTGATCCCCCGCAGGGCGGCCAGGCCGATAGAAGCCTGAGGACCAGAAAGATCCGTTAGTGTACCCAGTCTAATCGCTTCTGCAGTAACGCCCGGGGCTGTTGAATTAATCTTCTTCGCTGGTGGCGTGAATCCCGGGGTAACCAATTTAGGAACGATTTTTAGCCGGGCAGCTTCCTCCTCGATCCAGGAACGGAAATCGGGATGGGCAATCCGGATCAGGGCTTTCATCCGGTCCTTGACCGACAATCCCCGCAGTCTTGCGCTGCCGTATTCCGTCACCACCGTATCTACATCCTGCCCCGGGATGGTCACCTCTGCTCCCTCAGCCAGCATCGGTACGATAGTCGAGATCGTTCCTCCCTTCGCTGTAGAACGGAGGGCAATAATACCTCTGCCGCCAGGAGACATCTGGGCCCCGCGGTGGGTATCAAGCTGACCTCCGGTCCCGCTGTAATGGCGGGGACCAATGCTTTGAGAACAGACCTGCCCATTGATATCTACCTGCAGGGCGGTATTGACGCTGATCATTTTGTAATTCTGGGCAATGACATAGGGATCATTGGTCACTTTCCCCTGCTGAAACTCCACGCCCAGGTTCTTATCCACAAAGTCATAAAGCTTCTGGGAGCCAAGGGCAAAGGCACCGACCATTTTCTTAGCCCAGAGGGTCTTTTTTCTGCCAGTGATCACCCCAGCCTGATAGAGATCTACCATACCATCCGTGAACATTTCCGTGTGAATCCCCAGATCGCGGCGTTCCAGCAAAAACTTGGTGATGGCATTGGGAATTCCGCCAATGCCAAGCTGCAGGGTGGAACCATCCTCGATCAATTCTGCAATAAACCCTCCGATCGATTCCTCCCAGGCTGTGGGCGGCGCTGATGGCAGCTCAAACATCGGTACATGATTCTCAACCAGGAAATCGACATCAGAAATATGGATCTGGGTATCCCCCAGCGTGAGGGGTAGATTTTGATTGATCTCTAGAACCACCAAGTCAGCTGCCTCGATGAGCACCTTCTCGATCACCAGGCAGGTGGACAGCGACATATAGCCCCGCTCATCCGGGGGTGTCGCCGTCCCCCAGAACACATCCAGGTGGTTGCCAGCCGCTTCCAGGCGAACCTTTGCTGCTGCATGGAGATTGTTAGGAATGTAGGAAATCCGACCTTCAGGATGGACTTCCCGGTCTGGAGCACCATAGAACCAGTTTTCCACAAAGAAATGTCCCGCCATCTTTGGTTTGAGCACAAAATCATACAGTCGCAAGGGCAGGCAGACCCAGATCGCGACATCATGCAGGCGATCCTTATGCTTCCCGAGCTCCGTCAGCAAACCCACTGGCTCCGAAGCAGCCATCGCTGTACCCACGTTGAGACCTGAACGGACCATCCCCACAGCGTCAGGAATTGAGATCAGTTTTTCCTTTAGGAGCTTATCTGTCTTCATTTTTTCAGGTGCCAATCACGATTCCGCCATCCACCCGCAGCACTGTCCCTGAGATGAAGCTGGCCTGGTCTGAGGCCAGGAAGGCATAGGCATTAGCGACGTCTTCCGGCTGTCCCAACCGGCCAAGTGGTGTACGCTGGCGCATCCCATCGAGTATCTTATCCGGCATTGTCATCACCATCTCAGTCGCTGTAAATCCCGGGGCAATGGCATTGACCCGAATCCCGTACCTGCCCAATTCACGGGCCCAAACTTTGGTCATCCCGATCACGCCCGATTTTGTGGCAACATAATTGGTCTGGCCGAAGTTGCCGTCCAGACCCACAATCGAGGTGGCGTTGAGGATCACCCCTCCCTGCTGTTTGACCATTACCGGAGCAACGGCTCTGGTGCAGATGAACACACCGCGCAAATTGACATCAATCACAGCGTCAAACATCTCGTCGGTCATACGCTTCTGGAGCTCACCATTTTTGACCTTGACCAACTGTCCGTCCCGCAGGATCCCGGCATTGTTGATCAGGACATCAATTTGTCCCCAAGCTTTCACCAGGTCCGCAACAGCGCCATCGACATCCGCAGCCTGGGTGACATTGACATGGCTGTAGCGGGCTTTTCCTTCCCTGTTATTGATTTCTTCTGCTAGCTCTTTCCCTGCCTCATCCACCAGATCCCAGAGAGCAACCCTGGCTCCTTCGCTGGCAAACTGCCTGACAACTGCTCGGCCAATGCCATTCGCTCCTCCAGTGACCAGCACAACCTTATCCTTGAATCGCATTATGCACCTCCACTCTACCTGTGATAATCATTAACATACGCCTTATACTTTATTATGGTCGATCGTACTCTGGGAGTTATCCTGGGGAGAAACCATCTGGTGGATCGGAACGTACTGCTGAATGAAGGATTCCACCTCCACCCAGCTGGTAAAAATAAGCTCCCGGTCAGACTGAACATGGCGGATGATACCCCGGTAGTTCGAGGCAGAAAGTTGAGGGTTGGTTTCCTCAATGATCCGGATCACAAACGATGAGATACAGGGCGAATCCACCATACACCTGAGTATAGCAAAGGGCAATTACAGCAGGGTTACAAGAAAAGTCTTGAGGATACCTGTCTCAGCCGGCCTGGCTGACCAGTTCCTGGTAGCTGGCGTGAGTTTCCGGGGAAGGAAGGATGTTTAATTCTTTCTGCAAAATATCGACACAGCGCTGATAGGTCCGGGCTACCTGACCGTGGTCTCCAATCTGAGCATACGCTGCCATCAGGTAGCGGTAGGCCCGCTCCCAGCAGTTATCCTCTGCGAGGATCTGCTGGCAAAGCTGTATGGTCTGGCCTGGTTCTTTGTCTTCCAGATAGAGTTTGCAGAGGTGGTCAGCGGCCTGGAGATAGACAACCGAGAGTTGTTCCCTCTTGGCGGCCGTCCAGATTTCATAGCGTGTGTCTGGCAGGTACTCTCCCTGATACAGGACCAGGGCCTGTTCGTATGCGGCAGCCGCCTCCCGGGGAGAACAGCCCAATAAGCTCTCACCCTGACGAATGAGGGCCAGGAACTGATCTACATCCAGCAGGATATCAGCCTCTGGGCGCAGGCTGTAGCGGCTGTCTTCCCGCAGGATATAGGCTGAGTCGCTGCCAGCGGTCCGGTTGGGTTCCAGAACGCGGTAAAGATTGCTGAGGACCACTTTGAAGTTGCGGTCAGATGCATCAGGACTTGCTCCTGGCCAGAGAAACTCATAGATCTGTTCCCGTTCCAATGGTGTATCCCGGAAGGTAATCAAAAGCTGGAATAGATGGCGCGATTTTGTCCGCTGCCAGTCAGCATGGGCGATCTGTTCTGGACCGCGCCAGGCAGAAAATTCCCCCAGGGTCACTACCCGCATCTGGTATCCAGGATGCAGGGAAATCGAGGAAAGCCCGATCTCTTTCAGGAGATCCCTGGCATAGCTGGCCTCCCAATCTTGGTTGCGGGCCATGATCAGCAGCGGGGTCAATTCCCGTTCACTGGAAGGTCCCAGCAGTGTTGGGCGGGTGAATAAGAAGCCATACTGATTTTCCCGGCAGGCAGTAAGAAGTCCCTCAAGTTCTCCCCGCAGCTGATTGACCTCACCCTGCCGGAACCATCTCAGGCACCACCAGAGTCGCACAGCTATTGTGCCAAAGGGGTCACTGCATTCCCGGAAACCCCGCTGAGCTTCCTTCAGCCAACCTGCGGCTGATTCATGCCGCCCGGCCTGAACAAAATTCGCCCCCATGGTCAAGCGCACCAGGGAGGCGATCCATTCATCACCTGCTTTATGGGCTATCTTGATCGCCAGATTGGCATTCTGGAGCGCTCTTTCCAGATCTCCCTGATAGCCGTATGCCCGGCACAATCCCCAGTGGGCTTCCACACGCAGGCGGGGGACTGCCAGGGAATGGCTGATCTCGACCGCCGTTTCGTATTCCACCCGAGCTGATTGATAATTCTCGTGACCGGATAGAAGCATCAAGGCATGTCCCTGGCGAATATGCCCTACCGCTGTTACAAAGGGTGACTGCAGCTTCAATCCTCTCTCCTTGCCCTCCAGGGCAGATTGATTAGCGGCTTCAGCCTCTCCCTGAAAGGCATAGATTAACGACAGCACCAGCAGCGTTTCCCGGTGGGCCCGTGGCGTTTGCACAGGTTGCTCCCGCTCATCTTTTGCTCGGATCTCAAGCTTCTCACGGGCTTCGATTAATTTACCCGTTCGCAGCAGTACCCGATAGTGAAGCTCCGACTCAGAAGGACCCTCCTGACGGAGTTCCTTGGCTTTCTGCTGATGGATTTCTGCTTCGTGAAGTTTTCCAGCATTTAGTTTGTTTTCTGCCAGCAACTCATATAAACGAGCATTGGCCGCGCGGTCATCCGTACCATCGCTGAGGCGCAATGCCTTCTGGAGCAGCTCCGATGCCCGGCTGGGATTGACCGTGTCCAGATACACCCTGGCCTGACCGCGCAGCGCCCGGCCGACTTCGGCCAGCTGCCCCCGTTCCCGCCACAAACTTTCAGCCTGCTCGTACCATCCCAGAGATTCCTGGAAGCGGCTTTTCAGCCGGGCGAGATCTCCCATAAAATTGATCAAGATGGGATACTCGAGCAGTTTTTCTGGCGGGAGGTTATCCAGGTGGTTGCCGAGGGAATCCAGGTAGCCGGCCCGTAGCAATTCAGCCCCGTGCTCCATGAGGAATTGAGCTACCCGATCGTACTTCCTGGCATGGAAGGCATGGTAAATAGCCGATTCACAATCCCCCTGGGCAGCAAAGTACTCGGCAGCCCGCCCATGCCAGATTTTACGCTGTTCTTCATCGGCCCCCTGACGGAGAAGGCGGTGGAAAATATGCTGATAGCGCAGGGAATCATTCCCCAGATTGACCAAAAATAAATCCTGTCTGATCAGGTAATCAAGCATGGCCTTACTATCACCGCTGTTCCGCAGCGCATCACAAGCCTCTGCGGTCATCACTCGCAGGGTAGCTGAAGACAACAGAAAATCCTGAATATCTTCCGGCTGCTTTTCCAGCACCTCGTGAATCAGAACTGTGAACAGATTTTCCATCGTTGAAGCCTGGTAGGATAAGGCCTCTTCGATCGAGGAGACCGCTCCCGTGCGCAAGCTCTGCCAGATCGCCTGCAAGGCCAGAGCCCACCCATCGGTTTCCTGAAGCAGGGCTTGGATTTCCGGGAGAGTCAACTCATAGTTGTACTGCAACTGATAAAGATCCTGGATCTCCTGGAAAGTGAACGAGAGAATACTCTGATCAAGGTTGAGCACCTCCCCCTGGGATTGCCAGCGAAATAAATTCGGCAAAATGATTGGGGATCGGGAGGACAGCAAGAAGTGAACCTGAATGGGAGCGAGGCTGATCAGCCGGTCCAGCAGGAGGGCAATCTCATCGTTTTCCAGGACCAGGTGGATATCATCCAGAATAATCCAGACAGGTTCAGCCAGTTCACAGAGAGCGTTTATGTAGTGATCGATGAATAATTGGGAGGGAATTGGACCCTGGGTTGTATCCCAACCTTGCAGCAGCTGGAAAGGCAATCCCTTCAGGTTGGGAAAGACCCGGCGGGTCGCATGCAGCAGGTAGTGGATGAAAGTTGGGACATCGCTGTCCTCTTTTCCGAGCTGATACCAAATCATCGGAAATTCTTCTACCTGGTTGTTGGCCAGGGCGGCCAAGACAGTGCTTTTTCCACACCCTGCGCTCGCCTGCAGTGTAGTCAGACGGTACCGAGCGCTCTCCAGGATCTGGTCCTCCACCCGTCCCCTGCGCAGAACCCGACTGGACAACGCCGGGGGAGAAATCTTGGTTTGGAGGATTTCCTGGTAGATCATGGGTTAGATATCTCATCATCGGGATGTCAACAACTCCCCGGTGAAGCAGGGAGCTTGCAGGTGGATTCAAGCGATGCCGCAATGACTGGTAAAACCAGCCTCTAAAATCTCATCCCCCACGTGTGGCAGGTTGACATCTACCCGACCCGCCAAAATGCGGCCTGGTCTTGATGGCTTCTTTTGTCGACACGGCCACATGCTGAACAGGTTTGCGAACTATAGGCAGGGTCAACAAAATGGACAGGCACGCCGTGCATTTCAGCTTTATAAAGAACCTTCTGGTCCAGGTCGTGGAATGACCAGCTGTGCAGATGACCGCCGGTGTACTGTTCGCCGTCGCTGTCAGAAGCAATGTTGGCCTTGCCAACGTCAACACCCAGGGTGCCTTCAACATCTATCCGTTCTGGCGTCTCAATCTCGCAGGTGGTGAACAGATAGAATTCCCCATCAATATAGCCAAGGTCACTTTCGCCCTGTTGGGTTTGCAGCAGTTCAAGCTGGCGCGGTCCGGCAAGGAACGGGAAATACTCGCGCCCATTCTGTGTCCAGATAGAAACAGATTGCATGTCGGGAAACCAGCGCAGGATGCGGCTGTCATAGACGATAGCGTCATGTGGTATGAAAGTGCGCTTCGTTTTCTTATCCAGGCGGGACGCCTGAACCACCTTAAGGATGCAGCGCACCATAACTTGAGCGCTCAACTCAAACCGTTCTCGAACATCATAATACACCAGCTTGTGGATGCCCGCCTGGGAAAACACTTCGTTATCCCAGGTCGCGTCACTGATGCCATTGCACGCTGCGTTGGCCCGCTCGAGCGTTTCAAGCAGGACCTGACGCTGTTCTGGCGTGGGTTTCAGCTTGACTTTGGCTGCCAGTTTCATAAAGAGATTATACCATTCTTCAACAAATTGAACGGAGACAGAGCTTGATACCCTCCCTGTTTTTCTCCCCCTTTACAGCCTCTCCCTTGCCGGCTCCCACCCCACCTCGGCGGCCATCTGGTTGAGGTCCTTGCGTCCGTCGTAGTCCCCCTCAATGGGCCGGCCTTGAGGCAACTTAGGGTACTGTGCATATTCGCGCAGAAATATACGCTAAGGAGTGCATAAAACTGCGATTTAGAATATATTATCCATAGAGGATCACATTTTCCCAACCAATAGGGCTGATGCGCTTCAATAAAATGATGTCTATTTTAACATCTTGAAGATTGCATCCTTCTGCCATGCTGCTCAAACCAATTCGAAAGACTAACAAACAGCTTATCATTGATGAGTGGCCTAATATGCAGCAGATTTTTCTTTCGCTCGCATTAAAAACGACAACCCAATTTATCATTGTTAGTAAACTGAGTTCGTACACACGCAAAAAGCGCACCAAGCGAGTGCTTTGGGAATTGGACATTATTTTCCATTCTCTCTACCTTCTCAACTATATCGATTCCTTGACCTTGCGGCAGAATGTCCAACGACGACGAATCGCGGAGAAATCTATCATCAGCTGCGCCGAGCTGTTTCCTATGCCAATTTTGGCACCTTGCAGTTCAAGACTGTAGATGAACAACTGATCTGGAGAGAAGGTAGTCGATTGATCACAAATTGCATCATTTACTACAATGCCGCATTACTGTCCCGCTTGCTTGAGATCAAAGAAGAGGCAGGATGATGCCGAACAGGTAACGCACCCCGGACCTGTTTCTCCGATTGCCTGCAGCATATAAACTTCCACGGAAGATTCGAGTTCCTGGATCCGCCTGCACCCATCAATCTAGAATCAGTGGTCCAGGATCTTGTCAGGGGGCCGTTCAGTGTTTTTGAAAATCTGGATTAAACCTTTTTGAGTTGATGTGCAAAAAACCCCAAGCTCGATTTCCCAATTGGTGTCATATAGACTCCACGAACGAGACAGTAGTTCCTGCTCCCTCATAATAGATCCCCTTTATTCAAAATCGAACCTTTTTTTATGAAAGAGCAAATAATCACTTTTGGTTTGGCAAAGACACCAGTCTATGTATAAAAATATTCGCGATTTCCAGATGGCTGAAAATAATTTTGTCCCCGGCAGGATACCCCTGATTCCCTCCAACCCATGATATGATCTAAGTATCCACTGGCGTGAACCTGGTCAGGTTTAGTCTGAGGAAAACAGATCATGAACACCCTCCCCTCGACGGCTCAGGAACGATTATCCGCTCTCCGGGCCAATCGCTACTTTTCCGGCCTGGATGAAGCCGTCCTCCAGGACCTGACAGAGCATACCCACCTCTATCAGTTCGCTGCCGGAGAAAACATCCTCTGGGAAAACGAGCCAGGCAGTGATTTGTGCATCATCAAAACCGGCCGGATAAAACTATTCAAAACCTCCCCGGAAGGGAGAGAAATCACTATCAAAATCCTGGAAGCAGAGGATTCGTTCAACGAGGTCCCGGTCTTCGATCTCAAAAGCAACCCTGCCAACGCCGCCGCTTTAGAACTCAGCCAGCTCTGGCTGGTCGATGGCGAGGCCATCCGCCGCCTGGTATCCTCTCATTCCCGGGCGGCCCTCAAGATCATTGACAACCTGGCCCAGAACCTGCGTGCACTGGTGGATCTTGCCGCTGAATTATCTTTCTATCCAGTCACGCTGCGCCTGGTCAATTTTCTGCTCGAACAGGATCCGGAGATCCTGAGGGGAAACCAACCGCTGGAAATCACCCAGGATCAGCTGGCCAGCCGCATCGGCACGGTTCGTGAGGTAGCCGCTCGTTCGCTCCGGGAGCTCGAGGAGGCCGGTGCCCTGCAGACCTCCCGGGGAAAAATCATCCTGACCAACGTCTCCCGGCTCAGAGAATGGGATTGACCCCTGAATCACCCGCCTGCCCCGCTCCCAACAGGAACCGAAAAAACCGGTGAATTTTCCCGCCCCATTCAGCAGTTCTTAATAGAAAGCCCGGAGAGAGTTCTCCCCGGACAGATACTGTCCGTCAACGATTTTCTGCTGGCCCGCACTCGCTGCCAACAACCCCCCTGAATCTTTTCAACGAATGCATGACCAGATCAAGCAGCCAACCGTCCCCCACCGCGGGTCAGCTGCAGTTTGCGCTATTCCCGGATGATGTCCTTGACAAACCCAGAGGTGAAAGCCAGGGTCATCAACAGCAGCAGGGGCGCCAGGATCATCAAAACTGCATCCTGGCTAAAAAATAGCAGCTGGGAACCGGCGGTCAGAAAGGCCAGGGCAATTCCTCCCACCCCGATCAACGCTCCACCCACACCGACCCAGAAGAAACCTTCTGGTGCTTTTCCTTTGATCTGGGCAAAGATGGGTCCCAGGAAGATCACCAGCCCGGCCACGCCGTGAAAAAGCGGGACAGCTGCTTTCTTCAACCCCATCCCGGCGATGCTGGTGACCGCAATGGCCAGGAAACCGACCAGGGCGAACCAGGCATAAGCTTTTTTCCATTCCGGGTAGAACTGATTAGCAATCCCCAGAGAAATTCCCAGCGGAATTAAACTGGCCACAGTGAGCACAAAGGGAGAAGCCAGGATGTCCCAGCCGAAAAAGATCAGCAGCAGCCCAGAGACCAGCAGCACCACAAACCCCAGCAGGTAATAGGCATCATGCAGCGCTTTCTGCCTGGAATACCTTCCATAAAACCTCCAGATCAAATACAGCGCGGTTAACCCGGTCAACAGCAAAATCAAACGGTCAAAAAGAGACATAAGAACTACCTCCTGGAAGAATCCTAGTTTGGATACTTTTATTATCCCCGAAGCTCGTGAACCTGTCTGTGACTTTAGTCTCAAATCCTCACATTCCCTCCTATTTCTTGAAACCCATCATCCCGCCCCCGATCCGTCCGGAGTGTAACATGATGCTATCTTGCACTTGACATCTGGCACAATTTCTATTTTAATCTTCATGATATATCATAGATATATCATGAGTATATTTAAAGAAAGGGCGTCACCAACCTTCCTGACACCAGATTCCTTTCCCACAAAAAACTTATCCTTGATCACTTAGACCAAAGGAGCTAACAAATGAGCAACCTGCCCGAACAGGCCCGTGTCGTCATCATTGGCGCCGGAATTGTCGGCAACTCCGTGTCCTACCACCTGGCCCGGCTGGGGTGGAAGGACGTCGTCCTGGTCGATAAAGGACCTCTGCCCAACCCCGGGGGGTCGACCGGACATGCCTCGAATTTCATTTATCCTGTGGATCATTCCAAGGAGATGACCCTGCTCACCCAGGACAGCGTCGAGCAGTACCGGGAGATGGGCGTCTTTGTTGAGAGCGGCGGCTTTGAGGTAGCCCGCACCGACGAGCGCGTGGAGGAGCTCAAACGCCGCGTGCAGTCCGCCAAAGCCTGGGGGGAGCCGGCGGAGATCCTTTCCCCGGAAGAGGTCAATAAGAAAGTCCCCTTCCTCAACACCGAGGTCATCAAGGCCGGATTCTGGAGCCCGACTGCGGGGGTGTGTGACCCGCTGCGGGCGGGGACGATCATGCGCGAGCGGGCCCAAGCGATGGACGCCCTGACCCTGGCCCCCAACACCGAGGTGACCGCGGTCAAGGTGGAGCGGGGACAGGTGCGTGCGGTGGTCACGGATCGGGGGGAGATCAAAACCGATACAGTGGTCATCGCCGCCGGGGTGTGGAGCCCCTATATCGCCCGCCTGGCCGGCGCCTTCATCCCCCTCACCCCGCTCGTGCACCAGATGATCAGCGCCGGACCGATCAAACTCTTCGAGGAAACCACCCTGGAGATCGAGTATCCCATCGTCCGTGATGTGGACAATAATATGTATGAACGGCAGAACGGGAGCGACCTGGAGATCGGCTCCTACGCGCATCGGCCCATCATCCATGAACCGGAAGAGATCCCTTCCATCGCCGAATCCAAACTGTCCCCCACCGAGCTGCCTTTCACCCCGGAGGATTTCGATCCTCAGATGGAACAGGCCCTGGAGCTGATGCCCGAGATTCTCGACCACAGGGATGTCGGTGTGCGGCACGCCATCAACGGCTTGCTCTCCCTCACACCCGACGGCTTCCCTCTGCTGGGACCGATGCAGGAGGTCGGCGGTCTGTGGTCGGGAGCCGCGGTGTGGATCAAAGAGGGCCCCGGGATCGGCAAACTGCTGGCCGAGTGGATGACCGATGGTTATTCAGAGATTGATCCTCATTCCTCCAACATCAACCGCTTTTACGAGTACGGGCGGACCAAACATTTCGTGCAGAGCCGCGCCAAAGAAGGCTACAACAAGACCTACGGCATCGTCCACCCCCGGGAGCAGTGGCTGTCCGCCCGACCGCTGCGGGTGAGCCCCTTCTACGAGCAGGCCAAAGCGCTGGACGCGGAATTCTTTGAAACTGCCGGCTGGGAACGTCCCCAATGGTATCAATCCAACAAAGTTCTGCTGGACGAGTACAGCGAGCAGCTGGAAGGGCTGCTACGGACCAACGAGTGGGATTCGCGCTGGTGGTCCAACATCATCCTCGGCGAGCACCTCGCCCTGCGCGACCGGGTCGGGCTGGTTGACCTCAGCGCCTTTACCGTATTTGACCTGATCGGCTCCGGCGCCATCGATTACGTGCAGAAAGTAGCCATGGCCCAGGCGGATCAGCCGGTCGGGACCGCGATTTACACCCCGATCCTGAATGAAAACGGCGGGTTTATGTCCGACCTGACCATCATGCGCACGGGTGAAGAAAGCTACCGCGTGGTAACCGGGGGAGGCATGGGCGGGGCGGACAAAGCCTGGTTCCGCTCCCACCTTCCGGAGGATGGCTCGGTGCAGATCCTCGATCAGACTGCGGCCCTGTGTACGCTCGGTTTGTGGGGGCCGCGTGCCCGGGACGTGCTCGAAAAGGTGACCGGGGACGACGTTTCTCGGGAGGGGTTCCCCTTTGCAACCGCCCGGGAAATCGTCATCGACGACATCCGGGCCTGGGCACTGCGCATTTCCTATGTCGGCGAACTGGGGTGGGAGATTTACGCCCCCACGCCGCAGGGGGGCCGCCTGTGGGACACGCTGTGGAACGCCGGTCAGGAATTTAACCTGGTCCCGGTCGGGATCGGGGTCTACGGCACCACCGCCCGCCTGGAAAAAGGCTACCGGTTGTACGGGCACGAGCTGGAATCGGAATACAATATATTCGAGGCCGGCCTGGGACGACCTCTTAAATCCGAGGATTTCATCGGCAAAGAGGCCACCCTGAAAGCGCGGGAAGAAGACGCCGCCGCTCTTCTGTGCACGCTGACGGTAGACGATCACAGCCCAACAGGGGACGAAGCGCGCTACATGATCGGCCATGAGCCGGTGATGACGCCGGATGGCAAAGAGCTCGTAGACCGCAAAGGCCGCCGCTCGTATGTGACCAGCGCCGGCACCGGCGCGTCGGTCGGTAAACACATCCTTCTGGCCTATATCCCGGCGGAGTACGCGGAAGAAGGGCGCCAGCTGGCTGTGGAATATATGGGCAAGAGGTACCCGGTGACCATCGAGGTCGTGGGCAGCAGGCCGCTCTTTGATCCCGGGAATGAACGCCTGAAGAGTTGATTGATCACAAAGGCAGGGGCATCCCGCTGCCCCTGCAATCAGCCTCTAGTTTTGGATTATAAGGTAAACACTATGAACATTCTGGTCTG
This sequence comes from Anaerolineales bacterium, assembly GCA_034520505.1. GTDB lineage: Bacteria > Chloroflexota > Anaerolineae > Anaerolineales > UBA11858 > B10-G9. The sequence continues at coordinate 231,063 of JAXHNK010000001.1, read as the reverse complement.
TGTGAAACGTGTGCCGGACACCGGCGCTAAAATGATATTAACCGCTGACAACCAAGCAGTGGACAGCAAAAACCTGGGCTTTACAGTCAGCCCTCACGAAGAGTGCGCGGAAGAAGAAGCCGTGCGCCAGGTCGAAGAGCACGGCGGTTCGTCCTGGATCCTGACCCTGGGTCCGGAGGAAGCCGGGGAACAGCTGCAGGAAGGGCTGGCCCTGGGCATGGACGAAGCGGTGCTCTTGAACAACAACGGGGAGGAATGGGATCCCCGCTCCACCTCCCTGGCCATCACGGAAGCGGTCCAGAAAATCGCCGAGGAGGGGACATCGTTTGACGTCCTCCTCTTTGGCAACGAAGCTGCGGATTCGGGCGACTTTCAGGTGGGTGTACGGGTGGCCAACGCGCTCGACCTGCCTGTGGTGACCGGTGTAAAGGACCTCTCCTTTACGGGAGACACCGCGGTCGCCAAGCGGGAGAGTTCCGACGGATGGGAAGTTTACCAGGTGCCCCTGCCGGCGGTGTTCACCGTCAAAGAGGGCATCAATATCCCCCGCTATCCTTCCCTGCGGGGCCGGATGCAAGCCCGGCGGCAGGAAATCAAGCGCATCACGCCAAAAAAACAGCCCGGCGGGTTGAAAAAAATCCGCCTGCGGATCCCGGAAGAGGAAGACGGGGGCGCGGAAGTGCTGGGCGAAGGCCCCGAGGTGTCGTCCAAAGTGGTTGATTTATTCCAGGATATAGGAGTGGTTTGAAAATGATAATTGCCATTATAGAACATGACAGAGGGACGTTGCATAATGCCTCCCTGGAAATGCTGACAGTCGCCCGGGCTCTGGCTGCAGATCGAGACACATCTCTGGCCGCGCTTCTGATCGGTGAAAGCGGCCGGGAGATCGTTAAAACCCTGGGCGCCTACGGCGTGCCAGTCGCCTATCTGGCAGTTGATGACTCCCTGGAAGACTATGCCCCCCGGGCCTGGGCAGAAAGCGCGCTGGCTGTGATGGACCAGGAAAACGTGGAGGTCGTGCTCGCTGCCGGGACAGACCGCGGGCATGAGGTTCTAGCCCATGTGGCCTCCCTGGCAGATCTTCCCCTGGCCGCCAACTGCCTGGAAGTGAAGCTGGACGATGAACGCTGTCGGGTCACCCGCCAGCGGTGGGGAGGGAGCCTTCTGGAGGAAGCGGAGCTGCGGGGGGAGACCTATCTGCTTTCCATCGCCCCCCATCTCATCCCGGCGGAAGAAACGCCCCTGGATGGGGAAGTTGAAATCCGCGAATTTCAGCCCTCCTTTTCTGACCGCGCCTTCCGGGTCCAGGTCACCGGCCGGGAGCAGGATGAAAAGGCGGGGATATCCCTGACAGACGCCCGGGTGGTGATCGGGGGCGGCCGCGGCGTGGGCGGCGCGGAAGGCTTCACCGCCCTGGAAGAACTGGCGGACCTGTTGGATGGAGCGGTGGGCGGATCCCGGGTGGCGACCAACAACGGTTGGCGTCCCCACAAGGACCAGATCGGTCAGACCGGCAACCGCATCGCGCCGGATCTTTACATCGCCTGCGGCATCAGCGGCGCTATCCAGCACATGGTCGGCTGCCAGGGGGCTAAAAACATCCTGGCCATCAACACCGATCCCCAGGCCCCGATCATGGAAAAAGCAGATTACGTCGTGGTGGGCGACCTGCACGAAGTGGTCCCGGCCATCGTGGATGAAGTTAAGCAACGGAAAAGATAAAGAAAAAACCGGAATCCCAGGAGGGATTAAGCGATGCTCACATTAACCGAAAAGATCCTCTTTGTCAGCCTGGCGCTGATCAGCGGCGCCTGGTCCTTTGTCGGTTTCCAGCGGATGACTGAAGTGATCCACCGGGGGGAAGGCGAGTTCAATTTCGGACAGCTGCCGCGCAAAGCGTTTGAGGCACTCTTTAAAACCCTGTCACAGAAGACTGTGTTAAACGCCAGGCTGGGCACGAGCCTGTTTCACGCCTTGGTAGCCTGGGCCTTTCTCTATTATTTTCTGGTCAACGCCGGCGACCTGCTGGAAGGTTTTTTGCCCGGCTTCCGGTTTTTAGGAACCGGCCTGGTTGGCGGACTGTACCGTCTGGGCGCGGACCTGCTCAGTGCGGCTGCCCTGGTGGGGGTGCTATATTTCCTCCTGCGCCGCTTTCTGGCCGACGCGCCGGCCCTGCAAATCCGGGAGGGGATCCTGCTTCATCCTCAGGCGCGGAAAGGCATGCGCCGCGACTCGCTGATCGTCATCCTCTTCATCTTCCTCCATGTCGGCGCCCGCTTTCTGGGCGCCAGCTTCCGGATCGCGGCCGAAGGGCCTGATCCCTGGCAGCCTCTGGCTGGCGCAGTGGCCGGGCTGTGGGCCGAAGCAGGACCCGGGGCGCTGGCCGTGGGGGAGCACGCTGCTTTCTGGCTGGCCCTGGGCCTGATCCTGGCCTTCCTGCCCTATTTTCCCTATAGCAAACACCTGCACTTAATGGCAGCGCCGGTCAACTTCCTGACCAGGCCCGAGCGCCGTTCGCTGGGCGAGATGCGCGCAATGGAACTCGAGTTCAACGCGGAAAAGTTCGGCCCCAGCCACCTCGAGGAGCTGGAGAAGCCGCTGCTGCTGGACAGCTTCGCCTGCATCATGTGCAGCCGCTGTCAGCAGGTATGCCCGGCCTATGAAGCCGGCACCATTTTATCCCCAGCAGCCCTGGAGATCAACAAGCGCTACGAGATCAAGGTCCAGATGAAAGCGCTGGCAGAGGGCGAACCCAGCCGGACGCCGCTGACCGAAAGCGTCCTCCTCGAAGAAGCCGTCCGGGCCTGCACCACTTGCGCGGCCTGCGTCGAGATCTGCCCGGTGGGCAACGAACCCCTCCAGGACATCTTGGAGATGCGGCGCTATCTGACACTGACCGAGGTGAGCATGCCCACCGACCAGTCCAACACCCTGCGCAGCATCGAACGGCGCGGCAACCCCTGGGGTTTCAGCCCGGCGGACCGCACCCGGTGGACGGAGGACCTGGACCAGCCCGTGCCGGTGATGGCCGAGAAGAAGAGCGCGGATGTCCTTTTCTGGGTGGGATGCAGCGGCAGCTACGATCCCCGCAACCAGAAAATCACTCAGTCCATCACCCGCCTGCTGCAGCGCGCCGGGGTGGACTTCGCCATCCTGGGCCAAGAGGAGAGCTGTAACGGCGACCCCGCCCGGCGGATGGGCGAGGAATTCAGTTTCCAGATGGCGGTGGAAGCCAACGCGGAAATCCTTGCCAGCTATGAGTTCGAGACTGTGATCACCGGCTGCCCGCACTGCTTTAACGTCTTCAAAAACGAATATGCAGATTTTGGGGTAGACCTGAAGGTTTTACACCACAGCCAATATCTGGCCCAGCTGGTGGACAACGGAAAGCTCAAACCCCGGAAAGACCTCAACCAGATCATCACCTATCATGATTCCTGTTATCTGGGCCGCTACAACGAGGAATACGATGCCCCCCGGGAGATCCTGCGGGGAATCCCGGGTGTGGAGGTGCGCGAGATGCCGCGCAGCCGCGCTCGCGGACTGTGCTGCGGCGGCGGGGGCGGCGGCGTGTTCTACGACGTGCCCCATGAAAAGGATATCCCCGAGATCCGCCTGGAGGAAGCGGAGGGCGTGGACCCCGACGTGGTAGCCAGCGCCTGCCCCTTCTGTCTGACCATGTTCGAGGGTGCCGAGCGCAAAGAAACCGCAGATGTGCTCACCAAGGACATCGCCGAACTGCTGGACGAATCGATGTAACCCGGACGTCAGGGACTGTGAAGGGGAAAAGATGCTGCAGTCTCACCGACACCTCACAACGCCAGCACCCGCTGATCCATCCGCACCGGCACCCTGACGCCAACCCCGGAACGGATCCGCTGAACTTGCTCACAGCCGGGGGATTCTCACCACCAACCAGAAATCGACAATTTTAGCCCGGGAGCTCCCGGGCTATTTTTTTGCACCACGAAAACCTCAATCACACCTGGGAAAAGTGCTGGATCCGAAAAACTAAGCCGCTTCGGACGGGCCGTGGTCCATACTGCCGCTTTTCACCCCGCTGCCCCGCTCGACGCCCAGCGTGGATTTTTCCGACGTCCCCCGGAAAATGGTCAACCGCCCGGCCCCTGGACAGCATGTACCATCACTAACACCCTGACCCTGGAACCCATCAAACGTCTCCCCGAGGGAAATCCACGGCTGGGTGTGTAACACACCACCTGTACACATGTGACATTTGTCACTGGCCCACCCTCCCCGGGGCTGATAATCTTTAGGTTGACATAAAGATATCAGGCGTAATATTGAGGTGCACACGAAAATGAATGAGAGTCAGGAGATGTATCTAGTTCATATCGCCCGGGAAAGCGAAATCTCAAACAAACCGATTCCCCTGCGGTCGCTGGCGGATCACCTTAATATCCTTCCGGCTTCGGTCAATCAAATGATCAGAAAAATGGAAGCTGACGGCAATGTGGTCTATCAGCCTTACAAAGGGGTTTCCCTGACCAAAGAAGGAGAACGCCAAGCGCTGCGCATTATCCGCAATCGTCGTTTGTGGGAAGTCTTCCTCACCGATCACTTGAAATTTAACTACCACCAGGCGAATAATATCGCCTGCGAATTTGAGCATGTCACCCCGGACGAAGTGACCGACCGCCTGGCCGCCTTTCTGAAACATCCCCAGACCACCGCCATGGGGAAATCTATCCCCGGGCCAGAAGGAGAGGAAACCGTCAACCTGGGCTCACCCCTCAATCTGGCCACCGCTGGAGAGCAGGTCCAGGTGAAGAACATCCAATCCGCCGGAACCCAGCGGGGTTTCCTTATCCAATCCGGAATTGCGCCCGGAAAAACGATCAAGGTTCTCGCCATGAAAGCTGACGGCGTCTGCCTGCTGCACCCGCAGGATGCACCGCTGGTCCAGCTTGACTCTCAGCTGACCCACCAGATCAGGGTGATCCCTATAAAAGAGAACGAACAAACCCCGCAGGACTAGGCTCTCGAGGTCCCTTCACCCGTTGATGACCGCGTTCCAGTCTCCCGGACTCGAGGGGAAATCACCAACACCGACCAGCCTGATCATCAGGTTAAGCAGCGGAACTTGGAGAAGTTATTTATCCACCGAACCGCGGGTAAAGAGATTTATCCATCAATACTATCCAAACTTTATAGGAGGAAAAAAGATCAATGTTTGCTAGTTTCTTACTTTCACTACGAGAGGGTATCGAAGCCGCCCTTATTATTGGAATCGTTTTAGGGACCCTGCGAAAAATCAAACGCACCGACCTGGCCCCCCGGGTATGGTACGGGGCTATCAGCGCCGCAGTTCTGAGCCTGGCTGCAGGGATTCTGTTGACGTCTCTGGGGTTGCAGCTGAAAGGCAAAGCGGAAGAAATCTTCGAGGGTTTTGCCATGATCGTGGCCGCGGGGGTACTGACCTGGATGATCTTCTGGATGCGGCGCCAGGCCCGGCACATCAAAGAGAGGTTAGAAAGCGGTGTGGAGCAGGCCGCGCTTCAAATGGGAAGACACGGGCTTTTCGCCCTGGCCTTTCTGGCCGCACTCCGGGAAGGGATCGAGCTCGCCCTCTTTCTCACCGCAGCGGTATTCGCCTCCTCCCCGCAGCAAACCATCATCGGCGGCCTGCTGGGGCTGGGGACAGCAATCCTTCTCGGCTGGCTCCTCTTCTTCTCTACTATCCAGTTAAATCTGCAGCGTTTCTTTCAGGTTACCGGGGCGCTTCTGCTCCTATTTGCAGCCGGTCTGGTGGCCCACGGTATCCACGAGTTCAACGAAGTGGGCTGGATACCGGGAATCATCGAACACGTCTGGAACACCAACTCCATCATCGATGAGAGCAGCACCCTGGGCGTGATGCTTAAAGCCCTCTTCGGATACAACGGAAATCCCTCGCTGACCGAAGTGATCGCTTATCTGGCTTATCTCGGTGGTATTATTTTTGCCCTCCGGGAGACTGAGAACAAAACGGTTCCCGCCGCAGAGGCAGCCTGATTTCCCCTGCCTTCCCACTTTACCGACGACAATCAGCAACCAGGAGTTCAAGAACGCCCTAATCCATCATGACCCCTCACCAGACACCCCCCTCCAAAAAAAAAGGGGGGATCGCCCCGATTGACCAACCCCAAGCGGGTAAATCCGGCTGGACCCTGCTCCAGACCGCACAACTGGCGGCAACAGGTTTCCCGGGTTCAGGGTTGGCACATCAGGGAGGAAAAAATGGCAGCACAACGCTGCTAAAAACCGGAAGTGGGCTGCCGTGCGTTCATTGACATCACCATCAGGCTCCAGTTTTAAAAGCCCGGGCCAGGTCTCGCGCAGTCCGATAGAGGTCTTGCAGAGGATCCCCGTCTGGTTTTTCGCCGGGGGAGGTGAGGCTGACGGCAAAAAAATCACCCTCAGCTTCGATGCCCATCGCCTGGTTCATCTGGATCAGATACTGGGTGAGATGGCGGGAAAAAAAATGCCGCACAGACTGCTCATTGCGGGCCAGCAGGCCGAAACGGCGCTGGAACTCGGGTTGATCGGGGAACACCACCTGGTTTAACCCCCGGGTTTTCCCCAGCCACTGCATCACCTGATCGAGCATCTTTTCAGCCAGGCCCTCCACTACCCCTCCTTCTCCGGTCTCCGGCAGCGAGATCACGGTAAACCGGGGAAGAGCCAGCCGGGAAGAGATCACGACCATCGTCTCCGGTCCCATCCAGCTGACCTGATCATCACCATGCTCTTTGACGTCCACCAGGTAGAAATCCTGGTCAAAGCCCCGCTGCTGGTAAACACTCCGCAGTTCCAGCCGTTTTCCCGAGCCCCGGCTGACCAGCTTTTCCATCCTCTCCTGGAGCTGGATAGGAACCTCCTCCAGGAGCTGAAAACCCAGGGACCGGGCCCTTTTTGCCGAAGCTTCCTGTTTTTTCTGCCTCCCCTTGACAGTTAGAACGACGATCAGGACCAGCAGCAGCGCCGCCCCGACGACGATGATCAGGGACAGATTCATAAGTTCCTCCATCTCCCTCGTCCTGGACTTAGAGAGGGGTGTTCGTATGAACTTTCTCCCTACTTATATCAGAAAAGGGGGGTATTGGGGGAAAAAAGCCCTTGCCACGCCCCTCACTTTTTTTAAAATAACGACCCCGGAGGTTGGCTGAACCACCGGGGTCTGCACGAGGCGGCTGCCTGCATTACTCCCCGCCTTCAAGGGCTCCATCCTCCGCGCCGTTCTGAATAATTTGGGAAATGATTTCAAAAGAACATAAACTGCCCACATGCCACTCATACTCGGCCTGAACATTTATAGTCTCTTCTCCCCAGCCAATGTGCCCCCGCGCATCACACCGCTCATCGTGCCTTTCAGGAGCGTTCCATCATCCTTGGAGAGATTGTACTGGATCGAATCGCCGACGTAAGCCAGCGTCGCTTCAAGCACCAAGGCTCCGGCATCTATGTCACCAACCACGACCAGGGGCATACCTCCCTCACCACCCAGATGGAATACGCGAGGACCGCTTGCGGCGGAGCCCAAATCGGACATCCCCGACACGCTCTCCTGCGGGAGCTTTGAACCCAGCACCTCTTGCATCGCTTCCACGTCGATTCCTGCAGCATCCTTCGAGTCAATGACCAGCGACCCGTCCAGTGATCCGCTTCTGCTCCCGGAATAACTTCCCCGCCAGCCACAATCGGCAAACTCCACTTCCTTCAGCACATGCCTGCTCTCTCCGCCCTCCGGTAGGTCCACCCAGGCTTCCATTTCCGCCCTTGGTGAGCTGTTGCTGTCCTGGGGGAGCTGGACCTCAGTCTGAGCCCAGTAGCTGTAATCGCTGATTTTCCGGGTCGGCTTGATCTCGGTTTGGATCTCCTGACCCCCGATCTTGACGTGAGCGGTGAAATCCGCGGGGGACTGGTCCTCATCCACACCGTCAATCTGCAGCAAGATCAACATGTCATCCGGGTTCTGGTCTCCCGGGACGCCTTCCACCGGTGTGTGGCCGATGGACTTCAGCTTCGTGCGGTAAATGGGGTGCATCCAGGTGATCACCTCCCGCCCCCGGGGGTCCCCATCCTCCCCATTCTTCAGAACCAGCTGTGCCCCGTACCAATCCTCATCGTGATCCGTATGGCTGGAAGATTCGATGGTTTTTTGATACGCCGCAGACACGCGCAATCCATGCTTGATCAATTCCTCAAACAACCTCACAGCGACCGCCTCACCGCGGCCGCCCTTGACATAATCCGACCAGCCGAGCACCGCGGTATTTTCACCCATCAACGCCTGCGCCAGGCTGCCGTCCTTCAACCCCTGACAGCTGGTGAAAACGATTATTTTGTCATCCAGGCCGTTCTTGTATTCGGCTGCAAAGAAATCGGTTGTCACCACTTCCATCCAGATCTCTTCCCCTGGTTTGTGAGCCCAGGCAACACCCGTCGACCCGGACGGTTGTTCAGCGAGGTGCTCTTTCATCTCGTAGTGCCCGGTTTGAATAAACGTCATGCATTCGCCCTCGGAGACCTCCGCCCCTTCGATGACCCCCGCTGTATTCTCGGGGAACGCTTCCCGGTCACCAGAGACCACTGGGCGGCCAGACGATGATACGCTCTTTCCAGGGCAAAATTGGTACCCGTGGGCCAGGACGTGGATCAGGTCATAAGATGACCAGCCCTGAAACTGCTCCACCGACGGCCCGGCCAGGGGATTATCCTCGCTGACCTGATCCTTGGGGTTGGAATTCGTGGCCACGAGCTTCACGCAATCGGGGCATTGATAATCCCGGCGTTCTTTCAGCAAAGGATTGGCGCCGTCGTAGACATCCGTGCCAAAATGCCAGGCAAAGGGAGCGACAAAAAGGGCTTTTTTCCGCACCTTCTCCCCAGGCGGATTTTCACCGACCGGTCCGTCCGGCTCCGGGAGGAAAGGGAGGGGCATGACCTTGGAGGCCGCAGGCTCGACTGGCTTCAACCTGGCTTGCTGGTCCCCGGTGTTAAAAACCTCGGGGTGCAGAAAAATCATCGGGGGCGCACCCGCCACGCGGTACCAAACACCACGCTCGTCATAGAACATCTCGACAACATCTTCCTCTGCCTGTAAACGTTCGGCGACTGCCAGGGCATGACCTTCCTTTGCGAAGACCTCCTCCGCTGTGTCCATCAGCGAGAAACTTCTTTCAAGTGCTTCCTGTGAGGCGTCGGCATAGGAACAAGGATATCCGACCTGCTCACAGCGCAGGTCCCCTTGTGCCAGTTGGGACTGATCGGCAGCTTCCCTGGTTGTTTCCCTGGCCGGGAACAGGGTGTCGTCCCCTCCACTCCCCGGGAAGGGCAGGCTGCAGGCCAGCGTCAAAAATAATAAAATCAACAAGATCATGCTGAGCTGCCATTTCTTCTGTCCTCGTTCCTGTATCATGATCAACCTCGCTGTCACTCGGGAAAAAGTCTAAAATATTATAGATGAGGGATCGTCCCGAACAGGGGGGAAAGTAAAAAAGCTTATCCAGGATTAATCATCAGGGAAATCTGTCCCGGCCGAACAGATTACTGGCATGAACAACATCAACAAACATATGCTTTGAATCTTCCCAGAACGCGTGTCTTGTACCATTTAAAAAATTCAAAAGCGCCGGCTGGTTCAATCAAGCGCCGGCGCTCAATATTCAAGGTATCTCTATCAACCAGAAAGCTTACAAATACCGCAGCCAGATGTAAACACTGCCCAGGATCAGGGAAACGATCGTGGTGATCGCCCCATAGCGCAGGAACAAACCAAAGCTGATCGGATGATCACTTTTTGCAGCCACATCTGCCACCACCACGTTGGCCGCCGCGCCCACCAGGGTGAAGTTGCCGCCCAGACAGGCCCCCAGGGACAACGACCACCACAGCACATTGCCGGGCATGGTCTGAGTCAAACTTTCCACCAGGGGAATGACCGTGGCTGTATAAGGGATATTATCGACAATTCCGGAGGTAAAGGCCGATAACCAGATCAGCAGCATCGAGGTCAAGGGCAGATTGCCGCCGGTCAACCGCAGGGCGCGCTGCGCCAGGTTCTCAATGATGCCCACTTCTACCACAGCTTCCACGGTGATAAACAGCCCGAAGAAAAAGAACAACGTGGTCCATTCGATATCGCGCAGTAAATGATGGGGGTCCATCTTCGCCCACAACATCAGGATCGTCGCCCCGGTCAGGGCGATCGTGGCCGGTTCCAGGTGCAAAGCGCCGTGGACCAGAAACCCCCCGATGACACCGGCCAGAATAATCAGCGACTTGCGCAGCAGCACAGGGTCCGTGATCAGCGCCTTGGTGTCGAAGGTCTGCAGGTCGGCTTTTACTGAACTGTCTCCTATCAAATCATTTTTGAACAAAAACCAGGACAATCCCAGAAAAGCCAGCAGGATGATCATGGCGATCGGCCCCATATTGGCCGCAAAGGTGAGGAAATCGATCCCAGCCGCGCTCCCGATCAAAATATTGGGAGGATCACCCACCAGGGTTGCCATGCCCCCAATGTTCGAGGCCAGAATTTCAGCGATCAGTATCGGGATGGGGTTGACCCGCAGGTGAGAAGCTACAAAAAGCGTCACCGGAGCCACCAGCACCACGATGGTCACATTGTCTAACAGCGCTGAGGTGAGCGCGGTGACCAGGGAGAGGATGACCAGCACCCGAAAGGGATCGCCCTTCCCCAAGCGCACAGCGTAAAGAGCGATCCACTGAAATAAGCCTGTTTCTTTGATCACATTGGCGATGATCATCATCGCAGCCAAGAGGAAAATCACGTTCCAGTCAACCGAATGGAAGGCCTGTTCCTGGGGGAGCACCCCCAGCAGGATCATGGCCACCCCGCCCATCAAGGCCGAGATGGTACGGTGCACCCGCTCCGATACGATCAGAGCATAGGTAAGAAGAAAAATACCGCCAGCTATCCAGACAGTGTTCATATGGCCGCCTCCGCAGGGTTGGAATCTTCATCGTCAGTCGAACAACACAGAGCGATTAACTCTAACTGGTTGATATAACCGATCACCTGATAACGGTCATCAACCACCGGCAGCCCGGTTAGGTCATTATCATGCATCCGCTGGAAAGCATTCTTGACCGTTTCCCCGTGCTTCACCCACACCGGGGGAGCCATGGCGTCTCCAGCGGTGAGAATCCGGCTCCGATCGGCGAAGCTCATCGCTTTTTCCAGGTCGGTGATTTCCGCGATAAATTCTTCGGGGAGAATGTGAAAGAACAAGTTATCGGCTACCGACTTCAAACTCAACAGCCCCACCAGCCGTCCTTCTTCGGACACCACACTGACGATGTGTACCTGGGGATGCTCCAGCATCGCCTGGGCGACGTCGTTTAACGAAGCCTCCTGGCCCACAACCGTCGCCTCCAAGTTCATGATAGCCTCAACTTTCTCTATGGGTGTATCCCGCAGCATCTTCCAGTCCGACCTCACCGCCGGGGGTGAAACCTCCTGAGGTGGTTTCGGTTTGACCTTGTACAACCCCCGGGTCTGGGAAACCGGCAGCACCAGCAGGATGCCGCTGTCCGGCCGATCGAAGCCGCCCACCACCTGTTCCGCCTCAGCGATCGCCTGCTCGAGCAGCTCTTCTTCCTCGATGACGGCCACCAGGGTCCGGCGCTGGACCTCTTTAGCCTCAAAGAGATGATCCACGGCAGCCAGCCCCACCTTGCTCAGCCAGGTGCTGGCCCGGTATCCCCCGACGCTTTTCATGATGGTCGTCCCCGAGACGCCGATCTCGCGCCAGGCCTTGATGATTTCCGGCATATACTTGATGTCATCTAATATTATTTGCACCATATAAGTCATGGTTTTCTCCTGGGTGATTACAAGTTCAACAAAGACTTAAGTATGCTTATACTTCAGGTACCGCATCTTCCGGGAAATAACGAGAAATTACCAAATGGGAAAGCCCGATAACCACCGCGGAAATTCCGATGGCGACCGTCAGCTGAATGGGCTCCTGGAGCAAATCGCGCGGCCAGATGAGCAGCGCTGGAAAAAGCAGGGCCGCGGTCCGCAATCCAGCCCACCAGAAAGTCTTCTGCTTGTGAAAGGCGGGAATATTCAACCGGCACCCCAGCCAGGTGACCCCGAATCCAAGCAGCCCACCGAGGAGGACCTCAACGAGCAGCAGGGTGGTAACTGTCTGATGAGCCTGCCAGCCCAGCAGCAGGAACAGGGCCAAAACCAGGCCGAATCCAGGCCAGGTGTTCAACGGGGAGGGCAGGTCCTGGCGTTTAGAAACGTTTTGATCGTATTGGCTCCACAACACGAAAGTCAGCACACTGACAACGGCAGCTGAAACCGCGGAAACCCCTACCGCAAAAGAAAACCAGTAAGCCAGATAGACCTGTCCGAGGCAAATCCAGGAATACCACCGCTCCGGTGCCTTCCGAACCAGGTAAACTCCCAACAAAGCCGCGAGAATGCCAAAAAACGCGCCGCTGAAAATCCCTCCGGCGTAAGAGTTGGGCAGCTGGATGGCAGCTTCCACTTCCGTCAGCAAAAAGATCAGGGTCAGCGGACCCACCTGGCTCATATAGCTGGAACCGCTTTCGGGTTCGCCGGCCCGCCAGATCATACTGGCTGCGATCATCCCAAACAGCACTGCGCCGATCCAGTTCAAACTTCCCCCCAGCCAGAGCGCCAGGCCGAAGATCAACACAGTGGCTCCCCAGAAGATTACGCTATTCCATCCCCGCCAATCGGCGTTCACCAGCCGGCGGACATTTTGCCACAACACTAAGGGGATGATCAACCCCAGAAACAGCTCCCAGGGGAATTGAATCGACTGGGCAGGGGGGATGAACACCAACAGCACGCTGACCAGAATCAAAATGACCGCCCAGCGCTGCCGCGGGGGTTTGGCAATCAGAACACTGCTCAACAACAAGAGGATGAAAAGGGTGTGTTCAAATTCAATCATCAGCTGGATTTCCTCCCTGCCATTCATAACCGTTAAGCGAAGCGGTAGAAAATCACACCGCCTTGGTCTTGCAGCCCCTGCCTGCCCCCAAGTTCCTTACCCAGACCAACAATACCAGAATTCTGGTTTTTTGAAAAGCAACCCTGGGCGGATTAGTCGTTTTCAAATTTAATTTTGACCAACCTGCCCCGGATGGGAACAGATCACTCCTGATCAGGCCTGATTTATCCTCCATCAAGCAGAAAGAGGGGCTGCCAGAAAGGCAGCCCCTCAGGATAACTCCTGGCCAACAAACTAAGGAGTGGGGGTAAGCGTGGATATAGAGCCCGGCGTTTTTTCCGCAGTTGCCTGGGTTTCTTCAGTGGGCACCGGGGTTACCAGGTTAACCCGGACGATTAAAACCTGCCCCGGGTAGATAGCGTTGGGATCTTCCAGCTCTTCGTTGTATTCCAGGATATCATCCACCGTGGAGCGCAGCCGGTTGGCGATGGACCCCAGCGAGTCCCCCGGTCGGACCATATATTCAACCCGGAACCCGGGCAGCACATCAAATGGGATCGCGGTGGGTGTGGGCACACTCGCGCCCGGTTCAGGGATCAAGACCTCATCGCCCACAAACAACACCGGGTTGGCCAGATCCAGGTCCAGTCGATCCTGGTTGAAAACCAGCAGGGTGAACACATCGATGTCAAACCGCTCGCTGATCGAGGAAAAAGTATCTTCTTCCTCGGCAATGTAAATCACTGCCCCGCTCCGGGTCGGCGTCAAGGTGGGCTCCGGGGTGTCCGTCGGCGGTGATTCGGTTGGCGTCAGGGTGATCGTGGACGTCGGGGGCACCGGACTCGGGGTCAGTGTCTGGGTTGGGGTCGGAGTTTTACTGGCAAACACTTTGCCGATGTCCAGGTCCGCGTCCGTCAGCCAGAAAATGACCAACGCTGCCCCGAGAACAATCAGCAGGGCGGTGCCGATGAACAAGGCGATGGACTGCCAGCCCTGGCTCTGACGCTTTCGATAAGACTCTATGACTTCTTTAGCAGAATCTTTTTCACTCATTCTTATATCCCTTCTCTAAGACCTTCTCCCCTCTACCGGGACTAACCCGACTTCACAGCGGGGATATGGATTCTGATCTTGCCTCTTACATTCCTTCCCGGGTTTTTATTCTACCGCATTTTAGAAAAGATGACGAATCAACCCCTTTCTTGCCCTTCTTCAGCGAGAAATGGTCAGAGAATCCCAGACCGCGTAATTTTCCTGTGTGGCCCGATTAGCGATCACCACCAGGACAAAATGAACCGCCTGGCCCGCCAAGTCGTCCAACGCCAGCTCGAAACTCTTCATCCTATCGTCACAGATTTCCCGCCACTCCCCCAACCTGGTGGGGCTGGACGAATCCCCCTCCACAAAATAATCGATCCGGTAGGTGACATCACCCTCCCCGCAGGGTCCGCCGGGGTTTTTGAGTAAACCCACCCGCCCGGTAAGCTTATCGGCGGGATTGACCAGGTGCCGGGGGAATTGCCCGAGCACATAGCCGCCCTCTACTGCGGGGGGGAATGTTTCCAACAGCCAGCCAGAAATCGTTCCCCCTTCCAGGCGTTGATCTTCCTTCAGGGTCACAAAAGCCTGTCCGGAATCAGCTTCGGCCCCAAAAGTCAGGGTTTCTTCTCCCGGCTGTTGATAATCAACCGGCTGCTGTCCCCATGTCCAGAGGGCCTGGTTGGCAAATTGATTAAAATCAAAACTTGAGCCGGTGCTTTCCACGACTTCGATCTGCACCCAGAACGGGTTCCAGTCTTCTCCGACGCCAAAGCGTTCCCCCCGGGCGTTCCTCAGCTTCCAGAATCCCTGATAGCTTCCGGGCTCAGCCGGAGCCACCAGGTCCACCGAAAGATCAATCGTTTCTCCGGGTTGGATTTCATCCGCTGTCAATTGAACCGCTGCCGGCCCGGACAGAGCGTCTCCCCGGTCAAAAACCAGAGAATATCCTAAAGTCCAGGAGCAGGTCCCAGCATTTTCCAACCTCCAGGTTTTTGTGAATTCCTCCCCCGGGGTAAATTCGGTGCCATCAGGCACCGTGACATCCTTGACAAACCTGATCTGGTCGCAGGAATTTGCTTCCGGATCCGGGGTGTTACCAGCCGCTTCGGTTTCCAGAGGAGGAGAAACCGTCCCGGTTAACTGTGAAACAGGTTCAGGGGTAGGCGTGGTGATCGCCTGGCCGCGTTCCGCGGCCGCGGTCAGGTGGACCGCCACCGTCTGGGCTGCCGCAGTATCGATCGCGCCCGGTTCCAGCCCGGGGCCCTGCTCTTCCCGGGGGAGGTTGCAGGCAGATAAGGTGACCAGGAGCAAAGCAAGCAGGATTGAGTTTTTGCGAAAAGAAAAGGCTGACATGCTGAAGTCTCCAGGAAGCTGTTCTGTTATCTGCTCTTATTTTACAACTAAATTGGGGATTTCATGGGTGAGAAGAACGCTAAAGACAGGCAATCTGCGGGAGAGAGGACTATTTTTCCTCCGCTTGATCCAAATAAACCTGCAGTGCCCGGTCCAGAAACGGGGAAAGTGAATGCTCCAGAGCCTCTTCCGGCGCAACCCACAGATAATCTTCTGCCTCCTCGTTGAGCACCACATCCATCTCCTGGGTCTGACAGACAAAATCAAAAAAGATGAAGTGCCTTTCCTCCCAGAAGCTATCCCCGTAAATGAATTCCTGATAACAAAGGAACCGGGGATCATAGACCTCCAGCCCAGTTTCTTCGCGGGCTTCCCGGATTACGGCCTCCTCCAGGGTTTCCCCGAGCTCCACGTGACCGCCGGGAATCGAGTACTGCCCCTGCCATTTAGGGGAGTCCACCAGCAGGATTTCCCCCGCAGGATTGAAGATCAGAGCGCCCACGGTCGGTTCTGGATATTGCTGTTTAGTCATGGTTGGTTTCGTTTGCCATTTCAGCTCGTTGGCAGGGAGCTGCTGGGGGCCGGGACGGGACTCGTTCAGGATGCTGGTCCCACGCTAGGGCAGGACCTCAAGCCGGGGGACTTCCTGCAGCCGTCCCTGCATGGACCAGGGTCCGGTCCAGGTGATGGTCACCGGGAGGATTTTCCCCTTCAAATCCCGGTCGCTTTCCACAAAGACCAGTTTATTGTTGGGGGTCCGTCCCCGCCAGCGGTTCTTGTGCAGGCCTTCAAAAAGCACTTCGGCTGTTTGCTGATCATAGCGGGCGTTGATCTTTTCAGCGATCTCTTCCTGGAGTTCTTCCATCAATTTAAATCGGCGCCACTTCTCTTCCCCGGGCACATCATCTTCCATTTTTCTGTCCGCGACCGTTCCGGGGCGGACAGAATAGCGGGCGAGGTGGACAACATCAAACTTCATTTCCTTGAGCAGTTGATAAGACCGCTGGAATTGTTCCCTGGTTTCTCCCGGGAAGCCGACGATGACATCGGTAGCGATGCTTACCCCGGGAATCCTGGCACGAATTTTCCGAATCAGCTCCCGGTAAGACTCCACGGTGTATTCTCTTCGCATGTTTTTCAGCACCTGATCATCCCCGGCCTGATGGGGGACTTCAATGTGCGGCATCACCCGGGGCAAACGGGCGACGGTGTCCATCAGATCCTCGCTGAACCAGTTGGGATGCGAGGTCAAAAAACGGACCCGTTCCAGCCCGGGAACCGTATGAACTTTTTCCAGCAGCTCAGACAGATTAGTGGGATCCGGCAGATCCAGCCCGTAGCGGTCCACGATCTGTCCCAGGAGGGTAATTTCTTTCACCCCCTGAGCAACCAGGGAGCGGACCTCGTTCATCACATCTTCCGCCGGACGACTGCGCTCCACACCCCGCCGGTAAGGGATAATGCAGTAGGTGCAGGCATGGGAACAGCCCAGGACCACCGGCACATAAGCCGAGACTAATTCAGATTGATCTGCGCTGGGTAATTCTAACTCACCATCCATAAAGGCAAATCGGCGGGACGTTGCCTGCTGCTGCCAATTTTTGGTCTCATCCTGGGTCAAATAGGCCATCAGAGGGCCCGGATCGGACGGCGGGGAGAAGACATCGACATGGGGGAACCTCTCTGCCAGATCCCGGTATCCCTTGACCCCCACCAGGCAGCCCATTACATTAATCACCACCTCCGGGTTTTTTCGTTTAATCCCCACCAGGGAGCTGATCCTGCCTGCTGCGCTGTCTTCCGCGCTCTGCCGGACCACGCAGGTGTTAAGGACCACGACATCGGCATCCTCCGCCCGGTCCGTGGGCGCATAATCCAGGGTTTCCAGAGCGGATGCGACCCGGCGGGAATCAGCGACGTTCATTTGACAACCAGAAGTCCAAATGTGATATTTCATGGGAGACATTATAACGAGTTCACTTGTTCAGTCAAGCTTATAATCCCGAGCGCTCATATCCCTCTTAACCACAAACTCCGCAGGAAATTCGGCGCTTTCCCGCGGAGTCCAGGGACATCAAGGGACAATCGGGGGGGTTCAGGCTACAGTCGAAGGTAAATCCAGATTTAATTCCGCTTCCCGGACCAAAACCCGATCGAGGGCCATGGTATGACTGCACACACCACGGGTTTTAAAGAAATCACAATCACAGTTCCAATCCCCATCCTGATAAGTGACCTGATGGGAATTATTTTTCCCCTCAAAGGTAACCGACAAAGAATTGATGTGAATCCGTTCTCTTTCTTTGGCGTATTGTTTTGATTTTTGGATTTTTCCGATCATTCCTGAATCCATTCCTATACCTCCACTTCTCTAAAATAAAAAAAGCACGCAGCTTTAGCGCGCGTGCATCACTTGTGAGAAAAATATATTCTTTTGGAGATAACTCCGCTCATGACAAACACACCTCCAGGTAATCACAGTATAAGCTGATTCCCCTGAATAGTCAATAAAAAATCCCGGGGCTGATTATGGTTCTATTTGGGAAAATTTTTCCCATCTGCCTTCCGAAATTACCCGTCCGCGGATAGAAAGACAAGGACAGACTCCCGATCCCGGCACCTAACCTCCCGGTTGATATTTCATCCAGATCAAAGTCCGGGTGGGCTTAAACCCGTTTCTGGTCAGACTGAGGTTTGCCCGACCGTGCGGGTAGTTCACCCGCAGCGGACGCCGGGACTGTTCATAACCTAACCAGTAAGGGATAAAGGCATCCAGCAGCTGCCGTTCCCCTCCCGGGGGGGAAGCGATCCACAACCAATCGGCGTAGGTGTTCGATTTCTGCCAGGTAAAAACCCCCTTTAATTGCTTCCCATCCTTTACGGCCCAGTGCTGTTGAGGCGGCACAGCCAGAAATAGGTTGAGCATCGCTCCCCAGAAACCGCCCCGCAGATAGCGGAACTTTAATGGGAGGTGCCAGCGAACGGCCGGAGGATAATTCCTTTCCAGCCAGTGCTTCTGATCCGCCCAACAGTCCTGGCTCCGATAGCTGATCTGCAGGCCCGATTCCATGTTGTGCTCCCAGCCAGCCTGTTTATCCCCGGGATTTAAGATCCAGGTGGTCCGCCGGGATATTTCCTGAAATCCCTCCTGTAGATACAGATCCACCGCTCCCTGGTTATCCGCTTCCACCTGGAGCCAGATACCGTCCAGCTCTTTCCCGGCCAGAAAGCCCAGCGCGCGGCGGACCAAAGCCCGCCCTATCCCCCGCCGCTGATATTCAGGATGAACAGCCACATTGGCAATCATATAAAACTTTTCCCGGGCCAGCTGATAGGGTACCAAACTTAAATTGCCGATAATTTCCCCCTTCTCGACCCAGACGAAGCCGGTGAACGGCATGGAAACCCTGCCGGCAACGCTGTAAGCCCAGTTCTGAAAATGCTGGCTGCGCGCTGAGGACCGCATTTTTTTTAACAGGGCTACCCCGTCCGGCGACAACCGCTCGGCAAAACTAATCTCTACCAGATCAGTGACTGCCAGCATATCCGCCCGGACATCAAACGGCCTGATCTTTTTTAATTCCTCTCTGCCGGTGGTGACGATTCTGGTTCTCATCGACCCCATTTTACCATTCTGGGCAGACAGCCGTAAGCGCTTTTCCGAGAGCTTGCTCAAAAAAACAGATCTGTCGTCCAAAAACAAGATATGCAATTGACAAGGGGGAAAGGTCAGAAAAAAGAACGGAGAAGAAGAAACCGGCTAGGCTTCCTCCAGGGCAACCTCCGCAGCTTCCCGGGATCGATGATGTTCTTCAATTCCAATTAAAGCGGGAATAAATAAGCTGGCAACCCCAATCAAGACGGTAATGAATCCGGCGGTCAGAAACCAGGTCCTCACCGAGGTAAATTCCGCCAGCGGGCCCGCGATGATCAATCCCAGCGGCGCGGAGATTTTTGAAAGGCTGGTGATTAACGAGAAGACCCGCCCCTGCATCTGGGGGTCGATGGTCGCCTGCAAAATGGCCAGCGCCGGACCGTTGATCATCGACAGCATCAGGCCGATGATAAACATCCCCCCCACGGCGAGGAAAAACCAGTTAGCAGGAGAAAGTCCCACCAACAAAAACCCGGCCCCGAAGCCGAGCAGCCCCATAATAGTTGTATAAATCCGGCGGTTGAATCCGCCCCAGGTCCCCAGCAGCAGCCCGCCCAAAACGACCCCAATGCCATACGCTGAATCAGCCCAGCCCAATTCCAGCGCTCCCCCTCCAAAATAGGTTTTGACCAACAAAGGAAACAGAGAAAAGGAAGGGGTGGCGACCAGATTGATGACCACCGCGAGGCCGATCAGGACCAGCAGTCCCGGCCAGGTGAAGACATATGCAAATCCGCCCTTGATGTCCTCAATCACGGACCGGAAGCCCTTTCCTTGCGCGGGGTCTTTCTCCGGCTGGGGGATGGTGATAAACAGCAGCGGACCCACCGCAAACAAAGCGGTGATCACATCAATGGAAAGAATGCCGCTCAGGGGCATAACTTCCAACAAGATGGCGCCCAGGGGAGCGGAAATGATGTTGAGCCCCCCTCCCAGCATCTGATTAAACCCCTGGATCCGGGTCAATTCTTTTTCCGGGACCATCAAAGAAGTGCTGGCCACCATCGCCGGCTGGTGAAAACCTTCAGCCAGGGAGCGAACAAACATCAAGAAATAAATTGCCCAGATCTGGACATCCCCCAGATGGAACAAGTAAGCGATCCATAAAGTTGCCATGGCGATCACGCTGTCCGCGATCAGCATGATCCACTGGCGGTTCCAACGGTCAACCAGCGCTCCAGCAAAGGGATAAAGCAGGATGGAGGGCAGCAAACCCACCAGGGAGGCGATAGTCAGCACGGTGGCCGATTCGGTTTCCCGGGTCAGCCACCAGATCAAGGCGAATTGGACCAGGCGGCTGCCAATTAAGGAAAAGGCCTGTCCCGTCCAAAAAGTAAAAAAGGGAACCGCCCAATTTCTGGGTATTTGGCGTCGGTTGGAATTACCTGGCTCAGAGGTCGAGTTTTTCTCGGTCGGCATAAAATTCCTGTTATCCAAGGTTAGCTTCAAGATAAATGGTATTATACCGGAATCATTTCAATCGTGAAATGTTTTAAGGTAAAATTTTTCGCACCCAGAATCCATCAACTGTAGTTTCAGGGTTTGGCCCCACGATCTGAATCAGTGAGTAAACCAGGATCCGGATAACAATTTCCGGAGAGCTTCCACGCGCCTGGAGAAGGGCTACCGGAGATCAGGGTTCCGAGTCCTCCCCGGATAACTGGATCAGCCCGCTCCGGGGAAAAACCGGTCCGCGGGCAAAGCCCAGGTGTTTATACAAATCGGGCGGGACGCTGATATCTGCTGCGTAAAGTTCTCCCACGGCGGCCCGGGCCCGGGTTTCCAGCAGTCCTGTCTTGGGCAGGGCCAGGGTCAGGGTGCAGTCCGCCCTGATATGCACCTGGTGGACGACCCCTGCGGTGGCATCAATTCCGGAAGGGATATCCAGGCTCAACCGGGGTGCGGGATGAGCGTTGGCCATCCGGATTAACCTAGCCGATTCTCCATACGGCGGACCGGACAGACTGTATCCGATGACTGCATCCAGGATCAAATCCGCCTCCGGCAGCTGTTCCAGCTTTGCTGATTGGAAAACCGGCACTTTCATGGCCAATAAAATCTGCAGCTGCTGTCCTGTCACAGAAGCAACCTTTTCCGGCGGGCGGGTGAGGACAACCTGGACTTCACTTCCCCAGTTGGCCAGATGCCGGGCTGCGGTCAACCCGCCGCCCCCGTTTCCCCCAGACCCGGCCAGCACTAAAACCTTTTTCCCCGGAAGTTGATCGAGGAAAAATTTTTCCCCGGCAAGTTCCGCCAAACGCCGGCCGGCGTTTTCCATCATCTGGACCAGGCTGATCCGGTACTCTTCGATCATCAAGCGGTCCACTTCCTGCATCTGCTCCCTGGAGACTGCCGGCATATTCTTCATATTGACCTCAATTTCAACTACTATGAAACCATTCTATCCTGAAGTTAAAAAACTCCCCATCAAGGGGAGCAACCACGTTCAACTGCAGAAAAGAGGAAAAGAATTGGGCTGAGTTTGGAAAGGGGGGGGAAATTAATCACGGATCCCATCAGGATCCAGCGGCGGTTCTGGCGTTTCATGGTTTTAAACCCCCGGTTTTGATATGGCCAGAAATCATCCGACCGTTCGCCAAGTTCAATCATCCTGTTCGGAGAGCTTCTTTACCGCCCGGTACAGGGCCCGGTATTCTTCCCGGCACGCTTCACAGCGGTTGAGGTGATCTTTGACCAAGGGCAGGGCTTCTTCAGCGTCTTTGCCGGCCAGCTCTAATTCCACAAATTGGTCAACTACCTCAAAACAATCATCACAGCCAATTTCATCGGGATTAATATTTGCGAGTGATCTGAGTAACCTTTTCATTGCCTGCGCTTCAATTGTAGTCATGGGTTCCTTTCTTCTTGATGGGGTTTTCAAAGCAGATCTTACTTGAGATCGAAAACTTCCAGGAGCTCTTCCGGACTGATCCCCTCCTGCAGCATCAGGGAATCCTTCAATTTACTGCGGGCATCATAAATCATTTTATACAGCGCATTGCGGTTGGTGCCCATTTGCCGGGCAACTTCCTGCAAGGGCATCCCCCCGAACATGACCGCATAAATCGCCTGCTGCTGCCTCTCGGTCAGTTCTGTCTCAATCAGTTTGATGACTTTATCCATCAACATGTCCTGCGTGGTGATCTGTTCCGGATTGGGATCCCGATCGGTTAATATCTCGGGGGTGAAATCCATCCCGCTGTCCTCAGGAATAAACTGCTCGATGGAAACATCTTCCCAGCGTTTTCTGCGGATTTCTGTATAAGCCACCCGGACCGCGATCTTCTGCGCCCAGGTTGTCAGCTTGCTTTCCCCCCGGAAAGTGTCCAGGTTGTCCAGGATTTTAAGCAGCGCTTCCTGGACAAAATCCTCAATCAAGGTTTCCATATCTTCCCGGTGGTGGGAAGATAGCGCATATCCCAGACCTTCCACCAAATAATTCCGGAGATCCGTGATCGCCCGACTTTTCTGCGGGCCCTGTAATTCCTCCAGCCATTCCTGGTTGGTGCGTTCTTTCATCAAACAATATCCTCCCATGGAGCTTTACCTGCTGATTTTTCCCGGCAAACGCTACACCTCACCATTCTCCTTCCGTGTCCAGGGCGATGGTGACCGGTCCGTCATTTTCCAGGCTGACCACCATATGGGCACCGAAGGTTCCGCTCTGAGTGGGGATTCCTTTTTCAGCCAAGCTGCGAATAAAAAGATTGACCAGTTCTCGCGCCCGGGATGGCGGGGCTGCCCCGGTAAAAGACGGCCGGTTTCCCCTGCTGGTGTCCGCGTAAAGGGTAAACTGGGGAACAACGAGAACCTGGCCCGCGACATCCAGCAGGGACAGGTTCATCTTCCCTTCTTGATCGGGAAAAATCCGCAGATCAGCGATTTGCGCTGCTAGTTCATCGGCCTGACTTTCGGTGTCTTCCGGTCCGATCCCCAGGAGGACCACCAGCCCCTGGCCGATCTCGCCAACGGTCTCTCCGCTGACAGCCACCCAACCCCTCCGGACCCGCTGGATAACAACCCTCATGACTGCCGGTAAAACCCCACCGCTGACCGGACTTCGGCTAACGTTTCCCGGGCAATTTTCCGGGCTCGTTGGGCTCCATCCACCAGAACATCATGGACATAATCCGGATCTTCCTCAAGCTCAGCTCTTTTCTCCCGGAAGGGCTCCAGGTGGCGGTTGAGGCTCGCGGCCAACCGGCGCTTGCAGGCTACGCACCCGATCTGAGCGGTCCGGCAGTCCTGATTAATCTGCTCGACATCTTCCGCAGAAGAAAAAATTTTATGCAGGGTAAACACATTACACACATCGGGATTGCCCGGGTCGGAGAGCTTGATCCGTTGGGGGTCGGTGACCATTTGCATCACACGCTGCTCGGTCTCTTCCGGGGAGGCGGCCAGTTCGATATGATTATCCAGGCTTTTACTCATTTTTCTTTGCCCGTCTATCCCCAGCACTTTGGGAACCTGGGTGATCTTGGACTGGGGCTCAAGCAGGATATCCTGACCGTAGCGGTGGTTGAAGGACCTGACCACCTCGCGGGTAAATTCGACATGGGGAATTTGATCGATCCCTACCGGGATGGTGGTGGCTTTATACAGCAATATATCCGCAGCCATCAGCACCGGATACCCCACCAGCCCGTAATTGACATTGTTGGGGTTCTCCCGGACTTTTTCCTTGAAGGTTGGCAAAGCCGTCAGCTTTCCCAGCGGCGTCACCATGGACAGGATGGTGTGCAGTTCGGTGACTTCCGGGACATGAGACTGCACAAAGATAATGCTTTGCTCTGGATCCAGCCCGGCTGCCATCCAGTCGACGGCCATCTCCCGGGTATTAACCGCCAGGTCCTGGGTGGTTTCCACCGTGGTCAGGGCGTGAATATCCACAATACAGTAAATACTTTCGTATTTTTCTTGCAGGGCGACATAATTTTGGATTGCGCCTAAATAATTCCCCAGATGCTGGCGCCCGGTCGGCCTGGCTCCGGAAAACACCCTTCCTTTGGTTTCACTCACTGGTCACCGCTCCTCAATAAATGTTTGGACTAGCTTCAGGATTTCACCCGGATCGGTATGGCGTCCAGTTTCTAATTTTGAATAAAGCAGTTCACCATCCGCCTCCACTTCGAAGCAGCCGCCACCGGAGGGGATCAGGGTCATTTCCTGGATGTGGTCTTGATGCTCTTTCATGATTGCGCTCATCACACTGATGGCTCTGGGTAAATAGTTTCAAGGTGTGCAGTATTCAATGGTAAGTTTATGCATGGTTCTCCTCATTTGAAAACGTTTAGGTACTCAAAATAGTATATCATAAGGAGCGCGGAGGTATTACTTCCAGCAGTTCTCAATCTACCCTCCTTGGATAACTTCCAATCATAAGAAAATTTCTCTTTTTGCTGTCTTAGATCAAATTCTTTGATCTCCTTTGCCGATCAAGAATTCCCTGTGCTACAATCGAAATGAAGGCTGATGCGAAGAAAGGAAACAACCATGAACCATTTAACGGACGTTCGCCCATCTGCGCTGGCCGGCCGCTGGTATCCGGCAGATCCCGACCGGCTGGCCAACACGGTAGATGATTATCTGGCCCGGGCTTCCCTGCCAGAGATCTCCGGGGAAATCCTGGGGGTGATCTCTCCCCATGCCGGGCACCAGTATTCAGGACCCGTGGCCGGTTATGCCTTCGCCACCCTGCACAGCCTGCGCCCCGATCTGGTGGTGATCGCCTCCCCCTTCCATCAGGCTCACTCCGACGGCATTCTGACCTCCGGGCACGACGGTTATCAAACCCCGCTGGGCAGCGTCCCCGTCGACCAGCAGGCGGTCCGCGAAGTCGAACAAGCCCTGGAAGAAAAAACGGGGCTGGGTTTAACCCGGATCAAAAGGGACAATGAACACGCGGTGGAAATCGAAATTCCTTTCCTGCAACGCGTGCTGTCGGGCGAATTCTCCCTGCTCCCGCTGATGATCCACCAGCAAGATCCGGAAATCATGCGAACGCTGGGAACGATCCTCTCTAAGCTGCTCGGTGATCGGAAAGGTCTGCTGGTGGCCAGCACGGACCTCTCCCATTTTTATCCCGCCCAGGAAGCTGAAAAGCTGGACCAGAGGATTATCGCTGAGATTGTCAACCTCAACCCCCGGGGCCTTTATCAAGCAGAAGAGGAAGGAAAAGGTTACGCCTGCGGGAAAGACGCTTTGGCTGCCGTCCTCTGGGCTGCGAAAGACCTGGGCGCAAACCGGGCCCGGCATTTAAAACACAGCCATTCCGGGGAAATAACCGGGGACAACAGCCGCGTGGTCGGCTACGAAGCCGCCGTCCTCCTCCGTGAATAAATCAACCATCCCGTCCACCTTTGCGGAAATTGCGGTCAATGTCCCGCATGTTTTCCAGGTCTATCATTATCATGTCCCCCCGGAGTTAACTTCCCGGGTGCAACCAGGCCACCTGGTCACCATTCCCTTCGGCGCCCAGGTGGTGCAGGGGATCGTCACCCGGATGATCGAACAGCCCATGGTCCCGGAGACCAAAGCTGTCCTGGATGTGGTGGACGAACTACCAGTGGTCACCCCGCAGCAGATCGAACTCGCCGAGCACATCGCCCACCAGACACTTTCCCCGCTGGGGATCACCCTGCATGCGATGATTCCCGCCGGTTTGAGCGTCCGGGTGGACAGTGAATATGCCTTGACAGCCGAAAGCCAGGAGCATCTGGCGGACGATCAGCCGGTGTATCCCGACCTGACAACGGCCCAGCAGCGACTGGTGGATCTGCTCAGCGAACGCGGCCCACTCCGGGGGCGCCAGATCCAGCGGGCTCTCCCCCAGAAAAATTGGCGGCGGACTGCCGGAGCGCTGGCAAGAAGGGGGGTGATCAGCAAGAAAAATGTGCTCGAGTCTCCCTCGGTCAGCCCGAAAACCGACCGCTTTGTGAGGTTAACGGCGGAGGCAGATGAGATCGACCGGCAGTGGAAAACCCTGGCCCGGGACGGTTATCCGGATGCCCTGACCCGGAGACAAGAAATAATCCAGCTGCTGTTGGACAGCGAAGAACAGCTCAACGTTTCTACCCTCTATCAGGAAACAGAAAGCAGCCTGGCCGACCTCCGTCAGCTGGCCAAAAAGGGCCTGATAGAAATTATCGAGAAAACGGTCGTCCGCGATCCGCTGGAAGACCTCACTGTGCAGAAACCGCAGTCTTTTTCGCTGACCGCTGCCCAGCAGCAAGTCTGGCAGGAAATCCGGGTCAGTTTCGATCAGGACAACGAGCACCCTTTTTTGCTTTACGGGGTGACCGGTTCCGGCAAAACCGAAATTTACCTGCGGGCGGTCCAACATGCCCTGGACCGGGGAGAGCAGGCTATCATCCTGGTGCCGGAAATCGCGCTCACCCCCCAAACCGTGCGCCGCTTCGTCCGCCGTTTTCCGGGCATCGTCGGGGTACTGCATTCCGAACTTTCCCCGGGCGAACGCTTCGACACCTGGAGGCTGGCCCGGAAAGGGGACCTTCAGGTGATCGTCGGTCCCCGGAGCGCGCTGTTCACCCCTTTCCCCCGGCCCGGGATAATCGTGGTCGACGAATGCCATGATGACTCGTATTATCAGGGTGAAATCGCACCCCGGTATCATGCCCGCCGGGCTGCGGTCACCTATGCCAGGATCACCGGGGCCGTGTGCATTCTGGGTTCCGCTACCCCCGATGTGACCAGTACATACCAGGCAGCCCACGGTCAGTGGTTAGCACTTTCCCTTCCGGAACGGATCCTGGCCCACCGGGACCAGATCGAAGCACAA
Source organism: Anaerolineales bacterium (assembly GCA_034520505.1). Classification (GTDB taxonomy): domain Bacteria; phylum Chloroflexota; class Anaerolineae; order Anaerolineales; family UBA11858; genus B10-G9. The sequence continues at coordinate 204,248 of JAXHNK010000001.1, read as the reverse complement.
ATCTCCGCTCTTCAACTCCCAAAAGACCAGATCCGCTACCAGCCCCTGGAAAACAAGGTCCAGATGGCCGAACTTCCTCCGGTGGAAATCATCGATATGCGGGAAGAACTCAAGGGAGGCAACCGCTCCATCTTCAGCCGCGCTCTGCAGGAAAGCCTGACGCAGGTGCTGAATCAGGAGGAGCAGGCGATCCTGTTCCTCAACCGACGGGGGACATCCACCCATGTCTTCTGCCGCGATTGTGGGGAGTCTCTTTCCTGTCCGCGCTGTGATCGGTCGCTGACCTTTCACCAGAACCAATCACACCTAAAATGCCATCACTGCGGATATACCCGCAGGATGCCCTCCGCCTGCCCGGCCTGCGGCAGCGCCCGCATTCGCCAGCTGGGTACCGGAACCGAACAGGTCGAGAGCACCGTTAAACGGTTTTTCCCCGGGGTGCGTACCCTACGCTGGGATCGAGACACCACCCGCAAAAAAGGTGCTCACCGGAAAATCATGGAAGCCTTTTCCGACCATCAGGCAGATGTCCTGATCGGGACCCAGATGCTGGCCAAGGGTTTGGATCTGCCCCTGGTTACCCTAGTAGGCGTGGTGCTGGCCGATGTTGGCCTGCACCTGCCGGATTACCGGACTGATGAGCGCACTTTTCAGATCCTCACCCAGGTGGCCGGACGGGCGGGCAGAAGTCCGCTGGGCGGCAAGGTGATCCTGCAAACCTTCCAGCCCGATCATTTTGTCATCCGGACCGCAGCCCTCCACGATTACCGGGAGTTCTACCGGCAGGAAATTGCCCACCGCCAGCAGCTGGGCTATCCGCCGTTTACCAACCTGGTCCGGCTGGAAATCCGCGCTGTGCGCCAGGAAACAGCCCGGAAAAAAGCCCTGGCCTACGCTGCGGAAATCCAGAACTGGATCGACCAGGATGATTACCGCGCAACCCGGATCATCGGTCCTGTGCCCTGCTTTTTTGAGCGGATCCGGGGAGAATACCGCTGGCAGATCATCCTCCGCGGCCCAGACCCGGCTGCTCTCTTCCGGGAGAGGATGCCGGACCCTGATTGGATCCTGGAAGTCAATCCCCCCTCCCTTCTCTAATCCAGGCCCACTGACCGTTATAAATCAAAAAGCCCCGGAAGGTTGAGCAACCATCCGGGGCTTGTGAGCGTGAAAATGCTGATTACAGCCAGCCGCGCAGTTCCATGGCTTTGACCACTTTTTCAATGGCCACCATGTAGGCGGCATCGCGCATGTACACCTGCTCCCCAACGGACATCGCAAGCACATCCTGAAAGGCTTTGGTCATCTTATCATTTAACTTGGTCAGCACCTCTTCCCGGGTCCAGTAAAAGTTCATATCATTCTGAACTGCCTCAAAATAAGACACTGTCACCCCACCCGCGTTGCATAAGAAATCAGGGATGAGAAAAATGCCTTTATCCTCCAGCACCGCGTCAGCTTCCGGTGTGGTTGGACCATTCGCGCCTTCGGCCACTATTTGCACCCGGTCGCTAATTTCCTCAATCGTGTCCCGGTTGATCTGGCCTTCCAGCGCGGCAGGGATGAGTACATCAGCCTCCTTGGTGATCCAGGCCTCACCGTCCTCAATCAGATAACCGGCTTCTTCCGCCTGTTTCCGATCAATGGTCCCGTAAATATTGGTTATAGACTGGAGGAATTTGGGATCAACTCCTTCAGGATGACTGACGGTGAAAGGAACCTGAGCCTGATTGTCCCAGTAGGAAACGCAGGCCACTTTCCCTCCCAGGAAATCCACAAAGCCAATCGCCGCGTATTGAGCGACGTTGCCGAATCCCTGGATCGCCGCTACGGATTCTTCAGATTTAATTCCCAGATGCTTCATCGCTTCGCGAACTGTATAAATCACTCCGAAACCGGTGGCTTCCGTCCGTCCTAAAGAGCCCCCTCCTCCTACCGGCTTTCCCGTGATCACACCCGGTGTATATTGTCCGACCAGTTTCGAATATTCATCCATCATCCAGCCCATCATCCGGGGGTTGGTTCCCACATCAGGGGCTGGCACATCCTGCCGGGGTCCGATATTACGATGAATTTGGTCAATCCATCCCCGGCACAAACGCTCCTGTTCGGTCACAGAAAGGGTAGCTGTGTCCACCGCCACGCCGCCTTTTCCTCCACCCAGTGGGATATCCGCCACCGCACATTTCCAGGTCATCCACATCGCCAGGGCCCGGACGGTGTCCAGGGTTTCCGAAGGATGGAACCTTATCCCGCCTTTCGCCGGCCCCCGGGCGTCATTATGCTGCACCCGGTATCCGTAAAACACACTGATACTGCCGTCATCCATTCGGACTGGGATCTGAAACTTGAACTCCCGCTGCGGGCAGCGGAGCAAACTGCATACCTGTGGATCCAGGCTTAACAGATCGGCCACTCGATCAAATTGGGCCTGGGCCATCTTATACGCATTTAATTGTTCTGACATTTCGTTCTCCTCTTGGAAACTTGCGGTTTGATTCTCTTATTCTATTGCCTGCAAAAAAATTATCGCCAGCGCAGCTATCCTACCACGCTTAACCTCAGAGGCCAGTGACATTTGCCCGCCCGATTTGTGATATCTTTCACGTACCGGACACTGTTTCACCTTCAAACCTCTAACGATGCCGGCCCACAAAGCGGTTAATTCGCTCCAGAGCCCGCTCAATTTCCTCATAACTGGTCGCGTAGGAACAGCGGACGAAACCCTCCCCTCCAGCGCCAAAAGCCGACCCGGGAACAACAGCCACTTTTTCTTCCGCCAGCAGCTGTTCAGCAAAATCCTCATCATCCATCCCATCCAGACTAACCCGGGGGAAAGCGTAAAATGCCCCTTGGGGCTCAAAGGTTTCCAGACCGATTTCGTTCAGCCCCAGCACGATCAGTTTTCGGCGCTGATCATATTTTTGCCGCATCTCTTCTGCGTGCTCTGCTCCTTCCCGCAGAGCTGCAACGGCCGCTATCTGAGATGCCGTCGGCGCCGACATTATGGTGTATTGATGAATGCGCACCAATCCTTCCAGGATCCCCCGGGGAGCTGCGGCATACCCCACCCGCCAACCGGTCATTGCGTAATTCTTAGAAAACCCCCCCAGGGTGATCGTTCTCTCTTTCATATCGGGTAAGGAGGCAAAACAAACATGGTCCACATCGTAAACCAGATTATCGTAAATTTCGTCAGATATCACCAGTAAATCATGTTTCCGGGCAATCCCGGCTATTTCCAGCAGCACCTCCCGGGACGCCACAGCCCCGGTGGGGTTGTTGGGAAAACCAATAAAAATCGCCTTGGTTCGGGGAGTAATTGCTTCTTCAATCCGGGCGGGGTCAGGCTGGAAATGATCCTCCAGGGTGCCGGGAATCTCAACCGGCACGCCACCAGCCAGGAGGACTTCGGCCTGGTAAGATACAAAGCAGGGAGTGGGAATGATAATCTCATCCCCAAAATTAATGATTGCCGTCATGGCCAGGTAAAGAGCCTCTGAAACCCCCACCGTGACGATCACTTCCCCGGCCGGGTGATAATAGACGCCGTACTTGGACTCCAGATGGGCGCTGATCTCTTCCCGGAGCTCAAAGATCCCGGCGTTGGAAGTGTAATGGGTTTCTCCATCCTGTAAGGCCTGGATACCCGCCTTTAATATCGGTTCTGGGGTAACGAAATCCGGCTCACCAATCCCCAGTGAAATCACATGATCCATGGTAGCCACGATATCAAAAAATTTGCGGATGCCCGATGGCCTTAAGTTTTTTACGCGCTCTGCCAAATACCTGTTATCCACTATTTCCTCACTTCCGGATCTGAGCTTAGGGTTTTATTACAGCTCTAATATCGAGTCGTCTCCTATATTGACCGATCTTGATCCGCCTTTGACCTGGGCTTTCTGTCCGATCAGAGAACGATCCAGGATAATGTGCTCAACCTGAGCATCTTTTTCGATAATTGAGTTTTGGACTACGCTGCCGCGCACCTCACACCCGGCTCCAACTACTGTGTAAGGACCGATCACCGAAGCTTCAATGATCGCTTCGGGGTGAACATAAACCGGGGGGATCACCCGCACGCCCATCCGTTGTGCTGCCTGTTCGGAATTGTCGCTTCCGTGTTCCAGTAAATAACGGTTAGTTTCCAGCACAGCTTGAGGGGTGCCGGCATCCAACCAGATGTTGATTTTTTCCGTCCTCATTTTGCTCTGGTTTTCGTCGAGCATAATGTTGATTGCATCAGCCAGGAAGTATTCCCCCTTTAACTGGACGTCGCGATCCATTTGCTTTTCAATGGCTTCAATCAATTCCCGGCCTTCCCGGAAATAATAAAACCCTACGACTGCCAGGTTGTTATCCATGGCCTTGGGTTTTTCTATCAGGCGCGTAACCAGGCCTTCTTCGCCAAGTTCCGCCACCCCGAAACGTCGGGGGTCAGGCACCGGCTTTACCCAGGCGACGATATCAGCAGCCTCATCATTCAGAAAAGACAGATCCGTTTCAATTAAAGTGTCCGCAAAAACCATTAACATGGGTCCGTCGATATATTTTTCAGCCAGGTAGATGGCGTGGGATTGCCCCTTCATCTCTTTTTGTTCCACATAATCAATGGTCAGATCAGGATATTCTGCATCCATAAAATCCTGAATTTTATCCCCCAGATAACCGACCACAAAGACAAATTCCACACTCTGATCAGCGGGCAGGGTGGAAAACATCCCCAGCACATGCTCAATCACCGTCTTGCCAGCCATGCTGATCAGCTGTTTAGGACGGCTCCATGTTTGAGGACGCAGACGGGTACCGTATCCCGCCATCGGGATGACAATTTTTAAAGTATTTTTCATCTTGACCCCTTGAGATCATTATTTGGATTCGGATGAATATTATACTTGAGAAAACGCACCACCGTAAATGATAAAAAGCACAAAACCAGCCTGCCAGATTTGATAAAAATACGGGCGCAAGGAAAGTTCCCTGCGCCCGTCGAGGAAAACAACTTCCGGCGGGATCAACCAGTCTCTGTAAACTGCTCCAGAGTCCTTTCCATCAGCTCCACCCCCTCACCGAGGGTTTCGGCGTCAAAGGCCAACCTGGCTCCCGCAACTGAGAATAACTCAGGAAGAGAAGCTGTCCCCCCCAGAGCCAGGGCTTGGCGGTATTTCCGCAGGGCTGCGCCCTGATCCTCAAGGCTGTTCGCCCAGATCTGAACAGCTCCCAGTAAGGACAATCCGTACTCAACATAATAAAAAGGATAACGATGGATGTGCAGTTTTCTCTGCCAGCCAGTTTCCTTGACATCTTCCAGACCAGTCCAATCAATCCCGGGCAGATAACGGTCGATCAGGTAGGACCATTTCTGATCGCACGCTTCCGGATTGGACGCCTGTTGATGATTTTCATAGACCCAGTGCTGAAAATCGACCACAACGGCCATATAGGGCCAAAATAACAGCTTACTTTCCAGGTGCCGTTTTCTAACCCGCTCGGCGTCTTGAGGTGAAAAGAATCCCCCTTCCGTTTCCAGGTATGGGGCGGCCAGCAGTTCCATAGCAGTAGAAGCCACTTCGGCAAACTCCATTCCGGGACGCCATTGATGGTGATAAGGCAGATCCGACCTTTCAAAGACATGAAAAGCATGACCGCTTTCATGGAACAGGGTGCGGACATCCGTACTGGACCCGACGGCGTTCATAAAGATAAAAGGTCTGCCCCGGGTAGCGAAAGAGGTGCAGAACGCCCCTGGGCCTTTTCCTTTTCTGTTGGTCAAATCCAGCAGGTTTTCCTCCTGCATGATGGAAAAATACTCCCCCAACCGAGGATCAAGCTGGTTGAAAATCGCCCCCACCCGCTGGATAAGCTCTTCTTCACTCTCAAAAGCCTGGATGGCCGGAAGGTTAAACGTGGTCCGGTTATCCAGCAGATCCCAGGGACGAACTGTGGAGACATCAAGTTGTTCTTGATACCTCCGGTAAATTCGGGAAGCTGCCGGCACGACCACCTGGTGAATCGCCTCCAGAAAATGGAGGCTGTCATCGGGCTGATAATCCAATCGAGTCATCTGCTGCCAGCGATAGGCCCGGTAATCTGGTTTAGCGGCATTGCGGGCAATTTTTTCTCTGACCCCCATCAGGTTTGTCCACAGTTCGTTTATGGCTTCTCGATCTTGCAGCTGGCGCTCAGCCAGCAGGGTCCATAATTTTTTTCGAATCTCTCTATCCGGATTCCTCAGCTCGGAACGAACCTTAACCAGGGTCAGCTCCTCACCCTGCCAGTCCACTGTTTGCGAACCAAGGATCTTGTTATACTCTGACCCCAACACACGTTCTCGAGTCATCAAGGGTAAATTCTCTTCTCGAAACAGATCGGACTCCGCCTGCATTTTTTGCAAGGGGACTTCCATCCCCAGGGGACAATACCCGCTGGATAATAATTTTTCTTTCAACAGCTGGTCTGCGGATTCTGACGGCGGGTAAACAGCCTCAAGAAAAGTATGATAGCGGTCTTCGGCTTGTTGGTCGGTGGTATCCTGGGCGTTAGCCAGCTGCAGCCTGGCATAAGTTTCATCGACCAGCTTCCGGAGAGAAGACCAATCGGTCAAAAAAGCTTCCAGGCTTGAATCGTCTAAATCCCGGGTTTGGAGATCTTCATACAAGGGTTTGATCTCAGGCCAATCCCAGGACATAAATGTGTCAATAGGGGGATATTTCATTAGCAACCTCCAGGCGCCTGCTGTTTTTTTCAGGGCGCGATTATACCACGGGGGCTCATTAGTCCTTCCAGGCGCGAGTGTACCAGCGCAAATAATCTTTGAGGTGGGCCCGCCAGTAATCGTTGTTATGCAGCCCCGGGAAGAGATGCCAGGCATGGACCACGCCTAACCGGTTGAACTCTTCTTCCACCTCCCGGACATACTCTCCCTGCTGATCATCTTCCCCGATATCGAGGTAAAACAGGGGCAGGTTCCCCGCGGGAACCTGCTTAACCCAATCCCCTATTTTGCGCACATCCCCATAGAACAGTGGAGCACTGTGGACTCCCACCGCTCCAAACTTATCCCAGGATAACAAACCTAAACGCAGTGCCCAGTTGCCTCCCCGGGAAATACCCCCGACTGCCCGCTTTCCACGTTCTGGGCTGGTGTGATAATTTTCATCCACCCAGGGTATCAGGTCTTGGATCACCGCTTCTCCAAACCGATTCCGGGGAGGTATTTCCCATTTCTCTTCCCGGGGCATGACAATCAGCAGGGGAGGGATTTCTTCCCCGGCAAGCAGGCTGTCCACCTGCTGCTGCAGCTCAAGGTCAACCCACTGGTGATCCGTTTCGTAGATCCCGTGTAGCAAATATAAAACCGGATAACCCTGCGGCCTCCGGCTATCGTAGCAGGGGGGAAGATAGAGGGACCCGGACAGCGGCCTGGAGAGAACACTGGATGAAAGAGAGAACTTAAGCAGCGTTCCCTCGTCCTCTGAACAGGTAACTGGCTCGGGGGCCGGGGTCTGTTGAGGAGCAGGAGTGTTCTCTGGCCAGGGAGCCGCTGTCGTCGCCGCTTCCCGGGTGCTGGTCGGCAGAACTGAGGGGGTGATTTCTCTTTTAACATGTTCCTGGTCCGGAAGTTCGGTCCCGGCAGCCAGGGGGGGCGGCTCCGCTGGCAGGCAGGAGGCCAGACCCATGATCAATAGGGGAAGAAAGAACCACCTGGCTTTCAACTTACCCTTCTGCCTCCGTTTGCTCACCAGATTCCGGATCGGGTGGGCCTTCTTCCCCCGGGAGGTTTTCTTCATTCCCAGAAACTGTTTCTTCTTCCATCTGAATCTTCCCCCGCAAATAGGCTCCTTCTTCAGTGGATAAACTGGTGGTGAGAACGTCGCCCCACACCCTCCCCGTGCTGCGAATTTCCACTTTGTCCGCATGAATATCGCTGCGGACAGCCCCGGCGATAATCACCCTCCCCGCCTGGATCAGATCGCTGGTGACCCGACCCTTGGGGTCGACAACAACCAGGCCGTCAACGTCAATAAGCCCTTCAAACATCCCTTCAATCCGCACCCCGCCCCGCCCTTTTAGTTCTCCTTGCCAGGTCATCTGGGCGCCCAAAATGGAGGTGATTTTTTCCTGTGCTGCCTGAGGTTTGATTTTTGGAGTTGGTTCTTCTTTTTTCTTGAACATCATTTCCTCCTGGGGTAGGCGAGTGCTTTACGCCTTGAATTTGAAGAGACGCTATCAGGTCAGATGAGCAGGATCCACCGTAAAACGCCAGGGGATGCTTTTCCATGGTTCCGGCACATTGTCCAACCCGATCCGGGGAGAAGATTGGATCTGCCCCGGCTCCACTTGATAACCGGGTTCAACAAATAAATCAGAGCCAGGCTGGCAGCTGTCCAGCCCGTTCTGCCCGCCGTCAACACCCAGCGCCTGGGTTAATTTTGCTGGCCCGTCCATCCAGTGCCGGGGAGGCTGTTTTTTTCTCCGTTCGGCGATCAGATCCAAGCCCTTCTCAGGAGATAAAGCCCGGAGCAGTACGGCCCCGGGGTATCCTTCCTCCTCCGTGACCAGATTGAGCAGCCAGTGCATGCCGTAGACAAAATAAACATAGGCCAACCCCGGAGGGCCGTACATCACCGCGGTGCGTTCCGTGCGCCCCGCCCGGCAGTGACAACCCTGGTCCTCTTCACCCCGGTAGGCTTCAGTTTCCAAGATGATCCCGGCCAGGCGCTGTCCCTGATCAACATGAACCAACCGTTTTCCCAATAAATCCCGGGCCACTTCCACGGTATCCCGGGCAAAAAAGCTTCTCATCAACTTCTGATTCGTTTCTGACATAGAGGTATTGTACAATACTCATGGGTAATAGTCAGGATTAGTTTGCAGTAAGTACAATCTTCCAGGAGGAAGCTATGAAAGTGCGTAAGCAGATAGGTCTGACATTTGACGATGTCTTATTGGTGCCCAAATATTCAAAAATTCGCAGCCGGGGGAATGTTGATCTTTCGTCAACCCTGGTTCCGGGAATCGAGCTCCAGCTTCCCGTAGTGAGTTCCAATATGGATACCGTCACCGAGGGAAAAATGGCGATCGCCATGGCTCAATCCGGCGGGATCGGGATCATCCACCGCTTTCTGAGCATCGAAGATCAAGTGAAATTTGTCAGGCAGGTAAAACGGTCAGAAAGCTTTGTGGTAGAAAACCCGGTCACGATACGCCCGGAGACAACCCTCCAGGAAGCCAAGGAACTCATGGTCGAGACGAACATCGGGGGCTTAGTGGTCACTGATTCCGGAGGACACCTGGTCGGCCTGCTGACCACCCGCGATCTCATCCTGGCACCTGACCTCACGGCAGCCGTTCACTCCGCGATGACCCCCCGGGACCAGGTAGTCACAGCCCGGGCTGAAGAACCCCTTCCGCAGGCCCGGCACACACTGCACGAACACCGGATTGAAAAGCTGCCCCTGGTTGACGATCAGAACCAGCTCAAGGGTTTGATCACCGCCCAGGATATTATCAAATCGCAAGAACACCCCCAGGCCACTAAAGACAGCAAAGGCCGGCTCAGGGTGGGGGTGGCTGTCGGCGTGCATTCCCAGGACATTAAACGGGCCGGGGCCTGTCTGGATGCCGGCGCCGACGTCCTGGTGGTAGATGTTGCTCACGGACATGCGGAACACACCCTGCAGATGGTCAAAACATTAAAATCCCGCTTTCCGGACACCCCCCTGATCGCCGGCAACGTTGCCACTCCCCGGGGAGTGATCGATCTCGCCGAGGCAGGAGCAGACGGAGTCAAGGTTGGCGTGGGAGCCGGATCGATTTGCATCACCCGGGTGGTCACCGGTTTTGGGGTTCCCCAGCTGACAGCCATCGCCGAATGTGCGCAAGCCGGCCGGAAATCAGGAGTGCCCATCATAGCCGACGGCGGCATCCGGAAATCCGGGGATATTTCCAAGGCTATCGGCGCGGGAGCAAGCACTGTGATGCTGGGCAGCCTTCTGGCTGGAACCGATGAAAGTCCCGGCGCCGCAGTGATCCGTGATGGCCAGCAGAAAAAAATCATCCGGGGAATGGCTTCCCTGACCGCCAACATCGACAGAAAAGCGGTTGATCAAGCTGCGGAAGATGAAATTGATTACGGGGAAGTGGTCCCGGAAGGGGTGGAAGCGGTTGTTCCCTACCGCGGGCGGGTGGAAGACATCCTCCACCAGTTAACCGGGGGACTGCGGTCGGGCATGAGCTACGCAGGAGCGGAGTCCATCCCTGATTTCTGGGAAAAAGCGGAATTTATCCAGATCACAGCGGCGGGCAAACACGAATCCGGCGTGCATGATGTCGATTTATTATGAGCTGACCGCAGGACTTGGCTGAAACCTAGGATCCCTCTCCAGGGTCAGGCGAAGGCCCTCCTCCAGATCAACCCGGGGAGTATAAGCCAGGAGCTCCTCTGCGCGGGAAATATCCGCCCTCATTTTTCTCACCCCGCCGTCGTTTTTCGGGTTGAAAATAATCTCCGCCCGATCACCCGTCAGCCGGGACACCAGTTCAGCAAGTTCTTTAACGCTGACCTCTGTTCCGGAACCGACATTAATGATCTTGCCCTCCACACCCGGCGCTTTCCCCGCCTTACTCAACGCCCGGACTACATCATCCACAAAAACATAGTCGCGGGTTTGCTTCCCGCTGTTGTGGATCACCAGGGTGCCTTCTCCTACCGCCTGCTTCAGATAATTGGGAATTACCGGCGGATAGGAAGGCGGCAAATGTTGTCCGGGGCCGTAAGCGTTAAAGATGCGTAAACTAACGGTTTCTATCCCCCACAGCTGACCGATGGTTTTGACATAATATTCCGCCGAGAGTTTGGATACCGCATAAGGTGAATCCGGGGCAGGCGGCAAATCTTCCTGGAGAGGCTGCTGTTCTTGCTGCCCGTAGACTGCGCCGGAAGAAGCAAAAACCACCCGTTTTACCCCCACGTCGCGCATGGCCTCCATCATACTGACCGTTCCCCCGACGTTGGTATTATTGTACTCCCGAGGGTAAAGGATCGATTCCTGAACAGATACCCGGGCAGCCAGGTGAAAGACACATTCCACATCCTGAAGAAGGGTCCATAATTTGGGGCGATCCATGACATCCCCCCGGGTAAAAAGCACTTCCGGATCGAGTTTATCCTGTTCTCCCGTGGACAGGTCATCAATGCCCACCACTTCATGTCCGCTGCGGACGAGATGATTAGCCAGAGCTGATCCCAGAAAGCCCGCTGCTCCTGTAATTAAAGTTTTCATAAGGTTTTTAATAATTCCTATCTGATTTTACAGCTCTGACATTATAGCACGATATGGGCAGAGTATTAATTTCTCCCGGAGAATACACTCAGGTTTATTCAGTTTTAATTAATTTTCAGTAGATTTTCAGCGGTTATCATAGTAAAATATAGGCCTTGCCCCTTAACCAGGTGATCGTGTTCTCAGCGGTGATCATTTATGAAAGATAATTGGCTCAGCTTAAGCGAAATGGCCGGAGAAATTGGCGTCCACCCCAGCACCATCCGGAAATGGGCGGATGAGGGCAATCTTCCCGTCCACCGCACCCCGGGAGGGCACCGCCGGTTTTTACGCAGTGAAGTGGAGTTGTGGAAAGAAGCTCAGCAGGCGGACTCTCCTCAGGATATCCAGATGGTCATCAATCATGCCATGAAAGCAATCCGCTTACAGATCAGTGAAGGAAAACTGGAAGATGAAAGCTGGTATCAAAAGCTCGATTCCCAGGCGCGCCAGCGCTACCGGCAGAGCGGTCGCAGTCTGCTTGTCGGCCTGCGGGCCTTCCTCTCTTCCCACGGCGAAGATGCCATCGCCGAAGCGGAAGCCCTGGGATACGAGTATGCCTCCCGGGGCCGCCAGCACCAGCTGGACACAGTGGAAGCTACCCAGGCTTTCCTCTTTTTCCGCAACAGTTTAATGGAATCTATGCTGCAAATTTACGAATCCGCCTCCATTCAATCGGCAAAAGTCTGGAGCAGCATGTTCAGGCGGATGAATCAATTCACCGATCAAATTTTAATCTCATTGATGGACACCTACCATTCTCTGGAACAAAAACAAAAATGACTCTGCTAACCTTTCTGAAAAACACATTATCCCAGACCCGGCGCAATCACGGGTTAGAACACGCAACCCTCAACGTGCTGGCTGAGAAATATCCGGGACGCAGCTTCGCCGGACATTCTGACCCGGGCGGCTTCTGGATCTGGGGTGAGATTGCCACCGAAGAGCTGGCTGATATTATCCTGGACGCCCTCTCCCGGCTGAGGAACGGCCAAAAATCTTTGGCCGTCCATCAAAACTGTGGGACCAATTTTCTGGTGTCTGGAACTCTCGCCGGCCTGGCCGGAGCAGCCGGCATGGTGGGAGCAGGAAAGAAAAGTCAGGACAAGTTGGAACGTTTCCCCCTGGTGATCATCCTGGCGACCCTTGCCCTGATCTTTTCCCAGCCGCTGGGACCCTGGTTTCAAAAGAAGATTACCACCAGCGGGGATCCCGGGGAATTGGAAGTTCACAAAGTAACCATTCATAATCAACCGGGAACGGCAGTCCACCGCATCCACACCCAAGGATAAAATGAGCGAAAAGTCCCCGACTATTTACCTGCTTTACGGTGATGACGAGTTTGGTATTGAGAGTTTTTTACGGCATAAACTCAAGCCCAAAATGGGATCAAGTGCCAATGCCGATTTGAACACCTCTTCCCTGGACGGTCGTTCGAAAGGCCTGGAAGAAATCCGGGCCGAGACCCACGCTGTCCCTTTCCTCACCGAGCGGAGAATGGTGATCATTGATCACCCTCTGGGGGCAGCTAAAGGAAAAACTAACCAGAGTAATTTCCTCACCCTACTGGAAAGCCTTCCGCAAACCACCGCCTGTGTGCTGCTGGTGCCCAGGAAGCTGAGCCAGGATCACTGGTTAATCAACTGGGCAGATCAACATCCCGATCTGATCTGGAAAAAGGGATTCTTCCACCGGCAGGGCCAGGCCCTGATCCGCTGGATCCAAGAACAAGCACAGGCCTGCGGGGGGGAAATTGATCCGCAAGCAGCCGGGCTTCTGGCCAGTTATCTGGATGAAAATCCCCGGCTTGCTGCCCAGGAAATTGAAAAACTGGTCACCTATGTGAACTTTGAGCGACCGGTGACGGTTGATGATGTCCAGAATCTGACAGCCGATATTCGTCAGGGCGATGTCTTTGCTATGGTTGATGCCGTCGGCCAGGGAGATGGAAAAACTGCCAGCCGGATGCTGCACCGCCTGCTGGATGAAAACGACCCGCTGAGGCTCTTCGGGATGATTGTCAGACAATTTCGCCTGCTGATCCAGGTCCGGGAGGCGCTGAACGACAATCCCTCTTCCAATCATGAAAAAATTGCCCGGCGGTTAGGAGAACATCCCTACCCGATAAAAAAAATTATTCCCCAAGCCCGCCAATTTAACCTGGCGCAGCTGAAACAAATTTATTCCCAACTAACCGAAGTGGACCGTGCGATCAAAACCGGGAAACTTACCTCAGATCTGGCCCTTGATCTGCTGATCGCAGCCCTCACTGATCAACCCCAAACAGAGAAAGAACATGCTTAAACCAATAGAAACCATCCAACTTTCCAACGGCCTTCAAATCAAATTGAAGGAAATCCATACCGCTCCGATCGTCAGCCACTGGGTCTGGTACCGGGTAGGTTCGAGGGATGAAATCCCCGGCAAAACCGGCATCTCCCACTGGGTGGAGCACCTGCAGTTCAAGGGGACCCCCAGGTTCCCCATGGAAGAACTGGATAAATCCATCTCCCGGACCGGAGGCATCTGGAACGCCCTCACCTACCTGGACTGGACCACTTATTTTGAGACCATGCCCGCGGATAAAATTGACCTCGCCCTGGAGCTCGAAGCTGACCGCATGCTTAACAGCAATTTTGACCCTCAAGAGGTGGTCTCTGAACGCACTGTGGTCATTTCCGAACGCCAGGGCAATGAAAATCACCCCGGCTTTCTGCTCAAAGAAGCCGTCCGGGCGGCCGCCTTCCGGGTCCATCCCTATCACCACGAAATCATCGGCGATCTGGCTGATCTCCAAACCATGCAGCGTGATGACCTTTATCGGCATTACCAGACTTACTATCAACCCCATAACGCTTTGATCGCTGTCGCCGGGGACTTCGACACCGATACCATGCTGGAAAAAATTAAGGCTCTGTACGGCGATTATTCCCCCGGGGATCCCATCACCAGACACAATCGTCCGGAGCCCCCTCAGCGGGGAGAACACCGTCTGTTCGTGGAGGGTCCCGGTGAAACCCGGCTGGTAAACATCGCGTATCACACCCCTCCCGCGTCGCACCCTGATTTTTTCCCCTTGATGATCCTGGACAGCCTGTTAACCGGCCCCCAGGGATTAAACCTGTTCGGCGGGGGCGGGATGAGCAACAAAACCTCCCGGTTGTACCGGAAAATGGTTGAAGAAAAGGATGCCGCCATCGATCTTTACGGAGGACTCCCGGCGACGATCGATCCCTTTTTGTACAGCGTTCATTTCATCGTCCATCCGGCTTATGATACCTCAGCGGCTCTAGAAGTTTACGAGGGCGAAATCCAACGCCTGCAGGAAAATCCTCCGACCCGGGAAGAGATCCAGCGGGCAGCCAAACAAACCCGGGCCCTTTTTGCTTACGGAGGCGAAAGCATAACCAATCAGGCTTTCTGGCTGGGCTTTGCTGAAATGTTCGCCAGCTACGACTGGGTGACAAAATACACTGATAATCTGGCCGCTGTCGAGCCTGAAGACGTTCAGCGCGTTGCCCAAACCTATCTCCAGCCCAAAAACAGAGTGATTGGCACCTATTTACCACACAACAAGGGGTCAAACAGCCCATGAACAACCAACAACCTGCTTCCTTAAAAACCTCCTCCCTGCCCGGACCGCAGGATATCAGCCGCCAGGTGCTGGAAAACGGGATCACTCTCTTGGTCCGACCTAACTTTAACACTTTATCCGTCTCGGTTGCCGGCTATTTGCTGGCAGGCAGCCTCTATGAGCCGGTTGAGAAGTTAGGACTGGCTGACTTCACAGCCTCGACCTTGATGCGGGGAACAGAAAAAAGGTCGTTCGAAGACATTTATAATAACCTGGAATCGATCGGGGCCAGCTTGAGCTTCAGCGGGGGCACCCACACCAGCGGATTCAGCGGAAAATCCCTGGCCGATGACCTGGAAACCCTGCTCAGCATCCTGGCCGAGGGTCTGCGCTTCCCGGTTTTTCCTGAAGCCCACGCGGAAAGGATCCGCTCCCAGCACCTGACCGGGCTGGACCTCCGGGCTCAGGATACCAGCGAGATGGCGGAGCTGGTCTTCGATGAACTCACCTATCAGGATCACCCCTATCAATACCCCGGCGACGGTTTCCCGGAAACCATCGCCAAAATTTCCCGGGAGGATTTAATCCAGTTTCACGAAAACCATTACGGACCCCGCCAGATGGTCATCGCCCTGGCCGGGGCTGTTGAGCCCGAGCACGCCCACTCCCTGGTTCAGGAAGTCCTGGGGGATTGGTCCAACCCTTCCCAACCGGAAGAAATAACGGTACCCCCAGCACCCTCCCTGGAAAAGATCATTAAGCGCCATTTCACCATCCCCGAAAAAAGCCAGTCTGATCTGGTCATGGGAGCTGCCGGACCTTCCCGCTGTTCCCCGGATTTTTTCCCGGCAATACTGGGCAACAACGTCCTGGGGCAATTTGGAATGATGGGCCGGATCGGGGACGCAGTGCGGACGAAGGCCGGGCTGGCCTATTACGCCTACAGTTCGGTGAGCAGCAGCATTGGGCCTGGGCCCTGGACGGTATCCGCCGGGGTCAATCCGGACAACCTGGAAAAAACTATCCAGCTGATCCGCGGGGAAATCCAAAAATTTATCGCTGAACCGGTCCAGGAAGAAGAACTTCAAGACAGCAAATCAAGCTATATCGGAAAACTACCCCTGGCGCTGGAATCCAATGCCGGCGTGACCAGCGCGCTGCTCAACCTGGAACGCTATCAGCTGGGATTGGATTACTATCAGCGATATCAGGATCTGATTCATGAGGTCACCCGGGATCAGGTGCTGGAAATCGCCAGAAAATACTTGCACCCGGATCGCCTGGTGATCGCTACCGCAGGACCCTGACCATGATCTTATCTTCGGGAGTGGATCTGATAAAAATCAGCAGGATTGAACGGGCCCTGGAGCGTTACGGTGAGCGTTTTCTGGAACGGATCTATACCCCCCGGGAAATCACCCTGACCGGAAGAAACGCCCCGGAATTGGCCGTGCGCTTTGCGGCCAAGGAAGCTGCCAGTAAAGCGCTGGGAACCGGTATCGGATTAATTTCCTGGCGGGACATGGAAATCACCAACGACTTCCTGGGAAAACCGGAGCTCACCCTCCACAGCCGGGCGGAAGCGCGGGCAGCAGAGCTCGGTTTAGTTTCCTGGTCGGTGAGTTTAAGTCACTCCCGGGAGATGGCCATCGCCATGGTCATCGGATACGGAAAATAACTGCGGAAAACCGGGGCCTGAGCTCTAAGACTGATCCCTCAGAAATCCCCATTAAATTTAAAAACCTCGGAAGCCTGCTCACAACCTCCGGGGTTTTCTTTTTGTTAACTGAGGAAACTGCCCCCTGGGGATGAATTAAGCTGCCTCTTCACCCTTCTGTCTGGATTCCCGGCGGGACTTCAGGTATTCAAACACTGGGGGGAGCAGAGATATGACGATGATCGTAATGATTACCAACTCAAAATGATTTCGTACCAGCGGCAAATTACCAAAGAAATAACCGCCAAAAATAAAGATCGCCACCCAGGTGATACCGCCTATCACGTTGTAAAGGATAAAATGACCATAGGTCATGGACCCCACCCCGGCGACAAAGGGAGCAAAGGTGCGAATAATGGGAATAAACCGGGCAAGGATAATCGTTTTTCCCCCGTGTTTTTCATAAAACTCATGGGTGCGGTCCAGATGTTCCTGTTTAAGAAACTTGATATCTCCGCTGAAAGCCCGAGGACCAATAAATGATCCGATGGAATAGTTGACGGTGTCGCCAATAACTGCTGCGGAGGATAACAGAATGAACAGCACCACCGGGTTGAGTGAACCTAACGCCGCGAATGTCCCTGCTGCGAACAACAGAGAATCACCAGGTAAAAAGGGTGTGACCACAAAGCCGGTTTCCAAAAAGATCACAAAGAAGAGGATACCGTAGGTCCAGCTGCCATAATTGGCGATAATCACATTCAAATATTCATCCAGGTGCAGGACAAAGTCGATTAAAAAGTTGATCACTTCCATGTCAGTTTCCTTTGGTTGAATTAGCCCGGGTCATTATAGCACGTTTAGTCCAGGAATTCGCCCCTGCTAATCCCCCCAGGGCTCCCAGGGCCAGGATGATTAAACCTGCCGGGGCATATTCAGCCAAACGGACAAGGTACGGCGCAAAAACTTGCTCAAATTGCGGAACAGCTGCCAGGGCAATGCCGATATTAATCCCATTCCAGGCCCCGTGGATCAGCACTGCGGCTCCATAAGCGGATACCATCCGCCCCAAACGCTTTTCCTGCCATCCGGACACCAACCCCCAACCCATGATTCCCCCGGTGATCATATGAACAGCGGTTGTGCCCAGGCGGGAAACCACCACGCCCACCCAGGCTTCGTTTACCACGGCCATGGTGAGGTTTTCAAACAAGGCATAACCAGCTCCGCTCAGTGCTCCCAGGGTAAATCCTTCTTCCGGGCGCAGTTCCCTTTTCCACAACAACCAGACGCCGATGGTTTTGATCACCTCTTCAACCAGGGGAATCATTACAGCAATATAAAGGAACAGGGTGATGATCATGCCCGGTTTCAAGAGATATTCAGCGGCCAAATTTTCCAGCAGTTGGGGGTCAAAGGATGAAGTCTTCAACTGTTCAACCACGGAGAAATATTCTTCCGCCAGGACAGCATCGCTCATCAGGTACCCGGACCAAAAAAAGCCAATCGCCAGCAGGAGGAACACTTCCACGATCAGGGCGAGGAGGGGACTTAACACCAACCCACTCCCAAAAACTCCCCAGAATCTTTGATCGGAACCTTTATCCAGCCCTTTCCGGATTTGAAAGATCAACCAGAACACGAAAGAACCGTTGACCAGCACATGAATCAAGGGCAGGAGCACCCTTCCTCTGGAATAATTCTGGGTGACTGCATATCCCGCAAGGAGCAGAGGAGGAACAAGCAGGATTAACCAGCTCGCACCCCGCCAGGAGGACAAACCGGCAGCTTTAAAACCATACAGATTGCCGGCAGCAGCCAGCGCTGAAGGGACCAACAACACCCCGCTGAAACCTATGCCTGCCAAAAATATCAGGGTTGGATCTATTTGACCGGCGGGTGAAGCCGGGTCACCAAACACCCGGTTCAAGACCAGAAACAGCGTCCCGCCGAGAGAGATTGTACTCAAGAGAAACACCCCGGCGGCGCTGAGCACCAACTGTCCAGCCGTAGACCAGCTAAAACCCGATCCTTCCGACATCAGTTCTCCAGGGAATGGCTCCGGGAAAATAATCTTTTCCCCCAAGTAATCTGCTTATTTTTCTTCAATAATCACATCCAGCAGCAGATCGCCAGGTGGGAGATCGCCACCTGCCTGGGGGTTGCGGGGGGTCAAACTCTCCACCACCTCCATCCCTCCTACCACTTCCCCGAAGATAGTATACTGACCGTTTAGATCCGGCGCGGGACCATAGGTGATAAAGAACTGGCTGCCGTTGGTATCCGGTCCCGAGTTCGCCATCGCCAGCAAACCGGGCCGATCAAAAGTCACATCTGGAGAGGTTTCTACCCCGAAGGTATAGCCGGGACCTCCGTAACCGGTGCCTGAAGGATCCCCCGATTGGGCAATATAGTCTTCCAGTACCCGATGGAACGTGATCCCGTCAAACCAATCATTTTCAGCCAAAAACAGAAAATTGTTTACTGTCAGGGATGCCGCTTCAGGATATAACTCGATCAGAATATCCCCTTTTTCTGTCACCAGCCTGGCTTGATAGTCCTTATCTTCATCCAGGATCTGAGGAGGGCATTCAGTAAATTGGATTTCTTCCAGTTTGATCAATTCTACAATAGCTGCCAGGGTTTCAATATCCGGCTGGGCGTCAAACTGCCGGTTATTGATCATCACAAAAGGCGTTCCGGGAATACCGATCTGCTGTCCTTCCT
Organism: Anaerolineales bacterium; assembly: GCA_034520505.1. Classification (GTDB taxonomy): domain Bacteria; phylum Chloroflexota; class Anaerolineae; order Anaerolineales; family UBA11858; genus B10-G9. Next base: position 184,966 of record JAXHNK010000001.1, on the reverse strand, counting down.
GCCACGCTGTCTGGGCCAGGGTCTCAATATCCTCGCTCTCTAGATCAGAGGAAAACTGTTCTCTGTTCAGCCCCAGATCTTCTGCCTGATCCACTACCCAGCTGATAAACTCATCCGGAGTCAACGACGACCACTCACTTTGGGTTTCGTAGAGGAGGTCATGCATAGACCAGAACTCCCCCTGTAAACCGGCAGCTTCGGCGGCCTGGGTAGAGAGGAGGGCTTTATCATGGATGCTGTCCAGGGGAAAATGGCGGTAAACCAACCTGACATCCTCTGGATAGCGCTCCACAAGCTCACCGAGGACAGGGGAGGTGGTTGCGCAGTAAGGACATTGAAAATCAGCATATTCCACAATGGTGATCAGGGCATCCTCGGCTCCCTTGATGTGATCTACGTCCTGATCCGGGGTAAATAATTCTACAAGTTCAGGGTTCGGCGTCGGGCGCGGCGGATTTGCCTGACAGGAAGCTGGCTGAGTGAGTTCATTTTTTTCAGCGGCTACCAGGGGCGTGGGGCTCTCGGTGGGCTCCGGGAGCGTCGCTGGGGTACTGGTACTTTCCGCCGCTTCTGGAGGGGATGTCTCTTCCAAATCAGCCGCTGCAGTGCAGGCAGTTAACGCCCCCAGGGTGAGAATCAAAAAGATCAATAGAATTCTAAATTTTTTCACGGTTTCTCCTGACGAACCTGATTTTTTCCCATTGTACCAGGGAGGAAAGAAAACTCCTTCCCTCTGGATCAGCTCTTATCCCCTGCTTAAACTACCAGCGGGGTGATTTTCACCTGGAAACAGAGCCCGCAAACAGGCGTTGAAATTGGTCTATCCGCCAGCGCCAGGCTACCGCATGCATAAAATCGCTGTACGAAGGCATCTCAGCTTTTAGCTTCCGCAGTTGGGCTCCCAGATCTACCCCCTTTTCACCCGCCGCACCCCCCGGTTGGGCAGCATAGGACCCATAAAAAGCGAAATAGGCCTGATTCAGCTTGCGGATTGGATAGCCGTTTTCCCAGAAAAACTCCCGCCTTTCTTCCAGGTACTTCTCCGCCGCGCTCACCTTCCCTTCTGCCAGCAGCCGGTCAACCACCACCCGGGTAAGGTGCATTTCAAACCGGAAATCGAACTGGCCATCCCCCATAACTTCCTGCTGGCGGTCCCGGATCGATTTTTCAGAAGCATCCCTCGCCGGGATCTGCTGCTGTTGTTCCGCTTTCTTCTCATCCGGAAGCCTCTCCGGATAAAACCGGCGGAACACAGCCCGCTGAATTTCCTGCCCGGAAAGGTCAGCCACTGTTTCGTTGATAGTTTGCAGTTCCGGACTGCTGAAGTAATGGATCCCCAGCGGGCGCAGGGTGAGATAATTATGCGTCCACTCATGTCCGATCACCTGATAAAGCCATTCCAGGCTCCCCGTTTCTATGATCATCGCCGGATAAAGTCCTACGCCTCCCACGCCCACCACCAGGGCAGAATAATCCAGCTCCCGCTCAATTCTTACCTCCAGATCAATCCGCTCATCAAGGGACAGGTCGGGTTGAAGCATTAAATTTGCTTCCTGGCGGATTTCATCCCGGGGGGAAACGATCAAGGCATAGGCATTGGGTTCTGCATGATACAGCACCGGGGGAAAAGGCTGCCCTCCAACCGTGAGACCCAGATCGCTCAAAGCCGTTTCTATTTGCTGCTGGATCACGCTTTCCACGATTGGACTCAACTGATTTCTTTTCCGTTTTTTTTCAGCCAATTCACCCCGGACTTCATCCGCTTTAGCCGACGAGCCCTGGAATGAAGGTTTAGAAATGGTTTCCGTCAGCTTGCTTTCCAGCCGGACAATCTCATTGTGCAAATCCAGGTATTCTATCACCAACCCTTTCTCCGCTTCCACGTCCAAATAGCGTTCAGCGCCCAGCAGACTGGCTTTGAACTTGGCTCCCAAAGCGGAGGTCGTCCAGCTGAGGTAATCAAACTCCACCGGACGCGTATGGGATCTGATCTGTCCTTTGCGGGCAGCGATCTCAGTGGTCGAACCCCTTAACGGCAGCAAAGCAACCACCATCAAAATCAGCAGAAAGATCACCTGGCCCGGTTTTAATTTCCAACCCATAAATCCCCTGTTCTCCATCAGAAAATATTCTCTTTCCTGGGTATGATTGGGACAAATTTTACCATGCCGTACAGGGTAAACACCCCGCTCCTGCTGAGCAAATCATCCATCAATTCTGGATGGTAAAAGAAGCACAGCTGGACAAACCGGGGAAGCCCGGAACTCTGCCTGACAAAAAGCTCTTGATTACCGGGGAGCAACCTGAGCCCTGATATCCAGGGCTTCATCCAGCTCATCGTTTATGATCATTTCTCCCAGACGATCACCGTAGGCAGTCAACCGAGGAATTTGGGAGACATCGTCCATGGCGATCGGCTGATCGAGATCGATCTGAAACCGGCGGAAATCAAGCTGGTCAAAGAAGGTGTCCACCAGATGCACCTGCTGATCATCCGCCGATTGAGCAAAAGCACCCAAAACCGGCCCTATCCAATCCCACGGCCAGAATCTTTTAATCTCCTCCGGCTTCAAATGATGAGGGTCTCGACCGGCACCCAGGCTGATCAGGGTAGTTTCTGTCGGGTCCCAGTTGAGCACAAAATAAGCCTCATAGGCAGCCAGATAGCAGGGGTTTTGATAAGACCCCACCCCCCCATCCACAAAACGATCCTCCACCGGGGGAAAATAGGTAGGGGGTGAGGAAGAGGCCAAAACCGCCTTTACCAGAGACCAGCGGTCATACCCGGCCTTCTTTTTAAAAGGTTTGATGAACCGGGTTCTATTTTCCACCAAGTCGAACACTGTGATCACCACATCCGTAGGAAGATCCGACTCCCACAGCTCACCCATGGTCATCTCGCCCAGATAAGTCTCCAGGGCTTTCCGCAAGGGTTGAGGGGAGTAACGGTAGCGGGTGAACGGCCACAGGCAACTCCGCAGCGTCCGGGGGAAAATCTGCTCTCCCAGCTCAGTATACAACCGGTGCAGTTCTGCCCCAAACAGGCCAGCTCCAATACCAGCGGAAATAATCGAGCCAGTTGAGGTGCCGGCCAACAAACGAAAAATATCATGAGCGGGTCTTTCCAGGTGCTCTTCCAGGATGGCCAGCGCCCGGGTAGCGATCACCCCCCGCATCCCTCCTCCGTCCACCGCTAAAGCGACATTTTTTCGGAAAGGTTTCATCCATACCTCCCTGCTTGGTTGTCATCTGGGGATATTATCCCATAAAACCCGAGTCCTCAATTGAAAGAGGTGCCTGTCCTCCGGAATCGTACCCGGGACCTGAGGAAAGGATATTTAATTGTACAGCAGGGAAAACAAGTCCAGACAAATTTTTCCCGAACGCCCGTTGGGGTCCAGCTCCGGTGCCCAAGAGGAAAGGGAAAGGGCCCGGATCTGACCCTCTCTCCGCAGAAACCGGAAGATTTCCCCGAGTGTATCCGCGCCGGGGCCGCCCGGAGCAGGAAAATTCATGGCCGGACATTCCTCGGGATCCATTACATCTGTATCAAAATGCACCCAGAGCGGTCCCCGGGGAAGCTCCCGCTCCAGGAAAGACCGAGGGTCCTCCAGGTGGCAAATCCGTGAACCTTCAACCGTTTCTCGTTCGCCCGGATCCAGATCACGGGCATCGGTGAGGATCACTTTTTCGTCTTCCAGGGGGTGAACTTGATTAGCTTCCAGCAGAGTTTGTTCCCCTCTCCCAGTCAGCATCGCCAGGGGCATGCCGCCCAGAAATCCGCTGGGGGTGGTCTCCCAGGTGTTGAAATCCCCATGGGCATCAAACCAGATCAAATGAGGATAGATCCCCGCTCGCTGCAGTCCACCCAGCACCCCGATCGCAGCACAGCAGTCGCCGGCAATCGAAACCGGAAGCCGGTCTTCCCGGATCCCGGTTTCCACGCTTTCCGCCAGCTTCCCGTGGAGCACGGCCATCCTGGCCTGGGGGTCATCCCCCAAAAGCTCCGGGCGGTTAACGATCCAATCTGGAGCAACCAGGTGATCCAGGCCGGGGGAGCGCTGATCGATAAAATAAGGAGTGAGGATCATGGTCGGTTTCATGGTTTGTCCTTTCTGCTTGGCAGAGGGAAAAATCCCACTTATCATCCCGCAAAGAGATCCACCAGGTTGCCGTCGGGGTCCTTCACCACCGCGTAGCGCTGCCCCCAGAAAGCATCCCAGGGTTCTTTGTATCCCTGATAGCCGGCATTAATCACCTGCCAGTAAAGTGCATCCACCTCGTCCGGGGACTGACATTCAAAAGCCAGTACCATCCTGTGCCCTTCCGGTTGTGTCCAGCCCTGATGAATGCTCCGGGTCAGCTCCAGGGTATCCCAAGCAATCCTCAATCCCTTTGAGGTAACTGCTTCCACATGAGGTTCTTCATCTTCACCCGGGGAGATCTCCAACCCCAGCAGCCGGTAAAAATCCAGGGCGGCCCCCATATCCTCAACTACAATGCTGATCACTGTTAATTCGGCCATCGTTTCCTCCAGATAATTATCTTTTTATTTGGACACTGTCTGATCATGCTGTTCCCGGCGGATTCCAGCTTGCGGGTTCAAATACTTCTCTGCCTCCAAAATGATTTGTATCCTTTTTGATCAGTATCCAGCCCGCTCGAGAAAGGCATCCATATCCTGTTTGAACGCCGCCAGCGAGACCAGATCCAGGTAGTACATATGACCTGCGCGGTAATAGGCGATCTGCACGTTAACCCGCAGTTCGGGATCTATGTTCATATGAGAGATCATATACAGGGTGGCAAAATGCGGGGTGGCTAAGTCATAATACCCCTGACCGACAAACACCTGCATGTAGGGGTTTTTAGCCAGCGCCGCCCGGAGCGCTTCCCCGGTGCTGGGCAGGGATCCTTTCTCCCATTCCCACTCTTCCCCGATCTCCTTGTTCATCACCTTATATTCCAGATCCGTTTCCACCTTTAACTCTGAACGTAAATAATTGTTAAAGGTGGTGGTATAAGGTGGAGTGATCGCCAGCATAGAAGGATCAAACTCCGGTTTTTCGTTAACCGCGGACGCTTCCACCCCCTTAAATCGGGAATCCAAACGGCCTACGCTGCGTTTTTCGCCCCGCAGTAATTCTTTGCAAAAATGGAAAATGTTAATTCGCAGGTTCGTCCCTTTCACATAATCTGGATCCAGACCCGTGTATCGGGCCAATTTTTGAGCGATCAGGGAGTGTTCCTCTTCACTCAACCGGTCTCCTTTCATCAAAGCAGTGGTCAATTCACCTTCCGCCCAGGCTTCTACCTCCTCCAGCACCTCCGTTAAATCCAGCTGCTGGATCGTGGGATCCAATTTTTCGTGGTACCAGGCAGTGGCAGCATAGGTGGGCACAAACAGTTGGAAAGGCAGGTCATCCCCCTGTTCAAAAAAGATCGGGCGCAGGTTCAAGGCCGTAGAAATCAGCACAATCCCATTGAAAGCAATCCCTTCATCCACAAGCTGTCCGGCCAGGCCGGCAGCCCGGGTGGTGCCGTAGCTCTCCCCGGCCAGCAGGAGGGGAGATGTCCAGCGGTTGTAGCGGGTGAGGTACAGGCGAATGAATTGACCCACAGAGTCCAGGTCTCCCTGGAAGCTCCAGAATTTTTCCCGGAGGTCTTTCTTCGCTGCCCGGCTGAACCCGGTGCCAACCGGATCAACAAACACCAGGTCCGTTTGATCCAACCAGGTATGCTCGTTATCCACCAGCCGGTAAGGAGGAGAAGGCATCCAGCCCTTGGGTTCCATCACCACCCGCCGGGGGCCGATGGCGCCCAAATGCAGCCAGACCGAGGACGATCCCGGTCCACCGTTGAACACAAAAGTGAGCGGACGTCCAGAACGGCCTTCAACGTCATCCAACTCATAAGCGGTAAAAAATATTTCCGCTTCTTTTTCTCCCAGCTCATCTTCCAGGGGAAGCACTCCCGCCCGGGCCGTGTAGTTGAGATCGCCGCTTTCCAGTTTGAGCACATGCTGAGACTCTTGAGGTTCTAATCCCAACATCTTTAACTGCTCCTTTTTTTTCTCCTTGTCCTGGGCTGCATTCTTCGCTTTTTCATTTTCACTCATAATCCATGCTCCTCTGCTGAATTCAAGCCATACCTGGTTTCAGTCATGATGCCCCGGCTGATTGTCGGCCTGCAGCCGTCAGCCGGGGCACTGATCATTCATACTTATTATAGACTAACAGGGCGAGCTGGCTGACCCATTACCCATCCCATTATCTCAAATTTCCAGGATGTCATCCGCTCAATGTCAAAAGAATTTACCCTCACGCCCATCCTGAAGATGAATCATTTGAAGAAACCCGACCCGATGGTTTATACTGAAAACATCAGGATTAGCAGCTGAACCCGGCACGTTAGCTGAACCTACGTAGTTCAAAAAGGAGCTGACCATGGATATATTATTCATCGGTGGGACTGGTGTGATCAGTTCTGCCTGCACCGCGCTGGCCGCAGAACGAGGATACAACATCACTCTCCTCAACCGGGGAGAGACCGGCCGATCTGTACCCGATCAGGTCAACCGCCTTGAGGGTAACATCCGCCGCCCAGAAAACGTTCGGAGCGTCCTGGACGGGAAAACGTTTGACGTGGTCGTGAACTGGGTCGCGTTCCACCCCGGGCACATTGAAACGGATCTGGAACTGTTCCGGGGGAAAACAGCGCAGTATGTTTTCATCAGCTCCGCCTCCGCCTACCAAACGCCGCCCGCACACCTCCCGATCACCGAATCCACACCGCTTGACAATCCTTTCTGGGATTATTCTCAGAAGAAAATAGCCTGCGAAGAACGCTTGATCCAAGCGAACCGGGAAGAAAATTTCCCCGTCACCATCGTCCGTCCTTCCCACACCTACGACCAGACCCTGCTCCCCTGCCACGGGCAGTACACAACGGTAGACCGGATGCGCCGGGGCAAACCAGTCATCGTTCACGGCGACGGGACTTCATTATGGACCCTGACTCACCACCGGGATTTTGCCCGGGGATTTGTCGGGCTGCTGGGTAACCCTCATGCGCTGGGGGACGTATTCCAGATCACATCCGATGAATGGCTGACCTGGAACCAGATCTACTCCCTGATCGGTCAGGCAGCGGGTGTAGAACCGGAGCTGGTCCCTGTTCCATCCCGGTTTATCGCCGCGTTTGATTCAGAATGGGGAAGCGGGCTGCTGGGTGACAAAGCCCACAGCATGATCTTTGATAACACCAAGATCAAACGGATGGTCCCGGATTACCAGGCCGTGATTCCCTTTCACCGCGGGGTCCAGGAAATCCTCAACTGGTTCGACGCCGATCCGGCCCGCCAGGCAGTCGACGAGGAACTCAACCAGACCATGGATGACATCATCTCTGCTTACCGGTCGGTCTGGCCAGATCCAAACTAAGGCGTGCCATACGCTTCAGACCCGTAAGGTGCAAACTCAGTAAAGCTGTTCTGCGCCCTGACTGGCCCGGGTGGGGATAAGGGTTGGTGATTTCCCCGTCTCCCGGGCATAAACCCCGCCGACTTCAGTGATGAAGGACGCCAGATTTTCTTCAGAAACAAAGGCGATGGCCGCACCTCCAAAACCAGCACCCGTCATCCGGGCCCCATAGGTTCCGGGTTGGCCCCGGGCGATTTTGACCATGAGATCAAGCTCGGGGCTGGATACCTGATAATTAACCCGGAGGCTTTCATGGCTGGCATCAACCAGACGCCCCAGGAGAACTGGATCTCCTTTTTCCATGGCTTCCGCCGCTTGCAGGGTGCGTTCGTTCTCGGTGACTACATGAAATGCCCGCCGGTAAATCGCTGATTCCATTTCCCCCTTGCCAGCCTCTAATTTCTCCCTATCTGCTTCCCGCAGTGAGTTTACTTCCAGGATCTCCGCCGCTGCCTGACATTCCGAAACCCGCTGATTGTAAACCGAGTCTACCAATCCTCTGCGGGTGCCCGTGTCCAGGATCACCACCCGGACCCCCGGAACCAGAGGCACGGATCGCCAGGTGAGGTTACGGGTGTCTATTAACAGGGCTTTTCCTTTTTCTCCCAGGGCGGAGGCCATCTGATCCATAATTCCGGATTGGACGCCTACATAGCTGTTTTCCGCTTTCCGGGCCACCCGGGCCATAGTCACCCCGTCCCAATCCCACCCGGATACCGAGCGGAAAGCCCGCAGCAAGGCCAATTCCAGGGCTGCAGAGGAAGACAAACCTGCCCCGGTGGGAATATTCCCTCCCAGCACACCCTCCCAACCAGAGGGAGTAAACCCTTCCTCGGTTAACGCCCAGACGATCCCCCGAACATAAGCACGCGTCAAGAACCTGGTCAAAATTTTAATGAAAAAGGATGCAGGGTCAGAGGGGATAGCGGCCGTACTTTTCAACCGCATCTACCATAGCCAGGATATTCTCCGGAGGGACATCGTCCATGATGGTATGGACGGCAGAAAGCAGATAGCCGCCGCCGGGGCCAAGGACTTCGATCACCCGTTTGACTTCCGCTTCAACCTCCTCCGGGGTGCCGTCCGGGAGATAGTGATGGGTGTCGATCCCCCCACAGAAAACCAGCTGATCACCAAACTCCCTGGTCAATTTCTCAAGGTCGGCCATCTTTCCTGCTGAAGTCTGAATGGGATTAAGGATCTCAATTCCGATTTCGATGAAATCCGGGAGGAGCGGGAAAACATCGCCATCAGTATGAAAAAAGACTTTTGCCGCGGTGCGTTCTTTAATAAAGGCGATCAGCTCAGCATGAATCGGTTTAAGGATCTCCCGGTACATTTCCGGGGACATCAACAGGCTCTCCTGAGTGCCCAGGTCGTCACCGATCTTGATGATGTCCAAATAATCACCTACTTCCCGCAGGAAATGGCCCATTAACCCTTTGCACATTTCCAGGTTTTTTTCCAACAGCGCCCGGGCGAAATCCGGATAAGCGGCCAAATTGAACAAGAAAGCATCCATCCCCTGGAGGCCGAAAGCGCGCTCCAATGGAAAAAGCAGCCAGGGAGTACCCATCACGGCATAATTGTTCTCCTCCGCCAGCTTCCGGGCCCGCTCCCCGACATGAGCAACCCGGGTAGGGTCATCCATGTCCGGCCAATCATGATCTTCCAACTCCTCGATGGTGACTGCCTCCTGAAGGGGATGAATCCCGGGATACCAGACCCCATCCTCAATTTCCACCTGACCGGTTCCCCAGCTGGTCAGGTAAGGCGAACCCGGGGGGCGTTTCCGGTTTTTCTCCCGCACGGACAGCGATTCCAGATCCCGGACTCCCCGGACGTCAACGCCCAGGCACTGCAGGGTATCCTCATCCACCAGGGCAGTCCCCAGCTCCGGCCACTGATAGAGATAATCATCCGGAGCTTCTATTCCCAGGTGATCCTTCAACCGGCGGTAGGCTTTCATCTTAATACCCGTGGCATTGCTGACGCCGATCACGATCGGTACCCGGTCCGGTTCGCGGTGGTTCATGGCAGCCAGCACACGTTCCTTGGGGATCATACTCTGACTCCTGTTGCCTCATCTATCGGCAAAAGCACCCCTTTGATGCTGGATTTCCCGGAGAGGATTACCATCGCCAGAACACTTTCCCCAGAATTACTTGACTCGCGGGGTTCTTTTCCGGTAGTTCTCCCAATCCTCAGCGGTATCAATATCCATCAAGGGGGGCAGTAAAACGCTGGACAAACCCAACTGGTCCGCCCGCATCATAGTTTTATCCAGGACCATCCGGCTGCTCCAGGGAATCCCCTGAAATAATTCATCCTGACACTCCCTCATCCCGATCAAATAATATCCCCCATCCGGGCTCGGACCCAATACAAGGTCTTCTTCATCAAGCAGCAGTAAGGCTCGTTGAAGGATTTCCGGGGTTAACCCGGGGACATCAGCCGCAATTAACAGCACTTTCTCAGCCCCTCCGCCCTTCAAGCTCCCACAGGCATCCCGCAGTCTCTCCACCAGCGTTTCACCCCACTGCAATCTTGTCTCCCAGTCTGGAAAATGCTCCCTGAACCAAACCCGATCCTGTTCTGTGGGTGTGAAAATGACCGCTTGCCCGACCTCTCTCAGCCCCGCGAGCTCATTGAACAAGGATCGCACAATTTCGTCATAAATCTCAATCGCTCGCTCGGTGCCCACTCCCGCTGCCAGGCGGGTTTTGGCGTGTCCCGGAATTGGAGCTTTGGCAATAACGCCAATCACAGATTCTGAAAGGGAAGCAGATACCACCTGATCCCGGGAGGAAACCTGATAACGGGATGCCGCCTTTGCTGCTGAGAGACCGAACAGGTGGTACCCCAACAGTAAGCGAATATCCAAAAGCAGCTGACGGATCACGCCTCGCTCAAAGAACCGGCGGGATGAAGTCACCACCTGCTTTGAAAGCCGGACCAGTTTGCCTCGCTTACTTATAGCCAGAGCCAGTGCGACGTCTTCCAGCTGGGGAATCGGGGGCACTCCACCCAGTTCATCCAGGATGGTTTTACGGACAAACATGGCCTGATCGCCGAACGTCAAATAAGGAGAAGGGAAGCGAAGCACCCAGGAAAGGCCCTTCAGCACTGGATGCGGCGGATGGTAAACAGGTTGGAAAGCCCCTCCCATCACTTCCGGGTTTTGAAGAGCTTCCAGGATGGCTTTGCCAAAATTTTTCGGCAAAAGCGTATCCCCGTGACAGAAAAGCAGCACCCGCCCTGAGGCCTTTCGATATCCAGCGTTCATCTGCCGGGACCTACCCCGCGGACTGGAAATCACCGGCACCTTTCGACCAGCCAATTCCACGGTGTTGTCTGTTGAACCTCCATCCACTACCAACACCTGCAGTTGATCAACTCCGCTGTGGTGCATAATTGGAGCAAGCACGCGGGTAATATAGTTTTCTTCATTGAGGGTAAGAACAATTACCGTTAGGAAAGGGGACCTCTCCATTGCCTTCATCTGATCATTTCTCGAATTGTACTGCTGGTTGTTCAAATTATACAGGTTGGATAGAAGTAAGTCCTCAACAATCTCCAGAGGTAAACAAGCTATATCCTCTCATTCCCCCAGAGTAAGGAAGACTTTCCAGAACTCACTTCGCCCTTCAGAGGCCAGGGTTAACTTTCTGTATTCCGAGAAAACCGGGTGGGGCCGTAATAGAAAAGGATCCCCAGCGCTGCCAGTGAGGTAAATCCCACCACCCAGAGGTAGGAAGCCTCAAAAATACCTAATTCTAAAAACACAAAAGCCGCCGTATTCGACAGGGCGTGAAACAGGGTAACCGGGATCAGACTGCCCCGGGAGTTGTTGTACAGCCAGATATAGATCACGGACAAAGCCAGACTGAAGATAAACTCTCCTCCCCAGGGAAGATCTGACAGCGGGGAATACGGATCCAGCATCAAAGGCAAGTGCCACAGGCTCCAGGTCAGACCCATAATTAATGCGATCTTCCCGTCACTGTATCCCTTTTGAAACTGCGGTAAAGCAAACCCCCGCCAGCCTATTTCCTCCCAGACGTTAGAAAGCAGCATGGTCGCAAACACGGAAGGCAAGAGATACCAGGAGTAGCTTTCCAGCGGCAGGCTGAACAGACCAGAAATCGTTCCCCCGATCAATATCCCGGTAGTAATCAGGGACCAAAACAGCAGGGGGACAAAGTACCACTGCCAGGAAAACTTCCAGCGAAACAAAGCGTTAAATACTTTTGACGGTCCGTCCTTGCCCCACAATCTCCTGCTGACCAGGACAGCTGCCAGGGTGGGTCCGGCCCCTCCCAGGAGGCTGAACAGGTAATGATTAAAGGGAAACAGCTTGTAGCTGTACAGGGTTTGCGGAATCCACCCTATCCAGCTGATGGTAAAAGCCAGGAGATAGAAACTGATCAGGGGATACTTTCTAAAAACATGCTGTTTTGGGGTACTCATAGGTTGTTCTCCTCATCTGGCGACAGGACTGCTTCAGCCACCTGTCCCTGACACGGTCTGCAGCAGCTGGTAGATAAGGCCAATTGTAAACCAATCAAGGCAAAGCAGATAGACTGCCTTTCGGTAACTTTATCATTTGACTGAACACAGATGCCTGAACCGTGAAACGGCTCCAAAAAGTCAACAGAAGGAGGATAACAGCAAGGGTCTCTCAGGATCAAAATGGAACAGGTGCCAACTAAGAAATTTTCAATGCCGCCTCAATCCATGACCAGCACTTTGGCCCCCCGGATTTCACCAGTCTTGAGCTCCAGCAGGGCCTGGTTGGCCTCTTTCAGAGGAAATTCCTGCACTTCAGGTTCAATCCCAGCCCCGGCAGCCAACTTCAAAAACTCATCCACGTCCCGGCGGGTGACGTTGGCCACGGTTTTTATCTCTTTCTCCATCCACAGGTGACGGGAATAATCCAATTTAAATAGATAGTCTTGATCGCCCGCTTCTTTGCGGATGGCGTTAATCACCAGCCTTCCTCCCGGGATTAAGTTTTCGAGCGCTTCCACCACGGGTTTCCACGCGGGCGTGGTATCAATGATGGCATCCAGTTTTACCGGAGCTTCCTCAGCAGTATCGCCAGCCCAGACCGCGCCCAGGTCACGAGCAAAAGCACGTTCGCCAGGGCTGCGGGCAAAGACATAAACCTCAACCTTTGGAAAGTTCGCCTCCACCAGTTTCATTATCAGATGACCGGAACCCCCGAACCCGGTCAAACCCAGGTTTCCTTTTTCTCCGAGTCCAGCCAGGCGCAGCGAGCGGTAGCCGATAGCTCCAGCACACAACAACGGGGCCGCCTGCACATCAGTGAACCCCTCCGGAATCCAGTAAGCATACCCGGCAGGAACCGTCATCCATTCAGCGTACCCCCCATCAGCGTCCCTGCCGGTAGCCTTAAATTCCGGGCAGAGGTTTTCCTCTCCTGTAGTGCAGAACCTGCACTCCCCACAGCTGGAAAAGATCCAGGCTACCCCCACCCTGTCGCCGATATCAAATTGATCAGCTGCCTCACCCAGTTTCCTAACCCGCCCCACTACCTGATGCCCGGGGATCACCGGCAGATCCGGCGGCAGGGTCCGGCCTTCTATCTCATCCAGCTCTGTATGACAGACCCCGCAGGCAGATATTTTTATTAACAATTCCCCTTTTCCTGGAACAGGCCTGGGGCGTTCTTTTAACTTTAACGGATTGTGTCCTTTACTAATCGTTTGGATTTCTTCCAGGACCATCGCTTTCATCAGGTTCCACCTTGGTGTGTCATCGTCTCCAGCTGTTCATCTCCTCTAATGCCCCGGGATGAACGTTCCTTTTTATAATCATATCAAAAGGGAACAAATCAAGCACGCCCCCTTGAAAATTAGAGTACACCTGATAGAGGTTATTGCGTCATATACTACAATGAAAGAAAAGACCCGGGCTGCTCAAGATCTGCTCTGACCGCCAGCCAGGCCGGCGCAGCCCGCGGGAAATATGGGATCCTTATTCGCTAGATCTTGCCAGAGGAGGTAACACCATGAAGCTGAAAGGAAAATCCGTCGCTTACTTGATTGAGGACCAATTTGAGGACCTGGAATTCTGGGTTCCGGTGATGCGCCTGCGCGAAGAAGGTGCCCGGGTAACCGTGATTGGCACAGGAAGCAAGGAAATTTACCGGGGAAAACACGGATTGACCGCTGCCGCGGATACGGCGGCGGATCAGGTTGATCCGGCTGATTTTGATGCCGTCGTGATCCCTGGAGGCTGGGCTCCCGACAAGTTGCGCCGCTATCAGGCGGTCAAATCGTTGGTAAAAGAAATTTATACCTCCAGGAAAATTGTGGGCAGCATCTGCCATGCCGGCTGGGTGCTGGCCTCCGCCGGCATTCTGGACGGGCACCGGGCTGTCGGTTCCGTGGGCATCAAAGACGATATGGAAAACGCCGGAGCCACCTGGCACGACCAGTCCGCCTTCCGCGATGGAAACATCGTCTGGGGGCGGGTGGTCAAGGACATCCCGGATTTTTGCCGTGAATTAGTGGAGGCTATTGCCGAGGCTTGATCGCCTTATGCGGTTCACCACACGCCGGGAATTAACCGGACGCGAACCCTACAGTTTAGCAATTTTTTCCATCTCTTCGGGGGTGAGTTCAAAATCAAAGATCTCCAGATTGGCCCGCTGGTGCTCCACAGAGGACGCTTTGGGGATGGCGATCACCTTATCTTGCTGGACCGCCCAGCGCAAGGCCACCTGGGCTGGGCTTTTATCATAGTTCTCCCCGATCTCTTTTAATAACCGGTCACCCAGGACGCCGCCCTGGGCCAGGGGGCTGTAGGCGGTGAGCATCAGCCCGTGCTCCTGGCAGTAACCAAGGAGTTCGTCTTGCCGGTGAAAGGGATGGAATTTGACCTGATCGGTAAAAATTGGAACCGAGGAAATCGAACGGGCTTTTTCCAGTAAGGAAACAGAAAAATTACTCACCCCAATGTAGCGGGTTTTATTCTGTTCGACCAGCGCCTGCATACCAGCCAGGGTCTCCTCAAGCGGCACCCCATCGCTGGGATGATGGATCAAATAAAGATCCAGATAATCTACCCCCAGGCGCCTTAAGCTTTGTTCGCAGGCTTGCTGAACCTCATCCTCTCGGAAATGATTGCTCCAGACCTTGGAAGTCAGAAAAACTTTTTCGCGGTCCAGTCCCGATTGTTCCACCGCCTGCCCAACGGCCTCCTCATTCTGATAGTACTCAGCGGTGTCAATATGCCGGTAACCCATTTCCAGGGCGCTGAGCACACCTGCCCGGCAGCTGTCCCCTCTCATTTGCCAGGTTCCAAAACCAATCTTGGAAAGTCGTTCTCCAAAAACATCAATGTACTCCACAGCAGTTAACTCCTTTTCCAATCCTATTTAATTTTAGGCGGGTGGGAAGAGAGAAGAGTTTTGAATCATCCCCAGACAGGACCCCCTTCCGGCGCCTGGATTTAATTGTAGCATCAAGCCATTCTCGCTGCTGAGGGAAGGAAAAACAGAGTAGCATTAATGAATTTCGCCTTCAGATTCCTTGAACCTGCTTGAAAACAAACGCGAAAACCTTTTGGGAAGCTCCTTTTTCCCTTCCATGAGGAAAATTAACCTTAAATTTTTATACATTCTGCCCCTTATAAAAACAAACTGGCCTAGGCTTTCCCAGGCTGATGGCCGGGACCACCCGCATTGCGGCCGCAGTGTCCAGGGGAAACCAGGAGGGGGATCTATTTTGTTCCCTGGTCCTTCAACCAGGGAACCCATCCTGCGTTGGATGGATATCAAACCCTCCTGAGGAAGGTTGAATTCTGCTCGGAAAATCTTATGATTAATGTTAATCAATACGTTCCCCTATTAAAGACAAACCCTGGGGGAAAAATACCACTTAAGGAGTAGGACCATGACCCAAATAATCGAAAAATATTGGAGAGGAAAAACATTCCACGCCCTGGTTCAGCTCAGTTTAATCGGCATCCTCACCATGGGGCTGATAGCCGGGTGCAGCGCCCTGGATGAAGCCCAGACCACGCCGACTGAAGAGACCCGGCAGCCTTTTTCCGCCAGGAGAGAGAGCGAGGATGGCACGATTGTGTCCTGGGGGGGCTATCAGGCTGGATTTCATCCCGGAGAGGATGAGGAATTTGATCTCACCATTGATAACCAATCAGACCAGATATGGCACGGACGGTTCTGTCTACAGCTGCTGTCCGGCGAATCGTCCACTGTGCTCAACACGCTGGCCCAACGAGAGTTCAACCTGAAACCGGGCGTTGGTTTTTCCGACACTCTCCAGGTGACATTTCCTGACACCCTTGATCCGGGAGCTTACGGTCTCTCTCTGGTTGTCCGGCGACCGGGAGGGGACATGGTCGATTTGCTTCCTATCCAGGTGGGAAAAACAGAAAAAACCCGAAAATTGGCAACCCAGCAGGATATGAAAACCTCCCTGGAAGCCTGTGAGCCCGTGGACAGTTCGGATCAATTGGTCGAAATGGCCCGGGCTGATCTGGCAGAACGTCTGAAAACAGAACCGGACGACATTGAAATTCTAGCTGTCCAACCAACCCAATTTCCGGATGCCAGCCTGGGAGTGCCGGAAGAAGGAAAGGATTATGCTCAGGTGATAGTGCCCGGATTCATCATCCATCTGCAGGTTGAAGACAAGGTCTTCGTTTATCACGGAGGAGATCAGCGTGTTGTGCATGTTCCCCAGAAAAGCGGGCAGTCATCAGACCAATCTACCCCTCCCGGCTCCACGCTGGACATCAACACCAGGGAAATCCCGGCAGCCGGGCAGCAGGTTGTCCTTCCCCTGCATATGCTGATCTACACTGACCAACCGGGAGAAGAGGTCCAGGTCAGTCTCCGTTGGGAAGAGGGGACAGAATTAGCTTCCACTTTTACTACGCTGGAGTCACCCGAAGGAAAAGGGCTGTTAATCGACAGTCTCGACTGGCAAACGGAAACCCAGCCTCCCCAGCCCTTATCCAACCAGGCTGAGCTGATCATCAAAAACGAGCAAGGCGAGACTCTTGTCCAACGGCCGTTAACTGTGCTGGATGCCGGGCATCAGGCCACCCGGTTGATTGATCTATACTGGCTGCTGGGGGAAAACCTGGAGACAGAACAGCGCCTGATAGTGGATGCCGGAAGCGTGGAAGCTAAAGCGGTCGAGGAACTGCTCTGGGGACCCCCTCCCCGCAACCTGGCCGGTTTCCAAACCTCCCTGCCCACGCCAGGTGAGGTGCTGGCCTATCCTGGACGGCAGCCAGATTGGGGAGTACGGGTGAAGCTTCTGGGTTTCACTCTGCAAGAGGGCACAGCCACCGTTAACTTTTCCCAGGAGATGAATGCTTACGGCGGCGGCTCTGCCCGCGTACAGAGCATCCGGGAGCAGATCACCCGCACCCTGATGCAGTTTCCCTCCGTGGACGAAGTGATTATCGCTGTGGAAGGCAAAACCGAAGGCGTTCTGCAGCCGTAAAAGTCTTTCTTCCGAAATCAACATCCCTGACGGAGCCCGCTGGCCAAGACGGCAGCGGGCTCCGTATTTCCCTTGACTCATCCCTAAACCGAGCTGGTCCTTCAGCCCCTGCTGTGATTGTTTTGTTTCAAACGGAAATGGAAAAATAGCCGCCCTGTGTTAGTATACAAAAATGGAGGCTAAAATCATGACAAAGAAGCGTAAAAAGTACACCCCAGAAAGAACCTCCTTACTGATTTAGGTGACCTCCCCAACACCTAACAGGAAAGATAGGTCCTGATCAAAACACACTGGCCGGATTTGCATTCCTGTTAGAAGGGGCTCACCCTACAACCGTGTAAGTGTGAGCCCGGTTTAAAGTTATAGAATATAGTTCTAAGTAAAGAATATAGGCGTGATTAAGATCGATCACTTTATGAAAAAACACCTCATTACCTTCGGCGCCGCAATTATCCTTATACTCCAGGCTTTCTCCTCACCGCTGATTCCCGTGACAGGAATCCCGGAGAGAAATCAAGCGGCTGCTCAGGTGTTCCTGGCTGTTCCCTCCGGCGTCGAATCAATTCAGCGTTCCACTGGATCTACCGGAGAACAAATTGTTCGAGTGGAAGCACCGGGCCATTTTTCATACTCTGTAGTAAAACAGCCGCAGAATAACCCCGGTTTTGTGTCCAGCCGCCCAGACACCCTGACCCTTTTCAACCTGGCTGAACGCTATGGGACAACCGGATTTTTGGCCCATAACGACCTGGCCGGTAAAAAATTCGTTGATCTCCAAACGGAAGAACGGATCAACCTTTTTTACAATACCCAAAAGGAATCCAGCTACCGGATTATTTCTATCAGGAAATTTCAAGCTCTGAGCCCCAACAGCCCTTATTCAGACTTTATCGACCTGCAGGACGGCAGGCAGTATTCCGCCTCCGAGCTGTTCCTGGAAATTTACGGCCCGGGCGATCGCCTTGTGATTCAAACCTGCCTGGAAAATAACGGCAACCTAACCTGGGGGAGGATGTTCGTGACTGCTGTTGAAGTTCCCGCCGTTGAAAAAGTTCCCGCTAAGTATTACCGGCTGGGATTGATAACTTTACCCAATCCTGACCAGACCCTGGCCGCCGTTCAATAGAAAAACCTTATTTTATTAAAGCCCCCACCAACATAGTGCGTTAAATTCAAAAAGGCTGCCTGGATCCAGACAGCCTTTTCTTTCCTTAAGCCAGATCTAAAAAGGTTTGAACGTTATCTGAGATTCTGGATTTCAACCGAAGAATCCAGGACCACCGCCGGAGAAAGTTCTTCCACACTGTAGGGTTTGGCTACAACCACTACGCGATGGGTGTTGCTGTTGTTCGGCCAGCAGGATATCAGAGTCAGGCGCTCATCACTGGAAGGGTTGATCCAGCGGGCGTTTTCCATCCTGACCTCAATCGGCTCCCAACGCTCTTTGAGGATCATCGTGTTGGCCACCACGTAAGTGTAAAGGACATTCTCCGCATAGACCTGGATCAAATCTCCGTTTTTCAATTCCTCCAGGTCCCGAAAAGTTTCCCCGTATCCACTGCTGTGCCCGTTGATGACCGTGTTTCCGACCGTCCCTAATTTTGCGGAGGTATCGTGCCAGCCCAGTTCTCCGGAATTTAGCGCTGTCCACTGCTGGTAGACTGCTCCCAAGTATTCAACCTCCCGGGAAGCTACCGGAGTAATCCGATGATCCACACCCAGGGATTCAATCACCAAGCGCTCCGGCGTCAGGACGGGTGAGAGGAATGACGCCTCCATCACACTGTCTTTTCCCTGCACAGCCAGCCGTACCTGGAAGTCTTGAAAACGGATCTCCGGGTCAGAGTAGGGGCTGTCCATTTCCGGAGCGGACCCTGATGGGACAGATCCTGCAGGAGCCAACACAGGCAAGAATTCGCTGTTTTGCTCCGGGATCCATTTTCCGGTTTGAGTATTTTTTTCTCCAGTTGATGCCGAACTTTGATCCAGGGGGGAATTCATAAGCCGGAGATCCCGGTAGATATTCTTAATGCTGAAAACCAGCAATCCCACGCCCAGCAAAGGAATCAAAAGAGCCAAAAATAATCGTCCGGAGGAAGTTAGTTTTTTAATCACGAGTGATTAGATCCTATCTGTCTCGAAAAACAATCCATTAATCCTGCCCGTCACTGCGTTTTTTCCACAGAGCAGCCCCGTGAAAAACCATCCCCAGGCCAAAGAAAAGCAATCCCAGATTGGTGCTCGCCCGGGTCATAAATTCCTGTTTGGTAGCGGAATCCGCGTCTGAAAAAGGCATCTCCAAACCCGTTACCGGGATCAACAAATCTCCGCCGCCATCACCATCAGGTGGAGGTGCGGTGGGTACCGGGGTAGAAATGGGATCCGGTGTGGGCGTGAATGTCGGATCACCTTCGGGATCCTGCGGTGTGCTGGTTGGATCCTGCGGCGTGCTGGTCGGATCCTGCGGTGTGCTGGTCGGATCCTGCGGCGTGCTGGTCGGATCCTGCGGTGTGCTGGTTGGATCCTGCGGTGTGCTGGTCGGATCCTGCGGTGTGCTGGTCGGATCCTGCGGTGTGCTGGTCGGATCCTGCGGCGTGCTGGTCGGATCCTGCGGCGTGCTGGTCGGATCCTGCGGCGTGCTGGTCGGATCCTGCGGTGTGCTGGTTGGATCCTGCGGTGTGCTGGTCGGATCCTGCGGTGTGCTGGTCGGATCCTGCGGTGTGCTGGTCGGATCCTGCGGCGTGCTGGTCGGATCCTGCGGTGTGCTGGTCGGATCCTGCGGTGTGCTGGTCGGATCCTGCGGTGTGCTGGTGGGATCTTCCGGTGTGCTGGTGAGATCAGCAGGGTCAACCACGACGATTTCCAGGTGAGAGATCTCATGGCAGCCGGAGGAGGCGTCTACCAGATCCCAGACGGTAACTGTGTCCGTCCCGATCCCACTCACCCCGTAACAGGTGCTGGTGCCGTCCTCAGTAAAGATCTGGGGACACGCGTTGTCTACATCATTGGCGTTCTCGCTGGCTGATTTGATCCCCACCACGGAAATATATCCTGATTCAGGAGCGTTAAAGACCCAGGGGGAATCTTGATCTTCTACTTTGTGTACGGTGCCAGAATAAGAACTCAAATCACACCACGTCCTCCCCTGCTGACTACTGGCTGTTGAAGAGGAAGCATTGGCCGGCAACACCCCGGTGCTGAGCACCAGGGCAAAGACAATCAGCACTGCGCCAATTGAGTAAGATAACTTGGTGATTGCCAATAAAGATTTAGGGGAAAACAGCGGATAAAAACGGATTCTTTTCATTTTTTTATTTTCTCAAAATATTGATAAAATGTTGATCCATCCGCGGTTTCCGCGGATGGATGGTCTGCTTTATATAACCAGCCGGAAAATTGAGGAGAAAGAGACAACCCCTGAGCAGATAATGCCTGCCTGAACTTTCCCTCAGTATTTATGACAAATGTCTTAAATACTAGTGACAAGTATAATATCATTCCCGATTAAAGCAATCGCGAAAACCAATCTCTGAGAGAACGTTAATAAGTTTGTGAAACGACGGGTTTAATTCACAACCAAATCAGCATACACGGCACATGGTTCCCTGATCCAGCAGCTGATAACGAGGATGATCCTGGCGGACAGTCCAGGGAAGACCATCCATCCTGTTTGTCTGCGCCCCCACAGGAAAGCCGTTTTCCATTCCCGGACTGCGGCCATCACGAGCAAAATCCCCCAAAAGCAGCGAGCTGTCAAGCCAGCTTGCCCGCGGCCCCTGAAAATCTCCCGTGATCGCTGTGATTAATAAGTTTGTAATTGACGAATGACTTTCCGAAGGTATTTAAATCGTTTTCGTTGTATTTCCAATTCCTGCTCCAAAATTCTGCGGCGGGTGGAAAGCTCCTGGACCTGGTCCCTGAGCTGGAGGATAACGTCTATGGCCGGCAGGCTGAGCTCCAGGTCTTCATGCAGCCGGCGAATGACCACCATCCTGCGGATATCAGGTAGGGAAAAGCCTGAGTGCCCCCCGGGGGTTGAGCGCCGGATGATTAAACCCTCCCGTTCACAGGCCACCAAAAAATCCAGAGAAACAGAAGCGATGTGAGCGGCCAGGGCCGAAGAGTAAAGCGAACTTTCATCATCAGGATAATGAATGATCTCGTAAGTCATAATTCCCTTATTTTTTCTGGTCTAACTCACGCAGCTCTTCGAAGAGCTTCTTTTCCGCGGGGGTTAGTTTTTCCGGGATATCCGCATAGACCCTCACATACAGATCGCCCCGTTCTTTGTGATTGCCAAGCTCGGGCATACCCAATCCCCCCAGCCGAAAACGGGTGCTGCCCCGGGTCCCGGGAGGGATATCCAGGCGCACTGTTTTTCCCAAAGTGTCCACTTCCACCGCCCCGCCCAGGACGAGCGTGTAAAGGTCGACGGGAACAGTTTTTTCCAGGTTTTTTCCTTCTCGCTTATACTCCGGATGGGGCACCACTTCGATGTTAAGATACAGATCGCCGTCAGGTTGATTACCCCGCCCCCCCGGCTGTCCCTGGCCCTGCAAACGGACTCTGGACCCGGTTTCTACGCCCGGGGGAATTTTTGCCTTTACTCTTTTACCGGTGCTTTTCTTTATGACCCGGCTGGTCCCATGATAGGCTTCCTCCAGAGAAATCCTGACCGCAGTTTCTAGATCCTGGGCTGGAGGGCTCGTGCCCTGGTTCTGAAATGGTTGATAGGTGCTCCGCTGACCAAATCCCCCACCCCTTCCCGCGCCTGGCGAAGAACCCCCAAACAGGGTTTCAAAGAAGTCTGAAAATCCGCCTCCTTGCCCAAAAATTTCTTCAAAATCCTCGGAGCTGACCCGCTGGGTTCTATAACCGGACCGCTGCTGCTGGCCTCCTGGTTGGGAAGCCCACTGTGACCAATTGAAATCTTCCGGTTGACCGCCTGCTTGTTGATACTGCTTCCACTGACTTCCAAATTGGTCATATTTCTGACGCTTTTCCGGGTCAGAAAGCACCTGATAAGCCTCATTAAGCTGTTTAAATCGCTCTTCTGCCCCGGCGTCATCCGGGTTGACGTCAGGATGATGTTTCCGGGCCGCTTTGCGGAAAGCGCTCTTGATTTCTTTTTCGGAGGCGTCTTTGGAAACTCCGAGGATATCATAGTAATTCTTATATTCCATAGATCCCCATTAACCTACACTTGCTCTCAGCTGCCAGGATGGAACCGCACCATTACCCTTTCTTACCCTTTCAAAGTATCCTTGGCTTCAGAAATTCCTTTTTCCAAACTTTCTTTCTGCTCCTGGGCCAGGTTCTGAACAATTTTCTGCAGCTGGGTCAAGCGCTCTTTGGCATCCCGGTTAAGTTTCTCAGCCTTAACCTGCGCTTCCTGGATGGACTCCAGGGCTTCTTGCTGGGCCTGCTGAAGGGTGGTCAGGGTTTTACTTTTAAATTCCTGACTCTCGTTCAACAGCATTGCCCGGGTTTCTTCACCAGACCTGGGGGCATATAAAAGACCCAGAATTCCACCGATCAACCCGCCCATCAGAAAAGCCACAAAACCTGAAGAAGATTTCGAATTTTTAGCCATTTTTTCTCCTCGTATATTTTGCCTCATTTAGTTTATTTATCCTAATTAAACCGCATAATTATAAAAATTTCATAAATAAGGCATACGACAAAGGATATACTTATCGATATATCTCGATCCCAGCTCAGGCTCGACAGAAAATCATTCCCGGAAAGTATTGATAGTATAGTAGAATGAGCGCAGGGATACCCGGAGCGGGAACGATATGGAAAAGATCAAAATTCTCATTTTGCATGAAACCGAACTGGTCTTGAATATGCTGGTTTCTATCCTGGCTGATGAGGATCAGCTGGAGGTCATCGGCCATTTTCAGACCCTGGATGAGGCCCTTGGCTGCCGCGGAGATTATCAAGTTGCTCTGGTCAGCGTCAGCCTCCCGGATGATGGGGCCAGACGCTTTCTCAACCACGCCGTAGAGCAGCCGTCCGACATCCATCTGATCATAATCGGGATGACGGAATCCAAGTCACAAATTCTGGAATATATCGAGGCGGGCGCCGACGGATACGTTCTCAAAGAACATGACGTAGACGATCTAATTAACCGCATCAAGGTCACGGTCCAGGACAAAGGTGTGGTCTCCAAGAAGGTCGCCCGGGCCATGATGGACAGGCTCTCCGATCTTTCTGATCTCTTTTCTGACGTAGAAGAAGCGATCGGGACTCCTACAGACCTGACTCCCCGGGAAGAGGAAGTGCTGGAATTGATTGGAAAAGGGTGGACAAACCAGGAGATTGCCGAGCATTTGCACATTCAACTGGGCACCGTTAAAAATCACGTTCACAGCATTCTGGTAAAACTGGATGTTGAAAACAGGAAACAAGCCGCAGCCTATTTAGCCCTGATCAAGGAAGACCAAACGGCAGAATAGGCGCTGCCAATAAACCCCCTACCTTTTCTAAATGTCCCTGAAAACAGGATCCAAGATTTAGTCCCAGGATCCTGGAAAGATCAGCCCGCTGTCGAACCGAGACTGAACGGTTGCTGGCTAATCATTCCTGGGCCGGTGTGATGAAGTGTTGACCTGGTCCAGGAGCAGCTCCCCTAAATCAGCCAGAGAAAACTTCTGATAACTTTCTTCCTGAATTTCCATCCTCCGGATTTTAATTCTTTCTCCACTGTCTTTCATGGCCATCAACGAAAGATCCTGCTTCCTGGAAAGCAAAGAGTCAAATGATTCCGGGACTTTATCATCTTCGGCTAAGGTTACTATGGCCCATTCTGCCTGTTTTCCTTCAACAAGCCGATTCAAATCCTCAATGTTTTTAGTTTCCCCTACTATTTGCAAACCTTCAATCTTATTTATCGACCGCTTTAACAGGTCTCGTAGCAAGCAAGATTTGTTAGCCAGCACTATCTTGATGGTTTCCATAATCAATTTACCTTCCCCAAGAAAAAGAATGCTCAGAACAATCACCTCTAGCAGGATAACATGTTTAGAAATATTATCCATGGATAGTTCCAGAACCAGAGGTATATTTCTAGGTATAAAACCTCCCCCAGAACGGGGATATATCGAAACTTATACCCCCTTCTGCTGAGTGATCTATGGTTTCCTTGAGTTGATTATCCTAAAGTAGTATTGAACAGACAAAAAGTTAGGATCATAAAAACAAGAGGAAGGAGATCACAGATGAATACTTACACGTATACAGCACGGAACGCGGACGACTCCAGCAAGGTTTTAACCTTTACCCTGCAGGGTGAATTTTTGAAAATAAATTTGACCGGATTGGCAGATAATGTCAGCGAGGTGCTTCAAGAAAAAGGGGATTCGGAAATCATCAAGGACCAGCTCACCTCGCAGGTCACACCCACTACGTTAAAAATGCTGGAAGAAATCAGCGGCCCGCTGCATATCAGTGACGTTCGGGGTAAGCTAAATGGTCCTGAAGGTGAAAAACTCCAGATCACGGCCTGGAAAAGGGTCGGGGGATTGAGAGCAGCACCCCTGGTGCTCAATATGGGCAGAGTCGATAACCCCCAGGCGGCGGAAGCATTCCTTGCCGAGCTGCAAAAGAGAAAGAAAGGAGCTTCCCGGATCAGTAAATTCTTTGGGCCCCTGGACTATTGGTTGGGCTGGGCCGGTCTGCTGTTTGTAGTGTTGTTTTTCATCCGCAGAGACGAAGAATGAACTTGATCCATCAGGCCAAAACAATCATCAATCCAGCGAAAGTCCCTTTCTAATGGGGTAATTTTCAAGCAAGTTGGAAATACAAACAAGAAGGAGGAAAGGATGAAAATCCAACTAGGTGCTGACGTAATTACTCATGATGGAGAAAAAATAGGTACGGTAAAACAGGCGGTCATTGATCCAGCGGATCAAGAGATCACCCATTTAATTGTGGAAAAAGGTTTCTTGTTTACGGAGGCCAAGGTCTTGCCCCTCAGTCTGGTTCTGCAGGTTGATGAAGAGCAGGTGAAACTGATCAAAACGGAGTTAGATCCTGAAGAACTGCCGGATTACCAGGAGGAAAGTTATTTCCCCGTTGAGGCCACGATGCCCTACGATCCGGAGCTGGCTTTATCGCGATCTTTCTTAGCGGCCAAGCCGCGGATCGTCCCCCAACAAGATGAAAATGTCAGGATCATCAAGAAAACTGAGGGGGATAAAAATCTTCCCGGTGATAAGGAGCTGCTGAAGATCGGAGCAATAGTTACCACACTGGAAGGCAAAAAGGTCGGTCAGATCCAGGAATTAGTCGTGGAAGGACAAACCAATCAAGTTACCCACCTGGTGATCAGCCGGGGGCTGTTTAAAAAAGAGCAGGCCTTGATCCCCCAAAGTTGGGTAAAAGAGATCTCTTCGCAGGAAGTTACCCTGAAGGTCGATGAAAACGTTATCCAGAACCTCCCCCCTTACCTCGAACAAGAATAAACCATCTCGCCAGGGTGGAGGAATATCTTGCAGACGACAAGTCAGACAGGCTGGGTGAGCCTGTCTGACTTGATCAAGGGAAACCCATCTTTCCTGCCCGGAAGGCTCAAATTAAGCTAAACTCAAGAAAGATAATTCCCTTGATCCGCATCTTTTAACTCAGGGGCAGGCATTATTATTTCTTCAAACTTGGTCATCAGGAGGATAAAATTATGGCAGAAAGAATCCGTTTGCGTCAGAATTCCGAATATCAGGTTGAATTTCAGGCAGCAGATCCCCGCCACCCAGATTCAAGCGATTTAATACCTGTCCAGGGACTGCATGAAATCACCCCCTACACCATGATGTTGTTCAGCCTCGCGGGATGCACCGCCCAAGTTGTCCTGGGTTATTCCACGCATCATGAGATCAACCTGGATGAAGTGGAAGTCAATCTAATTTACGAACGCGATTACCAGCATGACTGCGAAAACTGCGAAGAGATTGACAAATATCAAGAACACATCGTAGGGGACATCAAGTTCCTTGGTGATTTGTCCAGCAGGGAACGGGAAAAACTGCTCAGGGTTTCCCGGCAGTGTCCTGTTGAAACAATGTTCGAACAGGGCATCCCCATTTCTATTGAACTGCAGGAAAGTTAACAGTCCTTCGACCGCTGGGGACTTACCGAATCAACCAGCTTTTCCCCTTTTACAGGAGGGGAATGAGGCCTGCATGATCAGACCTGACTTGAGTCCAGTCTTGAATAAGCACATCCCTGAATCGCTCGACTTAGTTTCTTGAACTTTTTTACTTACCTTCGTTCCCCCTGCTTTTTCTCAATCATCCCTTCCGGCATCTGCACCGCGACCACCCGGCCGCGGGCGCATACTTCACCCTCTGCCGAAACGGTTTCATTGACCACCACTTTCCGCCCTTTAATTTCTTCCACCCTGCCCCGGATCTCCAAGGGCACACCCAGGGGCGTTGGTTTCAGATAATCCACTTTCAAGGAAGCAGTCACATAGCGCAGCGGCGGCTCGGAATCCATCGCTCGACCCCCTTCCCGGTAGGCTGCCGCTGATGCGGTACCTGTGCCGTGGCAGTCGATCAAGGAAGCAATCAATCCACCGTAAACATACCCGGGTATTGCTGTATGGTAAGGCTCGGGTGTAAAAACAGCCACTGTCTCCTCGCCATCCCAGGTGCTCTTCAGCTGGTGACCGTGTTCGTTCAACCGCCCGCAGCCGAAGCAATGCGCCAGCTGATCTGGATAGTAATCCTGAAAGGCTTTGCTGTCCATCATTTTCTCCTCCTGGTAGATGATCTGAATTGTAACAGGAGATGAAGAAAATTTTTATTTAAATCCCTTCGTCCCACTCATGATTTTCTTCCCGGGTTTAGTGGGTATTGATTTTCCCAGAAAGTAGCCTACAATACCCTGAAGATCGTTGGGGTTCCCCGGGATCCTTCAGGATCCTTTTTCCCGATTAACTATTTCCTTTCCAAGGCTGATTATGAACATCATTCTTTCTGATATCGAAGGCACCCTGACTACGGGTTCCAGCTGGCGGGCGCTGGGGAGATACTACCTGAAATTTGCCAACCCCTGGGCCTACCGCCTATTCATCCTCCGTTGGCTGCCCCGCTACCTGTTGGTAGAGTTGGGTCTTTTCAACAGGCGAAAGGCGATGACCCTATGGATGAAGAATGAAGCTGCTCTGCTCAAAGGCTGGACCAGATCAGAAGTCCTCAACCTGGCGGATTGGATCGTCGAGCAGGAAATGTGGCCCAAAAGAAGGATAGATGTCATCCAGGAGCTGCAGGCCAGGAAATCCTCAGAGACTCAAATCGTGCTGGTTTCCAGTGCGTATCAACCTTTTGTGGAAGCTTTTGCCCGGCATCTGGACGCCGCAGCCATTGGCTCCACCCTGCTTTACCAGCAGGGTGAACTTATCGGATTATCCACCCCGGTCAACGCCTATCACCAAAAAGCCAAAAATGTTCGGGACCGGTTCAACGAGGAAGTCGTCCTTGCTGCCTACGGAGATACGGCGTCCGATATTCCCCTGCTGGAGCTCAGCCAGGAAGCGATTGCGGTCTATCCTGATGCTGAACTCAGGGAGGCTGCGGAAACCAGGGGATGGGAAATCCTGGAAAAATGAAGCCCCTCCCTGAGTTCACCAGTTTTCTCGATTGATCAGGAATCCTTGATTATCACACCCGGGCATTCCCGCAGGGCATCCTGGGGTTTTTCTCGAAAATGTTCCCAGAAGGGAAACGTTCGGCACTGCCGCGGTCGGCTCTGGTAGACCGAACAATGCCCGGAACTGATGTCAAACAGTACGCACACCCGCTCACCGGGACCCTCCCTCTCCTGCAGAGAGAGTTTTCCCCCTACCAGCCGGACGTATTTCCGGGCAAACTGCCCGGGTAACATCTTTCTGGCGGCAGCCATCGCTTCCAGTTCTTCGATCGTGATCCAAATATACCCCGCTCCACCTCGGCAGCATTGACCGCCGCAGGTTTCACAGGCTTGACGATCAAAAAGAAAAGGGAAACCGTTCGCTGTCTTCATTTTTTTCTGGCGAGAATCCTTTGGAGGCTGCATACCTGACCCATTGTACCCCAGGAGATCCCCGGCTCCGGATCACGGCCTGCACCCTTAACCATTCAGGTACCTTCTGCTCCCTTTCCCTTTTTTCCACCGTGCTGTATAATTTTTACAAATGCTCAACGATGTGCGCGGATTTCCCCTCCGCTTCCTTCCTTCTTACTTAGAGGAAGGACATCGCTCCCGGAGGGATGCCCAGGGGCATCGTAAGGGAGCCGGAACGGACCGTTATCCCCGCCAAATGAGACCGCAATTCCGCGGTGAATGCAGGTGGCACCACGATCAACCCCTCGTCCTGCCGGCGGGGGTTGATTTAATTAATCCTCAAGGAGCACTGCCATGTTAGCTATCCGTTTATTCCGCGAACAACCCGATCAAATCCGTCAAGCCCTCGCCAGGAGGAACCAGGATCCAGCACCCGTGAACACAGTGATCAGCCTGGATGAGGAGCGCCGCGATCTGCTCCAGCAGGTAGAGGGACTCCGGGCGGAACGCAATGAAGGGTCCCAAGAAATTGGGCGTCTTCAGGATCCTGACGAACGACAGCAGAAGATCGCCGCCATGCGGGCGGTGGGAGACCAGATTGACCGTCTGGATGTCAAACTCAAAGAGGTCGATTCTGATCTTGACGCTTTGCTGGCCACTTTCCCCAACCTGCCTGATGAGCGGGTCCCGGAGGGGGTGGATGAATCAGAAAACGTACTGGTCAAAACGGAAGGAGAAAAACCTGCATTTGATTTCAAGCCCCGGGCACACTGGGACCTCGGTCCCGAGCTGGGCATCCTGGACTTTGAGCGGGGAGTCAAGTTATCCGGGAGCCGCTTTTATGTACTGAACGGGGCAGGCGCCCGGCTGCAGCGGGCCCTGATCCATTTCATGCTGGACACCCTCACCCGCCGCGGTTATCAGGAAAGGTACACCCCGTTTATGGTCAAAGAAGATGTTGTTTTCGCCTCCGGGCAGCTTCCCAAATTTGAAGGAAATCTCTATCATGATCATGAGGAGGATTTCTGGTGGGTGCCAACCGCCGAAGTCCCCCTGACCGGATTGCACAAGGATGAGATCCTGGAAGAAGAGCAGCTGCCGCTCTCCTACACGGCCTATACCCCCTGCTTCCGGAGGGAAAAGATGAGCGCCGGGAGAGATGTGCGGGGCATCAAACGCGGCCATCAGTTTGATAAAGTGGAGATGTACATTTACTGCCAGCCGGAGGACTCCGAAGCCCAGCACCAGCGGATGCTGGCTGACGCCGAGAGGGTCTGCCGGGCCCTGAATCTGCCCTACCGGGTCAACACGCTCTGCACCGGGGACCTGGGATTTGCGGCTGCGCTGACCTACGATATTGAAGTCTGGGCCGCTGGCTGCGGGGAGTGGCTGGAAGTTTCTTCAGTTTCCAATACCCGTGAATTCCAGGCCCGCCGGGCTGAGATCCGCTATCGGCCGGAGGAAGGAGGCAGCACCCGCTATCCGCACACCCTGAACGGCTCCGGTCTGGGCCTGCCGCGGGTGATGATTGCAGTCCTGGAAAACAACCAGCAAGAAGACGGATCGGTAATTATCCCTGAGGTCCTCCACCCCTGGATGGGCGGTTTAGAAATCATTGAGTCTGAATAAACAGCGTTCTCCCCGGTCGCGTCGGGGTATATCCCCACACAGCCTGGAGGAAATCTGCTCAGGGAAGAGGATGTAAGCTTATGCCCAACTGGTTGGATGTTTCTTTTAAAGCCCTCATTTATCTGATCATGGTGTTCGGCCTGGTGGGGATGGTCATCCCGGTTTACCCCGGGGTGGTGATCATCTGGGCCGCGGCCCTGGTCCACGGCTTAGTGACCGGGTTTGCCTTCCTGGAAACCTGGGTGCTGGTGCTGCTTACCCTGCTGATGATTGCCGGCACCCTGGTAGACAACGTGTTGATGGGAGGAAAGGCCCGCAAATCGGGCGCCAGCTGGCTGGCGATCGCTCTCGCATTAGTCTCAGGTTTGGCAGGGACTTTTCTCTTTCCGCCTTTCGGAGGGATCATCGCCTCTCCCCTGGTCCTTTTTATACTTGAAGTCATCCGCCACCGGGATTCCGCTATGGCCTGGAAAACCACGCGCAGCCTGCTCAGCGGGTGGGGGTTATCTTTCCTGGCCCGGCTGGTCGTCGGTCTGATCATGATCATGATCTGGGCAGTGTGGGGCGTTCGCTAAATGATCCTGGTTTCTATTCCAGAGTTGTCATTAATTAACCATGGTACAATGAATCATCAAACACTCACCCAGGGGAAAGCAGGTGCTGTTTTGGAGTTTGAAATTGAGTTAGAAACCCTCAACAAAACCACCAAGTGTCCGGTTGAATTCCTCTGCCTGGAAGACAAGAGCTACCCCCAATGTCAATGCGAACAGGTGATCAATCAGGTTGCTGCCGTCCAGCGCTGCACCCACGCCCTTTGTCCCTATGGAGTCAGCTTCGGCCAAGGCTTTTTTTGCACCTGCCCCACCCGGGTAGCAATCTGCCGGAAGTACCAGGCTTGATATGGAAACCGTTTAGCGAATCCGGGCTTCTGGTCTTACCCCCGGGATGAACTCAGCGGCCAAAATCAGCACTGCCAGCAGAGGGGGAATTTTACTAGAACTCATCAACGTCCACCACTCAACACAACCTCATCGTCCATCACAGCCATCCTTTGCCAGGAGCGGACTGGTTTTTTTCCAGTCCTTAGTTTGTGCCTGATTTTTGTTTTCAAAGAAGTGAATGATGAAGTTCATTACCCTTGATGATCATCAAAGCCCGGGTCTGCCCTGGTTTCGGCCTGCCCTGGTGTTGATCCCGGATGTGCTGTTTCCCCTCTTCGGAGTGGAGTTCTGCGGCTACGGCTGCTCCCTCCCGGAAAACCATGAGGGGGTAAATTTATCCAGCTCCAGGATCGAAGAAAACCATCCCCACTCCCAACCGGGATAAGCCCTCCTCAGCCCAATAAGTGACCAGGGCAGATTCGGAATCCAGCAGTGCATAAAACAAGGGGATCGCCCGCTGATCTTCCATGATCGCCAGGGCCCGGACAGCCTCCGGCGCCGGTTTTTTCCTCAGAGCCAGGACCGCACACTGCTGGACCGCGGGATCCTCATCACCGACCATTTTTCGCAAGAGGTCCGGACACTCAGAGGCATCAATTTCCGCCAGCACCCGGACAGCCCACCAGCGCAAATCAGGATCCGGGCTGGATAATAGTTCCTTCAACCCGGGCAGCAGCTTTTCTCCGGGGACGCGGGCCATCTGGTCCACCGCAGTCTGAGCCCGGGCATCATCCCCGCTGGTCAGTTCGCTCAACAAAGGGTGCAGTGCCTGGTTTTCAACAGTCATGTTTTCCTTTATACCACGGGGATACCCGGGAAGATCAGGGAGGTTCCTCCTCTCTTGTTAGCTCCCGTCACCATCAGGGGAACTTGTTATTTCCCGGGCCATCCCAGAAACGAACCGGCAGCTGCGTGGTTCGATGTTACAATCCTGTTACCGTGAAGGGAAGTATCCAGGATTTAACTGCCAAGGTTTCGCCGACCGCGAAACAGCGGCTTTCCCGCTCAGGGTCACGGATTTTTTTATGAGTCAGCTGCCCACTGTAGAGTTTATCCTCGGTCTGGATCTGTCCGGGCCAAGCAACATTAAAGATACCGCCCTGGCTGTTTTTCAAGATCAAGCAGACCGGCTTTCTTTACTTAGTGTCAAAACCAATGTTTCTGATCCTGAGATTTTCGCCCTGGCAAACAGCCTGGCGGAGGAAGGAAGAGTCTGGTTTGGATTGGATTCTCCGCTGTCCTATAACCCTGGCGGCGGAGATCGTCCCGGCGATAAAAACCTGCGCCGCCTGCTGGTCGAAGCCGGATTACCTGGAGGTTGTGTGATGACCCCGACCATGACCCGGATGGCCTATCTCACCCTCCGAGGGATGAGCCTGGCCCGCGGGCTAGAGTGCATCATCCGTCCTGCACCTCCAATTACCGAAGTCCACCCCGGGGGAGCACTCCTCCTCCGCGGCGCTCCTTTAAAAGCCGTCAGGACCGTAAAAAAAACTTCCGGAGCCCGGAACGTCCTCTGGAACTGGCTGGCAAACCAGGGATTGGAAGGGATCAGCCAGCTGGAAACCGGAGATGATCACTCGATCATGGCCTGCGCTGCGGCCCTGGGTACCTGGAATTGGAAGCAGGGCCGCAGCGCCTGGATTCAACCAGCCTCTCCCCCCTATCATCCCTACGATTACGTGTGTTGAATGATTTCAAATCACCCGGAGGTTCCCCCCTGAATACCATCTCACCCCTTAACCTTCATCCCCACGATGTCATTCTCTTCCAGGGAAACTCAATTACCGATGCGGGCAGAAACCGTTTACAGAGCGAACCCAATGCGGCTCCCGCCCTGGGGGACGGTTATGCGGGCATGATCGCTGCTGCCTTGGCGGGGAAAATACCTGCACCTCACCTGCAAATTTACAACCGGGCAGTAAGCGGAGACCGGCTGGTTGATTTGATCCACCGCTGGGAACGGGACACCTTTCCCCTTCTGCCGGATGTGCTCAGTATCCTGATCGGCGTCAACGACCTTCTGCAGGAGTTATTGAGTCGGGGCAGGATGGACCTGGGCCGGTATGAGGAACAATATCAAGACCTTCTCAGCATGACCACCGAAAGGCTCCCTTACACCCGACTGGTGCTCTGTGCGCCGTTTTTATTTACCGGAGAAGGAATCCCACCGGAATGGCAGGACGAGATCAAGAATCAGCAGGAAATAGTCGCCGGATTGGCCAAAAATTGGGGAGTAATTTACGTTCCTTTTCATCAGGCCTTATCCCGGGCTGGTGAAAAATATCCCCGGCAAAGATTGCTTCCCGACGGCGTGCATCCTTCGCCGCAGGGTCATCAGATCCTGGCGGACTGCTGGCTGGAGCATGTGGTGGGGGATCGGTCTTAATATCTACCAGGTTCCTGTCAGGAAAGCTGGCGCTGCCCCTTGAGCGTAATCAAAGAGGCCCGATCTCACAGCTTACCTCGGCACCTCTTTGACCAGGTTCGAGCCCAGCACGTGGTGGTACTCGGCTGCAGCTCCCAGCCGAATCTGAATGGGTTTGCCCTGGTAGGTTTCGTCGGTCTCTCGATTGCCCACGATTGAATCATAGATCAGCCAGGTATATCCGTCACTGAACTGCAGGCAGATGCTGCCTTCCGGACGCTGGGCGCAGTTCCCCTCGTAGCTGGTCTGAACCATAAAACCCTCCCCGTCCACAGACTCCTCGGAGACGGCGGTTGTCTCGTCGGGCGTGGGCGTCGGTCCGCCGCTCTCCCGCAGCTTGAGGGTGGGATCGCCGAGGATGATCGAGGTCGCGAAATGCAGCTCCCGGTCACCGGCCCAGGGTTCGATCAGGGGAACGTTGACATGCCCGAGCACCGCCTCCCCGAAGCTCATCCCCTGATCAAGTCGGACGGCGATGTTGTGGCCAAAAAAACCCTCCTGGTTGGTACCCATCCCGCCGGAATTGTTCGTGGTGCCTTTGGCAACCAGCAACCGGCTGTCCGGATGATAAAGGGCTTCGGTGAGAAAGTTCTGGGGGTAATCAAGGTTGCCGACCGCGCAGCCATTGCTCCAGAAAAAGATTGTCCGCAGCGGATGTCCATTTAACCAGGTCAGGTCCAGCGGCCCGTGGGCCCGCCAAGAACCGTGGGCAGAGAGCACGGCGAAATCGGCATAGCCGTCCGAAAGATCCTCATACCCCTGCATGGCGGACAGCCCCTCACTGGGCGCATTGAAATACAGCCGGGCGGTTTTTTCTTCGGAAAACGGCGTCCAGGCGTACTGACCGGAGCGCATGAACTGCAGATACTGCTCGTACTCGGCTTGATCCGCCACCCGGTAGTGTTCGTTGACGTTGAGAAAGGCCCGGGGCAAGTCCGCCTCCCCGGCACGGTAGGCATGATTCTCAGCCAGGTAGCTGTTGACGGCCGAGATGGTGAGCTCCACATCTCCCCGGTACAGAGGAAGCACCCCGATCCAGATCTCCCAATTTACCTCTCCCTGATGGATGTCAAAGGAATAAGAATGACTGCCAGGAGAGACATAATCATCAGATGCCAGAAATACCCCGTCCAGATCACTGTAATACTGGGTGCTGATTACCTCTTCACTACTTGGAGGGAGATCGGGGTTGGCGTATTCGACCGTAAAATACTGGTAATAATAAGGATGGTCGCCGATCAGCAGAGCACCTTGCAGATCCAGGTCCGGGTGTTGAAAAAGCTCCTGCAGTGCAGATCTAAGAGCCGGGGGATCAGGAAATTCTTCCGCCCGCTCCACCACAGAATAGCCCTCGCTGCACAGGTCCGCCTCAAAACCATCCAGGCTGGTCTGGATGCCGGCTGCTAGGGCAGGATCGACCAGCAGGGCAATCAAACGATCCCCATTCCCGCACACCAGGCGGTTCTGCTCACCTACTTCGGGAGCAGCCGGGGTTTCAGGTGCGGCACTGGGCTCGGGAAGCGGCGTTTCCGAGGGAGCCGGGGAAGCGGTCGGCGGGATGACGTCGGTAGGGGGTATTTCCGCAGTGATTTCCATCCCCGACGAGGTGGACGTGGGATCGGGGGCAAAAGCTGAAAGACGGCAGGCCGTGATCAAGATCAGCGGCAGAATCCAAATCAGTTTCTTCATCTCTCCCTCCCAGGAAATGACAGCACAGCTGCTTCCCAGCGGACTGGGCCATCCAATAGGCTTAAATAAATATAGCTAGCAGACAGCCGCTGTTAAACAGAAAGCCAATAAAAATGATGGATCAGACAATCTCGAGTTAATTCTTGGGGGGCGGAACCGGCAGATCCTCTACCTTTGTATCCACCCATTTATCCCCCTCGTCAATCAACATCACCGGGATATCCTGGCGGACAGGATACTTACGGCCGCATTCACCACACACCAGCCAGGCTTCCTGATGAAAATCCAGTGTCCCTTCCCGGGTTTGAACACAAGCCGGACATCTCAAAATTTCAAGCAGTTCTTCACTGACCATGCTTCCTCCTGGCTGGATAAGATTGTTCCCTTATTATAAGCTTAGTTATCCGGCTTACAAGGGTTTTTCTTAGTGGGCTCTTCAGGCGGCATCCCTTTGGTACCGGGGCCGTACTGGCAGACCGCGGCCCAGGGTTGATATTTCGTCTGAAAAGTATCCGTCCACAACTTTTTGCCCTCCCGGTAGACATGGCGAGTAACTGTTACCATTCCGCCTTCCACGGCCCAGTCCACCTGCTGGATCTCTCCCTTCCTTAAATCTTCATTTTCTTCATAAATGGGATCAGGGGGATCTTTCTTATTCTTCAACCCGGTGGTACTCCACTCGATCGAACGCCCATCGGAAGTGCTGTAAAATTTCCAGGTAAGCGTGCGGTGAGCGACATCGACATAAGTCTCCATCAGCAACCAATGGTCCGTATCATTCTTAAATTTGAAATCTACCAGAGGAAAATAGACGGTGGCATCCAGCCCCGCCAGCTGGGGGTTGATGCCCCCGCTGGCCGTTTGTTCATAGTAAGTAACCCGGTAGGAGTGCGAATAACGTTCGATCACCGGGAAACCGCCAAAAAACACCGTGCGAAACAGAGTGGTGCTGACCTGACAAACCCCGCCGCCCACCCCTTTGATGGTCCGGTCGCCGTAAATAATCCAGGCTTCAGAATAACCCGCGCTCAGGCTGACATCCCCCAGCTGATCGCCCATAGAAAAAGTCTCCCCCGGGGCGACAAATACACCGTGGAAACGTTCGGATGCCGTTTTAATGTTATTGATGCGAGAAGCACTGGAACCATAAAAATAGGTCCTTTCTTCGCTGACCAGTTCAGTGATACCCAATTCTTCCGGGGTGTTGACGTCCGTTACCCGGGGCCGGGTAAATTCTACAGCCAGATCAACCTCATGTTCTCCAGCTGTCAGCTTCTCCTGAATTTCCCCGATGCTTTGATCAATATCCAGCTGTCTGCCCACCACCTCCTGGGCCAGGACATTAAAGTTCCCTGTGTTTTCGTTGTACGTCATCCGGGCGTTTTTTGCCTGCCGCTTGATCTTGGGAGCTATTTCCGCCAGATACTCCCTTAATTGATCAGATTCCAGGGCAATCCGGTAGGACTCTCCCTTCTCTGTTTTCACCCGCTCAATAACCATCATCTGAACTAATTCTTCCGGCTTCAGGACCCAGGGGCCCAGAACCTGATCCCCCGCCTCGGGCATTTGAAGGGTCAGGGAATCTTCTAACATGCGCCGGGCCAGATCTGCCTGGGCACTGACATCAAGGATTTCCGGTTGTTCCTCCTCGATCACTAACTGGACCGTTCCATCCCGGATGGACCTCAGCTGCTCTTCCACTGCTTCCAGGGTGGCAGGGACGTTCAGGGTGCGGCCAACCTGCCCCGGTTGAACCTCCACATTCAACCCCTCCAGCTTGATCGAGGCTTCTACCACGGGCTGATTGACCTCTTCTTCCAATTCC
The DNA here is from genome assembly GCA_034520505.1 of Anaerolineales bacterium. Classification (GTDB taxonomy): domain Bacteria; phylum Chloroflexota; class Anaerolineae; order Anaerolineales; family UBA11858; genus B10-G9. The sequence continues at coordinate 148,418 of JAXHNK010000001.1, read as the reverse complement.
GCGAGATAGGCATAGGCTTCCCGCTCGTCAATCACAAACCGAGGCGCCAGGGTCATTCCATTGAGCAGTATCCGGATTTGGGCAGCTACCCGATCCTCAAGACCACCCTGACGGCCGGTGTTATAAGCGATCTCGATATTATGGACCTGGCTGAAATAAAAACCCAGCTGGGCGGGGGATACTTCCCATTGTTTTTCCCCGCTTTGCAGGACGATCTTCCCCTGTTCTGGATACACATACTCCTGCTGCAGGGTCCTGACAGCCTGTTCCGGCGTTTTTCCCCCCACATCCACCCAGCCGACAGTCAAGCCCGGGAATATCCTGCCCTGATAGATCGTCCGGAAGGCAGCAGTCCCCGCCCCCAGGATAAGGAAGAACACCATCAGCCCGCCCAGCAGGACAGCGGTCAAGCGCCAGATTGTTTTTGAAGGAATCCAGGGTTTATCCATGGGTTAAATTTTACCAAAGAGACGATCAGGATGGAGAATCATTCATTTATTCTATTCTGCTGTTAATCTACCGACCCCGTCCCTGTTCGGCGGGAAACTTCGGACGAGTGGTGAGCCGTCGATTTATCTAACCTTGTTCTTCCAGAGGCAAGATTCAGGCCACAAAGCAGCGAATCCCCCTGGTTTCCCGGGGTTCACTTCCTGGTGATGCCCTCCAGCCAGCGGGGCAACTCTCCCTTTTTCCCGGGGTCCGAGGATTCAAATATCTGGATCAGGGCTTCTTCAGCCCTGATCACCTCGCGGATGGTCACTTCGCGGCCCGCCCGCTTCGCGCCGTTGCGGAGAAACAAATCATGCTGGGTGCGGTGACAGAGCGCGGCCTGGATTTTTTGTTCCCGGACAGCGGACACATCCAGGATCAAACCGGGAACCAGCACCCGCTCTCCCGGCAGGACCTGGGCTTGATCCCTCTCTCGGAATACCGCATACAGGGCCGGGGGACTGCAGTCAAGGTTTTGCACTGCCGCAGCCATCCCCCGGTGAGCGATGATATGGGCAGGGTGCCCATATTCCCCACGGGGTCCGTGGGTGATGACCACATCCGGCTGCAGAGAGAGCAGCTTGCGGGTAAGTTCACCCGCAAGCTGCTCCAGGTCGGTGGTGAAGGGGAAAAGATCGTTTTCCGGGCTCACCAGGGGATCAATATAATCCAAAAAGTCCAGACTCACCCCTCCCAGGGCTTCAACCGCGCAGCGCAGCTCTTCTTCGCGCACCCTGCCTAACTCCTCGCGGGTGCACAGGGGAGGGCAGCCAGACTCACCTCCCTCCCCCCGGGTTGCTGATAAATAATGAACCCGGGCTCCGCGCCGGGCCAGATAAGCCAGGGTCCCCCCGCAGAACATGGTTTCATCATCCGGATGAGCAAAAAAAGATAACACTTTCATTAATACACCTGTCTTCCTCTGTTTATCAGCTTAATCCCTGATGTTAACAAGCTATTAGAATGGAGGCTCCCGGGAAAAATGAGGTCAGCCGCGTATATAATAATCATTGACTCAAAATTAATCAAACAACTTCTTTAACAATTTAAGAGGAGAATAATATGCAAATTACCATTCTAATCTCAGCTATCGCTGGGTTTTCCTGGATGGTCGTCGTGGGCTTCATCGCCCTGGCCGTGTTCCGCTCCAGACAGGGACAATCAACCCGGGGAACCATCATAGGAATCGTCGTTTCCCTGGTCCTGGCCCTGGTCCTGAATGCAGTCAGCGCCGGACTGGTTTTCATCCAACCCCAGGAACGCGGAGTAGTGATCAGCGCCATCGCCCCGGAAGGTTTCCGCCAGGAAATCCTCCAGCCCGGGCTACACTGGGTGATCCCCTACGCAGAACACGTGGAACGTTATCCGATCTCCAAATTCACTTATACCATGTCCATCGCCCAGCGTGAGGGACAGCTCCAGGGGGACGACTCCATCGCTGCCCGGACCTCAGACGGGCAGGAAGTGTTCATTGACGCCTCGATCATCTTCTCGCTTGACCCCGAAGAAGTCTTGAACGTCCACGTCGTCTGGCAGGACCGCTATATCGACGGCCTGGTCCGGCCGGCTGTGCGGGGCGTGATCCGGGATGCAGTCTCCCAGTTTAAGGTCAATGAGGTTTACAGCACCCGGCGGGGCGAGCTCCTGGAAATGATGAAAACACAAATGTCCGACGTAATGGATAAAAATGGGCTCATCCTGTCAGATTTTGTGCTGCGCAACATCACATTTACCGATGAATATGCCGCCTCTATCGAAAAGAAACAGATCGCCGAGCAGCGCGCCCAGGAAGCCCAGTACGTGGTCGAACAGCGCAAGTTCGAGGCCGATCAGGCCCGTGAGGTAGCCAAGGGCACCGCTGACGCAGCGATCATTGAAGCGGAAGGCCGGGCCGAATCCCAGGTGATCGAGGCCAAAGCAGAGGCGGAAGCCCTCCGGCTGATCGCGCAGGAGCTTGAAAACAACCCCAGCTTGCTCAACTACCGCTACATCGAGAAGCTGTCGCCCGGCATCCAGGTCATGCTGGTGCCGAACGACAATCCTTATCTGCTGCCTTTGCCAGAGATGGAAAGCGTGCAGAGCGGAGATCTCACCCCTGAGAGCGGTCAATAAAGGACTGAGAGCAGATGATCAACGTACGTCAAAGGGTGGACGGCTGATAACCTCCACCCTTTCTTTGTTCCGGGAAGAGGAAAAAAGCAGCCCATTAGGCTGGGACGAAGCCTTTCATGGTAGAATTTCCCAGAGGATTTAATCTTTTCATTTCTATTTGAGGACAAGATCGGAAAAATGAACGAAGAAATCCAGGCTCAAAGCGGCAAGCAAATTCGCCTGACAACGCTGTCTTCCTGCGCCGGTTGAGCGTCTAAACTGAGCGCGGAAGCGCTGGCGCAGGTGCTGCGCCCCTTAAATGACATTTTCCAGGACCAGGACTACCCCGACCTGCTGGTCGGTCTCGGGCATCCGGATGATGCCGCTGTCTGGACCCTCGACCGGGACCGGGCTTTGATCGTCACCACGGACTTTTTTACCCCGGTGGTCGACGATCCCTACGATTACGGGGCAATTGCCGCGGCGAACAGCCTTTCCGACATCTACGCCATGGGCGGCGAACCGTTCCTAGCCCTCAACGTGGCGGCCTTTCCTCCAGACCTCCCCTCCCAGATAACAAGCGAGATCATCCGCGGCGGGGCCGAAAAAGCGCGCGAGGCGGGGGCAGTGCTGGCCGGGGGACACACCATTCAGGACCAGGAACCCAAATACGGTTTGATCTGCCTGGGCTTCGTCCATCCCGAACAGCTGCTGACGAAGGCTGCCGCCCGACCCGGGGATATCCTGCTGCTCAGCAAACCGCTCGGCCTGGGGGTGACCACCACCGCCATTAAGAATCAAAAAGCCTCTCCCGGGGAAATTAAAGAGGCCGTAGATTGGATGAAGCAGCTGAACAGCAGCGCCGCCAGGTTAGCGCGGGAGTTCGGGGTCAGGGCAGCAACTGATGTCACCGGTTTCAGCTTGCTCGGTCATGCCTGGGAAATGGCCTCCAGCTCCGGGGTGGGTATGCGGCTAAATCAGGCCCAGATCCCCCTGGTTTCCGGCGCCGAAAGGTTGGCCAGGGAATTTTCCTTCCCGGGCGGCACTTATGACAACCGCAGCTATTTCGGGGACCACGTTCACTTCATCCGGGAGCTGAAAGAAGAACAGAAACTGCTGCTGTTCGATGCTCAAACCAGCGGGGGTCTGCTGCTGGCGGTCCCTCCCTCGCAAAGCACCGCTCTGCTGCAAAAAGCCCGGGAGATCAATCTCCCCCTGTGGGCGATCGGAGAGGTGGTCGAAGGTGACCAGATCGAAGTGGTCTGACCCCTGTTCTCTTGCATCCTGAGCAAGAGAGATGTCCTGCAGGTTACGCCTCCCCTTGGCCGCTTTGCTGGCGGCGTTCAGCGATTGTCCCTACAAGAGGTGGAATCCAGCATAAATTTGCCGCCATGGTTTCTGCCGCTGCCAGCACCTGGGTTTCTGGGCGAAATCCCGCTATCCGCCCGAACAAAAGCAGCAGGGGCAAACCCAGCACCAGGATTAACCCGCTGATCATCACCGGATGTCTGATATAAGAAGAAAACGCCCCACCCCAGCTGCCCTCCCGCCGGCGCAAAAACACAAAGCCGGTGACACTGGCCATCAACTGGTCGGACATTCCATAGAAAAAGGGAATATAAAATCCCTGAACGCCCAGCAGGTCTACACCAACCGCCCGGCTCCCCCAATCAATTACCCAGGGCACACCCAGCCCAATGAATTTTCCCCACCCGTAAGCCTCAGCCATACCCCTTGCCTTACCCTGTATCCGCTGGCGAAGGGCGAAGATTCCCTCAAAAAAACTTTCACTCTCCCCGGCAAAGGTCCGCACCAGCCAGCGGCCAATAGGGTTCATCTGCAATCCAAAACCATCCAACACTACCCCCAGGAGCAACCCCAGCACATATCCCGGAATCGTGTACCGGATGAGTTCTTCAAACCCTCCTTCCTCTTCAGTTTCTTCAAAGATAGATTCTCCCCCCTCCTCCTCCAAAATTATTTCGTCAGTCATCATCAATTCCTTTTACCACACAGATAAAAACGAAGCTTTCCCGGGGGATCGTTTTCAACTCCCCTGATATAATCCGGTCTTGTTTCCTGGTTTCTCCACCCCGATTCACCACTCCCCACCGTAATCCAGCGAGAAGGAATCAGACCAGGATTCCACCAGAGCGCGCTGGATTTCGATCAACTGGCGCAGATGAAGCTGGTCATGTGTGACCCAGGAAGCCAACAAATCTCCTGCGGTGATCGCCCCAAAGGGCGCTTGATAGACCGCCTCCCAGTCAGGCTGAACCAGGCCGCTCAACCAGTCCAGAGAGTTCTGCCGGGCTGTGCGGAAACGATCCAGAGATTCTCCAGGATCGCGTTCGTTATACCCCCTTGCGGTCACCCAACCCTCCGGGTCAATGGGCTGCCAGGGGTCCCCTGACCCCTGAAGGGTAATCCGCAGCCGAACAGAGAAATCTTCCTCTTCTTCATCCGCCAGGTGGTTAATCACTTCCAGCATAGACCAGGAATCCGGAGCGGGTTTCCAGCGCAGGTCTTGATCCGAAAAATGCTGGACAAGGGCTTCAATCCGCTCTCCGTTTTCCTTTAGGATCTTGAGCAAAGCCTGATAATCCATCCTCCCTCCTACTTATCCGGGCTGTCCTCCGGGTATCACAACTTAAATAAAAACAGGTCCTGCCGGAACAGCAGGACCTGCCGGTGAAGCTCACTCGGTTTCCGCTCCTGCCGAAAGATTTTTACTGTGTTCAATGGACTGCAGCGCCAGATAATTGTCTCCAAATTTTTTGAGGTTGTTCATCTCGACATCAAATTGATCGAAATGCCGCTCTTCATCATCAACCAGCCCTTCAAACACTTTCCGGCTGCCGGCGTCATTATTCTGGGAACATTCATTCGCCCACAGGTTATAATCCCGCACGCTTTCTTCTTCCATCTGCCGGCCTTTGGTCAGCATCGCCTGGGGCTCCTGAATGATTTCTACCTCCATGCTGGTCTCCATGACCACATCACCACCCAGGAAGAGGATCCGCTCCGCGCAGCGTTCAACGTGCTCCATCTCTTCAATAGCGGTGCGCATGAACAAACCAGCCAGCAACTCGTACCCCTGATCTTCAGCATGGAAATGAAAATACATATACTGATGAACTGCTGAGAGTTCATCTCCCACGGCCTTGTTCAATAACTCGATACTTTTTTCCTGCATCGCATACGCTCCTTTTTTTAGTTTTCTCAGATAATCCCGTTTAACCTCATTATAGCGGATTCAGAACACTTTTGGGATCGGGCTATCTCCCAGCGCTATTTCCACTGCCTTCCGGGCGTGAATTTCTGCGGTGTCAAAAACAGGTAGGGAAAGATGCCTTTGTTTGATCAATAAACCGATCTCTGTACAGCCGAGGATGATTCCCTGGGCTCCCCGTTCCCGCATTCCGTCAATCACCCTCAGATAACTATCCCGGGAATCCTCCCGGATCTCCCCCTTGACCAACTCCTGATAGATCACCCGGTGAATGATTTCCCGATCTGGCTGTTCAGGGATTACTACCGTCAATCCATGTTTATCAATTAACCTGCCCCGGTAAAACTCCTTCTCCATGGTGAACCTGGTGCCCAACAAGCCAAGGGTTTGCAGTCCCCTCGTTTGGACAGCCTGGGCAGTGGCATCAGCGATGTGCAACAGGGGGATATGGATCTTGCTTTGCACCTCTTCGGCCAACAGGTGCATCGTGTTGGTGCAGATAACCAGGAAATCTCCCCCTGCACGCTCTATCTGACGGGCGGCTTGCACCATCAAGGCTGCAGCATCCCCCCATTTCCCCGCGTTCTGGAGAGTTTCAATTTCCGCAAAATCCAGCGAAACCATCACGCTGGGAGCAGAATGGGACCCCCCGAGCTTTTCCCGGACCGTCTGATTAATGATCCGGTAATATTCCAGGGAAGATTCCCAGCTCATACCTCCCAGTAAACCAATAGTTTTCATCCTCTCCTCCTTAGCAATTTTCCCACTCTTTTTTCAGCTATTGGCAGTACGGGAATTAATCTGGACCAGCCGGGTGAGTGTGTTTAAGATAAACTCTCGATCAACGTAAATAGACATCAATTATCTTCTCTCTTTACCGGAAATAGTAGGTGTTCACATCACTCACCTGCCGGTAGCCGATTTGTTGATAAATATGATTGGACGTCGGGTTACTCAAATCTGTGAACAGGAAACAATACTTAAACCCCCGGTTCAGCTGCTGCTGGCTGAGTCCCGCCACGCAGGCACTGGCATAACCATTTCCCCGCTGTTCCGGTGGGGTGTAAACTGCACCGATCCTGATCCCGTTCGGAGTGGGACCGGAATAACCAGCCATTGAGACACTTCGTCCTTGAATTTCCCAGAACACCATACCCCGCTGGCGGGGGTCCCCCGCCAGAAACCTTTCCACCTGTTGATTCACCTGCTCCTGCTCAGGATGTTCACCCATTGCTTCCCGCATAAATCCTTCGTACCACTCCTGCATTAACTCGTGGTCAGACTCCTGGGCATTACGCAGCTGCCCCTGGACTCCGGTGACTGGTGCCACCCGGTCCAATTGATAGATGCGCATGGCCATTTTTAATTCATGACCAACACCGGCTGTCTCGGTCCAGCACCGAACAAAAGGGAGCACCAGATCCCTGTCTCCCGTCATTCCCCTCAGCTCTGAACCAAATTGTTTCCCCAGTTCTTCCCCAACCAGATCAACCAGCTGGTCAGCTGGCCTTTCTTCCCGGTAGGAAAACAATAAGGGATAAGATGGGGTACAAATTAAGGCCAGAACCATCTTACTGCCGTCTTCTACGGCAGCCAGATAGGGCGGTGGATCTTGATATTCGCCGGCTAGCAAATCGGCCAAAATAACCAGGATGAGGTTATTCTCAGCCTCATGCTGGGTGAGAAACGAAGACAACTGCTTTTGAAACCGGACAGGATCTTGAAAAGCGATCAGCTTCACGATGGTTCCTCGTGTCGAATAGGTGCTAACTGAACTGGTAACAGGCATCAAATAAACCCGGCTGACTCCTAAATTATAAACCGGGAAGGACCCAATTGAGGATCGCACTAAAAGCCGCTTGCCCGCAAACGGGGACCCGCCTATAATTGTTGCCGCAGCAACTATTAACCGGGGAGAAAAATGGAAATGGTAAAAAATGGGCCTCATCAGGAGTATTTTCAGCGCTATCTGGGGCGAGCCGCCTTCGGCTTTAAAGCAGCGCTGGAAAACGCCTTCCGGGAGGCCGGCTGGGAGATCACATCGCCGCAGTGGCTGCTGCTTCATGCATTAAAGCAGGAAGAAGGCGTCCCGCAAAAAGACCTCGCTCGCCGCACCCTCAAAGACAAAACCAACGTCGCCCGGATTCTGGCTTATCTGGAAGAGATGGACCTGATCGTCCGGCGGAAAGACCTAGACGACCAGCGTTGCTACCGGGTTTTCTTGACCCCCTCCGGCAGACGGGCGGAGAGAGAGCTAACCAGCGCGGCAGGGAAGACCCTGAAACAAGCCCTGGAGGGAATCCCCCGGGAACAGCTGCAAGAGACCATGAACACCCTGCGTCAGATGCATCACAACCTGATTAACCTTTGAAAACATCACTGATAAGCAAACTGTTGTCCAAGGAACATCAATGAAAAAATATGGATAGTGCGTAATTCATTTCCCGGGCAGTTAAAAAGTTAACTTTTAAATTTCTTCAAAGCCACAAAGTGAGATTAACCACCGAGTTTATGCTTAACTTTTTCCTGTTCCCTATGCTATAATGCATTTTCCTTAAAAAACAAAATTTAAGAAAACAGGACAGCATGTTCACCCGCTTACAAAAAATCTATCACGATTTTCCCCAGAAATTCTGGGTAGTGGTAGGCGCTTCTTTTATCGACCGGATAGGAGGGACCCTTCTTTTCCCCTTCTTTTCCCTGTACATTACCGAAAAATTTAACGTGGGAATGGCCCGGGCGGGAATTGTCCTGGGTATTTTTTCGGCCTTCGGACTGATTGGTTCCATGATTGGGGGAGCGCTGACCGATAAATTTGGCCGGAAAAATCTGATCCTTTTTGGCCTGGTCTTCAGCGCGCTCAGCACCCTCAGCCTGGGTTTTGTCAACGAGCTGGCCGTGCTCTATCCCCTGGCAGTAATTATCGGCTTGCTATCAAATATCGCCGGTCCCGCACATCAAGCCATGGTCGCCGACCTGCTGCCCGAAAGCAAACGTCAGGAAGGGTTCGGCATCCTCCGGGTAGTGACCAATATGTCCTGGATCATCGGCCCGACGATCGGCGGGTTCATAGCTAACCGCAGTTATTTTTTGCTTTTCGTGCTGGACGCGGTCATTAGCTGCCTGGTAGCTGTGATTTTCTTTTTCTACATCCCCGAAACCAAACCGGAGACCAGCGAAGAGCCCGAAAGCATCCTGCGCACATTTGCCGGTTACGGACAGGTGCTCAAGAATCTGGCCTATGTGGCCTTTCTGGCAGCCTCTATGTTGATGGGTGTTGTCTACCAACAAATGTACAACACCCTTTCGGTTTACCTCCGGGATCATCACGACATCGCTCCCCAGGGATATGGTTTTCTGCTGACAACCAGTGCGATTACCGTCATTCTCTTTCAATTTCCCACCACCCGGCGGATCAAAAAATATCCCGCGTTCATCATGATGGCCACCGGGACCTTTTTCTACTTAATCGGTTTCGGGATGTTCGGTTTTGTCACCCTTTACTGGTTGTTTGCCACGGCGATTGTGATCATCACCATCGGGGAAATGATCATTATGCCCACAGCCTCAGCGCTGGCGGCAAATTTTGCCCCCAAAGCTATGCGCGGCCGCTATATGGCGGTCTTTGGTCTTTCCTGGGCACTGCCGGCAACTGTCGGCCCCAGCGCGGCTGGGTACATCCTGGACAACTACAACCCCGACCTGCTCTGGTATCTGGGGGCCGGGCTCTGCGGGATAGCCGTGCTTAGCTTTTATCTCCTGCACCTTATCCTCGGCAGCCAGGACCGTTTTTCCGGGGAGGCTGTCCCGGAGGAAGCTCTCCTCAACGGATGAACCTTTATCCTCCGCCACAATTTGCACCTTTTTCTACTGAGCAACTGCTGCTCCCAAGGAGAACGTATGTTAACAAACATCTATTTACCTTTTCTCTATATCCACAATTACCTGCGTTGGGTAGTTATCCTGGCTGTAGCTTACAGCCTCTTCAGAGCTTTGTGGGGCTGGATCGGTAAAAGAAACTGGGGCGATGCCAACACAAAACCAGGGTTATTCGCCACCATCTCCCTTGACATTCAACTTACAGTCGGGTTGGTCCTCTATGCCCTGGGGGGATTTTCCGTCAGCATCCGCTTCTTCAGTGAACATATATTAACTATGGTCGCCGCCGCAGTTTTCGCCCACCTAGGATCGGCCCTGCCCAAAAAAACCGCGAGCGACCTGGCGAAGCACCGGAGGGCTGCTCTCTGGCTGGGGCTGAGCTTGCTGGTCATCCTGGCTTCGATACCCTGGGCTAATCCCTGGCTGCGTGGGCTGTAATTAAGCCCGGTCAGCACTCCATCCATCCAGGAGTTAACGATAAAACCGGGGAACCCGGTCCGCGACGGCACACACTACTTCATAATTGATCGAATTCCAGACCCGGGCTAAGTCGTCAGCTGTGTATTGGGCGCCTTGCTGTTCACCGATGATCACCACCTCATCCCCGACCCGGGCTTCCGGCACCTGGTCCAGGTTGACCACGATCTGATCCATGCACACCCGGCCCACAACCGGCACTCTTTTTCCCCCTACTAAAACCTCACTGCCGCTTACCCGGTGATAGCCATCGGCATACCCGACAGGAATGGTCCCCAGCCTTTCCTCCTGCTTGGTGGTGTAAATATGTCCATAACTAACTCCCCGGCCCGCGGGTAGAATTTTCACCTGGCTGAGGACGCTTTTCCAGCTCAATGCCGGGCGGAAATCCGGGGGAAGGGGGCATTGAGGAGAAGGTTCCAGGCCGTAAAGCGAAATTCCTAAGCGAACTAAATCAAAAGTTGCGCTGGGTCTGGTCAAGCTGGCAGCGGAATTGGCGGCATGAACTAACTGCGGACGTAAGTTTCGCCGTTCTAGTTCCTCAATTACCTCCCGGAAGCGCTGTTCCTGATGATCAGTCGGCGTGGGATCTTGTTCATCAGCCCGGGCAAAATGGGTAAAAATTCCTTCCAGTTTTAAATGGGGATAGTTATTCAACCTGCTGACCAGGTCCACCGCTCGGTCATACTGCACGCCCAGGCGGCTCATTCCCGTGTCTACTTTTAAGTGCACAGCGGCTGTTCGTCCCAGGTCCCCCGCAATACTGTCGATCCGCCGGGCCTGGATCTCATCCCAGAAAGTCAACCGTACCTGGTTTTCGATCATTTCCCCGATCCGATCAGGGGGGATATAACCGAGGATCATCAGGGGACAGTCCAGCCCCGCCTCTCGGAGCTCCAGGGCCTCATCGGCCCGGGCTACCGCGCACCAGCTGGCGCCCGCCTCCATTGAAGCGCGGGCTACCGGAACTGCGCCGTGTCCATAGGCATTGGCTTTCACTACCACCATCACCTCGGTGGATGTGCGTTCCAGAACAGCCCGGAGGTTCCTGCGAATACTTCCTAAATCAACTTCTACCCATGTGGACTGTTCCCGCTGTGGTGTTTTGATCATGGCAAGCCTTTCCATTCGCAATCACTGCGAAGTACGTCCTCTGAAGGAGAGAATCCTGGTGGACCCTTGCTTTTCAGTTTAAAATTGATTATATCAAGCCCTTCTTCAGATTGTTTTCATCCCTAAACCCAAATCCCATCATCGCGCCGCCCTCAAGGATAAATAAACTCTAGCTGCTAAAATACCTCCAACCGCTGCCCACAGGGGCAAGACAGCGAGCATACCCTGCCATCCCAGCCACCCGGTCATTTCCAGTACGATCACCAGAGCCAGCAGTTGCCCCCCCTGAACCCGGGCTGGAAGCAAAACTTCTCCAGTTTGATCACCCGTGCTTTTGATGGAGCTGCTGTCGCCGACCACCCAGCCAAATAAAGCTGCTCCGGCCAGGGAAATCCCCATTGCAGCCCAGGAAAACTCTACTCCCACCCCACGCCCCACGCCCAGGAAGAGGGTCAGCAGAACGATCAGGGCATTCATCCCTGCCAGGTAACTCTGCCTTTTTTTCCCTCCGGGCAGGACAGCGTCCCCGAGCAAAGCCAGGGTAGCGACAACTCCGATTCCCGGGTTCCCCCGGTAAGAAAGCCAACTGGAAATTCCGATTACTCCCAGAGTGTCCAGCCCGGTCGCGGAAAGGCCGGTGGTATGATTCACCACCCGGATCAGCAAAAGGCTCCAGAAGATCACTCCCAGATCCGGCAGCCCCCAGAAGAAAACTGCTCCAAAAGCCAGGACTGCTGAGGCGAATGCCGCGTACTCATGATCAGGATCCAGCTCCCGGGTTAAAGCCCAGGCCAAGAACACGCTCAACCCGGCCCCGAGCCCCCACCCGGCTGCAGCCCTTAAGGACATTCCTGCCCCCAGCTGGAAGCCTGTCCCGGCAGCTGTCCCCAGGAGAGTAAGGATTAAAATTGCTTGATTAGTTGGATAAGCAGGATCAACCGCCCGCCCGATAGTGCTGATCTTTTTTTGATTCAAGCTCGCTTCCTCCCAGCCTCATTTCTGCAGGTTTCTGAACGTCCTGATCTTCCGACGGTTCTAAAAAATATCCTTGTCTTTCGCTCCGCAGCTTGCTCAACCTCGGTCAACGCCTGTCTGCGAAACCAGACCTGATAAAATGAGCTCAACAAGAAATGCTCCCCACTGACTGCTCTCCAGGTAACAGCCAGCTAATAGACTGTGCTGTCTCCCCGGACCCAGAGTTTTCTGCAACATTTTTTTCCGACTTCCGTATATAATGATAGACACCGCTGGTTCCAGGAGATTCATGTGAAACAAAGACAGGGCTGTTTGTCGGGATTGTTCCAATTATTGATGCTTGACGTGCTGTTCAATTGGCTGCAGCGCCGGTTTGGGTTTGGAAAAGGACTTTCCTGCAGCGGCTGCGGCTGCGGGTTTATCCTCCTTATCGTCTTCATTTTCCTCAGCTGTCAGGTAGTTACCACCACCGATTGGCTGCAGCTGGGGTTTTAGCCAGGAAAATTTGATCACCTGGCCCATCCAGCTATTCCATTGTAAAGCCTCTTCCAGCATTTATTTGGCCAGTTTCAAGAAAGCAAACCTGAAACACCCGGGAGGGCAGAAACAGAAACTCCCCGGGGCGACTTGCTCCCGGAGCTACCCTATAAAAATTATACCCACAACCTCTGAAACATCCTGAACTTCACAAAAAAGGACAATCCAAATTCCCCCACCTCTAATTAAACGACAAACGCCTGAGTGAGGGGGGCACCCAGACGTTCATCAAGCTTAATCATATATTAAAAGACCCAGTCGTTCACTGCAACTACATTACAATTTCAATTCGAAATCTTGGGAAAAAGCTGCGGCCTGCCTTTGCCGGTCCTTTCCTCCTGAACGAGTCCCCCCCGGGAGCCGTCCACAGGGCAGGATCATACCACCCACCGGTTTTATTGATCCTAAACAGAGCGGGCTGTCAATCAAATTTGTTAGCTGACCGCCTTCCTGCTTCTTAGGCTTCCAGCGTCTCTTTCCTGTCCAGCATCTGCATTTGAGAAGCTACCACTTTGGTGAAATATTTTACTTCACCATCCTGCTCGTAGCTGTCTGTTTGCAAACGCCCTTCCAGGAAAATCAAGCTGCCTTTTTTGAGATATTCAGCACATACTTCCGCCAGGCGGTTCCAGGTCTCAATGTTAAACCATTCAGTCGCTTCCTGAACCTCCCCCTCGCTATTGTGCCAGCGGCGGTTTACGGCCATGCTGAAATCACAAACTTTCTTTCCCCCCGGGGTCGTTTTTAGTTCTGGATCACGACCCAAATGCCCGATCAGCTGGACCCGATTCAACCCAACCATATTTCCCTCCTAGTAAGTTATAATGGATTAGGATTGATATTTCCAGTGTAGCGTTAACAGCGCTGGTCTGTCAAGTAAACGTTGCTGAAATATACTAAATTTGGTATCATTACCGCGCCGGTTTCAACCCGGGTAATCACTACTCTTTCAGGAAACAAATTATGACTTACGTGGCAATCGAAGGTGCTATTGGTGTCGGAAAAACCACCCTGGCCCGCCTGTTATCGCCCCGCTTTAATTCCGCCCTGCTTTTAGAAGTGTTTGAAGAAAATCCTTTTCTGGCTGATTTTTATTCCGACCGGGCAGGATATGCTTTTCAAACTCAGATTTTTTTCCTGCTCAGCCGCTACCGTCAGCAGCGGGAAGTTCCGGGCGCCCTGGAAAAAAACCAGCATCTAATCGCCGATTACACATTTGAGAAAGACGCCCTTTTTGCAACCCTGAATCTGGACGGAGACGAGCTGAAAACCTATTACAGCGTGCATAACGCCCTGGCTGAAAAACTGGTTTTGCCCGATCTCATCGTTTACCTGCAGGCCGAAACCGAAGTGCTCATGCAGCGGATTGCCCTGCGCGATCGCCCTTATGAACGCAACATGGACCCGGATTATATTCACGAACTTAACCTGACCTACGAAAAATTTTTCAACACCAAGAACGATAAGGTTCCGGTTTTGAAGATTGACACTAACGAGCTGAATTATGTTGCCTGGGAAGAAGACCTGGACTGGGTGGAAAATCGCATCCGGCAGTCAGCCAAACTACCCCCCTATCAGACAGAACTTCCCTTAATTGATTAATCTCCCGGAGCTGATCCTCGATGCATTTTTCACCTGAAATTCTCCGCGAACAAGCCCAGCGTCTAACCGACCAAATAGTCGATCAGAACCCGGATATATTGGCCGTATACCTCCGGGGCTCGCTGGTTCACGGATCACCCCTGATTGGAGAAGCTGGTGACATTGATCTGGTCCTGATTCACCATGATCCTCCGGAAATTCCTCGGGAAATCATCCCCCTGACCCCGGAGATCCATTTTGACCTGGAGCATCACGATCAAGCACTTTACCACGATCACCGCAGCTTGCGAACTGATCCCTGGCTGGGGCCTACCCTGCACGAATCTCAACCCCTCTATGACCCCAAACACTTTTTCGACTATACGCAGTCCGGCGCCCGAAGCCTGTTCCATGCCCAGGAAACTATCCAGGACCGAGCCTTGCCCTGGTTGAAACAGGCCCGCCAATTTTGGCTTGACCGCCAGCTGAGCGCTCCGCTGGGAACACTGGAAGAAATTCAACCTTATCTGACCGCGGTCCAACAAGCTGTCAATTCTTTGGCGCTGCTGTTGGGGGCCCCGCTGACTATTCGCCGGCTGGGATTAGCCTTCCCGGAAACCGCTCAACAAATCAACCCTGATTTACTTCCCCGCTACCAGGAAGCGCTTGGCGGACACCTGCTCTCGCTCGACCAGCTTGACCGCTGGCTTTCCCCCTGGACCCAGGCGCTGGAAGCTGCCGGGGAACACCGGGAGGGGTATTTGCTCAGCCAGCAAAAACGCTACTTTTCTGCTGCCGTTCAGGCTATGCTCGGCAGCGAAAGACCGCTCAGCGCCCTGTGGCCGCTGATCAACAGCTGGACTGCCGCGGCGAAAGTTTTACCCGGAGATCATCAACTCCGTCAGGAATGGAGAGAAGCCTGCGGAGCCCTGGGCTTAGCTGGAAATGACTTCCGGGAAAGGCTGGAAACTTTCGACCAGCTGCTGGAAGTTTGCGAATCTTCGCACGAAAACTACTTCGGAGAACCGGAATGGGCTTAATCCCTCATCCGGTTCCTGGAGGTTCTTTCGAAAGCGAGACAGTAAAAGTTGCCCCCTGTCCGCGGCCTTCGCTCTCTGCCCACAGCTCCCCCCCATGCAATTCCACCAGCTCCCTGGCAATGGAAAGGCCCAGCCCCAAACCCCCAACCCGCCGGATCATATGTTCCTCCTCCTGAAAAAACACCTCAAAGATTTTTTCCAGGTTTTCAGTCTTGATCCCCCGCCCGGTATCCCTCACTTCCACCTCAACCCGATCCTGATATTCTCTGGCTTCCAGGACTATTTTCCCCTGTTTGGGCGTAAATCTCACGGCGTTTAACAACAAGTTGACAAAAACAACGCTCATTTTGGGGAGATCAACCACGATTGGCAGGGGGTCAGCGGGCAATCTGTATTCGAGCTCATAATCCTCCTGCCGGACGGCATGTTCCACTTCCTGCCGAGCGTAGGAAATCACCTGCTGCAAAGTTGTGCTGGACAGCTCCAGATCCGCCTTTCCCGCATACAACAAATTCATATTCGCGATATCGTCCAACACAGCCCGCAGCTTTGAGGATGCAGACAGGATCGATTCTGCCAGAGGCCGAATCTCCTCTCCGGCGTCTTCATACAACAAGGTGGCATAACCCAAGATATTCCCCAGAGGCGTGCGCAGCTCATGGGAAGCAACCGACATCAAATCTCTTTTTAACTTATCCGCCTGGCTGAGCTCGATATTCGCCTGCTGTAGCGCCTGAATCAATTGGGCATTATGAATGGAGATCGCCGCCTGGGAAGCGACGACCAACAGCAAAGAAACGTCAAAATCCGTGAACCCCCCCTCTTTCTTATTTAATGCCTCCATCACCCCGGTTACCCGGTCCTTGATCCTCATGGGAACCCCCAGCAGAGAATCAACCTTGTACTCAGTTTGCTCACCCACCTCATCATAATGCCGGGGGTCCTGGTCGACATTGTTGATCACCAGGTAGCGGTTCTCCGTAAATATGGTCCCGGCCAGGCTGTTTTCCAAGGGAACTGGAATTTCTTCCAATTTTTCCTTGTTGGGGTTAGTCACTGCTGCAAATCGCAGCCCCTTTTCTCGCTCGTCATAAAGCAAAATGGAAACATCATGACACTCCAGTAAATCGACAGCCGTCGTCAAAATAGTTTGCAGGAGCAGATCAGGCTTTAAGGTCGAATTCAAAATCCCGCTGATTTCCACCAGGCGGGACATTTTTTGGATCTTTTTCCGCAGCCCGGGATCCGAAATGGTCTCAGCTAAGTCTTTGAGCATATCCATCCTTAACAGACACTAAAGAGGTGCACGTCCTGACAACCCTATTGTAATTCAAAATCAACCAGGCGACACATTTTCTTTTTTGACTGGATCCCCCTGCTTTTGCTCCCTCCCACCCCGGCGTGACGGAAGGGATTTTACCCCCCACCAGGATGACCCCAGGGCGCCTGTCACACCTGCAGATTCTCAAACCTCGAATCCCAGATTTCACCCTGCTTTCATCGATCCCAGCTTCAAACCCCCGCAAATCCCTCCCCCAACAGATGCCGCTATCCCGGACAAAAGGAAGGAACATCAGATCAACCTGCCCCCGGGGCAAAATTCAGCCCGGATATAAAAACCCCCCTGGGATGTTTCACGTGAAACATCCCTCTTGCTGGGTTCCGCCAGGTTTCACGTGAAACGTTCCTCTTTCTTCCCGGCAGGCATTTCTCCGATTCCATAGAGGATCAAAGCCAGGGCTAAAAGAGGTATCCAGCCCACAGCGCTGGCCAGGGTGCCTCCCCAAGTGATGTTGACCTGGTCCAAAAAAAGCAAGGGTAAGCTTGCTACCGCGTTAATAGTGCCGTGAGCCAGGGCTGGAGCCCAGGGGCTTTCTGTTTTTAGGTACAGCCAGCCCAGGAAAATTCCTAATAGCAGGGTGAAGACCACCATCATCCCTGCTCCTAACCGGGGGTTCTGGGGATAATTGTGCCCCTGCAGGATGACTGGCGCATGCCATGCCCCCCAAACGACCCCGCTTATCACTAGGGCTTTCTTTTCTCCAAGGGGGAGTAATTTGGGGAGCAAATATCCCCGCCAGCCAAGTTCTTCCCCCAGGGCGAAGAGGGTGTTGAAAAGCGGGGCCAGGGTGAGAGAAGCTGCCAGCTGAACGACGAGCAAGGTCCGGGGAGAGATTCCGCTCCCTTCGGGAAGCTGTTTGATCATTGCTTGAATCAAGGGAAGCTCCCGGTCAAAAGCACCTAATTTAAACACCCAGGTCAGCACTCCGGTGATAACGACCAGGATCAGGGGGATCAGCCAGGCCCAGAAATAGTATCTTTTTTCACCCAGACGATGGAGGTTGAGCTTTTTAAGGGGTGAATGATCGGTCCCGGAAACAGCGAGTAAAGCCCCCGCGCCCGGCATCCACATGGCCAGTCCCCAGGCAATCAGGGCAATTCGTTGTCCAGACCCGGGAAGGATCTTGTCTCCGACCAGGGGTGAGAGAAACAGGACCCAGGCGGGGATAAAGGCCAGCGCCAGATATTTCTTCAAGGATTTATCCATAACGTCTTGGGGTTTTTGGCTTGTCTTCATACCTTTTGTCATCCTTTCTGGGGCAGACAGTCGTAGTCGCCTTCCGGCAGCCTCGAACGCTCTGTTTCTCCTGTTCTTTCGCTCAGGGCAAACGGCTGATTAAATCCAGCTAAAATTTTACCAGTTTTTGTGCAGACAGGAGTAAAGTGGCAGCAGAGGGTTGCTCCTTGATTCAGGCACAACACTTCCTATCCAAGGTTTTCCTGCGTTTTTTTCCGGGGTGCAGGGCATCTTGACCCTCGATTTGTTTTTAGGTATACTTTCTTTGCCATGCCGAAGTGGCGGAACAGGCAGACGCGCGCGACTCAAACTCGCGTTCCCTTGAGGATTGTGGGTTCGACTCCCACCTTCGGCACTACTCTTTCCTGAAATTATTCATCATCCGCCCTCCGGCAGGAAACTTGGTAAAACCCTCCCCGCAAAGGAGGGTTTTTTCCCGGAGCGGGTCAGCTTATAAGGAGTCTGGTATGCCATCCACGAATGACATCCTGGGGGTCATCATGGGAGGAGGGAGAGGAACCCGCCTATTTCCGCTGACCAAGGTGCGCGCTAAACCGGCTGTTCCCATCGCCGGAAAATACCGGTTAATTGACCTTCCAATCAGTAATTGCATCAACTCCGATATCAACCGCATCGCCATCCTCACCCAATACAATTCCGTTTCTCTGCACCGCCATATCACCCGCACTTATAATTTTGATCCCTTCCATCAGGGGTGGGTCCAGATCTGGGCAGCTGAACAAACCGTGTTTAATGACACCTGGTATCAGGGAACAGCCGATGCTGTGCGGCAGCAGCTTTTCGAAATCCATTCCTCGGGAGCAGACTATACCCTGATCCTGGCCGGAGATCACCTCTACCGCATGGATTACGGAAAAATGGCTGAAGACCTCTGGAAAAAAGGGGGGGATATTTCCGTCGCTGTTCAGCCGGTCTCTACAGGTCAGGCCTCCCGGTTTGGGATCCTCAAACGTCAGGCCAACGGACTGATCACCGATTTTGTTGAAAAGCCTCATGATCCCGAAATACTTTCTTCTTTTGTCAGTCGGGATGATGAAGAGCGCCCCTATCTGGGGTCGATGGGTATCTATCTGTTCAAAACCAAGGTGCTGTCCAAAATATTGGGAGAGACTGACGCGGACGACTTTGGCGGAGAGGTTATCCCTCAAGCTATTCATTCTCATAAAGTGGTGGGGTATGATTTCGATGATTACTGGGAAGATATCGGAACTATGAGGTCTTTTTACCAGGCCAACCTGCAGCTAACCAAACCCAACCCCCCATTTAATTTTCACCATCCTCAATTCCCCATATACACTCATGCCCGGTTCCTGCCCGGCACCCTGGTGTCGGGGGCTCAGCTGGAGCAAGTTTATCTGGCCGACGGCTGCGAGATAGGCCAGGCTGAAATCCATAACTCTGTGATCGGATTGCGCAGTCAGATTAAGGATGGCGTTCTGCTGAAAAATTCCGTATTGATGGGTGCAGATTATTATGAAGAAAATGCCACCCACCCTCACAGTATTCCCATCGGAATAGGAGCGGAGAGCAAAATATCAGGAGCCATCATCGATAAAAACGCCCGAATAGGGAAAGGGGTAGTTATCACCCCCTTCCCCCGAGGAACGGAAATCAACCAGGAAATGTACTCCGTTCGAGATGGAATCGTTGTCATTCCCAAAAGCACGGTGATCCCCAACGGAACCATCATTTCTCCCCCTTCCTGAAATTTTCTAAATTTCCCGATTTCTGTGGATAACTTGGTTTAATCTGTGGATAACCCCCTCTCTTTGGGGATAACTTCCTTTTCTTTCTTTACTTTTCTGCAAACCCTTCCCCATATATAGGGAAGGCTTCCTTTACTACCCCCATATATAGATTTCTCTAAATCCAGCCTGCTGCTGTTAGAAGAAATACCTCTTTTTTCAACACCTTCTTGGGGATAAAGATACCCCTCTTCTCAAGATAAAGGCCCCTATATACAGTCCTATGTCCCCATAACCACCTCTATCTTGAGCTCTGCTGGTTGAAAAGCTCCGCAGAGTAATGAGAGCTCCTCGTTTTCCACATATCCCCAGGCCCTACTAAGACTACTAAATATAGATTCTTACTTATAAATGTTGATAAGTGGATGATAAAAGAAAACGCTTCTTTCTGATTAATCATTCACCCTTCCAGGAAGGCGAACGTTTTTCCAGAAAGGCTTCCATCCCTTCTTGCTGATCCTGAGTAGAAAACAGCATATAGAAAGAACGCCTTTCATCATCCAATCCTTCTTGGAGGGGGGTTTCGTAAGCGTGATTAATCATCTTTTTGGCCGTAATCACAGCAAGAGGAGCGCGCTGGGCAATTTCTTGGGCAAGCTGAAGAGCTTGTTCCAGATAATCTTCAACTGGATAGACATGATTAATCAGCTGGAAAGAAAGGGCTTCCTCAGCCGAGAGGGTGCGGTTATTGAGCACCATTTCCATGGCCAGGGCTTTTCCCACTACCCGAGGGAGACGCTGAGTGCCCCCGGCCCCAGGGATAACCCCCAGGTTTATTTCAGGTTGACCAAACCGGGCTGTTTCGGAAGCGATGATCAAATCACAGGCCAGCGCTAATTCATTCCCACCCCCAAGACAAAAACCAGAGACAGCAGCGATCAACGGTTTCTGAATTTTCTGAAGTTGGTCAAAAAGGGGGATAAAGTTGCTTTTGAGCATATCCACAGTTGATGCTGAAACCATAGATTTGATATCAGCTCCGGCGGCAAAAGCTTTGTCGCTTCCTGTGATTACCATTGCTCCTATTTTTTGTTGTTCATCCAGGGAGTGAAGAGCATTTACCAATTCAGACAATAATTCTGGGGATAAGGCATTCAGTGCCTGGGGACGGTTCAGGGTTATGAGCCCTACATTATCTTTTTCTTGGACTTCAATAAATTGGTATTCATTCATCGGGAACTCCTTTTTGGGGATAGTAGATTTTTCTGATGGGAGCTAACTGTCAGAATTCAAACACTTGGTTGGAGGATGAAGGGTATGATTTGAGGTCAAAGGTAACCCTAAATAGGGAGAGGGATCCAAGGTATTGGTCATTTCCAGTTCGTTCATAAAATGTCCCTGTCCATCATCTTTTACAATTGAAAAGTGGAGATGAACACCGACAGGTTTAGCTGCTTTTCCTGAATGATTTCCTTGATAACCTAACAAGTCTCCTTGTTCCACAAAAAGATCCTGGGAGCCAGGTGGAAATTGGTCTGAAATGAAGGATTTCCCGTTTTCATCGGCCAGATGAGTATAGTAGGTCCAGATTTGGCGATCCGGATGGAGGGGGTCTTCAGGGATGCGGATGATCACCGAGGCTTTCCAATCCGGAAGGCGGGTTAGATACCCATCGTAAGCGGCATAAACGGGAGTTGAACCTGCTTTACCAGCGGCAAAAATGTCTATCCCCTGATGCTTGTGTCCGGGTCGAAAAGAGTCGCCCCAGCGATAGCCGATATATCCCGTAGAGGGAAAGAGGAACGGCGCCTGAGGGCAGCTGTCCAAAGCCGTGATGGCCCACCCCGGATGTTGAAAGGGATTACGAAGCCAGGTCAGGAGATAACGGGTGCGATCCATCCGGGAAGAGAACCAGTAATAAGAAGCAATCCCTCCCGCTAAAAAGAGGATAAGGAAAGGCAGGAATAGGTGGAGTAAGCGCTGGGAGAACAGCTTATTCTTCATGGGAAGCAGAATGATATTTTTTCAAATTTTCCAGGCTGTCTTCGCGATATTGTCCGGTGAGGATGATTGCTTTTCCCCCGCTGAGTTGATGAATCAGCCTCCCGGCTTTTTCTCCCTGGGGAGAGGAAAGAGCCTGGATCAGAGAAGGATTATCCTCGAAGAGAAAGGCATATATTCTGGCTATCGAGGATGTTCCCGAGAGAGTTTCAGTGATCACGGTCACGGATTCTTTAATCAACCCGGGCATGTTTTCTGCTGCCTGCAGAAAGGAAGGCCAGGATTGGTCCAACTGCTCAAAATTTACTGAGTCGGGAAGGATTATGATCAGAGATTGCATCTATTTATTGACCATGGGAATAAAAGAAATTAATCATCAGGGGGTTGATAGAATTGGAATTGGTTTCCACCTCTTTCTTTTGCCCGATACATGGCAATATCAGCTTTTTTAACCAGGGTGTCGCCGTCCAATCCATCATCGGGAAAAAAAGAGACCCCGATGCTGGTGCTGATTTTAAGTTGATTTCCTTCAATAAGGAAGGGACTTTGCAGTGATTCTAACAACCGGGAGAGAGAGGAATTGACAGCGGATACTTCTTTGATCTCTGGCAAAATGAGCATAAATTCATCGCCCCCCATCCGGGCTACGGTGTCACTTTTTCGCAGAACTTGGGTCAACCTATCGCCGACGGCCTGCAGCATTTTGTCTCCGATATTATGACCCAGGGTGTCGTTAATTTCTTTGAATAAATCCAGGTCCATCAAGAGCACAGCAACTTTTTCTCCCCGGCGTTGAGCATGGGAGATTTCTAACACAATCCGGTCGTTGAACAAACGACGGTTGGGCAGTCCGGTCAGGGAGTCATGAGTGGCCATGTGTTTGATGGCTTTTTCCATTTCTTTTTGAGGGGTTATATCGGTATAGGTGGCGACTCCTCCGACCACCTCTTCCTCGATCAGAATAGGAGCTGCGGTTAAAACCACATGAACCGGCGAGCCGTCTTTACGATAGCGAATGGTTTCTGTGGGAGGCAGGGTCTTTCTATCCATCACTCGGGAGGACAGGGACTGTGCTTCCCGGAAGATTTCCAGGTTCGGTCGAGCAATTAGCTCATCTACGTTCTTGCCCACAGCCTCTTCCCTCCGATAACCGAAGAGATTCTCAGCCCCGATGTTCCATTCCTGCACGGTCCCTTCGTTGTCGCTGGTCACAATGGCGTCCAGGGCTGCCTGCAGTAAACCTTCCAGGTAAAGGCGCCTCTCCTCGGCTTTCCTTTCCAATTCGATGGATTTGGTTATGTCCAGGGCAATTCCGGCCATGTCAACAATTTGATCTTTTTCATAGAGGGGATGATTGACAAATCTCACCCAGCGGGTTTGATTTCCGGCTCCGATGATCCGAAATTCAAGAGAGTTGGTGTTTCCCGTGTGCAGCGAATCTAAGTAGGTGGAGCGGACTCGCTCCCGATCCAGGGGATGGATAAATTGCAGGTAAGATTTCCCCAACAGATCTCCCTCCTTTATTCCCAGGAAAGAGGATACAGCTTCATTGAAATAAGTAATTTTCCCTTGGGGATTGACATTGATCATTAAGGCATCGGTTCCCTGGACTATCCGCCGTAGTTTTTCTTCGCTTTGTTTTAAGGCCTGCTCTGTCTGCTTTCTTTCGGTGATATCTCTGACAGTTGCCTGTAAAAAAGATTCCTCTTCTAAGTCCACCCTGGTGAGCAAAACTGTTGCGGGAAAAGTTTCCCCCGTGATCCGGGCATGGGTCCATTCAAAGAAATGGGAGCCTTCCTCCAGGGCTTGCTGAATCATCAGCAGTGACTTGGAGGCGGAAGGTTGTCCATCGGGTTGAAAAGGGGGAGAAAGATCTCCGGGCCCCAAAGAGCAAAGCTGATTAAGCCCTTCCAGCTGGAACATGTCAAACAGGGACTGGTTGCCCGAGGTGAATTTCCAGGAGGGAGGAGATAGGAGCATAATCGCATCTTTGGAAGAATCAAACAGCATCCGGTAGCGTTTTTCGCTTTCCCGGAGGGCTTTTTCAACCTGCCTCCGTTCCCTGATTTCTTGCTGGGCGAGTTCATAAAGATGGGCGTTGTGGATGGCTGCCGCCGCCTGGGCGGCCAACCGGTCCAGCAGCTCTAGCTCCCGGTTTTTAAAGATATGGGTGGAATGGAAAGCAATGTTCATCACCCCCAACACCTGCTGACCGACGAGCAGAGGGATCCCCACGATGGATCCATGCCAGGGGGTGTTCTCGAAAAGGGGATGATCTTCAACCTGATTTACGACTATTTTTTCTCCTGAGCGAGCAACCGAGGCCGTTAACCCGTCAGAACGGGGGTTAGAGAAAGGTTCTTTTTGTTTTTCGCCGTTAAAAAGAGCAGCCCCGAAAGCTAACTCCTTTCCATCGTAAAGGAAGATATGGGCGTCATCGGCAGGGACCAGTTTCAGGGCGCTTTTTAAGATATTGGCCAGCACTGGTTCAAGCTCCAGGTCTGAGGTTAAATTCAGGCTGGCCTGGCAAATTGCCTGGTATTCAGCCAAGCGGGATTTTAGATAATGGCGGTCTTTGCCGGTGGATATCTCCAGCTGTCTATTCTTGATGACAGCTGGAATGGTCCGGGCAAAGAAAGAACCGTTTATTTCAGGACTGGTGATTGTGAGGTCAAGCGGGAGGGAGTTTTTTTCCGGAAAGGTGTTTTTTGAAAGAACCCCAATCAGCGGGACTTGGGGATGGATCTCCTCCAGCAATTGGGAAAATTCTTCCCAGAAAGGAGGGAGGTGGTCAAGGTCCAGCAGCACGGCCGCCGGCTCTTGTTCTCTGAGGACAGAAGAGAGGTTTTTCTTATCCTGGGGTTGAAAAAGGGAACAGGAAAATTGACCCCCGCTGATCTGAGCGGCCTTATCCAGAGCAGGGTAGAGTGTATTTGAAAAAGAATCATCCTGAGAAAGGGTAAAAAGTATTTGAGTTGAGGACATCAACTTTTCCTCTCAGCGCAATAATTGCAGTAATTATACTCTATAGGGATAGATCTCCCGGAGCAAAAGGAGTTTAAATCAGAGCGGCCTGGATTCGTCCGTCAGGAGAGGAGCAGAAAGCAGGACATTGCGCATAGGTATAAAACAAGGGAGCGCAACTTGTCTTCCAGGAGAGGGTTTAGTTTACGAATTTGAAACCTGCAGCGACCTAGCAACGGTCAGACTCCTCTGTACGGGACTATTTTTTATGGTAAGATAGCCGTAAGCCAATAAAAAAAATTTTACAGAAGTAGATCCTATGACTGAAAAAATTACCATCATCGAAGGGCCAACGCCGAATTTTCAGGAAGTAAACGGGTTGTGGATCCAAGGAGTTACGGAAAGCCCGGGACAATTTGAAACCTTCTTTACCGAGGTCAGGACGTTCGACGGAGCCGCCCTGGTGGACCGCTGCCGTTCCTCCTGGAATGAACGTGAGGCCGTTTTCCTGGAGTTTCGCACGGAAGCAGGGTTAACGGATGAAATACCCATCATAGCCGCCCATGTTGATGAGACGGATGAGGGGGAAGTCCTGCAGCTCTGGGTGAGGCAACTGCGGGAAGAAGTGGAGTTTGAACTAAAGTTTGATGATGGAGATGACGAGGACGAGTATTTCTGAAATATACTCTTTTTTAAACAAATACAGCTCCCCGCATTTTCCGGGGAGCTTGTTTTTTTTAGTCCTCTTTTTTCTCTTCCCAGAATTCACCATCAATGATGTCTTCCCTTTTTTGGCGGCTGGAATCTCGTTCTATCTGACGGCGGTTATCCTCTAACACTTCCTTGGGAACAAAAGTCAGAAAAATTTCTGCCAGCAAAGCAATTAATACTGCATCATCGATGGGCCCGGGGATCAGATCAGGTAAGATCAGATAAACTAGGGAAAGAAGGGGTATAAGTTTCAGGAGAGGGCCAACTCTCTCGTCGCGAAGCAAGCGCAATAAAAGCCGGATTTTTTTTAACATAGGGCAATTGAATTCCTCCTGGAAAAGATTATACTACTGGAGGGCAGGTGTTAGCAAAAAAGGATCAATTTTTAAGTTATGGAAAGAAAACCATTCATCAAGGGGATTATTTTTGATTTTGACGGCTTGATCATCGATACCGAATCTGCTGTGTTTCAAGCCTGGAGAGAACTTTATCAGATTTGGAATCAGGATTTAGAGCTGGGAGATTGGATGTCCCTGGTAGGAAAATCGAACAAAGAAGCGGATCCTATGGATCCACTTGCGGAATTAGTTGGAAGTCAATTTGATCGGGAGCAAGCCCGGGAAAGGGTCGCGGTCCGGGAGATGGAGTTAATTGCAGATCAGCAAATCCTTCCCGGGGTAAAAGAACTGATTAATTGGAGTCAAAACCGGGACTTGAAATTAGCCGTAGCTTCCAGTTCGTCCCGGGAGTGGGTTAGTGGGCATTTGTCGGACCGGGGTCTGCTTGATCATTTTGACGCCCTCAGCTGTTCAGACGATGTGGAAAGGGCAAAACCAGACCCGGCTCTCTATATTCTGTCCCTGGAAAAATTGGGAATTGATGCAGAGGAAGGGCTGGTATTTGAAGATTCTCCCAACGGGGTCCTGGCCGCAAAAAAAGCAGGTTTGTATTGTGTGGCTGTGCCCAATCCGATAACCAGGGAAATTCCTTTCCATGACAGGGAGGGGGAGCCTGATTTGGTTGTGGATTCCCTGGAAGGATTCCCCCTCCAGGATTACTTGAAGGAGCAGTGATGAAAACTATTCTGTCAGTAATTTTTAAATTCCTGGCCTTCATTATTGCCGGGCTGCTGGTGGTAACGCTGCCTCTTTCCCTGGTAATCTACAATACCGGACAGGCTCTTTTTACCCCTGAAGTTGTTGCCCGGGTTTCTGGGGCTGTTTTTGTGGACTCCGAGCTCATTCCCGGGGCATTAGAATTTGTAACCAATCAACGGGCGGAAGAAATTTCCCAGGAAATCGAGGAACAAGACGAGGATAACGAACTCAACCTTTTTTACTTGATAGAAGGGATGGAGGTTGAAGATTGGAGGAATATCAGGAAAGAGCTGCTCACCGATGAAATCCTGGACGAGTGGATCCAAGCCACTGTTTCTGTGTATTATGCCTGGTTAGACTCCGAGGATCAAATTCCTGAGATCAGGTGGGACATGAAACCGCTGATCGAAAGAATGAGGGGTTCTCCCGGGGAGAAGGTTGTCACTACTTTCTACAATTCTTTACCTGATTGTACAGATCTCCAGATGGAGGAAATGAAAACCGGGGAAGGGGAACCCCTGCCCAAAAGGGAAATGGTAGAAAATTTATGTAAACTTTCCACCTTTCCCCATCAAGAGCAGATCAAGGTTTATGACGAAATTCTCCACCTGGCTGTAGAGCGAATACCCCCGGAGTACAATTTCACCCAGGCTCTGGTCAAAGAGGACAGCGCTCTGCAGACACCGCTGGCTGCAAAAAAACAGCTGCGGGAATGGAGGAGGATGGCTGAATTAAGCCTACTTCTGCCATTAATGCTTTTGTTTTTGATATTAGCTTTTGGGGTGAGGTCGTTAACAGATCTCGGGCAGTGGTGGGGGATCCCGCTGGCCGGGGGCAGCTTAATCGCCTTTATTACCTCTTTGCTATTTAAACCGTTATGGACGGGATTGCTCTCGGAACGAATGCCGGGGGCTGTACCCTCTACTTCAGTTCTTTATCATGAATTGATCTCCAACAGCGGGAGGGCGATTTCAGAAGTTTTCAACCCTCTGCGCTGGCAGTCCTTCCTGCTCCTGTTGATCGGGCTGGGATTCATGGTGATGGGTTTTGTCTTGAAGTTGGGATCTGGGGGAAAAAGAGAAGGGGAATGAGCGGAGGGTGTGCTGCGGTCTGAAAGCGGGACCGTTAAAGACAGCAGTTTCTTGGCAGTTGATGAAGTTGTTACGCTTTCATCAATCGGGAGGGGTTACTGGTCCTGATTGTATCTGGCCGATAGCCAGCTGGATGGCCTTCCTCACTTGTTCGTCAGGAATTTCTTCCAGGGAGCGGTAAGTTTCCCCGTCGATATGGAATTCAATTCCCCCGTCCGGAGCAGTGCCGAAATCAACATCCACGCCTTTTAGGTCCGGCTCCTTTTCCATCTGAAGGCGGAGGATATCCTCAATTTGTTCTGCGAAAGGAGCAGCCAGATCCTCTCCCGGGTCCAGGTCATAAAGGGAGATCTCTTCCTGATCTTCAATGACGGCTTTGATCGTCTCTTCAGGAATGTCCGTCGCGATCCAATCCGGTTTTTCTCCCGGAGGGGCCGCATCAAGGTCTATTTTACGGGATTGTTTGACCAGCAGGAAATAGATGACCAGCACGACCACAAGCGCAGCGCCGCCCAGGATGGCTAAGACAAAATAATTGTTCATTGTGGTTTCCTTATCTGTCCCTTCGTTGGAGAGTAGAGCCCCTTTTTCATTTTAGAGGTAAGAGATTATGAAGCGGAGGGGGTGGGATTCGAACCCACGGTGGCCCCAAAAGGCCACAACGGTTTTCGAGACCGCCCCGATAAGCCACTCTGGCACCCCTCCCGTCCTGCGGGGTATTATACCAACGGATAAGTTTTCAGTAAACGAGAGGATTCTTTTCCCGTCAAGACACTGAGCCCTAAAAGAAAACGCACCGGGAGTTTCCCCGGTGCGTAATCGTTCGTGTGTTTCAGAAAATATCTGTCTGGAGAACAGTTCCCTGAACGTTAATTCTGGAGACAATTCCCTTTACCATTAAAGCGGCCTGCTCCAGGAACACCGGAGCGATTTCCCCTGCCCCGGGAGGAAAGCCAATCAGCTTCTTCCTGGGTGAGGATCCCGTCTACGACAGCGGAATCCAGAGCGTCAGAACGAGTATCTGAGAACATATCCCGGATTTCGGTAAGATCAAAACCCAGGTCAAGGGCGATTTCAGCAAGGGTCTCTCCTGAGTCCCGACGAGCGGTCAGATCCTCAGCTGGGATTCCCAATGCTTCGGCCAGCGGCCCGTGAAGGTAATCTTGCAGGGCGCCGTCCAGGTTGATGTTCATTTCCCGGGGTTCATTGCCGCAGGTGTCACAGATTCCGTCCTGATCCTGGTCAACAAAACCTCGACCTCTTCCCCCCTGACCACCGTTCCAGGGTCCTCCTTGAGCAGGGTCAGCCGCCAGTACGGGGCTGGACAAGCTAAGAGCCAGAACGGCGACAGCCAGAATACCTGCTGTGATCCAAATCAATTTTTTCATTTTCAATCTCCTTTACTTGAACGAGTTTTCACGGTCGGCTTGACTGCTGCTGCCGACCTGAGTAAAGGATAGCAAGCACTTGTGAAGAAATTGTGAAGAGGATGTGTAAAAATCGAGAGGATTGTTTTGCTGGATCAGGGTCTTTCCCTGAGGGGATCCCTTTCCAGGTGCTAGATCTATCTGCGGCAAAGCGGGAGCGCCGGTCAGGAAGGGTATAAAAATATCCCCCGAGGAAGGGAAAGGGATTGTTTAGTCAAACAAACGCTACGCGTAAGCTTTGATCCAATCTGTCTCCAACTTAAATTCTCCAGCCTGTTGATCAGCCAGCAAAAATCCAATCCGGGCGATCATTTCCAGAGTCAGGGGTGGAGCGTCGTCCAGCACCTGTCCCCGGCTGACCGGCTGGAAGGCTTCAAAAGGCAGGGAAACTTCGATCCATTTTCCGGGATGGGTGTCGAAGTAGGCCCGGTACGACAGATCTTGGTTTGGTTGATCTGTCCTCAAGCGCAGCTGGTAGCGTCTCCCATCCCCGCGGATGCGGAGCAGCAACCCGGCGAATTTTTTCCAGTTAATGGGTGGCGCCTCGGCCTGGACTGAGGCAAAACCCCCCGCGTTTTCTAGGGAAAGGGTTCCCTGGAAGAGGATGCTTCCGCGGTCGCTGAAAACGATCTCGCTCCGGGAAAGCCCACCCATAACGCCGTCATTGACGATCCGCCAACCCTCTAGTTGTTTTGGATTCAGGAAATCAAACAGGACCTGTGCTTTTTCTTTTTCCACCATCATTTATTTACCTCACTTCCCGGTTTTCCAGCAGAAAGCCGAAAGGGGAGCTGGCATCTTCCTTTACTTCCGCTGCTTGAAGACACCCTCGCTTCCCCAGCCTGGTTCATCCCCTGATCAATTAATTATACCGGAGATTTTGGACTGAAGAGCTTTTATATGAAAGTAAGGGGGTTATGGACGAAGCGCTCAAAGGCGGTCCTGGTGTATTCTATCTGCTCTGCTGGGATTTCCACATGCTCCCAGTGTTGACAGCATGAGAAAAAACAAACTTTTGAACCGGTTCAGGAAAGAGCCTGTGGACATCCGGCCTGTAAGAGGATCCATCATGGGGTCTATTCACCTTGGTAATTTCTCCGTTACATCTACCAGGGGTACCACAGCCGGGGCGCTCAACGCCTGCCCCCGGGGGTCGTTGGCGCTCTGGCAGATTCTCCAGAAGAAAACGCTGGGCTGGTAAGCCGTAAAGGTAGCTTCGTCTCTCCTTATCCGTGGCTTAGTGTCTGGGGGAGCTCATTGCTTCGAGAAAGCGCGCTCGACTGCGTTTTCCAGTTCCTGCAAAGCCCCATCTACGCCTGCCATGAGTTCCCGCCAGGCGGTCTCTCCAGATGCCTTCAATTCCTCCAGGCGTCGGCTGGTTTCATCTTGCAGCTCTTCCAGGTTATCCACCTGTGTGAGGAGATCTGTTTTAGTTTCCGCTTTCGCCTTCTTGGCTTTTGCTTTGAGGATCTCAATTTGCGCACTCATCTTCTCTATTTCTGCTTCAATTCTTTCCTGGTAAGCTTTTCTTGTGTCTGTCATCCTATCCTCCTTTGAAGGGGATTTCCAAAAAACTCATTTTTCTGTACCAGTTGTAGAACACCCCCTCAGCTTGGGTTCAATTTTCCTTGACGATAAAGGTGACTTTGGCGTTAATCCGGTATTTGGTGATTTCCTCTTCGTCGACGATCGCCTGCATATCTTTAATATAGACTGACTTGATATTTTCGATGGTTCTAGAAGCCTCTTTCACAACTTTCTGGGTTGCGTCCTCCCAACTTTCCCTGGATTCTGCCATCAATTCAATTACTTTTGCTACAGACATGAGATACCTCCTTGGTCAGGAATATGTCTTAATCTACATGAAGCAGTTATTATTGTTTACCTGGGAGCAGTTCCGCCATGGAAGACTTGTTGGGGAAAACCCCCCGATTTTTTAAAGCTGATGTTCTTTGTGGTAGGCAGTAAGCAGACGATCCCCTGCTTGGTGTTGATCTGCATCTAGAAGTGATCCAGAGCATGTACGTTGTTGATGAACAGATCAACCCCTGGATGGTTTTGTCTGCTTTCAACTTTGTATTATTACTATAACAAGGTGGATCTTTCCCTGCCATAGATCAAATCGTAAAATGAGATATAAAAATCGATACCTTTTTGGGTTGTGGGCAGCGGTTGAGGGCACTTCATCCAGTTGTTCCTCCCGGGCTGCCGGGTAGGGACAGGGAAGGCAAAACCTGGGCAATTGGCCCGGGGTTGTGCTGTTTTCCGGGTTGGTTCTCAGGGGAAAGGGAATAACAGGGATCCAGTAGTAGCTGGATGAAGTATTTGCTCGGGTTTTTTCCTTGAGGACGCTTGAGCTTGGGCAGCTCAGAAGCAATCCTGGATTGTCCGGTGGGTTATCTTTCCGGGATTAGAGCTGAAGTTTTTCAAGCCTTACCCGCGGGCAAGGCTTGACCTGCAGCATTTTTGCTTGGGGCTGGATCGCTGCCAGAGAGGGCCGTCAAGATAACATAACCAGGTGTTCTCAATAAAAGAGCCGATCCCGGCTGTTTCTACCCTGTTTGGTACACCTCTCCCCTTTCCGGGTAGGAAACATCCTCGATTCCAGTTTCGTTCAGGGCTTTCATCAGCGGTACAGCGCCCCGCGGTTCACCATGGACCAGGAAGACTTTCTTCAAAGTGGATTGGGTGGCCCGGGCATAATCCACCAGCAGTTTCTGGCCGGCATGGGCTGAGAAACCGCCGATGGTGGCAATCCTGGCTTTCCGGTGATAGGTTTTTCCAAAGATGCGGATCTTTTCCTGACGGTCCGCCAGTCTGCGTCCGAGGGTATGAGGCGCCTGCCAGGAAACAATCACCACCGTATTTCGGGAATCCTCAATGTTGTTCTTCAGGTGGTGGAGGATCCGTCCGGCTTCTGCCATCCCGGAGGCAGATATAATCACTGCTGAGCCCTGTACTTTGTTGATGGCTTTGGATTCTTCCACCGAGCGGGTGTAGTTTAATTTGTCAAACCCCAGAGCTGCCTGGTGTTTATCTTGAGCGATGAATTCCTGCGTTTCACGGTCAAAGCACTCCGGGTGGTCGCGGAATATCTGGGAAGCCCGGATAGCCAGCGGGCTGTCTACGAAGATGGGGATTTCCGGGATATCCCCTGCTTCCATCATTTTATGCAGGCTGTAGACCAACTCCTGGGTGCGGCCGACCGCAAAAGACGGGACGATCACCTTGCCGTTCCGAGAGATGGTTTCTTTGACCACCTCGCGGAATTCAAGGAAAGCTTCCTCGGGATCGCGTTTGATCTTGTCGCCGTAGGTGCATTCCATGATCAAATAATTGGCCTTCTCGGGGAGCTCAGGATCCTTGATCAGCGGCAGACCGGGACGGCCGACGTCCCCGGAAAACCACAACTGCCGGGTTTTCCCCTCTTCTGTGAGATCCAGTACGACTGAAGCTGAACCCAGGATATGACCGGCGTCCACCAGGTGGGCTTCCACCCCTGGGACCGGCTGAAAGGGTTCCCGGTAGTTGACGCTTTCAAAGAGAGGAGCTACCCGGGCGGCATCCTCCTGGGTATAGAGGGGTTCAATGGGTTCCTGCCCTTTTTTCCTGCGTTTTTTGTTGAGGTACTCTGCATCGTATTCGTGGATATGCCCCGAGTCCAGGAGCATAATATTTCCCAGATGGGCAGTGGCTGATGTGGTGTAAATCGGCCCGGAAAAACCATCTTTGACCAGATGGGGAAGATTTCCGCTGTGGTCAATATGGGCGTGAGAAAGGATCACGGCATCAATTTCCCGGCAGTCAAAGGGAAAATTCCGGTTGCGTCGATAGGCTTCTTTCCTTCGACCCTGAAACAGACCACAGTCCAACAGCAGTTTATGGCTGTTAATCTCCAGCAAATGCATCGAACCGGTGACAGTTTGGGCTGCGCCGAGGAAGCTAATTTTCATCAGGGACTCCTTATCAGGCTGGAAACGATTAAAGGGGATAAAGAAGGGAAGACTTTTCAGGCCCTGTCAATGATCTGGAGGATTTCTCGCCCGTAATGCTCATAACGTAAGGGAACTTCTTGCAGCAATTCGCCCAGCTCGGCCAGGGATTGGGGATTTTCTCTGGCCACAGCAGTTAACAAATAACGGGGGAGAATGACCGCTGAATTTACGCCAACATCTTGGGCTTTTTCTCTCCGCCAATCTTTGAGGGCTCTTTCTCTGGAAAGGTAATCATCATCCGGTCTGGGCTGTCTGGGAGGAGAGATGGGTTCAGCGGATAACCCTCTCCGCACCGCCATCAGCACACCTTCTTCCAGAGAGAGGACTTGTTTTTTCTGGGAAAGGTTGATCTTTTTTATCTCCTGGTGGCTTGTGGGACAGGCCTGGGCCAGAGCCAGCAAAGTTTTGTTTCCCAGGACTTTGAACAGCGGCAGGTCTTTATCCCTGGCAATCTGATCGCGGTACTTGCTGAGCTCTTTCAGCACAGCTGCTTTCTGGGGCGGGAGCTTTTTTGCCTCTTTCATCCTCCAGCACGGGGGCAGTTTTTCTTTACGGGGGCGGAGGTGAGCCCGGGATGCCCGTTGGAAATCTTCCTGAGCGATTTCCCATCTCCCCTGTTTAACCAGCTGGTCCTTCAACCAATTCCGGATCTCAATCAGGAAGTGGGTGTCGATCTGGGCGTACCGGAGCATTTTATCCGGCAGGGGACGCTTACTCCAGTCAGCCCGTTGAAAGCGCTTATCCACAGAGAGGTTGAACCTTTCTGTTAAAAGGGAGTCCAGCCCTAATTTCTTACGACCGAGAAGACGGGCAGCGATCATGGTGTCAAAAAGGTTGTTGATTTCTATCTGGAAGTCTTCCCAGAGGATGTTAATGTCATATTCAGAGGCATGAAAAACTTTTTCTATGGATGGGGAGTGGAAGATTTCTTTCAGAGGGCTGAGGTCATTTAGGGCCAGAGGGTCAAGGATAAAATCCCGGGAAGGAGAAGAGATCTGGATCAAACAAACCTGTTCCTGGTAGGCATAGAGGCTGTTAGCTTCGGTATCCACAGCCAGGATTTTTTCCTGAGATAATTCAGCGATGTTTTCCAGGAACCGGGAACGGGTATCGACAAGGTCAGCAGGGGGGAGATTGAGGTTTGAAGAATTCATAGGGGTTAATTATAGCAGGGCTGGCCCCGGAGGGGGAGAGTCAACCAGCACGAGCAAGAGAACTCCAGGGAGAGAAAAGAATTCTTCCGGCAGAGAAGGTTAGAGGTGTTTTTCAAAGATCAAGGCGTCTTCATTCCCCCGGTAATAATGGGGCCAGGTGTTGACCTGGGAATACCCGTGTTCTTGATAGAGCTGGATAGCAGGTTGGTTTGACGCCCGGACGCTCAGGCGGAGGGAAGATACTGTCAGCCGGGATTCGCAGGTTTTCAGCAGTCGGGA
This sequence comes from Anaerolineales bacterium, assembly GCA_034520505.1. Taxonomy (GTDB): domain Bacteria; phylum Chloroflexota; class Anaerolineae; order Anaerolineales; family UBA11858; genus B10-G9. The sequence continues at coordinate 114,001 of JAXHNK010000001.1, read as the reverse complement.
ACCAATTCCCTGGCGGCGGAAAGCCGGGAGCACTCCAAAAGTCGCAATCCAGGCCGAATGCTGGGATTGTCGTAAATCACCGGCGATAAAACCAACTAGCTGATCGTCCAAATCGGCCTTTAACCGGATGATTTCAGGAAAAGTTAATACGCCGAGGACATCCCAGAGCGACCAGGAATCCTGTTCAAAACAGGCTTTTTCCAGGGTATATAAGTCGCGTAAATCGCGCCAGGTAGCGTCGAGAATTTTCACAGCGCTGCCCGGCGCAGAGTTTACAGCTTCTTTCATACCTGTTTATTCGTCCTTTTTTCCTTGGACAAAATGGTCCAACAGGCTGGTGAACTCCAGGGGGAAGATATACTTGGTGGAAGCGTTCATGCCCATTTCTTTCAGGGTCTCGAAGTATTGGAGGGTGACTGTGTTGGGGTCAATTCCCTGGGCGACTTTGGTGATTTTTTCCAGAGCCTGGGCGTAACCTTCCGCCCGCAGTAGTTGGGCCTCTCTTTCTCCTTCTGCTTCCAGGATAGCGGACTGTTTCATCCCTTCTGCCCTGAGGATAGCGGCCTGCTTTTGACCCTGGGCGACGTTGATATCAGATTCTTTTTTTCCGGTAGATTCAGTGACTAGGGCCCGGCGGTCACGTTCGGCGGACATCTGCCGGTTCATGGCATCCTGGACCTCGGTGGGAGGGATAATTTCCCTGATTTCAACGTTGGTTACTTTTACTCCCCAGCGTTCAGTGACTTCATCAAGGCGGGTGCGGAGCAAATTGTTTATGTGCTCCCGGTCGGTCAGCACCTGGTCGAGCTCAATCCCCCCTACCACCGCCCGCAAGGTGGTGGTAGCAATTCCCTGGGCGGCGCTTTCAAAATTGCCCACCTGGAGGACAGATTCTACGGGATCGAGGACCTTGTAATACCAGATGAAATCCAAAGAGATCCCGGCGTTATCGGCCGTGATCACTGTCTGGTGGGGGATCTCCCGGACCTGCTCTCTCAGGTCAACATTGACCCCTTTGTCTATGACAGGGATCAGAAAGATAAAACCAGGTCCCCGGGAGCCGACACATCTGCCCAGGCGGAAGACGACCAGGCGTTGATATTCGGGCACGATTTTGATGGCAGTTGCCAGCAGGATTAAGGCGGTGACAATCACCCCGCCTATCAGGCATAAGACAGTTGAACCAGCCCCGATGGACTGAGCCAGCAATGAATAATACATGAGATACCTCCTCACTTGTGATGAATAGTCTCAGGGTTAATAAGATTCCGGATCTGGTGCGACCTCCAAGACGAGACCCTGACGGCCGACAACCTGAATTCGATCGCCCTCCTGGATAGGTTCTGTCCCCCTTGCGCTCCACAGTTCACCTACGACCTGGACGGTTCCCTCCACATCCGGATCCAGGTAGGATTTAGCTTCGCCCTGTTTCCCGATCAAACGTCCGAGGTTATGGGAAGGAGGAGTTGATTCCGCCTCCAGGGTGCGCACAGAAATGATCCAGTAAAAACCGCCCACAATAAGGGAAACTATTAACGCTAACAGGGGATGGACTGCCGGCTTCCACCAGACGCTGCTTTTAAAGAGGAAGGAGGAGCCGATAACCAGGGAAGCGACTGAACCAGCCAGATAAAGCAGTTTCCGGGATCGCCTGACGGCAATGATAAAGGGGAAAACTCCCAGAACCAGGACAGCCAGGGCCCAGTAATTGATCGGGAGCGAGTAAATTCCCCAGCCGGCGGCAATTAACGTCACCAGAGCACCCACTTCCAGGATACCTGTTCCCGGAGTCAGGATGGCAATACCGGCCAGGAAGAAAAAGGAGACCAGAAAAAGATAAGCGAGGTTCGGGTCCAGGAAAGTCAGATTCATGATTTTCTCCTGCCGAAGTGTAAACTAAAGAGTTTTTTCGTAAAAGCGGTAGGTCTTATAAACTTCACCGCCCATAGCCTGAATGGGTTTGTTCATTTCATGGTTGTTTTCCAGGATCCAGCTCATTTCTCCAAATTTAATCCCTTTCTTGATCGCTTCCTGGGCGGTTCGATAATAAAACACAGCGTCAATTCCCAAGGTGCGGTACTCCGGGATCACGCCCAGGGCGAACACCCGCAGCCAATCCACCTTGTTTCTCACTTTCCAATGCCAGCCGAGCTTGGCCATCAGCCACCATTCCGGGGTATCCGGGGTGGGATAGGCCAGGCGGAGAGGGTTGTTTAAATCCAACAGGGTGAGGCTGAAGCCCACAGGCAGGCCGTCTTTTTCGGCGATGAAAACCAGATCAGGGTCAACGATCGAACGCAGGTCTTCAGCTAGCTGATCGAACTCCGCGTCATCCATGGGTACAAAACCCCAGTTCTTGGACCAGGCGCCGTTGTAAAGAGCCTTTAATTTTTCTACCTCTGCGTCATATTCCTTGATGTTTATTTTGCGGATCACGATCTCCCGGCGGGCCAGAATTCTGCTGGTCAGCCGGTGCAGACGCTCTCCGATAATGTCCAGGAAATCATGGGTGCCCAGCTGATAGGCCCAGAGGTCCATCGCTTTCTGATAACCGAGATCCTCCAGGTAATCTTGATAATAGCGGGGGTTGTAGGTCATCAGAATCCGGGGGCTGTCTTCGAAGCCGTCCACCAATAAACCGCATTCGTCGTTCGTGGAAAATTGAGCGGGGCCGCGCAGGGCATCATGCCCTCGTTCCTTGGCCCACTCCTCGGCGGTATCCAGTAGCGCCCGGGCTGCTTCCGGGTCCTTTAAAGTCTCGAAGAAGCCAAAGAAGCCTACATTTTCCTCCTGGTACTCGTTATGACGGAAATTGGTGAAGGCAGCGATGGTCCCCAGGATCTTTTCGCCTCTCTGAGCGAGGAAAAAATCCACCTCGGCGTGCTGGAAGAAAGGGTTTTTTTCCGGGTCAGTGAACGCCAACCTTTCTGAGAAGATGGGCGGCACCCAGTAGGGATCGCCTTGATAAACTTCCCAGGGGAAGCTGAGAAACTTTTTTCGCTGCTCAAGGGTGGTTGCTTTGGTGACAGTGATCGGTCTCATTAAGAAGTCCTTCAAGGGTACGGAGATGAGTTTTGCGCTTGGGTTGTGGCCAGATTATTCTGGGATACCCAGAATAAAGCAGAGCTCATCCCGAAGTTTTCCAGCTGTGAATCATGGCACCTTGATTATACCTGATAGAAAACGCTGTGGTATGATTTTAGCGTGACCACCCCACTGTTTTCTGAGACCTTGCTATCACCTTATTCCCTGCTTGTGAGCGCGGGAGCTGCCCTGGGGCTGGGGATCAGCGCCTGGCAAACCAACGGGGATAAATTATTCCTGGTTAATGCTGGTTCAGGGATCCTGCTGGCAGCTTTACTGGGCGCTCGCCTGGATTTTGTGTGGCTGCATGGGGCCTATTTTGGTAATCATCCGGAAGAGATCCTCCAATTCTGGCTGGGCGGACTGGGCTGGTGCGGCGGCCTGCTGGGCGGAGGGCTGGCTTTGGTCCTGGTCGGGTTGTTTTCCTGCCGTAAAACAGGAACCTTGGCCGGAGCTTATCTGCCTTTGTTGGGCTCTTTGAGCATCAGCCTCTGGTTAGCGACCTGGTTCAGAGGAGGCGTTTACGGGCCGACGACGGATGCAGTCTGGGGGATTTTAACCCGGGATGAGTTTGGAGTCCTGGCCCGTCGGTTCCCTTTGCCCCTCCTGGGCGCTTTTTTCAGCGGAGCCGCTATAGCGGCGGTTCATCGGCTCCGAATCAAAGGATGGCTGGCGTTTCCTGCTCAACGCGGCGTATTAGGTGTGTTGATGACCTCTCTGATTATCCTGGGGGGGACTTTTTTGCGGGTGGATCCCGGACCCACAACCGCTGGTTTACGCAGAGATTCCTGGTCCGCCCTGGTTGTAAGTGGAATCTCTCTGGCGAGTTATTTATTTTTGGTAAGGAGATATCGGATGAACCAACTGCTTATTGATCCAGAACAGGTGACAAAGACACTGACAAATTTTATCCGGGATGTTTTTCAAACAACTGGACGCTCGCAGGCAGTGATTGGTGTATCGGGAGGAATTGATTCTGCTTTAAGCGCCTATTTGACGGTAAAAGCCCTGGGAGAGGAGAGGGTAACGCTGGTGCGGATGCCTTATCAAACCTCGTCCCCGGATTCCCTGGAGCATGCCCAGCTGGTCATTGAGCAAACCGGCGCCGAAGCAGAGACTGTTCCCATCTCCGGAGCGGTGGATGAAGTCTTAGCCCACTTTCCTGATATGGATCAGGTGCGCCGGGGAAACGTAATGGCCCGGATGCGGATGATCATCCTCTATGACCGGGCTGCGGCGAAAGAAGGACTGGTGGTGGGGACGGGAAATAAAACAGAAACCCTCCTGGGATACTCCACGCTCCACGGGGATGGCGCCTTTGACCTCAATCCGCTGGCTGACCTCTATAAGGACCAGGTGAAACAGCTGTCCTCTTTCCTGGGAATTCCCCGGGAAATCATTGACAAAGCTCCCTCAGCTGATTTGTGGGAAGGACAGACAGACGAGGAAGAACTCGGCTTCACTTATGAGGAAGTTGATCAGCTGCTCTATTTGATGGTTGAAGAAGGTAAAGGAAAGGAAGCCTGTCTGGAAACCGGATTTGAGGAAGCGTTTTTGGAGGAAGTGGTCAACCGGGTGCTGAGTTATCGATTTAAAAGCAAGCTGCCTCCCGCAGCGTCAATCGGTCAGCAGCCGCTGGATACCCTGGAGGAACTGCCTGCTTTCAGTGAATAGGCAGCCATCCGAGAGGGAGGCAGATGGAGGCAGTATGAGAACGGTCCTGTTTGTCCTGGTTTCAATAATGCTGGTTCTATCGGCCTGTCAGCCAGAGCAGCCGGCTGTGCCCCCGTCCACCGGAGAGCCCGAGCAGGGCAGTGATCCCGGGGAGGATGAAGTGGAAAATGGAGAGGGTGGCCTTCAACCGGAGCCAACGCTCCCCGGTTCTGAATCGGAAGAATCGCCAGCAGACCAAAACGGCAACGCGGATGTCATCTATGTCCGCGCTGTCCAGGATGGGGAAACCTGGACTTTTGAGGTCACGGTTGAGCACCCCGATACCGGCTGGGAAGATTATGCCGACGGCTGGGATGTCGTCCTCCCTGACGGGAATGTGGTTAAACCAAATCCGGAGGATCCTTTTACCCGGCTGCTGCTCCATCCTCACGAGGGAGAACAACCTTTCACCCGCAGTCAGCGGGGGATCCTCATCCCGGAAGGGACCACGTCTGTCCGGGTCCGAGCCCACGACCTGGTAGATGGTTACGGTGGTCAGGAAATCCTCGTGGACCTGACCGCGGACTCAGGATCCCATTTTGAAGTGGTCCGCTGAGCAGAGGGGGCGGGAAGGAATATTTCCTGAAAAATAACAGCATCAAAAACTTCAGCATTCTGAAAAGGAAGAGACATGGCCCACAACACCCTGCCCGCCCGCAGCGAAATCAAGAAAGAAGAAACCTGGAACCTGGAAAGCATCTATCCTGAGCTGGAAAGCTGGCAGCAGGCCCGGCAGGAATTGGAAAAGACTCTTCCGGAGCTGGAAAGTTTTCAGGGCAGACTTGCTGAGTCTCCTGGCCAGTTGATAGGGGGCTTGAAATTGCGGGAAAAAGTCATCCGTCAGGCAAGGCAGGTGGGAATGTATGCCATGCTGGACAGCGCGGTGGATATGACGCATCAGGAAAAACTGGCTCGCTCCGGACAGGGCCAAAGCTTGATGTCCCGGACAGCAGCAGCGGTATCCTTTTTTGAGCCTGAAATCATGTCCTTGGGGATGGAGACCCTGGAAGGTTGGATGGAAAAAGAACCGGACCTGGCGGAGTATGGACATTATTTTGAGGATCTTGAACGCCAGAAACAGCATGTCCGCAGCGCTGAGGTAGAAGAGGTTCTGGCCTTGTCCTCGGATCCGCTGTCCGCAGTGCCGGCTGCCTATGGGGCGCTGACCAACGCCGACCTGGAGTTTAAACCGGCGGTGGCTGAAGATGGATCAGACAAGGAAATCGGACAGAGCAGCATTGACGCCTTGAAAACGGATCCAGACAGGGGGATAAGGCGCACAGCCTGGGAACATTACGCTGATGGTTATCTGGCTCATAAAAATTCCATCGCAGCCATCCAGGTTGGAGCTTTCAAGCGGGATGTGTTCCGAGCCAAAGCCCACCGTTTTGACTCTTCCCTGCAGGCTTCCCTTTTCCCGGTGAATGTCCCGCTGCAGGTCTTTCACAATTTAATGGAAGTTTTCCGCGAAAACCTGCCCACCTGGCACCGTTATTGGAGGATCCGGCGGAAAATTCTGGGCTATGAAGAACTTCGGGTTTCAGATATCAAAGCTCCCCTGACCGAAAAAAAACCGGAAGTTCCTTATCAGCAGGCAGTGGATTGGATCTGTGAGGGTATGGAACCGTTGGGCGAAGATTACGTCCGGGTCCTGCGCCGGGGATGCGGGGAAGCCCGCTGGGTTGATCGATCGCTCAACAAGGGGAAGCGGCAGGGGGCGTTTTCTGCCGGGAGTTATGATACCCAGCCTTTTATTATGATGAGCTACCGGGATGATGTTTTCAGTTTAAGCACGCTGGCCCATGAACTGGGTCATTCAATGCACTCGTATTACACCCGAAAGAATCAGCCGTTTATCAACAGCGATTATTCACTATTTGTGGCTGAAGTAGCCTCTAATTTTAACCAGGCGATGGTCCGTGATTATCTTTTTCGCACCCAGCAGGACAGCGGCTTTCAGCTGGCCCTGATCGAAGAAACCATGGCCAATTTTCACCGCTATTTTTTCATTATGCCCACCCTGGCTCGTTTTGAACTAGAAATGCATCAGCGGGTGGAACGGGGAGAACCGGTCAACGCCGCCAGGATGATCGAGCTTTGCGCTGAACTTTTCCAGGAAGGATACGGAGGGGAGGTTGCCTTTGACCGGGACCGGATCGGAATCACCTGGGCCCAGTTCGGTCACCTCTATGCTAATTTTTATGTGTATCAATATGCCACCGGCATTTCGGGCGCGCAAGCTCTTGTCGACCGGGTGTTAAAGAATGGCGCGCCGGCTGCGGAACAGTATCTGGATTTCTTAAAGGCGGGAAGTTCGGTTTATCCCCTGGATGCTCTCAAAACCGCCGGGGTGGATCTCACTCATCCAGAACCGATAGAAAAAGCTTTTGCCTCGTTAGCGAAGGTGGTGGACAGATTGGAAGAATTGGCCCTCTAAACAGTGGGCAAATTCCTAGGAAGGGGCAGGAAGCAGCCCTCAGGGCTGGAAGGCAGCAGTAATCCCGTTCAGGAAGTCTTGATACGTGGTGGGCAGGGTGATATGTCCGAATGATTGTTGATCTTCAGCCGGCAGCTGCTGGACAAGCGAACGGTATTCGTGATCCTGGCAGAAAAACATTAGCGGAGTATGTGCTGCTGCGGGATGGGCTCGCAGGATACGAGCGACTTCTAATCCGCTTTGATTGGGGAGCTGGGCAGCCAGGATGATGAGATCGGGGGGAGTTTGTTCAATCAGCAGTAAACTGAAAGCGGATGAAGAAGCAGATTGGTAGCGGTAGCCATTGCGCTCCAGCACAATCCGGGATAATTCCAGGCAGTCAGGATCATTTTCAATATGCAGAACTGTTTTCATGGTCGGTGCTGCCTGCTTTTTTCATGCTCTTTCCGGGCAGAGAGCAAGGGTGGGATTGACCTCTTTTAAGGCCCCGGGAAAAGTTAACGTACCTATCCTAACAAGAAAGGGCGGGTTGTGATGTACAGTTTCGTTTCAATTCTCTTCGCTGCCCCTTTTTGTTGACAACAAATGGTCCTTTCTTTTATCCCGGCGGAAGTTAAACAGAAAAAAGCTGTTTTTTAGACAGCCTTTTTGAGGAAGGAGGGGAGGGTATGGTTTACAGCCTGACCCGGTGATTTTCCTGAAGAATTCTTGCACAGCGGGCGACTTCTATCAGCTGCCTTTCAGGGTCCCAGTCCAGGACAGAGCCGATGACTTCGGCGAGTTCAACCAGCAGCTCCCGGGAAGCGCGTCCGTTCCAGGCAGTCAGGGAACGGCGGAGGATAAAGTCATCCAGCCTGGTGATCATTTCATTTTCGGTCAGATAGATGATTTCACTTCTGGTGTAATCTGGTAAATGGGTCAGGGACTGCTCGGTGCCTCCAGCAGCCAGAGCCAAATTTTTTGCCCGGGTTCCGTAACGCTCCAGAAGGGTTTTTATCCGGGAGGCCGGCAGCCCGGTCTGTTCCGCCGTTTGATCGATCCAGGTTTTCTGCTCCTGGCCGGCTTTCGGATAGCCCGCTCCTCCTCCGATGGGTAATTTAGCGGTGCCCTCCCGGCGGACCAGGCCTAACCTTCCCAGCACCTGGTCGGTGACCTTTTCGGAAAAAGCCCGGTAGCTGGTCCATTTGCCCCCGATCAGGTTGAGGATGGGCCAGGGAGCTTGATCGCCTTTTTCCACGATCCGCAGAGAATGATCCCGGCTGACCTGTCCGGTGCTGCCTTCAGCCCGGGGGAGGGGGCGAACGCCGGTGAACTGGAAGATAACCTGGTTAAGGCTGACCTTGATCCCGGGGAAAACGTGGGGAACCATCCCCAGGATGTAATCGATCTCATCCGCGGTGACTTCCACTTGATTGGGATGCTGAACCCGGATGTCCGTGGTCCCGATCAGCACGTGGTCTAAATAAGGGTAAATAAGCACGATTCTCCCGTCCAAGTACTCAAAGAAGAATTCATGACCACCGAGGGCATCCCGAAGTTCGGGATGATCAACGATCAGGTGAGATCCTTTGGTGCCACCGATGAACTCGGTGTCTCCGTCGATGCGCTGGTTGATCAAATCAATCCAGGGTCCGCCGGCGTTGATCACTATCTGGGGGTAAACCGGAAACGTTTCCCCGCTGAGATGATCTTTGAGCAGCACGCCTTCCCCGTCAACCCCCACAGCCTCCAGGTAGTTGGCTGCCCGGGCGTGGTCCCCTTCTGCCTCTCCATCCAGGAGGATTTCCAGCGCCAGACGCTCCGGGGAATACATTCCCCCGTCGTAATAGGTAGCGGCAAACAGCACATCGTGGTTTAGCTGAGGCCACCGGGTCAGCGCTTTTTTCCGGGTGTCCATCCGGTGATCGGGCATGGGGCTGGAACCCCGCACATACGCGTCGTACATCATCAACCCCAGCTTAATGATCATAGCTCCCCGCTCGGCAGGACGATCAAGCAAGCCGAGGAACTTCAACGGCGCGTTCAATATCCCGGAAAACCATTTAAAGATAGGGATGGTTGTAGGCAGGGGATGGGTGAGGTGAGGGGCGTTGTGCAGCAGATTATTGCGCTCATGGAGGGCTTCTTTGACCAAACGGAATTCCCCGTTTTCCAGGTAGCGGATCCCCCCGTGCAGCATATGGGAAGAAGCCATACTGGCGCCGGAGCAGAAATCACCTTTGTCGACTAACAGGCATTCCACCCGTTGCAGGGATAGATCGCGAAAGGTCCCGATTCCGTTGATGCCCCCGCCAAGGATCAGGACGGGAATTCGGGGCGATGATTTTAACTTGGCAATAGTTTCTTTTCGGTCCATGTTGCCTCTTCGCAGCTCAATGTGTTTCCCTCCGGGTTCCAACCAGGGCCCAGGGGAGGATCGAACAGCAGCTCTGGCCCCTGGTTAATACCCGGAAATTATCATTTGATTTAATAATGAATCATACCATTGTCCCATCCCGGAGGGATTCATGCCGGACACAGGTTCCATGATGTTCATGACCGAAACTTCCACTGACCGGGCTTCAGATGTGATGGAGGGAGATCGTCTGTACACAGATATCGCTCTGGGAGAAGCGGGTCTGACGATGGTTCTGGTGTTAAGTGGAGAAGCTGACCAGCAGGACTTGCCGGGAGCGCCCCGCCAGCCCATTTGTTCGTTTCCACCGCGGGGGAGTTGGAAGCGGTTGTTCAGGTCCGTAGCCTGACTGGAACAAATGAGTTTGTCAACACCAAGAGCATCCTCAGCGTGCTCACCCCGGGGGTGAGCCAGGGTCCGGAGATCGAAACCTCCGCGGAAGGGCCAATCACTGAATTGATTGAGAATAATTTCCCCGACGAACAGCCGCAGGACGGTTTCCGGCAGGCACTTTGCCGGATGCCCTGCTCCTGCTCCCTGGAGGTTATCAGCCTCTTTTTTCCCTTTTTTGGGTTTTCTCACTGATTGCGGAGTAAGGTGATCAAGGTCCTGGCGGCATCCTCCGGCCCGCTGGTTTCCCATCCAGGCAGCCCCAGACGGGTGCGCAGTTGGCCGACAAAAACTCCGTGATCAAAAAAGTGTTCAAAATAGTGTTCGGCGAGCTCTTCGTGCAGGGACTTGTACTGCGGGGGACCAAAGATGTTAGCAAAGTAGCTTTGAACGATCCCGTCGGCGGTCGTGGTTCCTTTGCTCATGACTTTCCCTTCCCTGAAGACCTGCAAAGCAGCCTCTTTGTCCAGAAAGCGCTCGAGGATCGGGTTTTCTTCACTGACCTCTTGATAGTTGTTGGCATAGAGGACCAGATCCACCGGACAGCCTTCAACCACGTGGGCGAAGCTGGTCACCGGCAGCAGCAAACGGGCGTTCGTCCCGCTCGGACTCATAAAAATTGCTCTTCCCATTTGGCCGAACTCATAACCGGGCTTGAGATCGTCCAGCCGGATGAAAGCTCCAATTTCCGATCCGTATCCGCGGACAGACCCGTTGCTGATTTCCAGGGAACCCATATCATCGGCGATGATGGTTATTTCCTGGAGAAATTCCTCTCCGAGAACCCGGAAGGCTTCCAGGGTTTCACTCTTCCCGGCTCCGCTCTCTCCCAGGAGCAGGACTGTAAAAGACCTGTGTTCCAGGGAGATCCTGACCAGGGCACCGTGAAATGGAAGCCGCCCTTGTTTCATGACAGTGATGTTATGCAGGGTGAGCAGCATCTTTTTTAAGTAACCAAAATAGCCAAATCTTTCCTGGTTGGGCACTGCTCCTACCAGCAGGTTGTGATCCTGGTCTTCATAAAACACGGTGGGCAAAGGACCAAAGCGGTTGAGGGCTTCTCCAGGCACTCCGAAAAGATAAACAGCGTCAGGCTTTTCTTGAAGGTCTTCTTCATCAGCCAGCTCGAAAAGGTTGCACAGGGAGAGCCCTAATTCCATAAATTCCTCATGGATGTAAGCATGGATCAGCAGGTTTCCCACCTTGGCGGGATAAGCCACCCACTCTTCTGGCGACAGCCTCACCAGCTCCAGGGGATTCAGATCCACCTGCTGGAACTGTCCATCGCGTTTATTCATCGGGGGGTTGAGCACCAGAGGGGGATAAAGCAGAACCTGCCGGATCAGGGGGATTTCGGCTAGTTGTTTATAGGGCCCTTCCAGAGATTCAAGCCAGCTGGTCGCCCGGGTATCGCGGGAAACGATGGCAGCGATGTCCACGCCTGCCCGGGCCTGGCGGTAGATCCGGGGGTGGTCGCCGGAAATGTTCTCAATAATGTCCCGATAAGTGGCGATGACCAGGTGCATCAGCTGTTCCACGGTGTTGTTAAAGGTCCGGTAGGGCCGATCATCCAGGGATTGTCCATCCATGCCGGATACGATCACAAAACGATCATAATGCCGCCAGGCATTGTACAGGTGTTCCACGAAGTCCTGCAGGGTGTCCGGGTTTTGAAAAAAGACCTCCGACCCGGGAAGGATGTTGGGGATCACGCGGTGCTCCAGGATGGTCAGATATTGAAAAGACTGGATGAGTAAATCGATGCTGTCCTGATTGACCTCATGTTCGCCAAAAATCTCCAGCAGCTGTGATTTTCGCTGGGAAAGATCATCCAGCACGCATTCCAGCAGCTGGCGGAAGAGCCGGCTGCGCAGCAGTTCATCCGGGGTTTCACACAACCTGCCCTGGGAATGGATGATGACTTTGTTTTTTAGAAATTTGAATTGATCTGTTTTTCTACCCACGATACTGTTACCTTTGCTTATGTTGTTTTTAAAAATGGTTTTCGTCAAAAAATCTGATCAGCGCCCTGCTGAATTGGTCAGTAGTGGCAGATCCTCCCTGATCCGGCGTGCTGATTTCTCCGGTTGCATAGACCGCGTGGACGGCTTTTTCTACCCTGGCTGCTGCCTCCTCTTCCCCCAGATAACGAAGCAGCATCGCCCCAGCCAGGATCAGGGCTGTCGGATTGGCGATTCCTCGCCCGGCGATATCGGGGGCTGATCCGTGCACGGCTTCAAAGACTGCACAGCCTTCACCCAGATTTGCCCCGGGGACGGTGCCCAGACCGCCTACCAGGCCCGCGGCGAGATCAGAGAGGATATCGCCGTAAAGGTTGGGACACAGGAGCAGATCATGCGTCCCGGGATCAAGCACCAGGTCCATGCACAGAGCGTCCACGATGCGGTCCTTAAAGGTGATTTCCGGGTAGTCGGCGGCGGCATCCCGGGCTGTGGTGAGAAATAAACCATCCGACTCTTTGAGGATATTGGCTTTGTGTACGGTGGTTATGCTCTGGCGGCCGTGCTGCCGGGCATATTCCAGAGCGAATCGTGCTATCCGGGCGGAGGCTTCCCTGGTGACCCGTTTGACCGCGGAAACGGTATTGTTATCTTCCCAGGTCTCTTCCGCGATGTACAAGCCCTCGGTGTTTTCCCTGACCACGACCAGGTCCACATCCGGGTAAAGGGATCTGGTGCCCGGCAAGGTTTTCACCGGGCGCAGGTTAGCGTATAGACCCAGCTCCCGGCGCAGCCTGACGTTGACGCTGGTAAACCCTGATCCCACGGGAGTGGTCAGGGGCCCTTTTAACGCGGCTCCCGTCTCGCGCACCACTTCCAACAGCTCTGGAGGAAGGGTTTCCTTCCCTTTTTCCTGGGCGCGGATTCCTGCATCAAAAACCTGCCAGCGGATGTTGATTCCTGCAGCGTCCAGCACCTCCCGGGCTGCATCAGCGACTTCAGGGCCAATACCGTCTCCGGGGATGAGAACAACGTCATAAGATTTCATGTCAGGCCCCCGTGTTCGGTGACATAGGGCACCAGTCCTCCGGAGGCTAAAATATCCCGCATAATCGAGGGGAGAGGAGCAAAACTGACGCTCAAATCCCGGGTGAGATTCTTTACCCTTCCACCTTCGAGATCAATTACCAGTTCATCCCCGGTCTGGAAGCCTGCTGTGCAGCAGGTGATGGGAATGATCCCGACGTTGACCATATTCCGGAAGAAAATCCGGGCAAATGATTCAGCGATCACGGCCGGAATTCCCCGTTCTTTTAACACCAGGGCGGCATGCTCCCGGGAAGATCCCTGACCGAAATTTTTCCCCCCGACCACAATCTGGCCCGGTTTTGCTTGATCCGCGAACGTGGAGTTGGCATCTTCCAGCGCGTGCTCGGCCAAAGCGGGGATGTCTCCCCGCAGATGATAATAGCGCCCCGGGGTGATGTGATCCGTGCTGATTCCGTCCCCGAAAACCCAGCAGGTGTTTTTGATCTCTGCGGTCATGGTTTTCTCCTTTTGTTTTGTCTTTCCAGAAGAATTTTTCTCATTCTCATCGTAAAAACTCCCTGGGATCCGTGATCTTGCCGGTTAGGGCGGTGGCAGCCGCTGTTGCCGGGGAAGCCAGATAAATTTCGCCCTGGGGGTTGCCCATCCGCCCCTGGAAATTGCGGTTCATGGTGGACAGACAGCGTTCTCCATCCGCCAGCACCCCTTGATGAACCCCCACGCAGGGTCCGCATCCGGGGGGCAGGATCACGCCTCCAGCGTCCAGAAAAATGTCAATCAAGCCCTCTTTTATGGCTTCTTGATACACCCTCTGGGAGGCGGGACCAATCAGCAGGCGCATATCCCCGGGGATCTCTCTGCCGCGGAGGAGTTTTGCCGCGACCCGCAAATCGGACAACCGCCCGTTGGTGCAGGTTCCCAGGAAAACTTGATCAATAGAAACCCTTTCCACTTCCTCAACGGGGTGAACATTATCCACAAAGTGGGGTACTGCCACCCGGGGGGAGAGATCTCCGGCGTCTATCTTCAGGGTTTGGCTGTAAACCGCATCGGGGTCCGGAGCCAGGGCCAGATAGGCGTCTTCGCGGTTCTGGTCCGCCAGATAGGCGGCGGTGGTGCTGTCAGCAGCGCACAAACCGGCTTTGGCTCCGGCTTCCACAGCCATGTTCGCCAGGGTGATTCTGCTTTCCATGTCCAGTCCGGAGACCACTTCCCCGCCGAATTCGAGAGCCTGATAGATTGCTCCATCGGCACCCAACCGACCGATGGTTTCCAGGATTAGGTCTTTGGCGAATACACCCGGGGGAAGTGAGCCAGTGTACAAAACCTGGATGGTCTCCGGCACACGCAGCCAGGTTTCCCCGAAAGCCAGGGCGACGCCGACGTCGGTGGAGCCCATCCCGGTGCCGAAAGCCCCCAGGGCGCCGGCGCTGCAGGTGTGGGAATCGGCTCCCACGACAATCTGTCCGGGAGCGGCCCATTCCTCTGCCACCAGCTGGTGGCAAATCCCGGTGCCCGGGCGGTGGAACACGGTTCCGGTATCCCGGGAAAATTCCCGCAGTCGGCGCTGCACATCGGCCAGCTCTTTACGGGGCGCCGGTGCGGCATGGTCGGAAAAAAACAACCCGGTGGTCGCTGCTTCGTTTTTCCCCAGGGCGGTAAACTGATCAACCGCCAGAGGTCCGGTGCCCTCATGAGCCAGGATGAGGTCTACCGGGGTGACCACATAATCTCCCGCCGAACATTCTTTCTGAATTTTTCTGCTGATTATTTTTTCTGCCAGTGTTTTACCCATTGCGGTTAACCTGCCTTCGTCTGGTGATTAAGCTCTTCAAAGAGCAGCATGAGCTCTTTAGTAAATAAGGGTCGTTTAAGTTCAACCGCCGTGGAACGGACCTTGGTGAGCAGCTGCTGGGCTGTTTCATCATCCAGGTCAATCCCGAACTCAGCGGAAAATTTGTGGATCACGGCCCTGGATCCGGAATGTTTCCCGATGACAATCTGGCGCTCCAGGCCGACTTCTTCGGGCCGGAAGGCTTCGTAACTTTCCGGGTTTTTCAGGATGCCGTCGGCGTGAATCCCGCTTTCGTGGGCAAAGACGTTGGTGCCAATAATGGCTTTCCAGATGGGGATGGCCCGGTGGCTGGCCTGGGCGACATATTCAGCCACCTCGCGGAAGCGGGGAGTGTTGATTCCCAGGTCCACAGCGTAGAGATGTTTGAGGGCCATGACCACTTCTTCGATGGGGGAGTTTCCAGTCCGTTCTCCAATCCCGCCGATAGAGCCGATCACCCCGCTGGCGCCGGCTCTCACTCCAGCCAGGGCATTGGCAGTAGCCATTCCGAAATCATTGTGCATGTGCATTTCCACCGGCAGGTTAATTTCCTGGAGGACATATTTGATCCTCCGGTAAGTGGTGTAAGGGTCCTCTACCCCCAGCGAGTCGCAGTAGCGTACCCATTCAGCGCCAACTTGTTCAGCGAGGGTATAGAACTCGATCAGGAAGGGAAGATCGGTACGGGAAGCATCCTCAGCGCTGACAGTAAACTTCAATCCCTGTTTCTTCGCCTCTGCCGCTGCTTCCCGTACCTGGTCGAGCACCCACTTTCTCTGAGAACGAAATTTTCTCTCCACATGAGAGTCTGAGGTGGAAATCGAGATAACCACTCCGTCCACCTGACAGTCAGCTGCATCCTGGATGTCTTCCTTTCTCGCCCGGGCGAAGGCATAGACTTCCAGGTCATCCCCTGCTGGGGTTTGAAAATTGCCTTCCACCACCGCGAGCAGGCAGGCTTTTTCCTCGGGACCAAGTGCCGGAAAACCAGCTTCCAGCGCTGGAATGCCGATATCCGCCAGAAGGGCAGCGATTTGCCTTTTTTCTCGCGGGCTGAAAATGACCCCCACAGCCTGTTCCCCGTCGCGCAGAGTGGTATCTAAGAGTCGTATAGAGGAGGTGTTCATAGCTATTTCCTTTCTCTGAGCATGAGATAAGCGTCGATGACTTCATTGTCGAATAATGAGCGTTTTAGGGAGATGCTGCGGGAGCGGAGGACAGGGACCAGGGTTTCAATTTCCTTTTCGGAGGCATGGTAGCCCTGCTCCCGTAATTTCCGGCGGACCACAGTGGGTCCGGAGTATTTACCCACGCTGAAGCGGCGCAGCAGACCCACTTCACCGGGCAGAAACATCTCATAGGTGGCTGGATCGCGCACCACCCCGCTGGCCCGGCCTTCGGATTCGTAAACAAATAAATTGCCGCCCACCACCGGTTTCCAGGTGGGCAGGGACCTTCCGGAGGCGAGGGCGACATATTCAGCCAGTTCGCGGAACAGGGAGGTCTGGATGTCCATTTCCAGTCCCTGGTTGTAGCGCAAGGCCATCACCAATTCTTCCATGGAGGCATTCCCTGCCCGTTCTCCGAGACCGTTCACGGTGGTGTTGACGTAGACAGCGCCGGCTTCTAATCCGGCAATCGCGTTGGCGGTAGCCATTCCGAAGTCATTATGGGTGTGCATCTCTATGTCTAGGTCAACGGCATCATGGAGGGCTTTCACCCGTTTATAAGTCCCCAGCGGGTCGAGGATCCCCACAGTGTCGCAGTAGCGGAGCCGGTCGGCTCCGGCCGCTTTAGCATTGGCCGCGAACTCGATTAAGAAATCGGGATCAGAACGGGAGCTGTCCTCGGCATTGACGGAAACGTACAGCTCGTGATCCTTGGCAAAGTTAACTGCTTTCCGCACGGAATCTATGACCCATTTCCGGTCGCGGCCCAATTTGTGCTCGATATGGATGTCTGAAGAAGAAATGGAGATCGCGACCGCGTCCACACCACAGTCCAGCGAGTGTTCGAGGTCGCTGATCACAGCTCGATTCCAACCCAGGATGCTGGCGGAAAGACCCAGGCTAACAATCTCGCGGATCGCTTCTTTTTCATCTCCTCCCATAGCCGGCACACCGGCTTCTATTTGATGCACCCCAATGCGGTCGAGCATTGTAGCGATATGGATTTTTTCTTCATTCGCGAAGACCACCCCCGCTGTTTGTTCTCCGTCCCGCAAGGTGGTGTCATCAATGTAAACTGGACCTTTGATTTTTGAGGTGAGCACTTCTTCAGGGAAAGCTTCCAGGAAAGAATGGGTGTTGAGTTTGTTCATCGGTTTGGCCTGCTCCTTGTTCAGGCGGTTGTTTCCAACAAATAAAAAAACCAGCCTCCTTCTGGAGACTGGTTTGGGGTTTGCTCAGCGAATACCCAGAAACACATCTACCCAGGTGGAGGGTGGGAGATCATGGTCTCAGGCTGAGGGTTATTCTGGTCAAAGAATTTAAGCATGTTTTTTGCCGGTTTTTCTCTTGAGCTCAAGTATATTAGGTGGGAGTTTAGCACAGCCGTTGGCAGCTGTCAACCAAAATAACTTAATAGATTGAATATGATCTGCAGTCTTCAACGGGCCAGCTCTTCGTGGATTGTTTTCATCCACTCGCTGATGACGATCTCCTGCGGACAGTTTTCTTCACATTCTCCGCATTGCTCGCAGCGGTCAGCCCTTTTATCTTCTGGGATCAAATTATGATACTGGTTGATTCCGGATTCTAGTTTGTCGTACATGATGGTATCGTTGTAAATTTCTAATATCCGGGGGATGTTCAATCCATTGGGACAGGGTAGACAGTATTTACACCCGGTGCAGGGTATCAGGGAGAGGGAGAGATAGGCTTCCCGTACTTCCTGGATTAACTTCTTCTCTTCCTCATTCAAGAAATTTACCCTGGATTGTGCGGCTGCGGCCACATTTTCCTTCACATGGTTGAGGGCGCTCATCCCGCTCAGCACCAGGGAAACTTCTGGTTGATCCCACAACCAGTGCAGCGCCCAGGCGGGCGGAGATCGCCTGACAGGTGCTTTTTTCCACAGTTTCTGGACCGAGGAAGGGGGATCGACCAAGCTGCCTCCCCGGATAGGTTCCATAATAACCACTGCCAGGCCGAGGTCAGCTGCGTAACGCAGACCCTTTTTACCGGCTTGATAATCTACATCCATAATGTTGTACTGGATCTGACAGAAATCCCAATCTTGATAGGCATCAACAATTTCTTTAAACACTGGATACTGGTCGTGAAAGGAAAAACCAAGATAGGAAATCCGACCGTCGTTCCGGGCTTTTTCCAACCAGGATAGCACGTCGAGGGAGAGCATTTTTTGCCAGCTCTTTTCATTGAGGGCGTGCAGCAGATAAAAGTCCACTTGGTCGGTCTGTAATCTATCCAGCTGTTCGTTCAAGAGACGGTCGAAATCATCCCTGCCTTCTACCTTCCAGCAGGGCAGCTTGGTAGCCAGCTTGACCTTATCCCGGTATTTGCCCCGCAGCGTGCGGCCCAGGAAGGGTTCGCTCTGACCGTCATGATAAGGATAGGCTGTGTCCAGATAATTTACCCCGTGATCAATAGCGTAATGGAGCATATTGGCCGCCTCCGCTTCCTGGATGGCTCCTGATTCCCCATCGCGGGTAGGGAATCTCATACAGCCAAAACCTAGAGCAGAAACTTGCCAGTTGATGTTTCCGAAGGGGCGGTACTGCATAAGGGGTCCTCCTGATTAAGCTGATCTGGGCTGATGTTATTCACCAGCGCTTCACCTCCGGGCAGAGGAAAACACCGGGATCACTGAACGTTTTTATTATATGTTACATCAGCAACGGATGAATGTTAATTAAATTTACTGCCTTCACCCCGGGATATCCAGCCTCCGAACCGGATTGAACCGTGCAGGGTTATTAAACTATTTTTTCCTTTCTCAGCCGGCCAGGCTTTCCCATTCCTTTAGCAGGTCCTCTAGTTCATCTTCTGCACTGCCGTACCGCTTGCCGAGGGCGACGATTTCTCCGGGATCGTCCGGGGGGCTGACCAGGGCAGCCCCCAGTTCTTCCAGCTGGTTTTCCAGTTCGGTAATTCGCTTCACTACCTCCTCCAGACGGTTTTCCCGCCGGCGTTCTGCGGCCAGAGCCCGGTTTTTGGCCGCTTTCTGTTCCCGGTAGGACTCAGCCGGCAGATCTTCTCCCGCCTTTTGTTCTGGCTCTGAGAGGGCTTTTTCCCGGAGGTGTTTCTGATAAGCCTGATAATCGCCTTCAAACAGATCTAAACCCCTTTCGTCGGGATCGATTTTCCAGATTTGGGTCGCCAGGGCGTTGATCAGATAACGGTCATGAGAAACCAGCAAAATGGTTCCCGGGTAATCACCCAGCACGGACTGCAAAATTTCCTGGGAAGGGATATCGAGATGGTTGGTGGGTTCGTCTAGCAGCAGCAAATTGGCATCACTTAAAGCTAATTTGGCCAGGGCTATCCTGCCCCGTTCGCCGCCGGAAAGCACGCTGACCTTTTTAAACACCTCATCCCCCCGGAACAAGTAGCGGGCTAGATAATCCCGGACCTGCTGATCCAGCATACCGGGGGCGGCTGCGCGGATTTCTTCTCCGAGGGTGTAATCAGGATGAAGGTCTTCATGCGCCTGGGCAAAATAGCCGATATCCAGATTTGCTCCGATGGTTACTTCTCCCGACCAGGGTTCTAGCTGCCCGAGGATGGTTTTTAGGAAAGAGGTTTTACCTGCTCCGTTGGGGCCGATTAAGGCCGCGCATTCACCGCGGTGCAGGGTGATATCCGGGACGGAAAACAGAGCGCGCTGGCCATCTGGATAGCCGATCTCCAGTTGATGGGTCCGGATGACCAGGTCACCTCCCCTCCGTCTGGTTTTTAAATCTAAGGATAAATTCTGGGGCTGCTGAACAGGATTCTGCAGGGATTGGATGCGTCGATGGGCTTCCTGGACGCTGAGAGGGCTGCTGGTGGTTTCAACCTGCTCGCTGATTTCTCCCCAGTTCTTACCCTGGATGGCCTGGATACCGATTTGTTCAATCGCCTGAACCCGGCGGCTTAACCGCCGCAGCTTTCCTTTGGCCTGAGAAGTTCTCTGGCCGGCGATATTCCGCTTGACATAATCCAGTTCGTTCTCCAGCCGAGCCTTTTCTGCTTCAAATAATTCCTGCCGCCGGGCCCAGCGGTCCTGCCTCTGGTTGAGGTAAGCCGAATAATTCCCCCGGTAGATTTCAAAACCCGATCGGCTCATTTCCCAGATATGAGTGCAAACTTCATCGATGAAATAACGGTCGTGTGAGACCAGCAGGATGCCCCCGGGGTAAGTTTTCAGGTAACCCTCCAACCACTGGATAGCCTGGATATCGAGATGGTTGGTGGGTTCGTCAAGGATGAGCAGGTCATTGTTGGAGAGCAGTAATTTGGCCAGGAACACCCGGGTCCGCTGCCCTCCGGAAAGTTTGCTTAACGGCCGCTGATAGTCTTCCGGGGAAAAACCTAAACCCCCCAGGACCTGATCTACCCGGCTTTCATAGGTATAACCGCCTTTTCGCTCGAATTCTGCTTGCAGTCTCCCGTAGCGTTCAATCTCTTCCTCGGCAGCTTTTCCGGGATTTTCCATTTGCTGTTCCAACTCTTGAAGTTCTTTTTCCCGGCGCCGTAAAAACTCCAGCGCGGAGAGGACTTCCTCCCAGAGGGGCAGGTCAGAGGATAATTTAGCTTCCTGGGGTAAAAAGCCGATTTGTAAACCGCTCGCCCGTTGGATTTTCCCTCCGCTGGGGGATTCCAGGTCGGCTAAAACCCGGAGCAGGGTGGTCTTTCCGATTCCGTTTGCGCCTACCAGGGCGATGCGGCCATCAGGGGGAATCTGGAGGGACAGCCCGGTAAAAATATCTACGGGGCCGTATGATTTTGAGATTTGATAAGCAGTAATCAGGGACATATTTTATCTACCGCATGCTGTTTACGGGATGATCTGTTTGCTGGTACTTTGATGCTCAATTACTGAAAGGGAACTTTTCAGCGTGATATAATCCCGTTATTGGAATTGATTGGTCAGGTATCAACTTATACTCCAGTGGACATTATATAACCTGAGGGGCTAAACCGGCAGGGTTAAATTGAACTAAGATTATTTCCCATGCGAGAAAAATCACACCATAAGCACAATTCAACCGATTGGCTCAACCGCGGTTTATGGCTGGCTTTTATCGTTTCTGCTTTTCTGACCGCCATCCTGGCTGTCAAGGGCTGCCGGAGTGACCCATCTGGTTCCGAGGAAGTGAAGCCATTAGGATCAGCGAGTGAACTTGCCCCAACGGCCGAAACTTACCCTGATCTGGATGAGACCCGACCACTGCAGAAAAACGCGAATCGTCCGGGAATGGTGAAATTGGATATGGATCAACCGGTCTACGTGCTTTTTTCCGGGTTGGATGTCCGGGAGTGGGAAAATGATACCGGTCCGGGGTTAACAGACACTTTGATCCTGGCTGGTCTTGACCCCCAGCGGGGAACCGCTGCCTTGCTCTCCTTGCCCCGGGACATGTGGTTGGAGATACCCCGGTACGGTCCTTATAAGATCAACCAGGCTTATATGTTGGGGGAGTGGAAAGCCTATCCCGGGGGAGGCCCTGCCCTGATGATGGAAACGGTGGGGCAGTTGATGGGTATTCAGATCGATTATTACGTGCAGGTTAATTTTGACGCTTTCGTCAACCTGGTAGATGCCGTGGACGGGGTAAAGGTAAATGTCAAGGAAAAAATTCTCGTTGACCCGGATCCCTCCCGGGATGGGGATATGAAGCGGTTGAAGCCGGGAGTTCAGGTTCTTCCCGGGGATCTGGCTTTGGGTTATGTCCGGACCCGAAACACTTCTCAGGGTGATTTTGGTCGGGCTGAACGCCAGCAGCAGGTGCTGGTTTCTCTGCAGAAGAAGATTTTTGATTATCAGATATTACCCCGCCTGATCCGGAAACTCCCCGGCCTTTACCAGGAATTATCCGAGGATGTTGAGACCAATTTGACTCTGAAGCAAATTGCCACGCTAGGATGGGCGGCGAAAGAAATTAACCCCAGTCAGCTGGATACGACCGTCATAGCTCCACCGCTGGTGACCGCAGGTTTTAATAATCAGGGGCAATATATTCTGATCCCGGATGAAGAGAGCATCCGTAAGGTGTGGTCTGATCTGTTGATGCCTTCAGCGGTTGCTGAACCTGAGCCAGAAGCTACCGCTACACTCTCCCGGTCAGAATATGTACAGCAGGAAAATGCCTCCGTGGTGGTGTTGAACGGGACCGCCAGCCCGGGGTTGGCGGGTGATACCGCTGATTATTTATCCTCCCGGGGGGTTAAGATTAACCGGGTGGACAATGCAGACAGCAATACCAATCTCACCCTGGTTTATGATTATTCTGGCAATCCTCATACGGTTGATTTTATCTTAGAGCTTCTGGGATTGTCGAAGTCGCATCTTTATCACCGCTCGGGAACTGCGGATTCAGCGGATATTATAATTGTGCTGGGAAGTGATTGGGCAGCGGAAAACACCCTGCCTTGAGGATAAACAGCTTACCGTACCGGAAGAGGAAAAACAGATCTGGTTCCCGATGACAAAGAAGGTGAAAAGAAGATTTGGAGATTGACCGGGGAGCAAAAATTCGCTAGACTAAAAGGGATAACAAACTATTTCTAACTGAACAGGGAGAAGAAAATGGAGAAGTCCAGGTATCGACTCGAAGTCATTAAAGGATTCGAAGAGGGGTTAGTGTTTCCCCTGGATAGTGATGAAATCAGCATCGGGCGAGGAGAGGATAATGATTTCACTATTCCGATCGCTGAGGTTTCCCGGCATCACGCTTTGTTGATTAAAGATGATAATGGATTCATGATTAAAGATCTGGGATCCACCAACGGAACTTTCATCGACCGGAAGAAGATCGGGGGAAAATACTTGCTATCCGCAGGTGATGTGATCATGCTGGGCGATGCCGTCCACCTCTTATTTAAGGCTGAAGCTGATCTGGACAGCACCCTGGCTTCAACTCCCCCGGCACCCACCCGGGTTCCCGAACCGCCACCTCCTCCTCCAGAAGAAGAGTTGATAAATCAGGAACCACCCCCGACGTCACCGGACCCCAAGCAGGGGCTGGAAGAGATCCAGGAAGAGGATCTGGAAGGAAGAGAAGCTCCCAGACCCTGGCTGTGGGCCGGCATCGGCTGCCTGGTGGTGATTATTTTTTTGATTGTCCTGGGCTTGATAGCGTTTGATTATCTTAACTTGTACTGCACTCCTCCCTTTGATACCCTGTTGGATTTTCTTTATACCTGTCCAGCGCCCTGAAAGTGAATATAATTCCGGGGAAGGTGATCCTTTTCATCTTCCCCACCAGTTTCTAGTCAAAACACATCATGACAAAAGAAGAGAACTATTTCCACGTCACCCCCACCAAATTTGTTTATGGGGGAGAAGTGCTCGCCCGTTTGCCTGACGAACGGGCAGTTTTTATCCCCTTTGCCCTTCCCGGTGAGGAAGTGCGCATCCAGTTAACTGAAGACAAGAAGGGTTATGCCCGGGGTGAGATCACCGAGATTATCCGGCCCGGGGAGAACAGGATTGAACCCCGCTGTCCCCATTTCCAGACCTGCGGTGGTTGTCATTATCAGCATCTGGAATACGCTGAACAGCTGGAAATCAAAAAAAATATCCTCCGGGATCAATTGATCAGGATCGGAAAAATTCAGGATCCACCTGTGGAGGAGACAGTCGCTTCACCCCTCCCTTGGAATTACCGGAATCAGGTCCAATTTCACCTTTCTCCTCAGGGAGATTTAGGGTTTGTTGCCCACGGATCCTCCTCAAAGATTGTCCCCATCCGGGAATGTCACTTGCTGGATGATGTTTTGCAAGCGGTCTGGCCCACGCTGGATATCGAATCCATCCCGGGTTTGGAGAGGGTTATCTTGCGCTCTGGAGAAGGGGAAGAGGATGCTCTGCTGGTTCTGGAAACCAGTGATCCTCAGCCAATTGAGTTTGAGGTGGATTACCCGATTTCTGTCGTGCTGCGGGGTCCCGGTGGAGATATCATCCTTTCAGGGGATGAGTTTACCCTGGTCGAAGTTCTGGATTTTCCCTTTGTGGTTTCAGCAGGATCCTTTTTCCAGGTAAACGTCCCGGTTGCAGAAAGAGTGATTGATCATCTGGTTGAGGTGCTTCCTCTGTCAGAGCAGAGCACAGTAGTGGATGTTTACTGCGGGGTGGGTTTATTTAGTGTGTTTCTTGCCCCCCGGGTGAAAAAGCTAATTGGGATTGAGTCTTCCCCGGAAGCGGGGGATGATTTCATGCATAATCTGGCAGAATTTGAAAACGTTGAGTTCTATCAGGCGGATGCGGAAGATGTCTTACCTTACCTTGACCTGCAGCCGGAAATTGTGCTGGTTGATCCGCCCCGGGGAGGGCTCTCGGGAGATGCCCTGGATGGGATCACTTCCCTGTCCCCGGAAGTCATCTGCTATGTTTCCTGTGATCCGGCAACGCTTGCCCGGGACATAAAGCGATTGAAGAAGCACAATTATATCCTGCGCAAATGCACCCCCTTTGACATGTTTCCTCAAACCTATCATATTGAGAGCGTAAATCTTTTTCAAAAAGTACCCGCAGAGGTATGATTTTCTGCACTTTGTTTATTTTGTTTTCAGGGGTAGAATTTGAAAGCAATTCAAAATAAAACGGACAATTTTATTCCTGGGAATCGAAGTCGGGTTGAGCCAGGTATCACTGAACCTGAGGATAACTTGAAATGGCGCTTTCAGGTTGTGAAGCTGACTTTCTCAATGTAGAAAATAACCCTCTCCAGTTTTTCCTCAGGGTATTTAAAATAATTAGCAGATGGACAGGAAAGGTTCCCCAAAGACCTATTTCGGAAAGAATAATGACGAAATAGGCTTTTTTTATCCCTGTTTTTCAGGGACAAACCCGAAATCAAAGGTCAAGACAAGTCAGAGACCACAGCACCGGTTTAAGAGGGGTCTCACCAATGGAGGACAGTTATGAAATTAAATTATGATCTGGATCGTGAAATTCCAATTATAGACTGGGAGTCACATTTAGCCGCCCGTACTGAAGGTATGAAAAGTTCGGCGATCCGCGAATTGCTGAAACTGACCTCACAGCCAGATATCATTTCTTTCGCTGGCGGGCTTCCAGCTCCGGACTTTTTTCCCATCCGCGAGGTAGAAGAAGCCTGTGTGTATGTCACCCGGGGCGAAGGGGAACAGGCGCTGCAGTACAGCGCAACAGAGGGTTATTATCCATTGAAAGAGTTTTTGGCTGACTCCATGCATAAATACGGCATACCCGCTCTGCCAGAGAATGTGCTGATGACCAATGGTTCCCAGCAAGCGCTGGATTTAATTGGAAAGGTATTTATTGACCCTGGGCAGTATGTGCTTACCGGTCGACCGACCTATTTGGGGGCAATCCAGGCTTGGAAGTCTTATCAGGCGCGATTTCATACCATGCGGTTGGATGATCAGGGGATGATCGTTGATGAAGTGGAGAGGGCGTACCACAAGGCGGTGGAAGACAGCGGGAAACCCCCGGCCTTTTTGTATGTCTTGCCCAACTTCCATAATCCGGCCGGGACCACCCTTCCTCTGGAGCGGAGAAAACAGCTGGCGGAACTGGCGGTGAAGCTTGATCTGCCGGTGGTGGAAGACGATCCCTATGGAGAATTACGGTACGAGGGGGAAGACATCCCCCCCATCTGTAATCTAATTCCCGAACGAACCATCTACCTGGGAACTTTTTCCAAGACCCTCACTCCTGGATTACGGCTGGGCTGGATCATGTGCTCGGAGAGTTTGATGACAAAGTTTGTCATGGCGAAACAGGGCGCGGACCTGCATACGGGGACCTTTGTGCAGTATATCGCCAATGATATTTGTCAGCGCGGTATCCTCAAACCGCATATCAAGAGGTTGCGGGCCGTGTACAAAAAACGCCGGGATACGATGGATGAAGCCCTGGCGGAGTATTGGCCCCAAGAATGCCAGTGGACCCTGCCGGAAGGCGGCCTGTTCCTTTATCCCCGGCTGCCCAAGGGGATCAACACGGAAGAATTTTTGCACAAACGGGCGCTGGAGGAAAAAGTTGCTTATGTGCCCGGTGCGCACTTTTATCCCAATCAGGACGGTGGTTTCAATGCTATGCGGTTGAATTTCTCTTACGCATCTCCGGATGTGATTGTGGAGGGAATCCGCCGCCTGGGCACGGCGTTAAAATCGGAATTATCCGGATGATAACTGGAAACTGCTGATCTGGTAGCAGTTGGGAGCAGCCTGGACTGATCCGAAAGCAGGGAATAAGAATTTTGTCAACCGAAGGCTCGAGTAGGAAAGGAGAGGTTAAACTGAAACTTTTCTACATGTGATTCACCGCGAACAGTTTTCTCTGATCAGATATTGTAGCTTACCAAGGAGGTAAATTGTGTCACTGATCAATGACGTTATTGCAAAGACGAAGGAGAAAGATCCTGCTCAACCGGAGTTTCATCAAGCTGTGGAAGAAGTTCTTACCTCTTTAGAACCCACAGTGGATAAACATCCTGAATTTGTTAAAGCCAAGATATACGAGAGGTTAGTTGAGCCGGACCGCGTGGTCATGTTTAGGGTTCCCTGGGTAAATGATGATGGGGAGGTGCAGGTAAACCGGGGTTTCAGGGTCCAGTTTAATAATGCCATCGGGCCTTATAAGGGGGGACTGCGTTTTCACCCCTCGGTCAACCTGGGGATTATCAAGTTTCTCGGCTTCGAACAGATATTTAAGAACTCTTTGACTACTTTGCCCATGGGTGGGGGAAAAGGAGGATCAGATTTTGATCCCAAGGGAAAATCTGACGAGGAAGTCATGAATTTCTGCTATGCATTCATGAGGGAGCTTTTCCGTCATATCGGGGAAAATACGGATGTCCCCGCCGGTGACATTGGGGTGGGGGGCAGAGAAATTGGTTACTTGTATGGGTTCTATAAAAAAATTCGCAACAATCATACAGGGGTATTGACGGGTAAGGGACTGGATTATGGAGGGAGTTTAATCCGACCAGAAGCCACAGGTTATGGGGCGGTGTATTTTGCAGCTGAGATGATGGCAACCCGGGGCCTGGAGATGACGGGGAAAACGGCCCTGGTCAGCGGATCAGGCAATGTCGCGCAATATACTACTGAAAAATTATTAGATCTAGGGGCGAAGGTCATTACCCTCTCCGACTCTTCCGGGGTGATCGTTGATGAGGAAGGAGTGGATCGTGAAAAACTGGAATATGTCCTGGAGTTAAAAAACATCCAGCGGGGACGCATCAAGGAATATGCGGATAAATACGATGTGTCCTACTACCCGGGGACCGATGTCTGGGAGGTTGCCCGTGAACGGGGGCTGCAGGCAGAGCTGGCGTTTCCCTCCGCGACCGAAAACGAGATTAATGCTGAAAACGCCCAGGCTTTAGTGAATAATCAATGCATCTGTGTTTCGGAAGGGGCTAATATGCCCTCCACGCTGGGAGCGATTAACATTTATCAGGAGAACGGTATTCTCTATGGCCCGGCCAAAGCTGCCAACGCTGGCGGTGTGGCTACATCCGGCCTGGAGATGAGCCAGAACAGCATGCGCCTCTCCTGGTCTAGGGAAGAGGTCGATGAAAAACTACAGATGATCATGAAGAATATCCATCAAAGTACGCTGGAAGCGGCCGAAGTCTATGGATCCCCCGGTGATTATTTGCTGGGAGCCAATGTGGCCGGTTTCCTGAAGGTTGCCAGAGCCATGCTGGCTTATGGTGTGATTTAGATCCTTTAGTCCCTGAATAACTCTTCAGCCGGTGAGTGATGTTTGAAGCTGGCTGAAGAGTTTACCTTTCAACCAGGATAGGTCATGGTCCATGGTTGCTGAAAACCAACTCCAGACTTTTCTCGATAAGATTGTCGGCGAGGTGCTTGCTAATTGTATTGCCCAATTCTTTGAGGGGGATGCGCATGCCGCCTTAACTGCACTCAGGCAAAAACGGGCGGATGTTTGTCAGGCTTATACAGAAGAATTGGGAAAAAGGTTAGCGCAATATCTGGCGGCTCGAGATCCAGAAGTCAAAAAAATATACCGTTATAGTCTTGATCCCGAGGGGTTACGCCCAAAAGAAGAAGAATTGGATTGGGCCTTTCAGCCTGCAATCCATCTGGTAGTTTGGGTGGGAAATAAGAATCCCGCTTTCCAACAGCTGCTTGACAGTTTAATCGTTTGCTTGAGAGAAGTTGTTCTCCAGAAAGGTATCTGTGATCAAGATCAGGCGATACCTCTGGATATCCATCTGGTTGATGACCAGGAAGTACAGGGTCAGGTTGGGTTTGGTTTGTTTCCAGCCAGCGAGATGATCCGATCCCAGATCATTTGGCCGCAGGATGAACCAATTTCGCGGGCTGCGGTGCAGAAGATCCCGGGTCAGGAAGGCGAAAATCTCCTGGAAGAGCTGACTTCCTTTGATCCTAAATTGGCGCCCGAGGAAAGGATTCTGAAGCATGCCCGATCGATTTCCCGGATTCCCCGGGAACAGAGGGGAGCTTTAGATTATCATTTGATGGAGCTGAAGGTCACGCTCGTCCGCAAAATTATCAGTGATCAGCTCCGGTATCTCAATATTGCTAAAAATTGGTTTGAGGTTGAAGACCTGGAGGACCTGTACCGGCGCCGAATCGGCAGCGGTAAAATCGGGGGAAAAGCCGCGGGGATGATGCTTGCTTTTCGAATCCTCAATCAGGTAGCGAATGACCAGATCACATCATCCCTGCAGATTCCGGAGTCCTATTTTTTAGGTTCAGATCTGATCTATATTTTTATGGCCATGAACGGGTTGATGCACTGGAATGACCAAAAATATAAACCAGAAAAGGATATCCGTGATCAATACGAACAAATAAAAGACGAATTCTTAGCAGGGGAATTCCCCCCGGAAATACTGATCAGGCTGCGGAGGGTGCTGGAAAAGCTGGGGGACTGCCCCATTATTGTCCGTTCTTCTAGTCAGCTGGAAGACAACTTCGGCACCGCTTTTGCAGGAAAATATGAAAGTTTTTTTCTTCCTAACCAGGGCACAAAGGAAGAAAATTTACAGGCCCTCACTGAAGCCGTCAGCCGGATTTATGCCAGCACGTTAAAACCAGAAGCGCTGCTGTACCGGCGGCAGCGGGGGCTGCAGGATTATGATGAGCGGATGGCTGTGCTTATTCAGCAGGTTCAGGGGGAGAGATTCGGCCGCTACTTTTTACCCCATGCCTCCGGGGTTGCCTTCAGTAAAAACATTTACCGCTGGTCGCCAGAAATTTGCCGGGAAGACGGATTTGCTCGTGTTGTCTGGGGTTTGGGAACCCGAGCGGTTGGTCGGGTCAGCGAGGATTATCCTCGGCTGATTGCCTTGAGCCATCCTCAGCTGCATCCCGATGACTCCAGCGAGATGGTTCAGCGCTATTCCCAGCACAAAGTGGATCTTATTGACCTTGAAGATAATCAGTTTAAGACTCTCCCGGTAAATGAGGTGCTCTCTACAAGATATCAACCCCTTTCTTATTTAATCCAGATTGATCAGGGAGGATACCTGACCATTCCGAGGATGCGGGTTAAGGACGAACAGCTGCGTTCTGCCTCCTTGACCTTTCAAAAACTCATTGAGGATACACCCTTTGTAGATATTCTAAAAGGGATGTTGAAGACTTTGGAGCAGCATTATCATGATGCAGTGGACCTGGAATTTACGGTCCAGATGCCGGATAGCCGGGACCTGAACTCCGAGCTCCAAATTTCACTGCTGCAGTGCCGTCCTCAACCGCACTTAAGTGATGTGTATGATGTGCAGCTTCCGGCGGGTTTACCGGAGGATCAGGTCGTGTTTTCTTCCAGTTATTTGGTTCCCCGGGGCTACTTACCGGAGATCAGACAGGTGGTTTTTGTGGATCCCCGGGAATATTTTTTGCTGGCTGCGGGGGAGGACCGCTCCGCCCTTTCCCGGACAATTTCCCGGTTGAATGATAAGCTGCCAGCGAAAAACTTTATCCTCGTTGGACCCGGACGGTGGGGGAGCACTAACCCGGCCCTGGGAGTTTTTGTCAGTTATACGGATATTCATAACACAGGGGCCTTGATTGAGCTTTCGGGCGAAGGGGTAGGAGCTGCCCCGGAACCTTCCTTGGGAACACACTTTTTCCAGGATTTGATGGAAGCAGAAATTTATCCTCTGGCGATAGATCTGGATCATCCGGAGACAGTTTTCAACCAAGATTTTTTCTATCAAACGAAGAACTCGCTTTCCCGGTGGTTAGAAAACGGATCCAATTTGGAATCTTGTTTGCGGGTGATTGAGGTAGCAGAATTTCGAGCAGACCATCACTTGGAATTAGTGATGGATGATCGGGAGAATCAATCCGTAGCCTTCCTGGTTCCAGATTAACCACCCTGCTGGGATGTGATCAGCTGCCGTTGACTTCGGATTCGGTAAAAACCACTTCTTCTTTTCCGGTTAATTTTTCTTCAATTTTGTGGATGACCAGATCCAGGTGATCTCCGTTAGCGACAAAATCCAGGTCATCGCCGGGCACGGTGAGCACAGGACAGCACTGAAAGTTTTCGATCCAATTCTCATAAAGATGATTAAGCTGTTTCAGATAGGCAGGATCGATTTCTTCCTCGTATGATCTCCCCCGCTTTTTTATCCTCTGGTTGAGAGTGTCCACTGAGGCCCGGAGGTAGATAACCAGATCCGGGGGGGGTAAAAATTCCACCAGCACTTGATAAAGTTCCTGATAGGTTTGATAATCCCGGGAGGAGATTTGACCTTGCTGGTAAAGGTTGCAAGCAAAGATTTCTGCATCTTCATAGACGCTGCGGTCTTGAATGACAGAACCGGGATGGACGGTCAAGTTTTTGTGCGCCCGTAATCGCCGGGTCAGGAAAAATATCTGGGAGTGGAAGGCCCAACTTTTCATGTCCTGATAAAAATCGGCGAGATAAGGATTGTCAGCCTGGGGTTCATAAAAAGGGGTCCAATCCAGGCGGCGGCAAAGTTTGTCTACCAACGTCGTTTTACCTACTCCGATGTTGCCAGCAACCGCGACAAACTTTTTCATAACTGTCTCCCTCTCAATAAACTAGCTTTTCTGGATATCTTTAAAGTAGGCCACTGCTTTTTCTTCCGTGTCAGACATAATTAAATCCACGACACACCCCGGCCGCTGGCGGGAAATATCAATCACGTGCAGGACGCCGGCAAACTCTTCCAGCTCGGGCAAGAGTTCTCTCAGGATGTTTTCTGCTTGATTAAAAAACTTCTGTCTGAATTGAGTCCGGGGATCATCCAAATACAGGGCCAGCGGATAAATGTTGGCTTCTACCAGGTCCTGGAAAAAATGGGTTCCAAAGGAGGGATCTGGCTCCATGCTGATGTCTTTCCCGGAGAGCTCGATCAGTGCCCGGGTGTGATAGATGTCAGAATAAGAAATCCTTAATCCCAGATCGGGGTTATTTGTTCCCCAGCGGCCGGGAGCGATGCAGATGAAAACCTCATTTTCCAAAGCTGCGTTCACTTTTCCGATGGCCCGGGCCAGGGCTAAGCGGTCATTCTGGGTCGGGAGGGAGTAGTAATCCTCAGGAGATACATAGAGGATATATCTGATGTTTTCAACTTTCCCTCGGGGGATCATCCGGTGGGAATTAAACAGGATATCCCCGGGAGGGATGTTATCCGGAACCAGCACTTCTTCCATATCTGAATGACTTTGGGGGCGGCACTGCAGCAGGCTGATAGACAGGTCACCAGCAGGACTGATGTGCACGGTAAATTCGGTGTCTACGGGTCCCCGGTAATGTTTTTCAAGGATATGCAGGATATCCCGCATTTGAGCGCTGAAAGCGGTTTTGTTGATCAAAGTGTCGAAGGTGAGGACAAAGTTCTGAGGATCCTCCCCGTACGGGGTGCTGCGGATCAAAGATAGATACCCTCCTTCGTCTACCTGGGCAAGGTATTTTAACGGCGGATATTTTGCAGTCAGGACCTTATGGATGGGAAGACTTTCTAGGAGGTTTTTCTTCAGGTTGATCACATCAACCTGATGCTGTGAGTAATGGTGGAGGTCGCGGTACGATTTTTCGGGCCGTAAGGCGGGGTGGCTGAGGGCCACTAATCGGGGATAATCATCGCCCATTCTGTCCACAGCCCGGGTTCCCAACCCCCAGACCAGGCGGAGGAACCCATCCTCCTGATTGATTTTGGGCGTCCAGCGGAAGAGATTGCGGCTGAACCCCACCCCGGAGGTGTGGGGAAGATAATATTTCCCAAACTTTTCGCCCTGGACTTCCTGAATCAGAATCGCCAGGCGCTCATCATAATCCAGCAGCCCCTGTTTTCGGCGGTAGAGGAGGGCATCGGGATTGAGGGCACTGGCATAAACCCGGGCGATCGCCCGGGAGAGCTCCCGGTAGTTTTCTTTGATGGTACCCTGGTTAGGACAAAAAACACTGTCATATTTACCGGCAAAGGAGGTGCCAAAATTATCTTCCAGCAAACTTGAAGAGCGGACGATTAAGGGTTTTCCCCCGAATTTGGTGAGCATCCGGGTTAATCGTTCAGCGATATCGGGCGGGAATTCTCCCTCCACATACTCTGCTTTGATTCTGGGATAATCAGCATAAATTTCAGCGGTTGGTTTGTATTTTTGGATGTTCCAATCGAGGAGGTTGTTGTAGGTCATGAAGGTATACATCACCCCTGCTCCCAGATAATAAGAAGGGGGGATGGTCAGGCCGGATTTGATCTCCTCATCGGCGGTAGACTGTAATATCCGATAGGCCAGCAGCATGCCGGCTGCTTTTCCCCCGATCTTGCCGTAACCAATTTTCCGCTTCTGGATGTTAACCAGGTCCTCAATTTGGAACCATTCCTTGGCGATGTTGATATAAGCCAGGTGGTCGCTGATGATCCTGCGGATTAAAACTACAATGATTTCTTGCAGCCGTGGCGTTTGCGTTTTGGCTTCTCCTGGGGGGAGGCGGGTGATGGCCAGGGCATGATCAAAAAGCATTTCGATCGGTGCAAGCTCAGGATTGAAGGAAATGGGCATGCTCTGGTAATCGGGGGTGCTTTCAGAGAGCGTTCGTTTAACAATTTCTTGGAAACGGTCGAAGGGCAAATTGTTTCCAAAGATGGAATCTGTCAGGTAATCCCGAATCCGGGAAAGGCGAATTTCCCAAATTTCGGCGGTTTCTTCTCCGTAGGGATCGGAAAGACCTTCCCGGCGCTGCGATTTTAACGCCCGTTCCCGGACTTCTCGCTGCAGTTTTTTGGGTGTGATCACGCCAGCGTCAAACATCGCCTGACGCATCTTTTCCCTGATATGAGACTGGAGGATGGGATATTGGGCCAGGGTGAGGTGAATGCGCAGCGCGGGATCAGTCTGGTTGATGGGAAGAGTATTCATACGGGTTTAGAAACAATAAGAACCCGGTTTCTGATGAGGAAACCGGGGATAACAAGTAAAGTGTATACAGAAGCCCAGGGTTACTCCGGAATCGTTGAAGTTAATTGCCAAGGTGCATGGGCATGATTACGTGCAGGAAATCATCATCTCCGCCAACCGGCCGCAGCACCCCAGGGCTGGTGGATTTTGTGGTCTCGAGAGCGACATTGGGGGTATTGATCACATCTAAAGCTTCACGCAGGTAACGGACGTTAAAAGCGATAATTAAATCGGGTCCTTCCACGGTGGCATCCAGAACCGATTGGGAGGATCCTGTTTCTTCTGATTGCCCTGATATTTCTACTTCAGCAGGGGTCATTTCCTCATCACCGGGGGTAATCTTGACCTGGGCGATAAGGGATCCTTCCCGGGCAAAAATTTCTGCCTGCTTACAGGCTTTTAAAAATTGGGCTGTGTTAATAATGGTGCGGGTCTGGTAGTTTTTAGGGATAATCTGCTGATAATCGGGGAAAGTCCCTTCGATCAACTGAGAGACTAATTCGGTGTTATCGGTGCGGAAGATGACCTGACCGCGCCCGGGCGGCAGGAACATGGTTACCATCTCGCTGCCGTCAGTGCTGACCCGGGCTAATTCGCTCAGCGCTCTTCCAGGAATGACTGCCTTGACGGGAGCTGAGACCGGAGAAGACAGCTGGGCTGATCGTACAGAAAGCCTGAAACCATCCGCAGCGGCCAGGGTGAGCACATCTTCCTCTATCGTAATTAATACCCCGGTCAGGATCGGTCGGGCTTCATCATGCGAAGCAGCAAAAACCACCTGTCTGATCATCGCCTTTAGATCCGAAACGTTAATCTCTATGCCCGATTCCAGGTCCGGGACGGGCATAGGGGGAAATTCCTGGGCATCAATGCATTTGATGTCAGTATTTAAGGATCCGCTCCGGATGTTAAGGGTTTCTGTGTTTTCGTGGAGAGAGATGTCAGTTTTATCTGGGGGAATGGTGCTGATCAGATCCGTGAAGGTGCGGGCGGGCACGGTCGTTGAACCTTCTTCTTCGATCTTGGCCCCTATCCAGGAGGTGATGCCCAGTTCCAGGTTGGTAGCCGAGAGGCGCAGGCGGCCTTCATCGGTGGCGACTAAAATATTGGAGAGCACCGGGAGAGTGCTGCGAGGAGAAACAGCACGGGAAACAAGGCTCAGCCCATGAGCTAATCTGTCTTGTAAAACTGAAATTTTCATAATGACATTCCTCTTTTGACTTTGTCGCTGCTGTGATTTACCTAGTATAAAGTATACAATGATCCGGGTAAAATTACCAGCGGCACCGGCTGCCGAGACCTTGTTTGATCGGGGATTGGGGGATCGAGCAGGGGAGATGAAGAGCGGATGAAAGTTCCGGTCTGAAAATTGACAGCAAAATGAGAGCATGTTATCATGCCTAGAACAGTTGAATAAGCCTCTAACGGCACTCTTATCCAGAGAGGTGGAGGGACCGGCCCTGTGAAACCTCGGCAACCGGCCAACGCTGCGGCGTTGGAGATGGTGCTAACTCCGACAGCTGGGTTCTGGAAGATGAGAGGGTAGGCGTGAGCTTTAGCCCTTTCTTGTCTGTCAGAAGGGGCTTCGATTTTTAAAGACTCATTCATTGGAGGTTTTATGGACATCACCATGAATCAGGCTCAAAGTTTGTTGTTCACTTCTGAGTCGGTAACCGAAGGACATCCCGATAAAATGTGTGATCAGATCAGCGATGCGGTGCTGGATGCCTGTTTGGCGCAGGATCCTTACTCCCGGGTCGCCTGCGAAGTGGCTACCAAAACAGGGTATGTGATGCTGCTGGGGGAGATCACCACCAAGGCAGATATCAATTATGATCAGCTGGCTAGAAAGGTGATCACTGATATCGGCTATGATCGGGCGAAAAAAGGTTTTGACGGTCACACCTGTGGAGTGCTGGTGGCAATCTCCCAGCAATCCGGGGATATTGCCCTGGGAGTTGATCAAGCCCTGGAGGCTAAACGGGGGAAAATGAGCGAAGAGGAAATTGACGCAGTCGGAGCTGGTGATCAGGGGATGATGTTTGGCTATGCCTGTAATGAAACTCCCATGCTGATGCCGCTGCCTATCTTTTTAGCCCATAAACTTTCTCGGCGGTTGACCGAGGTCAGGAAAGAAGGGATCTTGCCCTGGGTGCGGCCGGATGGTAAAAGCCAGGTCACCGTGGAGTACCGGTATGGAAAACCCCTGCGCGTGGACACTGTGCTGGTCAGCACCCAGCATACCCCGGAAATCTCTCAGGAAGATGTCAGAGCCGGGGTTATTGAGCAGGTGATAAAGCCAGTGCTTCCGAAAGACCTGGTGGATGAGGATCTGAAGATTTATGTCAACCCCACCGGGCGATTCGTGATTGGCGGCCCCCAGGGGGATGCCGGGCTTACCGGCCGGAAGATCATTGTTGATACTTACGGGGGGATGGGCCGGCATGGCGGTGGAGCTTTCAGCGGTAAGGATCCCACCAAGGTGGATCGTTCGGCGGCTTACGCCGCCCGCTGGGTGGCTAAAAACATAGTCGCGGCAGGCCTGGCTGAACGCTGTGAGGTCCAGGTTTCCTATGCGATTGGTGTCGCTCGGCCTTTGAGTGTCAACGTGGAAACATTCGGATCCGAAACGATCCAGGTTATGGAGATCATCGAATTGATTGAAACCCATTTTGATCTCCGCCCCGGGGCAATTATCGACCAGTTTGACCTGAGGCGGCCTATTTATCAGCAGCTGGCAGCCTATGGACATTTTGGTCGGGATGATTTAGATTTACCCTGGGAAAAAACCGATAAAGCCCGGCTGCTCAAGGATGCAGCCGGCGTTTAATTTCTTGTTTTTATCATTGAAAATAGAAAGAGGCTGCGCCGCTTTTTTAGGGCACAGCCTCTTTTGGGTTGCTTACTGTGGGGAATGGATTCCGGGCGGAATTGTGAAAAAAATCAGGGTTTTTCCAGGCCGTGCTCCCAGAGCAGCTGTTCGTCTTCTAGAAGCTCTCTGGTCGGACCGTCAGCAATAATTTGTCCCTGATCCATGATCACCATCCGGGGGAAAATCTCTGCGACCAGACGCATATCATGAGTGGAGACCAGCAGCGTTAAATCAATTTCATCCAGATAGTTAAGCAAAGAGCGCCGGGAGCGGGGATCCAACCCGCTGGTCGGTTCATCAAACACCAGGATCTCGGGCTGCATGGAGAGGACAGTGGCGATCGCAATTCGCTTCTTTTCCCCCAGGCTGAGATGATAGGACAGCCGATCAGCGTAAGCTGACATCCCCACCTGTTCCAGAGCGCGTTGGACCCGGCGGTGAATTTCGTCTTCGGGTAGACCCATGTGCAGGGGTCCGAAAGCGACATCTTCAAAAACGGTGGGTGAAAACAGCTGATCATCAGGATTTTGAAAGACCAACCCCACCCGGGACCTGATCAGGGACAAGTTTTCTTCTGTCAAGGGCAGGCCTAAAATCTGGACGGCGCCTTCCCCCTGAAAAATACCGTTTAATTGGAGCATCAGGGTGCTTTTTCCCGCCCCGTTGGGGCCAACCAGGGCTACTTTTTCACAGCGCTCGATTTCCAGCGAGATATCCTGAAGAGCTTGATGTCCGTCAGGGTAACGATAGTTGAGCTCGGTGATGGAAATTGCAGGACCATCGCACTCGTGGAAAAGGGCAGACGGTGGATCGTCGTGATGGTGAATGGGCATGCTAATTTCCTCTCTAACTTAAAAGAACTGAGGCCTAATGGATCAGAATTTGGATGAGAAGGATCACGGATCCGGAACCTATCAGGGTGATCCAATCTCTGCTTCTCATATGGTGGGGATTGAGGGTGAGTAAATGCCCCTGATAACTCCGGGACTGCATGGCCTGGTAGATGCGCTCACTGCGTTCAATGCTTCGGAGGAACAGCTGACCTACCATGCTGCCGGCAGTTTTGATATTCCAGGAAAGACTTCCACCCTTTTTAACACCGGGAATTCGGGCGCTGCGGGATGACCTGGCCCTGAGCAGCCTTCTGGTCTCTTCGATCAGCACAAAGAGATAGCGGTACATGAAGGAAATAATGGATACCAGCACACCGGGAATCCTCAAGTGACGGAGTGCATGAATCAGATCTGGGAATTCGGTGGTCGCGGAAAGCAGGATGGCGGCCTGAACAGAGATCCAACTGCGAAGCATAATCGTCCCGAAGCGGATAACCCCCAGGTCCGTCACCGTGACCTCCGGCCAGGATAAGGAGAACAGGTCCTGTCCCGGAGTGGAAAAGATGGTGGTCACGGCGGCCATGGCGAAGGGCAGGACAATCAGCGAACGGGAAAACAAATAGGCAAGCTTGATCCGTGAAAGCTGGGTGACTGCCAGGAGGATTGTCCAGGTGGCTGTCAGGGCCAACCAGCTGCCATCCGGGATCAGGACATTAGAGATGATAATCAGAATGGTTATCATCACCTTGACCCGGGCATCAAGGTGATGAATAGGGCTGTCTAAGGATTGGTATAAGGTTAAAGAAGGGGTTTTCACTATGGTTTGTCAACAGGTGAGGAAATGGTTAAAGTCCGGCTGAGGGCAATGATAATAATCCCGACCAGGACGGCTCCTATTATACCAGCCAGGATGGTGGAGCTGGAAGTTTCTCCCAGGAAGGGCAGGGTGTAATCGGGAAGAATTTGATAGGGAGCGTCCTGTCCCAGGTCCATAAAACCCAGGTCAAGGGCCACCCTTTCCAGGCCGTCGGGATGAGCCGAAGCCAGCGGGGAAAGGATGACGACAGCAAGCGAGATCAAAGAACCAGCGAGGATCCAGCCGCGGCCAGACTTACCGGGCGAGGTTTGAAGCAGATCGGGGCGGGTCTGATCAATGAAAATCAGGGCTGCAGTGGTGATCAATGCTTCTCCGATTCCAATGACCGCATGCACGCCGAGCATGGTAGGAAGGACTACGGTTAAGGTGGAAGTTCCGCTCAACCAGAGCTGGAGGGAGGTAAGGAACGCTCCGGCTATCACAGATAGCCAGGCGGCTGCTCCCGCAACCCCAAATTTCAACGCCCGGTTTTTGTTTTCGACCAAGCGGTACAGACCAAATCCGATCAGGGCGGTGAGGATGCCCATGTTGAAGATGTTGGCTCCCATCACCACCAGCCCACCATCCTGGAAAAAGAGGGCCTGAACCCCGACCACGGTGGACATGACCAGAATGCCCGACCAGGGTCCTAATAGAATGGCGGCTAACGCGCCTCCCAGTAAATGGCCGGAGGTTCCCCCCGCAATGGGAAAGTTAATCATCTGGGCAGCGAAAATGAAGGCAGCAATTATTCCCATCAGAGGAATTTGCCGTTCTCCCAGCTCATCCTGGGAATGGCGGACTGCCTGGGAGACAAAAAGGATCGTGATCACCCAGAAAATCAGGGCTATCGGCAGGGATAAAAAACCATCAGGGATATGCAGCGGTTCGGGTGCCAGGACAGGGCTAAAGAGCATGGTCATTTTCTCCTTTCCGGCAGTTGGCGCAGGTACCAAAAACCGTGATATGGTTGAGGTCGAGGCTGAACTTTTGTGCTTGCTGTAATGAATCTGCGAGGGGTTGGGCATGGGCGGCATCGGCAGCGGTTACCTGTCCGCATAACCGGCAGACCAGGTGAAGGTGAGGTCCGTGAACTTCGGTTGCGTAAACTGTTTGCCCCTGGCCGAAGTCTGAGCGGCTGATCAACCCCTCTTCTACCAACAGATCCAGGGTGCGGTAGATGGTGGCGATGTTGACAGCTTTGGTGTGTTGATGGACCTGATCAAAAATGACCTCGGCGGTGAAATGAGAAGAGGTGGGAGAAATGGCATTGATGATCAGCTCGCGCTGGGGTGTAATCCGGTATCCTCTCTCCCGGAGGGTGGCCAGAAAGTCTTCTCTGTTTGGCATGGTTATTTCCTTGCCCGGTTAACGGGTGTTATTGCGAATTATTGCAATAAAAAATATTATATATAAGGGGGGTGAAGCTGTCAAGAGGACTTCCGGTCAGCCGGGATCCAAGGGTCCTGGAAAAGAAGATCGCCTTCTTACGCTTCCGGGTGCTGAGCGGGTAAGGAGTTCACCAACAAAAGCCCCAAGCTTCAACTGGAGAACATAGGGGTTTTAATCGTTCGCTGATGGATGCTGATTACTGAGTTTATAGATGGGTTTGGAACAAATTAATCAAATGTTTTTTTGGCTTGTATCCAGTCATCCGGGCAGCGATCTCTCCGTCCTTAAAGAGGATGAGAGTGGGCACTCCCATCACCCCGTATTTCATCGCTGTTTCCTGGTTTTGATCCACATCCAATTTGCGGATGGATATCTTTTGATCCCAATCCGCGGCTAATTCTTCGAGGATTGGAGCGAGCATTTTACACGGTCCACACCAGGCAGCAGTAAAATCTACCAGAACAGGTGAATCGGCCTGGAGCACTTCCTGATCGAATTCTTGGTCTGAAATCATTTTTAGGTCACTCATTATTTCTCCTTGAAACTATGGAGGGCGGGGATACCTGGTCTTTTTGCTGGCCTCGGGACAGCGGGATTTTCATTCAATAGATGGTTAACAGGCCCCTTTTCTTACCAATTTTTTTCTGCAGTCCCGGGTCAAAGAACGGTCACCATGGACCCCCGGGAGGTTTTTTCCACCACCAGCTGGTTGGTGAAGACGTCTTTTAATTGGTCGATATGGGTGATGACGAGAATCTTTTTAAAATCATTTTGGATGAGGTTGATGGCTTCGATCAACCGTTGGCGCCCGATTTCATCCTGACTGCCGAAACCCTCATCGATCACCAGGGTCTGCAAACGGGCACCGGCCCGTTGGGCCAACACGTGGGAAAGCGCCAGCCGGATGGCGAAATTGATCCGAAAAGACTCGCCGCCGGAGAACATTTCATAATCACGAACGCCTGCCCGATCCTGAATCTGAATATCCAGAGTTTCCTTGAGATCGTCCCGGGTTTGGTCTTTGTATTCCCGCTGGGTGATAAAGCGAACAGACATGGAACCGCCGCTCAAGCGCTCTAAGATTTCGTTGGCTTTGGCTTCAATTTGAGGTAATGCCTGTTCAATTAGCAGAGCAGGCACGCCGTTTTTTCCAAACGCTTCTTCCAGTTGTTTGAGCTGGCTGACTTGATCCCGCAGCGTGCTCTGTTTTTCTTCTAATTGTGTCCTGC
Organism: Anaerolineales bacterium; assembly: GCA_034520505.1. GTDB lineage: Bacteria > Chloroflexota > Anaerolineae > Anaerolineales > UBA11858 > B10-G9. Next base: position 73,371 of record JAXHNK010000001.1, on the reverse strand, counting down.
GCTCTTTCTGGGCAGCCAGCACATTTACCTTTTGCTGAGCGGCACCTAATTCTCGCTGCAGGATATTTTCCTCTTCTTTACGATTAAGCAGTTCTTGTTCCGCTTGTTTTTTGTCCGGTGCTTTGCCTCTGGCTTTTTCCAGGGAGGCAGAGTGGAGTTTCAGCATCTCGCTAGTTTCTTCCAGTTCCTGGCTTTCGGCGTCAATTTCCGCGGACAGGTCATTAATCTCTCTTTCCAGGGGTTCCAGGGCAGCCCGGGCCTTTTCCAGCTCCCGCAGTTCCTGAAGGATATTTTTTCCCTGCTCAACCTGTTCTTTAATTTTGTCATGCTGATGGGCGTCATAACCGATTTCCTTAAGCTGAGCGTCAATTTCCGCTAGCTCTTTTCGGGCCTGAAGGGCATAAGTTTCTTCCTGAAGCTGGCTGTTAATTTCTTCCATCCGCTTTAGATCCTGTTTCTCCCATTCTTCTTTTTGTTGATTAATCTGAGAGATACGGAGAGAGAGTTTGTCCGCTTCTTGATTGAGTTCCCTCAGTTGGTCGTCAACCAGGCTGAGTTCAGTGATTTCCAGCTGGAGCTTTTTGACCACCTGATCAGCCCTGGACAGCGTTTCTTTGTTTTTCCGAAAGCGATCGCCCATCTCCTGACCCTGTTTGGTCAGATCGTTAATTAACTTTTCTCTTTCGGTGGAAGATAGCGGTTGACCGCATAAGGGGCATTCTGCGCCCTCCGTTTTCTGTAAATTATCGATCCGTTTTTCCAGCTTCTTCATTTCCTGGTAAAGCCGGGGGTTTTCTGCCTTGGCCTCTGCCTGGTTCTGACGGGCTTTTTCTAATTCTTCCTGCTTGAGTTCCCGGGATTTTAGTTTTTCCTCAGCCTGAGCAATCCGTTGTTCTTTTTCGATTAATTTTTTCTGGAGAACCGGAATTTCCTCCAGGGACTTGTGGATCTCCCGGGACCTGGTCTGGAGGTTGTTCAGTTCCTGGGTTAAGCGGGCTTTTTCAGCGGCAATTTCAGTGAGAGGGCCCTGGCGCTTTTTTTCACTTTCCCGGAATTTTTCTGCAATCTGTTCCCAGCGGGTTAATTCTTCCTGGGCTTGTTCCCAGGCTTCGGCCTGTTCTTTGATTTGCTCGGCGCGGCTGAGGACCTGGGAGAAGTTTTCCTGATCGGTTTCACGCGACTCCAGCCGCTGGTTAAGTTTCTGGGTTTTTTGGATCAGTTTGTCTTTCTGGGTGGAGAGGTTTTCGACCAGCTTGCTTTGCTCTTGAAGGGAAGCTTCCAAAGACTGGATATCTGCCAGATGATCTTCCTGGGCTTTCCGGGCCGTGACAGCCTTTTCGAGCTCTGATTTTAGCTCCTTTAACTGACGGCGCCGTTCATTTTCTTGCTCCAGTTCGCTGAGGATTTCAGTGAGCCTTCCCTCCATCCTGGAAATCTCAGCTTCCACCCCTTTTCTTTTCCGGAAAGCCCTTTTTCGATAAGTTTCCCAGATGCTCAGGCCCAGAATCTGGGAAAGGATTCTCTTTCGGGCACTCGGGCTTTGCTGGGTAAATTGGTCCGCTTCTCCCTGTAAGAAAAAAGCAGCATTGATGAAAGTCTCATAGTCCAACCGGAGCGTCTCTTCAATTTTCTGGTCAGTTTCCCGCAGGGTTCGTTCCGTGAGGGGTTTCCAGACTGCTGGTTCACCGATCGATTCTCGCTGCTGAAGGTGGAATTCTACGTTTTTTGTCTCCCCCCGGGGATTGGTGCGCAGCACCCGGAAGATATTCCCCTCGTACTGGAAGGTGAACGATACCTGAGCCGTATCGGATTGAGTATTGATGATCGATTCATCATGTTTTCGGGCTCTGCCAAACAAGGCCCAGGTCATCGCATCCAGGATGGATGATTTCCCTGCTCCGTTTTGCCCGGATATGCAGGCCAGGTCAAATGTGGTGAAATCAATTTCTACAGGTTCCTGGTAAGAGAGAAAACCACTGATGGTTATGGATAAGGGAATCATAATTCTTCCGGTAGGACGGAGTTCTGACTGTGAACCCCGCCTGGCTAAGTCCGAGGTCAGCCGCCGGGGTCAGGAATCCGGGAGGGTATCCCCGGTGTTATGAAGACATTTCCCCGAGCACTGTTTGATAAAGTTGATCAGCGTGGAGATCAGAAAGATTATAATATGAGGCTTTGAGATGTTGAGAAATTTCTTTAGCCAGACCTTTATCAAACTCTTTATGCTCCATATTAATAACGACGCTGGGAATATCGTCCTCAGCAATTTGGTCAGCGATAGTATAAGCTTCTTCCTGGGGCGGACGTTTGGAGAGGGAGACGTTACCCACCCCGTCGGTGAGCAGGATCATCAGCGGTTTGGTATCCGGGCGGGAAATCAGTTCCTTGCGGAGGACTTCATGGGCCAGCTTGAGTCCCGCAGAAAGGGGCGTTTTCCCCCCAACCGGTATATCTGCCAGGGCCTGCCGGGCTAATTGAGTGGAATTTGTCGGAGGGAGCACCTGCAGGGCGCGGTCTTTCTGGAAGACAATCAACCCCACCCGATCACGACGCTGGTAGGCGTCTGTCAGCAGGGAGAGGATGGCGCCTTTGGTCGCGCTCATCCTTTCGGCGACAGCCATAGACCAGGAAGCGTCGACCACGAACAAGATCAGATTGGCCGTTTTTTGCATGCGGACCTTTCGCTGCAGATCTTGTTTGCGGATGTCAAAAGCCAGGTTCCGTTTTTGGCCGCCGCGGTCTTTCTGGAAGGGCGCAGCCGCCCTCAAGGTAGCGTCAAAGGCAATGTCGGAATGGTCCCCGTGGGCTGGTCGAGATTGAACGTACCTGCCCCTTTTCTGTTCGGTGCGGGTTTGAGAACGGCGTCCGCTTTCCCGCCTGTTGAGATTGTCCAGAGGCGTATTCAGGTGTTCAGGTTTGAGAGGATCGCCGATGGCGGTTTTGTCTCCTCCCTCCCACCAATCCGCATAGCTGGTTTCAAAGACGTCCTGACGGCCCGTTTCCGGAGGTGCTGTTTTCTCTTCTCTCTCTTCAAAGGAGTTAGCTAGCGTTTTTTTTTATCCCTAGGCTTCTTTTTTGCCGGGGAGGGAGATTTGGTATCTTCCTCCTCACCCGGGGAGGACGTTTCTCCGGGATCGGAGCTTGCGCCTTTCAGCTGTTCGATCTTTTCTGCAAACTCTTCTGCGCTGATGTCAGCCTGCTGGAAGGGACCCTTTTTCAAACGGTGGGGATAAGCTAATTCCGCGGCCAGCCCGATATCCCTGCCGGTGATGGCCGTCCGCCCTTCGAAGGCGGCATGGGCGCGGGCAGTTTTCAAGATCACCAGATCCGCCCGGTGACCGTCAACGTTCAAAGAGGCAGACAAGCGGGCGATATCCACCAGGTTTTTGCTGGAATAATCCACTTCCGACAGAAGTTCTCTGCCTTGTTTTATCTGGTGGGAGAGTTCTTTTTCCTGGGGGAGCCATTGCTCCCGGAAGGCTGCTGGATCTTCTTCAAAAGCCAGATGGCGTTCCATAATCAGCACTCGATCCCGGGCATCACGGATCCCGCGGATGTCAACGGAGAGGGCAAAGCGGTCCAGCAGTTGGGGGCGGAGATCTCCTTCTTCGGGGTTCATCGTGCCCACCAGGATAAAACGGGCAGGATGACTGAAAGAAATTCCTTCTCTTTCCACAATATTCATCCCCATAGCGGCAGAATCAAGCAGCAGATCCACGACGTGATCGTCAAGTAAGTTGACTTCATCGATATAAAGCAGGCCGCGGTTGGCATCAGCCAGCACCCCGGGTTCAAAATGACGCTCCCCTTTTTGAATCGCCTGTTCAATGTCGAGCGTCCCCACTACCCGGTCTTCAGTTGCAGAAACAGGCAGGTTGACAAAGGGGGTAGGCAGCATCTCAATGGTCCGCTGATGGTCGTTCTTTTCATGTTCCCGGCATTCAGTACACCAGGTTGCGGGGTGGTTGGGGTCACAGCCGAAACGGCAGTCGGTAAATGTCTCTACTCTGGGGAGCAGAGCGGCCAGAGCCCGGGCTGCCGTGGATTTTGCGGTTCCCCGCTCTCCCCTGATCAGCACCCCCCCGATTTTTGGATTGACCGCGTTAAGCACCAGAGCTCGTTTCATGCGCTCCTGACCGACCACGGCTGTAAATGGATAAATTGCTGGCATTATCTTGCCCTTCAAAGTTTTCTGCGTTTTCTACGGATAAAACGTTCTCAACTAGTCCCAAAAAGGGGTTTTTAGTGCATTTCTATCTTACCATAAAGGTTGCCAACTTGAAATTTGCACTGTATAATGAGTGCGTTATCCTAAATAATGGAGAGTGGTTCGTTTATGGACGAGATGAAGTCAAAAAATGGGGGAGAATCAAGCAGCAGTCAAACTAATTCACCCCAGACAGAAATCATGGATATGGAAACATTACTGGCCCAGGAAGGATTAGGGCTGGGAAAAATCCCTCAACAGGGAGATATCCGCACAGGGGTGATTACCGCAATTACGTCCCATGAAATTTTGATAGATGTCCAGTCGAAGGCTGACGGCCTGATCGCCGGCCGCGAGCTGGAAGCTATTGATCAGGGGACCCTGGAGGAATTTCAGGAGGGGGATGAAATCCTGGTTTATGTTTTAGAACCAGAGGATCCCAATGGGAATGTGCTGCTGTCTTACACCCGGGCCCAAGAAGAAAAAGACTGGGAGTGGGTAGAGGAACTGCTGGAAAGCGGCGAGACCATCGACACTGAAATCGAAGGTTATAACAAGGGGGGGCTGCTGGTTCCAGTTGGCAAGCTGCGGGGATTTGTGCCCGGTTCGCTGGTAAGCGTATTCAGGGAGGGGGAAGGTGCTACACCTGAAGAGCGCTGGGAAGAAGCGATCGGCGAAAAAATCACCCTCAAGGTGATTGAAGTCGACCGGGAGCGAAAAAGATTGATCCTTTCGGAGAAAGACGCCATCGGCGAAACTCGGGAAGCAATCAAAGACCAGCTGCTTGATGAACTGGAAGAGGGCAAAGTTGTTTCCGGGTACGTGAGCAGCCTGGCTGACTTTGGAGCTTTTGTCAACATCCAGGGTGTGGATGGGCTTGTTCATCTTTCGGAACTTTCCTGGGAACATGTCGATCATCCCCGGGATATCGTCAAAGTGGGGCAGGAAGTTGAAGTCCAGGTGATCAGCATCGATGAGGAACGGAAACGGATCGGTCTTTCTCTGAGAAGGCTCGAGGATAACCCCTGGTTGGAAAAGGCTGAAGAGATCAAAGAAGGCCAATTGGTCACCGGGACCATCACCAACATTACTGATTTTGGCGCTTTTGCCCGGATTGAAGATACTGAGCTGGAAGGGCTCATCCATATTTCAGAGCTCAGTACCCAGCGGGTTAATCATCCCTCGGAAGTAGTTTCAGTGGACGAAACCGTGACCCTGCGGGTGATCAGCATCGATTTAGATCGGCACAGGATCGGGTTGAGCCTGGAAAAAGTGGATTCGGCAGAATATGCTTCGCTGGATTACGAACTTCTGCAGGAAGAAATGGAAGAGGATCAAGGGGAAGCAGAGGAAGAATCAGCAGAGGAATCTGAAGAGGAAGGATCAACAGAGGAACCTGAAGAGGAAGGATCAACAGAGGAACCTGAAGAGGAAGGATCAGCAGAGGAGCCTGAAGAGGAAGAATCAGCAGAGGAACCTGAAGAGGAAGAATCGGCAGAGGAACCTGAAGAGGAAGAATCGACAGAGGAGCCTGAAGAGGAAGAATCAACAGAGGAACCGGCAGAGGAAGGATCAACAGAGGAACCGGCAGAGGAAGGATCAGCAGAGGAGCCTGAAGAGGAAGAACTCGAGGAAAACTAGGTTTTTTGGCTGCTGATCAACTATAAAAGTGAACTCATGCGCACCCTGGCGGTGCGCATTTTCCTTAGTTTGCCCGGGGCTGGACCTGCTGGTATACCGCTTCCTGCCGACAGGTAATTTTTATTATATTTTTATTAAAAAATCAATCCAACCTATGATTGAAAACGTTATTTGGTAGAATGGGTGTAGGTTATAAGAAGGAGAAAACGATTTTTTCCTTCAGTTTACTGTTGTACAAGCGATTTGGGTGATCCCAAATCAGTTTAGGAGGTATCCCTTGGCTAGCATGGAAAGATTTACCCAACGTGCCCGACGGGTATTGAGCCTGGCCCATAAAGAAGCTGAACGCATGCGTCATGCCCAAATCGGCACAGAGCACTTGCTGTTAGGCTTACTGCGGGATCAAGGCGGTATTGCCGGAAGGGTGCTGCGGGAATTGGGTTTAGATATAGAAAGTGTCTTGACTGTGACGGAAAGCATCACGGGTTACGGAGAGTATCGTGGTGATGCCCTGGCGTTGTCCCCCGGAACTCAGCGGGTGCTGGAATTAGCAGTGGAGGAGGCCCGCAGTCTGGGCCATCATTATATTGGTGTTGAGCACATCCTGTTGGGTTTAATGGAACACGGAAAGGGGATAGCGAATGACGTTCTCAGTCAACTGGGTTTAACTACTGAGCAAATTCGCCGACAGACCCTCCGGGTTATCGAAGAAACCAAACAGAAAAACAAACTGCAGCGGGAGCAGAAAAAGTCCCGGAGCTCTAAGCGGTCCAAAGGTAAAAGCTCAACCCCCATGGTTGATCAGCTGGCTGTAAATCTTACAGAGCTGGCTGAAGAGGGCAAGTTGGATCCGGTCATCGGCCGCAAGACGGAAATTGAGCGGGTAGTCCAGATTTTGGCCCGTCGGACAAAAAACAACCCGGCGTTAATTGGGGAGCCCGGCGTGGGCAAAACAGCTATCGTGGAAGGTTTGACTCAGCGGATTGCAGACGGCGAAGTTCCCGCACCTTTGCTTGGTAAGCGGGTACTGCAGCTTGATCTGGGTTCAGTTGTCGCCGGCACCATGTACCGCGGTCAATTTGAAGAAAGGTTGAAGAGGGTTATCTCAGAGTTAAAAAAATCGGATGCCATCCTCTTTATTGATGAGCTGCATATGCTGGTGGGAGCAGGTTCTGCGGGATCAGCTATGGATGCAGCCAACATCCTCAAGCCTGCGCTTTCCCGGGGAGAACTTCAGGTAGTAGGGGCTACCACCCTGGATGAGTACCGCAAGCACATCGAAAGCGATGCCGCCCTGGAACGGCGATTTCAGCCGATCATGGTGGATGAGCCGTCGACAGTGGAGACTATCGAAATCTTGAAGGGGATCCGTTCAGCGTATGAAGAACACCATCAATTGAAAATCTCTGATGATGCACTGGAAGCTGCCACGGACCTTTCGGCTCGGTATGTTTCTGACCGCTTCTTACCCGACAAGGCGATTGATCTGGTTGATGAGGCCTCCTCCCGAGTCCGGATGTATAAGAATCCGATCGGAGAAACAGCGAAGGAAGTCGTGCATAAACTGCGTGATATCCGCAAAGAAATCAAAGGCGCCGTTGAGCAGGAATCAAACGCCCTGGATGAACTGGAAAACCAGGAATCTGATTTAGAAGATGAATTGAACGAGCTGAAAATCGCTTGGGATCGGGACAACAGCCCCACAGTTTCTGTGGAGGATATCGCTGAAGTGGTCTCGATGTGGACAGGTGTCCCTGTTACAGAAATGGCGAAAGAAGAATCCGATCGCTTGCTGGATATGGAAGATGAGCTGCATGAGCATATTATCGGGCAGGATGAGGCCATAGAAACGATTTCTAAAGCTGTCCGCCGGGCGCGGGCAGGTTTGAAAGACCCCAATCGCCCTGTAGGTTCATTCGTTTTCCTCGGACCCACTGGGGTAGGAAAAACCGAGCTTACCAAAGCCCTGGCCAAATTCTTATTTGGCAGTGAGGAAGCTTTGATCCACCTGGATATGTCCGAGTTCATGGAAAGGCATAGCGTCAGCCGCCTGGTGGGAGCTCCTCCTGGTTATATCGGGTATGATGATGCCGGACAGCTCACCGAGGCGATTCGCCGTCGTCCTTACTCAATCGTCGTTTTTGATGAGATCGAGAAGGCACATCCTGAAGCTCATAATATCCTTCTTCAGATCATGGAAGAAGGACACATCACGGATTCCCGGGGGCGGAAGATCGATTTCCGGAACGCGATAGTGATCATGACTTCGAATATCGGTGCGGAGCTGATTCAGAATAACTCGTCTATCGGTTTTGAGCTGGCCCAGGATGATGAAGCCGCCCGATCCCGAGAATATGAAGATATGCGGAGCAAACTGCTCAAATCACTGAAAAACACTTTCCGCCCTGAGTTTGTCAATCGTGTGGATTCGGTCGTTGTCTTCCATTCCCTCACCAGGGAAAATATCCGAGATATTGTTTCCCTGGAGCTGGACAAAGTCCGGAAACGCTTGCAGGAAAAGGATATTTTGCTGGATATCACTGAAACAGGAATCGACTTGCTGGCAGAACTGGGTTACAGCCCAGAAATGGGAGCGCGACCGCTGCGTCGGGTGATTCAGCAAAAAATCGAAAACCAGTTATCGGACGCCCTCCTGACAGGTGACTTTGAAGAAGGGGATGTGGTTCTGGTCGATGCAGAAGAGGCCAAAGAGGACGACGAAGAAGGAAGAATTGTCCTCAAAAAAGGCGATCGATCCAACCTAGAAAATGACCTCAATCACCAGGAAGAAGAACCCATTCCGGTCGGCTGAAAGATAAAAAGTTAAAAAACACCCGGGGCTGCACATGCAGCCCCGGGTTGCTTTAAGCCCCGGGTTGCTTTAATTACCGCTCGGGAGAACAACCCAGGGACAGGACGGCCCCTTGTCCCTGGGAATACAATTCACCTCACAACATAGTGAGTTCATGAAGCGAGTGCCTAAAACTCTGGGTGGTAAGTAAATTCAGGAAGTCTGTAAAACCTCTAGCACTTCTGCGCTGTGTTCATCTGGCTTTACCTGTTCAAAGACTTTTTCAATCTTCCCCTCGGGATCAATTAGATAGGTGGTCCGGTAAACGCCTTCGAATTCTTTACCGGAAATTTTCTTTACTCCCCATACGCCATATTGTTTACAAACCAGATGCTCGGGATCCGCCAGCAAGGGAAAGGGAAGCTGATATTTTTCGCTAAATTTGTTGTGGGATTCTACATTGTCAGGGCTGACTCCTAAAATAACCACATCTTCATCCTGATAGGCGCTGTAATCATCCCGGAAATTACAGGCTTCTTTGGTGCAGCCTGGAGTATCATCTTGGGGATAAAAGTACAGCAGCACCCGCTGTCCCCGGTAGTCTCCCAGGCGGTGAAGGGTGCCAGATTGATCCCGTAATTCAAAATCCGGGGCCGTTTGTTGAGGTTTCAAGGTCATGGTTTCCTCCGCTAACCGGTAAGTTAATCAGAATGCTGTTAAGGTGGATGATCGAGGTGAAGTTTTTGTCTGTGAGGTTTATTCAGAGATTATCCATTTGTCCCTGCCTGTTTCTTTACCCTGGTACAGAGCTTCATCCGCCCGTTGAATTAGAGACGTTTTGTCCTCTGAACTTCTTACTACTGCATCCCCGATGGTGACAGAAAACCGTAGTTTGTTGTTCGGGATTTGAGTGTGGCGGGCTACGGTGTGAGTTTTTTCCGCGACAATCCTGAGTTCCTCTTTTTCTGTGTTGGGGAAGATGCCTAAAAATTCTTCTTTGCCCCAGCGGCCGATGGTGTCGAAGGAGCGGGTTACCCCTGACATTGATTTCGCCAGGGATTTTAAAACCAGATCGCCAACTTGGTGCCCGTATCGGTCATTGACCTGTTTAAAATGGTCAATATCCAACAAGAGGATCGAAAAGGGCACACCTTTTCGATCATGCATATTTAACTGAGATTCAAGCTCAGTTTTTAGATAGCTCCGGTTGGGCCTGGTCCGGGTTAGCAAGAGCAATTCGCTTCTTAAGAGGGGGGTGGGACATGAGCAGCAGTTCCACCCAGCGGGGGGGATCAACTTCGGCAAGGTTCTGGTTGGCCAACCGGATGAGGGCACTGGCGTAAGCCTGCCCTTTTCCTGTAGTCTGCAGTGCATAGCGGTCAGCCAGCCTTTCTCGCCAGCGGCTGAAACTATGGATCATAGGCATGGTGATTAAACTGAAGCCGCCCATCGCCAGGCCGAAGAGCGGCAGGGAGGCAATATCGGCGATCCCCTGAAAACCAAAGGCATTCACTCCCCAGGTTAGAAAAATGGAAACCAGGTATAAGCTGCCTAATGTCAAAACTGTCTGAAATACCATGCCCAGGGGGATATCCCGATTGACATGGTGGCCGAGTTCGTGAGCCAGGACAGTCTCAATTTCATCCGGGGAAAAATTATCAATCATGGTGTCACCCAAGATGATCCTCCGGCTGTTCCCCAGTCCGGTTAACCCGGCGTTGGCTGATTTTGTCCTCCGGCTGATGTCAAATTTATAAACACCTTTTACGTTTGTCCCGGCTTTTTCGGCCAGGTTTAGCAAACGCTCCTCCAGCTGGCGGTGGTTTTCTCCCAGGGGTTCAAAATCATAAAAAAGGGGCATAATCAAGATCGGAGCCAGATTAGCCAGCAGGATATTGAACAGGAAGATGATTCCCCCTGCCCACAGCCACCAGGTTTCCGGTGTGGAGCGGAGCATAAGATAGATGATTTCAAGCAGTAAACCACCCAGGAGGGCTGTCAATAAGGCGCTTTTGAGCACATCTCCCACCCATCCTTTCCGGGTTTGATTGGATTGGTCGTACCGGTGGGGGAGAACATAGCTGGTGTAATAGGAAAGCGGCAGATCGATTAAATAAAAGAACCCTCCGAAGATGGCTCCAAAAGCAGCCACAGCAATCCATTGATTGGAGGTCCAGGTCAGAATCCAATCGCGCACGGATGTTGACCATCCCAGCAGCAGCCAGATCAGCAGCAGGACACTGCCCAGGATCAGGTCGAGCAGCAGAAAACGCCGCCGGACGGAGGCATATTCCCGGGCTTGTTCCTGTCTTTGAGGGTCAATATTTTGTTCTGTCATAAATACTTAGTATCTGGTTTGGAGCCTAAGGAAGAAAGATTCAGGAGATCTCTTTTGGAGGATTGATCTGCAAGGAAAGAACAAAGGGAGCTGTCTGTTAGGACAGCTCCCCGGGATGAAAAAAACGAGGGTGGTTAGATCCAACCCTGATCTTTACAAAATTGGGTTAACCAGGGGAGTTCCAGCCATTCACCCTGATAAGCTTTGATGGCGGGGTAAAGGGTGGCCAGATAGATAAAGGGAGCCAGGCAGGCGAGGATAATAGTCACGCCCAGGACAACACTGATAATGATCAGCAGCACGTTTGCTCCCAGGGACTGCACCGCGTGATAGCGAACAAAAGGCCGATTTTTCTGGGGCTCCACCAGCAGGGAGATGATGGCCAAAATGGGTCCCACCCACGGGATCCAGCTCAAGGCCGCCCACAATTTATCATCCTGGGTGATTTCCATTTCTTCTTGCGGTTTTTTGGTGATTTCTTCGGTCATATTTTCTCCTTATATAAAGCTTAGCGATTTAGTTAGTTTCCCCGTGGTTTCCACTGGATTAAGTATTAAAGCAGTTTGGAGGACTGGGGCTGAGCAATTGGCTTTTCTGAAATAAACAGGTCGTGGGACTGCTGTCCTTCTTGGAGTGGGCCGCTTTTATGCTGTTTTAACCCTGACACCTCCTTCCAGTCCTGGTCCCTGCCAATTCTCCCGTTAATTATACATCATCAGGACAAATGATGAGCCAACTTGTTTTTTAGATCCCGGGATTAATTTAATCCTGGATTAGAATTTGGCGACTCCCCATTATGTTAGGGAGAAAGAGGACATCATCATCCGGGAGTCCAGCCCAGGCTGATCCTTCCCCGGTCTTGATCCACCTGGAGGATAGTTACCTGGAGGACTTCACCAGCAGCGAGGGTTGTACCCTGGGGAATCTGGCTGCGGTGCAGCAGCCCTTCTTGTTTGACACCGATATCAATGAAAGCGCCAAAGGCCACCACGTTGCGCACGGTTCCCGTTATCTCCAGTCCCGGGATCAAATCATCCATGGTTAAAATTTCACTCCGCAGATTGGGCCGGGGAAGTTCTTCCCGGGGATCTCGGCCCGGGCTGGCTAATTGTCTGAAGATGTCTTTCAAAGTAGGGATCCCGGTGTTCAATCGGGCTGCGAGATCTTCCGGGGAATGTTCCTGGCTGACTTTCTTCAGCGCCCGGATTTTGGACTTGGATGGATCGGAGACCTTGATCCCGGCTAAGCGGAGAATTTCCCTGGCGGCATGGTAGCTTTCCGGGTGGATGGCGGTGGAATCTAGTGGTTCGGTCCCGTCAATAATCCGGAGAAAGCCGGCTGCCTGCTGGTAGGTTTTATCCCCCAATCCGGAAACAGCCAGGAGCTCCTGGCGGCCGGGAAAAGGGCCTTTGCTGTCCCTATAAGCAACTATTTTTTCAGCCAGGGAAGGGCCGATTCCTGAGATATGGGTGAGTAAGGCAGGAGAAGCGGTGTTGAGATCTACTCCCACCTGGTTTACCACGCTTTCTACCACTGATTCCAGCTTCTTTTCTAACCTGGTCTGGTTGACATCATGCTGGTACATCCCCACCCCGATGGATTGGGGATCGATTTTTACCAGTTCGGCCAGCGGATCCTGCACCCGGCGGGCGATGGATACCGCTCCCCGCAGCGAGACGTCCATCTCAGGAAGTTCTTCCCCGGCAAGCTGGCTGGCGCTGTAGACGCTGGCCCCTGCTTCGTTGACGATCAGGTACTGCAAATTGCCCAGCCGGGAGATCAACTCAGCCACAAATTGTTCTGTTTCCCGGGAGGCGGTGCCATTGCCCAGGGCAATTAAAGTCACCCCGTGGGTTTTGATCAGTTTAGTGAGCAGAGCGTGGGCTTCTTCTTTCTGGTTCCTGGGGGGAACAGGATAAATAGTGGCGGTGGACAGGGGTTTGCCGGTCGCATCCACTACCGCGACCTTGCAGCCGGTCCGGAAACCTGGATCCAGTCCGAGGATAGTGTGGCCGATCAGGGGAGGCCTCAGCAGCAGGGAGCGGAGGTTGCTGGCAAAGATTTCGATTGCCTCCCTTTCGGCTTTTTCGGTCAGCTTCCGGCGGATATCGCGTTCAATAGCTGGCAGTAATAACCTGCTGGCTGCATCGTCAACAGCCTGTTCCAGCTGTTCGGCCAGCGGGGATCCCTCCTTCACCGGAAAGTGGTCGGCAATCACCTCCCGCCAACCATCTTCAGGCAGTGAGAGGTTGATCTTGAGTACACCTTCCCTCTCCGCTCGATTCAGCGCCAGGATCTGATGGGACTGCAGTTGATTCACCCGCCCTTTGAACTCATAATAGGTCCGGTAAACCTGGCGCGGATCCTCCCCGGAGGTTTTCTTTTCTGCTGTCAGGATGCCGTGGATCAAAGCTTTTTCCCGAACTCCCCGACGAACAGGGGGGTGATCGCTGATATTTTCTGCTGCGATATCACGCGCTCCCTGCCAGGCTTCCTCCCCGGCAGCAACCTGGTCGGAAAGGAAAGGAGATGCGATTTGCTTGAGGGTGAGATCGGTATTTTCTTGATCCAAGATCTTTTCCGCCAGAGCGGTGAGTCCCTTCTCCCTGGCAGAGCTGGCCCGGGTTTGGCGTTTTGGTTTATAAGGCTGATAGAGGTCCTCCAGGGCAGTCCGGTTTTCTGCCTGAAGAATCTGACGTTCAAGATCCGGGGTTAGCTTGTCCTGTTCCCGGATGGTGTTAAGCACGGTTTTCCGGCGGTCGTCCAGGGCACGTAGGGTGGAGAGTTCTTCCTCGATTTGCCTCAGCTGGATTTCATCCAGGCCGCCCGTGCTCTCTTTGCGGTAACGGGCGATGAAAGGGATGGTATTGCCGTCGTCCAGCAGGTCGATTACGGCAGTGACCTTGGACACCGGCATTTGAAGGGAATTAGAAATAGTCTGGGAAAAAGTCATTAGTTCGCTTTCCAGGAGGTTATCAGGCAGTTTGTGATCTTTACCGGGGGAGGTAAATTACAGCGCATAACCGCAGATGGCTACAGCCCGGGGTCCGGTATGGACACCGAGGATCGGGGAAACGATATTAATCAGCAGTTCTTCCGGGGCATATTCTTCCTGGATACGGTCAGCCAGCTGTTCTGCTGCATCCGGGGAGGCGTTGTGAAGCACTGCCACCCGGATGGTTTTCTGGGGATCCATCCCGGCGGTAAAGTCATCATAGAGGTCTTGCAGGGCTTTTTTTCGGGTTCGGGAACGCCTGCCGCCTTCTACTTCCCCGGTTTGATGATTGACGGCTATTTGAGGTTTCAAATTAAGGAGCGTGCCGATGAACCTGCTGGCACCGCCGATCCTCCCCCCGCGGTGCAGATATTCAAGGGTGTCTAAACTGATCAGATAACGCATGTTCTTTCTAACCTGGTCGGCTTTCTCCATCATCTTGCGGGGGTTATCTCCTGCATCCCGCGCCCGGGCTGCAGCCAGCACCTGCCATCCCAGGCCCATCGAATTTGATTTGGAATCATGCACATGGACCGGGAGATCAAAGCCCTCAGCCGCCTTGACAGCGGACTTATGGGTCCCGCTCATCGCGCTGCTGAGGGTAAGGACCAGGATTTCCTCGGCGCCCCGTTCCCGGGCTGTTTGATAGGCTTCCAGCATATCCCCGGGCGAGGGCTGCGAGGTAGAGGGAAAGACAGGGTCAGATTCCAGGCGCCGGTAGAAGTCTTCTGGTTGAAGATCAACCCCATCCTGGAATTGTTCATCCCCCCAGATGATGGTTAAAGGAACTACCAGGATTTGGTGTTCCTCTATCAGATGGCGGGGAATATCACAGGTGCTGTCGGTGATTAGAGAAATTTTCTTAGTCAAGTTGGCTCCTAAGGGGTGCGTTTCATAAACAGGTTTGAGGTTGGAGGTCAATATTGACAGCTGCAGCCAAGGGTAAGCGGAGTTTTCGCTCAGGTCAGCTTCATAACCACCATGCCGAGGATGTCTGCAGCGTGATCGGCCTGATCGGCCATATTGGATACATGGCGGTAAACTTCCCGCCGCCGGAGCATAATCATCAGCGGATCAAAATCCTTTGCCCTGGTAAATAGGTCACCAATCGCGACCCGGTAAAGGTGTTCCACGTCGTTTTCCAGCTTTTTTGCCCGACGAGCGTGATCACCAGCCACCCTCGGGTTGTTGGTCAGGCGTTGAAAAGCCAGTTCCAGTTCCTCGGTAGCTTCCCGGGTAAGTTTGATCATGTTAATTAAATGTTCATCAGCGTCAATTTTCAGCAGCTGCATTTCTTCAACCGTAGTGTAGCTGTAATCAAGGATATCATCGATATACAGGGACAGCATGAAGATATCCTCCCGGTCCAGGGGGGTGACAAAGGTATTATGCAGCTCGTCGATCAGGATCCGCCGGACTTCGTCAGCCTCTACCTCTTTCTCCCTCATCTGGGCAACAGCTTTCTCTTTTAGTTCTGTTTTGCTCATCCATTTTTCCAGCAGCCGCAGTCCGGCAACGGTAATTTCACTCTGTTCAATGAGCAGGGAAACAAACTTATTCTGTTCTGGTCTTTTCCGGAAAATATTTGATATACCCATGTCTGGCCTCCAGATTTCCATCCCTGAACTTACCAGGATATTAGGGAAGAAGATATTTGATGGGAAAATAAAATGCGGCTGCCAGCGCAGCGGTGGCTGGAATGGTTAAAAACCAGGCGAGCAGAATGTCTTTGGTGACTCCCCACCGAACCTGTGATTTGCGCTGGGCGGCACCAACCCCGATGATCGCCGAGCTTACTACGTGGGTGGTGCTCACCGGCCCGCCGACAAGAGAAGCGGTGAGGATCACCACTACGGAAGTTAATTGGGAGGTAAAGCTGTGGATCGGCCTGATGCGGTAAAATTTTGCCCCCAGGGTGTGGATAATGCGCCATCCTCCCATCAAGGTTCCCAGAGCAATAGCTGCAGCACTGGCGAGAATCACCCAGGTGGGGACAAGGAAACTGTCCTGATAACCCAGGATTACCAGCCCCAGGGTGATCACCCCCATGGTTTTCTGAGCATCATTGGTCCCGTGGCTGAGGGCCAGGGCAAAGGCGGTGGGAATCTGACCCCAGATGAAAAACCGGTTGGCTTTCGGGGTGGCATTGCGGACACTGAGCAGGGTGATGCGCATGATGATCTGCCCCAGAAAATAGCCGATCAACGGGGAGAAGAACAGCGCCACGCCGATAAGGACCAGGCCGTTTGTTTGCAAATATTGAACCCCGGATTCAAGGAAAACAGCACCGACGATGCCGCCGATCAAGGCATGCGAGGAGCTGGAAGGAATTCCGAACAACCAGGTAGCCACGTTCCAGACGCTGGCGCTGAGCAACCCGGCAAGGACGACCGCGATGGTTATGGAACCGGGAGCGGCCACATCCTGCCCGATGGTTTTGGCAACGGCAACCCCGAAAAGAAACGGTCCCAGGAAATTAGCTGCTGAAGCGATGATTAATGCAGCTGTCGGCGTCATGGCCCGGGAGGATATCATGGTCGCCACCACATTGGCGCTGTCGTGAAAGCCATTAAGGAAATCAAAGATCAGGGCCAGGGCAATCAGAATAATGATGATCAGGTGCTCCATAACACTCCTTCTCCCGGGGATTTAGGGGGTTGATTCAGCTCCTGTTCCGCTGGACCGGGGAAAATAGGTGTGGGAATAGATTATACCGGAAAGTAAATTTTCCAGTCCTTCAATAGTCGGCGACGGGGGAGAAAGGGTCGTTTTGAAGGTTGCCTCAGGGTCATTCGGGTGTGGTTTCGGAGGTCGCAGTGGGGGTGGTCTCCAGCGTGCTGGTGGGCGGTGGGACGGTAGCCGATGGGACGGTAACCGATGGTGATGCTGCCGGCGTGCTGGTAGGGGGCGCGGGGGTGGGGGTTTCCGTCGCGGAGCTGGTAACCACAATAGTCACGAAGAAAAGGTCTCCAAAGGAAATCCCCTGATCATCCTTGATGGTCCAGTTGCCGGTATACGTGCCTGCTTCCAGGGGGGCTTTCATCTTGATGGAGACATCAATGGTTTGATTAACAGGGACTATTTCCGGAAGCTTGGTGGTCTTTCCGTCCATGGCGGAACCGCTGACGAAGGCGACAGAATAATCTTTTGACCAGGCGCAGGAACCGTCATTACGCAGCCGCCAGGTTTTAGTGAAGGATTCTCCAGGGTCAAACTCGGTGTCATCGGGGATGGTGACGTCAGTGATAAAAGTGGCGTCGCTGCAAGAGGATCTCCCGGTGGAGGTCGGCTGCCCGAAAATGGGCACAGCCGTGGTTGCCATGGCTGAGGGGCTGACCTCCACCCAGGGGGTAGAAGTGGGCGAAGCGGTCCAGGTGGGCTGAAGGGTTTCGGTGGGTTTGGCTGTGGGTTTGGCTACCTCGGTGAGGGCGGCTTCTGCGGTCAGGAAAAATTCAGCGGTGCCGGTCAGTTGGGCGTCTTTTTGGCCGCTGCAGCCGGCCAGAAGAAGCAGCGCGAGAAGCAGCATGGGTAAATTCTTTTTAATGTCCATTTTTTCCTTATCCTGCTTGAATCAGCAGTCAATTGGGTCCTCTTTTGGTTTTTATCTGAGTTCATCATAACATAGAGCACCCCCTTTGAGACCGGAATTAGAATGTTTGTTCGGAAGGGGTTCAGGAATTCTGTGTCCCTGTGATAGGGTGACTTTGGATCTCCCCTAAGCTTCCTGCCGGTAAATTCCACGGACCTGGATCGACAGGGGTGAAAAGCCTGGTTTTATCTCTCAGCCTTTTCGGCTCTTTTTTCGACAGAGATGAGTTTTGTGCAGGTAATTAGTGGTGAAAATAAACTTAAGTTGAGGACAAAGCGTCCTTTATTTGTTACGCTTCAGGTAAATCAAAGTGTCGGTAGTTACCTGCCAAGGAGAAAAGATGAAGAAAAAGTTATCTGTGGTGTACATTTTTTTGATCTTGATGTCCTTTTCTTTCTCAGCCTGCAGTTCTGTTTCAGATGTCACTTTAGAGGATGCCCCTGAAGTGATTGTTGAAACCGTCGTTGAAGAACCTGCTGAGACCGCGGATTTGGAAGAAGAAGTGGTTGTTGAAGAGGAAATCACCAGCGAAACAGAGGATGTCGGGGAAGAGGAAGTTGAAGCTGACGTTTCCAGCTCACCAGAAGAATTTTCCTGGACTCAGGACTATATCAAAGAAGTTCCTCCGCTGATGATGATTGATCCCTATTTTCAAATATTTGGACAATCTCAGGAGGCAGTTCCTTATCATTATGAAACAGCGGTTAAGTTAGCAGGACATTCCTGCGGGGCAACCGCGGGGGCCTGGGAAATTACCCGCAAAGCCCTGGAAGTGCTCTACCCGGACGGAGAAATCCCGGTTCGGGGACAAATTGCGGTGGAAGCTTCGGGGGCTGAAGATGAGTGGCATGTCGGTGTGTTTGGTGAGGTCATTACCTTCCTGACGGGCGCTTCACCGAAAACCGGCTTTATTGGCGCAGAATTCGGTCAGACGGACGATAAGTTCGTCCGTCAGAACAAAATGACCTATGCGGAAGAACCCACCGGTCAGATGCCTCCCCAGCGGGAATGGATATTCACCCGCCTGGACACCGGGGCCAAGGTAGGGGTTAAGTATAATCTCGCGGTTATCACGCCTATAGCCACGGAGGAACGGCAAGCCATGGGAAAGAAAATGGCAGCCGGTGAAGCCACGCCTGAAGAGGCTGAAGATTACATTCGGTACTGGAATGAAAGGGCAAAATTTGTTTTTGAATATGCTGACACACTGGATGGTTTTTTTACCGTAACTGTCTATGAAGAACCACCGCTGACGACCAGCGAAGCGATCGAAGATACCAGTGCCCAAATCGCCCCAGATGAGTTTGAATGGGACCAGGACTATATCGCAGAAGTCCCTCCCCTGATGATGAAGGAACCCTACTTTGAAATCTTCGGTCAGGCCGAGGGTCCCGTTCCTTACTACTACGAGGAAGCTGTCAAACTGGCAGGACATTCCTGCGGCGCCACGACGGGTGCCTGGGTTATTACCCAGAAAGCGCTTGAGGTGCTTTATCCGGATGGAGAGACCCCTGTGCGGGGACAGATTATGGTGGAAGCGCCCGGCGCAGAAGACGAGTGGTTTGTCGGGGTTTTTGGAGAAATCATCACTTTCCTTACCGGCGCTGCCCCCCATACGGGATTTTCCGGAGTGGAATTTGCGGAAGCGGATGAAACCTTCCTCCGGCGAAACAAAATGGTTTATGCGGAAGAACCCACAAAACAACTTCCTCCCCGCAGGGAGTGGGTGTTCACCCGCCTGGATACCGGCACAAAAGTGGGCGTGAGGTTCAATCTGGTTGTAATCAAGCCGCTCCCCACTCCATTCCGGGTATCCATGGGAAAGAAAATGGCAGCGGGTGAAGCTTCTCCGGAAGAAGCTGCTGATTACATTCAATACTGGAACGACAGGGCGAGGTTTGTCCTGGAAAACGCGGATATGGATGGCTTTTTCACTGTAACCGTTTATGAATAATCAAGATTGATTTAAAAACAAACGGGGTCCATCCCCGACAGCTCAAATGGCAGATGGGCATCCGTCTGCCGTTTGAGGTTTTATGAGGAGAAAGCACCTTCAGTTTTCTAAAACAGTCTCTTTTTCAGGAAAAAAACGGAGATGATCGAAAGTCAGTCAAGAGCTTGAGGAGGCAATCTCGAGCAGAGCCTGCCGGTTGAGGAGCTGAATTTGATCCCGTTCCAGCTCGATCAGTCCCTCCTCAACGAAAGTGCGGAAGGCGCGGTTGATCACAACCGGGACCGTTCCGATCCGGGAGGCGATCACGGCCTGGGTCGCCCATTTTTTACGGCTGATGATTTCTCCTTCGGTCTGGTTGAGCAGAAAGCGGGCCAGGCGGCTTTCCACAGTGTGCAGGGAGAGGTCCACCACCATGTTCATGGCATACAGGACCCGATTGGCCAGATTCTCAATCAGGGATTTGGCCAGCGAGGGGTAGCGATCAACCAGATCCAGTAAGATTTCCCTCTGAATGATCAGCAAACGCAACGGTTCCAGTGCTTCCACAGTGACCACGTTAACTCCGCCGGTCAGAACGCCGACTTCATTGAAAGCGTCGCCGGGACCGACAAAACGAATCACCTGTTCTCTTCCCTCCGGCGAGGTTTTCACTGCCCGGGCCCAACCATCTTCTACGACATATAACCCGATGCAAGGCTCTCCTTCCAGGAAAACATATTCCCCTTCCCTGAATTTGTGCTGAATCGTTGCCTCGCTGACCAGGGCTAAAACCTCAGGGTCCAGGTCAGAGAAATAGAGCACATTGGAAAGTGTTTTGGTGATCAGGTCTTTATTCATCGATGATTATCCTGCGGATCCCAATCTGCTGCGAGGGGCAGCCGCGCCCATGATCCTGTCGGCTGAAGGAATATTCCAATTTCCGGGAATTAGAGGTATGTGCTTTTGAGATATAAATAATAATGAAAGCTCGATGAAAACAGCCCGCCTCCGATTCCGATATACATCGCCCCCAGGAGCGGTTTGGGGACCGGGGAATAGATCCTCAGGTAAAGACCCAGGGAGATCATGAACAGGATCAAGGGGTAGCTGGTCCACTTCTGGAAACAAAATATGGATGGTCGATTCTCGGGTAGTTTTTGGATGCGGCGAATATTCTTCTTTGCTAACCGGGAGAACCCGAAGAAATAAATCAAGCTGGCGAGGAAGACTCCCGGCAGGGTCCAGGCGAGAATGGTTTTTGCCGACAAAACACACAGCCAATCATAAGCATAAGTGCCCAGAACGATGCCCACACTGGACCACATCAGGCCGGCAAGGAGGTAAAGCCGCTGCTTGGGGACCTGGAAAAGAGTCATTTCATCCCCGGTTTTTGTCCAGGCGTCATTTCGGCGGTCACACTGCTGTAAAACCCCACACGAAGGAGGCTGTCATCATCAGCAATAACCCCGGAAGCAGCCTGTAGATGGTCTTTTTATCTAATAGAGGGTTTCCGGTTTTCAAGAACGAGAACAGGATGCCCCCGATGCCAATCAGTCCTCCACCAACTCCCACAAAAACAAAGCGGTTGGGAGTGGTGCCCTGTAAGCTGAGAAAAAGGGGCAAAATAAAGATAACTAATCCCGAAATACCGTGGACAAGGGCTAAAACAAGCACTCCGACTTTCTCAGCACTGATGAATTTGGCGAGGACAATAGCAATAAAACCCAGAACGGCAAAGACCAGGTAAGGTACTTTTGCGGATGGGACATGCTCTGTGATTAAGCCCAGGGACAGAGCCAGGGGAATTAACGAGGAAACAGCTGCCACTGAAGGCGCATCAAGGATGCTGAATCCTAAAATGATGAGCAGTAAACCGGCGACCAGCAGGACGCCAAAGGCAACTGTATAAGAAACCAGAGCAAGAGGATCTTTATCAGATACACCGACAACGACCTGGTAAGCTGCCAGCAGGCCGGTCAGCAGCAGGGTAATTCGATCTATAGGTGTCATGACTTTCATAGAACTTCCTTTTACATCATATCGACGATCATCAGGATCATGGTGCTGAGCATGTACAGGGAAGCATACTTAAACAACCCGAAATTCAACTGTTCCGACGGTCGCGAAGTGCTGCTGACAGCCAGGAAAAGTAAACCGGATGAAAGGACGATCAAAATCCGCAGGAAGCCCACGGACATTCCAATCCCGTAAGCCGCAGCTCCCATGGTCAGCGCGGCCAGGACACTGGAGATGGCGATGGTGATCCTGGTGGTTTGAAAGCCGTAGGTTGAGGGGAAAGTGGGGATTTCGGCCAATTGGTAATCTTCAAAATAACGCATGCTGAAAGTCATAATATGAGTGGGGATCCACAGCAGCACGCCCAGGGCTAAAGCTATTCCGATCCAGTCCAGGTGACCTATGCTCAGCACCCTGCCGGCCAGGATAGGCATACCCCCGGAAATTCCTCCCCAGAGGATGGACCAGGCCGTGCGTCGTTTAAGCCAGAACGTGTAAATGACTACATCGAAGAATAAACCAGCGAAGACCACAGCACCATAGAAAGGGTCAATTAAAACCGCCCAGCTTATACCCAGGAGGGAAAGGATGATACCAAACAGGAAACCATCCCGGGGGAGCAGCTTTTTTGATGCCAGGGGGCGTTCGCAGGTCCGGGGCATCTGGGCGTCAATGTCGCGGTCATACCACATGTTCAGAACCGTGCTGCCGCTGATGGCCAAAAACAGGCTGCCGGCTGCGGCCAGCATGGTGGGGATGTGGTGCACGGGGCAGCTTCCGCTCATAAAGCCCGCCATTCCAGTCAATAACAGCAAAAATGTCTGGGGGGATTTAATCAGCGGGACATATTTGCGCTTGATGATCTTGAGTGTTTTCCTTAGTTCATCCATATATCTTCCTCTGATAGAAATCATGTCCGGTCATTCTGTTCCCCAAAAGGTTTTCCTTCAGTCACCCGGAGATTAACCCGGGATGGAGCCGCTGTCGTTTTATCCGTTCGTGTTTTGGACGCAGCGGAAGCCGACGTCTGGCGCATAATAGGAAGGACCGGCGCTGTTTCGTTTCCAGACCCGGAGGTCAACCTCATAAGAGTAGAAGCTGCCGCCGCGCAGGTAGCGGTAATGCTGCCGGGGATAATCGTTTCCCATCCACTGCCAGATGTTGCCTGCCATGTCGTACAGTCCGTAGGGACTGGCCTGATCCTGTGTCTGGTATCCTGCATAGGTGCCGCCGTTGTAAAAGCCCACCGGAGTGGTGTTGCCCAGTTTGCCGAAGATTTTTTCAAAAAGGTCAAACGAAGAGTAATAATTGGCATAGTTGCCTTCAATTTCACTCCCCCAGGGAAACGCCCGGGCATATTCCCCTTCTTGATCGGTACCGCGGGCAGCTTTCTCCCATTCCAGTTCCAGGGGCAGCCTCCAACCGTAATATTCACAATAGGCCTGGGCACCGAACCAGGTCACCATGGTCACCGGGTGATTGGAGTATTCGGGAATGCTGGCGAATTCACCTTCCTGCAGAGTAATTCGAACGCCGTTCTCCTCCAGGGGGAAGTGGAGTTTTTCGCCGGGCTCAATCTCTTCTTCGTGTTCATACCCATCAAAGGGATCCCCGGGATAAGGTCCATGGACTCCCCTGAGGACTTTGACGTTTTCACTTTCCCTGACAAACACTTCCCCGATCTCGACTGCTCCCTCTTCCAGAGCTTGATTGAGGAAGTCGGCGTACTGTTGGTTGGTGACATCAGTGACCATGATCTGATAGTCGTAATCCAGGTTGACCGGGTTTTCGTGCTGCCCGCTGAGAAATTCTCCAGCGGAAACCGTGACCCAACTGTCGGGATCAATTTCAGTGTCGATGTACTCAGGCGGTGTAACTGCTCCCACATCAGGGGCAGGTCCACAGCCAGTCAATGCGATTAAAGCTAACAAGAGAAACGGGATAAACTTTTTCATTGGGACAACTCCTCAAGTTCTGAGGTTAATTCTTCCAGCCGTTTGGTTTTATCGGCAATTTCCTCTTTTGTGATTTGCTTTCTCTCCGCGGAGAGCTCTTCTGCCCATCGTCCCTCTTTGAGGAACAAATCATACAGGCGCCAAAGCATAAAGATGGCCAATATCACCAGCACACTGGCTAAACCGATATCCGTCAGCAGCATGGTCCAATTGACCAAGCCTTGCTGGGAAGCTTTTTCTACAAACAAGCGTTTCATGGAAAAAATAGTCACCGCTCCGAACGCCAGGTCTGAGGCGATCAAGATCAGCCAGCCGAACCATTTGCGGGCTTTACCTTTCAACCCGGAAAGATCAGCATAATAAAACAGCAGGATGGTGGCAATCAGCCCTGAAAGGATGTGCCAGTGACCGGTGAGGATGACGCGTTCTTCCCGGTGGGGCCAGACGCGGAAAATCTCGTCCAGTTTGACGGCCATAAAAATCCCTACGCCGCTGACCGTGAAATTCATGAATACCATCTGCCAGCTAACCCCGAATTTAAGGGGGTCCCGCAGCAATGCTTTGATCTTCTGCCAACCACTGGCTTTCTCGACCCCCAACTCAGCTACTCCTCTCCTGATTAATTGATCCCAGGAAAAGATCACAAACATTAATGCGGCCAGCATGATGAAGGTGGATCCAAAATAGATGGTGGTGTGAGCCCACTCCAACCAGACCACGGATAATGCCCCCGTAGTGGTGACGATTGTGCCGGCGATCATCAAAGGCATGGCTATTTTGTGGTAAATGCCTTTGAATTCCAGCCAGCGGCCCACGATCAGGGTGGCAGCGACGGCAATCAGGGTGAGCATGATATGCAGGTGGCCGATGATCGCTTTCTGGAGCATGGTTTTGTCGGGGTTGCGGATTAAATCCTCCGCCAGGAAGGTTTCGTGCCCGTTGCCCCAGTAGGACCCGGTTACAGCGCCAAAAGTGGAAGAGACCAACGTGGCTACGACCATCACAAAAAAGGCCGTGCGTTCCAGATCTATTCCCTTCCTGGTATGGGAGAATGCTGAATCTCGGGGAAGGCGGTATTCCTTATTCCAGGGCCAGAGCGCTGCTGCCAGCAGGATGCCGGCGAAAAACACCAGGCTTTGCCCCAGGATAAAAAGACCGTGGAAGATAAAATTGTGCCCGAAGTAACCAAACCAGAGCCCAAAGATCATGCTGGTCAGGTAGCCGACGGTAATCGTGGCGTTGATCGTCACCTGCCGGTGCCTTTTCATGGGCAGGATATCGGTGATGAAGTAAACTTCAGCAGCGATAATGGTCATGGCAATCGTGTGGTAGAGCATAATAATCCGGCCTTCACGCTCTGCCTGAGCCAGGTCCATCCCCAGCAGCCGGACAGTGACATCCCTGACGCCCCATTCCACCATCGGTCCGGAAAGGGTTCCCCATACAGCAGTCACCAAAGCAACCAGGGCAAAAGCAACCAGGGCCAAACCCCGGGTGGAGGTGAAGAGATAATCAAATCGTTTTTGGAAACCATCCATATCATCTACTCCTGGAAAAGGGTACAACAGTGCAACATAATTCTGTTTTGAAATTTCGGTGGGCGGCAGCTAAATGACCGGGTAATTTTTACCAGTGAGCAGCAGCCCTTTGCCAGGTAAAAATAGTTCTCCCTGCTGGTTGATTTCTGTAAGCTACCAGAACATCATGCCTGCTTATAAAAAATATCACAAAGTCCTTCCAGTGTCTTTGACAAATAGCAAATTAGAGTCTTTTTACGCTCCCTGAATATCCATTATCCTGGCAGCCTGAAATAAGTTTTAAGCCTTTCTTCCCCAAATTTGAAATCAAGGCGAGAGCGAATTCTCTAAGACGTCATTTTAAATGGGCCAGGAGATCTTTTGAGGCCGTATCTCCTGGCGAGGGATCCAGGTATATTCTTTTAAAATACTCTTTTTTAAAAAAGAGGTCCCGTTTTTCTTTCATCAGTTTCAACACCGATGATTTTGCCAGCTGGGATTCGTGGCAGAGGATCGCGGTTTTCTTTTTGTCCCAGGCTGAGGAGACATCAACCTGCAACGTTATTTCCTCTTCAGGGACACCATGCAGTTTGGCCAGCCCCAGTTCATCAATCAGGGCTTGGGGAAGAACCAGGTAGTAGAGGGAGGAAACTGGATGAGCTGGAAGTCTGCCCGGTTGATAGTGATGGTTCGCCGCCTGAAGGAAAGCTTTTTTGGTCCACCGGCTGACAGCCTGATGATCAGGATGTCCGGAAACACCGCTGGGTGGCCAGGTCAACAGGGTGTCTGGGCGCCATTCCCGGATGAGTTCCGTCAGTTTTGCTACCGCTTTCGCTTCATTGATCTGGTCCAAATGGCCGTCGGGATAGTCCCAGAACAGGGGAGGGAGGATGCCCAATGCCCGGCAGGCGCAGTAAAGTTCGTTTTCTCGCTTAGCCCTGGCTTTTTCAGGAGGAAGCTTGGGGATTCCCCATTCTCCCTGGGTAACAGACAGCACCTGAACCTGAAAGTCCTGTTCAGCTAACAGCGCTAGAGTACCGCCGGCGCGGTAGAATTCGTCATCCGGGTGGGCAAAGACAGCTAGCAGCTTTCGCCTCATGCCCAGGCTGCGGTGAGTCCGCTGACCAGCAAAACTACCATTCCCAGAACGATGTTCGTGATGAGCAATCGAGCATTAAGTTTCTCCTGTTCCGGGGAAGAGGGCCCCTTCCCCTGTCCCAGGACAAGCGATCGGTAAAGAGTGATGAGGATCATGATAATTACCAGGATATGCTTGATCGTTAACGCGCTGGAAAAAGCGTTCTGGAAGGAGAACAATCTGCCGAATTCGGAACTGCGGTTAGACATCAACAAACCGGTCAACACTAAACCAGCCATGCTGATGTAAACCCAAAGGCTGTGTTTCTCTTGAATGGTTTTAACCAATTTTTTGGTTTGAGGGCCGGGTCCCAGGGATTTCTTGGCAGCGGGGAAAACGCTTAAACCCAGGGTGAACATCCCTCCGATCCAGACAGCTGTAAAAAAGTTGTGTAAAAAGTTGATCAGGGTGAAGCCGATAATATTTTCTGGCATAAGAAATACCTCCTAGATGTTAGTTAGCTCAGACGAATGGTCGTTTCCGGATGAGGGCTCTGACCCCAACCGCCTAAGGGTTGGGGCGGGGGCTGTTGTCGTCCGGGTTGAATACGGGAAGCCAGTCAAGCACATAATAATCTGGCATATTGCCCAACAGCACCTGTCCTCCCGCAAAGATAGCCATCGCGCCGATGATGAACGCCAGGGCCGCGGCTGTTCTATTCCAGAGTGAGTTCATGTTTTCTCCCTCAACCCCAATTACGGTGGGGCATCTGCTGAAAAGGATAAGTTAGTTAAATGATAACTTTAGTGGGAGGTGATGTCTACGACTTTTGTAGTATTTCTGGCGATCATTCTCCCTCCCCCGGTACTTTCCAGACGAACTCTCTATCTGTTCTGGTGATAAAGATCATCATTAACCCTGATTGAACTAAGGAGGATGGTGAATTTTCGATCTAAGTCGTATACAGGAATATCAGCTGTGAGTACACTTAATCTCGTTGTGACCAACTGAGGAACAACTTTAATGAGAAGGCACATAAAATGAAGGCAAATCAAAAAAAGTTGGAAGCGTCATTTCCCTGACAGGAATCATCATGGGGCTGGTATCGCTGTATCTTTTCGCGACCAGTTACAACCATATGATCCAGGTGGAGATCAGTTCTGGAAGGCCTGATGAAGCCCGGGTCGTTCAGCTGGTGATCAATGGTGGGATTACGGCCTGGCGCTCTTTTCTAATCCTTCTCTGTCTAAAACCCGAATGTTTTTGCGGTTCACTTCGATCAAACCCTGTTCTGAGAGATCACGCAGCGCGCGATTGAGCACATCGGTTACAGTTCCCAGATGGGAGGCCATTTCGCTCTGGGTGGCCCAGGGCTGACGGTGGAGGACACCGTTCTCGGATTCGGTCAAGATTTTATGGGCCAGACGGGATTCCACCGTTCGCAGCGAGATATCCTCTATCAGTTTGACCAGATCCTGCATCCGCTGAGTGAGAGCCTGAACGACGGCCAGGGCCAGGGAAGAGTGTTTTTTGAACAAATCTAAAAAGGTTTCCCGGGGGATGTATTGGACGACAACTTCTTCCATGGCTTCAATGGAAGCGGGATTGTTTTGCGCGGTAAAAACGCTGATAACGTTGTAGATATCACCCGGCCCCAGCACATTCAAGATTTGTTCTCTGCCTTCCTGGTTGATTTTGATCACTTTGACAAAACCTGACGCAATGATATACAGGCCCGGGGACGGCTGCCCTTCAATTTGAATAATTTGACCGGTTGTGTATCTTTTCTGGAAGGAAACCCGGGAGATAGCCTGAAGGATCTCCGCATTTAACCCGGAAAAATAAGGCACTGATCTCAATAAATCTTCTGTTTTTGGGGCATCTTTTTCTGTCATTGATCTTCGGACCGGATAGGGAGTTTTGATAGACTGTGAACTAATTATACTTGATCAGGAAAACCAGCCGGGATGGTGCGTTGAGCTGAGAAAACCGGCTGTAAAAAAATAGCTGTTTTCGCCAGGAAAGGAAATACAAAATATCAGCAGTTGTGATTAAGGAATGGGCAGGGACTCAACCTGAGAGGAGCAGGCTGCCCTGGTAAGGATGTAGAAAAAAATTGGGGGAAAGGTTCTGAAGAGGTTAGCTGGTTTAGATTTCCAGTCTCATTACCCAGAAAAAGAGGAAGAGAGCGCAGGATTATGACCCCATCGTCAAATCCCATGCTCGGTCTCATTTTCCGCCAGATGGGGGCGATCAGTTCACCCCAGTTTCAAAATAAGGGTATCCTGGATCGCGCAAGTTTCTTGACAGATTAAACATTGAGAGCATTCGGCGCTGCGCAGGTTCTGAGGAATATCTTCGATATCCATCGGGCATTCAGCGTCACAGCGTCCGCAGCCGGTGCAGCTTTCTTGATTGATAGTGAGCCGCAGCGGGGCGATTTTGTTAAAAGGGGCTAAAGCAGCACCCAGGGGGCAAAGGTATTTACAAGAAAACCTTTTAACAAGCAGTGAACTGACCAGAAAGAGGATGAGCACACTCACCAGCAGCGGTGCAGTGAGCTGAAAACTGAACAGGGCCCGGGCGGGGCAGATCTCCCGGAGTGGGGGAAAAACTGTCCAGCTGCTGGCCGGGACGATGACTGCCAGGACCAGGTATTTTAATTTCCGCAGCCAGGGTTCCCATCTGTGCTGGATGGAAAGAGGAAGCATACTGGACGTTCTTTTTCCTGAGCGGCCAGATTCTTTCCTGGTAAGGCGCCTTCCTAGATCTGTCATGATATCTTGGGTGGTTCCCACCGGACACAGCCAGCCGCAGAAAGCCCGACCAGCGAGCAAAGCGACCCCCAGCACGCCGAGCAAGATTGAAAAGTTAAGCAGGTTGGTGGTTTTTAACGTCGTCCCGGTGGAGAGATAAGGCCAGAGGGTTTCGATACCCCCGAAAGGACAGAAAGTGTCGAACGAGCCGCCCCGGGAAGATTCCCCCGGCAGGATGTGGCGCAATCCGATCAGGGCGGTGGAGAACAGGGCGATGATTTGAAGAGTCCAGCGGGTTGAAGAGAGCGATTTTTTTGCTTTTTTGGGGGAAGTCGATGATTTCATCAAGGAATAAGTCCTCAGGATTGACTCCTGCGGGTTTCAATTCAGGATGACATCGATACCCGCAGGAGCAGGAGAGAGATATGAATAAAAAGGTTTTAGAACATCTGGATCACAGCGGGGGGGCGGGTGTTGAGTTCCTGACCCCGGTGTCCAGGTCGGAACCCCAGAATCAATCCCAGAGCAGTGAAGAGTATCAGGGTGGTAAGGATGATCGACGGGTAATAACGAGGTTTGATTTCCATCAGGCCTCAATTGTTGGATCCTGGGCTTCGATCCACGTCCGGATCAGATTTTTTGTGCTGGGCAGCAGGAAAATGATCAGTAAGATGGCGCTCAACACAGGTCCGGGCAGGAACATGGAAAACCGTCCGAGCAAGGCGACGTCCGTCAAACCCACCGGCAGCCCACCGAAGATAGCCAGGGAAGATGCGAATATCCCCACAGGTAATGTCCAGGCTTTTCCTGTGACCAGGGCGTAAATAAAGACTGCCCAGGCAGCTGCAGCCCACCAGTTAACCATCTGGCCCATGGCATACATGCCGATCGGAAAACTTTGTTCCGAGGTTTGATAGCGGGATATAGCTCCTACTCCGTCAATGAACACCATCACGTAGGCTAAACCGCTGGCGAATGCCAGGGCGATAATTTTGTTGTTTACGCCCCCAATGAACAGCATTCCAAACCAGAGGACAAAGGCGGCCAGAAACACCCACAGGGTGGGGGTCGCCATCCCGATGCTGGCCGGGGGAATCATGGGGAAGAATCCGGACAAAATCTGCAGGGTGGACGCAACCACGCCCCAACCCCAGGCCCACTTTTTCTGGTTGATAAAACCATACAGGACCACGGCCCAGAGCGCACCCCCGGTCATGCCGATCCAGCCCATTAAAGCGTGAACGATCCGGACAGTAATGGCTTCATCAGGACGGCCGTCCAGGATTTTTCCTTCGACAACCGGCATATAGGTAACGGCAATCAGGTAGAGGGCCAGCAGTCCCACCAGGATGCCAACCACGGATAATACCGCACCTAATTTGTGGTTTTCTTTGATTGATTTCATTTTTCCTCCTCAAACAAACTCAAGATGGCTGGTGAAAAGCAGCTGCTTTTCACCAGCCTTTTACGCTTATCCAGCCCGGGTTATTCGGGTTTTTCCACCTGGTTGAGCAAGCGGTTTTTGAAATAAGGGACGAACATAAAGATCAGGGTTCCGGCTGCAAGCAGCGCGCCGTACAGATAATCCAGTGTCTTGGTGCGGAAAAACTGGGTGGGAATGTCGATCATCAAGATGGCGATGGAACCGGTGACTGCGAACCACCAACCCTTCTCCTTGCTGACAGCGAGTAGGGGGATGGCTGCAAAGATCAGCACTACGGCTACCCAGTTGGCCTCTCCGACCCAGTTAAATAACCACCAGGTGAAATCAGGATAAAGAGGCAATCCGGGACGGGTCCACATGGTGCGCTGGGCACCAATGCCAATGGTGAAAGCGTGGGTGGATAACATCCCCAAAAAGGTTAGGGCGCCAAAACGGGTTAACTTAGCAGAAAGTTCCTCTTCGCGCAGGAAGATAAAACTGAAGTAACCAACCAGGCCGATAGCGGCGATCGTCAGGGGAAGGGGGAAGCCCTCTACCCAGCTGACGTAGGGGAGAAACATGAACATTCCTCCTATGGCCGGGAGAGCGAATAAAGCCATCGCCAGGGGATAAGTCCATTCTGACCCTTTCTTGATTTCCCCGGAAATCACGATCAGCGCGGCTCCGGCCACAAAAATTACTGCCCGCCAGATGGGGTAAAAGAGATCAAACAAAGTTAATCCGCTGGTGAATCTGGGGTTCCCTTTGTCTATGTGGTCCATCAGGCCGATCAGGACCCGTTCCAGCGATGTCTGAACCAGGAATGGGATCAGGTAAGCCATCAACAGGCCTACCACGACGGCAATAACAGCCATGATAGTGCGGTTTTTTTGAGGTGTGTCTTTCATGAGACCCTCCTCCTGAGAAGGTGCGAGATAGATAAAAATGACCAATTGATATGTGAATATTATCTCAATCAGAAGGGGAAAGCTTTGCCTTAACGCAAAAGATGGATAAATAAGATAATGCCCCCGGCGCTAGGTTAACGCCGGGGGCATTGTTCTGCAGACTTTTCTCTAAAACTCCGAGATCAGGAGGATTTATCAAACGGGTTGTTCAGCGAAAGGTTTCAGCAGCCGTTTCTTGAAGAAGGGAACCAGCATCATGACCATAATGCTTAATCCCATCAAAGATCCGTAGAGGTAATCCAGGGTAGCGTGGCGGACGTAATGGGTTGCGCCGCTGATCACGAAGGCCAGCGAACCGCCGATCAGGGCCAGGTACCAGCCAGCCTGCTTTCTGGTCCCCAGGTAGTAAATGGCTGCAGTCAGCATACCGAAAGCAATCCACAGACCCAGCCAGGTGAAGAAGGTGATCGAAATCCCTTCAGCGAACAGCGGGCGTTTAGGATGCCCGTAGAGGATCCGGAACGCTGCATGGCCGTTGGCAAAGTTTTCTGCCGCAGAAACACCCAGCATCAGGAAGACAAAGAAGTCGACCACTTTTTGCTGAAGATCTCCTTTTTCAGCCAGAAGAAGGGCAAAATATGGGATCAGGCCGATCATCATAATGATCAATGCCGGCGGGAAACCACCTACTTTGCTGCCCACAAAATTCATCCAGGGGACGATCATGTAGGCGCCGCCCATGGAGGGAATTGCCAGACACAGTAAAGCCATTCCCCGGGTCCATTCTTTTCCTTGGTAAAAGGCTTTGGCGATCACCAGCAGGACAACCCCGCCGACGAAGCTCATCGTACCCCAGAAGGGATAGAAGAAGCTGACCAACCAGGTGGTCAGGGTGAGCAGGGGAGCGCTGGGATTCCCTTCCGCGGTAAATTTTTCAATCCGCGCAATTTGATTGGTGACGATGGGGTTCACCATATCAAAAGATATAAAAGGGACAACGGCAATCATCAAAACCGCTGCAATGACTAGGAGGCCAACGATGATATTTTTTGTTTGAGGTTTAGCGTAGGGTGACATCTATTCTCCTTTTTGATATCTATTGTCAACAGTAATCTAGAAGTTCGATCCTGATCTTGCTTTATAATTACTCTACAGAATAGACTTTAACCTGGAAAGGATATTTTTTCCTTGACAAAAGTTAAGGGAAGGCGCTTGATATCGGGCTGGAGGTGCTGTGACGAATATCGAACATGTTTTGGCGGAGCAAGAGGTCTTCAGATATTTTCCCCCGGAGGTTCAAAATCATCTGGCGGAATACGCCCTCCCCCGCAAGCTAGAGAGAGGAGAGTATCTTTGCCGCCAGGGAGAAATCTGGCCCTATGTGGTTTACCTATCCTCCGGGCAATTACGCTGGTCAATGCTCTCTGCGGCAGGCAAGGAACATCAGCTCTTTGTTCTGGATCCAGGGGAAATGTTCTGGGCCCATTCGTTTTTTGATGATCAACCGATGCCGGCATCCTTGAAAGCCGTGAAAGAAGTGGAAGCCCTGGTCTGGTCGCAGGATAGGCTTTTACCATTATTCAAACGCTATCCGGAAGCGCTGTGGGCGGTTACGGCAAAATTGACCAGGATCATGCGGGAAGCCCGGGAGATCATTTATGGGCTGGCTTTTCAGCCTGTGGCTGGCAGGCTGGCCGGATATCTGCTGGATAAAATAAAAGTTCCCGGACAAGAGACCCTGGAGCGGGAGATGACGTTGGAGGATATGGCTGTCGCCCTGGCTTCTTCTCCTGAGGTGGTTTGCCGGTTGTTATATCAGTTTCAATCAGAGGGGATAATCAAGATTAATCGCACTCAAATTACCTTTCATGATCGGGAAGCATTAGAAAAACTAGTCGATTTGTCCTGACCTTGAGGAATTAAAAATGCCTTCCAAAAATTTATCTGTTGAGTTAGCGAAAAACCCCTTGTTTTCCACACTGGAAACTGAACAGCGGGAGCGGTTGATCGAATCAGGGAATCCGCAGAATTATCCAGCAGGACAGTGGATAACCCATTACGGTTCCTCCTGGCCTTATCTGTTTTATGTGGAAGAAGGGCTGGTCGAGGCGCTCAAGGAATCCCCGGAAGGAAGAAGCCTGGTGATCATGGAGCTGGAAAAAGGGATGGTGTTCTGGGGGATCGGGTTTTTTAAAGAAGGGGTGGGGATGCCGGTGGCTTTCATCGCTAAAGAAAATTCCCGGCTGCTGCTCTGGTCCCGTGAACAGCTGCTCCCCCTGCTGCTCGATAATGGGTTTTTCTCCTGGGAACTTTCCAAACTGATGGTAGAAAGAATGCTGCGGGCCAGCGAAATCGTGGAAGAACTAGCCTTCCAGCCCGTTGCCGCCCGGCTGGCTCTTTTCCTGTTGGAACAATTTGGTGATCGGGCAGGAGATACCGTTACCCGTGATCTAACCCTGGATGAAATGGCCGCCCGGATCGGGTCCACCCGGGAGATGGTCTGCCGGCAGCTGTATAAGCTGGCAGATAAAGGGATGATTCAGATCAACAGGACGGAGCTAAAAATTACCAATTTGCGTTCCCTGCAGGATGCTGCAGAATCCTGGAAAGGCGGGGACCGCTGACCGTTGGGACGGCAGTTTCCTTTCAGTCTAAAATGACTCGTACTGAACGGTCATAGGTCAGGTAATTCCAGATCCAGTTAACCAGCACGTTGAGCTGGTTACGGAAGCCGATCAGGCTGATCAGATGCAGCCCCAGCCAGGTCAGCCAGGCTGGATAACCGGTCAGGGCCAGCCGGTAATAAATCCAGGCCACCGCCCGGCGGCGGCCGATGGTGGCCATCACCCCCCGATCGTGATAAGAAAAAGTTTCTTGGGGTTGGCCCCGGACCGCCCGGAGGATGTTTTCCGCGGCCTGAATACCCTGCTGCTTGGCGACCGGGATCATCATGGGATGGGGCCTTCCGTCTTCTCTTTCCAGGTAAGCGGTATCGCCGACAGCATATATCCCGGGATGTTCCGGAACCTGCAGAGTGGCTTCTGTCCTGATTTGGTTCCGGCCGGCTTTCAAACCGGAAGGCAGTCCGATGGGTTGAAGCCCTTTCACCCCAGCAGCCCAGACCACGGTCCGGGCCGGAATCCAGGATCCATCATCCAGGGATACCCCGGTGGAGTTGATTTCCCGAACGCCTTTCCCCAGGACAACGCTCACACCCAGATCGTGGATTTGGTCCAGGGCGGCTTTTTGGAGTTTTTCGGAATAGGTATCCAGCAGATGGTTCCTCATTTCTACCAGGTAAACCCTGGCTTTCAAATCCCCCTGATATTCCCGTTTGAGGACATGGTTGTAAAGTTCATACAGCGCTCCGGCTGTTTCTAAGCCGGTCGGTCCTCCGCCAATGACCACAAAAGTGGTTAGGGCTTCCCTTTCGCTTTCCTCAAGGGTCCAGGCGGCTTTCTCGAACAGCTTGAGGATGTGGTTGCGGAGCTGAACGGCGTCTTCCAGGGTTCTGAGCGGAAAAGCTTCTTTGCGGAAATATTCTTTCCCGAAAAAGTCAGGAGTGCTTCCGGTGGAGAGAATCAGGTAGTCAAAACTTTCCTGCCGGCGTGAGCCGTCTATTGCTATCTCTACCACTTGGCGGCCGGGATCCACCCCGGTCACTTCCCCCATTAAACAGCGGATGTTGTTCTTTCCGGCGAAAATACTCCGGATAGGATGGGCGATTTCACTGGGGTCCAGTGCGCTGGTAGCCACCTGATACAGCAGGGGGGTGAAAGTATGGTAGTTGTCCCGGTCGATCAGGAGTACCTCCACCGGTTGGTCGACCAGTGTTTTAGCGGCAAACAATCCCCCGAAGCCCGCTCCGATAATAATCACTCTGGGTCTCTGATCCATACGGGGAGTATAACCGGCTGAGATTAAGGGGAATTAAAAACATCCCAGGGATGGGGATCTTAAAGTCAAAACCTCCGGGGTTGAGGCTTTACGCCCCTGAACCGCGAAGGTTTAGAGTCCGGTTTTTTAGTTCACTCTTCCGGATCTAGCGTGGTCAACAGACCGAGCATACCCATGTTGGCAAAAAGCAGAGGGGCCAGGAACGGCGCCCCGCGGATGAACCGTTCGGGGACGACGATCAGGTCAGCGGTCAAATTCTGTTTGATATGCAGATATGCTCCAATTCCACCGGTGACAATTAACAACAGCATGGCCAAGGTGTGAATTAATATATCACCTCTACGGGGCTGATCCAGAAATCCCATCAGGGCGGCTACGATGACACCCAGTAGTCCGGCCCCTACCGGGACCCACAGCCACGGGTTTTGAAAGTCCGTCCGGGCATGGTCCAGCACACTGCTGAGCAGGGTGGCCAGGGTGCCCAGGCTGACCATGAAATAGTAGGCTGAGGTTTTACTGTAAGGCAGCTGGATGTGCCTGCCCTTCCAGATCAGCAGGCGTCCGCTGTCCACTGGATCTTCCCGCCAGACGGCGCTGATTCCCAATAAACCTACCAGGGAAAAGACCAGGGGGCCGACCACCGGTGGCGCCCAGACCAGCAGGTTGATGGATACTTTAAACCCCGGGGGAGCATGGGGTAAAATTGCCCGGATGAAGTGATAATAAGCGCCCAAGAGCCCGACAGCTATGCTGGAAACGAAAACCAGCATGGCGATCACCAGAGCGGACCCCCGCTTCTTTCTGGCCAGCAAACCTGCAGCCAGCAGCAGAAAGCCGGCTGCGGGACCAAACAGGATCGGGATCCACTCCCGGGTGACGATGGTTCCGCTGATGCTGTGGGCTAAGTAGATGTCAATTCCCAGAAAGATCTCATTGACCGCGGCCATCAGCAGCATCAGCTGATCCCGGGAAAGAGGAAGTTCAATATGCTTTAAACCGGGAAATAATTGGGTTAAATGTCCTTTCATTTAAGGTGCTGCCTCCCCGGCTTCGTGCAGTTTTTCCTCAACCATTTCTTTCAGTTCAGCCAGCTCGTGGAGTACTTCATAAGCGCCGTGCCACTGGGCATAGTCAGGTCCCTGCATCCAGGTGCCAAATTTAGTTGTGCGTCCCCAATGATGCCAGAGGTTAAAAAAGGTGAAATCAATGGGTTCATCAAAGGGTTCTTCAGTAAGCAGCCCGGCTTCTTCCAGCGGGGCAATGATCTCCCGGCTTTCCAGCACCCATTCGTTCACCCGTTCTGTCGCTTTATCGGCATCAGTGTAGAAAGTGGAAATGAAGTTTTCATTATGACATTCAGTGCAAACTCCCTGCATGGCAGTTTTGTTGGCCTCCCACTCAGGTCGGCGGGTGCTGACCGGGGCAAAGAGGTACCAGGTCAGCCTGTCGCCCACATCATGGGTTGTGGGCTGGGTCCCAAAACCGCTGATATGGCAGATAGCGCAGGTAGCAGCCGGGAAGTCTTCCGTAGTCAGTGTGCCGGCTTCAGCATCCCAGTGCCAGTCATCACCCAGGGTGTGATAGGCAATACCGTGACCAGATTCCTGATAAATTTCATACTGGGGATGATCAGGGCCAATGTGGCAGGCGTTGCAGGTTTCCGGTTTGCGGGCCTGTTCCAGGCTGAATTGATGGCGGAGGTGACATTTTTGACATTGTCCAACCGAGCCGTCCGGGGCGGGTTTGCCGACATTGTGGCAGGCGAAACAGGTGAACTTGGTCAGATCCGGGCCCTCCAGCTCGGCGATGGCGTTCCGGGATTTATCAGGTTGATACCCCCCTTCTGGGATTGATTCATACAGGGCGAGCAGGGGTTCGGAGAGCTCCTGGGCTCCTGCGACCGCGACATACGCCGGGAGTCCGTGCCGGCTCTGATTGAACTGAGCGACTTCCTGCTCATGGCACTTCTCGCACCTGGCGGAAGTTGGAGAGGCCAGCACATAAGTCCCTTCGTGCTCTCCAGCGCCAGGGTAATCGCCGGCTACTTCGTGGCAATCCTGGCAGGTAACTTCGGCCGCAGCCATGGTGCTGAAGCCATACTGCTGAACGATCCCAGGCGTTTCCTTCCGGTGACAGACAACACACTCGTCCTGGCTGGTGGCCAGGACGTTGACTGCTTCAGGTTCGGTTCGTTCGCCGGCCGCAGCCTGCCAGATGGCGTTAAAGGTCAGCGCTAACCCGGCTGTGATGAGGACGATGACCATGCCGGCGACTATTGATTGCGAAAAACGGAGTCCTGGTTTTTTTTCTTCCATAATGTATTCACTCCCGGTCCGGACATTTTGTTGATGTTCACCGCAGTCTATTGTTAATGTACCATTAATTGTTTTGATTTAACAGTGAATCAGAACGGATGCTGTTTATCTTAATGAAAGATTGTTTTTCATTTGGGGAAAGGGTCAGACCTGGTAAGGTCGGATCCGACGCCAGAGATTGACTGCAAAACCACCGATGCCGATGGTTTTCGCCAGCTGACCGCTGAACGACAGCCAGGGGTTTACAAAAGAATAATCACCGATCCCGCTGATGATGATCCCGAGGTTGAACAAAACCAGCATAGCCCAGTAGACGGATGGATTGCCGCGCACGGGGTCAGAACGAAAGCGGGGGAAAATCGCGTATCCGACTGCCAGGGCCAGCTGGGTGGTCCAGCCCCAGAGCAGGTACTCAATATGGATGGGCAGGAAACTCCACAGCAGAGGATGCAGAGGGACTGCTTTATGGATCAGGAGCAAGCTCCCAAAAGTGAAACCTACTGTCAGGTAAAAAATCGTCAAATACAGCATCCACCGTGTAACTCCGGGAAATCTCATCGTTTTTTAAGTCTGGGGCCCAGCTGGAAGATCACCAGCAATCCTCCCACCCACTGAGTCAAACCGGAGAGGACCAGCAGCCAGCTAACCAGGCGGTGGGATCCCCCGGCTGTGGGTTCCAGAAATGTCCTTAAGATTAATCCCAGATTCAGCAGGCCAAACGCGCTCCAGGCCAGTAAGGGGTGGTGGTTGAACTGCTCTCTGCTGGCCCAGGGAAACAACCAGTTAGCTACCCCGATGATAAACAAAGTCACCCAGCCCACCAGGAATAAATGAAAGTATACAGGCCGCAGCCGGGAGAAGAAACTGGCGAGCTGGCCAGGAACGGGGAACGCCCTGCCTATGTCGATCACCAGGGCGGCCCCCAGGTAGAATAGAGAGCATTTGATGTACAGACGGGTGAGGAGGGGCATCGAACTTTACTCCGACTTCTTCCCGGGGGTAAAATAGCGCACTTCTTTATAAGGTTTGACCTGTTCCCCGACGTTGTTCTTTAAGATTTGTCCGGAGGCATGCATCAGGGTGTCGTGATTAAAGTGGGGGAGTTTAGTCATGCTGGCCAGGCAGGGATAATGGTGATGGGCCAATCCGGCTTTTTCTTCCGCTTGATCGGCTGAGACCCCGACGAGCTCCCGGGCCACGTGCCTGGCGCAGCCGCAAACGGCGTCCCGGACAACAGAAGCGGAGGTTATCACGCGGGTTTCAGGGTCAATTTCCAAGTTTAATTCGGGCTTTCCAAAATACCGGGCGAATTCGGCAATCAGCAGATTATCATACGGGGCATATTCATGGCGGGTGACCCCGTATTCCGACTCGGTCAGCGAGCAGAGTGGTTTAGGGGTAACACAGGCTACACCCAGGTCGTCCAGCCATCCCCGCAGTTGGCGGTCCAAACCCCGGGGCAGCCAGGTTTCATCATCCACCGCCACCAGCACCGCTTCTGCCCCGGTCATTTTGGCAATTTCGGGGAGCAGCTCGGCTGCCCCTTTGTGCTCAGCAAAAGAAAGCACCAGCTGGGCTTCTGGCAGGGAATCCGGGAGGTGGTCTTCTGGATAATCGATAAAGGGAGGGAATACCGGTGGAGCCTTCCAGGTGTTGATCTCCCAGTTTTCAGGTCCGTGGGCCCGGATATTTTTGACATGACGCTTTCCATATTCTCCTGAGATAACGGCCAGTATTTTCATGGAATAGCTCCTAGGGTAAAAGTCATAATTCGTCAAACCAGTAACAGGTGATCAGAATTTTTTCCTGATCATCCCGGGAAGAGGCGAAATGACTGCCAGGAAGGTCAGAAAAGAAATCATGTTAATCATGGTTCCATTGTTATTTGCTTTCCAGCATCACCAGCAGCATGATTACTTTAGTCTCCGCGAAAATGCTGTGGGGAAGCTTGGGAGGCATTTGGACCCAGGTGCCAGGTTGAGCCGTTTTCTTGTCTTTTCCCAACTCCAGCCGGGCTTCTCCTTCCAGAAAGTACAGGATAGCCGGTACAGCGGCGGTGTGCTCGGACAGTTCCTGACCGGGTGAAAAACCAAAGAGGATCGTCTTGACTCCCAGTTCGCTGGAAAGAGTCCGGCTGATAATCGAATCGGGGGGAATCTCATCAATTTCTTGTTTGAGGTTGTTGATGTACTGATAGGGCAAATCCATAGTTTTTTCCTTTTTGTTTAGTAGAGAAATGAATAACGATTGACAAGTCCTGGATAACTCCGGGTTTTCACAATTTCGTCCTGGAGTTCGCGCTGGAAAGCAGCCTGGCGACCAGGATGACACCCGGAGCGTCGGATAAAGCTTCGAAACCAGTCATGGTGCAGCCTGCGGCTTCCTGATAGGTCCTAACTAGATAATTACAGGGAGCAACAGGAATAAATCTCCGAATTTTTTGGTTTTGGATCCTGCTAATCAGCAGGATCATGCTGTCTGCTGTTTATTTTACCCCAAGTTGTCATTATTCACCGGGTCAGTCATTACATCTCCCCTTTCACTTGAAAGGATGACCATCCCGGGAGGAACAAAAAAGGACTTCCCGTGTCAGGTGCAATAATGTCTAGACAACTTGCTTGATTTTGCGGCTGCCTTTTTGTACAATGAAAGATACCAAGTGAATATGTTAGACGTGACGTCGGCCATTGTCTTACCGAGGGAGCGTGCCATGGTTACCGACAAAGTTGAGATCATAAAGGTTTCAGCGACATCCCGGACCTCAGCCGTAGCAGGGGCAATCGCCGGAATTTTTCGCGAGCAGGAGTACGCCAATGTTCAAGCTATCGGTGCCAGCGCAGTGAATCAAGCAGTCAAGGCGTTGGCCTTAGCCCGTGATTATTTGGCTGAGGATGGTTATGACATAGTCAGCATCCCCGAATTTGTTGACGTCGAGATTGACGGCAATATTCGGACAGCAATCCGGCTGAATGTAGAAGCCCGCTAGGGGGAATAAAAGCCTTGCTGTGTTTTCAAATGTAAACTTTCCGGGTTATTTTCCAGAAAGCAGAGGGGTGCCTGCGGGTTATTTCACATGATTTAGATTTGAATCAACTGGAGGGGTGCTGAAGATTTGCCTCTCCAAATTCAGCGTGGTAGAATCAAGTTAACTATTGGGGAAAGCTGCTCTTAACTTGGAGAGTTAGGGTGCAGTTTAATCGTGGATTTAAAACACGACCTGATGTATCAAGTGAGTTTATTTGGTGAGGAGAATTATTATGGAATCCCAAGTCAGCACCTTTGCTACCAAAAAAGGGCTCGCCCAAATGTTGAAGGGGGGCGTAATTATGGATGTGGTTACCCCCGAGCAGGCCAAGATTGCTGAAGACGCGGGGGCGGTCGCTGTCATGGCGCTGGAAAGGGTGCCTGCTGATATCCGGTCCCAGGGGGGTGTGGCGAGAATGAGTGATCCTGAATTAATTATCGGGATCATGGAAACCGTCTCTATTCCGGTTATGGCTAAAGTTCGTATCGGTCACTTTGTGGAAGCTCAGATCCTGGAGGCTTTAGAAGTAGATTATATCGATGAATCCGAGGTGTTAACCCCAGCAGATGAGGCTCATCATATTGACAAGCACAAATTTAAAACCCCGTTCGTTTGCGGCTGCCGGAATCTGGGTGAAGCCCTGCGCCGGATCGGCGAAGGAGCTGCTATGATTCGGACCAAAGGGGAGGCGGGTACGGGCGATGTTGTGGAAGCTGTTCGTCATGCCCGGGCAGTTCATGGAGCGATCCGGAAACTCCATTCTATGCCCAGTGAAGAGCTGATGAGCTATGCCAAAAGCATCGGTGCGCCTTATGAGTTAGTCAAGGAAACCCGGGAGCTGGGACACTTACCGGTGGTGAACTTTGCTGCCGGCGGGGTAGCTACACCTGCTGACGCCGCTATGATGATGCAGTTAGGCGTGGACGGAGTATTTGTGGGTTCAGGCATCTTCAAATCTGGAAATCCCGCAGAGCGAGGAGAAGCGATCGTCAAAGCGGTTACTCATTACGATAATCCTCAGATCCTGGCTGAAATCAGCCGTAACTTAGGGGAAGCTATGGTGGGGATCAACGTTTCCACAATGCCTGCGGAGGAGCGTATCGCAGATAGGGGCTGGTAAATCGTTATAGTCAACCGGGACAGCCGTTTAACCCCTGAGGGGTTAATACTGCAAAATTCATGGAAGAATTAAACATAGGTGTGCTGGCTCTGCAAGGTTCCTTTGCAGAACACCTGGTGATGATCAAAAAGATCGGCGGGAAAGGTGCGGAAGTTCGCCTGCCTGAAGACCTGAAAGGCCTGGATGGTTTGATTATCCCCGGAGGGGAATCCACGACCATCGGAAAATTAGCCGTGGAATACGGGCTGATGGATCCGCTGCGGATTTTTGGCCGGGAACGGGCAATCTGGGGGACCTGTGCCGGAGCGATATTCTTATCCAGGGATGCCCGACGGAGTCAGCCGCTGCTGGAACTGATGGACATCACGGTTGAACGCAATGCCTACGGCAGGCAAATTGCCAGCTTCGAGACAGAATTAGAATTTCCTGTTTTGGAAGTTGTGGACCCGAAAAAAAAACCTTTCCCGGGGATTTTTATCCGGGCGCCCCTCATTTCTTCAGCAGGTCAAGATGTGGAGGTTCTTTCCCGGTTGGAAGATGGGCGGATTGTCGCCGCTCAGCAAGGGCATTTGCTGGCTACCGCCTTTCATCCTGAATTAACTGATGATGATCGTGTACACCGCTACTTCATGCACTTAACTCGATCAGCGCGAAACCGCGAAAAGTAAAACTTTATGGCTAGAAATTTAGCTTGGCATGATCTGTGGAAATTAACAGCTTTCAAGAAACAGGGAATATTTCTGGACAGCAGTCTGGGTTTAATTTATCAACCGAACCTGTACGCCAATGCTCTCCTTTCCCTGATTTTTCCCGGCTCAGGGTTTTGCACCGCGGTATATTCTCCACCATCAACCCCGGGTAAAAAACTAATCGGACAAATCTATTTTTCTTCTCCGGGTACCAGCGCCCAGATAGTCTCTTTATCACCCCGGGATCAGCTCCTTCACCTGGGGATGAGCAGTGTTTTGTCCCGGCTCTGTAAACAGGTTGGGGAGCAGGGAGCTGTCCAGGTTCTGGCGGAAATTGACCGGGAATCTCAAGCTGAGGAAGTTTTTTTCCAGACAGGTTTCCGGCCTTATGCCGAGCAAACCATCTGGTTATTTCCCAAGGGGCTCTGGCCGGAGAACAAATCCCCCGCCTGGATTCCTCTCACCCGCAGGCATAGTGAAGATGTGTCTTACCTTTATAATCATTTTACGCCCCCACAGATTCAAAAAGTGGAGCCCCCACCCCGGATGGAGGATATCCAGGGGTTGATTGCCTGGCAAAGAGGGGCGCTGGCGGGATACGTCCTGGCTGAATTTGGTCCCAGGGCGGTGTTAGTGGACGTGCTGATTGATCCTGCGGTTGATAATTTGCGGGACCATCTGATCGCTGTCGTCCGAAGTTTGCCGTATTATCACTCCCGGAAAGTTTATTTTCGGGTCCGGGGGTATCAACAGCGGATCAATACCGCGTTGAAAGAATTGAACGCAGAACCCTGCAGGGAGCAAATAGTGGTGGTGAAAAAATTAGCCGTTCATTACAAAGCCCAGCAGAAAATACAGATGCGTTCATTTGAAAAACAACCTGATATTACCAATCCGATCTCGAACTTGGAGATTGATTAATAAACTATGACAAAACATTTAATAACAGACAATCTGGATTCCTTGTTTGAAGTTCTTCCTCCTGACATCAAGGGGGCTGTTGAGGAAGTTGAAAACTATGATCAGCTGATCGAATTGATAATTGATTTAGGCCGGGTTCCCACGGCCCGTTTGTCTGATGAAGAAATTGTCCTCCGGGAAGAGGAAGTCACGCAGGCTGATCTGCAATATGTTGTAGAGCGGGTAGGTTTTTTTGATGATGATAACCGGGCTGGTCTAGAACGCACTCTCCACCGGATTGCCGCCATCCGCAATCGGACCGGGGATATCGTGGGATTGACCTGCCGGGTGGGCAGGGCTGTTTACGGCACGACCGAGATCATTAAGGATTTAATTGAGAGCGGAAAGAGCCTGTTGCTCCTCGGCCGCCCGGGAGTAGGGAAAACCACCATATTGCGGGAAGCTGCCCGGATCTTGGCTGAAGATAAACGGGTGGTGATTGTGGATACTTCGAACGAGATCGGAGGAGATGGCGATGTCCCCCATCCTGCGGTGGGCAAAGCGCGCCGGATGCAGGTGGCAGCTCCTTCTCTGCAGCATGAAGTGATGATTGAGGCTGTGGAAAATCACAATCCGGAAGTTATTGTCATCGATGAAATAGGTCGGGAACTGGAAGCCATCGCTGCCCGGACGATCGCTGAGCGAGGGGTGCAGTTGATAGGCACTGCCCACGGCAACACCTTGGAAAATTTACTGATCAATCCCACCCTGGCTGATTTAGTGGGAGGCATTGAATCTGTTACCCTCTCGGATGAGGAAGCCCGCCGCCGCGGAACCCAGAAAACAGTCTTAGAACGGAGGTCAAATCCTACTTTTCATGTTCTGATTGAAATCCAGAACAGGGACCGGCTGGCTGTTCATGAGGATGTGGCCACTGCGGTTGATTCCCTGCTCCGGGGACGACCACTGGTCCCCGAGATCCGCTCCCGGGAAGGGGGTGGCGAGATCAAAATTCAAAAAACCCCGGTACAACCCAAACTTAAATCGGCGGGGCTGGATTTACCTCGGGAAAAACAGGCTCCTGAAGGGGATGAGCAGTGGGCCAATATCGGTGACCGCCTGGAAACTTTATCCATTTTCACGTACGGCGTGGCCAGGAACAGGATGATCAAGGCAGCCGAGAAGTTGGATGTTCCCATAGAAATTGAAAAGAACGTTCAGGATTCCAAGATTGCGGTGACCCTGAAACATCATTACCGCAGCAGTCCTAAACCGATTTTGAAAGCGGAAGACCTGGGTATTCCCATCTATGTACTGCGTTCCAATACGGGTAAGCGGATGGAGCGGTTTTTGAAGGATGTTTTCAACCTCAAAAACGGATCACTTTCCGGGGATGAAGAGCAAGCTTTGCACCACACGCAGGGAGCGATCCAGACCGTGCTCAACGGAGAGCGCTGGGTGGAGCTTCCTCCAGCTTCTTCTTATATCAGAAGGCTGCAGCATCAAATGGCCCGTCAGGCCAATCTCTCATCTCATTCTTACGGGAAAGACCCTAACCGCAGGGTGCGCATTTTCCAGGATGATGAGTGATAGCCATTGAATCAAATGCTGGGTAGAGAAGAGAGGGAGCAGAATGTTTATCACCCTGGAAGGGCCAGAAGGCAGCGGAAAAACCGAGCAGTTAGAGTTGTTGGCGGATGAGCTAAAACAGCGCGGCTGTCCGTTGGTGAAAACCCGGGAGCCCGGGGGAACGCCGATTGGAGATCAAATCCGCTCCACCATCCTGGATGTGAAGAACACCGCCATGGTAGACCGGACAGAGGCTCTGCTGCTGCAGGCTTCCCGGGCCCAGCTGGTTGAAGAGGTCATCAAACCGCACCTGGCAGCCGGTGAGGTAGTGATCTGC
Source organism: Anaerolineales bacterium (assembly GCA_034520505.1). Taxonomy (GTDB): domain Bacteria; phylum Chloroflexota; class Anaerolineae; order Anaerolineales; family UBA11858; genus B10-G9. The sequence continues at coordinate 28,372 of JAXHNK010000001.1, read as the reverse complement.
GATCGATATGCTGACTCAACCCTCGCCTATCAAGGGTACGGTCATCAAAATGACCTCGCTGTTCTCCGGGAAATCATCCGCTACGCGACCGGAGGCCTGCAGCCGGATCTGACGGTGTTGTTGGATATCGACCCGGTGGTAGGGTTGAAACGGAGGACCGCGGCTGGCAAATTAAACCGCCTGGATGCCCTGGACATTCAGTTCCACCGGCGCGTTCGAGCCGGATACCTGGAGCTGGCCGGGCGGGATCCAGAACGCTGGAAAGTGATCGACGCCGAACGAACCAGAGAAGAAGTTCACCGCGATTTACTGGAGCTGGTTCTGGGTTATGTAGAAGAAAAAAATAAACAGCCGTAAAGAGGAGGGTGCTTAGAGGTCATCCATCCCTAAATCGGGAAGTTCTTTTTCGATATCTTCGGGGTCCTGGCCTTTCTCCAGACGATCTACGACTTCATCGAATTCCGGGCCCATTTCCTCGCCCAGCTCGGAGCTCATTCGCCGCATCATTTTTCCCAGAGCCCGGGGATCGTCTTCAATCCCGGCCAGCTGCTGGGGATCAGCCAGGGAGTCTAAGCGGCTCTCTTCCGATCTGGCGATGCGCACAGGTTTGATCACCCGTTGAGCCTGATCACTGCTGCACAGGGGGCAGCTTACCTGGCTTGGATCATATTCCTGGTAAGTTTTAAATATTTCAAACAGATGGTTGCATTGTTGACATTGAAAATCATAGGCAGGCATTTGAGGTTCTCCAGATTTTACAGGCTGTCTATTATACTCATTATAATCAAGTGAAGGATTCCTTTCCATGGATAATACAACCAGCCAATCATTTGCCCCCCTGTCCCCTGAACCGCTGCTGATCGTGATCTCCGGTCCCTCGGGCGTGGGGAAAGATTCTGTGCTGGACGAAATGAAAAAACGGAACCTGCCTTTTCACTTTGTAATTACCGCCACTACCCGGGAAGCCCGGGCGAATGAAGAACACGGGGTGGATTACTTTTTTGTCTCGGATGATGAGTTCGCGAGCATGATTGATGAGGGGGAATTATTAGAATATGCGGTGGTTTATAAAGACTATAAAGGGATTCCTAAGGCTCAGGTGAGAAAAGCCCTGGCAAGCGGGAAGCATGTGGTGATGAGGATTGATGTGCAGGGTGCAGATACCATCCGGGATTTAGCGGATGACGCCCTGTTGATTTTCCTGACCACAGAAACGGAGGTTGAGTTAGTCAACCGCCTGAAAAAGCGGAAAACAGAAACAAAAGAGAGCCTGAACCTGCGGATTGCCACGGCCCGCCAGGAATTAAAAATGATCGATATTTTTGATTATGTGGTTGTTAACCGGGAAGGAAAACTAGATGAAACCGTGGATATTATCGAAGCGATTATTACCGCCGAACAGCATCGGGTGCAGCAGCGAAAAGTGGATTTATGAGTCAAGAACACAAAATACCAGACAATGACCAGAAAAGAGGGCGGAGCAACCTGGTGGAGAGCATACTCGCTCAATTTGAGCGGGACCATGGGATTGATCTGCGCCAGGATCCGATCGCCCTGGAGCGGTTAGAAGAGGCTGCTGCTCAAGCAGTAAATGAGTTGAAATCTCAACCCTCTGCCGAGATCAACCTGCCTTATCTGGCCGGGGATTCCTCTGGACCGATCAATTGGGTCCAGGAAATCACCCGGGAAGATCTGGAGAGCGAACCAGGCTCAGCGGTTGGACGCCAGGCTTCTCAATCCCCGGTGTCCAGACAGAGTGTAGAAATTCCCCAGCGTTCCGCGGTGATCACCCAGAGTTTGATGGTGATTTCCATCGGGATCTATCTGCTTCAGATGGCTACCCAGTTTCTGCTTGGCCAGGATCTCCCGGCGGGTTTGGGCGTCAAGGAAAACACGCTGATCCTTCAGGGTCAGTATTGGCGGCTGCTCACGCCCATGGTGCTGCATGGATCGTTGATCCATCTGGGATTTAACATGTACGCTCTCTATATCCTCGGCCGCCGGCTGGAGCGTTATTTTGGACACTACCGTTTCTTGAGCTTGTATCTGATCAGCGGGTTGGCGGGGAATATCCTTTCTTTCCTGCTGACCCCTGCCCCTTCCCTGGGTTCGTCGACGGCGATCTTTGGCATCCTGGGAGCAGAAGGGGTGTTTATCTATCAGCACCGCCATCTATTTGGAGACCATTTTAAGGTAGCTTTGCGCCAGATTGTTCAGGTTGCCGTGATTAACATAATCATTGGTTTATCCCCAGGGATCGATAACTGGGGACATATTGGTGGATTGGTAGGGGGAATTGTTTTTACTTGGTTTGCAGGACCTGCCTGGAAATTAGAAGGACTTTCGCCCCATCTCGAGCTTGTCGATCAGCGTTCAGAACAAACCACTACCGGTGTTTTTGTCATCCTGGGAATCCTTTTGACCCTCCTGGCAGGGGCAATCATTACCCTCCGCCGGACAGGTTAACTTCCCGCGGCTGTTTCTCCTGAGGAAGAAAAGGGGGCTGACTCCTTGAAGATATTCCCACCTTATCCTCGGGTGGGAAGTTGCATGATTGACTAGACCCCGTCCATCTGGTAAAATTTCACGCGTCTCAGTCGTAGTACCCTTCGACCGGGATGATCGATCATTAACCCATAAATCAGTAAGGAAAGGGCTTGAAACTATGAAAGTATTGCTACTTGATGATGTGTATAAATTAGGAAGGGCCGGTGATGTCAAGAAGGTTGCTCCCGGTTACGCCCGCAACTATTTGATGCCCCAGGGACTGGCTGTGCTGGCTACTGCCGGTGCGGTAAAACAGGCCGATCGAATTCGTAAACAGGGAGAAATTAAACGCGCCCGGGTTAACGAAGAGATGGGTGGTGTCGCTGAGCAGCTGGAAGGGATGCTGTTTACCTTCGCCGCCCGGGCCAGCGAAACCGGCCGTCTTTATGGATCGGTGAACACCCAGATGCTGGCCGATCGGGTAAGCGAGGAAATTGGGGTAGAAGTTGAGGCCAAGCAGATCGAATCTCAACCCCTGAGAGAAATTGGCAAGCATACGGTGGCCGTCCGTTTGACCGTGGACCTGATCCCTGAAATTGAAGTTATTGTCCATCGGGAAGGGGAACTGCCGTCCTCAGCGCTGGAAGAAGAAGAACAAGAAGCGCTGAAAGCTGATCAGGCTCTTCAAGAATTGGAAGAGGAAGCAGCAGATGAGCAGCCGACCGATGATGAGGTTCTCGCTGAAGAAGTTGAAGACGAAGAGGAAATTGAGGAAGTCGAGGTCGTTGAGGATCAGGAGGATCAAACGGAAGGAGAACCGGTTGAAGAAGCAACTGATCTCAGCCTTGATGAAGATGAAGCAGCTGAAGAAGAATCAGAAACTGCTTAATTTTTCTCTCTATTTTTGCCTGTAAATGAACCGGTCTGGAATCAGCCCTGCTGACCAGACCGGTCTTTTGATATGCGGGGAATATGATGTCGTCAACCATTGGCCAAATTCTTAAAAACGCCCGGGAAGAACAGGGTATTTCCCTGGAAGAATTATCCCTGAAAACCCATATCAAAGTGCGTTATCTCAGAGCCATGGAGGATGATGAATTTGAGGTATTACCTTCTCTTGTTCAACAAAAAGGATTTCTTCGTTCCTATGCCCAGCAGCTCAGTTTAGAACCTGGTCCGCTTCTCAACCAATTTTCCGGAGTTTCCGAAACCGGGGATGCAAAAGAACAGCCTGGAGAACAGTCCAGTGCCCCCGGTGAAAATGAAATGGAGGAAGCTGTTCGGATGGACCAGCCCGGGGAGGCGAAGTTTATTCAAATAGGGGAAGAGCTGGGCGAACAAAGAGACAGGTTGGGGCTTTCGCTGGAAGAAGTTGAACGGCAAATCCATATTCCAACACGTTATTTAAAGTCCATTGAAAAAGGGCATTTGGAAGAGCTCCCGTCCACTGTCCAAGGCCGGGGGATGCTTAAAAATTATGCCGAGTTTATCGGGCTGGAGCCAGATGAGCTGCTGCTTCGTTATGCAGATGTCCTCCAATCCCGGCTGCGGGCAAAACACCCGGAACCGGGAAAAAAACGTCAGCAGCAATGGTTTCCCCTCTGGATGCGCCGCATATTCACTGGACCCAGCTTATCCAGCCTGCTCATTCTCGCAGTGGTTGTCGCTGCCCTGATTTGGTCCGGCTTTCAGGTTTTTGGAGGAAATTCTGGTGAAGGTGATGCTACCCAGACCATTCCCGGGGTCGCTGAGGTTTTGATTCCTTCGGCTACTTTACTCCCCACCGCTTCCTCTACTCCCACCCCGGAAGCCGATCAGGAAAATGGGCAGGATCCGGATGTAACCCTGTCCCAACAGGACGACGAAGCTGTCCAAACCCAACCTGCCCCGGTGAGCAGTGAGGTTCAAATTCAATTGATTATCTCTGAACGCACTTTTGTACAGGTCGTGGTAGATGGGCAGGAGGAGTTTAGCGGGAGAATGCTTCCGGGCAGTGTTCATGTTTTTGGTGGTGAAGAGCGAATTGAGTTGACCACCGGAAACGCCGCCGGGATTACGGTTATTTTCAACCAACAGGATCTGGGTGTACTGGGGTTTTATGGAGAGGTGGTCAGCCGGATTTTCACTGCGGAGGGGATTGCCACAGCCACTCCCACTGTTACCCCGACTTCGACGATTACGCCTACACCCACCCCAACCTTGACCGCGACTCCCACTCCGTTAGGTCTGGAACCGTAAAGTCGGACGCCAACTAATTTACAGGTAGATAAAAATGGATAAGAAAACATTTCATCTGGTTTCTCTGGGCTGTGCGAAGAACACCGTGGATTCTAATTCCATGGCTCAACTACTCGATAAAAATGGTTTTCGCCCTGTGGATCGGGCCTCAACTGCCGAGGTGATTATCGTCAACACCTGCGGTTTTATTGGTCCGGCCAAAGATGAATCATACCAGGTGCTGGCTGAGCTGGCAGAACAAAAAGCCCCCGGACAATTATTGATCGCTGCCGGTTGTTTATCCCAGCGGTACGGGCAGGAGGTGGTCAGCCGGGTCCCCGGAATTGACGGCCTGTTAGGCACCAGGCGGTGGATGGACATCCTTCAGGTTGTGGAAACCCTCCGCGAAGGGCTCCATCCCCGTCCTCTCTACCACCTTCCGGATGCTGAAACGGTAGGCAGAGATGAAGGCGGTCTGATCAGAGCCCATATTCAGGGAACCAGTTCTTATCTAAAAATTGCTGACGGCTGCCGCCGTCCGTGTGCTTTTTGTGCCATTCCTTTGATTAAAGGTACTTTAGTCAGCCGTCCCCCCGATGAAATTATTCAGGAAGCCCGCTTTCTCCGGGATCAGGGAGTGCGGGAAATCAACCTGATCGCCCAGGATACCACGGATTATGGACATGACCTGGGCTTAAAAAATGGACTGGCTGATCTGCTGAAGGAGTTGACCGCAGCTGTACCGGATGTAGATTGGCTGCGGATTTTATATGCTTACCCCGGTTATGTTACTGAGGAACTGATCGAGGTCATGGCTTCCCACGACCAGGTTTTGCCTTATCTGGATATGCCGCTTCAGCATGCTCACCCGGAAACCCTGAAGCGGATGCGCAGGCCGGCCAACGTGGAGTGGGTCTATGAAACTGTAGGTAAACTCCGCCGGGCGATGCCTGATCTGGCTTTGCGTTCTACTTTCATCGTTGGTTATCCTGGGGAGACCGAGGAAGAGTTCAACACCCTGCTGGATTTTATTCAAGAACTCAAGTTTGACCGTGTCGGGGTCTTCGGGTTTTCTTTTGAGGAAGATACAGCTTCCGCCCCCCTGGGAGATCCGGTGCCCGAAGCTCTCAAAATGGAGCGCAAGGAACAGATCATGGTTTCCCAGCAGGAAATCTCCCTGAAAAAAAACCAAACGTACGTGGACGGCATCCTGGATGTGTTGGTTGAGGGGCAGGGCCAGGTGGAAGGTACAGACCAGATGATCTCCCTGGCCCGTTCCTACCGGGATGCCCCGGAAATCGACGGGATGGTGATCGTCGAAGGGGAGATTCCGGTGGGAAAAATTGTCCCGGTGAAGGTGACAGGAGCCATGGTCTACGACCTGACTGCTGTACCCGCCCCGGACGATTCCTGAGCTGAACCGGTGATCCCTATCCTGGTCGTTTAATAATAACCTTGCAGTCACCCGCTTTTCATGCTATTGTAAATCCCATGATCAATTTAACCAACCCTCTCATTGACTTTGCTTTAACCGCTGTCCAGCAGGCGGCTCTGCTCGCTCAGGAAATCCAGGATGAAATGATCTCTCCAGCGATAACCAAGGAAGATCGATCCCCGGTCACAGTCGCTGATTTCGCTGCTCAGGCTGTCGTGGGCTATTATCTAGAACGACGATTTAATCAGCTGTCCCTGGTCGGCGAAGAGAACGCAGGGGTGTTGAAAACCGCTGCCGGCGCAGACACCCTGGAAAAGATCACCGAGTTTGTCAGCCGGATCATCCCGGGTGTTACTCCCGGTGAAGTGTGTGATTATATTGACCGGGGGGAGGGAGAAGTAGAGGATCGTTACTGGACCCTGGACCCTATTGACGGCACCAAAGGGTTCCTGCGGGGCGATCAGTACGCGGTCGCTCTGGGGTATGTGGAAGAGGGGGAAGTTCAGGTCGGCGTGCTGGGCTGCCCGAATCTACCGCCGGAAAAATTGGGCGATCTCGTCGGTCAGGGATCGTTGCTGGTTGCTTCCCGGGGCGAAGGAAGCTGGTTGACGGTGTTGGAGCAGTCGCCGGCTGAACAATCCTTTACCAGGATTTTTGTCTCCACGCAGGCTGACCCTGCTCAAGCACGGGTGTTGAGGTCTTTTGAATCCGGGCACACCAATGTATCCCAGATCGACCGGTTTCAAGAAGTTGTTGGAACCGGTCTGGAACCGGTCCGGATGGACAGTCAGGCGAAATATGCCTTGCTGGCGGCCGGTGAGGGCGAAATTTATTTACGCCTGCTGTCAGCAGACCAGAAGGATTACCGGGAAAAGGTGTGGGATCAGGCAGCAGGTTCCCTTCTGGTTGAGGAAGCCGGGGGAATTGTCACCGACCTGGATGGCACTGCCTTGGATTTTTCCCGGGGCAGACGGTTAACCAGGAACCGGGGATTATGCGCCACCAACGGTGTTTTGCATCAGCAGACCCTGCAGGCTCTGAAGGAACTAGACGCTTAGAATGTCCAGAACGGATGGGATCGCTGTCCTCCTGTGCCTTGTAGCGGTGATTGCTGCCGGCTTTGTCGCCCAGGATGTGTTTGAAAACATGGCTCATCTGGAGGATGAGTTCGCCTATGTCTGGCAGGCCCAGGTTATTGCCCGCGGCGATCTTACCATTCCTTCTCCGGAGCACCCTCAGAGTTTCTTGGTTCCTTTTGTGATCGATTATCAGGGACAGCGCTTTGGAAAATATCCGTTGGGCTGGCCGGCCGTGCTGTCCCTGGGCGTATCCCTGGGTGTGCGGTCCTGGGTCAATCCCCTGCTGGCCGGCTTAGCTATCTGGTTGATCTACCGCTTGGGGCAAGCTGTTTTTAATCGGTCCGTCGGCCTGCTGGCCGCGGGATTAAGCCTGACCTCTCCTTTTTTTCTGATCAACGCCGGATCGCTGCTTTCCCACCTGTGGAGTCTGGTCCTGAGCACGATCTTCATCCTCAGCTGGCTAGAAGGGATTTCGGAGAAGGGAAAGACCGAGCACCCCTGGCTGGCTGCTGCGGTCTCGGGGTTAAGCCTGGGGCTGCTGGGGTTAACCCGGCCTTTGACCATGGTGGCCGTGGGGATTCCTTTTGGGATCCAGGGCTTGGTTATTTTGTTTCGGGGGGATTCGCCTGTCAGACGAAGAATCTGGTTGGTCGGAGGGTTAGCGTTCAGCCTGGGCCTGCTGCACTTTATCTGGCAGTATGCGGTTACCGGTGATTTTACCCAAAACCCCTACACCCTATGGTGGTCCTACGATAAGCTGGGATTCGGTCCCGGTTATGGAGTGACCAGGGAAGGGCACAATTTGCAGCAGGCCTGGTGGAACACGAAGCACAGTTTACGGGTCGGAGCCAGTGATCTGTTTGGCTGGGGAAAAATCTCCTGGCTGTTCGTCCCCTGGGGCATCTGGGCGGTGCGGAAGAAACCGGAAACTTATTTGTTATTGGGTGTGCCGATCACTTTGATCCTGGGTTACGGTTTTTATTGGGTGGGATCGTGGCTGATTGGCCCCCGCTATTATTTTGAGGCTCTGCCGGCACTTGCCCTGCTTTCGGCAGCGGGGATCAGCTGGTTGGCAGGATGGCCTTTGGGGAAAGAGCGTCCCTTTTCTCCTCCCTGCGGCTGGCAGCGTCTTCGATCAGGGCTGACGGCAGCTGCTGTGGGGATATTCGTGGGGGCCAACCTTCTCTGTTATCTTCCCCTGAGGATGGAAAGTTTACAGGGGCTTTATACCATTGAACGTTCAGACCTGGAACCTTTCCAGGGGGAGAAGGTGAGAGAATTAACACCGGCTTTAATTATCGTTCATTCTGACCCCTGGATGTCCTACGGCAGCCTGCTGGAATTTACTGATCCCTATCAGCAGTCAGCCTTTCTTTTTGCCTGGAGCCTGAGTCCCCGCAAGGACGCAGAACTCGCCAAAACATTTCAATCTGCGCGCGATGTTTATCATTATTATCCCGATGTTGAACCGTGGGTGCTGTACACCGCACCTCTACCGGAAGGGTAAAAAATTACAAACCTGCCTGTACTCGAACAGGTTAGGCTCCTAAAGGAGAGCTGATGACCGAGGTTAAATACCCGCGCCGCCAATTGCCGCGAATGATGATCAAATTCCTGATCAAGATGGCCTTTCAATCCCTGACGGATCTGGAGATCACGGGAGAAGAAAACATCCCCGACCAGGGTCCGGTGATTATTGCCGGGAACCATTTCAGTTACGCGGATGCTGTGGCTATGATCCACATTGCACCCCCCTCCATCGAAATGTTTTCCGGCGCCAATCCCGCCTTTACTCCGGGTTGGGCGAAGCTTCTTCCCCGTTTATGGGGGGTGCTCTATGTTTACCGGGGGTCTGCTTCCCGGAACGCCATCCGGGCTGCGGAGTCCGTGCTCGAGCAGGACGGTTTTTTTGGTATTTTTCCTGAGGGGGGAGCCTGGGCAGAGATGCTGCGTCCTGCTCGTCCCGGGGCAGCTTATCTGACGGCCCGGACAGGTGCTCCTGTCCTGCCGGTTGCCTTTACCGGCTTCAGGGATATCTTTCCCCTGCGCCTGCGGAATCAGGCCAAAGTTACCATCAAGGTCGGCGAGTTGATCGGACCTTTTCAGGCTGAGGGAAGGGGGAGAGAACGCAGAGAACAACTGGACCAGATCGGAGAAAAAATCATGGAAGAGATCGCGTTCTTGCTGCCGGATGAGCTGCGGGGAAAGTACTCAGCGGATCCTGCAGTCAGAAAGAAGGCCAAAGAAGTGGCTCAATATCCCTGGGAGGATAAGAACTGGAACGATGTTTAGACAATCTTTCTGGTAAAAAAAAGGGGGAATTAGAGCAGACGGGAAAGATAGTATAACCCGGTCAGGACTGGAAAGTTCAGCAGCGAGGTCAGGGTGACCACCCCAGCGGTTTCACCAACTTTGAACTGGTAGCGTTCGGCAAACACTTCCAGGGCGATAGCTGCTGGCATCCCGTGCTCAAGAAGCAGAAATTGGTTGATGTCCCCTCTACCGGGCAGGAATAGTTTAATGGTGATCAGGGCAGCCAAGGGCAGGACGATCATCCGGAAAAGAGAATACCCCAGCGATTTTTTGAGGACTGACCAGGTGAAGTGGTCACAAATATACATACCCAGCACAAAAATGGCCAGCCCGCTGGCCGTGTGACCGATCAGGGTCAGGGCGTTATCGAAAAATGGAATTTGGATCTTGGCCAGCGAAAAGGTTAATCCCAGCAAAATAGAGAGTATCAGGGGGTTGGTAAAAATTTTGGTCAAATAACCCCAGCCTTTTTCCTTTTTGGCAGCGTATTCCAGCAGCAGGATGGTGGTGACGATCCCGATGATGCCCAACAGCGAGGCGGATAGAATCGATAAGTCCAGCCACCGTCCGCCCTGAAAGGTTTCGAAGAATGCGACTCCGAAGAAAGCATAGCTGCCGAAACTGATTGAGATGCTGAGCATGACATAGTTCTCTTTATCCAGCAGTCCAAACCATTTGAAAACCAGCAGTACCCCCAGAATCAACAGGGTGGGAAAAAGGATACAACCTACCACCACGGGGTCCAGGCTGGGAATATCCAGTTGAGAAATCTTCCCGAAAAACAAGGCCGGCAGGCCAAAGTAGTAGACGAAGGAAGATAAGGCTTGGGCGTGTTCCTCCTGGAAGATCCCGCTGAATCTGCTCAGGATGCCAGCCGCGATGATGATAAAAATAGTTAATAAACTGGTCAGGATTTCCATGGGTTGACTGCTCTTTTTCCTCTGGAAGTGCTGCTGCCGGGAATGTAGGGGATGGTGTAAGGTCGAAAATATTATAGTCCTTTTCGCTCTGACAGGGAAGGAAAAACCTCCGCCAGGATCAGGGTAAAAAAACTTAAGGGGAGGTAAATTTGTCCGCCAGGGAGCAGCTGATTTCTCCCCTAGCCAGGTTAAATAAGGAGGGTCATGCGATATAATACGGACATGAGTGAATTCCGCTTTTTTCAACCTCTGGCTATCCGTTATGGCGATCTTGATCCCCAGGGCCATGTCAATAACGCCGGTTATGTAACATACCTGGAACATGCCCGGGTAGCCTATATCCAGGCCTTGGATTTATGGGACGGAAAATCGTTTCTTGATGTTGGTTTTATCATCGCCCGCCTGGACATAAATTATCAGGCTCCTATTCTGCTTACTGATCAGGCCCGGGTGGGCGTGCGGATCTCCCGGTTGGGAGAGAAGAGCCTGGATATGGAATATCAGATAGAAAATCCCGACACCGGATTGATTTACGCGCAAGCGACCACTGTGCTGGTTGGTTATGATTATCAGGAGCAAAAGACAATTTCTCTCTCTGAGACCTGGCGGGCAAAAGTGGCTGCCTATGAGAGAATTCCTCGCCGGACACCCTGAAGAGGATTGGACAGATGAATTTGCCGAATTTTGATGAAACCGCATTAATGGATTTGCTCAAGGAACTGCTGATGACGCCCAGTCCTACCGGGGACACCGGGAAGGTTCTTGACCTGCTCAAAAGTGAGTTAAGCGAGGTCTCCCACTTAGATACCTATCAGACCCCCAAAGGCGCTCTGATGGCTGAGTGGCTGCGCGGCGGCAGCAGTCCGGAACGGGGGCTGACTGTCCATGTGGATACGCTGGGGGCGATGGTCAAGCAGATTAAATCTAACGGCCGGTTGAGTTTATCCCAGCTGGGGGGCTATCCCTGGAACACTATTGAGGGGGAAGGATGTTCGGTGCAGACCGCGGATGGGAAGTTGATCCGGGGATCCATCTTGATTGATCAGGCTTCAGCTCATGTTCACGGCAAAAAGGTCGCTGAAACAGACAGGAATCAAGAACATCTGGAAGTCCGTCTGGATATCAGGACCACCTCGGCGGAGGAAACCCGGGAGGCAGGAATTGAGGTGGGAGATTTTGTTTTCTTTGATCCCCGGGTTGAAAGCAATCACGGCTTTATTCGCTCCCGGCATCTGGATGATAAAGCAGCAGTAGCCTGCCTGGTTACTGCCATCCGCGCCCTGAATTCTTCAGGTTTGCAGCCAGCCCGGAGCACACTGTTTCATTTCAGTAATTATGAAGAAGTAGGACATGGAGCAGCTGCCGGGTTCCCGGATAGTTTGCAGGAATTGGTGGCGGTGGATATGGCGGCTGTGGGTGAAGGCCAGAATTCAGATGAATTTCACGCTACTTTATGTGTCAAAGACTCAGGAGGGCCGTATCACCGGGGTTTAAATCAGCGGCTGCTGCAGCTGGCAGCGGAGCACGGCATTAGCCACAAGATTGATATATATCCTCATTATGGGTCGGACGGAGAAGCGTATTGGAGGGCCGGGGGGAATGTGGCTGTGGCCCTCCTCGGTCCCGGTGTGGATGCCTCTCATAATTATGAGCGTACTCACAGGGAGGCTTTGCAAGCGACAACCCAGTGGATTCTGGCGTATTTGCTCGCTGAAAGCTGAAAAGGAGGAGCATGTTCAGAGACAAAAAAGATTTTGCAGCTGCCCGGGAAAGGATGGTTGAAAGGCAGATTGCAAGGCGGGGAATCACCTCCAACCGGGTGCTGGAAGCCTTCCGGTCTGTCCCCCGGCATAAATTTGTCCCCGGGAAATGGCAGGACCATGCTTATGAAGATCGACCGCTGCCCATAGGTGAAGGCCAGACGATTTCCCAGCCCTATATTGTGGCTTATATGACCGAAAAACTGGATCTGGGAAAACAAGATAATGTATTGGAGATCGGCACCGGTTCTGGCTATCAGGCTGCCATCCTTGCTGAGCTGGCCGGGGAAGTTTACACGGTTGAACGTCATCGTTCCCTCGCTGAGGACACTGTGGAAAAATTGAACCAGATGGGTTATGAGAACATTCACTTCTTTCACCGCGATGGAACCCTGGGGCTTCCTGAACACAGTCCCTATGATGCCATCATCGTTACCGCCTCGGCGCCGGAAATCCCCCAGGCGCTGCTGGATCAATTAGCAGAAGGGGGGAGGTTAATCATGCCGGTGGGTGGACGGAGAGGACAGGTGTTGAAATTGTGCACTAAGAATGAAGGGGAAATATCCACAGATTCGCTCTCGCCGGTGGCGTTTGTGCCCCTGATCGGTGATCAGGGGTGGGATTCCCCCTGACAAGGAGATGAGATGAATTTTAGCGGTCTTTATCTGGGTCTGTTTATGCTGGCAGTGATCGGCTTTGGATTTTTCTGGGTGATTAAGCTGGAATACTATTGGGGAGCTCAAATCTGGAAAATAGTCCTGGCCTTTGGCGTCTTGCTCTGCCTGGGTTCTCTGTTTATGCCGTCTTTTGCAGCCTCTGCGGTTATGGGTATTTTCGGCGGATCGGTTATCTGGGGGGCAACGGAGCTTCCCGATCAGGAAAAGCGGGCCCAGGCGGGACATTTCCCCGTTAACCCCCGCCGGAGCCGAAAACAGGAGGAAAAAGAATGATGCTGCACTTCGCGGGCTTGATCTTAGCCTTTACCACTTTTGTTTCTATTGGCCTCGGCCATGAATTTGTGCGCCGTTTATATCCTGTGCTGGGCACTAAAGCGACTCCGGTTTTTTGGGCCCTGGGGTTGGTTGTTCTCTATGCTTCCTTAACCAGATCTGATGATACTTTTTCCGGGATCCTCGGTGTGTTTGCTGTCACCTTGATTTGGGATGGAATTGAGTTTTTGCGTCAGAAAAAGAGGGTGGAGCGCGGGGAAGCCTGACCGGTAATCCAGCGGTTTATTTAATACCAAAAAGGCTGCCTGATCAGGCAGCCCCGCCCGATCGGCGCCCGCTGATGAATACTGAAACCCGTGATGAATTGCCCCTCTGTTCCCATCTGGATGTTGTACCCCGGCTTCAGCTGACCATTTCTCATGTGATCTTCCTTCATCCTCATGAAGGTGGCATCTTCATCGGTCTTGGAGAAGCTGTTTCTGCCCTGGAAGGTTTCTTCATACCGTTCATACTTCTCTTCCCGGGGGATGAAATCCTTTTCCAGATCCCGTTTGGCTTTTTTGAGTTTTTTGTTCTTGGGGTCTTTTTTCAGTCTCTGGTTGATCTTCTCGGCCGCCTTTTTCATCTCTTCGGCATCGATTTCCACCCCTTCCCCCACCTCCGGGTAGTCTTTGTCCCCATAGCGGCGGTCCTCTTCTTCCTCAATCTCATCAATCTGATCCAGCAGCTTTCTGACTTTCTTCTGCAGATTGGCTTTGTATTTCTCTGTGCTTTTCCGCCACACAAAACTGTAGCGGTTGGCATTGGCCTCGATTTTGGTCCCATCCACAAAATATTTTTGGTATTAAATGTTGCTGGTTATTTTACACCCAGCTGATGGTGGTCAACACCACCGGTCGTTTCTTGGTTTTACTGTATAGGTAAGATTTGACGGATTGGGTGACCTGATTGTGCAGATCGCCTTGAGAACGCTTGACGACATTGGCTACTTTTTGCTTGGTTTGTTCGAGGATATCCGACTCCCCATGTTTGTAGACCAACCCCCGGCTGATGATTTCCGGCTCTTCATGCAGCTTACCTTTGCTGTCCAAGACAATGCTGATCAGCACGACACCTTCCTGGGACAACTTCTCCCGTTCTCGAACCACACTGGGGCCGATATCGCCCACCCGCGATCCGTCCACAAAGACATAACTACCGGGGATCCTTTCTTTGGCTTCCATTTTGCCGTTTTCAAATTCAATAATTTGGCCGTTCTCAATCACCTGAATGTTTTCTTTGGGGAATCCGGCTCCCTCGGCCAGGGCGCCGTGCTGCTTGAGATGGCGCAGCTCACCGTGAACCGGGATCAGGTACTTGGGCTTGACCAGGTTGAGCATCAAAAGCATCTCATCCTGTTTAGCGTGTCCAGAAACATGGACTTCGGCCAAATCTTCATAAACCACATTGGCGCCCCGCCGGAACAGACGGTTGATCGTTTTGTAGACTGTTTCCTCGTTGCCGGGGATGGCCCGGGAGGAGAGCACGATCGTATCGCCCTGAAGTAAATCAAAGCGCCGGTTGGTTCCCCGGGAAAGCCGCCCCATGATCGAGTAAGGTTCTCCCTGAGAGCCGGTAGCCATCAGGACTACGTCCTCGGGCTTCATATTCAGGGCAGATTCTATTCCTACTTCCAGGCCATCGGGTATTTCCAGATAACCCAGTTTTTTGGCCATATCGGAATTTTGTTTCATGCTGTAGCCGACAAAGGCCAATTTGCGGTGATGCCGTTCGGCGGCGTCAATTACCTGCTGCATCCTGGAGACCAGGGAAGCGAAGGAGGCCACAATGATCCGCCCGGGAGCGGCTTCAAAGACCTGATCAAGGGCACCGTTGATGACCATCTCAGACGGGGTCCAACCCGGTTTGTCCGCATTGGTGGAATCTGCCAGCAGGGCCAGTACACCCCGGGATGAAAATTCAGCCAGTTTGGCGAAATCTGTCGGCCAGCCGTCCACAGGGGTGGAGTCAAATTTATAGTCGCCGGTGTGGACTACCAATCCTTCCGGGGAAGTAATTCCCAATCCGACGCTGTCGGGGATGGAATGGGTGACGTGGAAAAACTCCACCTCGAAGGGACCGATGTGTTCCATATCCCCGGCATGAACGGTGTGGATCGTCGCTTGATCTAAGAGTCCTTTTTCGGAAAGGTTGACTTCGATCAATCCCCGGGTCAGAGGGGTGGCATAGATCGGGACGTTAATCTCTTCCAGGATGTAGGAAATTGCGCCTACGTGATCCATATGTCCATGGGTCATGACGATTCCCCGGACGATATCCTTCTTTTCTTTAATGTAATCAAAATCGGGGATGATGAAATCTATTCCCAGCATGTCGTTATCCGGGAACATAATCCCGGTATCTACGATCATGATGTTGTTGCCATATTCATAGACCATCATGTTCTTACCCACTTCCCCCAATCCTCCGAGGGGGATTATTCTTAACTTATTGTTGCTCATTGTAATTACCTCTTTTCTAAATAACCTCCCCCTTTGTCCTGTAGGATATAGGGTGAAGGTTTGGAATTTCGTTTCTAAAATAAAATACCCGGACGGTGATTAGCCGGCCGGGTATTGCTTTCATTGAGAACTTGCACAAATCAATAACGTACAGGAAAAAATTTCAATAAAAACTATCAAGCGAATCATCGGTATTTGTGCTGGTAAATTGCACCAGCCGTTTGGTGGCTTATTTCGACACCGAGAGTATTCTAGCACGGCTGCCCTGGTTTGTCAAAAGAAATCAACCTTCCCAGTGTTAACGTTGTGTAAAGGTCAAGATAACCGTCATTGGAGCTGGGGAAGTGAGCATAGAGTTCTTTGAGGGTCAAAACCGGTGAGGAATTGAAATTTCCTAGTCTCCGGGCAGCCAAATAAAAAAAAGTGTGGGCGAAATTTTCGCCCACACTGAAGTGTTCGGGTTGCTTCAGGACTACTACCTTACATCATCCCGGGCATGCCGCCGCCCATGCCGCCCATGCCTCCGCCCATACCGCCAGCAGGTCCATCCTCTTCTTCTTCAGGATCGTCTGCGATCAGCGCTTCGGTGGTCAGGATCATGGCTGCGATGGAGGCTGCGTTTTCCAGAGCGCCGCGGGTGACTTTCGCGGGATCGATAACGCCGGCTTTGATCATGTCGACATACTCTTCTTTCAGTACATCATAACCGAGGTTAAGATCCTTCTTTTCAACTTGGTAGCGACGAATGTTTTCCAGGATCACCGCGCCGTCTTTTCCAGCGTTTTCGGCGATCTTGCGCACAGGTACTTCCAGAGCCCTCAGGACGATCTTCACGCCTACCTGAGCGTCGGGGGAATCCATTTCCATGTCTTCGATGGCTTTAGCAGCGTTGATCAACGCTACCCCGCCGCCGGGAACGATTCCGGCTTCCACTGCCGCTCTGGTTGCGGAGAGGGCATCTTCCACCCGGTGCTTTTTCTCTTTCAGTTCGGTCTCAGTAGCAGCTCCTACCCGGATAACAGCCACGCCGCCGGAAAGTTTCGCCAGACGTTCCTGTAATTTCTCGCGGTCGTAGTCGCTGGTGCTGACCTCGATCTCGTTCTTGATTTGTTTGATGCGGGCTTTAATGCCGTCGTTATCGCCCTGTCCGCCGACGATCGTGGTGTCGTCTTTAGTGGAGATGACTTTTTCAGCTTGGCCCAGATCTTCCACTGTGGCGCTGTCAAGCTTGCGTCCCAGATCTTCCGAGATCACTGTGGCGCCGGTGAGGATGGCGATATCCTGGAGCATCGCCTTGCGACGGTCGCCAAATCCGGGCGCCTTGATGGCCAACACGTTGACCATGCCGCGGAGTTTGTTTAAAACCAGCGTTGCCAGAGCTTCTCCGTCAACGTCTTCCGCGATAATCACCAGGTCTCGTTTTCCCATCTGGACCAAACGTTCCAGCAGAGGAACAAGGTCTTGAGCAGCGGAAATTTTGGAATCGTGAATCAGCAGATTGGGTTCTTCAATGACAGCTTCCATTTCGTCTGAATTGGTGACGAAATAGGGGGAAAGATAACCACGGTCAAACTGCATACCTTCTACGTACTCGGTTTCAAAGGCCAGAGTCTTGGATTCTTCAACCGTGATCACGCCGTCTTTTCCAACTTTGTCCATCACGTCGGCGATCAATTCTCCAATGGAGCGATCCTGGGCAGAGATGGAAGCTACGTTGCCGATCTCTTCTTTGGTGGTGACGTCAATAGCATTCTTGGCCAATTCTTCCGAAACAGCCATGGCAGCAGCCTCGATACCCTGTTTCAGCAGCATGGGGTTGAAACCCGCTGCCAGGTTTTTCATCCCTTCGGTGACGATCGAGTGGGCCAAGAGGGTGGAGGTGGTGGTTCCATCTCCTGCGATGTCGTTGGTTTTGGTTGCTGCTTCTTTCAGCAGTTGAGCGCCCATGTTCTCAAATTTGTTCTTGAGCTCTACTTCTTTGGCAACTGTCACGCCATCATGAGTGATGGTCGGGCTGCCAAAGCTTCGGTCCAGGGCGACATTGCGTCCCTTTGGACCCAGGGTGGTGATTACGGCTTTTGCCAGCTTATCCATCCCGTTCTGCAGTTTGCGTCGGGCTTCTTCAGAAAAAACGATTTTCTTTCCAGCCATAGAATTCTACTCCTTCGATCTAAACAATATCCAATATAGTACTATTTTTAATGCCTGTTTTGACTGGGAGCCAGCTTGTGGCTCCGGCAGTCAGTGTGCTTAGCAGTCAGTGTTTCTGACTGCTAAGTAGCGAAAAATATGATAACGTCAGTCCTGGGATAAGTCAAGTTGATCGCTGTTTATTTACATGATTCTTATACAATTCTGAGAATGAATTTCAGGTCCCTGCCGGGCTGCCGAGCCGGCGGGCGAAGAGTATACCCCCGGGAGGTCGTCCTGGAAATCAGGGGGACTGGGTTTCTTCCAGCATCTGACAAATCGCTTCGTTCTCGGCGACGATGCTCATCAGGGTCGGGTCGCTGCTGTATTTATCCTTGAGCTCTGCCATCACCTTCAGGGCGGTGGGGCAGTAATTTTCGTCCGGGCGGCTGAGGGCGGCCAGCACAGATCCGTACCGGGCGTAATAATAAGCGACATCGAAGTTGTTAAGTTCAAGGGGTTCCACGGCTACATTGCCGACTTCGTTCTCCTCGGGGGTGCAGCCTTCTACCGCGCACTTCAAGACCGGTAAAGCCCCCTCGTAATTCCGGGCTCGGACATAAATATCTCCCAGCTGTCCATAAGTATTTGCGTTATAAGGGTCAATTTCAATGGCCTTTTCTCCATTAAGGGCAGCGACGAAAAACTCTCCATCCCGGGAATAGGTTTTCGCAATGGCGATGTAGGGTAGGGGATCCTCGACCCCGTTGGATTGGTTAATGGCGATCGCTTTTGCGAAGTATTCCAGGGCAGTATCGTACACCTTGAGCGCTCGATATATTACCCCGATCCGGATGTATAAAAAGGTCAGGTTCGGGTTGATTTCAGCGGCGCGTTCAAATTGTTCGATCGCCAGACGGTATTCCCCGAGGGTTTCGAGCACGGTGGCGTAAACCCGGTGGGTATCCATTAATCCCGGGGCTTTTTCAACCGCCAGCCGCGCGTTTTCCAGGGCTTGTGCTGTCTGGTTTTGATCCAGCAGAACCTCGGCATAAAAAGCCAGGGCCAGCCCGTTGTTGGGATCAAGGGTGATCGCCAGGTTTGCGGCTTGTTCCGCTTCGTTCAACCATTTCAGACGGTCTTCTTCTCCCGCAGCCGCAGTGGTTGCACTCCAATCCATCACCAGGGCCCGGATGGCCTGAACCGTGCTGTCATCCGGGGCGTCTTCAGACGCCCGCTGGATTTCCTGGCGGGCCCGAGACAGGCGTTCTCTTTGTTCCTCGGAGGTTGACAGCAGGCTGGATGAATAAGTCAACAGCCGGGCAAGCTCCGCCCGGACTCGGGCGTTCTCAGGGTGGGCTTCCAGGACGTCGTAATAGGCGTCCACAGCATCTTTACCAGTGGGATCAAAGAGTTTGCCGGCTTCAAAATAGGCTTCACCTTCCTGGACCAGGGAATCCACGGTGCGGGTTGCTGTTGGGGTGGGGAGAAAGAGCGGCTCAAATTGCCCCTCAGGTTTGAGGATTTCACTGGCAAACCAGCCCCCGATAATAATTAAAGCCAGTAAGATCAAGACTCGAGAAAGGTTAAAGTCTTGTCCTTTGCTGCTGAAAGTGGGTCCTTTTCCGGTTAGGTTTCTGTCCATAGGGTTACTGGGTCAGGTGAAAAGGGGCTTAACGCCGGAGAGTTTGGCAGTGGGGAGGATAGGAAGTCCCATGTTCAGGGTGAGGGGGTCGGGGTGGGAAGGTTTTCCTGGCAGATGTTCAACCCCTCATTGGCGTTGATCACTGCAATCTCGTTTTCTGAAACCTGACTGAGCATGGTTTGAAAGACGGGTACTGCCTGTTCACAGCGATTTGTCCGGGCAAGAGTAAGTCCATAAGAGGAAAAAATTTCGATCACCCGGGGTTTATAGGAGAGCGGTAAGCCCTCAACAAGATCTCCATCAGCGGTGGTTCCTCCCTGAACGGCTAATCTGAGGTGTTCCAGGGCCTTTTCTGTTTCTCTGTTTCGCGCGTAAATGACGCCTAAGTTCCCCTGCAGCAGGGGATCCGAAGG
Organism: Anaerolineales bacterium; assembly: GCA_034520505.1. Taxonomy (GTDB): domain Bacteria; phylum Chloroflexota; class Anaerolineae; order Anaerolineales; family UBA11858; genus B10-G9. Next base: position 8,522 of record JAXHNK010000001.1, on the reverse strand, counting down.
GGAATCCTCCACCGATAGAGAGGCATATTGAAGCGCTTTATTATAAGCGCCGTCCAGCAGGTAAATTCGCGAGATCTCGTAATCAGGGAGGGGATCCCCGGGATCAAGGGCGTTCGCCTGACTGAATGCAGTCACAGCCTGTTCGTTTTGATTATCGGCGAAATAACTGTAACCGAGCATCAGGTGGAGATTGGGGATGGCATTGTTGATACTCAGAGCCCGGCGGAATTCCCGGATGGCATCAGCGTAGTTGCCGGTCCAATAAAGGACATAACCCCGGGCGCGGTGGGTCTCCAGCATTTCAGGTCCTAATTCCAGGGCTTTGAGTGATTCCACGCTGGCCTGCTCAAAATTTTGATTATCAATTAATATTTCTGCGTATACGGCATGAGCCAGGGCGTTCTGCTCTGCCAGGTCGAGGGCTTTTACGATTGCGTTCTCGGCTTCAATCGGTTGATCAAGAAAATCCAGCGCCCAGGCTTTCATGACGTGGGCCAGGGGGTTTTTAGGGTTAAGCAGCAGGGCTAATTCGGCGTTTTCCAGCGCTGGTTCAGGTTTTCCGGCGAGAATCTGGATGCGGGCTAATTCCACGTAGAGGGAGGAATCTTCCGGGGCAGCCCGGATTGCATCTTTATAAGCTTCAACAGCCTGATTGAGCTTACCTTCATTGTAGAGGGTCTGGGCTCTGGTTTTATAAGACTCAGGATTCACCGTAGGCGTGGGGGTGGGAATAAAAAGAGGGTCGGTTACGGGAACCACGGTTTGGTTGAAATATACTACGCCGGCAATTAACGCCAGGAGTAAAATGATCCGCCATGGTCGAGATCTTTTTCGGGGTTTTTTGGTCATTTTCCAACTGCTGCCGTTCAAGTACATGACATCATCTTACCACTGGATAAAAATTTACGTCAAGGAAGCGGGCGGCTGCTGGCTGAGTCAATTGATCTGCGCTCCGGGTCTAATTAAGGGTTATGACTTGCGCATCCTTCATCTCTCCGCTAGAATGTCTGCATGAAATTTGATGTTTTTTCCCTTTTCCCCGAGGTTTTTCAACCCTATTTACAGACCAGCATCCTGGGTAAAGCTCAGGAAGAGGGTCACCTGACAGTGAACGTTCATAATATCCGGGATTGGACGACGGATAAGCATCACGTCACGGATGACCTTCCTTATGGGGGCGGGGGCGGGATGGTGATGAAGCCAGAACCGATATTTGCCGCGGTGGAGGATGTGCTGGGATCTCCTCCAGGTTGTCCGGTGGTGTTGATGACTCCTCAGGGCGACTTGCTCACTCAGCGCAAAGCTGTCCAGCTGAGCGCCCACCCCCGTCTGGGGGTTATTGCGGGACATTACGAGGGAGTCGATGAGCGGGTCAGGGGGCATCTGGTCACAGAGGAAATCTCTATTGGAGATTACGTGCTGACCGGGGGCGAACTGCCTGCCCTGGTCCTGATTGATGTCCTGGTTCGCCTGATCCCGGGGGTGCTGGGTGATCCTGAGGCCGCTGCCAAAGATTCTCATGCTGCCGGGCTGCTGGAACATCCCCATTACACCAGGCCGGCGGAATTTCGGGGATGGGAGGTTCCTCCCGTTCTGCGGTCGGGTCATCATGCGCAAATTGACCGCTGGCGCAGAGAGCAGGCACTAAAGAGAACCTTTGAGCGCCGCCCGGAGCTGCTGGAACAGATCAAACTGACGGCTGAAGATGCTGCTTATCTAGAACAGTTAAACCTGGAGGATCATCCTGGTCAGGATGACAGAGACCCGCACACCCAGGATCCCCGGGATTAAATAATGACCCAGAATTTCTGCCTGGAGCTGTCAGGGGGTAAGACATCCCGGCCCGGATGGAGGTTGACGACTTACAAAGCTGTCCCTTTCCTGAGCGTAAAACTGTATTAATTTCTTGTTAGAACTCCTTCTTTAGCACTTGGCCCGCTTGACTGCTAAACACCGCCGTGATAGTATACATAGCGTTGTTAGCACTCTCGACAATAGAGTGCTAAAAGCGGGTAACTTATGGCTGATCTGACTGAGCGCCAGAAATTAGTATTAGCGTTGGTGATCCGGGAGTATGTAAATTCTGCTGAGCCGGTCAGTTCTGGGCGCCTGGTGGAAAATTACAATCTGGATTTTAGTTCGGCGACGGTGCGCAACGAATTAGCCTTGCTTTCCGACGAGGGATATTTAAAACAACCTTATACTTCTGCCGGGCGGATTCCCACCAAGTTGGGCTATCAATATTACGTTCAGCAGTTGATGGGGCCGGTTGATTTACCCACACACGTTCAGCAGATGATCCGTCATCAATTCTATCAAGCCCGGCATGATGTTGATGATTGGTTGTCATTATCCGCTTCCGTTCTGGCGCGCCATACCAAGGGAGCTTCTATAGTTACTGCCTTGCATACAGAAGAAGCTCGATTGAAGCACGTTGCAATGCTGACCACCCGGGGAAGACAGGTTTTATTGGTCATTGTCCTGGAAGGTGGAGAAGCGATTCAGCAGACGTTGGTTCTGGACGAACAGGTCTCTCAGAAAAAACTGAGCGCCCTGGCCAAAGAAATCAATCAACTCGCCCCCGGCAAGGATGCCCAAGCGCTGAGAAGGATCAGAGAAGATTTTGATGATCCTCTGGCCTGTGAGGTTCTAAAAGTGATCAGTCAGGAAGTTGAGGGGTCCGGGACGGTTACTTCCGGTGAGGTTTACCGGGACGGCTTAACGAATGTCCTTTCCCAACCTGAATTCTCTGAACCGGATCTTGCTCAGCAAACGCTGCGCATCTTTGAGGACCGTTCGGTGCTGAATGACATGCTCTTGAAAACAGTATTTAACAGTGATTCGACAGGCGTGCATGTCATTATTGGTGGCGAAGAGACCTGGGAAGAGCTCAAGGATTGCTCTGTGGTGCTCGCTCAATATGGGTCGCAGAATCATTCGCTGGGGGCAGTAGGCGTTCTGGGTCCGATGCGCATGTCCTACAGTCAGACAGTATCCACAGTAAGGTTTGTCTCTGATTTAATGAGCGAATTAGTGACGGAATCGCTGGTTGGTTAATAAGTGTGTGAGGAGTAAAGGCAAGCAATGACAGAAGAAAAAAAAGTTTCAGATAGAACAACAGAAAATGGCCCAACCTCTGAGGATGATGGAACCAGGAAAGGAGAAATCAGCCCCTTGACGAAGACCGAATTGGAAGATGAGGTGGATGCCAGCCGCGATAAAGCTCAAGAATATCTGGAAGGATGGCAGCGTTCTCGCGCAGAATTTGCCAATTATAAAAAACGAATCATGCGGGAAAAGAAAGATATTCATAAAGTTGCCCGGGCAGAAGTGATCAAGCTTTATCTGGATATCGCGGATGATCTGGGTCGCGCTCTGCAGGATCGACCTGAGGAAGGAGAAGGGGCAGCTTGGGCGAAGGGCATTGAATTGATTTACAAAAAACTGCTCACCAGGCTGGAGTCAGAAGGTGTCGAGCGCATGGATGCTGAGGGAGAGATTTTTGATCCTAATATCCATGAAGCTGTATTCCAGGAAGAAAATGATCAATATGAGAGTGGAAGGGTAATTGAAGTAATTCAAGATGGTTATTACTTAGGAGACAAAGTGCTGCGACCGGCCTTAGTCCGCGTGGCGGCATAAGGTTAGAAATTATTGCCCAAATAACAAGTTCTATTTTACGGAGGATAAAAAATGGCGAAGATTATAGGCATAGACTTAGGAACCACAAACTCAGCTGCTGCTGTGATGGAAGGTGGAGAACCGACGATCATCCCCTCCGCGGAGGGAGACCGCCTGGTCCCTTCAGTAGTAGCAATGAACAAAAACCATGAACGGTTGGTTGGACGGCCGGCGCGAAATCAGGCAGTTGTCAACCCGGAAAACACCATTAATTCCATCAAGCGCTTCATGGGTGGAAAGTTTGATTCCCCCGAGGTTCAAAAAGCACTGGAACTGGTTTCCTACGAGACCAAAAAAGCGCCCAATGGGGATGTGCGGGTGATGATGGACGAAAAGGAATACTCTCCCCCCGAAATATCAGCCATGATCCTTTCTAAAATAAAGGCTGATGCTGAGGATTATCTAGGAGAACCTGTCAACCAGGCAGTGATCACCGTCCCGGCGTATTTCAATGACAGCCAGCGAAACGCCACCAAAGATGCCGGGAAAATCGCCGGACTGGAAGTGCTGCGGATCATCAATGAGCCCACGGCATCTTCCCTGGCCTATGGATTGGATAAAAAACAAAATGAGGTTATCGCCGTTTATGACCTGGGCGGAGGAACTTTTGACATTTCCATCCTTGATGTAGGCGATGGTGTCTTCCAGGTGCGGTCGACAAGCGGAGATACCTTCCTGGGCGGCGATGATTTCGATCAGAGGATCATTGATTACCTGGCGGATGAGTTTGAAAAGGATGAAGGTATTAATCTGCGCAAGCAGCGTCAATCCCTCCAGCGTTTGAAAGAAGCCGCAGAGAAAGCCAAAATCGAACTTTCTACCATGCAGCAGACCGAGATCAACCTGCCGTATGTAACTGCGGATGCTTCTGGACCGAAACATCTGGTGAAAAAACTTACTCGTTCAAAGCTGGAACAGCTGACGGGCGACTTGATTGAAAAATCGATGAAACCGGTCAAACAAGCTTTGGAAGACGCCGATCTTTCGCCTTCAGATATCGATGAGGTTGTTCTGGTGGGCGGGATGACCCGCATGCCGGCGGTTCAGAAGTCGGTATCCGATTACTTCGGGAAAGAACCTCACAAGGGTGTCAATCCTGACGAAGTGGTGGCTATCGGCGCTGCTATCCAGGCCGGAGTCCTGGGAGGAGAAGTTGATGACCTGCTCCTGCTGGACGTCACTCCTTTGACCCTTTCTGTGGAAACCCTGGGTGGTGTAGCTACTCCTCTAATTGAGCGCAACACCACGATTCCCGCCCGGGAAAGTCAGGTTTTCTCCACCGCCAGCGACAACCAGTCGCAGGTGGAAATCCACGTGCTGCAAGGTGAACGGGCGATGGCTAAAGATAATAAATCTTTGGGCCGCTTCATCCTGGATGGTATTCCCCCTGCGCCGCGGGGTGTTCCCCAGATTGAGGTCATTTTTGACATCAATGCCAATGGTATTTTGGAAGTCACAGCCAAAGATAAGGCAACCGGCAAGAGCCAGAATATCACCATCACTGCTTCTTCGGGTTTGAGCGATGATGAGGTTGAACGCATGCGTCAAGAAGCTGAAGCTCACGCTGAAGAAGATAAAAACCGCAAAGAGAAGATCGAAACCCGCAACAACGCAGATAATATGGCTTACACAGCTGAAAAGACGTTGAATGACCTCGGCGACAAAGTTCCCGCTGAGCTCAAGAATGAAGTAGAAGCTAAGATCACAGAAATCAGAGAAAAATTGGAAGATGAAGATGCAGATATCGACCAGCTGCGGTCTCTGACTGAGTCACTTTCCCAATCCATGCAGCAAATTGGCACCGCAGCTTATCAGGGTGAAGGCCAGCCTGGTGCCGCTCCAGGGGGAGTGCCGGGAGCAGAAGCCGGCGAAGGCGGTCAGCCGGAAGCTGAAAGTGATGATGATGTCGTAGAAGGTGAATTCGAAGACGTCTAAACTGAGATTTGACACAGGGCGGCCGGGAGACCGAAATTTAGGTTTTCCCTGCCGCCTTTGTGTGCTACTATTAAACACTCGAAGCGCTGAGCAAATTTAGTGAATTGGTAAGGTTGATGGATAAACGAGATTATTATGAAGTGCTGGGAATTTCCCGGAACGCTTCCCAGGCTGATATCAAATCCGCGTTCAGGAATTTAGCCAGGAAATATCATCCTGATGTCAACGATGACCCGGATGCCGAAGAAAATTTCAAAGAGATCAACGAGGCTTATGGTGTGCTCTCGGATGATGATAAGCGAGCAGCCTATGACCGCTTCGGTCATCAGGGAGTGAAGGGAGCTAACGGGGGGGGGATGGGATTTGATCCTACGGATTTCCCCGACATAGCTGATATCTTTGGTGAGATGTTTGGCTTTGGAGGTTTTGGCGGGGGGAGGAGAACGCGGAGAAACGCTCCCCGCCGGGGGGCTGATTTACAATATCAGGTCAGCCTGACCTTTAAAGAAGCAGTTTTTGGGGCTGAAAAAGACATTGAGATCACCCGCGATGAAACCTGCGAGACTTGTCAGGGTTCTGGTGCCAAACCCGGGACATCGCCGGAAACCTGTTCCGAGTGCGGGGGAAGAGGAGAGGTCCGGCGGACGCGGCAAACCCTCTTGGGATCCATGGTCCAGGTTACGCCTTGTCCGGTTTGTAATGGTCAGGGAAAAACAATACCTGATCCCTGCCCAACCTGCCGGGGGTCCGGTACTGAGCGAAAAACCATCGGCAAGAAGATCACTATTCCTGCCGGGGTGGATGACGGCACCCGGATCAGGCTGACCGGTGAGGGTCAGCCAGGGGTGCATAATGGACCGTCAGGTGACCTGTACCTGATCATTAAAGTCCGCCCTCACAAGTATTTCCGCCGGCAGAATAATAATATTCTGCTGGATCTGAACATTAACGTCGCCCAGGCTACCCTGGGAGCAGAAGTTAAGGTTCCCACAGTTGATGGGGATGTCATCCTGAAAATTCCTCCGGGGACTCAACCGGGGAAAATCATCCGGATGCGGGGAAAGGGAGTACCGCATTTGAGATCGAACGCCCGGGGCGATCAGCTGGTGATCATCAATGTCACTATCCCTGAACGATTGGGAGAAGAAGAAAGGGTTCTTTTTGAACAGCTGGCAGAAAAAATGGACAGCGATGTCCTTCCCCAGGAACGGGGGTTTTTTGATCGGCTGAAAAATGTTCTGGGTGGATGAAAATTTATCCTATTGACACTTTCCGCAGTGTAAATCCGGGGTGTTTTTCCGGGTTTACGCTGCTTAATTTATGAAAGAAAACCAAACCAGTAAAACCTGGATTGAAGTCAGCGTGGTTGTCGAAGCTGAGCTGGCAGAGCCGGTCGCCGAGGTGTTGGTTGACTATCTCTCGAAAGGCGTGGTCCTGGAAACATTAAAGGCAGAGGAGCCGCTGCAGGATGCCGGGTTGAGCTCTCCTTCCGTCCGGGTTTATGGTTATCTCCCTTTTGATGAACAGCTTGAACACCGCAAGCGGAAAATCCGGGAAGCGCTTTATTATCTAGGTGCGATCCGATCCATCCCGGAACCCACCTTTACAGAATTGGAAGATAAAGATTGGGCTACGGCGTGGCAAAAAAGATATCGTCCCCTTCCCCTCGGTTCTAACCTGATTATTGTCCCCACCTGGCTGAGCAATCCGGACAGCTCCCGCCTGCCCATTTTTCTGGACCCCGGAATGGCTTTTGGCTCCGGAACTCATCCCACCACCCAATTGTGCATTGAATTGATCGCTGAGAGTCTGGCGCAGCAGCCCTCTGAGCGGATGATAGACATCGGCTGTGGATCAGGCATCTTATCGATCGCTGCTGTAAAATTGGGCGTGGAACACGTCCTGGGCGTTGACCGGGATCCTGATGCGGTGCAGGTTGCCCTGACCAATGCGCGGACGAACGGTGTTGAGGAGAAAACACAATTTGCCTCGGGTTCAGTCCCGGACATTCTGGAGGGGACCCTTTCCTTTTGCCGGGCATACCTGGTGGCTGCTAATATTATCGCACCTGTTCTCTTAGAACTGCTGGATCAGGGTCTGGTCCGAACGGTCGCTCCGGGCGGTGTCCTGGTGCTGTCCGGGATGCTCGCTGAGCAAGCGCCCGAAATTGAGGAAAGATTGGACGACAGCAAGATGGTGATTAAAACCAGGAAACAGCGGGGTGACTGGATTGGTTTGCTGGCCTCCCAGGGGATCCTTCAGGGTTAGCGTGTTTGAGTTTTCCAGACGTAGTCCTGAAATTTAAAACCTTGTGATATAGTATGGGGGGCTGTTTACTGTTTGAAAAGGAGTTATGATGAGCAAAATTCACCCTGACATTAAACGGGTGCTTATCCCCGCCGACGAAATTCAGAACAGGGTTTCTTCTTTAGCCAAAGAGATTGATCGTGATTATGCGGGGGTGGGCCGGCTGGTTCTGATCGGAATTCTCAAAGGAGCCTTCATCTTTCTGGCGGACCTTTCCCGGAAAATTACTGTCCCCCATATGGTTGATTTCATGTCGCTTTCCAGCTACGGCGACAGCGCAACCTCTACAGGAGCGGTGCGCTTGATCCTGGACCTGCGCAAGCCGATCAAGGACGAACATGTCATTATCGTCGAGGATATCGTTGATACCGGTCATACCATGGACTATCTTTATCGAACACTCCAGGGGCGCGGCCCTGCCTCGCTGAAGACCTGCACCCTTTTTAAGAAAGAACGGGATACGCTGCAAGTTCCTCTGGACTATCTGGGGTTTGAAATTCCAGATGTCTGGGTGGTGGGTTATGGTTTGGATTATGCGGATACCCACCGGACGCTGCCCTATATCGCGGAATTAAAAAAGGAAGTATACCAATCCTGAG